>NZ_JBQFZC010000001.1:0-1574974 GCF_056542025.1 Ruegeria sp. AF2 | reverse complement strand
AGAGTTCAACGACAGCCTCGCCATCCCCCGCAATCTCTCCGACCTCGGCGTCACCAAAGCCGCCATCCCCGAACTGGTCCAGGGCGCAATCATCGACCCCTCATGCGGAGGGAATCCGATCGAATTGACCGAAGAAAACCTGACAACGCTCTTCAACGCAGCACACTGACAGGCTTGCCGAACCCATCCCTCACCTCTCATACTAGTCGGAGGTGAGGGAGATTTTCATGACGAAAGAGATTGTTCTGATCCACGGTGCTTTTGCCGGGCCGTGGTGTATGGAGGATTATGCGGGCTTCTTTCGTGCACGTGGCTGGACGGTGCATACGCCCGCGCTACGCTATCATGGTGGCGACCCCAAGGCCGACCCCGATCCCGGCCTCACCGACACGAGCGTCATGGATTATGCCGATGACATCGCAGACTTCGTGCAGGGGTTGGAGAGCAAACCTGTTCTTCTGGGCCATGCCATCGCCGGGGTAGTGGCGCAGAAGGTGGCGTCTCAGGGGTTGGCCAGCGCAATTGTCCTGATCAACCCAAACGCGGCTTGGGGCACATTGCCGGAAACCGACGACGAACGCGCTGTGCCGCGCGCGTTGATGGAGGGTGGGGCGTTCTGGAAACAGCCCATGCGCGTTGATTTCGAACTGATGGCCCCCTTTGCGCTCAACAAGATGCCCGAGGCGCAGCAGCATGAGGTGTTCGACCAGCTCGGCCCCGAAAGCGGGCGGGTGATGTTCGAGATGTTCTTCTGGATGTTCGACGATCACCATGCGATGAAGGTGGAAATCGACAAGGTCGATTGCCCGGTGCTGATTGTTTCAGGCACCGAGGACCGGGCCGTGAACCCCAACACCTGCCGCGCGCTGGCGAAACTCTATGGTGATCGCGCGACTTTCCTGCCCGTCGAGAACCACGCGCATTTTCTGTTCATGGAGCCGGACTGGGGAGGCCCAGCCGAACAGATTGCCGACTGGTTGGATCGGAATGTTGGGTAAGATGGGGTTTTACCCCATCGTCCCCGCTCCGCTTTGATGGGTTGGAAACCCATCCTACGTCAGTTGTTGGTTTGAAACGTGCTCTGCGGTTTCCAGACCAGAGAGCCATCGTCATTGCGATGACACCGCAGCAAGCGTTCCTCGCGCGTGCTGATGGTTGAGGTGACGGTATTGTCTCCGGTCAGCAGGATGAAGGCGTCTGGCGAATAGGCCATGCCGTCATAGTAGCAAAACCGCGTCTCGGCCCCGTCCGGAATGGGCGATGCAGTGCTGAGCATCTGCTGCGCGGGGGCTGCCGAGGCCAGCAGGGTCAGGGCCAGCCCTAGGGTTAGTGTTTTCATGTCGTCCTCCCGTTCGGAATTATTTCGTGGTTAAATAGGGTCTTGGACGCTCGGAACCTCAAATGTCGCTCTTGGATGACGGTTTGAAGTTAAGTGTGAACGAGATCAACGGGTTAGGCAAGGGGGCTGCGGTGTGCCGGGCTGAAGCCCGGCCTACTGGGTGGGGAGATGTTCTGCGCTATCCACCCAGTGCATGATGCAGAGCATCAGTCACGCGCCCTTCCTACCTCCTTGGTCGGGCGGGTTTCGCACACACACTCTGGCCGGATGCGAGACTAGTTATTCCTAGTCTTTAGTCTCTTCGAACTTTGGTATGCGCTTTGGTTCGGCCTCACGTTCAATTTGGGCGTATCCCTCAACCTTTCTTTCTGTAATTGTACGCGCCTCGCTGATCGCCTCCGCCAAAGGTTGCGCATCAGTGCCAAACTTTCTCACGAGATCAGAGACGTCAGAAGCAGCAGCTATAAACGATTGAAACCTTGAAATTTCGCGATGGAGCTCATTCTCGATTTTTGAGACGTGGTAGAGCATTTTTCTGCATGCCCATCCGGGTAGCGTCGTCGCTCTATCAATAATGCGCCTCGCTTCATACATTAACTCTCTAATTCGCTCTTTTTCAGATGTACTGAGCTCGGCTTGGTCGAATTCTTTGTCCAAATCATCATCGATGAAGTGTTCATCGAATTGTAGCGCAAGCACCAAAGATAGCGCTCTCGTAAGATGTGCGTTGTATTGCTGTAAACTCAGTTCGTCCTTAAGCGTCAAGTTCTCTTGAATTGACTGTCGTACTTCTTCGTCATTTACCCTTGATGCCGCAGATTTGGCTACCAATGAACTGCTAAGCAACTCAGAAAATAAGTGGTGATTTGTTTGTTTTAGTTTACCAATTTGAGCACTGCCATTTCCGCTTTTGCTCATCATGTAGACTATTATTTTGTGAAGTGCCGCAATTGGCTCTTTAGGAAGTTCACTTAAATTCAGCATTCTTAGTCCAGGATTGACAGTATAAGAATTTAGACATCCAACTCCTCCACAAACCGCGCGTTCTCCTGAATGTACTGGAACCGCAGTTCGGGTTTTTTGCCCATCAGGCGCTCGACCAGATCGCCGGTCTCGCCGGGTTCGTCCTCGTCGATGGTGACGCGGATCAGTTTGCGCGAGGCCGGGTCCATCGTGGTCTCTTTCAGGTCCTTGGCGTCCATTTCGCCCAGACCCTTGAAGCGCGAGACGTCGATCTTGCCTTTGCCGCCCAGACCTTTCTCAAGCCATTCGTCGCGCTCGGCCTCGTCCAGACAATAGACACGTTTGGCGCCTTGGGTCAGGCGATAGAGGGGAGGGCAGGCGAGGTACAAGTGGCCCGCGTCGATCATCGGCCGCATCTGGGTGAAGAAGAACGTCATCAGCAGCGAGGCGATATGCGCCCCGTCCACATCCGCGTCGGTCATGATGATGACCTTGTCATAGCGCAGGTCGTCGACGTTGAACTTGGTGCCAAGGCCAACACCCAGCGCTTGGGTCAGGTCGTTGATTTCGGCATTGGTGCCCAGTTTCGAACTGGCCGCGCCCAACACGTTCAGGATTTTGCCGCGCAGCGGCAGTAGGGCTTGGGTCTTTCGGTCGCGGCCCATTTTGGCAGAGCCACCTGCCGAGTCGCCCTCGACGATGAATAATTCCGTGCCGTCGCGTGTTGAACTACTACAGTCCACCAACTTGCCGGGGAGACGAAGTTTCTTAGTGGCGGACTTGCGTTGTGTTTCCTTCTCGGCCCGTCGGCGCAGGCGTTCTTCGGCCCTCAGTATGAGGAAGTCGAGGATCGCCCCGGCGGATTTCGTATCAGCCGCCAGCCAGTTGTCGAAATGGTCGCGGACCGAGTTTTCGACCAGCCGTTGCGCCTCGACCGTAGCCAACCGGTCTTTGGTCTGGCCGACGAATTCCGGTTCCGAGATAAAGCAGGATACCAGCGCACAGCCGCCTGTAATCAGGTCGTCACGGGTGATCTGACCAGCTTTTTTGTTGTTGATCAGCTCGCCATAGGCCTTGATCCCCTTGAGGACCGCAGCCCAGAAACCGGCGACATGTGTGCCGCCTTCGGGGGTTGGGACGGTGTTACAGTAGGACTGGATGAACCCGTCGCGCGAAGGTGTCCAGTTGATCGCCCATTCGACTTTGCCGGGGGTGCCGAACTTCTCGTTAAAGTCCACGGTGCCGGCAAAGGGCTGCTCGGCATAGGTCGACGAGCCGTTCATCGTCTCCTTCAGGTAATCCGAAAGACCGCCGGGGAAGTGAAAGGTCGCCTCGGTCGGGGTTTCGCCGTCGTCGATGGCGGATTTCCAGCGGATTTCGACGCCCGAGAACAGATAGGCCTTGGAGCGGATGGATTTGAATAGGCGCGCGGGTTTGAATTTGTGGTGGCCGAAGATGTCCGCGTCGGCGTGGAACGTGACGGTTGTACCGCGCCGGTTGGGCGCTGCGCCTACTTTTTCCACCGGACCTAGAGGGATACCGCGCGAGAAGCGTTGTTCGAATAGCTGTTTGTCGCGTGCCACCTGCACGACCATCGAATCCGACAGGGCATTCACCACCGATGCACCCACACCGTGTAGACCGCCCGAAGTCTGATACGCCTTGCCCGAGAATTTACCGCCTGCGTGCAGGGTACAGAGGATCACTTCAAGTGCCGACTTGTCGGGGAACTTGGGATGCGGGTCGATCGGAATGCCGCGCCCGTTGTCACGAACGGTCAGGGCGTAATCTGCGTGCAGCTCGACCTCTATCCGGTTGGCATGGCCCGCAACAGCTTCGTCCATTGAGTTGTCGAGTATCTCGGCCACCATATGGTGCAATGCACGCTCATCCGTGCCGCCGATATACATGCCGGGGCGTTTGCGGACCGGTTCCAGACCTTCCAGCACCTCGATGGACGAGGCGTCGTAAGCGGTCGTTGTTTCTGGCGTCAACAGATCGTCGGGCATGGGTGCTGCTCTTGTTTTTGAGTTTCCCCCATTATGGCAGGTGATGTGGTCCGGGGGAAGAGGGGCGCGAGGTGTTGTATCCGGTTTGTCGGGGCCAACGGAACCGAAGCGATATTCAGCGCTGTATTGCAGCGCGTTTACAATGACAGCCAGAGAGTTTTGTCTTTAAAGCCACCTCGAACAAGAGAACTTTTCTCAAGCACATCCGAGTATTCGTCATCCCAATCACGGAACCGGTCATTTGTGACGATAGCAGCGCCGAGATCCCGCGCTACCTGAAGAACCAGCGGGTCGGCAGGAGTACCCTTTGGCGCAACCATCACGTGGCTGCATGGCAACCCAAGCAAAGCCGCAAGGGAACTGTCGTTCATATAGCGATCTGAGATTCTGTATCCTACATTGGCATCAAAGACGACGCCCGGTGTCCGCCCCTTTGTCTTCAACTCGTCGACAACCTCGCGCACTGTGGCGATATTAGGAACACCGCCTTTCCAGTGCAAAACATTTGATCCATCGACGACAGCCCAGTTTTTCGAAGTTTTGAGCCGGCGTAGCCTTTTTCCGAACAGCAGCAGCAAACTTGCCAATGCGCACGGTCCTGTCAGCAATAACCAATCTGAGAACGCTGGATTGAACATAGCTATAGCAGAGCCAAAACAAGACAGGGCAAAAATACAGATGAGAGGGCGCACAGTTGAAAAGTCTTTGGTCAGAAAGTTGTTTCAATAGGGACGTAGCAGACAGTAGGGGTGGCTGCCCAGCATATATCAGTGATGCAAAACAAATTGATATTAAACCGCGAGCTTTCCAAGGTCTCGTCATGTTTCGAAATCCCGTTTAGGCTTTGTTCCGGAAGCAGAAATTAGGGAGCAGAAGAATTGAGCTGGATCAGAACCATTCCATTCCATGAGGCGACGGGAAAGCTGAGGAGGCTTTATGACCGGGTCACCGGGCCGGACAACAATGTGGACAATATCATGATGGCGCACAGCCTGCGGCCGCATTCGATGGAAGGCCATATGGCGATGTATAAGGCCGTGCTGCATCACTCGGGCAACAAGATACCGAAGTGGTTTCTTGAAGTGTTGGGCGTGTGGGTCAGCTCTCTGAACCGGTGCGGGTATTGCGTAGAACATCACTTTTCCGGATTGCAGCGGTTGCTGCAGGATGAGGTGCGCGGCAATGCGATCCGTGCGGCGATTGAGGCGCGTGATCCGGCCTCGGCCCCGCTGGACGCGGCACAGGTCGAAGCGATGAGATATGCGCGCAAGCTGACCGAGGCACCCGGTGATCTGACCGAGGCGGACGTGATCGCTCTGCGAGAGGCGGGGTGGGAAGATGGCGAGATTCTTGAGATCAATCAGGTGTGTTCGTATTTCTCCTATGCGAACAGAACCGTTTTGGGTTTGGGGTGTTCGACTGACGGAGACGTTTTGGGCTTGTCGCCGAACAACTCGGGCAATCCTGATGATTGGGGACATCGGTAAGTGCGGGGCTGGCCGCTCCCCCCTATGTATTTTGGGGTCATGTAAAGAACGGGCATAGGCCTGTTCTTTGACGCCCCGATAAAACCTATGTCAATTTGACACCAATCAAAGCGCGCCGTGTGACAATCGGCTAAGCATCTCCTCGACAGTGAAACCGAGGAGAACATGTATGGATGCGGCACCCCAGATCAAACAAAAATCATCTCAGATCAAAGCTGTAACTGACCTGAAGGCGGATGCCTCGGCACCAACATCCGAGAAAATCCGGCAAGCTTTTGAGAGCGGCAAGTATCCCTATGGCCGCAAGATGGCACGCAAGGATTACGAGGCGCAAAAGGCCGAGCTGCAGGCAGAGTTGCTGAAGGTTCAATTGTGGGCGCAGGAGACAGGGCAGCGGTTTGTGCTGTTGTTCGAGGGCCGCGACGCCGCCGGCAAGGGTGGGACCATCAAGCGGTTCATGGAGCATCTGAACCCGCGTCAGGCGCGTGTGGTCGCATTGAACAAGCCGACGGATGAGGAGAAGGGGCAGTGGTATTACCAGCGTTATGTGCAGCAGCTGCCCACCGTGGGCGAGATGGTGTTTTATGATCGGTCCTGGTACAACCGTGCGGGCGTCGAGCGGGTGATGGGCTTCTGCTCACCCAATGAGTATCTGGAATTCATGCGGCAGACGCCCGAGTTGGAGCGGATGCTGGTGCGCTCGGGCATTCAACTTTATAAGTACTGGTTCTCGGTCACGCAGGAAGAGCAGCAGCGGCGCTTTGGGAGTCGTGAAACTGATCCGTTGAAGCAATGGAAACTGTCACCGATTGACAAGGCTAGCCTGAGCAAATGGGATGATTATACCGAGGCGAAAGAGGCGATGTTCTTCTACACCGACACCGCTGATGCGCCCTGGACGATTGTCAAATCCAACGACAAGAAACGCGCGCGTCTGAACTGCATGCGGCATTTCCTGTCGACGCTGGACTACCCGGACAAAGACCTCAGGATCGTGGGTGAGCCTGATCCGTTGATAGTTGGGCAGGCGCATCACGTAATTCATAACTCGGACCACATTCTGGGGACAGCGCTGCATCCTGACGCGAAGATCGGTTGAAAATCGATAAACTGTAAAGCCGTTGCACCAAAGGTGATGGCTTTCGTCGCTTTGTTCTTGCGAGTCTCATTATGAAATAAGTTTGTTCCGCTCTTGTCTCGGGCAGCGCGCAAGCCTAAGGCTGGCGGAATGAACAAGGTGATGACATATCCCGGCCATTTGCGCGCAATCGCGGTGCTGGGCCTGCCATTGATTGGCGGGCATCTGGCACAGTATGCGATTGGTTTGACCGATACCGTCATGCTAGGTTGGTACGGGGTCGAGGCGTTGGCTGCCGTGACGCTGGCCAACAGCTATTACTTCGTCTTGTTCCTGTTTGGTGCCGGGTTTGGGTGGGCCGTAATGCCAATGGTGGCGACCGCTGCCGCCGAGGAGAATGAGACCAGCATTCGCCGCTCCACTCGTATGGGTCTGTGGCTATCACTGATCTATGCGACGGTGATGATGCCCCTTTTGTGGTGGTCCCATCCGATCCTGATTGCTTTGAAGCAAGAGCCGCAAGTCGCTGAAACTGCGTCAGTATACCTGCGGGTCGCGGGGTGGGGCTTGTTCCCGGCGCTGTTGGTGATGGTCCTGAAGTCCTATTTGGCCGCGCTTGAGCGGACGCAGATTGTGCTGTGGATCACGATTGTTGCAGCTGTGGTCAATGGCGTGACCAACTATGCGCTGATCTTCGGAAACTGGGGCGCGCCCGAACTTGGGGTGATTGGTGCGGCTATCGCGTCAGTGGTGACGCAGATCGTATCATTGGTGGCGGTCGTGATCTATGCGGTGCGTGCGTTGCCGGAACACAGCTTGTTTCAGCGGTTTTGGCGCCCGGATTGGGAGATGTTCATGAGCGTGCTGCGTTTGGGCGTTCCCATCGGTCTGACGACACTGGCGGAGGTGTCGTTATTCGCGATCTCTGCTGTCATGATGGGCTGGTTGGGTCCAGTGCCGCTGGCAGCTCACGGGATTGCGTTAAACCTCGCCTCGGCGACGTTCATGGTTCATTTGGGCCTGTCTAATGTGGCGACTATTCGGGCGGGCAACGCGTTGGGTCGACGGGATCGGGCGCATCTTGAGAAAGGCGCGATTACGGTGACCGGGATGTCGTTGATCGTGTCGGTCTTGACGATTGTTCTATTCCTGACATGCGCTGAGCCCCTGATCTCGCTGTTTATGGAGGCCGATGATCCGCAGCGGCCACAGATCCTGCTAATCGGTACTGGCCTGCTGGCGATGGCTGCGTTGTTCCAGCTGGTCGATGGGGCGCAGGTCATCGCACTAGGCCTGTTGCGAGGTTTGCAGGATGCAAAAATACCGATGGTGATGGCCGCACTCAGCTATTGGGTGATCGGTATCCCCGCTTCGTACTATTTCGGCTTTGTTCAAGGTATGGAGGGGATCGGAGTCTGGCTTGGCCTCGTGATTGGCCTCGCTTGTGCTGCCGTATTGTTGATGGCGCGCTTCTGGCTAAGGTCGGTGCGCGATGTAGGAGAAGTTCCCGCCTAGGGGATCATTCTTTGCTCATCCGGTCGGATTTCTTTCGAACAAGTACCGACCGCAAGTCGTGCATTGCCATCAGCAATGGGTCGGTCACGTCCTCTAATTGCGCATCCGTTGCTTTAGACTGAGCCCATTGCGTGGTCAGATTCAGGTAGTCAACCGCACGGTGTATATCATCCATATCGCGGCGGGATAGCAGGGCTTTGCGCTCTTCCATCCAGCGCGCGATTTCATCGTTGTCGGCGTCGCTTAGTACACGCTGGCCCTGCGGTTTGACCTCGCCATTGCGGATGTTGATGACCGCGATCTGTTCCATCTCGATCCGGCGATGGCGATTTTCCGTGTCGATCCTGAACACCGCTGCCCCATTTTCGCGCACGCGGAAATAGTATTCAGGCAGGGCTGTGGACATAACAAACTCCGGTATCAGGTGAGCGCGGCGCAAAAACGTTGGATGCGTGTGCAGGCTTCAGTCAGGGCCTCATCAGAGGTCGCATAGCTGACGCGGAAATTGGGGGACAGACCAAAAGCTGCGCCAAACACAACCGCCACGTCGGCCTCTTCCAGCAGGGCGATTGCGAAGGTTTCGTCCGAATCTATCACAGTGCCCGCGGGTGTGGTTTTCCCGATCAAGCCTGCGATTGATGGATAGACGTAGAACGCGCCTTCGGGTGTCGGGCACGAGATACCGTCGATTTGGCTGAGCATGTCGACGACCAGATCGCGACGGCGTTTGAAGATCTCATTATTCGGCGCAAGGAATGCTTGAGTTCCATTCAGAGCCTCGACTGCTGCCCATTGGCTGACCGAACTGGGATTCGAAGTTGATTGAGATTGCACCTTGCGCATCGCGGCGATCAACTCGACCGGGCCTGCCGCATAGCCAATACGCCAACCGGTCATGGCATAGGCTTTGGAGACGCCATTGCAGGTCAGCGTCCGATCATAAAGTCTCGGTTCCACCTGTGCGGGCGTGCAGAACTCGAACCCGTCATAGGCCAGGTGCTCATACATATCATCGGTCATCACCCAAACATGCGGATGCCGCAACAGGACATCTGTCAGTTCTTTCAGTTCAGCCCGGCTATAGCCCGCTCCGGTGGGATTCGAGGGTGAGTTGAAGATGAACCATTTCGTTTTAGGTGTGATCGCGGCTTCCAGTTGATCCGCTGTCAGTTTGAAATTGGTCTGCAGCGAAGTTTCGACGATCACTGGTGTGCCACCGGCCAGCAACACCATGTCCGGGTAGCTGACCCAATAGGGCGCGGGGATGAGGACCTCATCGCCCTCGTTCAGCGTAGCCATCAGCGCGTTGTAAAGTGTCTGCTTACCCCCGGTCCCGACCGAGACCTGAGCGGGCGTATAGTCCAATCCGTGGTCACGCTTCATCTTGGCGCAAACCGCCTGTTTCAGCTCGGGGATGCCGTCCGGAGCAGTGTATTTGGTCTTGCCCGCAGCGATGGCGGCCACGGCGGCGTCCTTGATGTTCTGTGGCGTGTCGAAATCGGGCTCGCCTGCGCTCAGCCCGATCACATCGCGCCCGGCGGCCTTCAGCTCGGCTGCTTTGGACGTCATCGCGATGGTGGGCGAGGGTTTTACGCGTGACAGTGTCGCAGACAGGAAACTCATGGTCGGCCTCGGTTTGTATGTTCAGCTCGACTGTCATAGGGTGCGCCGAAATAACGATCAAGCCAATTGAGTTTTACCCTTTGGAGACCCCGATGAACGACGAAACAGACTGGTTCGGACCGGACACCGCAACCTTCGGGGATCGCGTTGCTGGCGCACGCGAAGCCGCAGGCATGACGCAGACCCAATTGGCCCGCAGGCTTGGTGTCAAAAAAGCCACGATCACTTCGTGGGAAGATGATTTGTCGGAACCCCGCGCGAACAAGCTGTCGATGATGGCGGGGCTGCTGAATGTCTCGATCATGTGGCTTCTGACGGGCGAGGGCGACGGCATGGACGAAACAAGCCTGCATGGCGATACGGACTCGGAATTGCGCGATCTCGTTGCAGAGCTACGCACGATCCGAGGTGAGATGCGAGCCAACTCCGAGCGGCTGGCCCGCGTCGAAAAAGCGCTGCGTCTGAAATTGGAACGCAATCAATGACCGAGCCGCGCGAGACCCGGATCAAGCGCATGAAAATGCGTTCGATGCGGCGGGGCATCAAAGAGATGGATTTGATCCTGACGGCATATGCCGATCGCAATCTGTCTTCTATGGACGAGGCGGGATTGGACACATACGATGCCTTGTTGCATGAAAATGACCAGGACCTGTATCAATGGGTCACTGGTCAGGCCAGCCCGCCGGAACCGCTGGCCGAATTGATCGCGGATATCGCGCAAACCTTTCAAAAATAAGCAATCATCAGGCTTAACCGATTTTTCGGGAATTCGCGTCATGTTTTCAGAAACAGCGCGATGAATCGGAGGATTGAATGAGTATGGAGTTACAGGTCACCGCGCCCGGGACCAAGGGGTTCATGACGAGCTATCTTGAGGCGTTGGCGCTGGTCGAGCGTCTTCATCGCTTGCTTCTGGACGTTATCAAGGATGAATTCGAGCGTGTCGGCGTACTTGAGATCAACGCGGTGCAGGCCCTGCTGTTGTTCAACATAGGCGACCATGAAGTAACCGCCGGAGAGTTGAAGAGCCGTGGTTACTATCAAGGCAGCAATGTCAGCTACAATCTTAAGAAACTGGTCGAGATGGGCTATATGCACCATCAACGATGCGAGATTGACCGCCGCTCGGTACGGGTACGCCTGACGCCGCGTGGGCGTGAGATTCGCGATATCGTGTCAGACCTGTTCGCCCGCCATGCAGAAGGGCTGCAAAACCGCGGCGTGATCGGGACCGATGGGATTGAAGAGATCACCGGTTCACTGCGTCGGGTCGAACGATATTGGACCGATCAGATTCGGTATATCTACTGATAGCTTTGATGGCTGAGTTTGGGAGAGCGACAGTCCCTCAAGCTCACGGATCAGTTTACGTGTCATCGCATCTTCATAGGCTTCGAAGCCAAGGGCGACTTCGACGAAAGCATCGGGGCCTCGGATGACCCACGCGTGGTAATAAGCAGATAGCTCCCCAATCTCTACCTGGCGGGTGTCTCCTGGATTGGGGTCGTCGATGCCGATTACGAGGGCATTGATTGTAATATCAGTGTTTTGCAAAGCGGCTTTTATGTCCCGCGGGTGATGTCCGAGATTGTGTTTACCATCACCGGACAGATCCAGTGTTCGCCGCCAGCAATCGCTTTGGCTCTCCAACATCTCAGCACCGTACAACATGGCCGACCCGACCGCCGTTCCCTGCGGCGCTGATGAGCGTGTTGTGCTTTCTAAATGTTGCTGAATTCGACGCAGATCAGCAGTCGAGCGAACATCTGTCCAACCAAGCAAGAGGCGTTGGTGGCCAGGTTCGCTCCATTCGTAGATAGCGATCCGAATAAAGGTAGACGGGTTTGAAAGGATCAGTTGAACCACCTCGGGATGGCGCAACGCCGCCGCAAGGCCACTAAGTTGCAACCTGTACTCACGACTGTCGACCGAACCAGAGACATCCATTCCCAACGCCAAAGCCTGTCGACATTGCGCTGAAAGCGGGTTGGCCAGCAGGCAAAGAAGTGTCGCACACAGGCGGATCATTTCGCATTATCCGGTTGCAACGCACTAAGTTCCAACCCTTTCAATTCCCGTTCCAGTTTGCGACGCATGGCACGCTCAAAATCTTCGAACCCGGCGGCGATCTCAAGAAAAGCACCGGGTCCGTGTAGTACATTTTTCTGAAAGAACGGGATCAAGTCGATTTCTCCTTCGAAATCAGCTGCATTGATCACCAGACCATTCACGGTCGTGTTTTCGAATGGAAAGTGCTTGTAGGCGATCTGTGGCCCGTAGCCATCGTTGTTCTTGCCATCGCCCGAGATATCGATGGTTTGGAACAGACAATTCGGGGCGCTCTCCAGCAAGGTCGCCCCAAAAGCCAGTGCGTGACCCATCGCAGTTGGAAACTCGTCTTCCGATCGCTTCGATGTCCCGATCCGATGCGCGGCGGAGATCAAATTGGCCCGAGTATCGATTATCGTCCAATCCAAAAGCAATGTCTGGTTGAAACTGCCGGACCATTCATAGACGGCTAATGCAACCGGTTGAGGTGAAAGGAAGAAAGCCTCCTGCACCTCGGGCGCAATCAATGCGTTGGCCAGCCCCTGTCGTTGCAGCGCATCCTCGGTCGCGTCCACCGAGGTCGAGATGTCCATGGCCAGCGCCAGCGCCAGGCGGCAGGTCTCGGCCCAAAGGGGGCTGCCCGCGACAGCCAGCCCCAATGCTCCCAGCCAGCGGATCACCAGTGGCCGGTGCTTTCCATGCTAGACCAAGGCTCTGCCGGGGCTAACGCTTCACCATTTTGCAGCAACTCGATCGAGACATTGTCGGGCGAGCGAACGAACGCCATACGCCCGTCGCGTGGCGGGCGGTTGATCACGACGCCATTGTCCTGAAGATGCTGGCAGGTCTCGTAAATGTTGTCGACGCCATAGGCGAGGTGCCCGAAATGGCGGCTGTCGCTTGGCAGTGCGTCGTCGCCATCCCAGTTGTATGTAAGTTCAATGGGTGCGTCCTCTTGTCCCGGTGGGGCGAGGAATACCAGTGTGAACCGCGCAGCCTCGCTTTCATAACGGCGCGTTTCCTTCAGGCCCAATAGTTCATAAAACGCTATGGATTTCTCAAGATCCTTCACGCGGACCATGGTGTGGAGATATGTCAGCCCCATCGCGACTTTCCTTGCATTGGTTGTGATGCCAAGCACCTTAGCGCGCCTTCATCCCATGTCGAGGGGCTGGCCGGACACAATTCCGATTTAGCGCAATGCGCCGCACATATCGCGGTTCCGATGGCAAGCTTGCCGATATATAGTGGTCGGCGACTCATTGCTGGAAAGGATAATTTCATGCCTCTGTCTGCCGACCAACTGGCCGAGATCGAAGCTCAGCGCGCACAGTCGAGCCCGACCCGCCGCGTCGTTGCCGAAGGTATGGAAGATCATCTGTACACGGCGCATCAGGTTCTGGATCACGGGTTTGTCCGCGTTATCGACTATATGGGCGACGATGCAGCGATCTGTCAGGCCGCGCGTGTTTCCTACGGCAAAGGCACCAAATCGGTGCAAAATGATGAAGGCCTGATCCGCTATCTGATGCGCCACTGGCATTCGACCCCGTTTGAAATGTGCGAGATCAAGTTGCACGTCAAACTGCCCGTATTCGTAGCCCGCCAGTGGATCCGCCACCGCACGGCGAATGTGAACGAATATTCGGCGCGGTATTCGATACTGGATCGAGAGTTCTATATCCCGGCACCCGAACATGTCGCCGCGCAATCCGAGGTTAACAATCAGGGCCGTGGAGACTCATTGCAAGGCGAAGAGGCCGCGCGTGTGTTGGAGATACTGAAAGCGGACAGTGCGCGCTGCTATGACAACTACGAGGCGATGATCGGTCAGGACGGCCAGCAAGGGCTTGCGCGTGAACTGGCGCGGATGAACCTTCCAGCCAACATTTATACGCAATGGTATTGGAAGGTGGACTTGCACAACTTGTTCCACTTCTTGCGTCTGCGTGCCGACCCGCACGCGCAGTACGAAATCCGCGTTTACGCAGATACCATGTGCAAGATTGTCGCCGACTGGGTACCGTTTGCCTACCGCGCGTTTGAGGACTACCGCCTTGGCGCAATCAACCTCTCGGCGCAGATGGTGACCTGCTTGCGTCGGATGCTCAGCGGTGAAGATGTCACTCAGGAAAACTCAGGCATGACCGCACGGGAATGGCGTGAGTTTGAGGCTGTTATCCGAGAGGGTTGATTCAACAGAATACCGCGCACGTCCCAAGGTGGGCGCGTTCACTAGGGTTTGCGGTTAACGGCCTGAAATTGGCCGTCAACCTTCTTTTATCTTTCCCGCCGGGGCGGGCTGTGCCTTACAGCGGCTTCAAATCAGCAGCCATTTGGCGGCCGTCACGTCCGTCCTGCAACTCGTACGAGACTTTCTGATTGTCAGCGAGTCCGGTCAGACCGGATCGTTCTACGGCCGAGATATGAACAAACACATCTTTGCCCCCTTCGTCGGGCGCAATAAAACCATAGCCTTTGGTTGTATTAAACCATTTCACGGTGCCGGTTGGCATTTCCCGTGTCTCCTTCTACTTACAAGTTGTCCCACAAATTGGTGGGGGCCTTGGCTGGCAAAACCGCCACACGTCACTGTTCGCCCTCACGATACAGCCCGGGTCGCGTGTTTCGCCTTTTTCAACATTACACGGTGAAGTAAAAAATCAAGAATAACTGGGGCAGCCTGATGGGTTTGTCTAAATTTGCAGCGATTACAGGATCAGTTAGATGATGCAGCTATATGGGCTAAAAACTTGCGATACGTGCCGTAAGGCATTGAAACTGCTTCCAGATGCGGTTCTTGTTGATGTGCGCGCGCAAGGGGTTCCCAAAAATGTGCTGTCCGAGGCGTACGAGACTTTCGGCAAAGCCTTGCTCAATACGCGATCAACAACCTGGCGGGGATTGGATGATGACACACGCAATCGACCGGTGCTCGCGCTGTTGGCTGATCATCCGACCCTGATGAAACGCCCACTGATAGTATCCGATGGTCAGATGTATCTGGGCTGGACGCCTGAAACCCGTCAGGCCCTTGGTGTTGCCTGAAGAACTGCTTATGTGACACGGGCAACAAGCGGAGACCTGTGAATGCGAAACGCTGCCATGATTTTAGGCGTCATTGCCGGGCTGATCGGGATGATCGTCGGTTTTTTTGGCTACGGCTTTGTGGAACTGATCGACCAGTTTGGTGAGATCGAAGGCATTGCCGAGCAGGTAGAGAACCCCGAGTTGATCCAGACGGCTTCGATCGTGGCGCCTTTGTTGGCAATCGTTGGCGGGGCGATGGCCCATTCGCGGGCTCTGATTGCAGGCATTTTGCTGCTGATTTCTGCCGCTGGGATGTACTACGCCTTTGGCTTCGGTGTTTTCACCATGTTCCCGATTGCCTTTGCAGGCGTAGCAGGGTTGCTTGGGCTCGCCGCAGGAAAACCGGACGAGCCCAAGGCACATTTCTAGGTCACTTCAGGCGTAATAATCGATCCAGAGACAGCGGACCCGCGCCGTTGATCACAATCACCAGCAGCAGGAATGTCCACATCACGCGCTGATCCATCAACGTAATTGCGTTGTCGAATAAGCTACCTAGTTTGACGCCATGTCCGGTGACATCGGTCAGTGTTTGAACCCAGACAAATCCGATCATGCCAAGCGCGGCAAGGCGCGTCAGCAGGCCGACCAGCAAAAGCACAGGCAGGACAAATTCGGCCACTGTGCCAAAGAAGATGACGACCCGCTGGAAAAAGGTCATCTGAGTCACATCATACAGCACCGCCTCTGCAGCTTTGGGGAAGATCTGGCCGAAGGCTCCGGCCGATGGCGAAAAGATCGAGCCGTCGATTTTCAGCGTGGCCGAGTTCCAGTAGTAGACGAACAACACGGCGATAAAGACCACCCGAGCCAGGGTTGGTGTCAGCCAACCGGACGCGTGATCCGCTTTTTCCATCGCATTATTGTAAGTTGAGATCAGGGCAGTCATGTGTCCAGCCTTTCGATAGTCACAGAAGTTATTGCACCGCCCTGCAAAAGCAGTGCCAGAGTGGTTCCAAGATCAAATTCGGGTGTTTCGGCCATGGTGGATTCAAATGCCTCACCGATGGATTTGCCATCCTGAATCAGCGCGATCCATGCCGCACCACCCGTTGGCAATGGGTGAGGGGCAGGGTCGTATTCGGGACGCATGATCAAAGTATCCTGAGCGCCCGCCTCAGGTTTCGGCGCGCCTTCTTGGGTGTTAAATAGCCAGATCGCATGTACGGGCCAGCTTGAACGCAACACCTGCACCGACGGCGCGAGGGTCAGTTTGGCCTGCATCAAGTCTTCCGGTGGCAAGCTGAGCGCTTCGGCATCTATGGGTTGTCGATCAGCGGCGTGGTAAGCCCTACGCAGCGCCAGTTCCAGACGGGCAACATCTGGCAAGTAGCCCAGATGCGACAACTGCTCCATTCCTTCCAGAAATTTAGGGAATTCCTCGCCATAAAACATCATCAGGGGTGAGGACGGCGGGTGCTGGCGCAAGAATATTCCAGCCAGCCCGTCCATATTCTGCGGTCCCAACAGTTTTGTGATGACCGGGAAGGCCTGACGCATCGCCTCGGTCAGTGAGACGGCGACGTTGTTGCGATAGACGCTGAAGCGACGACCGGCCGGCTGCGCCTCGGCGTCCAGCAACCCATCGGGAATGGGCTTGTTGGCATCTAGCAGTGCCATGTGGAATGTCGTTTGCGACACGCTCATGCGGGCACGCGATCCAGCGCTTTTTGCGCGCGCTCGGCTTCGGCCCGTAACACCGGCCAGTCCGGTACATCGGTGTCCCATTCAATCAACAGGGGTTTGGGGCCGGATTTGTCTAGTACGTAGTCCAGCAGCGCCCAGACCGGGTCCACCACTTCGCGCCCGTGGCTGTCGATCAGCAAGGGATGCCCATGATCGTCCTCGTCCTCATCATGCCCGCCCAGGTGAATCTCACCGACTTGGTCCAGCGGGTAGGCATCAATATAGCCCTGCGGTGAGAAATCCAGATTGGTGGCTGAAACAAAGACGTTGTTCACGTCCAGCAGCAACCCACATCCGGTGCGCCGGGTGATTTCTCGCAAGAAATCAGGTTCGGACCATGTGCTTTCCTCGAAAGCCAAATAGCTTGAGGGGTTCTCTAACAGCATTTGCCGCCCGACAATCTCTTGTACCTCATCAATATGGTCGCAAACGCGGGCCAGAGTGGCATAGGTATAGGGCAGAGGAAGTAGATCGTTCAGGAAGTGGCTGTCATGGGTTGACCAGGCCAAATGCTCCGAAAAGCTGGCCGGGTTCAACCAGCCGACAAGATGCTTCAGGCGGTCCAGGTGATCTGGGTCAAGTGGCGTTTCGCCGCCGATCGACAGCCCGACACCATGCACTGAAATGGGGAATTGTTCGGACAGGTGACGCAGTTGTGCCAGAGGTCTGCCACCATCGCCCATATAGTTTTCGGCATGAATCTCTAGCCACGCCACAGGCTTGGCCTGTTCAAGAATCTGCGAGAAATGCTGTGGTTTGTAACCAACGCCCGGTGCTGCAGGCAGCCGGTTCGATCTGAGCGCATTGTCCAACATTTGCAAATCCCCTGATCACGTGGAAAGGGCGGGCGATCCTGCCCGCCCTTTCTGGTTCATTCGGAAAAGCCTTATGCAGGCAGGTCACGCTCCAGCGGCTCAAGCGAACCTTTGCGATCTGCACCGTCCGCTGTTTTAGGCAGCTCGATGTCGGCGCAAGTGCCTGCGTCAACCAGGGTCCATGCGTTGCCCTGATAGTCGACGGTCGAAGTGCCCGCGCAAGTTGTGCCGGGGCCGGCTGCACAGTCGTTCTGACCCGCCAGAGAAACGCCATAGCACTTTTCTTTGGCCTGGGCTGTTGCGGTTGTGGCCGCGCCGGAAACGGCTGCAGCAACTGCGCTTGCGATAACCAGTGTTTTTGCAGTGTTCGACATCTTGGTAATCCTTGTTAATGACTGCGTATGTCTGCTTGTGACAACGACAAGGTAATGGTTCAGGGGCAGCAGTTGAATTCACGAGCCCGTGTCTCACAACCCCGTCAAAGGTCGTCATGCACCCTTGAACGTTAACAAATTGTTTTTGAATTGAAAAATGATATTTGTTTCAATCCGGCCCAAAATACCGGGCCGGATTTCTAGCGGTTTGCTGCCGAATGTTACAGCAGATCGGGGGGCGTTGCAGCCACGCTCAACTCATTTGTTACAGCCTCAAGCGATTGGACCTGCGTCTGTTTTTCGCCAAGGCGACGGACACTGACCGTGCGATCTTCGACTTCACGGTGACCAACGGCCAGAATGATCGGCACTTTGCCGACCGAATGTTCGCGGACTTTATAGTTGATCTTCTCGTTGCGAATATCCGCCTCGGCGCGGATGCCTGCCGCGCGAAGGGTGCTGACCACTTCGGCCACATACTCATCGGCCTCGGAGGTGATCGAGGCCACAACGACCTGGCGCGGGGCCAGCCAGAACGGCAGCTTGCCCGCGTGTTCTTCGATCAGAATGCCGATGAAACGTTCAAACGAGCCCAAGGTCGCGCGGTGCAACATAACTGGGCGGTGTTTGCCACCATCAGCGCCGATATACGTGGCGTCCAGTCGCTCGGGCAGAACAAAGTCCACCTGATGCGTGCCGCATTGCCAATCCCGCCCGATCGCATCGGTCAGAACAAACTCGAGTTTCGGGCCGTAGAATGCCCCTTCACCCGGGTTGAGTTCCGGCTCGATCCCAGCCGCGCGGGTTGCGCTGAGCAGGGCGGCTTCAGCCTTGTCCCAAACTTCGTCCGATCCCGAGCGTTTTTCCGGCCGGTCCGAGAATTTGACCGAGAAGTTCTCAAACCCGAGGTCTTTGTAGATACCGGACAGGAACCGAATGAACTCAGCGGTTTCGGATTCGATCTGGTCTTCGGTGCAGAAGATATGGCCATCATCCTGGGTAAAGCCACGCACGCGCATGATTCCGTGCAGCGCGCCCGAAGGTTCGTACCGGTTACACGATCCGAACTCGGCCATGCGCAGAGGAAGGTCGCGATAGGATTTGAGACCCTGATTGAAAATCTGCACGTGGCAGGGGCAGTTCATCGGTTTCAGGGCGTTGACCGCCTTTTCCCGTGCATGTTCCTCGTCCACTTCGACGATGAACATGTTCTCTTGGTATTTGTCCCAATGACCCGAGGCTACCCACAGCTTGCGGTCGACGACCTGAGGGGTGTTGACCTCAACATAGCCACCTTTGCGCTGTTGCCGACGCATGTAATCTTGCAGAAGAGTGTAGATGGTCCAGCCATTAGGGTGCCAGAAAATCTGCCCTGGGGCCTCTTCCTGCATGTGGAACAAATCCATCTCGCGACCCAGCTTGCGGTGGTCGCGCTTGGCGGCTTCTTCCAACATGTGCAGATGAGCCTTAAGCTTTTCCTTGCCGGTGAAGGCCACGCCGTAGATGCGCTGTAGCATTGCGCGGTCGCTGTCGCCGCGCCAATAAGCCCCGGCGATTGACATCAGCTTGAACGCGTCGCCTGGCAGTTGACCGGTGTGCTGCAAGTGCGGGCCACGGCAGAGATCCTGCCAGTGACCGTGCCAATACATGCGCAGTGGTTCATCACCCGGGATGGATTCGATCAGCTCAACTTTATAGGGCTCATTATTGGCCTTGTAGAACTCGATCGCGCGATCGCGATCCCAGACCTCGGTGGTCACCGGGTCACGCTTGTTGATGATCTCTTTCATCTTTTTCTCGATGAGGCCGAGATCTTCGGGCGTAAACGGTTCCTCACGGTCAAAGTCATAGTACCAGCCGTTTTCGATGACGGGGCCGATGGTGACCTTGGTTGCGGGCCAAATCTCTTGCACGGCGCGGGCCATGACATGCGCCAGATCGTGTCGGATCAGCTCATTGGCTTGCGCCTCGTCCTTCATGGTGTGAATGGCGATTTGCGCGTCGGCTTCGATTGGCCATTGCAGGTCCCAATGCTGTCCGTTCACCGTGGCAGAAATGGCTTTTTTTGCCAGCGAGGTCGAGATGTCGGCGGCGACCTGTGCGGGCGTAACGCCTGCTTCATAGGATCGGGAATTGCCATCGGGAAAGGTAAGGGAGACTGACTGTGAGTCCAGGGCCATATCGGCTCTCCTCGTCGGTTTGGCGCCCACTGAACGCCCGGTTGCGGGTTATGTATGCTCGGCTCATGTGGCAGGTGGGGACACAGGTGTCAAGGGCAGGAGCGAGGGGCCAGCCTCTCGCACTCCCCGAGGTATTTTTAGCCAGATGAAGAAGGATCGGGCAATTGCAGAGAGGTGCGTGACATGCATGATGGGCGGACAAGCAAAGAGGGTAGCATGGCAGAGGCAGAATTTCTGGAAACCGCTCAGGGACGACGTCTGGCGTATCACAAGAGTGATGGGCGCGGGCCGACCATCGTTTTTCTAGGTGGCTTGAAATCAGATATGGAGGGCACCAAGGCGGTGCATCTGGAAGCGTGGGCTCGCGCGCGCGGGCAGGGGTTCCTTCGGTTTGACTATTCGGGGCACGGTGAAAGCTCGGGCGCCTTTACTGACGGGTGTATCGGGGACTGGCACGAGGATACGCTGGCAGCAGTTTCTCGGTTAACTGATGGTCCGCTGGTTGTTGTGGGATCGTCGATGGGCGGGTGGCAAGCGCTGTTGCTGGCGCGTGTCATGCCCGAGCGGATCGCAGGTATGGTGACAATTGCGGCGGCCCCAGATTTTACCGAGGACGGGTATTGGGCGTCGTTTTCGGACCAGCAAAAATCTGAACTAGAGACGGTTGGACATGTAGAACTGCCATCGGACTACATGGAGCCCTACGTCATCACCAAGCGGATGATTGAGGATGGGCGGCAGCGGTTGGTTTTGCGCGCTTCGCTTGATCTGCCTTTCCCTGTGCGTCTCCTGCAGGGAACAGCAGATACGGCCGTCTCGACCGATACGGCAGTGCGCCTGCTGGATCATGCCACTGGTCCGGACATGCAACTGCTGCTGGTCAAAGATGCGGATCACAGGTTCTCGGATGAGCGATGCCTCGGGCTGATTGAGCAGGCTCTGCGAGAAGTCCTGGAAGGCACCTGATGCGTCGCCTCGGCTGGGTTTTGGGGCGGGTGCTGGTGGGTTTGACGCTGGTTGGTGTGTTGATCTACGCCTTTGGCCCGCGCGAGCCAGTGGACCTGCATCCGCGTTTCGATCCGCGCAAATTTGGCGAAGGCGTTCAGGTTTACTTTGAAAGCATCGAATCCGCCTATGATGACATCGTGCCAGGTGTTGAAAAGCGCGTGGTCTGGCAAGATGGTTTTGTCGAACAGCGGACAGCTTATGCAGTGCTCTATATTCATGGGTTTTCCGCCACGTCCGAGGAGATCAGGCCAGTACCTGATCGCGTTGCGGACGCGTTGGGTGCCAACCTTGTCTACACAAGGCTTCAGGGGCATGGCCGCGATGGGGACGCAATGGCCGAAGGTACGGCGTCGGGCTGGATGCAGGATACAGCAGAGGCGTTGGCTGCCGCCAGGGCTGTTGGTGAGCAAGTCATTGTGATCGCAACCTCGACGGGGGCGACCCTGGCCGCCGCGGCTGCGATGGACACGGAACTGAGCACTGATGTGGCTGCGTTGGTTTTGGTGTCGCCGAACTTTGGCGTAAACTCGGCTGGTTCCTGGGTGCCATCTTTGCCGTGGGCCCGGCATTGGCTGCCGCCTTTGATGGGACAGGACCGGGATGTCTCAAGCACTGATCCCGAGAAGAACATCTTTTGGACAACCGTTTATCCATGGGAGGCGGTCGTGCCGATGTTTGCCCTTGTGGATGCGGTCAATGCGCTTGACTTCTCGGGCGCGCGGGTTCCGGCGCTGTTCTGGTTTTCTGATGATGATCAGGTGGTGCGTCCGGATAAAATGCATGAGGCGGCCAAGACCTGGGGTGGTCAGGCGATGGTTTCATTGGTGACAATGGGGCCCGGGGATGATCCGGCCTCACACGTGGTCGCGGGGCGTCTAATGTCACCGGGTCAGACCGACGCGGCGGTCGCGGGCATATTGGAGTGGCTGTCAGAGCAGGGGATTCAGAGGCAAAGCGGTGGCTGAATATGCGTAGACCGGGCAGTATGTGGAGCCTTGAGACGTTGGGTCGCGTGCGACTATCCCGGCATTTTTTCATGCGTGATTTCCTATATTCCGAGATCGGGAACTTTCACGCATTGCAAAATATTCCCGACAACCCTGATCTTGCGATCGAGACCGGGCGCGCGTTTTGCGAGACCCTGCTGGATCCGCTGGAAGAAACCTTTGGTCGTATCGCGGTGCGCTCGGGCTATCGCTCGCGATCTCTGAACCGGTTCGGGAACGAGAACAGGTTGAACTGTGCCCGCAATGACAACCCGTTGGAGTGCCACATTTGGGATTGGGGCGAAGGTGACGCACGTGTAGCAGGGGCGTCGGTGGTTATTCCGTGGTTTGCAGATCGCTATGCGCGGGGGCGCGATTGGCGCGATTTGGCGTGGTGGATGCATGACCATCTGGACTATTCCGAGATTTGGTTCTTTCCCAAATTATGCGCGTTCAATCTGGTCTGGCGTCCCAAGCCTGTACGGCGGATCGACAGCTACATCGCCCCGCGCGGCTGCCTGTTGCGGGCCGGGGCTGAACCCGATGAGCCGCTGAACCAAAGGCAGGAACGCTATGCGGATTTCCCACCGTTCCGGGCGATCAGCTATCCTTAAAGTTTTGCTTGCCCGGCGTCGGTAAACCTCTCATCCTGTAACAAAACAATAACAACGAGCGGAGGGCGCCGAGGTGATCGAGGCGTTGGTTTTTCTGCCCGGATTGATGTGCGACGCACGGGTGTTTCAGGCGCAGATCACCGCGCTGTCGCGTGAACGCGCGGCGATGGTCGCACCGATCACCGGCGGTGAGCGGTACGAAGAGATCGCGTCGGGCCTGCTGGATCAACTGCCACACCGGTTTGCTTTGTGCGGGTTTGGTCTGGGCGGTGGCGTCGCGCTTGAGATCGTGCGGCGCGCGCCTGAGAGGGTGACACGACTGGCCTTGCTGGCGACGGATGCGCAGGCCGACACACCTCATATCGCGGCGAGTCGCGAAGATCTGATCGTTGGCGCGCAGGCGGGGAGGTTGGACGAGGTGATGCGCAGGCTGATCGGCTCGGACATGTTGGCTCCGGGTCCGCAACGCATCCCGATTTTGAACGAAGTCTTGCAGATGGCCGAGGAACTGGGCCCGGATGTGTTTGTGCGTCAGATGCGAACCCTGCAGCGCCGCCCGGACCAACAAGGCACGCTGCGCCGGATCAGGATGCCCACGCTGATCATGTGTGGTGCCCATGACGCAGAGAATCCGGTCCGCAAGAATGCCTTCATGGCTGATCTCATTCCGGATGCAGAGTTGCGTGTGATCGATGAGGCCGGGCACTTTCCGACGCTGGAAGCGCCCGAAACCGTGATCGCGATGCTGAAGGATTGGCTGCGGAAACCACTGCGGCTGACCTAGTCGTAGAATGCCGCGCGTTGTTCTTTGGTCAGAATGATTGGTTGCACTACCGGCTCACCAGTCTCAGAGTCAAAGAATGGCGTTTTCTTCCAACGCCCGGACAGGCGTGATTTCAAAACACGTTTCAGTAAACCCACAGCGGCATAGCGGACTTTTTCATGGGATTGTTTGCCGTCAGCGCTGGGCACAAATCCGCGAGTTGTAACAGGACCCAGATTGTTAGGATCTGGGATTCGCTTCACGATGAATCCTGCAAACGGAAAGCTGGGAGTCTTTGGCGTCGTGGCCAGCGGCGCATTGCAGCATTTTGCATACCACCTCAACATACCTTTGGGGCTGAGTTGCATCGCCGCCAAGTGCTCAACCCCTGAATCGAACTTGATGTCTTCCGGCGCCATCTGAAATATCTCGACCGGGCCGGGCGCTGGGTCCGGTTGTTCGAAATAAAGCTGAGCCGCGCGGCAGTCATGGCAAAAACACACGACATGGGTGCCGGACTTGGCGCCGCTTTTGGTAATGCGACCTGAGAGCGCGCCGCATTCGCATCGGAAGGTAAGATCTCCTGCCGCTGCGCGGCTCATGCCACTTTGTTGCTGTTGGCAGCTCGGCGACGGGACTTGCGGCTGTTTTCGTTCATGAAATCAATCACTAGCGGGCGGATGTTATCGCGCCAGCTACGGCCTGCAAAGATGCCATAGTGACCCGCGCCGGGTTCAACATGGCTGGCCTTTTTGCTGTCGGGCAGACCGGTGCACAAATCCAGCGCCGCGATGCATTGTCCGGGGGCTGAGATATCGTCGTTTGTGCCCTCGACCGATTTCACAGCAACATCAGTGATCTTGCCGATATCTACCTTGTGACCGGCTACAACGAACTCGTTGCGCGCGATCTCACGGTTTTTGAAGACGCGTTCAACGGTCGACAGATAAAACTCGGCAGTCATGTCCATCACGGCCAGATATTCGTCATAGAAGCGATTATGAGCATCGTGGTCGGACGCCTCGTCACGGATAACCCGCTGGATCTGATCCGTGAACGCCTTGCTATGACGCTCGGCATTCATTGACATGAATGAGGCCAGCTGAAGCAAGCCGGGATACACCATCCGGCCTACGCCCTTGTATTTGAAACCAACACGCTGGATCATGGTTTCTTCCAGCTGACCCATCGTCACACGGCGACCGAAATCTGTAACTTCGGTCGGGGTTGCATCGGGGTCGACGGGACCGCCGATCAGGGTCAGGGTACTTGGCTGCGCCTTCGGCTCGACCTCGGCCAGATAGGCGGTTGCGGCCAGAGTCAGCGGTGCGGGCTGACAAACCGCAATAACATGCGTATCGGGGCCGAGCTCTTTCATAAAATCGACAAGGTAGAGCGTGTAATCCTCGACATCGAACTTGCCTTCGGACACGGGAATGTCGCGCGCGTTATGCCAATCGGTAATGTAGACCTCACAATTGACAAGCAGGCTTTTGACGGTCGAGCGGAGCAGGGTCGCGTAATGCCCCGACATCGGCGCAACCAGCAGCACCTTGCGTGGCTGTTCTTTGCGTCCATTAACGCGGAAATGGATCAGGTCGCCGAAAGGACGCTCAAGCACGGTTGTGATATCGACCAGATGGTCCTTGCCGTCTTCGCAGGTAAAGGTGCGGATGCCCCAATCAGGCTTGACGACCATACGCTGGAATGTGCGCTCGGTTACTTCGCCCCATGCAGCCATCCAGTTGAAGGCCGGGTTGGGTGTCATCGAGAACAGGGGGTAGGATGCCATCGCGCTTGCGGTTGCACCAAGCCATTGGTTGGTGTTACGCATGGTTTCCATCAGGTCATAGGTCATCATGTAGCGCATCGAATGTGCCTCCTGAGTATCAGCCTGAGAATTCGGACCATTCGCCGCTTTGCCCCCCGACGCCAACGACGTTATTCTGCACAGCAGCGAGACTAGGGGGGAATTGTTAAAATGACAACTACCGAAGACCAGACGCCAAAACTGACCGAAGAACATATTGAACGACTTAAAGAAAATATGGACAAAGTAGAAGAACTGTCCAAACGCCTGGTCGAGGTCATGGCCGGAAAAACGCCGCACACCCCCGCTCTGGATGGCCCGAATCAAGAGCTTTTTGCAAAAGCAGCAACTGCGTATTGGGCTGAAGCGTTTCAAAACCCCACAAAGCTGTTGGAGCAGCAAATTGAGTATTGGGGAAAATCGGTTCTCAACTTTGCGGAAGCGCAGAAAGCGATGACCCAAAGCGACGGGGATGTACCCCCAGCCGCTGCCAAAGATAAACGGTTTGCCAATCCAATGTGGGAAACCAACCCCTACTTTCGCCTCATTCGCCAGCAGTACCAAACCAATGCCGAAGCGATCGCGCAGGCCGTTGCATCGGTTGACGATTTGGAAATCAAGGATAAGCAGCGTCTGCAGTACTTCTCGCAACAGATCATAGATATGATGGCACCGACGAATTTTCTGGCCACCAACCCCGATGCGCTGGAAAAGGCGATCGAGACCGAAGGGCAGTCCCTGATACAGGGGCTGGAGAACCTCGTGTCGGACCTTGAGGCCAATGACGGCGAAATGGTTGTCAGGCTGGCTGACGAAAGTGCCTTTGAGATTGGCGGGAATATCGCAACTACACCCGGCGACGTCGTCTATCGCAATCGAATGATGGAACTGATCCAGTATAAACCGGTGACCGAGACGGTGCACGAAACGCCGATCGTTCTGTTCCCGCCATGGATCAACAAGTTCTATATCTTGGACCTGAAGGCTCAGAACAGCCTGATTAAATGGGTGACCGAGCAGGGCTATACCCTGTTTGTGGTCAGCTGGGTGAATGCCGATAGCTCGCACGCCGACATCGGGATGGAGGACTATATTCAGGAAGGGTTCCTGACCGCCATCGAAGAGGCGAAGAAAATCTGTAAGGTCAAGCAGGTCAATGCAGTTGGGTATTGCATCGCCGGTACGACGCTTAGTCTGACGCTTTCATTGATGAAGCAGCGCGGTGACAAGTCGATCAAATCTGCCACTTTCTTCACCACCCTGACAGACTTTGGTGAGCAGGGGGAGTTCACGCCGTTCCTGCAAAATGACTTTGTAGATGGCATCGAAGAACAGGTCTCGAAGGATGGTATTCTAAAGGCATGGATCATCGGGCGAACGATGTCTTTCCTGCGATCCAGAGATCTCATCTATACTCCGGCGATCCGCAGCTACATGATGGGTGAAACACCGCCAGCGTTTGACCTGTTGTACTGGAACGGCGACGGGGCCAACCTGCCAGGCCGGATGGCGATCCAGTATCTGCGCGGTTTGTGTCAGAGCAACGATTTCGTCAACGACGGGTTCGAATTGTTTGGCCATAAGCTGCATATCAAGGATGTCGATGTGCCTTTGATGGCGATCACCTGCGAGACGGATCATATTGCCGCGTGGAAGGATTGCTATCGCGGGGTACAGCAGATGGGCGCGAAGTCGAAGACCTTTGTGGTGTCCGAGTCCGGTCACATCGCGGGCATTGTGAACCCGCCCAGTAAGAAAAAATATGGTCACTATACCAATCCTGAGCTGAAGTGTGATGCTGATACATGGCTGAAAGAAGCTGACTTCCACGAAGGTTCATGGTGGCCGATGTGGGAAGCGTGGTTAAAGAAGCGATCAGGCAAGCAGGTTCCCGCGCGCGATACCGGCGATTCGGATCATCCGCGCCTTTGCCCGGCTCCGGGTACCTATGTTTTGGTCAAGGCAAACCGCTGATATCATTTTGAAACTCAAATTTTTCTGCATTGCAGCAAGAAAAAACTTGCAATGCTGCAATGCAGCAATCATATTGCCTTCAAGCTGATGAGAACCGGGGTGGGCCCGGAACGGCTAGAAGGATTTAGGACAATGGCAAAGACCCAAGACTTTACCGCGACCCTGAAAGACATGATGGGCGCGTTCCCGGTTGACACAACCGCTCTGGAAGACGCATTCAAATCGACCGCTTCTCTGAACGAAAAGCTGTCGGGTGTTGCTCTGGACGCAGCTGAGAAATCGGCTGAAATCTCGAACAAATGGACCAAAGAAACCCTGGCCAAACTGACCGAGATGTCGAAAGCAAAAACCGAGCCTGCGGATTACGCAAAAGCTGCAACCGACTTCGCAAGCGCGTCGGCTGAAGTTGCTGCTGAAAACCTGGCTGCTTTCGCTGAGATCGCGAAAAAAGTTCAGACCGAAACAGTTGAGCTGCTGATGGCGGCTGGCAAAGACGCAGCAGAAGATGCAACCGCAGCCGTCAAAAAAGCCACCAACGAGGTGACCGCTGCAGCAAAGAAAGCAGCAACCACCAAGTAAGATAAGACTGCGACTTAGCACCCATTCCTCCCAAATGGTGCAATCGCTGCGGGCAGGTCGCTTGACCTGCCCTTTCTTTTTGTTCTGCAGTCGCATAACCTGCGCTGCAACGCATCATCCTTGGGGAGGGTACAGGGTGTCGGAACAAGACAAACCTCTGCTGATCAAGCGCTATGCCAGCCGTCGGCTGTATAACACCGAGACCAGCGATTACGTGACGCTTGAAGATATCGCCGGTTTCATCCGCGACGGGCGCGAGGTTCAGATCATTGACCTGAAAACCGGTGATGACCTGACTCGTCAGTATCTGCTTCAAATCATTGCCGAACACGAAAGCCGTGGAGAAAATGTTCTGCCGATTAATGTGCTGAACGATCTGGTGCGCAGCTACATGGTGCCGGGTGGGGGCATGATGCCGCAATTCCTGCAAAGCTCATTCGACATGCTGCGCGAGAGCCAGTCCAAGATGATGGAAAACATGAACGCTATGAACCCGATGTCCCAGATGCCGGGGTTCGAGGCGATGCAGGCGCAGCAAAAGGCGTTTCTAAAAGCCATGACCGGTGGTCTGTCGGGGAACTGGTCAGGGCCGGATGACGAGCAAGAAACATCGCCCGAACCCAAAGAGGATTTGGACGACATCAAAAAGCAACTTGCCGAGCTGCAGCAAAAACTATCGAAGCTGAGCTAGCCTGACCGATGCGCTGGCTGTCTGTTCTGGGCGCGTTGATCTGGGCCCAGACTGCACAGGCCCAAGGCCAGTTTACATCCGTGTGGGAACCTATCTGCACAATGGGTCGGGATACGGCTGCGGGCTGCGACGAGATTCGCGCGCGCGAAATTCTGGATGCAACGACCCCGCCCTGGCGCGCCATTGGCCGGGTCAATTTTGCCAGCCGCAGTCAGCGGTCCCATTGTACAGGCGTGCTGGTGTCTGAGCGGCTGGTTTTGACCGCGGCACATTGCTTGTACAACAGCGCGCGCAACCGCTGGATTCCTCCGGCCAGTATCCGGTTTGCCGCAGGGTATCAGCGCGGCGAGGCTGCCGCCGTGTCCACTGTATTGGCCTATCGGCTGGATTCGGAACAGGGGCGCGACGGTGTATTCAACAATCGCGCCGATCTGGATTGGGCCGTGTTGGAGTTGGCCGAGCCAATTGGAGAGCAGGTTGGTTTTTTCGATATTTCCCGGACTGTCCCGCAGATGGGCTCGTTCGTGGGCTATCCCGGATTGCGGCCTCACGTGCTCAGTCGCACCGATAGCTGTAATGCCGCACAGGCCGGACAGGGGCTGATGCGCGCGATCTGCCCCGTCATGATGGGGGATTCCGGTGCGCCGTTTCTGATGCAAACAGAAACCGGGCTTGCCGTTGCCGGGATTTTGTCGCGCGTCGCGCCAACCCCTGACGGGATCGACGCATTGTTACTTTCAGTTCATGACCTTGATCTGCAATAGTACTGACGATCAGGTCCCGTAGACTGGCACCGGGCCGACAACCTCGCCAACAGAAGCCAGCAGGATGTCCGAGATTACGTCCAGTTCATCGCGCGTCAAACGCACGGGCAGACGTACATCGCAGGCCTTCATCAGCATCGCACGGGTCTGTGGCAGGTCGAACTGTTCGGGTAGGAACTGCCAGTTCCAGAAGGCACGAGCGTTATCCTGACTCAGGCCAAAGACCTGCACCTTGACACCGCGTGCCTCGGCTGCGGCGGCAAAGGCGCGGATTTCATCGTCGCTGAGGTCAACCAGATTGAATTGGATCGAATCCGGTGCGCGCTGCTCGGGTGTCAGAGGGGCAGGGACATCGATGTAGGGCGATGTGTTCAGACGATCAGCCACATAGTCATGGTTTGCCAGCCCGTCGCGGACACGGCGTGCCAATTCGGGGATTTGCGGACGAATGACTGCGGCGCTGAGGTTGCTCATGCGCAGGTTATACAGTGGCAACTGGTTCTGCCATTTGGCAAAGGCCTGTTCCAGCTCTGTTGAGCCAGAGTGCTTTTTCCAGTTGTGCTCGTATGCGCCCGACATGATGACAGCCCGCGCCACAAGATCCGCATCGTCGCTGACCAGAATGCCACCTTCGCCTGCGTTGATCATTTTATAGGACTGGAACGAGAAGCAGCCGACTTTACCGATGGTGCCAATATTGCGCCCATGCCAGGTTGTGCCCAATGAGTGGGCGGCGTCTTCGATCACCGGGATGTCGCGAGCTTCACACAGCTCCATAATCGCGTCCATGTCCGAGGTATGGCCGCGCATATGGCTGATGATCACTGCCTGCACGCTGTCCAGCTTGGCCGTGAAATCGGCCATATCGACGCGATAATTGTCCCCGACTTCGCACAGAACCGGAATGCAATCCGCGTGAACAATCGATGACGGCACGGCGGCAAAGGTAAATCCGGGGATCAGAACCCGCGCATCGCGGGGCAACCCAAGCGCCTTGAGCGACAAAAACAGCGCGGCAGAACAGGAAGAGACCGCCAGCGCGTATTTTGTGCCGAGCAGTTCGGCAAACTCTGCCTCCAGAAGAGCAACGGGCGCATCCTGAGGCGCGGTATAGCGAAACAGATCGCCTGACTTCATCAGGGCGTCGATTGCGTCTCGGGCGGCTGCGGGGATGGGTTCGGCTTCATGAACGTTGGGTACAAGCGTCATATTTGGATTTCCCGAATTTTATCTTTGGGAAATATAAATTCGATGTGCAGGCAAGCCAAGTCCCAATTCGCATCGTCAGCGAGATTTCACCAATTCGTCGTAGAGAATGTGTTCAGATACCCAGCTTGTCACGCAGCGCATACCAAGTCATGGCCAGTATCAGCAACGGCGTCCGCAAAGCAGGACCACCCGGGAAGGGCACTGCAGGAACGCGGGCCATGGTATCGAACCCCTCAGCCTGCCCCTGGATCGCCAACGCCATGAGTTGCCCCGCATGGGTCGCGGTGCCGACGCCGTGGCCAGAATAACCCGAGGCGGACAGGATATTTGGCGCAACCCGGGTCAAATAGGGCATACGCCGCATGGTGATGCCCAGCGTTCCGCCCCATGCGTAGTCGATTTTGACGTCACGCAGATGCGGGAAAATCTCGGTCATCGGCTTGCGGACTTTTGCGGCGATGTCCTCGGGGAAACGATAACCATAGCTTTCGCCACCCCCAAACAGCAGCCTGCCATCGGCGCTTAGCCGGAAATAGTTTATCACGAACTTGGTGTCAGCAACTGCGATATCTTTGGCCAAAACTTTTTGCACTTCAGCGCCCAAAGGTTCGGTTGCCGCGATGAAATTGTTGATGGGCATCACGCGCGATGCAACTTGCCGGTTCAGATCTCCGAGGTATCCGTTGCAGGCCAGAATAACGTGATCGGCAGTGATCTTGCCCTTTTCAGTGCGTACAGTGACACGAGCGCCCTGATCGATGCCAAGAACTTCGGTGTCTTCATGCAGTCTTAACCCGGCTCTGACAGCGGCGCGCGCAAGGCCGAGGGCGTAGTTCAACGGGTGTAGGTGCGCGGCACCATTGTCCAGATACCCACCCGCATAGGCTGGTGAGGGGCAGAGCCCGCGCGCGGCATCGGCATCTAAAGTTTCGATTTGGTCGTATTTGTATTTACCCGACAGATGCGCCGCGTGATCATGTAGCTCTGCGCGCTCCGAGTTGTTAAAGCCCAGAACCGCAATGCCGGGCTTCAGGTCGCAATCGATCTGATGTTTTGAGATCAGAGATTTGACCAGATCCTTGGCTTCTTCGGCCAGATCCCAAAGCTTTAACGCATCTTCATCGCCAACAAGCCGTTCAAGATCTTCTTGATCCAAACGCTGCGCGCTGCCCAGTTGGCCTCCGTTGCGACCCGAAGCCCCAAAGCCCGCGCGATGAGCTTCCAGCAGGACAACATCGAACCCAGCCTCAGCCAGGTGCAATGCTGCCGAAAGGCCCGTGTATCCGCCTCCGACAATGCAGACGTCTGCGGTATGGTCGCCTTCAAGCGCCGGGTGGCGGTCAAAGGCGTGCGCCGTCGCGGCATACCAGCTTGGCGGGTACTCCGCCTTGCGGTCATTAGAATACAGCAGGTTCATCGCGTCTTTGCCCTAGACGTTCATCAGCAGATGCTCGCGTTCCCACGGGGAAATGACCTGCAGGAACTCTTCGTACTCAGCACGTTTGACGATGCCGTAGACACGGGCGAACTCGGGACCCAGAACTTCGTGCAGGGCAGTGGCTTCATCAAACAGATCCAGAGCTTCACCCATGATCTGAGGGATATCGCCGTCGCCTTCATAGGCGTCGCCATAGAATTGGCGGCGTGGGCGTTCTTGCTGAGTCAGGCCCAAATAGCCACAGGCCAACGACAATGCGATACCAAGATAAGGGTTGCAGTCCATGCCTGCGATGCGGTTTTCGACCCGGCGCGCCTCGGGGCCGGACAGAGGTACGCGAATGCCAGTTGTGCGATTGTCGCGTGCCCACTCCAGATTAATCGGGGCCGCATGGTCTTTGACGTAACGGCGATAAGAATTCACATACGGTGCCATCACCGCCAGCCCTGCAGGCAGGTGGTTCTGCAAGCCGGCGATGAAGTTGTAGAAGGCGTCCGTTTCTCCGCCCTGAGGGCCCGAGAAGATATTCTGACCCGTTTCCATGTCGATAATCGAGTGATGGATGTGCATGGCCGAGCCCGGTTCATCTTCGATCGGTTTCGCCATGAATGTTGCAAAGCAGTTGTGACGCAACGCGGCTTCGCGGATCAGGCGTTTGAAATAGAATACCTCGTCCGCCAGCTTCACCGGATCGCCATGACGCAGGTTGATCTCTAGTTGTCCGGCACCGCCTTCTTGCGTGATCCCGTCAATCTCAAACCCCTGAAATTCGGCAAAGTCGTAGATGTCGTCGATCACCGGCCCGAATTCATCCACCGCTGTCATCGAGTAAGCCTGCCGCGCCGCCGCAGGTCGGCCCGAGCGGCCCATCATCGGCTTGATCCCTTGCGCGGGATCTACATTCGGCGCGACAAGAAAAAATTCCATCTCGGGGGCGACAACCGGCTTCCAACCTTTGTCGTGATACATCTTCACAACGCGTTTGAGCACATTGCGGGGGCTGAAAGGGATCGGCTCGCCATCTCGGTCGAACGCGTCGTGAATCACCTGCAAGGTCCAGTCGCCCGTCCAAGGAGCGGCCGACGCAGTTGAGAAATCGGGTTTCAGGATCATGTCCCGCTCGATGAAACCGTCCTCACCTGCAGCTTCGCCCCAATCCCCTGTGATGGTCTGGTAGAAAATGCTGTCGGGTAGGTGAAAATAGGATTGCTTGGCAAACTTTGACGCCGGGACCGCCTTGCCGCGGGCGATGCCGGGCAGGTCAGAGATGATGCATTCAACCTCATCCAGCCGTTTGCCTTCAAAGTAGGTGCGCGCCGCCTCAGGCAGCTGATCTGTCCAGTCGGCCATCAGGCCCTCACTTTCTTTAGGAACTCTGCCATGTGGTGTCCGATTTTGGCATTATCATCCGGGGCATCTTTTCGGTTCGCTGCCGCCTGCATCAACGCATCGGGAACCACGCCTTTGCCTCGGGTCTCCATCAAGCCCTGTATGAAGTCATTTCCATATTCAGGATGGGCCTGCACGGTCCAGATCGTATCGCCATAGGTGACCATGGCGTTTTGGCAAAAGTCATTCGTACCGGTGACCACCGCACCTGCGGGCAGTTTGGTCACTTGATCCTGATGCCAAGCATTCAAGGTGACGGTCTGATCGCCAAAGCTGTATTCCGTGCGTCCTACAGCCCAGCCACCATCAAACTTTTCCACTTTTCCACCAAGCGCTTGTGCGATGATCTGATGGCCAAAGCAAACACCAATCAAGGGGTTCCCTGTCTTCTGAATATCCCGGATCAGCTGTTCAAGCGGGGGAATCCAAGCGTGATCTTCGTATGCGCCATGACGAGATCCGGTGATGATCCACCCGTCGGCCTGATGCGCGTCTTCCGGAAACTCACCATCGACCACTGCGTAAGATTGGAATTCAAAGCCGTTCCCACCCAGTAATGCGCGAAACATGCCATCATATTCCCCGAATTGTTCATGCAATTCATCGGGTGGGTGGCCGGTTACAAGGATGCCGATTTTCATAGTTCACCAAATTTGATCAAATTTATTCTAACGAAGCGAAGCGAGCTGGGCAAGAGGTTCAGACGCTATCAAGATAGCTGAGCCAGTGCTCGTCAGGGGGGTGGGACGCGAATCGCGCAATTTCCTGCCGTTTGGTCATTACCAGGTTGCGGATCAGATCGTCCGGGAAAATGCGCGCAACTACCGGGTCAGTTTCGAAAGCAGAGATGGCCGACGGCCAGTCTGCTGCCAGCTGCGGCAGATCCGTCAACTCATAGGCATTGCCCGAAATCGGGCTGGGCGGTCGCAGGCCATCCTCGATCCCAACCATTGCCGCGCCCAGAACTGCGGCCAGCATGAGATAGGGGTTGATGTCACCGCCAGCAACGCGATGTTCGATCCGTCGGGCGGCAGGGGCACCACCCGGAATGCGCAGGGCCGCCGTGCGGTTTTCATAGGCCCAGCTTGCTCCGGTGGGTGCGTGGGCACCAGGCACCAGGCGCGTGTAAGAATTGCCATGCGGTGCGAAGATCAGCGTAGAGCCGGGCATCGCGGTCAGACATCCAGCAACCGCCGAGCGCAGTTCATCGGTTCCCTCGGCCCCTCCGTCATCGAAGACATTGCGTCCATCGACATCGACGACCGAGAAATGCACATGCATTCCGTTGCCCGCATCCTCGGCATAGGGCTTGGACATGAAGGTCGCTGTGAAGCCATGCTTGCGTGCCACGCCACGCGCCAAGGTCTTGAAAAGCCACGTATCATCGGCGCAGCGCATGGCGTCCTGATGGTTCAGATTGATCTCGAACTGGCCGATCCCGCTTTCAGATATTGCAGTCTGAGCGGGAATACCCATAGCGGCGCAACCATCATAGAGATCGGTGAAGAACGCATCAAACGCGTCCATTTCGGCCATCGACAGAACGGCTTCGTCCCGCAGCCTGCGGCGCGTGACCGGGTTGATCGGAGGCTGCGGTTGGTCGCCTGAGGCGTCAAGCAGAGTGAACTCGAGTTCGGTAGCGGCGATGACCGACCAGCCCCGTTCGGAAAATCGATCCAGAACCGCAGAAAGCGCGTGTCTCGGATCGCCTGCAAAAGGCGTGCCGTCATCGTGGTAGAGGCACATGGGCACCAGCGCGGTGGGTGTATCCAGCCAGGGCATGGGAATCGGACCACGCCCGGTGGGGCGCAACACACCATCTGCATCACCGCTTTCGAAGACAAGCGGGCTGCCTTCGATATCAGCGCCCCAGAGATCGACATTGAGCGCAGAGAACGGCATGCGTACGGCGCCTTTGTCCAACTTGGCACCGTATGAGGGCGGCACGCGTTTGCCACGCATCTGACCGTTGAGGTCACAGGCGGCGACGCGGAATGTATGCAGGGCGCTCAGGTCCATTGGGGGCTCCGTGGTCTAGTCACGAGAGGTTTAAATCAGGATTAGCGTCTTGTCACGAAATTTGATCAAATTACGAACAGGCGTCGCTTGCGGTGAGGCGCGATGTTGAAAATCAACCGACTTGTACAGTGGTCGAGACCGCTGTCTTCCGAGTTGTACAACATTCAGGTGCCCGATTGTGCCGGGCGTAGCGATGCCTATAGTCTCATATATGTTCATCTTTCTTACCATAGTGTTACTGATCGCAGGCGGGGTCGGCTATTACGTCTGGTCCAAGAGACAGGCCCGCGCGGCGCTGTTGGCGACGCGTCTGACCTCGGATCAACGGGACATCATTGATCAGCAAGTTCCCATCATCCGGCGGCTGCCCGCCGGGCTGCGCAGCCACTTGGATGGCAAGGTGAACCTGTTTCTGGATCAAGTAAGCTTCTACGGCTGCGACGGGTTGGAAGTGACTGAGGAGATGGAGCTGTCGATTGCGGCGCAGGCCTGTTTGCTCGTGATCAATAGCGACATTTGGTATGACAATCTGACGACCATTCTGATCTATCCCAATGCGTTCAAGTCAAAGCAGCAGCGGCGCTCGGGCTATGTCGTGTCCGAGAAAGAGATCGTGCGGACCGGGGAAAGCTGGGATCGCGGACCGGTCATTTTATCATGGGCACACAGCCAGCAGGGCGCTCTGGATGATCGCGACGGGCAGAACGTAGTGCTGCATGAATTTGCGCATCAGATCGATGATCTGTCCGGGGGTACAAATGGCGTACCGATCCTGAGTGAAGGGCAGAGCTTTGCCGAATGGGAAAAGGTATTCCTGACCGCCTATGACGCGCATGTTCACGCGGTTGAAAGCGGGCGTCGGACAGTCATCGATCCGTATGGCGCGACCGGGCATGAAGAGTTCTTTGCCGTTTCGGTTGAAGTGTTCTTTGAGCGCCCGAAGGCGCTGAAGCACGAGGTGCCCGAGGTCTATGAGCAGCTTTCGAAACTGTTCCGGCTGAACCCGGTGGAGTGGGCTTAGCGCGCCAGATTTAGTCGGAAGCGCATCTTGGCTTTCCGCTCGGCAGGTAGGTGGCGGTTCAGGCGTTTGTTGACCCTTCCGAAGCCCCAAACGATGACCAGCGTCAGCAGGATGAAATAGAACGCCAGAATCGGGTAGGGGATGAACGGGTTGAAAGTCTTGTCCGCGAAGTAGCTGGCGTAATAGAGCGCGTCGCCCCGTTGTTGCCAGGCCGGGAAGGCCGAGAAGAAGACCAGTGTGGTGGACTGGAAGACAAAGATCGCTTCGTTCGTATAGGCGGGCCACGCCAGCCGCAGCATTGTGGGCCAAACGATACGTCGGAAGCGCGACCAACCGGACATGCCATAGGCGTCGGCGGCTTCGATATCGCCCTTGGGGATTGAACGAAGGGCGCCATAGAAGATCTCGCCCGAATAGGCGGAAGTATTCAGGAACAGCACGATCAGCGCCCCCAGCCAGGCCGAGGTGAAGGCGTCGAACATCGGATAGGGCTTCTTCAGCGAAAGGAAGAAGAAATAGGCGAAGAAGAACTGGATGAACAGCGGCGAGCCGCGGAACAAAAAGATGAACCACTCGGACGGTTTACGCAGCCATTTATTCGACGAGGCTTTGCCGACGGCCAACGCGGTGGCGAGGAAGAACCCCGTGACCATCGCCATGATCCCGAAATAGATATTCCAGATCATGCCCGAGCCGATCAGCGTGAAGTGCTCGCACAGGGTGAAATCGGTTTTGGGCAGCAGGCGCTCGCCAAAGCCCAGCGAACGGAGGCCGTAGTCCTGAATGGTCTGGATGCAGCTCATGCGGTGGTCTCCTTGCGCAGAAGCTCTCCGCCCGATGTGGCCTGACCATGGGACAGGCGGCGCATCAGTTTCTCAAGCCCGATTTCCGAGACGCGGGTCATGCCGAGGTAGAAGATCAGCAGGGCGAGGAAGTACCACATGCGCCAGTCGCCATGAGGGTAATCGGTAAAGCGGGATGTTTTTGTGCCGCCCAACTCGCGCGCCCAATAGACGATATCTTCGATGCCCAGCAGAAACAGCAGTGGCGTGGCCTTGATCAGCACCATCCACAGGTTCGATAGGCCGGGTAGGGCGTAGACCCACATTTGCGGCACCAGGATACGCCAAAAGGTCTGGCGGCGCGTCATGCCGTAGGCTGCGGCCGTCTCAAGCTGGGCGTGTGGTACAGCGCGCATGCCGCCGAACAGGACGTTGGCGGCAAACGCGCCGAACACTATAGAGAATGTGACGACTGCAAGGAAGAAGCCGTAGGTTTCATGCACCCATTCGGGTGCAGTGCCCAGCGGCAGCTTGGCGGCCTGACAGACGATGAAGTCGTTGCCTTGCCGCACCGGATCGGTCCAGTCGGGGCAGAGCACTTTATGGCGCAGCCATTCAAAGCCCTGATCCAGAGCGATCACGAAGAACAGAAAAAAAGCGATATCAGGCACGCCACGCACGATGGCGATATAGGCCTTACCCAGCCAGCTGAGTGGCGGGAAATGCGATCGCGCTGCCATAGCGCCGGCAAAACCGAAGCTCAGGGCGACCGGGGCGGTGACGGCCAGCAGACCCAGCACCTTGAAGAACGACAAGTAGAACGACCAGTGGACGCCATTGGTCAGATAGCACGAGAACCAGCGGAACGTGCCCAGCGTGTCAGGATCAGCGCAGTAGGAGAACATAAGGCGTCTTTCGAACGGCTGGCCGGTCTCAGGTCCGGCAGGTCCGGCGCGCGAACGCGCCGGACAATTGGACGGAGGGCTTAGTTGGTTACGACCGAGCCGTCTGTGTTGTATGTAGCGATACCTTCGCCAAACCATTTGACCAGCATCTCGTTGAGCGTGCCGTCTGCCTTCATGGAAGAAATCGCGTCATCGAACTTGCCGCGCAGTTCTGCGTCGCTCTCGCGCAAGCCCATGCCGATGCCACCGCCCAGCGGGACAAGATCGCCGACAAAGACCAGCTCGCCACCGGATTCCTCAACAATCGGGACCAGGAAGTCATAGTCAGCCAGCACAGCATCCGCTTCGCCATTGCGCACGGCGGCGATGGTTTCTTCGGGGGTTGCGAATTCGACCAGAGTCGCGCCGGATTCAGCAACGTGACCGGCCTGAATGGTTGCGGTCTGTGCAGCGACGATGCCACCTTTCGTGTCGGCGCCATCTGAAGCAGCTACGTAAGCTGAGGCGGTCGGCGGGTAGTAGTTCTGGGTGAAGTCGATAACCTCATCACGCTCGTCCGTGATCGACATGCCGGCGATGATGGTATCGTAGTTGCCCGAAACCAGGTTCGGAATGATCGAATCCCAGTCGTTCTTGACCCATTCGCATTCCAGACCAGCGCGCTTGCACAGCTCGTCACCGACTTCACGCTCGAAGCCGTCGATCTCACCAGCATCATTGATGAAGTTGTACGGAGGGTAGGCGCCTTCGGTGCCCATGCGCACGGTTTCGGCCATTGCGATACCGGCGGTCAACGCCAGCGCTGCGGTGGTCAGAATCAGGTTTTTCATGAGTTACTCCCCTTTATTGGTTCTGTCCGTTGGTTAAGCCGCCTGAGTGGCGGAGAGAAAGCCCTGAAGCCGTTCGGATTCAGGGGCAGTGAAAATGTCTTCGGCTGAACCCTCTTCTTCGATCAGGCCCTGATGCAGGAACACAACGTGGCTGGAGATATCCGCAGCCATCTTCATGTCATGGGTCACGATGATCATGGTGCGGCCTTCTGCGGCCAGATCCTTGATCACTTTGATCACTTCCTGTTCCAGTTCGGGATCGAGCGCTGAGGTCGGTTCGTCAAACAGCAGCGCCTGAGGTTCCATGCACAGCCCACGTGCGATTGCGGCGCGTTGTTGCTGTCCGCCCGATAGTTGCGCCGGATAAACGTCGCATTTGTCGCCGATGCCGACCTTCTCCAGATATTTGCGCGCGCTGTCTTCGACCTCGGCCTTGTCGCGGCCCATGACAGTGACTGGAGCCTCCATCACATTCTGCAGGATGGTCATATGGGCCCACAGATTGAACTGCTGGAACACCATCGACAGATTTGTGCGGATGCGCAACACCTGCTTTGGATCGGCGGGACGGCGATGATTGTGGCTGCCAGTCCAACGGACGGGCTCGCCTTTGAACAGAATCTCGCCCTCTTGGCTGTCTTCCAACAGATTGCAGCAGCGCAGCAGGGTAGACTTCCCCGAGCCGGATGATCCGATCAGTGACACGACGTCGCCGCGATGCGCGGTGATGTCCACGCCCTTGAGCACCTCGAGTTGGCCAAAGCTTTTGTGCAGGTTCTTGATCTCAATGACGGGAGCGGCGTCTGTCACGGGCAGTCCAGATATGATTGGTGTTGGTGCGGTAATAGGGCTGAAAAATCGGGCTAATGCAATGCGCAATTGACAAGTTCACGCAGCGAAATTGCCAAATCGGGCGGTCGCGCTGTCTAAACTGTCAGTTTGTTGGGGGCATTCTGTGACTCGATGCACCATTATCGACAGGTCAGCCAGATCAATCTCTTGATTGCGGCCCAGAGATTCAGGTCACAGGATTCCGGATCAACCGAGGTGATCCTAAGCGAAACCGAATTTATTGAACTGGCTTGATCCAATCACCAAAACTGTTTGAATTTGGGAATAATTCGTTTTGAGTTAAAGATTGAAATATACGAATTCAATTCACGTAAGGGGCTTCTTGTGATCGCGCTATTATTTGCATTGTTCGCCGGCACGATGGTGCTGGCATACTTTAAGCTGGTCAGAATTTCATACGCATTGTTCGTGCTGACGCTTTTGGCGAGTGCCTACTGGCTGAAGTTTCACGCCACGACCCCCTTAACGATTCAACTGTGAGGTCGTCCAATGTCACCTGAGTTTGCTCGTAACATGAATGCGATTGGTGCACTGGCGGTTTGCCTGGTTCTGGTGCTTGCCTTCTACTTTCAGCTTGTCCTTTACGAACTGCCCTGTCCGTTATGTTTGCTCCAACGCGTGGGATTCGTGGCCGTTGGGTTCGGGCTTGCTCTGAACCTGTTGTGGGGTACGCGCGCCAGAAACTATGGCATCGTGCTGGTGGCGGCGATCTTTGGGATCAGTGTTTCGATCCGGCAGATTCTGCTGCATATCGTGCCCGGAACAGGGCACTACGGCTCCCCGGTTCTGGGCCTACACTTCTATACCTGGGCGGGAGTTGCCTTTGGTTTGATCATCCTTGGCACCGCAATCATGCTGGTATTCGAGAAGCAGTATGATCTTGCGTCGGACGTTCGGGCAACCGAACGCTTCGGAGGAAGTACATTGGCCAAAACAGCGTTTTTCCTGATTTTGGCATTGGCCGTCGCGAACGCTGGTTCGGCGCTTTTGGAGTGTGGGCCCGGCATCTGTGACGATCCGCCGACAGACTACAAGTTTCTGAATGAGCTTGAAGGCAGCGATTCATAGCGCTGACAACGCCCAAAGGCTTGCCGGTTGATCAGACCTTCGCCGCCTTTTGTCTTGCAAGCGCCGAATCCACATCGCTCACGCCGAGCAGGCTGACGACAAGGCGTAGCAGAGAATCCTCTTCACCGCTGCGGTGCCCATCCGCCAGTGCGACCGACCACATGGCCTGCACAACGGCCAGGCGGTCGTCATAGGCGATGGCCTCTTTGATGGCGCGAGTAAAGCGGACGGTGTCGGGCGCCTCGGCCTCAAGGTCTTCGGCTCGGGCGCGCAGGGCTGCGGCCTCAAATGGCGACAGGCCGTAGCGTTCGGCCGAGATGCGGTCGATTCGGGCCATCTCGGTATCGGCATAGTCATTGTCGGACCGCGCGATACGCACCAACAGGGCGGTGAGGGCCAGACGGGCATCATCTTCGACAAGCGGGTCGGGCTGCGGCTGTGTGAGCCGGGACAGGAAATCACTGAACATAAGCGTTTATATAGAGATAGCCTAGGTCGCTTCCAAGCGGCTTTGTATCCGCTCGCGTGCCGCTTTGCTGTCGTTGAAGCTGAGGCCCATGGCAATGCGGGCTTCTTCGACGATCTTGACCTCGCCCTCGTCCGAGTTGCCATCGGCCAGCACGACCTCCCACAGGGCGTCAAGCGCGGCCAAGCGTTCCTGAAGATCGGTGGTTTCGCGGATCAGTTTGCCGAATGTATCTGTTTCCGGAGCAGCTGCGTGTAATTTTTCGCAGGTGGCGCGGACCTTGGCGGCCTCGATCGCATTGTGCTGGTAAAGTCGCGCAAGAATGCGGTCGATCAGGCTGATCTCTTCCAGCTTGTAGTCGCGGTCGGCCTGCGCGACACGTACCAGCAATGCCCCCAGGGCCAGTTCGGCATCAGGATCGGGCAGTTTGTCATGTTGCGGCGGCCGAAAGGCCTGGAAGAATTTTTTCAACATATCGGCAGGATATTCCGTAATTCGAGGCGCGCCAAGCGGTGCTAGCCATCATAGCCCTGAATAATCACAAGATCGCCGGTCGAAACCGGATCGCGCAAGGCCTTGGCGGCTTGATAGGCATCGCTTTCATAGCAGGCCAGCGCCTGTTCATAGCTGGGAAATTCGATGACAACTGTGCGGTCGCGAGCCTTGCCTTCGGGCTCGCTCCTCTCGCCGCCGCGTACAAGAAACTTGGCCCCGTAATCGGCGAATGGGGCCGCATTGGCAGCAATGTAAGATTTGTAGGTTTCAATGTCGTCTACATCGACATGGGCAACCCAGTATCCTTTGGCCACAAGGTGTCCTCCGCTGGTATCGGATGCAAGGTGCGGAGGAACAGGTTGAAATGCAATCCCCTAAAAGTGGATCATCCACCGGATTGCAGCGCGGCGCGCGCTGAATCCTGTAACCAAGCGGTCATTTGCCGATAGGGAACCGGGCCATAGCTGATCCGGGCCACGCCGAGTTTCGCCAGCGTCGGCGTGTCAGGCGTGCCGGGCAGGGCGATGATGTTGACCGGCAAGTCGGTGGCCGCGCAAAGCTGGCCGATCATGGATTCGTCTTTCAGGCCCGGCGCGAAGAACCCGCTGGCTCCGGCATCGGCGTAGGCTGCCGCGCGGGCCATGGCGTCATCCAGCATCGCTTGATCATGCGTGTCCGGAGCGGCTTTGAGGAAGATGTCAGTGCGGGCGTTGATGAAGGCGGGAACACCGGCCACGTCACAGCTTTCGCGCATCGCAGCGACACGTGCTGCCTGTGTTTCGATGTCATAAAGATCTTTAGTTCCAACGACCTGATCTTCGAAGTTAAAGCCGATTACTCCGGTTTCCAGCGCGCGTTTGACATTGGCCGATATGCCAAAAGTATCCTCGGCATAAGCGCCTTCGAGGTCCATGGTGACCGGTATATCAACCGCCTCGACAATGCGGCGAGCGTTGTCTAACGCCAACTCAAACGGGATGTTCTGGCCGTCCGAAAACCCCTGCGCCATCGCGACCGGAGCACTGCCAGTTGCCAGCGCTTTGGCCCCTGCATCGCGTACAGCGACGGCGCTGCCGGGGTCCCAAATGTTATAGAGGATGACCGGATCACCCTTCTTGTGCAGGGCGGCAAATGTTTCTGCTTGGGTAATCTGATCGGTCATGGCCGGTCTCCTGTCGCTGCTATGGCGGCAGTTAACCGTGCAAACCGCCGGCGCGTAAAGATATTTCGCGCCGACTGGTACAAATCTGTTATCGGCCCGTGATCAGACCAGACGCGAGGTGTCTTTCGCGGCGCGCACGAATTCGCGGAACAGGGGGTGCGGGTCGAAGGGTTTGGATTTCAGTTCCGGGTGATACTGAACACCAATAAACCATGGGTGATCCGACCATTCGACGATTTCCGGCAGGCGACCATCCGGGGACATGCCCGAGAAATTCAGGCCTGCCTTTTCCAGTTTGTCGCGGTACTTGATGTCGACCTCGTAGCGGTGACGGTGGCGTTCCTCAATCTGGGTGCCGCCATAGACTTCCGCGACCTTCGAGCCTTCGGCCAGAACCGCATTATAGGCGCCCAAACGCATGGTGCCGCCCTTGTCGTCTCCGACTTTGCGTTCGACCTTGTGGTTGCCCTGCACCCATTCTTTCAGGTGGTAAACAACGGGTTCAAAACGCTTTTTGCCAGCCTCGTGGTCAAATTCCTCGGACCCGGCTTCGGTGATTCCCGCCGCGTTGCGTGCGGCTTCGATCACGGCCATCTGCATGCCCAGACAGATGCCCAGATAGGGCACTTTGTGTTCACGCGCATATTGAGCGGCCTTGATCTTGCCTTCTGTCCCACGCTCGCCAAAGCCGCCGGGGACGAGGATGGCGTGGAAGCCTTCCAGATGAGGTGCGGCGTCTTCGTTGTCAAACACCTCGGCATCGACCCACTCGATCTTGACGCGGACGCGGTTGGCCATGCCGCCATGGGTCAGGGCCTCGGCAATTGACTTATAGGCATCTTCAAGCTGGGTGTATTTGCCGACGATGGCTACTTTCACTTCGCCTTCGGCGTTGTGGATGCGGTCGCTGACGTCTTCCCATTTGGCCAGATCGGGCTTGGGGGCCGGGCTGATCTGGAATGCGTCCAGAACCGCCTGATCCAGACCTTCACGGTGATAGGCCAGCGGGGCGTCGTAGATGGTGCTGAGGTCTTGTGCGGCAATCACGCTGTCGGGGCGGACGTTACAGAACAGGGCCAGCTTTTCGCGTTCTTTAGTTGGAATCGGTCCCTCGGACCGGCAAACCAGAATGTCAGGGGCTAGACCGATCGAGCGCAACTCTTTCACCGAATGCTGGGTTGGCTTGGTTTTCAACTCGCCAGAGGCTTTGATATAGGGCAGCAGCGTCAGGTGCATGAAGATACACTGACCGCGCGGCTTGTCCTGACTGAACTGGCGGATCGCTTCAAAGAAGGGCAGGCCCTCAATATCACCTACGGTGCCGCCGATTTCGCAGAGCATGAAATCAACCTCATCCTCGCCAATGGCGATGAAATCCTTGATTTCGTTGGTGACGTGCGGGATCACCTGAATGGTCTTGCCGAGGTAATCTCCACGGCGTTCTTTCTCCAGCACGTTGGAATAAATCCGCCCCGAGCTGACCGAGTCGGTCTTGCGTGCCGCCACACCGGTGAAGCGTTCGTAGTGGCCAAGGTCCAGATCGGTTTCAGCGCCGTCATCGGTGACGAATACTTCGCCATGTTCGAAGGGCGACATGGTGCCCGGATCGACGTTTAGATAGGGGTCCAGCTTGCGCAGACGCACCGAATATCCGCGGGCCTGCAACAGCGATCCCAACGCCGCCGAAGCCAGTCCTTTGCCCAAGGACGAAACCACACCACCAGTGATGAAAATAAAACGCGCCATGTTTTTCGGCTGCTCCCGTGAGACGTCATTATTAGCTGCCCGGCGGTTCAAAAAACCGCTGCATCACGGGACTTCACGTATAAAGGATTCGCGCACATAGCGCAAGAGAACCGCAAGATGCTGTTGCAGTTCCCTTATGAATTTCTAGGTTTTGTGGCTTAGTCGCCAGCCTGCGGGATCAGCGGAGCATTGTCGCCTTGCGCCGGCGGCAACAATTCATCTGCCGATGGGACTGCCGGAGCGCTTTCCTCAGCCGGGGCCGGGGCAGGCACGCCCAAACGGTCAATCACCGAGCTGCCAGAAGATTTCTGGGCCGCCAGAATCGTCAGCGTGATCGAGGTGACGATAAAGCACGCGGCTAGGATCCATGTCAGCTTGCCCAAAGCAGTCGCTGCCGCACGGCCCGTCATGGCCCCGCCGCCACCGCCACCCATCCCAAGGCCGCCGCCTTCGGAACGTTGCATCAGCACAACGACAATCAGGCCCAAGGCCAGAAGAAGGTGGATGATGAGAACGACGTTTTCCATGGTGGTCCTGTACAGCGTGGCGTGTATCGCGTGGTACTTATGCAAGTTTGCCAGCGGGGGCAAGTCACGAGTTGGCATCACGTGCGGTGATGTTTCATATCACACCAAAGAGACTGGACAGAGCGCTGTTCTGTCGCGCAGGCTGCGCCTCATGCCACATGATGATCACGACCACCCGCACGCCCTGTTGCCTCCCGAACCCGCGCTGCGCGTCAAAGCGCTTGAGACGATTCTGACCCGCAAGGGTCTGATTGATCCTGCAGCGCTGGATGAAATCATCGATACTTATCAGAACAAGATAGGTCCACAGAACGGCGCGCATGTTGTTGCCAAGGCTTGGAGTGATCCCGATTTCAGAGCCGCGCTGCTGGCGGACGCCACATCGGTCGTGGCCGATCTGGGGTTTTACGGTCGTCAGGGTGAGCATATGGTGGTCGTCGAGAACACGCCTGAACAGCACAACATGGTCGTCTGCACCTTGTGCAGCTGTTACCCGTGGCCGCTGCTAGGAATTCCACCCGGCTGGTACAAATCTGACGCTTACCGCGCCCGCGCCGTGCGAGAACCGCGCAAGGTCCTGTCTGAGTTTGGCGTTACCTTGCCCGAAGGCACTTCGGTCCGCGTTTGGGATTCGACGGCCGAAATTCGTTACCTCGTCCTGCCGATGCGCCCAGAGGGCACAGAAGGATTGAACGCGGACGAATTGGCGGCGCTGGTCACCCGCGACAGCATGATCGGCACTGGGCTACCCAAGGTGCCGTCCTGACGCGGGTCCATGATATGGGAGGGCGCTTTGGTGATGGTCCGGTGAACCCGGAACCCGAAGACGCGCCGGTGTTTGCCGAAGACTGGCACGGTCGGGCGCTGGCGGTAACGCTCGCTGCGGGGTTTCTGGGGCAATGGAATATCGATGTCTCACGTCACGCGCGGGAAAGGTTGTCTCCTACGGACTACGCGCGGTTTTCTTACTATGAGAAATGGATGTCTGGTCTGGCTGATCTTCTGGTCGAAAAGGGTGTCCTGACGCTTGATGATTTGCGCGGTGTTGACGGGGATGGTGTTCATCCTCTGACTGAGCGTACCCTGATGGCTGACGCCGTCGCAGGCGCTTTGGCCAAAGGTGGACCCGCAGATCGCCCGTCGAACGTCGAAGTTCGGTTTCAAGCCGAACAAGCAGTCCGAACCTTGGGCCAGAGCGCCAATCGACTGGTTGATGGCGGCCACACCCGGTTGCCGATCTATGCCGCGGGTGCAACGGGTCGCATCCTCAGGCTGCATGGCACTCATGTCCTGCCGGATTCCAACGCCCATGGGTTGGGTGAAGCCCCCGAGCCGCTATATGCGGTCGTGTTTCCCGCCTCAGAACTTTGGGCAAACCCCGAGCATCCGGCGGATGAAGTCGTGCTGGACCTCTGGCAGTCTTATTTGGAGCCCGCATGAGCGATTGTATCACTCACTCGGCCCCCGAGCCGATTTTTGCCGAGCCCTGGCACGCGCAGGTTTTTGCGGTCACAGTGGCCTTGAACGAAGCGGGCCGGTTTGATTGGCCGGACTGGGCGGAACGGTTTTCCAATACTTTGAAACGGAACGGCCTCAAAAAAGATCTGGATGGTGGGGACGATTACTTTCACGCTTGGTTGGAGACCTTGGAGGCGCTGCTGGCTGAGCAGGGGGAAGCGCCCACTGATGATGTCCAGGATCTTCGCAATGCATGGGAAGAGGCTTACCTGACAACACCCCACGGTCATCCCGTACACTTGCGCTAAAAGCAGAGGGGGCGCTGCCCCCGCCGCCCGCCCGGGCGACTCCCCCGAGGTACTTTTGGCCAGATGAAGCAGGGGATCCGCTCTTCATCTGGCCAAAATCACCTCCGCCGGAGGCATCGCGCGCAGCACGATTTGTGTCTGCGGCGAAATATCGGTTTCCCTGCCGTCTGTGCCCGGCTATATGAGCCGGGTTTGAATATTCAGCGCAAAAGGACCGGATATGGCCAACGTGGTTGTTGTCGGCGCCCAGTGGGGCGACGAAGGAAAAGGCAAGATCGTCGACTGGCTCAGTGAGCGAGCGGATGTGATCGCGCGTTTTCAGGGTGGACATAATGCCGGGCACACGCTGGTCATTGAGGGTGAGGTTTACAAACTGCATGCGCTACCTTCGGGCGTGGTACGCGGCGGAAAGCTGAGCGTGATCGGCAATGGGGTCGTCTTGGACCCTTGGCACCTGATCAAAGAGATCGGAACGATCCGCGCGCAGGGTGTCGATATCACGCCCGAGACGCTGATGATTGCCGAGAACACCCCGCTGATCCTGCCGTTCCATGGCGAGCTGGATCGTGCGCGCGAAAGCCAGAACTCGGTGGCCAAGATCGGCACGACCGGTCGCGGGATCGGTCCATGCTATGAAGACAAGGTTGGTCGGCGTGTGATCCGGGTGGCTGATCTGGCTGATGATGCGACGCTGGCGCTGCGGGTCGATCGGGCCTTGGTCCATCACAATGCGCTGCGCAATGGTTTGGGGCTTGAGCCGATTGACCGGGATGCGTTGATCGCGCAGCTGAAAGAGATCGCACCACAGATTCTGCCGTTTGCCGCGCCCGTATGGAAGGTGCTGAACGAGAAGCGCAAGGCAGGCAAGCGAATCCTGTTCGAAGGCGCACAGGGTGCGCTGCTGGATATCGATTTCGGGACCTATCCGTTTGTGACATCGTCGAATGTGATTGCAGGCCAGGCCTCGACAGGCGTTGGGATTGGGCCGGGTTCGATCGACTTCGTTTTGGGCATCGTCAAGGCGTACACGACCCGCGTGGGTGAGGGGCCTTTCCCAACCGAATTAGACGACGAAGATGGCCAACGCCTGGGCGAACGGGGGCATGAGTTCGGCACCACGACGGGGCGCAAACGCCGTTGTGGTTGGTTCGATGCCTGTCTGGTACGTCAAACCTGCGCGACCAGCGGCGTGAACGGCATCTCCCTGACCAAGCTGGATGTGTTGGACGGGTTCGAGACGCTGAAAATTTGTGTCGGGTATGAGCTGGATGGCGATCGTCTGGACTATCTGCCGACCGCCGCCGACCAGCAAGCACGTTGCACGCCGATTTACGAAGAGATGCCGGGCTGGAGCGAATCCACCGAAGGCGCGCGCAGTTGGGCAGACTTGCCTGCGAACGCGATCAAATACGTGCGCCGCGTCGAGGAATTGATCGAATGTCCGGTCGCCCTTTTGTCCACCAGCCCGGAGCGGGAGGACACCATTCTGGTGACCGACCCGTTTGCAGATTGATGAGCAGCAACGACAAACCCGGCCTCAGCTATAAGGCACGTCGGCGGTGGTCATTGGTGCTGCTGCTGATCGGGCTCCCCATCTATATCGTTGCGGTTGTGACAATCGTGAACTGGTTGGATCGCCCGCCGATCTGGCTGGAACTTCTGGTATATGTCGCGCTTGGCATTGTCTGGGCGTTGCCGTTCAAATTTGTCTTCCGCGGGGTGGGCAAAGAGGACCCGGATCAAGATCAAAGCTAAGCCGCCCGATTGTCTTGGTGTCTTCTGCGTGGCACGATGTTTGCGACTTTCTTTCGCGGCAACCAGAGGCAGATAGGGCATGAAAAACCGGGTATTAGCGGCGGTTACCACAACATGTATCGCGAGCAGCGCTCAGGCCGATGATTGGCGCTATACCATTGCGCCTTATTTCTGGGGGCCGGAATTCAGAACCTCACTGGACGTGGGACCAAACCCGCCGGTGAACGGGGATACCTCGATCTTCGACATTCTGAAGGGCGCGTTCCTGATCGCTGGTCAGGCCCGAAATGGGCGTTGGACCATTGGTGGTGAGTTCAATTATCTCAATTTGGGTGACGATGTCTCGGTCGGTCGGTTTGACGATGCAGCCAGTTGGGATCTTGAGGGCACGATGGTCTCACTGGCGGCCAGCTATGCGGTCTATCAGGATGATCGGTCACGGTTGGAAGCGTTGGCCGGGCTGCGCCATTGGGACCTGGATGTTTCGACCACCGTGCTGGATCGCACCTTCAGCACAGATCAAAGCTGGACCGACCCGTTGATCGGCGCACGCTATAACTACGCGCTGAATGATCGCTGGAGCCTCACAGCGATGGGCAATATCGGCGGCTTCGGTTATGGCTCGGAATTCCAGTGGGAGGCGCTGGTGCAGGCTAGTTGGAATTGGCGTGAGAATATCAACGTTGCGGGCGGGTATCGCCATCTGGATGTTGAGTTTGAAGACGGGCGCGATGTGATTGATCTGATCCTGACCGGCCCTTACGTGGCGCTGGCGTTCAACTTCTGAACTTGATTGGCTTTTTGGCTGCCAGCCACGGAACGAAAAAGGGCCAGAGTTTCCTCTGGCCCAATTTTGTCTTGAGGGGGTATTGGGGGGATCTTGGTGTCAGCCAGCGGCACGCTCGTCGTCGTTCGGGCGGAACCCGATTTGGGTTGAGGCGGCGAAACGGCCACCTCCGGCCTTTTCGATTTTGCCGTCCCGCAGCAACTGACCGAATGAGCGCAAGCTTTCTTCGCGGTTAAACGAGTCCTGCTTGAGCGAGCGAACTTTGTTCATCAGCTGTGGACGCGAGAACTGCTCCTGACCTTCGATGAAGGACAGATAAGCCGCGGCAGCTTCCAGCAGGTCGAGTAGTGATTGGGCACCCTGTTCTTGCGCAAAGGCTGCAAAACCACCTTCTTCATCTGCAGTTTCCTCGTCCGCCGAGGTGACACGGCGCGGTGTCACCGGGCCGGTGTCAGCCGTTTCGGTATCCACCCGCTGTTCAGCCACCAGTTTCAATGGTGCGGCAGCATCCGGGGTGGGGCGTTCACTGGTGACCTCGATCTCGGGTCGGCGTGGATTGACGACCGAGGCCAGATCACCGCGATAATCATCCTCGGGGGTCTGAGATTTGTCTGCGCCATCTTCGCGGTCTGCTTCGGTTGCAGCAACGGCAGTGCGCAGGTGAGAATATGTTTCGCGCTGGCTGCTGGTGGCAGGATCATCCATATGGGCGCCCGCTTCGTCCATCAGGCGCGAGACGTCCTGATCCAGACCCGTCATATCGGGCAGCTCAGCCGTCGTGTTTGCCGCCAGCTCGGTTTCTACCAGCGCCATTTCGTCAAGCAGCAGCGCCTCATCCTCGGCCGAGATGACGCCATGGGTGAGGCCGGTAAGATCCGGTGATGTTTCATCTTCGTCGGTGTCGTCCTGGCCATTCAGAATGTTTGACGGGCCTTCGTCTTCAGTTTCAGGGTCGTCGTCGAGGTCCGAGAACAACACGTCCTTGTCCGTGACATCGGCTGCCGGCTGTTCGGGCGCTTCGTCCTCGTCTTCAAGTTCGGCAGTGATCGCCGGTGAGATGATCGGGGCTGCTTCGACTTCGTCCTGCTTGATGGCGGCAGGCGCGAGTGGTTCTTCGTCCTGAACGGGCAGCTCAGCGATCGTTGCCATTTGCTCGGGTTCGGCAGGCTGTTCGACCTGCGGGGCCGTTGCCGGAGCGTCGTCCGTAGCAGTGTCTTCCAGATCGGCCGGGCTCAGCGCGCCGGACTCAAAAGCGGCAGAGATTGCATCGACCTTTGGCTTCACGGGCTGCAGATAGCTGACGTCTTCGTCTTCAGAGTATCCGGCAGGGGCAGCATCGGAATGCGAAACAACAGCCCGGATTCGCTGCAGCTTGGCTGCGATACTGTCAGCGGCGGGGGCATCTTCGGATTGCGGAGCAGACGGAGCAGGGGGAACAACATCCGCGACAGGCTGAACAGGTTCAGGTGTTGTGGCTGGCGCAATTGCAGCGGGGGTCGGTGCTGCAACCGGGGCGGTTTCCGTTGCGCGCAGCAACAGGCCGGTCTCGTTCTGGCTGGCTTCAACCTTCTGTGCGGCGTCCCGCTGTGCGATCCGGGTCAGCATCTCGGCGTCAGGCTGAGGAGGTTCCGATCCGAAGTATCGGTCATCCGCTGCAAGGTCCCGGAAATACTCGGCGATCGCCTTCATTGTTTCAAATGAATCGTCAAAGCCTTCGAGGGTGCACGAGAAGGTGCCGTATGAAACGGTGAGTACCTTGTTGTTCTGTACCATCAGACGCATGTCCTTTACAAACTACCAGGTCGATTACCAGACACAGCAGGGGCAACCGACTCGAAACTCTAGCCATGAAGCTATCATTTTGTGGTTTCATTATGTCCAAAACTGGAAATTATGGTCAATCTTGTGGAAAATGGGGCAATTGTTCGCTCTGGCGGGCCAATCGGGCTGTTTGGTGGGGGCGAAATCTATTCAGAGGATGTGAATCTGGTGCTAAATCGCGTCAATTCTGCCGTTGCGGCGGATGGCGGTGCGGCTGCGTTGATTGATTCGGGACGGATGCCGGACGCAGTGATCGGCGATTTGGACTCGATTACGGCAGAATATCTGGCCCGGATTCCCAAGGATCGGTTGTTCCAGATATCCGAGCAGAACAGCACCGATTTTGACAAGGCGCTGCGCAATATGGATGCGCCTGTGGTGCTGGCAGCAGGATTTCTGGGCGCGCGGGTGGATCATCAGTTGGTGGCGTTCAATACTCTGGTTCGGTTGCAGGATCGGCCTTGTGTCCTGTTGGGCGCACGAGAAATTGTCTTTCATGCGCCACCCAGGATCAGTCTGGAGCTCACAGCAGGAGACACGGTTTCATTGTTTCCGCTGCGGCGGGTGACCGGGCGCAGCGAGGGGCTGGAATGGCCGATTGATGATCTGGTGCTGGAGCCGGACCGGCAGGTCGGGACCTCAAACCGAGCGCTAGGCGCGCTAACGCTTGAGATCGATGGACCCGGATTGCTGACGATCCTGCCGCGCGCGGCGTTGGATCAGGTCATGCAGGCGTTTCAGTCGGTCCGGACCGAGCGTTGGCCCGCTCGTGCAGGATAACGTAAAGCCCGGCCGCGATGGTGATGCCGATGCCAAGCGCGGCCAGCCCGTTTGGCAGGTCGTGGAAAATCAACCAGCCGATCAGGGTGGCGACCGGAATCTCTAGATATTGCATCGGAGCCAGAGTTGCAGACGGCGCATAGCGCAGAGACCATGTCATAAGTAGATGCGCCACGGTGCCCAGCACACCGATCCCCAGCAGCAGCCAGAGCGTCTCGGCCGTGGGCATCGTCAGGGACATTGCGGGCAGGCCGATCTGGGAACCCAGCAGGACAATCGGAAGCAATAAGACGGTAGCCATGGCCCCCGATACCGCCTGCAGTGCAACCGGGTCTGTTTCCTTGGCGATCTGCCGCGTAACCAACATGAACAGGGCGAAGACCACCGCAACGATCAGGGGCAGCAAGGCGGGCGCGCCGACCTCAGCAAAGCTGGGCTGGATCACCAGCAAGGTGCCAATGAATCCCACGACACAGGCGATCAAACGACGGGGGCCGACCTGTTCGCCCAAAACATACTTGCCCAACAGCAGCATGATGAAAGGCATTACAAAGGCGATGGCCACGGTATCGGCCAGCGGCATATATTGCAGCGCTGTGAACATCGCTGCGATCCCAATGATGTGCAGAAGGGTGCGGATCATCGTCAGGCGCAAAACGCGCGGCGTCATCTTCCATGGCTTGCCGGTCATCGCGATCAGTGGGATCAAGATCATCGCCTGAACAGCAAACCGCACCAGTACCAGCAGTCCCAAAGCTGTGGTTTCACCCAACAGCTTTGCCATCCCGTCACCCAGCGGTGCGAGCACGCAAAAACCGAGCATCAATATGATGCCGAGAACGGGGCGATCCTGAGTCATGTGTGCGACGCTAGCGGTTTCGCGGCAGAGGGGGAAGCTCTGATCTCAGGTGTCGGGCAGGGGTTGGATTTTGGTGTAATCCGGGCCGATGCAGGTGGGCAGGCCGTCACCAAGCTGCAGCCAGCTTAGCTTTTCTTCGTGCGCGACATGCAGGGTCGGGGTCAGCGTCTCGGGATTTTCCAGCGTTGCCACATAAAGGTGCATCACATCCGACATCACGGTCGAGCGGAAGGAGATTGGCGTGCCGCAATGGGGGCAGAAACTGCGCTCGACTCCGGGGGAGGAGTTGAACCATTTTGGCTGTTCCCCGGTCCAGCGCCAATTGCCGTCGCGCACCCCGAAATAGGTGGTCATCGGGGCCGCGCATTGGCGACGGCAGCTGTCGCAATGGCAGGTGACACAGGACAGAACCGGAGGGTCAACCTCGTATCCAATCTTGCCGCACAGGCAATGTCCGCGCATGTCACCCCACTTGTTCTTGCTGTCAGATCAGCAGTTCGGCACGTTGACGGCCAACCCGCCCAAAGATGTTTCCTTGTATTTCTCGTGCATATCCTCGCCGGTCTGGCGCATGGTTTCAATGGCCGCGTCCAAAGGCATAAAGTGCTTGCCGTCGCCGCGAAGCGCCAGCGATGCGGCTGAAACGGCCTTGATCGCGCCCAATCCGTTACGCTCGATACACGGCACCTGCACAAGGCCCGCGACTGGGTCGCAGGTCATGCCAAGGTGATGTTCCAACGCGATCTCGGCGGCGTTCTCAACCTGCTCAGGCGTACCGCCCATCACGGCGCACATGCCTGCCGCAGCCATGGCTGACGCGCTGCCAACCTCGGCCTGACAGCCCGCTTCAGCGCCCGAGATCGAAGCGTTGAACTTGACCAGACCACCGATGGCGGCGGCGGTCAGCAGGAAATCCTCGACATGGCTTTCGGACGCGCCGGGCACGTGATCGAGGTAATAGCGCAGAACTGATGGCAGCACGCCTGCCGCGCCATTTGTAGGGGCGGTGACAACTTGCCCACCGGCTGCGTTTTCCTCGTTTACGGCCATGGCGTAGACGCTCATCCAGTCGTTGATCGTATGCGGGGCATTCAGGTTCATGCCGCGTTCCGCCAGCAGGGCATCGTGAATGCCTTTGGCGCGGCGGCGCACGCTGAGGCCGCCGGGTAGGATGCCATCCGTTTTTAGCCCACGCTCGATGCAGTCATTCATGACCTGCCAAAGACGCGCGGTGCCTTTGGCAAAGCTATCCGCGCAACCGCGCGCGATCTCATTTTCGCGCTTCATCTGAGCGATGCTTTTACCGTTGTCTTTGGCCATTTGCAGCATTTCGGCGGCGGATTTGAACGGGAAGGGCACAGGCGCACCTTCGTCAGTTGCCTTGCCTTCGGCCAATTCCTCTTCCGTGAGAACAAATCCTCCACCGATGGAGTAGTAGACCTGACGCAGGATGACATCGCCTTGTGCGTCAGTGGCCATCAGGATCATACCATTGGCATGACCGGGCAGATTGTTGTCGTAGTCGAAGATCAGATCGGCTTTGGGATCAAAGCTCAGCGTCGGCAGGCCTTCGGGTGTCACCGTATGGGATTCTGCGATAGCTGCCAGTGTGGCTTCGGCCTTGTCGTTGTCATAGGTGTCAGGCACAAACCCGGCGAGGCCGAGAATGGTAGCGCGGTCGGTGGCGTGGCCGACGCCGGTAAAGGCCAGCGAGCCGTGCAACGAGCCGCGCAGGCCCGAAAACTCGAACGGCGAGGCGCGCATCAGGTCAAGGAACCGTGCGGCGGCCACCATCGGACCCATGGTGTGGGAAGAAGATGGGCCGATGCCCACTTTGAACATATCGAAGACAGAGAGAAACATATCAGGTAGCTGAGCCTTCTGGAGGGTTGGCGTAGGTCGGCGAGGTGAAGGGAGTGACCCCCAGCCCCTCGGCGGCAATAGCTGCGCGGGTCGACGGGTTTGATTCTAGCTGCACCAGGATTTTTTGCAGATAAGGCGTGTCGGCGAGTTGATACCAGCTGCGGTCCGCCTTAGCGGGATAAAGCGCCATCCAGCGCATCATGCAGGCGACATATATCGTCAGGACTGAAGGGTGATCAGCACTGAACCAGTCGGGCGCTTTTTGGGCTTGAGCATCCAGCAGTTTCAGGTGCTGCCGCAGCCGCGGGTGGATGCCGGAGCGTAGTGTATCGGCTTGATCTGCCGCGATGTATTTTTCGGCATAGAACAGGATTCGCAGATCGGCATGCAGGGTATTCGAGGCGAAGAACAGCCACTTCAGGAATGCCGCCCGATCAGGGCTGACCTGTGTCGGGGCTAATTGCCCATGCGTATCAGCCAGCCACAGCAGGATTGCGGCGGTCTCGAAGATCGGACCCTGGGGCGTCTCCAGCACCGGGATCAGCCCGTTCGGATTCAACGCCCGATACGCCGCACTATTCTGTGCATCGCTGGCGCGATCGACCAGTATGGTCTCATAGGGTAGGCCCATCTCTTCCAGCGCCAGTCGGATCACCAGCGAGGCGTTGTCGGGGGCGTAGTGCAGGCGGTATGGCGATTCCATGGCGACTATCTAGGGGGTCTGGCGATCACAATAGAGGCTGATTGCGACGTTTCCTATCGGAAACGCGTATTTCAGCGACATGTTAGCACAGGTATGGCGTGTTTTGCCTCTCGCAGTTGCGCGGGGCATTCCGTATAAGTCTGGCAGTATTCTTGGGGGAAGCTGCCATGATCAGAGACTTGTCGCCCATCGACAAAGCGAAATACGTTGCTGCCTGTCGCGCCGCCGATCTTGTTCAGGACGGGATGCGTGTGGGATTGGGGACAGGCTCGACCGCCGCATGGTTGGTGCGCCGCCTGGGTGAACGGGTGCGCGATGGAGGGTTGAAAATCAAGGGCGTTCCGACATCGACCGCGACGGCGCAATTGGCGCGGGAAGAAGGGATCGAGGTCGTCTCGCTGGATCAGGCCGGCTGGTTGGACCTGACAATCGACGGCGCGGATGAGTTTGATGGCGAGTTCAACCTGATCAAGGGCGGTGGTGCTGCGCTGTTGCAGGAAAAGATTGTGGCCACAGCCAGCGATCAGATGGTGGTGATCGCGGATGCAGGCAAAGAGGTTGAGACGCTGGGCGCATTCCCTCTGCCGGTTGAGGTGATCCCGTTCGGCTGGCAGACCACCCGCACCCTGATTGAAGAAGCGCTGGACACAATGGATGTGCTGGGCACCTCGGTCACTTTGCGCATGAACGGTGAGGCGCCCAAGGTTACAGATGAGGGCAATCACATTCTGGACCTGCATCTCAAGCGGATCGGCAATGCCCGCCAATTGGCACTGGTAATGAATCAGATCCCGGGTGTGGTCGAAAATGGGCTGTTCATTGATATTTGCGACAAGGTTGTCATTGGTTATGGCGATGGCCGGGTCGAATTGCGTGATATCAATGAGGGTACAGTCCTGACCGATATGCTGGGTGACGGTGGGGACAACCTGTTTTCCGATCTGGCGGACTAAAGATCAGGCAAGTAGCGCGATAAACTGCAGAAGAAAAATCACTATTTCCCGCGCCAGGGGTTGGCAGTTCAGGATTTGCGCCCAGATATCCAGTGAATTTTGGCCACGCGGAATAAAAGGAACTCGTACATGAGCTTTGACTATGATCTGTTCGTCATCGGAGGCGGCTCGGGCGGAGTTCGCGCGGCACGGGTGGCGGCGGGTGAAAACGGCGCCAAGGTGGCTCTGGCGGAAGAGGATCGTTACGGCGGAACCTGCGTGATCCGTGGCTGTGTACCCAAGAAGCTGATGGTTTTCGCTAGCGAGTTCGCGGATACGGTCGGGGACGCGCAGGCTTATGGCTGGGACATGCAGCCGGGTGCGTTCAACTGGAACACTTTCAAAATTAAGCTGCACGCAGAGCTCGATCGGTTGGAAGGTATCTACCGCAATATCCTGAAGAACAATGGTGTCGAGAGTTTCGACCAGCGCGCCCATGTCGTTGATCCGCATACGGTGGAACTGGCTGATGGTACCCGCAAGACAGCCAAGCATATTCTTGTCGCAACGGGCGGTCGTCCGGTTGTACCCGAGTTCCCCGGATCTGATCTTGCGATCACCTCGAATGAGATTTTCCACCTGGAGGAACTGCCCGAATCCATGCTGATCGTTGGCGGTGGATATATCGCCTGTGAATTTGCCGGGATCATGAATGGGATGGGGGTCAAAACGACTCAGTTCTATCGCGGGGCGCAGATTCTGCGGGGCTTTGATGATGAGGCGCGCGGGCTGATCAGTGAAGAGATGTGCCAGAACGGGATCGACCTGCATCTGGGTACCAACGTGCTTGAGATGAAAAAGCAAGGCGACAAAATCTGGGTGAAGGCCACAAATGGCTCCGAGCAGCTATTCGACGTTGTGATGTATGCCACGGGTCGCGCGCCGAATGCGGATGATCTGGGGCTTGAGGCTTTGGGCGTCGCGCGCGGTCGCAAGGGTGAGATCATCGTGGATGAGTACAGCCAGACCGGCGTGCCCTCGATCTTTGCCATTGGCGATGTAACGGATCGGGTGAACCTGACCCCTGTGGCGATCCGCGAAGGCATGGCCTTTGTCGAGACCGTCTTTAAAGGCAATCCAACGCCCGTTGATCACGAACTGATCCCGACCGCGATCTTTACCCAGCCGGAAATGGGTACTGTGGGCCTCAGCGAGGAAGCGGCTGCGGAACAGGAACCGATTGAGGTTTATGCGACCTCATTCAAGCCCATGCAGAAGGCGTTTGCCGGAGGCACACAGCGCGTGCTGATGAAGCTGATCGTGTCGCAAGAGACGCGGAAAATACTCGGCTGTCACATCGTTGCGCCGGGCGCGGGTGAGATGATCCAACTTGCCGGAATTGCCGTAAAGATGGGTGCCACCAAAGAAGATTTCGACCGTACGGTTGCAGTTCATCCGGTGATGGCCGAAGAACTGGTGACAATGCGGCAACCTGTGCGCACGGCTTGATTTGCAAGCGCGCGCACACACGTTACAAGGGAACCCGTGATCACACGGTCCAACACAAGGGAAAAGATACATATGGCGGGCAACAGCGGCGGCCCCTGGGGGGGCGGAGGCTCATCCGGAGGCGGAGGAAATCGGGGTAACAACGGGGATGGGCGCAAGCCCCCCGAAGGTGACGGCCCGCAGATCCCCGAGATCGATGAGCTGATGAAAAAGGGCCAGGAACAGCTGCGCGTCCTGATGGGCGGTCGTGGCGGCGGTGGCCGTGGTACAAATGGTTCGGGCGGCGGCGGTGGCCCCGCGTTTACCAAAGGGACCGTTGCGATCGGTCTGTTGGTTGCGGCAGGTCTGTGGGGGCTAGCAAGCTTTTATACAGTCAAACCCGAAGAACAATCTGTAGAACTGTTTCTGGGTGAGTTCTCGGCTGTCGGAAATCCGGGTCTGAACTTTGCGCCTTGGCCGTTTGTGACCGCCGAGGTCATTCCGGTCACCCGCGAACAGAACGAAGACATGGGCGGTGCCCGTGGCAGCGACGATGGTCTGATGCTGACCGGCGACGAGAATGTGGTCGATATCGACTATCAGGTTGTCTGGAACATCAATGACCCGGCGAAATTCCTGTTCAACCTGCGTGATCCGCGCCAGACGATCCGCGCCGTGTCTGAATCGGCGATGCGTGAGATTATTGCCCAAAGCGAGCTGGCGCCGATCCTGAACCGGGATCGTGGTATCATTGCTGATCGCCTTCAGGAGCTGATTCAGGAGACAATGGACAGCTACGATTCGGGTGTGAACATCGTTCGTGTGAACTTTGACAAGGCTGACCCACCGCAGGACGTGATTGCCGCGTTCCGCGACGTTCAGGCCGCCGCGCAGGAGCGTGACAGGTTGCAGAACGTCGCTGACGCCTATGCCAACCGCGTTCTCGCTGAGGCGCGTGGTGAAGCCGCGCAGGTACTGGAAGAGGCTGAAGCTTATCGTGCCCAGCAGATCAACGGTGCACAGGGTGAAGCCAGCCGCTTTAGCGCGGTTTTGGAGGAGTATTCCAAAGCACCTGATGTGACCCGCAAACGTCTGTATCTGGAACGCATGGAGCAGGTGCTGGGTGACGTGGACAAGATCATTCTGGATGAAAACTCGACAGGATCGGGGCAGGGCGTCGTGCCTTATCTGCCGCTCAACGAGTTGCGCCGTAACCCTGCAGGGGAGAGCAACTGATGCGTAAGACAACGTTTATTCTGCCGATCATCTTTCTTGCGATTGTCGGTGTTCTGTCCTCGATCTTCATCGTGGACGAGCGTGAACGCGCTCTGGTTCTGCAATTTGGTCGCGTTGTTGCGGTTAAGGAAGATCCGGGGCTGGCATTCAAAATCCCGCTGATTCAGGAAGTGGTGCGGTATGACGACCGTATCCTGTCGATTGACGTTCAGCCGCTGGAAGTGACGCCTCTGGACGATCGTCGTCTGGTGGTCGATGCCTTCGCACGCTACCGGATTTCTGATCTGGAACAGTTCCGTCAGGCCGTTGGTGTCGGCGGTATCCCGGTTGCCGAGGATCGTCTGGACCGCATTCTGCGTGCCGAAACCCGCGAAGTACTGGGTTCGGTTTCGTCCCGTGACATCCTCAGCTCGGATCGTGCCGCACTGATGCTGCGTATCCGCAACAGCGCGATTGCACAGGCACGTGCGCTGGGCGTGAACGTAATCGACGTGCGTCTGAAGGCGACCGATCTGCCGCAGGCCAACCTTGAGGCAACGTTTGACCGGATGAAGGCAGAACGTGAACGTGAAGCGACCGACGAACGCGCCCGCGGTAACGAAGCCGCGCAGCGTGTGCGCGCGCAGGCCGACCGGACCGTGGTTGAACTGGTTTCCGACGCCAACCGTGAGGCCGAGATCATTCGCGGTGAGGCGGATGCCGAACGCAACGCGATCTTTGCCGAAGCCTACGGCGCCGATCCGGAATTCTTTGAATTCTACCGGTCGCTCACTGCTTACGAGAACGCTCTGCAAGGCAGCAACAGCTCGTTGATCCTGAGCCCGGACTCGGAGTTTTTCAACTACCTTGCTTCTCCGACCGGGCGTCGGGCACCGGCAGCTGCGGCCGCTGAGTGATGGGCATGATCCTTCTGGCCTTCGGGCTGGTACTGATTGTCGAGGGGCTGGCCTATGCGCTGGCCCCTTCGCTTATTGAACGCATGCTTGAGGCGCTGCGCGCGTTGCCGGAACAGGCGCGGCGGCTGGTCGGGCTGCTTTGTGTGGTCAGTGGGCTGGTGCTGCTGTGGGGCGCATATCAGGTCGGTTTTTGATGCGATGGTTTCACGCACCGGTGATTTCCCCGCGATCCCGAGTTGCGGGCCGGGACAAACTGACTACATTGGTTGCAAAGAAGGGCATCCGGGTGATGCCAACAGAGAATTAGTCAACAAGGAGACCCCAAGTGCAGGCTAAGGCGCGCAGTGTGTCCGTCCGACGGGACGATTTTGTTATGAAGATGCGGCTGATGTGGCTGACCTTGGTGGGGGTGCTGCTGGTTTTGGCTCAATCTGTGTCCGCGCAGGCGCGGGGTGATAGCCTGGCGCCGCTGGCTGAACAGATTAGCCCTGCGGTGGTCAATATCACCACGTCGACGCTGATCGAAGGCCAGACTGGCCCGCAAGGGATCGTGCCTGAGGGCTCACCATTCGAAGACTTTTTCCGAGAGTTTCAGGATCGCAATGGCGGGGACAATGAAAATCGTCCACGTCGCAGCAATGCGCTGGGCTCGGGCTTCGTGATCTCGGAAGACGGCTATATCGTCACCAACAATCACGTGATTGCCGAAGCCGATGAGATATTGGTCGAGTTTTTTCCCGGTGATGGCCAGCCCGCGAAAGATTTGGTTGCCAAGGTAATCGGCCGGGACGAAAAGACCGACATCGCGCTGCTGAAAGTCGAGGCGGAAGGGCCGCTGAAATACGTGCAGTTCGGTGACAGCGACATTGCCCGCGTGGGCGATTGGGTGATCGCGATGGGGAACCCGCTGGGGCAGGGCTTTTCGGTGTCAGCAGGGATTATCTCGGCCCGGAATCGGGCGCTGAGCGGGTCATATGATGACTACATCCAGACAGATGCTGCGATCAACCGGGGCAACTCGGGTGGGCCGCTGTTCAACATGAATGGCGAGGTGATCGGCGTAAATACGGCGATCCTGTCGCCCAATGGCGGCTCGATCGGGATTGGTTTCTCGATGGCTTCGAACGTGGTGATCAAGGTCGTTGATCAACTGCGTGAGTTCGGGGAGACCCGTCGTGGTTGGCTGGGCGTGCGCATTCAGGACGTGACCGAGGATATGGCCGAGGCGATGGGGCTGGACAAACCCGGAGGTGCGTTGATCAGCGATGTACCGGACGGCCCGGCAAAAGAAGCGGGCCTGCTGGCCGGAGACGTGATCATCAGCTTTGATGGCGTCGAGGTCGAGGATACACGCGGCCTTGTGCGGCAGGTGGGAGAGACCACCGTTGGCAAATCTGTGCGTGTGGTCGTGCACCGTGATGGAGGCACCCAGACCGTGCTGGTGACGCTGGGCCGCCGCGAAGACGCCGAACGTGCCGAGAATGGCGAAGAGCCGGAAGCCGAAACGCCGACGGAGGAAGACAAGGATATTCTTGGCCTGACCATCGCTCCGCTGGGGGATAGCCAGCGCGAGGAATTGGGTCTGGATGCCGATGCCGAAGGATTGTTGGTGACCAATGTTGATGAATCCTCGGAAGCCTTTGAAAAGGGTCTGCGCGCCGGTGATCTTATCACTGAGGCGGGGCAGCAGAAGGTGACTTCGATCACTGATCTGGAGACACGGATGGATGAGGCGCGTGAAGCAGGACGCAAATCTCTGTTGCTGCTGGTGCGGCGGGGCGGGGAACCCCGGTTCGTAGCGCTGAGCCTAGAATAATAAACTCAGCGAACAGATCTGAAATTAGAAGGTCGGGATATTTTCCCGGCCTTTTTCATACTTTGTAAAGAAAAAAGCCATATGCCGGGGAAGGCATATGGCTCTGTACAGGGAGAGGTCGGTGGACAGATATCGGGGATGATAAAACCGACCTCCTACGGTAACGGGATTGACCTTAGGGCAATCTTAAAGCTGCGTATGTGAAGCGGATCACATCTGTGCCGAAAATTTAGATTAAATCGGATTCGGCCAGTTGCCGCAGCGCGTCAAAGTCGTGGATCTGCAGCCCGCCGCGCGAAGCTTCGACGACATTGTCGCGTTTCCATGTCGAAATGGTCTTTGACACTGCCTCACGCGTCGCACCGACAAATTCGGCCAATTCGCTCTGCGAAAGCGTGATACGTGCCGTTGGGCTGTCCTGTTGTCCTGCCAGGTGCAAAAGCTTGCGCGCCAGTCGGATCGGCATCGGCAGGAATACCTGCTCGTTCAATTGAGCGCCCATATAACGCATGCGAAGACCGGCCAAGCGGATCAGATCCACCGCAAGGTCAGGATGTTCCCGGATCTGCGCCATCATGTCTTTCTGGCGAACGCGCAGGACTTTGGAGGGCTCAGCTGCTGTTACGGTTGCGGTGCGGGGACCGCTGTCGAACAACGCGATTTCCCCGAACACCTCACCTGGGCGCATCATGCTGAGAGACAGCTTGCGCCCGCTCGACGCAAGAAATGACACTTCGAGCGCACCGGAAAGAATGGCATAAAGCGCATCGCCTTCATCGTCCTGCTCGAACAGGACATCGCCCCGATCCAATGTGACTTCGGTGGCCTGGGCTGCCAGCATGGTGCGCAGCTCTTCAGAGGCTTCGGACAGGAATCCACTGTTGGGAAATGCCATCATTCGGGCGCTGATCTCCGGGGTTGAGTAGTGCGGGTGGTGACCCAACTTTTCACAGCTTCAAGCTTAAGCCAAGAAATTTTGTTAGCTTGTTACGCTTGGGCAAGAACAGTTATTGCTTGTCGGGATCATCCATATAGCTTTGCAGCAGGTTGAACTGCATCATCAGAAACGCCATCAAGGCAATGGGAAAGCCGAAGGTTTCGATCTTGACCCATAGGTCCGTTGACATCGTGCGCCAGACCAATTCATTGGCTGCGGCCAGTACTGCGAAACAGGCACACAGACGCCGGGTGAGGATCATCCAGCCCTCGTGCTGCATGGGTAGCATCTCGTCCAGAACATATGCCAGGTAGGATTTCCCCTGCAAAAGCCCGATCCCGAGGATGGCGGAAAAGAAGCCATAGACCAGCGTTGTTTTCATCTTGAAAAACCGCTCGTCATTAAACCACGCGGTGAGGCCGCCGAAGAAAATCACCATGAATGCGGTGAAAATCTGCATCCGGCTGAGTTTGCCCGTCAGGTACCAGAGGATGCCCATGGCGGCCAACATCAGCGGAACGAACAGGATGGTGGCGACGATGAACCCAGAATACTCGGTGCCGCCGATCACGAAATTGTCATCACGCAGGCGCAGGTAGATGAAGAAGAAAGCCAGTGGGGGGCCAAGTTCCAGTACCTGTTTGAGGAATGGGTTGATGTCTTTTTTCTCTGCCATGATTCCAACCTGCTGCTTACCCGCCCATTTCAACTATTACTGCGCCGAGTGCAATCAATGCCATCAACGCAATGCGTCTGGGGCCGACAGTTTCTTTCAGCACCAGCCAGCCGATGAGTGCTGCGAAAACGGTGGAGGTTTCGCGCAGGACCGCCGCCTCTCCGACCTTGTCCAGTCGCGTGGCGAGCATGATGGCACCGAAGGACATCGGCGCGATGATGCCGCCCGCGAACCCGCGAAGCATCAGAGGTCCAAGCGCAGGGCGGTGGATCATTGCGCGGTATCTGAGCGCAGCATAGATCGGCATCGCGGCCCCGTCGATCATGAAGAACCACGCAAGGAAGGTGAACGGGTCGGCCGTAGCGCGGATACCGTAGGCATCATAGGTCGTATAGAGCGCCACGAAGAGGCCCGTGACGACCGCTAGCACCAGCGCGATTTGCAGCGTATCACGATTGGCCTCAAGGTAGCGCAGGTTATAGGCGGCAAGGCCAAAGATGCCCGCGAGAAGCGTCGCTACTCCTAGCCATTGGATGGCCGAGAAGGTTTCACCGAACAAAAGATAAGCTCCGATCACGGTGAAGAGCGGGCCAGTACCGCGCACGACCGGATAGACAACGGTATAGGAGCCTTTGGTGTAGGCCATCGCCTGCAGTACCTTATAGCCGATATGGATCAGCCAAACGACGCCAAAGATCGGCCACATGTATGGTTCGGGCCATGGCACGATAAAGAAGGCGAATGGCATCGCCATAAGGCAGTAGCAGGCATCGATCGCCCCGCGCGACATCCACGGGTCGTGGCGACCTTTTTGCAGTGCACCGAAAACCGCATGCAGAAAGGCCGCCATCAGCGCGAGGGCGAGGGCGAGTTGGTGGCCTGCTTCGGTGCCTTCGAGGGAGATCAGCCAGTCGCTCAAATCGGGGCTTTCGCTTGGGCGGAGAGAGTGGGGGGCTGTCTGCCCCCCACGCCCCCCGAAGGTATTTTCGGCCAGATGAAGGGGCGGATCAGGATTGTAGGCCCGTCAGGGCGGCGGCGAATTCTTCGGGATCAAACGGGGCGAGGTCGTCGATTTGCTCACCGACACCAATGGCGTGGATCGGAAGGCCGAACTTGTCGGCGAGGGCGACCAGCACGCCGCCTTTGGCTGTGCCGTCCAGTTTGGTCATCACGAGGCCCGAGACATCGGCCAGTTTGCGGAAGGTTTCGACCTGACTGAGGGCGTTTTGCCCGGTGGTGGCGTCCAGCACCAGCAGAGTGTTGTGCGGTGCGGTGTCGTCAACCTTGCGGATGACGCGGACGATTTTGGCCAGCTCTTCCATCAGGTCGGCGCGGTTTTGCAGGCGGCCTGCGGTGTCGATCATCAGAAGGTCAGCACCTTCGCTCTGGGCCTTGGTCAGTGCATCGAAGGCGAGCGAGGCAGGGTCGGACCCTTCGGGTGCCGTCAGTACGGGCACGCCTGCGCGGTCACCCCAGACCTGCAGCTGTTCGACGGCGGCGGCGCGGAATGTGTCTCCGGCGGCGATGACGATTTTCTTGCCGGCGGCTTTGAACTGGCTGGCAAGCTTACCGATTGTCGTAGTTTTGCCCGAACCGTTGACGCCAACAACCAGCACCACTTGCGGGCGTTTGGGGTAGATCGGCATGGGTTTAGCCACGGGTTCCATCACGCGGGCAACCTCCTGCGCCAGCAGCTGTTTGATTTCCTGGGTCGAGAGTTTGCGACCAAAGCGGCCCTCGGCCATGTTGGACGTAACGCGCAAGGCGGTGTCGACGCCCATATCCGAGGCGATCAGAAGCTCTTCGAGTTGCTCCAGCATGTCGTCGTCCAGCGTGCGGCGGACAACGGTCTTGGATTCATTTCGGCCAAACAGGCGACCCATCAAACCCTTGGATTCTGGAACCTCTGGGGGTGGAGGCGCCGGTGTGGGATCAGCCGGGATCGGAGCGGGAGGCTCGACCGGTTGGGGCGCGGGCGTGGGTTCCGGCACTTCGGGAACCGGTTGCGGTTCGGGTTCAGGTTCGGGGATCACCGGATCAGGATTTGGGGTTTCCTCGCCGCCATCCTCGACGATTGCATCCAGCCCCTCTTCGAGGCGCGATGAGGATTTGAACAGCTTGTCCTTGAGCTTTGAGAAAAACGCCATTTTTGATCTCCGCAGGTGTTCCCCTCACCTAATGTGGATTGAAGGCAGTTGCAAAGGGTCAGGTGAAGGCGATCAGAAACCCGGCTTGGGCCGCCCAGTAAAGCGGCCAGACCAGATAGGGCGTAAGCTTCAGGGTCGGGTGATTGGCAGGTAGCAGGAACTTTTCAGTCGCAAGCGCCAGGTCCGAGGCGATGAAGGCCATTGCGGCGGGAAGGGCCCAGCGTAAGGCTCCAGTTTCGGGAAGGGCAAGAACGGTGATGCCCATGCCCAGGATGATTGGAATATAAGCGAGGACGGGTACTTTGAGGTCTCCGGCGCGGGGGGTGAGCAGCGTGGCCATAACGATGCCCAGGATGATCAGGGACCAGAAGATCGCGGGGTGGTCGAAGATCTGTTCAGGGTTGCTGCTGGGGCTCGTCAAAAATAAGGCGATATAGGCCAAATGCCCCGCAGCAAATGCACCGATGCCTGCCATGAATGTGCTGTCGGTTTCGCGTGACAGAAGGGCATCGCCTATCGCGCAGAAGGTAAGGGCGAGGATCAGGAGCCATGGCGCGCTTGCCAGTATGGCGACGCCTGCCAGCAGCACGACCGATGCTGTTTTCAGCATGCTACGCAGCGTGCCGGCCGGGCGCGCGGTAAGTGGCAGGTAGGTCAGCGCGCAGGCCGCCGCAATCCAGAAAAGAAGTGTCGTCATGGTGCGTCCCCGATGTTTTTGAGGCAATCATCGCCATGATCTCGGCGGTGCATCAAGGCGTGACGTGGAGTTATCTTGCCGATCGTCGCGATGTGGAAAGGTTGAATGGCACTTGTGGGCTGCTTCTGACACAGTGTGGTCATGATCCGAATTTGCTTGATTCTGCTGACCCTTGCCTCACAGCCCGTTGCGGCGCAGTCGCCTCTGACGGGGTCTGAATTCGATGCGTATACGCGTGGAAAAACCTTGTACTACGGGTTCGATGGGCAGGCCTACGGAGTCGAACGGTATCTGCCAGACCGCCGAGTCATCTGGTCATTTCTGGATGGCAATTGCATGAACGGAGTTTGGTACGAGCAGGAAGATCAGATCTGTTTCATCTATGAGGATCAACTGGCGCCGCAATGCTGGGTGTTCTGGCAATCCGGGGGCGGTTTGATCGCGCAATTTGAGGGCGACCCGACCGCGACCGAGTTGTACGAGGCCGAGGATATTGGCGAAGAGATGTTGTGCTACGGACCGGATGTCGGGGTCTGAAATGGTCGCAGGTCTTGATAGTCCAGCATGACGTGATGTTGAAACGCGGGCCTTTCGGTTAGCCGTTCATAGTATCGACGCAAATGCGGTAACGGTGCGCGGACGATGTCGATATCGTAGTAGCGGTAAAGAACGTGGCCGAACTGTATATCCGCCAGTGTAAAATGCTCACCCGCAAGGAACGTGTTTTGGTCCAGCTCCTTGTCTGCGATTGCCAGTTTGATTTCCAAATCGCTGACAGCCCGACGGATCGCTGTTTGATCCTGCTGTTCAACGGGTGTTCGCACAATTTGCCAGAACACCGGAACGGTAAACGCCATCGCCACGTTGAGTTTCGCCCATTCGGCCCATTTGTCGATCGTGGCGCGCCGGGTAGGATCTGAAGGCCAGAATGCCTGATCGCCATATTGGGTGGCCAGATATCGCAGGATGGCGCCGGTTTCCCAAAGCGGTGGGTTGTCGCCATCTTGCAGGACGGGGATGGTTTTGTTTGGGTTCAGTGCCCGAAACGCTGCAGTGTCCAGCCCGCCGAAGCGATGGCCAAGATCGTGACGCTGGTATTCTAGGCCAAGCTCACCCACGCACCACATTAGGGCCTGAACGTTCGAGGATGTATTACGGCCCCAGATCGTCAGCATCGATCAGAACAGCGAACCCTGATCGGGCGGCGCTTGTTTGGGTTTCTTGGAGGGGGCTTTGTCCGATGCTCCGGTCTTTAGGCGACCATCGGCGAACTCGATCTCAAGCACAGTGTGACCCGAGGCCTGAGATTTGGTTGTGATGACCTCTCCTTCGGCGCGCACGACGGCGTAGCCACGCCCGAGCGTCGCTTTGTAGCTCAGCGTTTCACGTAGGCGGTCGGTGGCGTCCATCTGCTGGCGGAGGCGGTCCAGCCGTGTGGATTGCGCGGCGTTCAGGCGATCGGTCAGTCGGTTGAGGGTATCGCGCCGTGTTTCCAATTCGCGCTGGATCGGGCGCATTGACAGGCGCGAGGACATGTTGCGCCAGCGATCGCGGCGGGTTTCGACAAAGCTGCGCAGGGTCGAGGGGCGCAGACGCGCCGCACTGTCCAGCAGTTTGACGCGGCGGTTCTGAACACCCCGGATCAGCGCGTTGGGCAGGCGTTCCGAGATTTGGTCGAGCCTTTGGCGCGGGCTTTCCAGCAGTGTATCGGGGCGGGGCAGGGCTCGGGACAGGTCGCGCAGACGCTGGCTGCGGCGTTGCACGGCATCCGTGGAGGCGCGCGACAGGCGGGCCCCTTGTTCGTTGGTCCAAGCCAGCAGTTCCATGCGGACCGGTACGGCAAGTTCGGCAGCGGCGGTTGGCGTAGGCGCGCGGCGGTCCGAGACATAGTCGATCAGGGTGGTGTCCGTCTCGTGCCCGACGGCCGAGATCAGCGGGATTTCTGAGGCTGCAGTCGCGCGCGCGACGCATTCTTCGTTGAAGCCCCAGAGGTCTTCTATGGACCCACCGCCGCGCGCGACGATAATCAGGTCGGGTCGCGGGAGGGCCCCGCCCGGTGTGAGTTGATTGAAGCCTTCGATGGCGCGGGTCACTTCGGGGGCACAGTTTGCCCCCTGAACCGCGACGGGCCAGATCAGTACTTTGCGCGGGAACCGATCACGCAGCCGATGCAAGATGTCTCGGATCACCGCACCGGAGGGCGAAGTGACAACGCCGATGATCTGCGGCAAGTAGGGCAGGGGTTTCTTGCGTTCAGCCGCAAACAAGCCTTCGGATTCGAGCTGCTTTTTGCGCTTTTCCAGCAATGCCATCAGCGCGCCTTGCCCGGCGACGGCGACTTCATCGACATTCAGGTTGTATTTCGACTGGGCTCCAAAAGCTGTCAGGCGCCCGGTGACGACAACCTCGAGACCTTCTTCGGGAACAACTGAAAGACCAGAAATCTGCCCTTTCCAAGTTGTGCAGGCCAGCACGTTCCGGTCGTCCTTTATGTCGTAATACAGATGACCCGAGCGGGCCTTGAACACGCGGCCGACCTCACCACGCACACGGATTCGACCAAAGGTGCCCTGGAGCGTGCGCTTCACCTCGCCCGAGATGTCCGAGACAGTGTATTCGGGGGTGTTCTGACCCGGAATCGGGTCATCTAGCAGGTCGGACATTTCAGCGCCTTGTGTCAAATCTCTGCGCAGCTTAGAACGCCGCGCAGGCAAGGCCAAGCAGATCGGAGCGTTTCATGAATATCCTCATTCTCGGCAGCGGTGGACGCGAGCACAGTCTGGCTTGGGCGGTGATGCAAAACCCCAAATGTGATCGCCTGATTGTGGCGCCGGGGAATGCCGGGATCGCCCAGATCGCAGAGTGCGCGGCGTTGGATATCGAGGATGGCGGTGCTGTGGTCAACTTTGCCGAGGAAAACGCGATTGATTTCGTGATCGTTGGCCCAGAGGCGCCTTTGGCTGCGGGGGTTGCTGACCGGCTGCGGGAAGCGGGTGTGTTGGTTTTCGGGCCCTCGGCAGAAGCGGCGCGGTTGGAGGCCTCAAAAAGTTTCACCAAGGAAATCTGTGACGCATCCGGCGCGCCGACGGCGGCTTATGCCCGGTTCACCGAGGCAGGGCCAGCCAAGGAATACATCCGTGCGCAGGGGGTCCCGATTGTGGTCAAGGCCGATGGGCTGGCTGCCGGCAAGGGCGTGATCGTTGCGATGGACGAGCAAACCGCCCTGGACGCGATTGACGACATGTTCGGCGGAGCTTTTGGTGGCGCGGGGGCCGAAGTGGTGATCGAGGAGTTCATGGAGGGCGAGGAGGCGTCTCTGTTCGTGCTCTGTGACGGAGAGGATATCCTGTCGATCGGCACAGCGCAGGATCACAAGCGCGTCGGCGAGGGCGATACCGGGCTGAACACAGGGGGTATGGGCGCCTATTCTCCGGCCCCGGTGCTGAGCGCCGAGATCGAGGCCCTTGCGATGGATCAGATCGTGCGCCCGACGGTCGCCGAGATGAAGCGGCGCGGGACACCGTTTCAGGGTGTGCTCTACGCCGGTTTGATGATCATGGATGGTCAGCCCAGGTTGGTGGAGTACAACGTGCGGTTCGGAGATCCCGAATGTCAGGTACTGATGATGCGCCTTGGCGCTCAGGCCATGGACCTGATGCACGCGGCGGCCGAGGGTCGCTTGGCTGAGACGCGGGTGAACTGGGCCGACGATCACGCCATCACGGTCGTGATGGCGGCAAAGGGGTATCCTGGTTCTTATGAAAAAGGCACTGTGATCAACGGCCTGGGCGATCTGGCCGAGGATAGTAGCAACATGGTATTCCACGCGGGGACAAAAGCGGCTGAAGGCAAGGTTCAGGCCGCGGGTGGCCGCGTTCTGAATGTGACTGCGCGTGGGGAAACGCTGAAAGACGCACGCGACCGGGCGTATGACATGGTTGAAGGTGTTGATTGGCCTGAAGGGTTCTTCCGTCGCGACATCGGCTGGCGCGCGCTTTAACTCAGTAGTCGGGCTGCGCCCGGCTTGATGATTTCGGGGCGAGGGGCCAGCCCCTCGCGCTCCCCGAGGTATTTATGGCCAGATGAAGATCGGATCAGCACTTTAGTGCGTTGGCCAGATCTTTGAGACTGTTGATTGGTCCGAGGTCTTTTTGTCGCCAGCCTTTGCTGTACGAGACGCCTATGATCCGCGACCAGTCGGCGCTGGCGAGGATCAGCTCAGGGTGCGTTTCGCATTGGCGCAGACCGCCTGAAATAAAATCTTCTCCGATCCTGTGATTGGTAAGGCCAGGGATTGTCGCGATTTCAATGAGTTCACCGTCTTTGTAACGCCAGATGCGCAGAGTTTTCGCAAGGTGTGGGCGGTCGACATAGGCGATCTCGACATGTCCATCACCATCCAGATCGGCGGCACCGATGGGGGCGAGCCAGCGGTTGCGCGTGCCGATATGGGGGGTGGCGGCGATTTTTTGACCATTGACGTCATAGATCGCCAGTTGAGCACCCGTATGCTGCTGGGTCTCTACAACGATGACTTCGGGCAACCCGTCCTGATCGATATCGGCCAGGCGTGGGGCAAGATCTTCGAATACGCGGTCTTCAGGCAGACGTATTGTAACGGTCGAGCGTTTGGAGCTATCGACTTTTCGCCGCGCCGCCGAGGAAAGACTTGTACCGACGCCGATTTCCAAAGCACCGTATTCGATGGCGTCGCCAAGCACCCCATGGGCGTAGCGTGTTGTTGGTTCCGTGAAGCGAGCAAATACTTTGGTTTCGCCGCTGGCTGCGGGCATATTCCCCGTTAGCCAAATGCAAACCATCAGAACAGCGCCACGCGCCCGACGGTGCCAAAGGCGGTTGGGCTGACGCGGCGCATCAGAGTGCATCAGATCTGCTTTTCGGGCATCTGCACAACCAGACCATCCAGCGCGTCGGTGACCTTGATCTGGCAGGTCAGGCGCGAGCGGGCCGGGTCGGGTTCATAGGCGAAGTCAAGCATGTCTTCTTCCATGTCGTCCTTGGCGGGGATTCTCTCGACCCAGTCAGGATGAATATAGACGTGGCAGGTCGAGCAGGCGCAGGCACCGCCGCAATCGGCCTCGATGCCGGGAATGTTGTTGTCACGGGCCCCTTCCATGACTGTCAGTCCGTTGGCGACCTCGACTGTATGTTCGGTACCGCCATGCTCGACATAGGTGATCTTTGCCATTGCGTGCGTCTTCCTTTTTCGGTTGTCGAATTCTTCCTTAGTGAAGCGAGTTAAGTGTTTCTAGAGGGAATTGCGACTTGAACGGTCGCGCATGAATGTTCTTATCAACAATATTGTAATTGAGCCTGCGCCGATGTCAGAGGTTTTGATCGATCTCGTGGACCATGTGCAGGTGCACACCTATTCCATATTCGTCGTCCAATACGGGCACGCGCGTTTCAATTTCGACGTTAAATCCAATATGCTCATAAAAACTAACGGCTTCATTGTTGGCGGCTACGTCAAGGCATATCTGATTGCACTCGCCCGCCAAAGCTCGTTTTGTTGCTACTTCAAAGAGTTGGCCGGCAATACCAGTGCCCTGCATATCTGGACTCACGGCGAATTCGAGAATGTAGTAGGAGTTTTGACGCGGGGCAGGAAACAACCGATCCATCCAATGCAAGGCAGATTTTAGATGAAGCGCTTCATCTTCGCCAAGAGCATTAGCCTGATTATCCACGGAAAAATCGAAATTCGCAGAATACTCTTCGTCTGTATGCCCAATAAGGAGACCCGCAACCTTGTCGTGTTGCATGGCCGTAAAGGCATGTTTGTGTGAATACAAACCCTGTTGCGCAGGCCATTCCGTTCCGATGATCTTGTGCAAGACATCCATTTTACCAAACATGTAGCCGTTTAGTTTTGGATCTGTGCTCCAAAGAAGATCGGCGAGAGTCTCGGGCGGAACAGATTTAGAAGCCTATTGTACTATCGCAGTCAAAAGTCTCTCCTGATTCTAGCATCCAGAAAATATGACTTACGATCCAAACATACCCCCTGCTTACCGTTTAAACAAAACGTCCTGTGATTTCTGGTCCCGATGATCCCCGCGCAGTTCTGCATGTAAGGCTCGGCCTGCCTGCACGCTGGGTCGGGCGCTCATCATGTCCAGCCAGCGGGTGAAATGCGGTTTGTCCTCAAGCACCTGTTGCTGGCCTTCCCATAGGCTGGCCCAGCCCCAGATCGACATGTCGGCGATGGAGTAGAAATCGCCGGCGACGTATTCGTTTTCGGCCAGCCTGCGGTCGAGTACGCCGTAGAGACGCCCGACCTCACTGCGATAGCGGTCTTTCGGATAGGAATGGTCTTGTGGCGGGTCTAGATGTGGAGCGTATTTAAGGAAGTGATGCGCTTGGCCGGCCATCGGGCCTACGCCGCCCATTTGCCACATCAGCCATTCCTCGACTGCGATCCTGTCACGTTCGGTATTGCCGTAGAATCGCCCGGTCTTGCGGGCGAGGTACATCAGGATCGCGCCGCTTTCGAACACCGAAACAGGCGCGCCGTCAGGGCCATCCGGGTCAACGATGGCGGGCATACGGTTGTTAGGCGAGATCTTTAGAAATTCGGGATCGAACTGGTCGCCCTTGCCGATGTTGATTAAGTGGGTTTTGTAGGGCAGCTCCATCTCTTCCAGAGCGATGGACACTTTCCAGCCGTTGGGCGTGGGCCAGAAATAGAGATCAATCATGGGGCCTCCTTGAGTTTGGGCGATCATGAAGCTTTCTGCACAAACGGCAAGAGCGCGCCCGGCCGTGTTACGAAAGCGTGACCGGTGATCAGTCGGGCTTGACGTGTTCCGGGGCGGGGCGTAAACGCATCTTCATTCATGTGGCGATTTGTTACCGGATTGCGGGCCACGTTAAACAACACCGCTAAAAGGTCAGGATGAAAGACCCCTTTCGCTTGGCCGCGTCTGGGGTTTTTTGTTTGCCTCCAATGCGGGGCTGAAAGGAATGAGATGAGCGAGAGCTGGAACAAACGCACCCAAGCCGTCCATGGCGGCGTCCGTCGCAGTCAGTACAATGAAGTTTCTGAGTCGATCTTTCTGACGCAAGGGTTTGTCTACGAAAACGCCGAGCAGGCCGAGGCCCGGTTTATCGAAAGCGGCCCGGATGAGTTCATCTATGCCCGCTACGGCAACCCCACCGTGTCGATGTTCGAGCAGCGTATCGCAGCTTTGGAAGGCGGCGAGGATGCGTTTGCCACCGCTTCAGGTATGGCCGCTGTGAACGGCGCGCTGACTTCGATGCTGCAGGCGGGCGACCATGTGGTTTCAGCCAAGGCGCTTTTTGGGTCCTGTTTGTATATCCTCGAAAACATCCTGACGCGTTATGGCGTTGAGGTGACCTTTGTAGACGGCACCGATCTGGACGCGTGGGAGGCCGCGATCCGGCCTGACACCAAGGCAGTGTTTTTTGAATCCATGTCGAACCCGACGCTTGAAGTGATCGACATCACGTCCGTGTCGAGGCTGGCCCATGCGGTGGGTGCGGTTGTAATCGTGGACAACGTGTTCTCGACACCCGTGTTCTCGCGCGCGATCGAACAGGGAGCCGACGTGGTGGTCTATTCGGCGACCAAGCATATCGACGGGCAGGGCCGGGCGCTGGGCGGCGTGATCATCGGCACCAAGGAATTTATCCGTGGCACGGTCGAGCCTTACATGAAGCACACCGGCGGTGCGCTTAGCCCGTTCAACGCTTGGATCATGGTCAAAGGTCTTGAAACTATGGCCCTGCGCGTAAACGCCCAAGCCGACAGCGCGCAGAAGATTGCAGAAGCTTTAGAAGGGCATTCTGCACTGGAGCGGACACTGTATCCCGGGCTGAGAACCCATGCGCAAAACGCGTTGGTGCAAGAGCAGCTGGGCGGCAAGGGCGGCACGGTTCTATCGCTGGACATCAAGGGCGGCAAAGCGGCGGCGTTTGCTTTCCTGAATGCGCTGACGATCCCTGTGATCTCGAATAATTTAGGCGATGCCAAGTCGATCGCAACCCACCCGGCCACCACAACGCACCAGCGTCTGAGCGACGAACAACGCGATGAGTTGGGTATCACGCCGGGCCTGATCCGCCTTTCGGTGGGGCTGGAAGATGCCGATGATCTGCTCGCGGATATCGAACGCGCTTTGGCCGCCTCGCAGAGCTAGGACAGCGCCTATGACCCATGATCAGGCGGGTGTGATCCGCCTGATCGGGCGCTTTTGGTTGAAAAGTGACGGTTTTTTCCATCTAATTTCGATCCGGGATGATATTTGGCGCGTATCGTTCCGGACTGGTAATTAAACCTCGGTGGTATATAACCGTCGGCCTAGCAAGGGATCCGTGCCAATGAACATTCATCCGCGCGACATCAACGAGACACCCGATCACGATCAGGCCGCAGCAGCGCTCAAGGTGCTGCGCGAATGGGCGAAATCAGCCTCGGCGGCCGAGATCAGTCAACTGGACCCGGCCATTGCGCAGCTTGTCCCGGGGCTGTTGCCGTCAAACTATCCAGCCCTGTCGCGCGAATATCCCCAAGGGTTCGAGGCGGATGCAGCCTACAAGGCCACATTGCCGGATCTGCAAAACGGTCCGTCCAGCCTGATCCGGGGTTCGAAGCAGCAGATCCAGCATGTCGGCATCTCGAATTTCCGTCTGCCGATCCGGTTCCATCGCAAAAGCGGTGCCGAGCTGACACTTGAGACCTCGGTCACCGGGTCTGTCAGCCTTGAGGCCGAGAAGAAGGGCATCAACATGTCTCGGATCATGCGGTCCTTCTACAAGCACGCCGAGCGCACCTTTAGTTTTGAGGTGATGGAGGCAGCGCTGAACGACTATCTGACTGATCTGGATAGTTTGGATGCGCGCATACAGATGCGGTTTTCCTATCCCGATCGGATTGAGAGCCTGCGTTCGGGCTTGTCCGGATACCAGTATTACGACATCGCGCTGGAACTGGTTGATCAAGGCGGAGAACGTCTGAAGATTATGCATCTGGACTATGTCTATTCGTCCACATGCCCTTGTTCATTGGAACTTAGCGAACACGCGCGCGCAACCCGCGGGCAGTTGGCGACGCCGCATTCCCAGCGCTCGGTGGCGCGGATTTCGGTGGTTATCGATTGCAACGCCGATTGTCTGTGGTTCGAAGATCTGATCGCGCTGTGCCGCCGCGCGGTGCCGACCGAAACTCAGGTGATGGTCAAGCGCGAAGATGAACAGGCCTTTGCCGAACTGAACGCGGCCAATCCCATATTCGTGGAAGATGCCGCGCGTCTGTTCTGCGCCGAGCTGCAGGCCGATCATCATGTCGGCGATTTCCGTGTGATCGCCAGCCATCAGGAAAGCCTGCACAGCCATGATGCGGTCTCGATTCTGACCGAAGGTCCAACCTTCGAATCCGCGAGCCTGGACCCGCGTTTGTTCACGACGCTGTTTCATGTGGGCTGATTGACCCCGCGGAAGCTGCTGGAAAAACAGTCAAAAATCCTGCATGGGCGCTTTTTTGCCGCAATGCAGCAGGAAATGCTGCATCTGCACCTTGAATTGCGCTAGATTGTCCCCGAGTGCAGCTGCTGCGCATCCGCAAAAACCGGGACGCGCAGCCCGAAAGGAAACCGGGACGTGCAACGCCTTGGACCGCCAACCTGCAAATCCGCCCGGACGATTGGGGCGGGCGGGGTCCTTTACTCATCTACCCGCTGCCTCGGTTTTATCAGGAGAGACATGCAATGAATCCGATTACTCAACCGCTTGAGTTTCAGGCAGCGGCCATCCGGATGGCCGGTTACGCAATGGCCAGTCAGATGGAGATCATGCAGATCATGACGCGCGCGGCCTTTGATCTGCCGATGGTACCTCTGCACGGACTGAAGACAGCCGAGGCACCCGCACCGGTTGCCCGCAAAGCGGCGACCCTAGCAACGCGAAAACCAGCAAGACCGGCTGCAAAAGCCAAGGTTGCAGCAAAGCCTAAAGCCGCGCCGAAACCCAAAGCAGCACCAAAGCCAAAGGCGGCGGCTAAGCCTGCGGCGGCACCAGCGCCGAAAACGGCGGCTCCTAAGGTTGCGGCCGCTGCACCCAAGGCGGCCCCGGACGCCAAAACGGCTGTGAAAGCAGCACCGGCGAAGGCCAACGTATCTGCGAAACCCACCTCGAAAGCGGCCAAGCCAGTATCAACGGCGGCCAAGCCGGTTGCGGAGTTCAAATCTTCAGCACAAGCCAAGGCGCAACCGGCAGCCGCAGCGCCGAAAGCATCAGCAAACACGGCAAAAGCGGCGCCCAAGGCACCTGCGGTAGCTAAGCCCGCCCCGGCCAAGCCCGCCCCGGCAAAAGCTGCGCCTCAGGCCAAAGCGGCTCCGAAACCTGCCGCTGCAAAACCTGCGACGAAGAAACCCGCAGCTGCGTCGGCTGAGCAGGCCAAACCGGCACCGCGTCGTGCACGCGCCCCGTCGAAGCCACCCGCGATGCCGGGCGTTGAGATAAAATCCGACAGTTAACACGGATCATCTGCTTGACACCGTCGGGCTGGCGCGCCAACGCTGCCCGTCATGATGGATCTTCGCCCGGTCGGATATGTGATTGGCCTGCTGGTCGCCATTCTAGGGGCGACCATGCTACTGCCCATGCTTGTCGACATGATCGAGGGGCGGGGCGAGTGGCATGTTTTCTTTGAAAGCGCGGTCATCACACTGCTGACCGGCAGTGTTCTTGCGATGAGCTGTTCCAACGGGGTGGGCGAAGGTCTGACCATCCGTCAGACATTCTTGCTGACCTCGGGTGTCTGGGTGGCGTTGCCGGTTTTTGGCGCAATTCCGTTTCTGTTCGGCGAAACTGAACTGCGTTTCGTCGATGCCTATTTTGAGGCGATGTCGGGGCTGACCACCACAGGTTCAACCGTGATCTCGGGGCTAGACGAACTGCCACAGGGCTTGTTGCTCTGGCGGGGCGTTTTGCAATGGTTGGGGGGCATCGGAATCATCGTCGTGGCGATGGTGTTCCTACCCGAGCTGCGCGTTGGTGGGATGCAGATCTTCCGCTCGGAAGGGTTTGAAACCATGGGGAAAATTCTGCCTCGCGCGCAAGAGATCGCCGGGCAGATTTCCTTGATCTACGTATTTCTGACGGTGGTCTGCGCATTGGTTTATGCCGGTTTCGGCATGAGCTTTTTTGACGCCGTCGTGCATGCCATGACCACAATCGCTACGGGCGGGTTTTCAAACTATGACAGCTCTTTCGCCCGGTTTTCGGGACCTCTGGAATATGCCGCTGCCATCTTCATGATCCTCGCGGCGCTGCCATTTGTGCGGTATGTGCAATTGGCCAATGGTCACACAAGCTCGTTGTGGAAAGACAGCCAGATTCGGGCGTTTCTGGCAACCATCGTGGTTCTGGTTGTGATTATGTCGATCTTCCTGACTTCGGTCTTTCCGCACCATTGGGAGCAGGCATTCCGCGAGTCGCTGTTCAACATCACATCGATCATTTCGGGCACCGGGTACGCGAGTGTCGACTATATGGGCTGGGGCAGTTTCCCGGTCATGTTGTTCTTCCTGATCGGATTGATTGGCGGTTGCGCGGGGTCCACCGCGTGTTCGATCAAGGTGTTCCGCTATCAATTGCTGTTTGCGTCGATTAAAACCCAGCTCAGCCGAATTCGTTCGCCGCATGGTGTGTTCGTGCCGCGCTATGATGGACGACCGATCAGTCGCGACGTGCTGACCTCGGTCATGAGTTTCTTCATGTTCTTTGCACTATCGATGGGGGTTCTGTCGTGGGCGCTGGCCCTGACTGGGTTGGACTTTATCACCTCGGTATCGGGGGCCGCGACGGCACTGGCTAATGTGGGGCCGGGACTGGGGGAACAGATCGGGCCAGCAGGCAACTTTGCGGGGCTGAATGACGGTGCCAAGTGGCTGCTGACGATCGGGATGCTGGTCGGACGCCTTGAACTGCTGGCTGTCTACGCAATCTTTACCGTTCAATTCTGGAGAGGCTAATGAAACGACCCCTTGGGGCGCAAATCTCGCACATGCTTAAGGATCGTGGCGTTGACGTGATCTTTGGCATACCGGGCGTGCATAATCAGGAAATGTATCGCGGTATCGAAGAGGCCGGGATCACGCATGTTCTGGCCCGGCACGAGCAGGGGGCCGGTTTCATGGCCGATGGATATGCCCGCGCGTCTGGCAAGCCGGGGGTGGCCTATGTGATCACCGGACCGGGCCTGTGCAACATCATGACGCCGATGGGGCAGGCTTATTCGGATTCGGTGCCGATGCTGGTGTTGTCTTCTTGCCTCGAAGAGACACAAGCACTGCGTGGCCAATTGCATCAGATGAAGGATCAACGCGCTGCGGCCGAGACAGTTACAGACTGGTCCTGTCAGGCGAACGATGCCAAGGCTGCCTATGGTCTGATCGAGCGCGCCTTCGAAGAGTTTGAGCTGTCGCGCCCGCGACCGAAACACATTCAGGTACCCATCGCGCAATTGGAGGCCGAGGCAGCGCCTGCACCTTTTCCAAACCAAACTGCCTTGCGCAACCAGACTGTTCCACCGGATGTGGCACCGGTTCTGTCGCTGCTGAATATCGCGCAGCGGCCTTTGTTCATATTAGGCGGCGGGTGCCGGTCTAACCTTTGGCGACAGATCCTGACCCAGTTGGGGGCGGCGTGCTTCACGACGTATGCCGGTCGCGGGCTGGCCGGGTCCGATTATCCGCTGGATTTCGGATCGATGCTGCCACGACCGGGCAGCGCCAAAGTAATTGCCTCGGCTGATCTTGTCGTTGTTGTCGGTGCTGAACTGGGCGAGGTTGATCTGTGGCGCCATGATCTGGGCCACAACGCAACTATGGTGCGTGTTGATCTGGACCCGCAAGTGCTGTCAGACCACCATCGTGCGGCTGTCAAACTGCAGGCAGATGGTGAGAGTTTTGCGCATGCGCTGTGGGCAGTGTCCGATCAGGTAAAACCAGCCGCTGGTTGGTCTGCGGACGAGGTGCGCGAGGCGCGCGCGCGCTGGCGGGCCGAGGTAGATGCCGAGCGCCCGGGCATTGTCCCCGTGGTCGATGCACTCAGGGCGGCCATGCCCTTGGATACGATGATTTATTCGGACATGACCCAATTCGCGTATGTCGCGAAAGAAGTCTGGGACATGGGCTTTCCTTATCATTGGCACCACCCGACTGGATTTGGCACGCTGGGGTACGCCCTGCCAGCCGGGATCGGTGGTGCAGTAGCACGGCGGGGCAAACCCACAGCGGTCATCGCGGGTGACTATGGTTTTCACTACACAATGCAAGAGCTTGGGGTTGCTGTCGAACTCGGCCTGCCGCTACCCATCATTCTGTGGGACAATGGTAAACTCAAAGAGATTGAAGAGAGCATGGTGCGCGGACAGATCGCGCCTAATGCGGTGATCGCGCGAAACCCGGATTTCTGCAAACTGGCCGAGGCGTTCGAGGCACTGTCAGCTGCACCGAAGACGCTGGATGAGATGCAGGCCGCAGTGCGCGCCGCCTTTCAGGCCGAGGTTCCCACATTGATACGGGTCACACCGGATATCCTGTAAACCTATGAAAAAAGGCGTGCACCTTCGTGCAGCGCCTTTTCCCTGAACCTGATTGTTCAGTCCCAGCAGTGCACCAGAACGGTCATTCCGTTGGCTCTGCGGCTCAGTTCGTTGGGTGAAATCTGGGCTGAGCCTTGCGCGGGCTGACCTGAGATGCCCGCCTTGGTCAGAACCTCGGTCAGACGTGCCACATTCGCCGCAAGGCTGACCGAGTCGGGCAGGGTACGCCCATCGGAAGGGGCAGGTAGCAACATGCCAACAACGCTGCCGCTATCGTCAAAAACAGGTCCTCCCGCGTCGCCGGGCTGGGCGGACAGTGCAAGGCGTTTGACGCCATCTTCTCCATTCAGGCCGCGGATATCAGCGATTTCGCCAAAGGTCAGAGTAGGGGCACCCAACGCGCCTTCGTAAGAAAAGCCCGAAACAGCGACCTGAGACTGAATACGCGGAACGCCCGCGCGGAACTCGGCAACACTGATCGGGGCAAGGGTCTGGCTAGGACGCAGCACAGCGACACCAAGGTCGGCATCCTGCCAAGCCAGCTGAACCTCTTGGTCACCGTCCAGCGTGATGCGGGTGCAGCTTTCAGCGGCCTCGGTGACCGTCAGAACCGTACCATCAGCGTCGGCGAAGAAGCCCGATCGCGATAGCCGCGGTTTGCGGATTTGCAGTCCTGACATCAAATCGATGCGCTGGTCAGCATCCGCTCCAGCACCGGCATCCAGTACGGCATCGGTCGTGGCAAAGCTTGCGCGCATCGCGGCTAGAACTCGGGCGCGGCGAGCCTTATCCCCGGCAGGCCAGACCAGCGTGAAACCTTTGATCTTGCCGTCTTTCAGAGCTGCTTGCGTGAACGAGGTCATGCCATTTCCGCGCCCTTCAATCGTGAAGCTGTTGCCGCGCAGACTGCGCTCACCGTCCAGAGGAACGATTTCAAGCGACTGCATCACTTGATAAAGCGCCCGCAGGGTTGCGGCAGAGCCTTCCTGCGAGATCAGCAGCGCCTTGGCGTCCAGATCAGAAGTGGGGTTGAAATGGGCAAAGGGTGCCTCGTAACGGTCAAAGCCCAAGACGCCCATTGGCATATCCAGTTCGATCCCGGCTTGCGGGTCGGAATAGCGTGCCATCCCGACGCTGATCAGTGGAGCGTTGTAGTCATCCATCAGGGTTTTGCGCTGCAACGTGGTCAGAACGCCAGTCGCGTCGAACCCGTTGGAACGTTGCCAATCGCCCATCGAGCGCCGGGTGCCCTGACCAAAGGCTCCGTCAATTGTTGAATTGTAGAACCCGGCTGCCTGCAACGCAGTTTGCAGGTCTCTGCGCTCTTGCGCGGTCAAAAGGCGTTCGCCCTGCAGAGCCTGCGAACGGGTTTCATCTGCGTCCTGCAGGGTAAGACCGGCCAAGGGCTGCTCTGGTTGCGGCTCGGGCTGGATCGGGGCGGTGACGACGCCGCGGTTCAGGATGTTGGCACCGATGGGCCAGAACTGTTGCCCCAGCGCGCTGGAGAATGCGATGAAACTGTCCGATGGGATCTGACGCTCGGCCCGGTAAACGCGCAGCACCTGTTCGGCGTCGTCGCGTAAATAGGGTCCGATAACAATGGCATACCAGCCGGAATTCAACCGAAACCCGTTCACATCGGGCAGCGCGTTCGCATAGACCTGCGCCCGTTCCTGCGCCTCGCGCAGCGACGGCTGCGCCTCGATCTGAACAAAGACGCCCGCATCTTGCTGGGCAAAAGCGGCGCGCAGGCCGAAGAGGATAAAGAATGTAATAACCGTAAATACGCGTGTCATTGTCTGCCCGTGTTCTGCAGTGTTTTCACTTTGGCGCAGATTACGCGGAATCGCGGTCCGATTGCCATGCCCGGAATACGGGGAATTCTGTGTGTGGCCGCTCAGCGACAGAGTGGCCGTTTGGCCCGTTGACGCCCTTGGATGCCTTGCATAGGAAGGGCCGAACCCACCGGAACCGGGCGCTTGGGCGTCCAAGGGAATTGTCATGACCGAACCCAGAAGCGCACCACGTTCATTTCAAGAGATTATCCTAAGGCTTCAGACCTATTGGGCGTCGAAAGGCTGTGCGATCCTGCAACCCTATGACATGGAGGTCGGCGCAGGTACGTTCCATCCAGCAACCACGTTGCGGGCTTTGGGGTCCAAGGCTTGGGCAGCGGCCTACGTTCAGCCCTCGCGTCGCCCGACAGACGGACGTTATGGCGAAAACCCGAACCGGTTGCAGCATTACTATCAATACCAGGTGCTGATCAAACCCAGTCCGCCTGATTTGCAGGAACTGTATCTGGGCAGCCTTGAGGCCATCGGCATCGATATGGACCTGCACGACATCCGTTTTGTCGAGGATGACTGGGAAAGCCCCACTCTGGGTGCGTGGGGTCTGGGATGGGAGGTCTGGTGTGACGGCATGGAAGTCAGCCAGTTCACCTATTTCCAACAGGTCGGCGGCCATGACTGTGCGCCGGTTTCGGGTGAGCTGACCTATGGTCTGGAACGTCTGTCCATGTATGTACTGGGCATCGACCATGTGATGGACATGCCCTTCAACGATCCTCAGTCGCCCAGCCCGCTGACCTATGGCGACATCTTCAAGCAGACCGAAGAGGAATACGCCCGCTGGAACTTCGATATTGCCAATACCGAGGTCCTGCTGCGTCATTTCGAAGAGGCTGAAACCGAATGCGCGACCATTCTGGCGCAGGAACATGACGACCCGAAGACGGGCAAGCGCATCATCATGGCGCATCCCGCATATGATCAGTGCATCAAGGCCAGCCACATCTTCAACTTGCTGGACGCCCGCGGGGTGATTTCGGTTACCGAAAGACAGGCCTATATCGGCCGCGTTCGCGCATTGGCCAAGCAATGCGCAGATGCGTTCGTGCAGACCGAGGCTGCCGGGTTCGAAGCTTGATGCAGCGCCTAGGCCAGTCCGGGCAACAACGCCTTCAGGCCGTCTGCGATCATGCTGATTGCGATAGCCGCAAGGATCATGCCCATGAAGCGGCTCATTATCACTCGGGCATTGTCCGACAGCCGCTTAGCCAACGCCGATGCGTTCCAGAACGTGATCAAAAGCAAGGCCACCACGAACAGAAATACACCTGCATAGACAACGGCTTCGACCGGGGTTTTGATGTGGTGCGCATAAAGGATCAGTGTTGTGATTGTTCCGGGGCCGACCAGAATGGGAAAAGCCAAGGGATAGAACGCAACGGTCTCGGGCGCGGGATAGGATTTCTTTTCTCCGTCGGTTCCATGATGCGAGCTGCTCTGGTTCCCGTTCAGCATGTTCAGGCCGATCATCAGTACAACAAGGCCACCGGCGACGCGCAGGTCATCGACGCTGATGCCAAAGAGCCCAAGCGCGTGACTGCCGATCGCAGCGAAGGCGCCACCGAGGATCGTGCAATAAAGCGCAGTCTTCACAGCCACTTTGCGTTGATCCGAAATGGGCAGGTCTTGCGTAACACTCAGGAACACAGGCAAGTTGGTAATCGGATTCATGATTGCAAAAAGCGCGCCAAAGAATCCGACGGCAAGAGTGGTTTCCATGCGAGTAGCCTCGTTTCTGACCGTACTGCTTGGGAACCTGTCTTATTTTCTATGAACTTGAAAGAGGTGGCGTAAACGATGACTGGAAAATTGGTTGCGCTAATCCTTCTGATTTCTGGCTTTCTGGCCGGTGCTGGGATGTATTACCTGCAGGTTTATGGGTTCTATTATGAGGTAGAACCGCGCCCGGGCCAGGATGTGGTCCTGCTGGCGCAAGGGGCGGAAGCGCCCGAAGCCATCGCCTATACTGGGTTTAAGGCCATTGACGCCGACAGTTCTCCGATCCGGTATCGGGCCTGTTTCGAAACCGAGTTAAGGCCGGATCAGATGGTGGATTTTACCCCTGTCGAGAACCCCGAGCCATTGACCGCACCGGGATGGTTTGACTGCTACGACGCAGTTGCGCTGGCCGACGTATTGAAATCGGGTCAAGCACAGGCTTTCTTGGGCACCAAGAACATCCATTATGGTGTCGACCGGATCGTTGCCATTACACAGGATGGTAAAGGCTACGTCTGGCATGCGCTGAACAATTGCGGTGAAAAAGCCTATGACGGCACGGTTGTGGGCGAGGAGTGCCCGCCCAGGCCCGAGGGCTGATGCAGATGGGGATGGTCGTAGAGATACCGGAGTTCCTGACAGCAACGCTGGGCTTTGCGGTCTATCTGCTGGGGGCAGAGATCAACGCCCGTGTCGCACAATTGCGCAGCTTCAACATCCCCGAGCCGGTAACCGGGGGCCTTCTGGCCTCGCTCGTGGTATTGACGCTGTATCTTGGTTTCGGCATTGAGCTATCCTTTGGCTTGACCGCACGAGACTTTCTATTGGTTCTGTTCTTTGCCGGGATTGGTCTAAATGCCCGTCTGTCCGATTTGATCGCGGGTGGCAAGCCTTTGCTTTTGCTTCTGATTTTGACGCTTCTGACCATCTTTGCGCAAAACGTGATCGGCGCTGCGGGGGCCGCGATGTTCGGTTATCCGGCGCAAGCCGGGGTGCTGTTCGGGTCTGCTGCGCTGATCGGGGGGCACGGAACCGCGATCGCCTGGGCCCCCGAAGTTGCGGGCGCCACCGGTTTGAGTGGCGCAACCGAGTTGGGGGTGGCCGTGGCCACATTGGGTCTCGTGCTGGCCGCATTGGTCGGGGGGCCGATTGCGCGGCTGCTGATCGAGGGGCGCAAGCTCAGCCCCGAACGACCCGGGGAAGAGCATACGGTGGGTTTGCCCAATGAGGTCGACCAGAAATCCGAGATTGATCATCTGACAATCATGCGGGTGCTGCTGTACCTCAACCTCGCGATCATTTCAGGCGCGATCCTGAGCGAAGCAATCAGCGCCGCAGGGCTGAAACTGCCGTTGTTTGTGCCCTGCCTTATCATGGGGATCGTGATTGCCAATCTCCGCGCCATGTTCGCGCCGAATGCCAAGCCGGTCTCACGCACGCCCTCGCTGGCGCTGATCTCGGAATTCGCGCTTGGTGCATTTCTGGCGATGTCGCTGATGAGCCTGCAACTGTGGACCATCGCCGAACTGGGCCTTGCGATTGCGGTGATCATGACCGCCCAGACCCTGTTTGCCGTGGTGTTCGTGATCTGGGTTCTGTTTCCCTTGATGGGATCGAATTACCGCGCCGCCGTTCTGGCCGCCGGGTTCGGGGGGTTCGCTCTGGGTGCTACCCCCACTGCTATCGCAAATATGACCGCTGTAACCAAGCGATATGGCCCGTCGCCTATTGCCTTTATCGTACTGCCCCTTGTATCCGCATTCTTTGTGGACATCGCCAATGCCATCGTCATTCAGACGATTGTCAATTTCTAAGGACCGAAAATGCCCGACCTGCTGATCGAACTGTTTTCCGAGGAAATCCCCGCGCGCATGCAGACCCGCGCCGGTGAAGACCTGAAAAAGCGGATCACCGATGGTCTGGTCGAAGGCGGTCTGACCTATGCCTCTGCCGCTGCACTGACGACGCCGCGTCGCCTGACGCTTGCGGTTGAAGGCCTGCTGGCGGAAAGCCCGACAATCCGCGAAGAACGCAAAGGCCCAAAGGTCGGCGCGCCTGACAAAGCCATCGAAGGCTTTCTACGCGGCGCGGGACTGACCCGAGACCAGTTGGAAGAGCGCGACACGCCCAAAGGCGCAGTGTATTTCGCCACCATTGAAAAGGCGGGTCGTCCAGCAGCTGAAATCATCGCCGAGGTCTTAGAAGCTACCATTCGAAACTTCCCCTGGCCCAAATCCATGCGCTGGGGGGCTGGATCGATGCGGTGGGTACGGCCCTTGCACTCGATCCTGTGCATCCTGACCGATGAAGCAGGCGCGCAGGTCGTGCCGCTTGCGATCGAAGGGATCACGTCCGGTGATACGACTGAGGGCCATCGTTTCATGGCCCCGAACCGGTTTACGGTGACCTCGTTCGAGGATTATGCCGCCAAGCTGAAACGCGCATTCGTGGTGCTGTCGCCCGAAGAACGTGCCGAACATATCTGGAACGATGCCCAGAACATGGCCTTCGCCGCAGGTCTGGAAGTCGTCGACGACAAGGGGCTGCTGGCCGAGGTTGCCGGTCTGGTTGAATGGCCCGTTGTGCTGATGGGGCAGATCGACGAGGAGTTTCTTGAGCTGCCGCCCGAGGTACTGCAGACCTCGATGAAAGAGCATCAGAAGTTCTTTTCTGTAAAGAACCCCAAGACGGGGCGGATCGAGCGCTTCATTACCGTCGCCAATCGCGAGACCGCCGATAACGGCGCAACCATTCTGGCGGGGAACCAGAAGGTTTTATCGGCCCGTCTGGCCGATGCGAAATTCTTCTGGGAGAACGACCTGCGCGTTGCCAAGTCGGACATCGCCCAATGGACCCGCGCGTTGGAGAATGTGACTTTCCACAACAAGCTGGGCACTCAGGCGGAACGCATCGACCGCATTGCCGCGCTGGCCCGAGAACTTGCCCCGGTGGTCGGGGCGGATGCGGATCAGGCCGAGAAAGCCGCGCGTTTGGCCAAGGCTGATCTGAACTCCGAAATGGTCTATGAATTTCCTGAACTTCAAGGGCTTATGGGGCGGTATTATATCGAAGCGGCTGGCGAAGACGCTGCCGTCGCGGCTGTGGCGCAGGAGCATTACTCGCCGCTGGGGCCGTCGGATGACGTGCCCACCGCACCGCTGTCGGTGACCGTAGCGCTGGCCGACAAGCTAGATACGCTGACAGGATTTTGGGCGATTGATGAGAAACCAACCGGGTCGAAGGACCCGTTTGCTCTGCGTCGCGCGGCGTTAGGGGTAATTCGACTAATCGTGAATAATGGTCTGCGTCTTCGGTTGGACCGTTTTTTCGATAGTCAACTGGTTCGATCAGAACGCGCTATCAATGAGGCTTTGCCCGAAGCGAATGTCCGCGATCTCCTGGAAGAAATCGCAAAACATGGTGTCTTTGGTGCTTCATTCCAGACTGTCAAAGAAAAGCTTGAAGGATCGCCCGCAGCAGCATTTCTTGAGCTTGAGAAAAAGGTTCCTGACGCGTCTGACGATCTTCTTTCTTTCTTCCACGACCGCCTCAAAGTCTTCCTCCGAGACGAAGGCATCCGCCATGATGTCATCGACGCTTGTATCGCGATGGAGGGGAATGACGACCTCAACCTCCTGGTCAAACGCGCCCGCGCTCTGAATGCGGTGATTGCGACCGAGGATGGAGAGAACCTCGTGCAGGGGTTCAAGCGTGCGAACAACATCCTGTCTCAGGCGGAAGAGAAGGATGGAGTCGAATACTCTTACGGCGCGGATGTGAAGTTTGCTGAAACTGACAGCGAAAAGGCACTGTTTGCAGCGCTTGACGCGGCAGAGGCCAAGATCGATCCCGCGCTGAAGGCCGAGGATTTCCCGACAGCGATGGCGGCAATGGCCGAACTGCGCGGGCCGGTGGATGCGTTCTTTGAGGACGTGCAGGTCAATACCGATAATGACATTCTGCGCCGCAACCGTCTGAACCTGCTGAGCCAGATCCGTAAGGTCTGCTCTAGCGTTGCTGATCTGACGCGTATCGAGGGATAACGCCCTTGCGCCAAGGGCGCAGGGGCTTATGCTGCGGTGAAACCAAAAGGTGCCGCAGTGCAGAATAATCCGCATACCACGCTTATCACTCCAAAAGCGCCCGTTGCCGCCAATACCCATGGTGGCCGGGCGAAGTGCCTGCAACGACTGGTCAGGCTGGACATGCCGGTGCCGCGGACCGTGGCCCTTTCTTTTGACGCGGTGCAGCGAATTGCCAAGGGCGACATTCCCGACATCGCGGCCATTCTGGAACAGTTCGACGCCGAGTCATTGCTGTGTGTACGGCCCAGTTCGGAAGATCCTGACTGGGGTGGACCGGGGGCGGTGCTGAATATCGGCATGAACGATGCCCGATATCTGGATCGGTCTGCGGAAATGGGGGCGGATGCGGCGGCGGCGCTATATCTGCGGTTTGTGCAGAGCTATGCGCTCCATATTGCCCGTCTGGACCCTGACGTATTCGATACCATCGATGCGGATGGGCGCGAAGGGTTGAGCTTGTCCCTACGGGCGTATGAAGATGAAACCGACGAGGCCTTCCCGCAAGATCGAGGAGAGCAACTGATTGGTGTTCTGCGCTCGATGGCGCGTGCCTGGGATGGCACGTCGGCCCGGCTGCTGCGGCAGGCCAAGGGCGCACCTGCGGATGCCGGTTTGGGGCTGGTGATTCAAGAGATGATCCCGGGCGTCGGACAGGGGGAATGCGGTTCAGGCGTGTTGCAACTGATTGACCCCGCGACAGGTATGCCCCAAATCACGGGCCGCTATCTGAGCCAAAGCCAGGGGCGCGATGCTCTGGGCGAAGGTGTCGCTGCGTTATATCTGGAAAAGGACGAGCGTGGCCAATCGCTGGAGGATGTGGCGCCCGAGGCTTTTGCCGATCTCAAGGCCCACGCAGCGTTAATGCGCGAGAAGCTGCGCGAAGAGATGCAGGTCGAATTCGTGGTGCAGAACGGCAAGGTGCATATTCTGGACGGCGTGCGGGTTCCGCGCGGGTCGCGGGCCGGGATGCGGATCGCGGTGCGCCTGGCCGAAGACGGGATCATTCCGCCGCAAGAGGCCGTGATGCGGATCGACCCGCATTCGCTGAATGAACTTCTGCACCGGCAGGTCCATCCTGAGGCCGAGCGTGATGTGCTGACCACAGCCATCGCGGCCAGCCCCGGTGCAGCGACCGGTCGAATTGTCTTTACGGCTGCCGAAGCGCAGGCCAGCGCCGCGCGGGGGGAGCCCTGTATTCTTGTGCGCCGTGAAACCTCGCCCGAAGATGTGCGCGGAATGCATGCCGCAGTAGCTGTTCTGACCGAAAAGGGCGGGATCACCAGCCATGCGGCGGTGATTGGCCGTGGTCTGGGTCTACCGTGTATTGTCGGCGCGTCCGAAATGCGGTTTCAGACCAAGAAAAAGCTGCTAAGTGCACCGGATGGGCGTGTGTTCAAGACAGGCGATATTCTGACCATCGATGGGACTTCGGGTCAGGTATTGGCCGGACAACCCGAGATGCTTGAAGCGGCGCTGGATGATTGCTTTCAGACACTGATGAGCTGGGCCGATGCCGAGCGGGACATCGCCATCCGCGCCAACGCCGATACACCCGCTGACGCGCAAACTGCACGAAACTTCAAAGCAGAAGGGATCGGGTTGTGCCGAACGGAACACATGTTCTTCGATCCCGGTCGTTTGACCGTAATGCGCGAAATGATCTTTGCGCAGACCCCATCTGGACGCGCTGCTGTGTTGGAACGGTTGCTGCCGATGCAACGGCAGGATTTTGTGCAGTTGTTCCGGATTATGGAGGGGCAGCCGGTCTGCATCCGCCTGTTCGATCCGCCCTTGCACGAGTTTCTGCCCACTACGCGCACTGGTCAGCGCGAGCTGGCTGAGGCGCTGGATTTGCCAATCTCGGATGTCGAACGTCGGGTCGAGGCGATGAGCGAATACAACCCGATGCTGGGATTGCGCGGGGTTCGTCTGGGTGTCACCGTGCCGGAAATCTACGACATGCAGGCACGCGCGATCTTCGAGGCGACGGTTGGGGCCAGCAAAGAAGGTGACCCTGTCGTACCCGAGGTCATGATCCCGCTGGTCTCGGCCAAGCGCGAGGTTGAACTGGTCAAAACACGCATCGATACTGTAGCGGCCGAGGTTGCCTCGGAGCAGGGGCAGGAGTTCGACTATCGATTGGGAGTGATGGTGGAAACGCCTCGGGCCTGTCTGCGCGCGAATGAGATTGCGCCACATTCCGCTTTCCTAAGCTTTGGAACAAACGACCTGACCCAGATGACCTACGGATTGTCGCGCGATGACGCGGGGCGCTTCATGTCGGCATATGTCCGCCAAGGCGTGTTTGGCGAAGATCCATTTCACGTTCTGGATGCAGATGGGGTAGGTGAATTGCTGAAGCTGGGGGCCGAGCGCGGGCGTCAAGCCCAACCAGACGTTACGCTTTCTGTCTGTGGCGAACATGGTGGTAACCCCGAATCAATCGCAATCTGCCGGTCACTTGGATTCGACTATGTGTCCTGTTCCCCTTTCCGGGTTCCTGTCGCTCGGCTGTCTGCCGCTCAACTGGCGATTTCGTCCAAACTTGGGGGTTGACTAACTGTCTCCTACCTAGAAATAGTGGCGTAAGAAACGTTCCGCTGTCGATAATAATTGGCGGCGTGAGCGGTTTTTCTCTTGCATTTTTTTCAGAACTGGACGTCTCGCTTCGTCTGGGGTATTAGCCTCGTCGCGCCCGCCGGGGGAGGGTATGGCGCGTTTGTGCCTGTGCGAGGTTATCTGATGAGACGCTACATAGTGGCTGTTGCCGTGGGGGCCGCAGCCTTGCTACCGAGTTTGTCCTTTGCCGATAGGCAAGGCGATACAAAATCTGTTGAGTTGGTCACACGTAACGAGTTGCCAGCACAAAGCTTCCGCGATTACCTGAAACTGTTTAAGCCGCGTAAGGCGCCGGAAAAAGTCGAAATCTCCTACACCAAAGCCTGGCTGGACCAGCAGCCAAAGGCGACCGGAGATGAAAATTTCCGTTGTCTTGCCGAAGCGCTGTATTTCGAGGCCCGCGGTGAAAGCGTGCGTGGCCAGTTTGCTGTGGCCGAAGTTATCCTGAACCGTGTTGAAAGCGGTCGCTTTCCGGATTCACTGTGCGGTGTGATCAAGCAAGGAACGGGCAAGAAATATCAGTGCCAGTTCACCTACACCTGTGACGGGCAGAAAGAGATTATCAACGAAAAACGCGCTTATGATCGCGTTTCGAAAGTCGCCCGCGCCGCAATCGATGGTGTAGCTGAAGAGATGACCGCAGGTGCCACGCACTACCACACCAAGGCAGTGCGCCCGTCCTGGTCCCGCGTCTATAAAGAAACGGCGCGTATTGGCGTGCATATCTTCTACAAGCACAATTATCGCACGGCCAGCAACTGATTGACGCACCAGCGCTGGAAGGGTGCTGGCAACAGGCGTTTTACCAACTATGTTGCGAGCCAGGAGGCTTGCAATGACCATATCACGCCGACAGTTTCTGCAATCGACCCTGGCCTTGTCGATGATACCACGCGTGGCGATGGCATCTGCCACCGAACTGGTGGCACAGACTTCCCTCCAGCAGATCGCGCCCCAGGGATATCCGGAAACTCCGGTCTGGAGTTATGGCGGCGGTGTTCCGGGCGCGGAAATCCGTGTTCCGCAGGGGGCTCGGGTACGCCGCAAGCTTGTAAACATGCTGCCGCAACCAACGACCGTTCACTGGCATGGCATCCGGATCGACAATGCGATGGATGGAGTGCCCGGCCTGACGCAGGAAGTTGTGCAGCCAGAATCCAACTTTGAATATGATTTCGTGGTGCCGGATGCGGGAACCTATTGGTATCATGCGCACAACCAATCGATGGAGCAGGTCGCGCGTGGGCTTTATGGCCCTTTGATCGTCGAAGAAGCCAGCGGACCCGATGTTGATCAGGACCTGACCTTAATGCTGGACGATTGGCGCCTTGACACCGAGAGCGCAAAGATATCCAGCGATTTCGACAATGCTCATGATCTGAGCCATGCGGGTCGGCTGGGCAACATTGTAACGGTGAACGGAGAGTTTGACCCTTCTTATCCAGTGCAGGCGTCTGAACGATTGCGATTGCGGGTGATCAATGCCGCGAATGCCCGGGTATTCGACGTAGCGCTCGACGGGCTTGCTGGCTGGATTGTTGCGCTTGACGGTATGCCGCTTGAGATTCCATTGCGAGTTGAGAGCAGTTTTCCTTTAGCGCCTGCGCAGCGGGTTGACTTGATCGTTGATGTTTCAGCGGAATCCGGCCAGACGGCAAGTATTGTGAGTGTAGAACGGGATGGCGCTTACGGACTCGTCAAATTTGATGTGTTCGGAGTAGCATCGCGTATTGCTGATGCAAAAGTTAGACCGTTGCCAGCAAACCGAATGCCCGAAATTGAACTGCAGAATACACCTCTGCATCGTATGACGATGCAGGGGGGTGCAATGCGCTGGCTGGAGAGAGCCAAATTGGGCGATTCCGAGCTGTCGGGGCGCGAGTTGGCTCAGCTTGGACGATTCTGGGCTTTGAACGGATATGCAGAGCGGCCAGATGATCCGTTTCTGGATGCGCGATTGGGATCAGTTCATCGGATTGAATTCGCAAATGAAACGGCGTTTCCACATGCGATGCATCTGCATGGACACCATTTTCGCATTATCCTGCAGGACGGTACACTAGGGCCGTGGCGCGACACTGTTCTAGTCGAGCGAGGGCAGGTGCGGCAGGTAGCGTTGGTAGCTGACAATCCGGGCAACTGGCTGTTGCATTGTCACATGCTTGGCCATGCGGCATCGGGTATGATGAGCTGGTTCCGGGTCACGTAACGCCGCATTCCGTAGCTGGAAAGGCGTTTGCTGCGATGCTATACGCCCGCGAAACGCCTAAAGTGGGCTGATCATCAGTCCACCGAGCCCGAAAAGGTCCGCCGCATGAGCTCTGAAATCCGTCTTGCCTTTGCGCACCCGTCCGAACGGTCCGAGGCTACCGCCGCGCGCGGTGCGCTGGACCGCATTTCGCTGCGCGATCACATCGTTGAGGTCGAGATCGGGGCGTTTCAGGCCGAACGCGGTACCACGCAACGGATCTGCTTTAACATCGTGGTCGAGGTGCGTCCGCTGACAGACCCCATCGATGATGACGTGGATCGTATTCTGTCTTACGACCGTGTAACCGAAGCGATTGCGTTCGAGCTGGCTGCTGAGCGACTAAATTTGCTCGAGACACTGGCAGATCGCGTGGCGGAGCGCATTCTGCTTGAACCTCAGGCTGTAAGAGCCTTTGTTCGCATTGAAAAACTGGATCGTGGGCCCGGCGCGCTTGGCGTCGAGATCGTGCGCGGCAAGGATGCGGTACATCATGATGTGACCGAAGAAGAGCGGCCACATCCACGGTTGGTCTTTCTGTCGAATGCAGCGATTTCATCAGGTAATCTCACCGGCTGGATCGACCAACTTGAGAATCGCCAGCGCCCGCTGATCCTGTGTGTTGGGGCGTCTGATCTGGATGTGCCGCAGACGGGTCACGCAATGACCCAGCGCCGGATAGATCTGTTGGCAATTGAACAGAACGCCTGGGTTCTGGCTGCGCGCGATCACCGTTGCGTGGTCGTTTCAACGCGGACCGAGTTGGATTGGGCGATGAAAAACGGCCAGATTTGTGTTTGGGCACCCTCCAAAATTGTTCTGGATGCGGTCGATGGCCCCTCAGCCGCGCCGTCTGACGCGGTGGCGCTGGCTGCTTGGTTCGCGGCAACCTTTGAAGCCAGCGAGATGCTGGTTATTGGCGGAGACCTGCCCGAAGCCCCCAAAACGCCATTGCGCGCAGTTCCGGTGGAGCAGGCGCAACTGTGACCGTCTATTACCGCCCATTGGTCCAGCATGGGAGCACGCGCGTCGACGGGGCGGTGCCACTTGCAGGGCAGGTGCTGTGGTTCTCACAGGCCGAGCGGATTGAGCGCGGGCAAAGCACCCAGATCGTCGATGCCGTTGAAATCCCAAAGGAACAGCTGGATCGTCTGACCTGCGCGCGTCCAGCGATTGCCGGGCTTGATATGGCACGAACGCAGATCATGGGCATTCTGAATGCCACGCCGGATAGCTTCTCGGATGGGGGGCTGTATAACTCGGTCGAGGCCGCTCGGACCGCTGCCGCCGACATGGCGGCGCATGGTGCAAGTATTCTGGACATTGGCGGCGAATCCACGCGCCCGGGCGCTGATTTTGTGCCTGAAGACGAAGAGATTGCCCGCACACGCCCTTTGATTGAGGCAATTCGGGGCGAGACGGATGTGTTGATCTCGATCGATACTCGCAAGGCCGGTGTTGCCAAGGCGGCTCATCTGGCAGGTGCGGGACTGATCAACGATGTGTCGGGATTTACCTTCGATCCCAAACTTGCGCCATTTTGCGCGCAGATTGAGGCTCCGGTTTGTGTGATGCATATGCAGGGTGATCCGACCACGATGCAGGATGACCCGCGCTATGACAATGTTCTGCTGGATGTTTACGATTTCCTTGAGGGGCAAATCGCCCATCTTGAAGGACTGGGGCTCAGCCGCGATTTGATTGTCATCGATCCGGGCATCGGGTTTGGCAAGAATCTGGACCACAACCTGACCCTTCTGCGCAATCTCAGCCTGTTTCACGGGCTGGGCTGTCCAATCCTTTTGGGCGTTTCGCGCAAGGGATTTATTGGTCAGATCGGCAAAGAGCCGCGCAAGGATGCCCGCGCGCCGGGGTCAATCGCGGTTGCTCTGGCGGGAATATCACAGGGCGTGCAGATTGTACGGGTACATGACGTGGCCGAGACGGCTCAGGCCTTGCGTCTATGGGCCGCCGTCCGGTAATCCGGGCAAAAGGAATTTTCAGGAGACCGACTTATGCGCAAGCTGTTTGGAACCGACGGAGTGCGGGGCACCGCCAACACGCACCCTATGACGGCGGAAATGGCTTTGCGAATTGGCGCCGCTGTGGGGCGGTATTTCCGCCGCGATGCCTCGGGCGTACACCGCGTTGTTATTGGCAAGGATACGCGGCTGTCGGGCTATATGCTGGAAAATGCGTTGACGGCAGGTTTGACCTCGACCGGTATGAACGTGCTGCTGCTGGGGCCGGTGCCGACGCCTGCGGTGGGGTTGATGACGCGCTCGATGCGCGCTGATCTGGGCGTGATGATTTCGGCTAGCCACAATCCCGCGATCGACAACGGAATTAAGTTCTTTGGGCCGGACGGGTTCAAGCTTTCCGATCAGGCCGAGATTGAGATCGAGCGGCTGATCGAAGAAGGCGTAAGTCCCGCACAGGCGCAGAATATTGGTCGTGCGCGTCGGGTTGACGATGCGCGGTTCCGTTATGGCGAGCGTGTGAAATCATCGCTGCCGCGCAATCTGCGCTTGGATGGGCTGAAGGTCGTGATCGACTGCGCCAACGGTGCCGCGCACCGTACTGCGCCGGAAGTTCTTTGGGAGTTGGGAGCAGATGTGATCCCGGTCGGCATCGCGCCGAACGGCAAGAACATCAACTTCGGATGTGGCTCAACCCAGCCTCGTGTTGCGGCCGAAACCGTGGTTTCACATGGCGCCGATGTAGGTATCTGTCTGGATGGGGATGCCGACCGCGTCGTTGTGATCGACGAAACCGGCGCTGTTGCTGATGGGGATCAATTGATGGCCCTGTTGGCGACCGCGTGGTCCCGCGCGGATCAGCTGAAAGGCGGCGCCTTGGTGGCCACTGTGATGTCGAACCTCGGGTTGGAGCGGCACCTGGCCGGGCAGGGGCTGCGTCTGGAGAGGACTGCCGTTGGCGACCGCTATGTGGTTGAACGGATGCGCGAGGGTGGTTTCAATCTTGGTGGCGAACAGTCAGGTCACATCGTGATGAGCGATTATGCCACAACCGGTGACGGTCTGATGGCGGGGCTGCATTTTCTGGCAGAGATGGTGCAATCCGGCAAGAAAGCCTCGGACCTATCGCGCCAGTTTGAGACGGTGCCGCAATTGCTAAAGAATGTGCGCTTTAGCGCGGGGCAGGCCCCGCTGGAAGCGGCCAGCGTCAAAAGCGCGATTTCCGAGGCCGAGGCGCGTCTGAATGGGCAGGGGCGTTTGCTGATCCGCAAATCGGGCACGGAACCTCTGATCCGGGTGATGGCGGAATGCGAGGATGCCGCACTGCTGACCCAAGTGGTCGATGGGATCGTATCCGAGGTTGAGGCGGCGACAGGTTAACGCCCCAGCAGCATTTTCTGCAGAGTGAACCACTGGCTGATTGCCAGCCCGGTTAGGATCATGGCAAGCGCGATATAGAACCGCAGCGGCAGGGCTTCGGATAGAATCCAGGCCCCGAACACCATCGACCAAACGGGCACCTGATAGTTCACCAGCGTCAGAAAGACCGACCCGGCGCTGCGGGTGATGGATACTCGCAGCAGGGTGGCGAAGGCCGTGGGGACAAGGCCCAGAACGATCAGGGCCAGACTGGGGCGCGTTCCCTGCCACGAGGGAAGCCCCTCGGTTAGCAGCATGATAGGTATCAATAGTACTGCGCCAACCAGCAGCGTCAGGGCTGCCAGAGCCATCGGTTCAATCGGAGGGCAGCGGCGGGTCAGGATCGACGAACTGGCGTAGCACAAGGCTGCCGTGACGCAGGCCATTTGCGCCAGTGGCTGCGTACCCTGACCCAATTGCGCCAGACCGGGCCCGATCAACACAAGCGCGCCAGAGAAGCCAAGGCAAACGCCGACCAGACGCCGTAGGTTCATAGGCTCATCCGAAAAGAAATGTGCCAGCGGCAGAACCATCAGCGGAATCGCCGCCATGGACAGACCCGCAAAGGCCGAAGGGACAAATTGTTGCCCCCAGCTTAACAGCATGAAGGGAACCGCCGTCGACAGAATGCCGATGAAGAAAATCGAACTCAAAAGGGCTGGTGTCAAACTCGGAATACGCCGTCCGGTAAGGCGCATCAGCACCAGCAGCATAACGGCACCCAATGTGGTGCGCGACGTCGCCACGGTGACCGGTCCATAGCCTTCCAACGCCATGGCAACCACCATAAACGTCCCGCCCCAGATGAGGCCCAGCGTGAAAACACCGCTCCAATCCTGTTTTGTCGGTTGTTGAACCATTCCATCCACTTATCCCGCGAATCTGACGGTGTCACGCGTTGATATTGACATTAGGTAAGTCATTACTTACCGTAAACTATGGCTTACAAAGAAGTGCTTTCGGCTTTAGGGGATTCGACCCGTCGTCAGGTTTTTGAGGCGGTGGCCAAGCGCCCCAGGGCGGTTGGTGATCTGGCTGCGGATTTGCCCGTAAGCCGCCCGGCGGTCTCGCAACATTTAAAGGTCTTGTCCGATGCCGGACTTGTCGTTTGCAGGGCTGAGGGAACGCGCCGCATCTATGCCGCCCGACCCGAGGGGCTGGCCGACCTGCGCGCCTGGCTCGAGCAATACTGGTCGGACGTGTTGGAGAGTTTCGCCGCCGAGGTAAACGAAGGACGAGATGCATGATCGAACCAATCATCAAGACCATCGTTGTAAACGCAGCGCCCGAGCACGCCTTTGATGTTTTTGTAAATCGCATTGCCAAATGGTGGCCATTGGATGGGCACGCTGTCTCAGCGGCGCAAGGCAAGCCTGCGCTGGCAGTTGTGATCGAACCTCATGTCGGCGGTGCGGTTTATGAAACCATGTTCGATGGCACCCGCGCTGATTGGGGCAAGGTGTTGATCTTCGAACAGGGGGCTCGCCTGGCCTTCAGTTGGCACCCCGGCACCAACACCGACCGCCCCACGCGGGTTGAGGTCCGGTTCGCAGCCCACGGAGCCGGGCAGACCATGGTCACTCTGACCCATTCGGGCTGGGAAGTCTGGACATCTGAGGCGTCGGACAAACGCACCGGTTACGACAGTGGCTGGGATTATGTTCTGGGCGAATGCTACGCAAATGCTGTCACCAAATGAAAAGGGCGGCCACCGGGGCCGCCCTTTCGCTGACAATTGTCAGACTTAGTTCTTTTCTTTGTCGACCATTTTGCCAGCCGAGATCCAGGGCATCATGGCGCGCAGTTTTGCACCGGTTTCCTCGATCATGTGCTCATCGTTCGCACGGCGCGACGCTTTGATGGTCGGTTGGCCTACAGCGTTCTCCAGCATGAAGTCACGGACGAATTTACCCTGCTGGATGTCGTTCAGAACCTCTTTCATACGCGCTTTGGTCTCGTCGTATTTCAAAATACGCGGGCCGGTGACGTACTGGCCATATTCAGCCGTGTTCGAGATCGAATAATCCATGTTGGCGATGCCGCCTTCATAGATCAGGTCAACGATCAGCTTCACTTCGTGCAGACACTCGAAATATGCCATCTCGGGCGCGTAGCCGGCCTCAACCAGCGTTTCAAAGCCGCAGCGGATCAGTTCAACCAGGCCGCCGCACAGTACGGCCTGCTCACCGAACAGGTCGGTTTCGCATTCCTCGCGGAAGTTGGTTTCGATGATGCCCGAACGGCCGCCACCGATGGCCGAGCAGTAGGACAGGCCGATTTCCAGCGCTTTGCCGGTCGCGTCGTTGTCGACCGCGACGAGGCAAGGAACGCCGCCGCCTTTGGTGTATTCGCCGCGCACGGTGTGACCGGGGCCTTTGGGGGCCATCATGATCACGTCAACGCCTTCTTTCGGCTCGATCAGGCCAAAATGGACATTCAGGCCGTGGGCGAACGCGATGGCAGCGCCCGGCTTGATGTTGTCGTGGACGTATTTCTTGTACGTCTCAGCCTGCAGTTCGTCAGGCATGGTGAACATAATAACGTCGCACCAGCCTGCGGCTTCGGCGATGCCCATCACCTGCAGGCCTTCCGCTTCGGCTTTCTTGGCCGAGGGGGAGCCTTCGCGCAGGGCGATGACCAGGTTCTTGGCGCCCGAGTCGCGCAGGTTCAGCGCGTGGGCGTGGCCTTGCGAGCCATAGCCCAGAATCGCCACTTTTTTGTCTTTGATCAGGTTGATGTCGCAATCGCGATCGTAATAGACGCGCATTTCGCCGGTCCTTTCAGTTTCGGTTGATGTGCTTCTATCTTGCGTGATTGCTATTGGCGATAGGGTTTGGATTGGGTATTTGACAAATAGATGAAGAATAATTCTTCTAGTGAACAAAATGTGAAAAAATCATGCTTGATGATGTTGATCGACGTATACTACGCCGCTTCCAGGCCGAGCCAAGCCTGACAACGGCAGAATTGGCTGAGCGATGCCGCATCACTACGGGCGTCTGCTGGCGCCGGATCGAAAAGATGCAAGCGGCAGGAGTGATCGAGGGGCAGGAAGCCGTTATCGACTGGGCCGCCTTGGGCTATGCGGTCGAGGTCTCTTTGCGGATAACGCTGGACAAGACGCAGGCACGGGCGTTCGACGAATTCACGGCGGCGGCGCGGAACGTGGCCGAGGTGATCGAGATCCAGACCTTCCTTGGCCGGGTGGATGTGCGCCTATCGGTGTTGGCGCGAGATATGGCGCATTATCAACAGGTCTATCGCGATCGCATTCTGACCCTACCGCATATCGCCGATATCGAAGCCCTTATGCATATCGCCCGAGTCAAACGGGATGAGGTGTTGCCGGTATGATCGAACTGGATGAGATCGACCGCAGAATTCTGCGCGCGCTGGTGCAGGACGCGACCCAAAGCGCGGGAGCTCTGGGGCGCCGCTTTGGCTTATCGCAGCCCGCGACCTGGCGGCGTATTCGTCGACTGGAAGAAGCAGGCGTGATCAAGGGGCGGCGGCTGCGTCTGAATGCCGAGGCCCTGGGTTTTGGAGTGACCGTCTTTCTCGGCGTGAAACTTGCGCGAAAAGGGCAGGTCAGCCTTGAAGATTTTGAACGTGCCGTCAGCGCCATTCCCGAGGTGCAGACGGTTGAGCATGTGCTGGGTCTTTATGATTATCGCTTGCGCGTCGTGGCGCGGGATCTGGCAGACTTCGAACGGGTTCTGCGCCGAAGGGTGATGACCTTACCAGGGGCCGGAGAGGTCGAAGCCAATGTACTGCTGAGCGAAGAACGCCTGCCCGGGCCGATCGGTTAGTATTTAGTGCGGATGCGGAACCCCGGATGATGGGTCATGCGGGCGAAAGTCATCGGCTGCCCGTCCTTCCACGTGGTCCGTTCCAGCTGAATCATCGAAGTGCCAGTGGTCGTGCCCATGAAATCAGCTAGACGATTGTCCGCCGAGATCGCGCAAAAGGCGATTTCAGCTTCGGTGAACGGGGCAGCATTCAACAACCATTCGTGTGGGCCACTTTTGTTGAGGTCGGCTTGCTCGACCTCGGGCACGGCTTCGATATTGATCCAGCGTTCTTCAAGCTGGAAGGGGCGGTTGTCTGCATAGTGCATGCAGATCACGTGCAGAACGCGCGCGTCCGGTTCGACATTCAGTTGCGAGGTCAGCCAGCCGGGGCTGTAGACCACGTTCCGTTCCACCAGAGCATAGCGATAGGCTGAGTTTTGGTTCTCAACCGCTTGTCTCGCGAGTGAAATTTCAAGCTTGGCTTGTTTGCGTGGTTCTTTCTTGACCCGCGTTCCGCTTTTGCGCTTGCGCTCGACAAAGCCCTGTTCGGCGAGCTCCCTCAGCGCCCGGTTCACCGTGGCGCGGGCACAATTGAACTCTTCCGCTAATTGGGTTTCGGTGGGTAAAAGCGAGCCCTGAGGCCATATGCGGGATTCAATCCGCCGCTTTACCTCGTCTCGAACGACTTGAAAACTAATCCGCTTTTGCGCAGTCACGAGTAAAATTATCCGTTCTTGTTCAAAGTGTGTGTATCTGTTCAGAAACACGCTAGGGTGTAAAGGGGACCTGACTCTGGTTGGCGTCATTTCTGCTAATTGTGGCATGTAAAAACTCAAAATGAAATTTTTGGCTGTGGGTTACTTTGGGTCAACTTCAGGCCGCGTTTGACGCTTTACCGAGCGCGCAAGACAAGGCAGAACAAAAAGGACCCAATAGAAAGGATGCGTCATGCCGGCACTACTGAATACTGTTGACCCGGGCGGGCTGGAGGAGTTCTCGGTGGTTTTTACCGACCGTTCTCTGAACCATATGTCTGCAAGTTTTCAGCGAGTCATGCGCGATATTTCGGCAATGCTGCGTGAAGTTTACAATGCTGAAGGCGTTGCGGTCATTCCCGGCGGAGGCACCTATGGGATGGAAGCCGTCGCGCGACAGTTTGCGCGGGATGCTGATGTGCTTGTCGTACGCAATGGGTGGTTTTCATATCGGTGGAGTCAGATCATCGAGTCAGGTGATCTGACATCGTCGACCACCGTTCTCAAAGCGCGTGAAACCGGCAATTCCAGCCCGTCACCTTTTGCTCCGGCCCCGATTGATGAAGTTGTGGCGACAATCCATGAGAAACGACCGGGTATTGTCTTCGCGCCGCATGTTGAGACCTCGGCCGGAGTGATTCTGCCTGATGATTATGTGACAGCGATGGCCGCTGCTGCGCATGAGGTGGGGGCGTTGATGGTGCTGGACTGCATCGCCTCGGGCTGTGCCTGGGTCGATATGAAGGCCACCGGAGTGGATGTGCTGATCTCGGCTCCGCAGAAGGGGTGGAGCGCAACGCCATGCGCCGGTCTTGTCATGCTATCCGAACGCGCCGAGGCGCGGCTGGCAGAAACCTCATCCGATAGCTTTGCGATAGATTTGAAGAAATGGCGCCAGATCATGCAGGCCTACGAGAATGGAGGCCATGCCTATCACGCCACCATGCCGACGGATTCTCTGCTTTCCTTCCGCGACACAATGGCCGAGACACGCGCGTACGGCTTCGAAAAGCTGCGCGCGGCGCAATGGGCGCTGGGTGATGGCGTCCGGGCCTATCTTAGGGACAAGGGCGTCATGTCGGTTGCTGCCGAAGGGTTCGGCGCGCCCGGTGTGGTGGTCAGCTATACAGCAGACCCCGAAGTGCAGAACGGCAAGAAGTTCGCGGCCCTGGGCATGCAGATCGCAGCGGGCGTGCCGCTGCAATGTGACGAACCCGAAGGGTTCAGCACCTTCCGTCTCGGCCTGTTTGGCTTGGACAAGCTGTATGATGTTGACGACACGATTGCGCGCCTAAAACGGGTTCTGGATCAGGTGCTGTAATAGCGTGGCGGGCAGAAGCCCGCCCTATGGTTCAGCGGACGCCGAGGCCCATTTGCATTAGCGTCTTGCGCACGGGTGGTAAGGAATAGAGCGCATTCAGGCCCATCGCTCGTGCGTCGCGCAGCGGACGCGCTTCGATCATCGAGGCGCGGTTCAGCAGGTCGATGCCTTTGACGCGCAGTTCGATCTCGGTATGGCGGGCCTTGTGATAGGAATCCAGCATCTGCGCATCGCCTAAGCCCTCGGGCCGGGCTTGCGTCAATTCCAGCAAGCAGCGCAGATCGCCCAACGACATGTTCAGCCCCTGCGCACCAATAGGTGGCACCACATGCGCGGCCTCGGCCATCAGCGCGATGCGTTCACCCGACAACCGTTCCGCCGACTGGCTGATGATCGGCCAGATCGTCCGGCGTGAGGCCAATTTCAGCGGTCCGAACAGCCCGCAAGAGCGTTCGGTCATGGCGGCTTCGAACGCGTCGGATTCAAGGTTTAACAGTTCAACGGCACGTGGCCCACGTTCCATCCAGACAATGGCCGAGGACGGCTGGCCTTGCCAGTCGGGCAGGGGGACCAATGTGAACGGCCCGCCCGAGCGGTGAATCTCGGTCGAGACATTTTCATGCGGGATGGGATGGGTGACGGCGAAGGCGAGGGCCTTTTGGCCGTAGCGCGTGGTATGAACATTGATCCCGGCAGCTTCGCGCATTGGTGAACTGCGCCCGTCGGCGGCGATTACCAGTTTGCAGCGGATGCGGGTGCCGTCGCTCAGGCCAACCCGCGCCTCATTGGTGCGGGTGAACAGGCTGACCGTACCGGTGCCGGGGCGGAAATCGACATTCGGCAGTTCGGCCAGTCGCGCCACCATCTCGCGGCGCAGCAGCCAGTTGGGCAGGTTCCATCCGAATGGCTGGTCCGAGATATCGGCGGCGTTGAAATCACGTACGACGCGCGGTTCAGGCACATCGCCACCCGCATCCACGATGCGCATGATCTGCAGCGGCGCGGCGTGGGCATCCAGCTTGGCCCAAAGCCCGCAGTGTTCCAACAGACCGTGGGCAGGCTGCAAAAAAGCGGTGGTACGCAGATCCGATCCGTCCACGTCCCGCTCGGTGATCGGAGGCGTGGGATCGACGCAGACTACGTCGAACCCGGCAGCGCCAAAGGCGGCGGCGGCGGTCAATCCGGCGATTCCGCCGCCGGAAATCAGGATGTCACAGCTGTCAGTCATGAGTATGTCTCCGTTGCCGCAGACACTAGTGCTGTTGCGCGGTGGGCGCAAAGTGACATCCTGTCTCGTGCTTTATCCCCGAGAGATCAAAATCAGGACAAGGAACATCGTCGGCACCAGCATCAGGGCAGGAATGTAAAGACCCGGCAGGCCGAACAGAAGGATGGAACAGCCCCACATGCTGACCAGCGCCGCGGCTGTATAATAAAGGTCTTCAGCTTCGGCATTGGCCGCGTCCCGGGCCATCCAGCCAAACACGGGAATTGCAAACAAAAGGCGCTGCCAAACAGGCAGGCGCTGAGGCATCTCAAGCGCGGTCATTGGGGTCTCCGATTCTGTTCGTCGCTGAGCTGCATATGGGGTCAATTCTGCAACTGCGAAACGAACAGATCGTCGCAGTGTGACAGCCTATCGCAGGCGACCCAGAAACCCGGTCAGATCATCGGTGTGATGGTGAATATGGTCAGCCTGGTGCGGGTCAGGCGCGACGTGCACGGTACGCATTCCCATCTCGTGCGGGGCGGCCAGATTGCGCGGATCATCTTCGAACATGGCGGCTTTCGCGGTATCGATTCCATCCTGCGCAAAGATCGCCTCGAACGCGGCTTTTTGCGGCTTGGGGCGATAGCCTGCGTGTTCTACGCCATAGATCGCGTCGAACAGCCCATTCAGACCGCGTGCCGCCAGAACGCGCTCGGCATAAGGTGCAGATCCATTGGTATAGACAATGCGTCGCCCGGGCAAAGCGCGGATATGTTCCGCCAGCGCAACATCGGGTTCCATATGGCTCATGTCCACCTGATGCACGGCGTGCAGATAGGGATCGGGGTCCAGATCGTGCTCTGCCATCAGGCCCGCGAGTGTCGTGCCGTATTCGCGCCAGTAATGCGAACGCAGCCGGTCGGCCTCGGGGCGGTCGACGCCGATAGCTTGCACGACGTAATCCGTCATCAGCACTTCGATCTGATCGAACAGGCGCATATGCGGCGGGTAAAGCGTGTTGTCTAGATCGAACACCCATTGGGTGACATGGGAAAAGGCAGGTTTGACCATGCTTTGGGTTTAGGGCGATGGGCTGCGGTTTTCAATGCCGCACTTGATCGGGGGGGCGTGTGGCGGCTAGACAGGTCCGAACGAGGAGACAATTCAGCCGATGCCCCAATCCAAACAGTCCAATACGGACGCCTATAGCCTTATTCTCGAAGCGATAGACGTCGGTGTCTACAAGCCTGGTGATCGGCTGGTGGAAAGCGAACTGGCCGAGCGGTTTGGCGTTTCGCGCACTCCGATCCGCGAGGCGCTGCAGCGGCTGGAAACGCAGTCGTTGCTGGAACGGGACGGGCGGTCGTTGATCGTGGCCTCATTGGACCACAACCAGATGGCCGAGCTTTATGTTGTCCGGCGTGAATTGGAAGGGTTGGCCGCACGTCTGGCCGCAAAACACGCAACCGAAGAGGAAATTCGGGTCCTTCGGGACATGGTGGTGGCCGATAATGAGTTGATCGGAGATCCTGTTGCGCTGTCGCGGGCCAACCGGAGATTTCACGAACAGATTCACCTGGCTTCGCATAACCGCTATCTGGTGCAGCAGCTTGATCTGGTGCATCGGACCATGGCCTTGATGGCGACCACATCGCTGGCCGCAGAAGGGCGTGGCGAGATTGCGCAGAGCGAGCACAAAGGCATCGTGGACGCGATTGCGGCGCGAGACGAGGACGCGGCGGCCAAGGCGTTGCAGGATCACATTTCGGTCGCTTTCATGACGCGGCTGAAACAGGATGCGATCCGGCGCGAGAAATAGCGGCCTCACGTTCCTCGACCGCATGGCCGTGCTGGGTCTTGTCCCAGAAGAACGGATTGACCGCCAGTTCCCACAGGCCTTTGTAGGCCGCCAACACGCCCAGCGGATAGTAAAGCACCATGGTCGGCACCCAGGGTAGCAGGAACCTGCGTTTGCCTGCGATGACACCGCAGATACCCACCAATAGGTTGGCGGCTTCGGCGACGAGAAACAGAACCACGCAGGCAGTCAATAAACCGGGTGTCAGGATTGGTTGATACAGGTGGGGCAGCCCGAAAAAGATGGGCCAGAACGCCCACAAAAGCGGCGCCAGAAGGAATTGGCCCAGTGTTCCCAGAAAAAAGGCCTGTAAGCCCAAAAAGCGCAGCAACCCCAGATCGCGCAGCAATTGGCGTGGTGCGCGCATATGCACCAGATAGGTGACCATGAACCCTTTCAGCCAACGCGAACGCTGCTTTACCCATGGCCAGGCGCGAAAGTTCGCCTCTTCATAGGTCGTGGTGCTGACGATCTCGGTCCGATATCCGGCACGGCTTAGGCGGACACCCAGATCGGCATCTTCGGTGACATTATGGGCATCCCAACCGCCCAGTTCGACCAGCTTGTCGCGGCGAAAAAAGAAGGTTGTGCCGCCCAGCGGAACGACCAGACCAATTCGCGCGATGCCTTTCAGGACGACGCGAAACCAGCCGCTGTATTCGATGCTAAAACAGCGCGACCGCCAATTGGTGCGCGGATTGTAGTAGTCTAGAATACCTTGCAGGCACACCACTTCCTTTGGGGCGTTCGCGAAATGGCGGACAACGGTTTCAATCTGATCGGGTTGCGGGGCGTCTTCGGCATCCCAAACGCCCAAAATCTCTCCACGGCAGAAATCCAGGGCATAGTTCATCGCACGGGGCTTGGTAGTCAGGTCACCCCGATCCGGCACAACAATGGCGCGCATCCAGGTTGGCAGTTCTATTTGCCTGAGCGCCTCATTGGTTACGTCATCCCGCTCTTCCAGCACCAAAATGACATCCAGCAACGCTTTGGGATAGGTCAGGCGGCGCAGCCGGGCGATCAGGTCATCGGCAATCTCGCGTTCCTTATATAGCGGCACAAGGATCGAGACGCGGGGTAGGCGAAGTGACTCAGAGGTCTTTGTTGTTGGCTCAGATTTTTCTCGCCATAGATAAGCAATGAGCCCCGAGAGCCTGAGAGACAAGAACAGCCCCAGAGTCAGCAGTGCAAAGCCCAAAAGAAGGCCGAGGCCAACTATTGGGAAACAAACACAGAGTGCCGCGAACAGGATAAATCCAATGATCGGCCCACGGCGCGTCTGGGCCGACCAATTCCTGCAGCTTTGCCGCGCCTCAACGCGAGTTTCTGCAGCTTGTGCCAGCGGTTGAGCATATTGACGAGCGATGGCAGCATCGATCTGCTCGGGTCCTGCCAGAACCGGGATGATCGTGTAACCGTGGCCTTTCAATGCGTCTGCCACTGCGTCGAATGTATCTGGCCTGGCTGTAGCGATCAGCAGGATTGGCCCCACACGCATCCAGGGCAGTACATTGTGCTCCAACCAAAACTCGACCGGTTCAAGCAAGCAGAGATCTGCGGCAGGTGGTACCTGCGCAAGATCGGCGATCTGAAGGCCGGTTTGGTCAGACAGCGCCGAGAGAACCTGCGCACGGCTGGCCCATCCTTCACTGACCAGTATTTCTCCCAATGGCGCGTTCTGGAATACTTGCATCCGCAGGGCGCGCGCCAACTGGTCGGATGTGATGATGCCTTGTTCGACGAGACATGTGCCGAGCGGTTTGCGCGAATGCGGCCCGGGCACAGGCTGCGCCAGTGTCTGACGCTGGAGATTCAATTCGACCATAACGAAACCCTGCCGCATGTAACATCCGGCAGGGTTGCTTAGTCAGGGTTAACACACGGTTAACGCTGTTGAATTCGCCTTTAAGCTTGTGCTTTTTGATCCGCCATCGCCGCGGCAAAGCGTTCGAACAGGTAGAAACTGTCCTGCGGGCCGGGTGACGCTTCTGGATGATGCTGCACCGAATAAACCGGGCGGCCCGTCATGCGGATACCGCAGTTCGAGCCGTCAAACAGAGAGCGATGCGTTTCGACTACGCCATCGGGCAGTGTTTCCGCGTCCACGGCGAAGCCGTGGTTCATCGAGGTGATCTCGACCTTACCGGTTTCCATATCCTTGACCGGATGATTGGCACCATGGTGGCCGTGGTTCATCTTGATCGTCTGCCCGCCAAGCGCCAGTGCCAGCATCTGATGACCTAGGCAGATACCAAAGACAGGCAGATCTGTTGTATCCAGCACTTCCTTGATCATTGGAACTGCATATTCGCCGGTAGCCGCGGGATCGCCGGGTCCGTTTGACAGGAACACTCCGTCCGGCTTGTGTGCCAGCACCTCCGCAGCCGTTGCGGTGGCGGGCAATACGGTTACGTCGCAACCCGCCGAGGCGAGGCAGCGCAAGATGTTGCGCTTGGCACCATAGTCGATCGCGACCACCTTGTGCATCGGAGCTTCCTGACGCTGGTAGCCATCGGGCCAAGCCCAACGCATCTCATCCCAGCGATAGCTTTGGGCGCAGGTGACTTCTTTGGCCAGATCCATCCCTTCGAGACCCGCAAAACTACGCGCTGCAGCAATCAGGGCTTCGATATCGAAGTTTCCCTCGGGATCATGAGCTAGCGCCACGTGCGGTGCGCCTTGCTGGCGGATCGCGCGGGTCAGGCGGCGGGTATCGACGCCGCCGATTGCGATGCGACCACGTCGGGCTAACCAGCTTTTTAGCTCTTCTGTCGCGCGCCAATTCGACGGCTCGGTCGGGTCCCATTTGACCACCATCCCGGCTGCCACCGGGTCGCCGGTTTCGTCATCTTCGGGATTCACTCCGACATTGCCGATATGCGGGAAAGTGAAGGTCACGATCTGGCCCGCATAAGAAGGATCGGTCATGATCTCTTGATAGCCCGTCATGGCGGTGTTGAAACACAACTCGGCCTCGGTTTGACCGGTTGCGCCGAAGCCCACACCGTAAAACAGGGTTCCATCGGCCAACGCCAGACATGCGGTGGGCTTGGACGGGGCGTTCTGGGCCATGGCGCGACTCTCCTGTAAGGTAAACGGGCGCATAACTAAGTTGGTTATACGCTAGGGTCAAGTCTGTTCAAATTTTGGGCTATTGTTAAAAATCAATGAGTTACAATTAATGTCCACTGTTGTACCAACCTTTTTGTTTCGATATGGTCAGGGTTCCTTTGCCATGGGGATGGACAGACCATATGGATATGCGATCACGGGTGAACTCTGCCCTGAAGCAAGCTATGAAAGACAAAGCCGCCGAGCGTCTTTCGACACTGCGCCTGATCAATGCGGCGATCAAGGATCGTGATATTGCTTCGCGCGCCTCTGACAATGAAGAGACCAAAGGCTGCGGCGATGCCGAAGTGCTTGAAATTCTGGGTAAAATGACCAAGCAGCGCAAGGAAAGCGCACGCGCCTACGAAGAGGGCGGACGCCTTGATTTGGCCGCGCGGGAACTGCGCGAGGTTGAGGTGATTGAGGAATTCCTGCCCAAACAGCTGGACGACGACGAGGTTAGCAAGGCCATTCAGACCGCCATCACGTCTACTGGGGCGGGCTCAATCCGCGATATGGGCAAGGTGATGGGCGAGTTGAAGTCGCGCTATACCGGTCAGATGGATTTCGGCAAAGTAGGACCGATGGTCAAAGATCATCTTTGCGCTAACTCGAACGGCGCTTAGTCACGTCGATTTGCGCAGTTTCTGACTCAGATCATCAAACAGCGCGATCCGCTCGTCCTCGGACAGGAACGCGCCGATCTCAACTTCGCGCCCATCGCCGATCAGCGTTACGTAATGGGGTACCGGACCACCGCTGGTGTGCATTTCAGGACGGGCCCAATAGCGGTTGCAGGTCCATTCCTGATCGCCCTTGTCTGGGTGGTGGTGCACAAGGTGGGCTTGCGTCTGGCCTAAGGTCAGAACCTCGAACACGCTGCGCGCGCGATAATTTGTCTGGATTGCCAACCAGAGGCCCAGAACCGTCAGCAGTAGGAACGGCAGCAGACCCCACAGGACGATCGAACCCAACATCGCCAGCAGCGGGATCAGTCCGAACAGGAACACCGACAAGATGACGGTCATTGCACCACGTGGTGGCAAGGAGTTGTGCGGCCAAAGCCGCAGTTCCTGTTCAGCGTCCGAGTTTTCTGTCCATTGATAAGGCATGGCGAGAACCTAGCTCAGACCGGCGCAATGTCGAAGCAAAAATCAGTCAGACAACGTGGCCGACGCGGACCCATGACAGGGCATCGTCCAGCCGGTCATCGCCCCAGAACACTTCGTCGCGGACAACAAAGCTGGGTGCGCCGAAAACCCCCAGTTTGATGGCCTTGTTTGTCTCGTCCTCCAAGGCTGCAACAGCGTCCGGGCTGCGGGCACGGGCAAGCATCAGGCGTGGATCTTGTTGGCACCGAAGCAGGGCTTCGGAAATGGCGCTTTCGCTACCGGCTTCAATCCCGTCCTCGAACCAGATCCGATAAAGATTTTGCGTGAACCCCGCGCCCCAGCCGTCCTGCATGCCCAGCAAAGCCACCTGATTTGCCAGCGCCAGGTCAGAAATTGGATAGGGGGCGGGAAGTTTGGCGTGGATGTGATATTTTGCGGCGCGCCGCTCAATATCGCGCCACATATAGGCCGACTTCACCGGTTTGCCCGCGAAGGGTATATTTTGCTGTTCCGACATCACCGTGCGCACGTTGAAGGGGCGCCAGGTTACCGTCGCATCGTTTTCTTCGCACCAGCCATCCAGGCGCGTGATGGTCAGAAAACTGTAAGTGCTGCCGATTGAATACCAAAAGTCGATCTCGGGCATTGCAAGGCTCCTGTCAAAAGGGGCTTTGCCAACCAGAATACCGCAAAACGGAGGTTTTTTCGATCTTTGCCCAATTTAAATGGTCAAAGTAACGCTTTATCGATGGGTTCTGTCGGCTGAGGGGCAGTGCCGCAGGAAGTCATCTGGCGCAGGTCGATTTCGATCATGCGGCAGATGGACGAGATCGGAACATCGGTTACGTCGCCTTCGAACGGGTCCTCCATCGAGGCGCTGACCCGTTCAGTCACGAAGAAAATCCAGCAAACCAACGCTCCGATCGGAGCAAAGACTGCCCAGTCAAGCAGAACGGATTTTGTTACCGAGTAGCCCATGCCAGCGGTGATCGAGCGTTGGTCATTCAACGCCAGCGGTAACATGAAGATAAAAATATAGCTGAAGATGCGTCCGACCTCGGCGACCTGCCGTGGGAAGGGGGTATTCTTGATACGTTCGCTTTGGCCTTGCGCGTCTGCAAACCGTGCTAGCCGGTTCATCAGCGCCACATGCCAATAGGGGTCGATCTTGCCGGATTGCGCCAGTGATGAAAGCCGCTCACCCTGAAGAAACAACAGGTACGCGGCACGGTTGGATTTCCCTTCGAGCAGAGGCAAATCAGCCGCCAGTTGGGTATCGCGCCAGCATTCGGGTTCCTGATGCAGCGCGATTTTGTCCACGACCGGTTTGTGTCCGAACATCCACGGGCGGCGGGCACGTCCATGCGTTGCGGGCTGGCGCAGCTGAAATGCCAGCATGTTGAGCCAAGCGATATGACGTTCCAGCAATTCACGCCGTATCTCGGGCGCAAGCGGCGTGCCGTCAGCCTGAACCAGATTGCTGATCGTGTTGCCCCAATCGCGACTGGCGTTGACGATGTCCCCCCAGATCTTGCGGGCCTCGACCCAGCGGCCATAGGCCGAGGTGTTCTTGAAACCCAGAAAAAATGCCACTGCCAAACCCAGCATCGTGACCGGTGGGCTGGAGTTCGAGATCAACTCAAGCGGAGTAACTTCATCCACTAGTTCAAGCAGGAGTATCCAGGCCATGACGATGCAAATGAACCCGGCAGAGCCTTTGACCAGTTGCCGAAGTGTGATGCCGTGATGGAGAATCATGTGGCGCGCACCCGTCTTAGATTATGCTGTTTTCGCAAATACTAGCGGCCTGATCTTTGGTGCGTCTACGTGTTGGGTGCAGCAAGTTGCGGACTGGGGGCATAAAAAACACAAAGCCCCGCACGGGGCGGGGCTTTGCTGAATTTGGTTTGGATGGCGGGATTAGTGCGCGTGGCCCTTGTCCCAGTCTTCCTGCTTGGGCAGCTGCTCGAACGTGTGTTCAGGCGGCGGCGTGGGCAGGGTCCATTCCAACGTATCCGCGTATTCGTTCCACGGGTTCGGGCGTGTCTCTTTCGCACCACGCAGCAGGGCGTAGATCACGATGCCGAAGAACAGCAGGAACGAGGCGAACGAGATGAACGCACCAATCGACGAAACGAAGTTCCACTGAGCAAACGCTTCAGGGTAGTCGATATAGCGGCGTGGCATGCCCTGACGGCCCAGGAAGTGCTGCGGGAAGAAGGTCAGGTTGGCGCCGATGAAGAACAGCCAGAAGTGAACCTTGCCCCAGAACTCGGAATACTGACGGCCCGTCATCTTCGAGAAGTAGAAGTACACGCCAGCGAAGATCGCGAAGACGGCACCCAAGCTCATCACGTAGTGGAAGTGCGCAACGACGTAGTAGGTGTCGTGATAGGCACGGTCCACGCCGGCCTGCGACAGCACAACGCCGGTCACACCACCAACGGTGAACAGGAACAGGAAGCCGAAGGCGAACAGCATCGGGGTTTTGAACTCGATCGAGCCGCCCCACATGGTCGCGATCCACGAGAAGACCTTAACGCCGGTCGGAACCGCGATGACCATCGTGGCCAGCATGAAGTACGCTTGCTGACGCAGCGACATGCCAACGGTGTACATGTGGTGCGCCCACACGACAAAGCCCAGAACACCAATCGCGATGATCGCCCATACCATCGGCAGGTAGCCGAAGATTGGTTTGCGCGCGAAGGTCGCGATCACGTGGCTGATGATGCCAAAGCCGGGCAGGATCACAATGTACACTTCCGGGTGGCCAAAGAACCAAAGGATGTGCTGATACAGGATCGGATCGCCGCCACCGGCCGGATCAAAGAAGGTGAAGCCGAAGTTGCGGTCCATCAGCAGCATGGTGATCGCACCTGCCAGAACCGGCAGCGACAGCAGAATCAGCCACGAAGTGACGAAGATCGACCAGCTGAACAGAGGCACCTTGAACAGTGTCATTCCCGGGGCACGCATATTCAGGAAGGTGGTGATCATGTTGATTGCGCCGAGGATCGAGGAGGCGCCCGATACGTGCACGGCGAAGATCGCAAGGTCCATGGACATGCCGCCTTCTGTCGTCGACAGCGGTGGATACAGAACCCAGCCAACACCTGAACCAAGCTGGTCATTACCACCGGGGCTGAGCAGCGAGGCGACGCCCAGCGAGGTGCCAGCGACATACAGCCAGAAGGACAGGTTGTTCATCCGCGGGAACGCCATGTCCGGCGCGCCGATCTGCAACGGCATGAAATAGTTGCCAAATCCGCCGAACAGGGCAGGGATGACCACGAAGAACATCATCAGAACACCGTGATAGGTGATCATCACGTTCCAGAGGTGACCGTTGGGGGTACATGGATCGGCCATGAAACCTTCGAGGCACATATACTGAACACCGGGGTGCATCAGTTCGAGCCGCATATAGACAGTCATCAGAACCGAGATCAGACCGGCAAGGGCCGAAAAGACCAGGTAGAGAATCCCGATGTCCTTGTGGTTGGTCGACATGAACCAGCGGGTGAAAAAGCCGCGCTGATCTTCATGCTCGTGACCATGAATGGCTGCGTCTGCCATTAGGTGCCTCCTGTTGCAACTGTACCGCGCAGTCGGACCTCTCCAACGCGCGGGATTCCTGCTGGTTTTAGATTGCGAAGGGGCGACCTTCAATGGTCGAGTTTGATCTGGATCAAGATTAATTGTCGCGGGCAGACTGTGCTGCGCGATAATCTGACCTCGGATGCGAGGGATTTGGGGATTCAGTCCGCGATTACAAGTGGTGACGGGGAAACCCGCTTGACCCGCATCAAGCGGCGCCTCAGAACAACGGGTAAGTCCAACACCGGAGGCCTGTAATGACCGCTTATGATCCCGAAAATGTCTTTGCCAAGATCCTGCGCGGAGAAATCCCATCAAACCGTGTGTATGAAGACGACGACACCGTCGCGCTGATGGATATCATGCCCCGGGCGGACGGGCACTTGTTGGTGATCCCCAAAACCTCCTGTCGCAACATGCTGGATGCAACGCCCGAGCAACTGGCAGCGGTGATGGCGACGGTACAGAAGATGGCTCACGCTGTGAAAGAAGCGTTTGACGCTGATGGCGTCACCGTTCAGCAATTCAATGAGGCCGCAGGCGGGCAAGAGGTATTTCACCTTCATGTGCATGTATTGCCGCGCCACGAGGGCGTCTCGATACGCCCGCCCGGTAAAATGGGCGATTTTGACCTGATTGCTCAACACGCCGACAAGATCCGCGCGGCACTGACCTGATCCACCTTCGAAGCGAGCTGTCGCAGGCGTCGTGATCGCCAAACGCATGGAGCACGACACTTGCGTAACAGCGCTGCCCGTCGCAGACCTGAGGAATACGGATCAGTCTTGTTCCATTCATTTCATGCGTGCGATCCGGACTCGTAAAACATCAGGCTGCTGTCCGGCGATTTCATTAGCCCGGTTCAAGTTTTTCCATTTGCACTTTCGAGTGTGAGCAAAGCCTCTAATTGGGCCAGCGGGTGGCCAGATCTTGGCCATGGCGTACGCATTGCAACCGCCGCAGCGCGGTTTCGTCATAGCGGCGCCGATTACCCGCAGTAGGTTCGAACGGCGGTAGAAGTCCAGAACCGGATCGTAGGTGCTTTGAATCCAGTGCGAAATGAGGGAGCCCCGATTGCATTCATTTTCGAAAACACCCCCTTGAACCTCTAGTCACTAGAGGAATTATGTAGCATGGTGATTCAGTAAATAGGACACACTAAAATGGCTCATCAGCATTCCCACAAAGGGCACAGCCACGCGCATGTTGATCCGCAGGCCGGAGATGCGCGCGTTGCCTGGGCCATCGCGGTCAATATGTTCTTGACGCTGGCACAGATTGTGGGCGGGGTTATTTCAGGTTCGCTCGCCTTGATTGCGGACGCCTTGCACAACCTGTCAGATGCGATTGCGCTGGTCATCGCATTCTTTGCTCGCAAGATCGCTCGTCGACCCGCGAACGCGCGTATGAGTTTCGGGTATGGCCGGGCCGAGGTTGTAGCGGCGCTGGTTAACTACACAACACTGATCGTTCTGTCGGTCTATCTGCTGTACGAAGGCGTAATGCGGTTTGTCGAGCCCGAGCCGGTTAATGGCTGGATCGTTGTCTTGATCGCTGGGATCGCATTGGTCGTCGACCTTGTCACCGCTATGCTGACCTATTCCATGTCCAAGGACAGCATGAATATTCGTGCGGCATTCCTGCACAATGTGGCCGATGCATTGGGGTCCGTCGCCGTGATTGTCGCAGGTACCGCTGTAATTGTCTTCAACTGGACTTGGGTCGACCCAGCGGTCACCATCATGATCTCACTTTACATCCTTTGGCACGTCAAATCCGAGATCGGTGAAACCATACGCGTTCTGATGTTGGGCGCGCCAACAGAATTGGATCCGGAAGAGGTCGCCACAGCCATTGAAGGCGTATCGGGCGTGGCAGGAGTTCACCACATCCATCTGTGGAGCATGCAGGAGCGTGAGCCCGCGCTGTCGGCGCATCTGGTCATCAAACCCGACGCACAAGATAGTGCCGAGGATATCCGGGTGATGGTCAAGCAGGTTCTGCAGAACAAGTTTGGGCTTGGTCATGTTACGCTTGAAATCGAAGCCAGCGGGCACGCTTGCGTCGGATCAACCCGATTTGGGCATCAACAGATTTAGGGGCCTAAAACGAGAATTGCCGTTCCGATATGGGGTCGGAACGGCAGACTCGTAACCAAACACTTTCACGGATTTCGCAGGGCAGCCCTGAGATCACCGGTTAACACACCACTCACTCATGAACGGTCATTACATACTATGTGGTCAGATGGCGTTTGTAAGGAGAGGATGTGAAGAATCCCTGAATTTGAGGCGAATTGAGGCCATTCAAAGGAATTTTCTGAATGATTTTCGAAACAGAGTGCCCCAAATACTAGCATTGTCTTTTGCGTATTCTGGCCAGATCTGTCCGAATACGTGGAATCACCTATAAACTAGGCGCCCTCGGTGGCGAAGACCTCATCAAAGGTCTTTTTTAGCGCAACATCGACGTCATCCATGGTCACCGGCAACCCAAGATCGACCAGTGAGGTCACCCCGTGTTCCTGAATTCCGCAGGGCACGATTCCGGTGAAATGTGACAGGTCCGGCTCGACATTGATTGAGATGCCGTGAAAGCTGATCCATTTCCGCAGGCGAATGCCGATGGCCGCGATCTTGTCCTCGGCTGGCTGGCCGTTGATCGTCAGCGGCTTGTCTTGCCGTTGCACCCAGACGCCCACGCGGCCGTCGCGGATCTCACCGGTGACATTGAACTCGGCCAGAGCCGCAATCACCCATGCCTCAAGCTGCTGCACAAAGCGGCGCACATCATGACCGCGTTTGCCCACATCAAGCATGACGTAAACAACGCGCTGACCGGGGCCGTGATAGGTGTACTGTCCACCGCGCTTGCTTTCATAGACCGGAAAGCGATCCGGATCGGTCAGATCTTCTCGCTTGGCAGAAGTCCCAGCGGTATAAAGCGGCGGGTGTTCCAACAGCCAAATGCATTCGGCCGCTTCACCCGCTGCAATCGCGGCAACGCGCGCCTCCATGAAGGCAGTGGCCTCGTCGTAGTCGATCAGCCCGTCGGTAGTCTTCCATTCCATGCTCGTTCCTTAGACCGTCTGCGGGGCAGGGGGAAGGGGTCAGGCGGCCTCGGCCAGGCAGCGTTGCAGGACCTGCGCATAAGTGTCCGTGCCCTGTGCGCCGGTCAGCAGATATTTCCCTCCAAACACCATCGAAGGCACGCCCGAGATGCCTCGGCTGGTCCAGAAATCTTGTTTTTCACGCACCGGTTGGGCATGCGCACCTGATTCAAGTGCGGTTCGCGCCGCCTCCGGGTTGAGCCCGGCCGTCTCGACCGCGCCCATCAACACTTCGACGTCAGAGACATCCTGTTGCTTGGTGAAATAGGTTTCGAACAGGGTCAGTTTCAGCGGATGCTGACGCCCCTGTGTTTCCGCCCAGTCAAGCAGTTGATGCGCGGCAAAGGTGTTCACGATTCTGCTGTCATCAGTGAAATTGAAAGTGAACCCAAGTTCAGTACCCAACGCAGTCAAACGCTCGCGCGCCTGCTGGCTTTGTTCGGGCGTCGTGCCATATTTCTCGGCAATATGCTCCCTCAGATTCTGTCCCTCTGGCCCCATGTTGGGGTTCAGTTCGAACGGATGCCAGCGCAATCGGGCCAGCACATTCTCTTCCTTTAGTGCGGCATCGAGTTGACGAAAACCTACGATACACCACGGACAGACCACATCCGAGACGACATCAATCTGCACGGTAGGGCGGGGATCGGGCGAGGGCATGGCTGCTCCAGATTGCATTGTATCGCGGTTAGATATGGCTAAAGCACGTGATTTCAATCGGCTGTGTTTTTGCCTCTTCACATCGCGCGGCTCAGCGTCTATACGCCCCTCTACCAAGTCATTGGCAGTGCGGTCGTGGCGGAATTGGTAGACGCGCAGCGTTGAGGTCGCTGTGGGGTAACACCCGTGGAAGTTCGAGTCTTCTCGACCGCACCAACATCCTGAAATCGTTACCCGAAATTGTCAGGTGAGACGGGCGCCCTGTTGGTTGAAGCGATAGGTTCGATCATGGGCGTAGCCGAAATGGACGGATTCACCAGCGTTGACCTGATGCTGGCCGAACAGGCGCGCGGTGATCTGGTGATCTTGCATCATCGCGATCACGTTTGTGTCTCCACCCAGATGCTCAACATGGGTCACGTTTGCGGTCAGGGGGCCTTCGTCGGATAAGTACAAGTCCTCTGGGCGGATGCCCAATGTTGTGTCCGCGCTGTCGCCGATCACGCTGGCGGGGAAGAAATTCATCGACGGAGCGCCAAGGAAACCCGCGACGAACTGGTTGGCGGGGTTATTATATAGCTCCATCGGGCTGCCAACCTGTTCAACGCGCCCGTCGCGCAGGACGACGATCTTGTCAGCGAGCGTCATCGCCTCGGTCTGGTCGTGGGTGACGTAGATCATCGATGCATCGAGCTGCTGATGCAGATTGGCGATTTCCAGTCGCGTATTCATACGCAGGGCGGCGTCCAGATTGGATAAGGGTTCGTCAAACAGAAACAGTTTGGGTTCACGCACAATGGCACGCCCGATGGCGACACGTTGGCGCTGGCCGCCTGACAGTTCTGAGGGGTAACGGTCGATATAGGGCTCAAGGTTCAGCATCTTGCTGGCCTTGGCGACGCGTTCTTCGATGACCTGCTTGCTCTGGCCTTCCTGTTTCAGTGCCAGCGACATGTTCTTGCGCACATTCAGGTGGGGATAGAGTGCATAGCTTTGGAACACCATCGCGATGCCGCGTTTCGAGGGGGGCGTAAGGTTCATCACCTCTCCGCCAATGCGCACTTCGCCCGAGGTCACGTCCTCCAGCCCCGCGATCACGCGTAGCAGGGTGGACTTGCCGCAGCCGGAGGGGCCGACGAAGACGACGAATTCTCCGTCTTCGACTTCGATGTTAATATCTTTCAGTACCTCGACAGTGCCGAAGGACTTGTTCACGTTTGTCAGCGTCAGGGCGGTCATGTGCGTGCCTCTTTCAGCGAAATGGGTTGGCCAATGCGGATGCTTTCATCGGCAGCTAGACAGATGGCCAGCGATTGCACGGCGTCGTTCATATGGCGGGTCAGGTCGATGTCCTCGGCGATGGCGCGCAGCATATAGGCTTGTTCGGCATCGCAGAGCTGCTGATGGCCGGGCTCATCGGGCATGTCGATTGTCTGGTCGCCATCGGGGCGATGGACCAGAAGGCCGCCAACCTTGGTGTGTCCGTCGATATCGGCGGATGCGCCCTTGTTGCCATCGGTGATCGAGACCGAGCCGTTGGGCGACACGATGTCTTTCACGAAGAACGCAGTTTCGGACATCATCGGGCCCCAACCGGCCTCATACCAGCCGACCGAGCCATCCTCGAAGACCACCTGAAACTGGCCGTAGTTGTACATGTCTTCGGCGATCTCATCGCTTAGGCGCAGGCCCATGCCGTGGACTCGCACGGGGTCGGAGTCAGTGATCTGACACATCACGTCGACATAATGCACACCACAATCGACGATGGGCGAGGTGGTCTGCATCAGAGCTTTGTGTGTTTCCCAATCGGCCCCGCTGCTTTGCTGGTTGAGGTTCAGGCGGAACACATACGGCCCGCCGAGGTCGCGCGCCTCGGAAATCAGGCGCATCCACGAAGGATGGTGTCGCAGGATGTAACCGATCACCAGTTTGCGGTTGGTCTCAATGGCCTTTTCGACAACACGCTTGGCATCTGCCACAGTGGTCGCTAGCGGCTTTTCGACAAATACATGCGCCCCGGCCTCCATCGCCGCGCAGGCGAAATCGGCGTGGCTGTCGGAGTAGGTCGCCACAACCACCAGATCCGGGTTGGTTTCAGTCAGAGCTGCCTGAAAATCTGAATAAGCCGGATAGCCTGACAGGTCAGGATGGTCGACGCGACCGGATCGGTTCACCAACCCAACAATCTGCGCGTCCAGGTGGTTGTGGTGGGCCAAAGCGTGGCTCAGCCCCATATTGCCGAGGCCGGCGATCAGAACTTTGGTCATTTCACAGCTCCTGAAGTGATGCCGCGGATCAGTTGGCGCGAGAAGATGACATAGAGCACCAGCACCGGCAGGATCGCCATGCTGAGCGCCGACAGAACCGCGTTCCAGTCGGTGACGAACTGGCCGATAAAGACCTGGCTGCCCAGCGTCAGTGTTTTGGTTTCCTCGGCCGGGGCAAGGATCAGCGGGAACCAGAGGTCGTTCCAGATGGGGATCATGTTGAAAACGGCGACCGTTGCCATGGCGGGGCGGACCAGCGGCAGAACCAACCGGAAGAAGATGGTGTATTCGGACAGCCCATCGACGCGGCCTGCGTTCTTCAGATCGTCCGAGACTTGCCGCATGAATTCAGACAGGATGAACACGGCTAGCGGCAGCCCTTGTGCAGTATAGACAAGGATCAGCGCCCAGAGGGTGTTCACCAACCCGGTGGCAACCATCATCTCAAGTATCGCAACAGTGCCGATGCGGATCGGGATCATGATCCCAAGGGCCAGATAGAGGCCCATCAGGGTGTTGCCTTTGAACTTGTACTCGCTCAGGGCAAAGGCAGCCATGGCGCCAAATAGCAGAACGAAGGCCAGCGACACCACGGTCACGATCAGCGAGTTCTGGAAATAAAGGAAGAAATCCCCTTGTTTCATCACCGTCTGGTAACCGATCAGCGAGAAGCTTTCGGCATCGGGTAGGGCGAGTGGCTCGCGGAAAATCGAGCGGCGGGTTTTGAAGCTGTTGATGATGATCACGAAGACCGGGAACAGGGCAATCAACGTGTAGAGGATCAACGCCCCATGCATGGCGGCCGTGTTCAGCGGGTTATGGCGAGCTTTATTCATCCGGCGATCCTCACAGCTGATACCGGCGCATCCGGGTCTGGATGCCGAAGAGGTAGATACAGACACCTACAAGGATGATCGCGAACATGGCGCCAGCGATGGCGGAGCCCATGTGCGGGTCGCCCAGTTGCAGCTGGAAGCCAAAGAATGTGCGGTACATGAAGGTGCCCAGGATATCGGTTGAGAAATCCGGCCCCGCCAGTGCGCCTTGCGAGACGTAAATCAGGTCGAAGGCGTTGAAATTTCCAACAAATGTTAGGATTGAGATGATACCGATTGAAGGAATGATCAACGGTAGTTTGATCTTCCAGAAGGCTGAGGCTCCGGTGATGCCGTCAATTTCTCCGGCCTCGAGAATTTCTTCGGGGATCGACAGCAGGGCGGCGTAGATCAACATCATCGGGATGCCGACGAATTGCCAGACCGAGACAAGTGCCAGTGTCGTCAACGCGTATTCTTCCTTGCCCAGCCATGGTGCAAACAGCGACTTCAGACCAATGGCGTCCAGCATTGAAGGTGCGATGCCCCAGAGCGGTGACAGGATCAGCTTCCACGCGAAACCGACGATCACAAAGCTCAGAATGGTCGGAATGAAGATCGCGGACCGATAGAGCGCGGCAAACCGCAAGCGTGGATGCGACAGAAGCGCGGCCAAAGCGATGCCGATGGGGTTCTGAACCAGCATGTGGATCAGGAAGAACCAGAAGTTGTTGCCCAAAGCGTTCCAGAACTGCTCGGACCAGATCGGATCGAAGAACAGGGTGCGGAAATTCTGCAAGCCCACGTAGATACGTGTCTGATCAACCTCGGAGAACAGTGCGAGGCGCAGTGTGTTGAACAAGGGGAAGATCATCACTGCCGTGTAGACCAGCACCGCAGGGGCGAGGAAAACGGCAATGTGCCAGCGTATGCGGCGGGTCTGCATGGGAATCTCCGGCGGAAAGGTCCGGACGCGACGCGGTAGCCGCGTCCGGTGTGAGTGGCCTAGTTGTTACTGATGCGGTGCGTACCAGCTGGCCAGACCGTCTTGCAGTTGCTGACCCAGCGCTTCGGGTGTCTCGGCACCCTTGATGGCTGCAACGGATGCACCCCAAGTCTCGTTTTCTAGGTTCGGTGTGCCGCGCGACAGGATTTGGTAGGTCGAGCGGATTGTGCTTTCGCACTCATCCCGCCAACCGACGATTTCCTTGGCCAGTGGATCTTCCAGCTCGACCGGAGTGCTGGACAGCGGGAAGAAACCAGGTAGGGCGTTACCGAAGATGCTGGCGAATTCCGGGCTTGCGACCCAAGCCAGGAAGGTGCGCGCAGCTTCTTGGTTTTCGCTCGCCGCGTTCATGCCTATGCCGATATCGGTGTGGTCCGAAATATAGCAGGTATCGCCCGCGTTCTGGACCGGTGGCTTAAAGGCGCCCATTTCGAAATCGGCCTGCGTGTTGAAGCCCGAGATTTCCCAGCTGCCTGCTGGATAGACCGCTGCACGACCCAGCGTGAACAGGTTCTGGCTGTCGGGATAGGTTTGCGCTTCATACCCGTCGCCGAGATAGTCGGCCCACTTGGCCAGTGTCGCATACGGGGCGACCCACTGGGGGTCGGTCAGCTTCTGCTCGCCCTTGATCAGCGCCTGACGGCCTTCTTCACCTTTCCAGTAGTTCGGGCCGATATTGTTATAGCCCATCGTTGCGGCTTCCCACTGGTCATTGGTGCCCATCGCCATCGGGATATAGGTACCGTCTTCCTTGATCTTATCGAGGGCGGCAAAGAACTCAGCTTCGGTAGTTGGAACTTCGATGCCCAACTCATTGAACGCATCTTTGTTGTAGATGAAGCCGTGAATCACTGACGCCATCGGGACGCAGAAACTGGCCGAACCGTCATCGGTTTGCCACGCAGATTTGGCCACGTCCGAGAAGTTTCCCATGGCCTCAAGATCAGACAGATCGGTCAGGTGCCCCGACTCGTATAGCGCAAGCGAGGCATCAAACGGACGGCAGGTAATCAGATCGCCAGCCGAACCGGCCTCGAGCTTCGAGTTCAAGACAGCGTTGTATTCTGCCGGTGCTGAGGGCGAGAAGATCACTTTGATGCCGGGATTCTCGGCCTCGAACGCCGGAATGATCTTTTCCTGCCACAACGCCAGATCGTCGTTTCGCCAACTTTCGATGGTCAAAGTGGCCTCTTGCGCATAGGCGCTTGTGACCAGCGCCGTGCTCATCAAGGCAAGGCTAAGAACTTTGCGTGTCATTTGATATCTCCCAGGTTGATGGTTTCTTGGTTTTGTTTCATCCGCTCCAGCGCAGGGCGGAGGTGATCGTCGGTGTTGTTTAGCATTGCTTGCGCCGCGTCCAGGGACCCTGCGCCTACAGCCAAAAGGGCCGCGCATTTGAGGTTGCCCTCTGCCGCAGTCAACGCCTTTGTAGCCTGCGCCGAGGAAACGCCGGTCAACTGACAGACGATCCCGTTGGCTCGGGCGCGTAGCTTGTCATTGTCAGCGCGCAAATTGATCATCATGCCGTCCTGAATATGCCCCAGCTCCATCGCCATCAGCGTCGAAAGCATGTTCAGTGCGATTTTCTGCGCTGTACCAGCACCCATGCGGGTAGAGCCCGAGATCAGTTCAGGTGGTGTCGAAAGCAGGATTGGATGGTCAGAAAGCTGCAACAGTTCGGTGCCCCCGTTATTGGCAATGCCGATAACTGTGGCGCCTCTGTCCCGCGCGATCCGCGCTGCTGCGGTTGTGTACGGTGTGGTTCCGCTGGCCGAGACGGTGATCAAGGTGTCTTTGGCAGAAAGATCGGCCAGGTCTCGGGCAAGGCTGTCGGTGGCATCTTCGACATCTCCCGGCATCTCAACTCCTGAGGGCAATCCACCTGCCATGTGGATGCGAATCTGGCGGGCTGGTATCGAAAAAGTTCCCCCGAGTTCCAGCGCATCCGAGGCGGCCATCAAGCCGGAAGAGCCTGCCGCCAAATAGCGCAAAACCCCGCCCGATCGGATGGATTGCGCCATAGCTTTTGCGCCTGCGCAGAGGGTGGGCAGCGAGGAAAGCGGGGCAGCGGCAGCGTCGGCTTGCGAGCGGGCCAGCAGCTCGGCCACTTCAGTCAGCGGTCGGGCGTCAAGTCCGATCGCGTCTTGATGTAGCTGTTCGGTAACTGGCTTGGTCACGTGATTCTCCCCCGAGATTTTGAATATCATACCTTTTAGATACCATTAGTCTACCATTTTATTTTTACGCCCACTATTTTCAAGATTTAGACAACTATTACTGCATTATTGTGTAATTTGGTCTTCAATATTAGAAAAAGGTATTATAAAGGTATCTCCATGAGTCGCCCTTCTGATACCATTGTGCTGGCCGCTGATGGCGGTGGAACACGCTGCCGTCTTGCTGTTTCAGACGGCTCTGCGGTTCAGTGTGTCGAGGTTGGTGCGGCAAATGTATCAACCGATTTTGACGCAGCCTGCGCTGAGTTGATGCACGGAATTGCTGCTTTGGCCCGACTTGCCGGACTAGAGGCAACTCAAATTTCTCGTGCGCCAGCCTACTTGGGGCTGGCCGGTATCACGGGGCGCGCGCTGGCTGATCGGCTGGCAGAAAAGCTGCCATTTGACCATGTTCTGATTGAAGATGACAGGCCCGCCGCATTACGTGGTGCGTTGGGCTCGAAAGGCGGTTTCGTAGCGCATTGCGGAACGGGTTCTTTTCTGGCGGTCCAGAATGGGGATCGCAGGTCATTTGCCGGGGGCTGGGGACCTGTTCTCGGGGATCAGGCCTCGGCGCAATGGGTTGGGCGGCGGGCTTTGGCCTGTACGCTTGACTTTGTGGACGCTCTGAAGCCTGCGTCTGAATTGGCGGACAGCCTGTTGTCGCGTTTTGATGGCGCTGCTGGGATTGTCAGGACCGCCTCCAAGATGTCGCCTACCGAGTTCGGAGCGCTGGCGCCTGTTGTCACGCAACACGCAAAGCAAGGAGATGCGCTTGCGCTGTCGATCATGGAGGATAGTGCACAGTATCTGTCGGATCAGATGTTGGCGATGGGCTGGATGCCCGGCCTTTCGATCTGCCTGACCGGCGGCATCGGCCCGCAATATGCGGAATTTCTGCCTGCGCCAATGCAACAGGAGTTGGCCGAACCGCTGGGCGATCCGTTGACCGGTGCCATCGCGTTGGCCCACGCCTTTCAAAAGGAGACCCGACATGAGCGTTGCTGACTTCTTGCGGCCCGAGGGTTGGCTGGGTCAGACTGCCGGTCCGCGTTACGTGCAGTTGCGGCAGCGGCTGGAGCAGGGGATTGAAGAGGGTATTCTGGCCCCGAACAGTTCACTCCCGCCCGAGCGCGAGATTGCCGAACTGACGGACCTGTCGCGGGTGACGGTCCGCAAGGCGATTCAGGAACTTGTGCGCAAAGGCGCGATTGAACAGCGACAAGGCTCGGGGTCATTCGTGCGTCAAGCGGTTGCACGGGTTGAGCAGTCGCTGTCGCATTTGACCTCGTTTACCGAAGACATGGAGAGGCGCGGTTTTGAAACGACTTCAACCTGGTTGGAGCGCGGTATATTCCTGCCGTCGCCTGATGAGATGCTGGCGCTGGGTCTGTCGGCCAGCGATCAGGTCGCGCGCATTCATCGACTGCGCGCGGCTGGTGGGCGGCCAATGGCGCTGGAACGCGCGGCGTTGCCGCTGGATATATTACCTAACCCGACTGAGGTTACCGGATCGCTCTATGCCTTCCTCGAACACTCGGGCAATCGTCCGGTGCGCGCGATCCAGAAAATCTCGGCCATCAATCTCGAAGCGACCGAGGCCGGTTTGCTGGACGTTGCCGAAGGTACGGCAGGGCTGCGCATTCAGCGGACCTCATACCTAGAAAGCGGGCGCGTTGCTGAACTTACCCGATCCATCTATCACGGCGATGCCTACGATTTCGTGGCAGAGCTGCGTCTGTCAACCTGAAAGGCAGGGCACATGTCCAGCGAAACAACTCAAATGCGGCAGGAAATCAATGAGATACCTTTTGCCGTTGATCGGCTTCTCACTGATGGTGCCACGGCGATTACAAAGACGGCCAGCGCGATCCGCGCGCACGATCCCGGCTTCCTGATTTCGGTTGCGCGGGGTTCGTCGGACCATGCCTGCAGCTATCTGAAATACGCTTCGGAACTGCTGCTGGGCCTGCCCATGGCCTCGGTTGGGCCGAGCGTGAAATCGATCTATGGGGTCGATATGCGATGCCCCGGTGCGCTGTGTATTTCGGTATCCCAATCGGGTCAAAGCCCCGACATCGTACAGCTGACGAAGTCCCTGACAGAAGGCGGCGCGTATTCGGTGGCGATCACGAACGATACCACGTCTGCACTGGCCCAGAACGCCACCTCGGCTCTGCCCATCCTTGCAGGCCCCGAGCTTAGCGTGGCTGCCACCAAGACTTTCGTCACCTCTCTGGTCGCCGGGCTTTGGTTGCTGGCCGAGGTCAAGGGCGACGATACCTTGCTGGCTGCAATTCACAAATTGCCGGAAGATTTATCGCGGGCGATCACCTGCGATTGGAGCGCGGTGGTCGAGGCAGTCGATGGCCAATCCCTGTTCACTTTGGGACGTGGGATGTCCTGGGCAATTTCGAATGAGGCGGCGCTGAAATTCAAGGAAACCTGCCAGATTCATGCGGAAAGCTATTCCTCGGCCGAAGTTCTGCATGGCCCGGTTTCGATCGTGGATCAGGGCTTTCCGGTGATTGCGTTCTCGTCCGGAGACGCGGCTGAGGCCAACATCGCCGAAATCGCCGATGCGCTCGCAGCTAAGGGCGCAAAAGTCTTCGCAACGACCAATCAGGTGTCTGATGCCGTGAGGCTACCACATGTCCGCACCACGCACTGGATGACAGATCCGGTAGCCTCAATCGCTTCGTTCTACGGTATGGTCGAAACTGTGGCCACGCGCCGGGGCATCAATCCCGATGCACCGCGTCACCTGCGGAAAGTGACGGAGACGGTATGACCGATGCGACGATCACCTTCGCGGGCGGGCCTATCTTTGATGGTAAAACCCTGAAGGACGGCCACGCCGCCCGTTTCGTCGGCGGGCTGCTCGACAGTATTTTGCCCGAAGCCGAGTTGCCTTCGGATGAGATGGTTCAGGATCTGTCAGGCGATATTTTAAGCCCCGGCTATGTAGATTTGCAGGTGAATGGCGGCGGAGGCGTCATGTTCAACGACGATCCATCGGTCGAGACATTACAGCGTATTGCGGCGGCTCATCGCAAGCTTGGCGCGACGTCGATCCTTCCGACGCTGATCACGGACACGCCCGAAAAGACAACGGCTGCCATTTCTGCTGCTTCTCAGGCCATTCAGCGCGGAGTTCAGGGGATTGTCGGCTTGCATCTTGAGGGGCCGCATCTCTCGGTGCGACGCAAGGGCGCGCATGACGGCGGGCTGATCCGCCGGATGCAGGACGCTGATCTTGCACAGCTGATAGAAGCGGCAGGGGCGTTGCCTGCATTGATGGTCACGCTTGCGCCGGAAAGTGTCACGATTGCTCAGGTCGAAACGCTCAGCAAGGCGGGGGTCATCGTGTCGTTGGGGCACAGTGATGCCGAGTTTCAAACCTGCGTGGCTTACGCACAGGCGGGCGCGCACTGCGCCACCCATTTGTTTAACGCGATGAGTCAGTTGGGCAACCGCGAACCGGGGCTGGTTGGCGCAGTCTTGTCCAGCGGTGCGATGTCTGCCGGATTGATAGCGGATGCAATCCATGTTCACCCGCAGACGATGCGCGCCGCCTTTGCAGCTAAACAGGGGCCGGGGCATCTGTTTCTGGTGAGCGACGCGATGGCCGTTGCTGGAACGGATCTGCGGGAATTCAAGCTGGAAGGGCGTGTCATCCAACGTGAAAACAGCAGGCTGACCTTACCGGATGGAACCCTGGCCGGGGCCGATCTGAACCTGACCACCGCGCTGCGCGTGTTGACAACGGATGTCGGCGTTTCACAGACGGACGCCTTGGCAGCGGCCACACGCATTCCGGCGGATATCATTTCCCAGCGCTCAATCGCGCGCCTGAACTTGATATCGCAGGCCATTCGCATTTCTCCGGACTTGTCGCAGGCCCGTCCGGCGGTTGCTTAACCTCGCATTGCAACAAATTGCAAAACACCGCGTTTTTCGCATCTCGCCTCAACTGTAGCGGTTGTGTAAGACCTTAGGCGAACGTGGTTTGGGAATGTCTGTATGTATCAGATAATTGGAATAGTTGGCAGGGCATTGACCACCCGGATCGCGCAATGATCCAAACGCGTGGCGTTTTCATTGGTCAGCGTACGGATTGTTTGGGCGCGCGCCTGCTGATGATCCTGACCTGTATCCGTCTGGCCGAAGACTTTGGGACAGACTACCGGGTGAACTGGTTCCCGCAAGGCGCCGATGCGCCGGAGTTGGATCATCCCGAGGAGTTATTCACCAAAGACTGGATGGATGCGCATTTCCTTGATCAGGCAGAGTTCGACGCGATAAGCGCGACCGCTCTGCCAATTTGGGCCTTCCAGAACGATCCATCGCCCGAGCGGCTGATCGACCATTTGGCGTCTGGCCGTTCGGTTCTGGTCGAAGAAGCGAGCGAGATATTGGCCTTCCCGTGGGAAGAGATCGAAACCATCCGTCCCCGCTATCGCGATTTCATACATAGCGTAGGATTTGTGGATGAGGTTCGTCAGATCATGTATCGCGCGGATCAGAAGCTCTCGGGGCAGGGGGTTTCGGCTTACCACATTCGGCGCGGAGAAATCCTGAACGGATTACCATGGAAGCATTCAATCTGGCCCGCCAAGATCGAACCTGACGAGTTTTACGAGGCCCATCTGGAGAAATCCAAAGGCCAGACGGTGATCATGTTTTCGGATCAGCCAGAGGTGATAGACCGTTTCAAGCAACGGTTTCCGGAGCTCATGCAGATGTCAGATATCGCTGATCTGTCAGCTCTGACGCGGGCGCAGCGGGACTTTCTGGAGCTTTTTGCGATGTCACGGGCGGATCAGGTGATCGCGCCACACATATCTGGCTTTTCAATGGCTGCAGCCCGGATTTCGGGGCAGCAGCGTAAAGTGTTCCGCGATGGATTGTCCAAGGATGAGATGCAGGCGGCCAATGCGCGGTTCATCGAACGGGTTGCGAAGGGGCCATCGGCCTTTCCGAATCCCTCAGAGGCGGCGCATATCTATTCAAAGGCGGTGCAATATCTGTCAGCGCAGGATCGCTGCGAAGAGGCGTATGATAGTGCGAAACCTATTCTGGACGCCGGGGCCGACAACGCCTTTATGCCACTTCTGCAATCCCTGAACTGTTTTTACCTGTCGAAGTGGCAGGAAAGCGAGGCACTTGCAAAAGAGGGATTGCAGAACCCGCATCTCTGGCCCGAAGACTATTCTGTTTTGTGCGCGTTGCGCGGCGCTGTTCTTGGCATGCAGGGCAAGCGCGGTGCGGCGACGCTGCACTTTGCTAAAGCGTTCTGGTCCAAACCCTTACGGCCGGATGTTGTGGTGCTGGGGTCCAGAATGCTCTACCGCGCCCAACTTGCGCTTAGGCTAATGCCGCCTGTGGATTGGTCGTTGCAGAAGGTCGTTCGGCAACGCCGATTTCCACCGTTCAATAACCTGTATCTGGTTCAGCGCAATGTTGTTGTCAGGCGTCCTTGCAACTTCGATTTCATACTCTTGGATTGGGCCGAGTTGGCGCTGGATCAACGCGCAAGTCGTATCTTTGATCACCAACAAAGATTGGAAGCGCTTTCTACCTCACTCGATGAGGTTCACGACGTACCAGCAGACGACCCGCGATCGTTGGGCGCGAGGGTGATACTACAGAGGCATCTAGGGGAAATATCCGGAGCTCAGGCGATCGATAAAATCCGCCAGATCGTGGCTGGAGTGCCGGAAAGTGCCTTGTACCAAAAGCGGCTGTCCGAACTTTACGAAGCAGAAGGCGATACCGAAGCTGCGCATCGAACGATGGCTGAGGCGCTGGCTTGTGACCCGGAAAGCCCGTTTCTCATGTTCGCCATGGGTCGCTTGCTTGAGCGGACGGGCAAGATCGGGCAGGGCGAGAAGCTTATTCTGAAAGCTGCCGATCTTGATGACGTGACCGTCGTTATTCAGGGCATGGCGGGCCAGATACACATGCGGCGCGGGAACAAGAACAAGGCACGTCCCTATCTTGAGAAAGCGCGCGATCTCTATCCGCCTCACAAGCGCTTTACCAATCAGCTGAACCGGCTTTCGGGTCAGGCCTGACGCTAATCCAGCGCGACCTCTTGCCGTAGTTTTCCGGTTGTCTTGTCGAAGATCAGAATCCGATTGTCCTCGGTCACGACCGCATACCAGTTGTTGCCGATGGTCAACGCTTGCGCTTTTGCGCCGTCCGGAAGTTCGATCTGGTCGGGCAGCTTCGGAGTGCGGTCCGATAGGCGGATGACAATCAGGGCGAATGTCACTAGAACCCCGCCAATCATTACCGCGGTCAACAGCATGACCATCCGCCGCAGCAGTCGAAGCTGCGGTGTTTCCTGCGGTTCCTGAGGTTCGGAAGGGACAGTCATGGGCACCCGCCTGATAGAGTTTCATATCGCGGCCGCTCCGCCGCCCCGCCTTGATAAGGCGCTTGCGCGGGATGTGCCAGCGGAAGAGAACCTGTCGCGCACCCGGCTGGCCCGACTGATCAATGAGGGTGCCGTCACCGTTGATGGCGTCGCCGTAGAAGACCCCAAAGCTAAGATAACCGAAGGCGCGCAGATTGGGATCACCGTGGCCGAAGCCGAAGATAGTCATATCGGCGCTGAGGATATCCCACTTGAAGTCGTCTATGAGGACGACGATCTGATCGTGATCAACAAACCAGCAGGGATGGTCGTGCATCCGGCGCCGGGCTCGCCGAACGGTACGCTAGTCAATGCGCTGCTGCATCATTGCGGGGATGATCTCTCGGGTGTTGGGGGCGTCAAGCGCCCGGGCATCGTGCACCGGATCGACAAGGAAACCAGCGGGTTGCTGGTTGTGGCGAAATCGGATGCGGCGCATCACGGGCTGGCTGCCCAGTTCGAGGCGCATAGCGTCGAGCGCTACTATCGCGCGATCTGCTATGGTGTGCCGGATGCCAATGACCCTCGGTTGCGTGGGATCAAGGGTGTTAGCTTTGAGCCGGGCAACATCATGCGTCTGACGACACAGCTGGCACGGCACAAGACCGATCGACAAAAGCAGGCTGTGCTGTTTCACGGTGGGCGCCATGCGGTAACGCGCGCACGGATTGTCGAGGTTTTTGGAACGCCGGGCAGCCTCTCTCTGATCGAATGCTGGCTTGAGACGGGCCGAACGCATCAAATCCGTGTCCATATGGCCCATGCCGGCAACGGGCTTGTCGGAGACCCGGTTTACGGCGGAAAGCGCAAACTGGCCGCGCGGGCATTCACGCCTGAGGCCGCCGAGGCGGTGCAGGCTTTCCCCCGCCAAGCTCTGCACGCAGCAGTGTTAGGCTTCGAACACCCGGTTTCGGGCCAGGCATTACGTTTTGAAGCACCGCTGCCGCAGGATATGGCGGACCTGCTGGAAAATCTCAGAAAACCACTGAAATAAACTGCAAAGGCTTGTGAAAAAGGCCTTTTCAGCTTTCCTTTACATAGGGTTAATCTCAGACTGTTAACAGATCCTCTTGAATGTATCGGGTCTGGTACCCATATCCCATGTTAAGGGCTTAAACATTTGTCCAAGGGGCAGAAATAAATGGCAAATTACTCAAATCTTCCAGCGCCGACACCCGAGGGTGGGCTGAACCGCTATATGCAGGAGATTCGCAAGTTTCCTCTGCTGGAGCCGGAGGAAGAATATATGCTGGCCAAGCGCTGGGTCGAGGAACAGGATACCGAGGCCGCGCATAAAATGGTCACGTCTCATCTGCGCTTGGCGGCCAAGATCGCCATGGGATATCGCGGCTATGGCTTGCCGCAGGCCGAGGTGATTTCCGAAGCCAATGTGGGCTTGATGCAGGCGGTCAAGAAGTTTGACCCCGAAAAAGGCTTCCGGCTGGCGACCTATGCCATGTGGTGGATCCGCGCTTCGATCCAGGAATACGTCCTTCGGTCGTGGTCGATGGTGAAACTGGGTACAACATCGGCGCAGAAAAAGCTGTTCTTCAACCTGCGTAAAGCAAAGGCACGCATTGGCGCGCTGGAAGAGGGTGATCTGCGTCCTGAAAACGTGGCCAAGATTGCAGAAGACCTCGGAGTGACCGAGGAAGAAGTGATCAGCATGAACCGTCGGATGTCCGGTGGCGATGCGTCGCTGAACGCGACCGTGGGGTCCGAAGGCGAAGGCACCATGCAGTGGCAGGATTGGCTGGAAGATGAAGATGCCGATCAGGCTGGTGACTACGAGGCGCGCGATGAATTGGAAGCCCGGCGCGAATTGCTCGCTGCTGCGCTGGATGTTCTGAACGATCGCGAGAAAGACATCCTGACTCAGCGCCGTCTGATGGACCAGGCTGTTACGCTGGAAGAGCTGAGCACGCAGTACAATGTCAGCCGTGAACGTATTCGTCAGATCGAAGTGCGCGCGTTTGAGAAGCTGCAAAAGAAGATGCGTGAGCTTGCGCGCGAAAAAGGAATGCTGGGTTCAAACTAACCCCAGACTGATATCAGCCCGCCATATGAGCGGGCTGATTTTATTGTTATGCGAAAATGAAATCGGACTCGGACAGGTGGCTTGCCCAGACGCCTGATAGATAGATGCTGTCTCCGTCGTCCAATTCGATCTTGGTCCCGAAGAACTTTCCGTCGATATCGTCTTCGATGTCCTCAAAGCTGGTAATGCCATCGTATTCGGACAGGTCGATCTTGTCCTTGCCGACGCGGAAATCGACAATCCAGTCGTGACCGTCGCCCTCATCGAATACAAACGTATCCTTACCGCGCCCACCAAAGAGTTTGTCATTGCCTTCGCCACCGTCGATGATGTCTTTCCCTCGGCCTCCGAAGATTTTGTCATGGCCTTCATCGCCACGCAGAATATCCTTTCCGCGCCCCCCGAAGATTATGTCGTTCCCGGCACCGCCAAGCGCCACATCATTGCCCGAGCCGGTGTTGATCACGTCATTGCCACCATCACCGTGAACAAAGTCTTTGCCGCGTCCGGTAAAGATGAATTCATCGCTGCTGTCACCCAGGATAAAGTCCGTGTTCTTTTTGCCCAGAATGCCCGACACCGAGACGGGTAGAAGTACGCCGTCAAGTACGTGAATGATACCGTTTGACGCATCCACGTCGAACGCGATCAAGCCGGGATCGTCGATGCCCGGATCGGCATCGCCCAGACTGGGGGGATCGCTTTCAAGGTTCAGTTCGACTGACGACCCAAGCAGAGTTTGGATTTCAGCCCCGTCGCCTAGACCGACCACTGTGGTGCTGTCGAACTCACCATCGACCACGTGATACTTCAAAATGTTGGTTAGCAAAGGGATAGGGTCTCCGCCGCCAAGCAGGGTGAGCGCCTTGATGATGTGGCCCAATGCTCCAGCCTCGTCATCCCCTTTATACCCAAGCGTTTGTGCCAGAGTAATAAAGGCAGCGTCATTTGGGGCAAAGACGGTCAGTTCTGCCTCAGGATTGTCCAGCGTTTCCGCCAGCCCGGCTGCAATCACCGCTTCGCGGAGAATGTCGAAATCCTGATTGTCGCTGTCAAACGTTCCGGGATCACCGCTTTTTAGCACTGTTCCTGTAATCGTATGTGTTGCTGGCATTTCAGTAAGCCTCCCACCCTGTTTGCCGTTGCTCCGGATGTTGCCAGAGCGCCATCCGAGAATGATTCAGTCGATGTTTGAGCTACGGCGGCAGTATCAGACTGGATCAACAAAACTGATTTGCGAGGGCAGGTTTGACGCCGATCGATTTTAGATTATCGATATAAAGTATAAGGTTATCGGGGTTTTTTAATCTCATCAAAAAATTTACCGAGGCGTATGATTTTCAAATAGATAGAGAAAGGACTGACTTATTGGCAGGTGGTTGATAGACAGATCAGGAACTGAATTACATTGAGCTCGCCGTGAGCGGGTTACATCAATTTTTTGGGGGGCGCATGCATAAACCGGTCAATTGGGGTGTTCTGGGTGCGGCCAGATTCGCACGACAACACATGGCGCCCGCCATCCATGCGGCAGAGGGCGCGCGGCTGGCGGGGTTGGCGACCTCGGATCCGGCCAAGGCCGAGCCCTTTGCCAGATATTGCCCTGATTTGAATGTCTACAACAGCTATGAGGCATTGCTAGCCGATCCTGAGATTGAGGCGGTGTACATCCCGCTGCCCAACCATCTTCACGTCGAATGGAGCCTGAAGGCGCTGGATGCGGGCAAGCATGTGCTGTGCGAAAAGCCGATGACCATGCGGGCCGATGAGTTTGACGCGCTGATCGCAAAGAGGGACCAGACGGGTTTGCTGGCTGCCGAAGCATATATGATCGTGCATCACCCTCAGTGGCATCTGACCCGTAAACTGATCGCGGACGGAGTGATCGGCCGGCTGGTCCATGTCACCGGGGCGTTCAGCTATGACAACCGGGCGGACACGGGCAACATCCGCAACCGTGCGGAAACCGGTGGGGGCGGGCTGCGTGACATCGGGGTGTATGTTATCGGCAGCGCTCGGTTTGCGACTGGGCAAGAGCCGGTCTCGGTCAACGGTGCGATCCGGTGGGAAAATGACGTGGATGTCTTCACCGAGATACGCGCGCAGTTTCCCGAATTTACCTATTCCGCCTACGTCTCTACACGCATGCATCCACATCAGGAAATGGTGTTTCACGGAGAAGGTGGCATGATCCGTCTAACCGCTCCGTTCAATGCCCGTGTGTTCGGCGAGGCGCGGGTTGAACTGCACCGACCGGGCCTTGAAGTTCTGGTGCCCCGGTTTCCTGCGGACAACCACTATCAATTGCAGGTCGAAGCGTTCTGCCGATCGGTTCGCGAAGGGGTTGAATATCCCTGTTCATTGGAATTCGTGAGGGGCACACAAGAGGTTATCGATCAGGTCTTTGACGCCGCCGTTTCGCTCTAGCTTGCCACCCCTGTGGTGTCTCGCGTATCCTGTCCCGACCGGATCAGGAGGGCTAAATGGCGGGCGGCTGGGCGCGCGATGGCGCGGTGAGTGAACAGATCGAAGCGTCGATTTCAGATGAACTGGCGCGGATGCAGGCGCAAAAGCGACCTGTGGGCGAAAGCCTGACACATTGTGCTGAATGCGAAGAACCGATCCCCGAAAAACGCCGCCTTGCTCTGCCCGGCGTAAAGCTGTGCCTGGACTGTCAGCAAGAGCGTGACAACAGCTTCAAGACCCGCGGCGGGATCAATCGGCGGGGTTCGAAAGACAGTCAGTTGAAATAACGCGAGGAGCACCCGGTGAAGGATCAGCCGCAGAGATCAGTACTGCAAAACGGGTTGGTTCTTGGGTTCCTAGCCGCGTTTCTATGGGGCACGCACAGCGTTATCGTGCGATATTTGACTAGTGATCTCGGCGGGTTGCAGATTGCCGTATCACGCCTGTTCATCGCTGCGTTTGCGATTTACTGCATGCTGCGGGTGATGGGCGCACGGGTTTCAATCCAGTACAGGGATTGGAACTTCCGGCTGGCGGTGTTGTCGACGGTGGTGAACTATATCCTGTTCCACATAGGTTTGGAACATACAGGTGCTGCTAATGCGATGGTGCTTGAGAATACCGCGCCGTTTTTTGTGTTGATATTCCTGTATTTCTTCGCGGATACCACCGTTGGCCGGACTGATGTATTGGCGACCCTGCTGGCGATCCTCGGTGTGTTTCTGACCGTCTATCGGGATTTTCAAGGCGGGGGAGAACCCCTGCTGGGCGATCTGATGGAAATCGGGGCGGGACTTAGCTGGGCGGTGTTCTTGATTTCCAGCAGCTGCGCGATGCAGTCATCTGAGACCACTGCCGAAAGGTTGAACTTTCTGTTTGGCATCTTTTTGTGTTCGGGCGTTTTGCTGGTGCCACTGGCGGCTTTTTCTATTCAGATGCCGACCGCAAACGACGTGATCTTCTTGATCCTTCTGGGCGTTTTGCCGACCGCGCTTGCCTATTATCTTTGGTACGAGGCCGCCGCCCGCGTGTCGACATTGACGGCGACGTTGCTATTCGCCGCCTCGGTTGTGTTTACCTTTGTCAACTCGGCACTGTTTCTGGGCGCAACGATCACACCGCTTGCGATTGTCGGCGCAGTATTGATTGTTACGGCCATTTTCGTGACGACCATGAAATCCGCCAAAGAGAAATGAGGCAGCCATACAGGCTGCCTTTCTACTTTAGCTTTCCATCGCTTCCAGTTCGTCAATAAATCCCGAGATCATCGACAGGCCTTTGTCCCAGAACTCGGGATCACTGGCGTCCAGTCCGAACGGGGCCAGAAGCTCTTTATGGTGCTTGGAGCCACCAGCCCGCAGCATTTCGAAATACTTGTCCTCGAACCCGTCCGCACCGCTTTCGTAGACCGAATACAGCGCGTTCACGAGGCCATCACCGAAGGCATAGGCATAGACGTAGAACGGCGAGTGGACGAAGTGCGGGATATAGGCCCAGAAGGTCTCGTACCCGTCCATGAATTCGAATGCGGGGCCAAGGCTTTCAGCCTGAACGCTCATCCAAAGGGCGTTGATGTCGTCTGGTGTCAGCTCGCCCTCACGACGGGCGGCGTGCAGTTTGCATTCGAAGTCGTAGAAGGCGATCTGGCGAACGACTGTGTTGATCATGTCCTCGACCTTACCGGCCAGAAGCACCTTGCGCTGTTCCGCTGTCTCGGCCTGATCCAGCATTTTGCGGAAGGTCAGCATTTCACCAAAGACCGAAGCAGTTTCAGCCAAGGTCAGCGGGGTCGATGAAAGCATCTCGCCCTGATCGGCGGCCAATACCTGATGCACGCCGTGGCCCAATTCATGCGCCAATGTCATCACATCGCGCGGTTTGCCCAGATAGTTGAGCATCACGTAGGGATGAACTTCGGTCACGGTAGGATGCGCAAAGGCGCCAGGCGCTTTGCCGGGTTTCACTGCCGCATCGATCCAACCTTTCGAGAAGAATGGGGCTGCAATTTCACTCATGCGCGGATCGAAGGCGTTGTAGGCGTCCATCACCGTCTTCTCGGCCTCGGACCAATCGACGATGCGGGTGTCCTCCATCGGCAACGGAGCATTACGGTCCCACACTTGCATCACGTCCAGACCAAGCCATTTGCGTTTCAGTTCGTAGTAACGATGGCTCAGCTTGGGGTAGGCGGCCACAACGGCCTCGCGCAGGGCTTCGACCACTTCGGGCTCGACATCGTTCGACAGGTGGCGACCAGTTTGAGCAGTTGGCATGTTGCGCCAGCGGTCAACGATTTCTTTTTCCTTGGCCTGCGTATTGTGCACGCGCGCGAAGGTTTTGATATTGCTTTGGAAAACGGTGGCGAGTTCGCGCGCTGCGGCTTCACGCTTGGCGCGATCCTGCTCGGTCAGCAGGTTCAGCGTGCCTTCGATATTCAACTCTTCACCATCGACGGTGAAGGTCAGACCCGCGATTGTTTCGTCGAACAGGCGTTCCCACGCGTCACCGACAACGCCGAGGTCGTGCAGAAATTTCTCAAGCTCGTCGGATAGCTGATACGGTTTCATCGCGCGGATGCGACGGAACACGGGCTCGTATCGAGCCAGATCAGAATTGGCGGCAAAATGCGCAGCCAGCGCGTCATCGTCGATGCGATTCAGTTCCAGCGTGAAAAACACCAGAGGCGTGGTGAAGACGGTGATCTTCTCCTGCATGTCCGACAGGAACTTGGCGCGATCCGCGTCGGTGGTCAGTTGGTAATAGCGCAATCCGGCAAAGGACATGATCCGCCCGGCGATGGCGTTGATCTTTTCGTTGCGCAGTACGCAGGTCAGTAGGCCAGCTGCGTCCAATTCGGCCAGCTTACCCTCATAATCTGCGGCAAAGGACGCACATTCGCCTTCTAGCCAGTCCAGATCGCGGGCCAGTTCGGGTGCATCTTCCGAGGCATAGAGGTCCGTCAGATCCCATTCCGGCAAATTGCCCAGATCATCGGCACCGCCGCCTGCATTTGCATCACGGACGGGAAAGGGAAGGTCGCGCATGGAACACCTCGAATAAACTGCGTTGGCAAACATTTAGGCGCGGCACGTCCGGATCACAAGCAAGCTGTCTGGTCAAACCTTAATGACAGGGCTCGGGTTTTGGTTTCGCCGCGGCTGCCGCGAAATGTGCAGCAAGTTGATCAAAGACCGGCCCGCGCACCTCGAGTGCCTCCATCAGAACTTCGTGTTCGCCGTCGGGGATCTCGACCAGAGTACCGCTAGGCCAGTTGGCCATACGTGTCCGAATGGCCTTGCGGTCTACGATCTGTTCGTGGCTGCCCAAGAAGGTCAGGGCAGGGATCTCGGGCGCGGTCTGTTCCATCAGCCAGGTGCATTCATCCAGCGCCTCGCGCAGCCAGATGGTGGACGGTGCACCCAAAGCAAGTTCAGGGTGTGCGGCCAACTGATCCTGCATCATTCGGTACATCGCCGGATCGCGTGTCAGCACGTTTCCTTCGAAGGGCTGTGAGGCCACATAGCTCTCCAGCGTGGTGGTGGGCGGTGTTTTCTCGCCCAAGCCCAAGCGTGGCCCCCAATAGGCAGTTAGCTGGCTGAGCGGCTTCATGATTGGTGTAAAGAATATCCCCCACATCGGGCCCGTAAAGGCGCAGGCCGCAAAATCAGCCCCCTCCAGAACGGCGCGAAGCCCGATAGCTCCGCCCATGGAATGGCCTATGACGTACCAGGGCTTGGGCAACTCCAGTTTTTCGGCCAGTTTCAGTATTGAGCGAACGTCGTGCTGGTAATCGGTGAATTGTTCGACATGACCGATCCGCGGATCATCCAGCAGGCGATCTGCAAGCCCTTGCCCGCGCCAATCGACCGCGAGGCTTGCAAAGCCCCGGTTCACAAATTCCTTGGCGGTATCACCATATTTTTCGATGTATTCCGTGCGACCGGGGAACAGCATCACCGTGCCGTGCGTATCGCCTCCGGGCAGCCAATGTGCCACGCGGATACGTTTGCCATCTTCGGTGATCAGCCAATGCGCCGCACCATCGGCAGGGCCGCCGGCCACGTCTTCGAATAAGGGGGCCGGCGAAAACTCCATCAGGCCAGCACCGAGGCGAGTTTCATGGCAATACCCATGTCTCCGTCAACGCTCAGCTTGCCGGACATGAACGCACCGGTTGGGTTCAGGTCACCGCTGAGGATCTGTTCAAAGGTGTCCGCATCGGCGCTGAGGGTCACATCAGCATCTTCGTCGCTTACCCGCGCACCGCTTGCATCCAGAATGATAGAACCCAGATCGGCAATGGCAAATTTGGCTGACGCATCGAAATCGCCGCCCGACAGTTTCTCATTCAATGCCGCCGCGGCTTTTTCCAGAATATCGCTCATGGTCTTCCTCATATTGTTCATGCGCCGTGAATGGACATCCCCGGTCGCTACGCTACACTGACCATTGTTATGGGTATTGCAATCACCAATCTCAAACGTACCGTCGCGGCACTTGCCGTCATAGTCACGTTTTCCACCAGTTGCATCGCGCAGCAGGCGGATTCGCGGGACGAGGCATCACTGTTGCAGCAACTGGCGCAATCGACGCCCGAACAGGCCATCGGATTGGATCGGCAATTGCAGGCGCTGTGGTCACAATCAGGTTCGGCTTCAGCGGATTTGCTGTTGGAACGCGGACGCGAAGCGCTGGATGACGGGGATGTCGAGGCCGCGCTTGATCATTTGACGGCGCTTACCGATCACGCACCCGAATTTGCCGAGGGTTGGCATGTGCGCGCTTCGGTTTTCTTCGGCATTGACAGGTTTGGCATGGCTGCGGCGGATCTTGAACAGGCATTGACGCTGAATCCGAACAACTACGACGCTATCTACGGCCTTGGCCTCATCTTTGAGATCGTGGGCAAGCCAGAACAAGCACTTGAGGCTTATTCACGTGCGCTGGCTATACATCCCCATCATGAAGAAGTAACCAATGCCGTGAATCGGCTGAAGCCTCAGGTTGAAGGCAAGGCGCTGTAAGTCTTAGGGCGCAGGGGGCAAAGGTGAGCGGGTCATCCCGAATCGTGGCCGTACTTGGCCCGACGAACACAGGTAAAACTCATTACGCGATTGAACGTATGCTGGGGTACCGGACCGGTGTCATCGGTCTGCCGCTGCGGCTGCTCGCGCGCGAAGTCTATGACAAGATTGTCGCTATTCGCGGTCCGTCTGTGGTGGCGCTGGTGACAGGCGAGGAACGGATCGTACCGCCGCGCACCCAATACTGGGTCTGTACAGTTGAGGCGATGCCAGAAGGCAAGGGCACTGATTTTGTGGCGATTGACGAAATTCAGCTTTGCGTGGATCCCGAACGCGGCCATGTCTTTACTGATCGCCTGTTGCGGTCGCGCGGCACCAATGAAACGCTGTTTCTCGGCTCTGACACCATGCGCGGCCCCATCGCGGCCCTTGTGCCCGAAGCGCAGTTCATCCGGCGTGAACGGATGTCTCAGCTGGTCTATTCCGGTTCGAAAAAGATCAGCCGAATGCCTGCGCGCAGTGCGATCGTCGGATTCTCGGTCGACAATGTCTATGCCATCGCCGAGCTGCTTCGTCGCCAAAAGGGCGGGGCGGCGGTCGTCATGGGGGCGCTCAGCCCTCGCACGCGGAATGCGCAGGTTGACCTCTATCAAAACGGTGAGGTTGATTATCTGGTGGCTACGGATGCCATCGGTATGGGGTTGAACCTGGATGTGAACCATGTGGCGTTCTCATCTCTGACCAAGTTTGATGGCCGCCGAATGCGGCCTCTTGCCCCCAACGAGTTGGCCCAGATCGCAGGACGGGCCGGGCGCGGAATGTCGGATGGCACGTTTGGTGTGACGGGCGAGGCTCCGCCGCTGGATGAGGGCGTAGCCCAAGCCATTATGGACAGCCGGTTCACGCCTATGAAAAAGTTGAATTGGCGGAATGCCGCTTTGCGGTTCGGCTCAATCGACGCACTAATCGACTCGCTTGAGGTCAGCCCAGACAATGAGCACCTGATCAAAGCGCGGCCAGCTGACGATCTGAACGTCCTGAAATCTCTGTCCCAAGTCACCGAAGTTGTTGCCCGTGCCAGCGATGGACCGTCGATCCGTTTGCTATGGGATGTGTGTAGAATCCCCGATTTTCGCGGCATCAGCCATGCCGAACATGCCAGCCTGCTTGAGGTGATCTATGGCCATCTGCATGAGCGCGGAAGTATCCCCGATGATTTCATGGCGCGGCAAATCCGCCGTATCGACCAAACCCATGGCGACATTGATGCATTGTCCAAAAGGTTGGCATATATTCGCACTTGGACATATGTTGCGCAACGAAACGGTTGGGTGCGTGACGAATCCCATTGGCGCGAGGAAACGCGCACTGTAGAAGACAGGCTGTCGGACGCTCTTCACGACCGTTTGACTCAGCGATTTGTGGACCGGCGCACGTCAGTGTTGCTGCGCCGGCTCAAACAGAAGGAGGCCCTTTTGGCCGAAGTAAATGACAAGGGTGAAGTGACCGTCGAAGGCGAATTCGTCGGTCGTCTGGAAGGGTTCCGGTTTACCCCGGACAAAAGCGCGCAGGGGACTGAAGCGAAAGCCTTGAAGTCAGCCTCTCTGCAAGCACTCGCGCCGCAATTCCATCTGCGTGCCGATCGCTTCTACAATGCGCCCGATACCGAAATTGATTTCACCGATCAGGGTGGCCTGATGTGGGGCGAGTATGCCGTGGGCAAACTTGTTGCCGGTGCCGAGCCTCTCAAGCCTGTAGTCGAGGTTTTTGTCGATGAGGCCGCCGGGCCGGACGTGGAACAGAAGGTTCAGCGCCGCCTGCAGCATTTCATCGACCGCAAAGTGGCAGCCCTGTTTGAGCCGCTGCTGAACCTGTCGCGGGATGAAGAATTGACGGGCCTGGCGAAGGGCTTTGCCTTCCGTATGGTCGAGTCGTTGGGCGTGCTGCCCCGTGTGCAGGTTGCGCAAGAGGTCAAGGATCTGGATCAGGACGCCCGTGGTGCGCTGCGCAAACATGGCATCCGGTTCGGTCAATTCACCATCTTCATGCCGCTGCTGCTGAAACCCGCGCCAACGCGCCTGCGTCTGGTACTATGGGCATTGTCCGGCGGCTTGCAGGAGTTCCCCGAAGCACCACCTCCGGGTCTGGTTACCGTTCCGGTCGCCAAGGACGCGCCGCAGGGCTATGACACCATGTGCGGCTACCGCGATGCGGGCGAACGCTCAATCCGGATCGATATGCTGGAACGGCTGGCCGACATGCTGCGGTCCGAGGATAGCCGCGGTGGGTTCGAAGCCAAACCCGACATGTTGTCAATTACCGGCATGACCTTGGAACAGTTTGCAGACCTGATGCAGGGACTGGGTTACAAGGCCGAACGCGGCGAACGTGAGAAGGCCAAACCGGTCCCCACGGAGCAGCCTGTGGCGGAAGCCGAGGAACAACCCGTCATCGATGAGACACCGACCGCAAATGCCGAATCGGATGACGTCGGTATAACCGCCGAGGCGTCAGCCGAAGCCTCCGAAAGCACCGAGGCGGCAGCAGAGGCTACGGCCACTGAGAAATCAGCAGAGTCCAAATTGGATGAGCCCGAAATTGAGGTGTTCTACACCTTCACTTGGGGGCGCCAACGTCAGCAAAACCGTGGTCCGCGTCGCGAGCAGGGGCAGGGCAAGGGCAAGCCGCGTGGTAAACCTCAGGGCAAGCCGCATGGCAAGAAGGGGGGCAAGCCTCAGGGCGCCAAGACCTTCTCGTCACGGCCACCCAAAAAGGAAAAGGCAATCGATCCCGATAACCCATTTGCGGCAGCGTTGATGGGTCTGAAGGACGGCAACTGATCCGCGATGGCCGAGGCCAAGCTGCGGATCGACAAATGGTTGTGGCAGGCGCGGTTCTTCAAGACCCGTAGCCTGGCCGCCAAACAGGTCAGCGGCGGCCATGTGCGTCTGAACGGAAATCGGGTGCTGAAACCGGCGCAAGCCGTGGCACCCGGAGATGTCCTGACCTTTCTGCAGGGGCGTATTGTTCGGGTTGTACGTATCGAAGCGCTTGGCGTGCGTCGCGGCCCAGCCCCCGAGGCGCAAGCTTTGTACTTTGATATGACCGAAAAGCAGGACGTATCGCCCAAGAATCCTGCGTTTGAGGGAAAAGGTCGTCCAACCAAGAAAGAAAGACGCGCGCTTGATCTTTCTCGCATCCCAAAGGGGTGATCTGACCTTGAAGCGGCGGTCAGACTGGATTAGCTAGTCGCCAAAGCGCAAACGGGAAATCCAACATGACCTACGTTGTCACCGAAAACTGCATTGGCTGCAAATACACCGACTGTGTCGAGGTTTGTCCGGTGGATTGTTTCTACGAAGGTGAAAACACATTGGTCATTCACCCCGACGAATGCATTGACTGCGGTGTCTGCGAGCCCGAATGCCCCGCCGACGCCATCCGCCCCGACACCGAGCCGGGGATGGAGCAGTGGGTCGAGTTCAACCGGAAATACTCGGAAATGTGGCCGGTGATCGTGACCAAAAAAGACCCCTTACCCGAGGCCGAGGAACGCGACGGCGAAGAAGGCAAGATGGAGAAATATTTCTCGGAAGCCCCAGGCGAGGGCGGTTGACCGATTCGGCAGCCGGTTACCGTTCATTTGGCATCAATCTGTGCATTAATTAGTTGAGGTAGAAAGGGAATTTCCCATTTACCTTGGCGCGGTCTTTTGAGTGTCGCAAATTTGTGATATACTTAGGACCGAATGATGACTGTGATTGGGATGTGCTCCGTAAGTATGCTCGCTTTGGAGTTCTGAATTTATGACAAATAAGCCGCCTGACGGGGCCATGCAGGGCCTCGGCTGTGGTGCTTTTGTCGTCTCATATCCCGATCAGTAATGAAGGATGAATATGAATGTCGAAATCGAAAAAGCTTGAGTTCCGCCCGAACGATTATGTCGTCTACCCGGCTCATGGCGTAGGTCAGATCGTGTCAATCGAAGAGCAGGAAGTTGCAGGCTTCTCGCTTGAGCTGTTCGTGATTTCTTTTGAAAAAGACAAGATGACCCTGCGGGTACCAACCAACAAGGTCACCGAATCCGGTCTGCGGTCGCTTAGCTCGCCGGATGTTATCAGCCAGGCAATGAAGACGCTTAAAGGCAAGGCCAAGGTCAAACGCGCCATGTGGTCGCGCCGGGCGCAGGAATACGAGCAAAAGATCAACTCGGGTGACTTGATCTCGATCGCCGAAGTGGTCCGCGACCTGCACCGCACCGACGACCAGCGCGAGCAGAGTTACTCCGAGCGTCAGCTTTACGAAGCCGCGCTGGAACGTCTGACACGCGAAGTGGCCGCGGTTTCTGGCGCCGATGAGATTTCGGCTGCCAAACAGGTCGATGAGGTTCTGACCTCACGCGCAGCCTGATTGCGTTCGAGCCAATTTAAGGGTCGTCCCGAAATCCGGGGCGGCCCTTTTTCGTGACTAGGCGCTTGGTCTTGTGGTGTGTGTCGGGTATTTTTCTGTAACTGCAGGAAGATACGGGGACATGATGAAGCAAACTGTCAAGTTTCTCTACATCAGCCACGAGCCGGTCTCGGTCTGGTTTCGCTATGGGCTGATCCTGTTCGATATCGCCTCGATCATCTTTTTTGTCTCCACGGCGAATATCCCGCATGGGCCTGGGCTGACGGCGGCAAGTTTGGGTGTCGGGCTGATCATCCTAATGGATTTCTGCGCGCGGATGTGGATTTCCAAAGACCGCTGGAAACTGCTGCGCCAGATTTACACGATGGCAGACATCGTTGTGATCGTGTCGCTGCTGCTTGACCCGTTCCTGACCGGCAATCTCGCGTTTCTTCGGATATTGCGCGCGTTGCGGCTGATCCATTCCTATCATCTGCTGCGGGATTTGCGCCGAGATAGTCCTTTCTTCCGAACCCACGAGGACGCGGTGATTGCGGCGATCAATCTGATGGTCTTTGTTTTTGCAACCTCGACTGCAGTACTGGTCTTTTTCGTCCCCGAAGATGCGCAGACCCCCTATATCGACGCACTTTATTTCACTATGGCGACCCTGACGACAACGGGGTTCGGAGATATCACGCTGGGCACACCAGCGGGAAAGCTGTTTTCCGTTTTCATCATGGTTGTTGGCGTGGCGTTGTTTGTCCGTCTGGCGCAGGCGATCTTCATGCCGCAGAAAGTGCGCTACAAATGCCCAAGCTGCGGCCTGTTCCGGCACGATCCGGATGCTGTGCATTGCAAACACTGTGGCGCGACGCTGCGCATTGAAACCGGTGGGGCGTCTTAGATTGAGGCTGTTAGCGCCAGGAGGAAGATGATTTCCGAGACCTGCTGCGTGGCCCCCAGAATATCACCGGTTTGGCCACCGATCTTGGTCTTGGCGATGCGAGCGACAAAAGCCGCTGCAAGCAGGGCGCAGAGCATCGGCGTGATGGCTGATCCACCCAGCAGCAATAGCGACAGGACGATAGCCAACACGATACCGGCCAGCAACGCAGACAAGGGGGGCGCACCAACCGAATGGCTCAGCCCCGATTTGCGAGCGTTGGGTAGCGCGAGCATCAGCACCGGCAGCATGGCGCGTGAGAACAGGCAGGCGGCCAATATGCCCGTCAACAGACCCGCACCGATCAGTGCCATAACAGCAGCAATTCGAAGCAGTTGGCCCAGCAACAGGGCCAGTACGCCGTAAGTACCGATATGGCTGTCCTTCATGATCTCCAGTCGACGTTCGGTTGTGAAGCCGCCCCAAAGCCCGTCGGCCGTATCGGCTAGCCCGTCTTCGTGCATCGCTCCGGTTGCGATGATCAACGTGGCGAGCAGCAGGGCGGCGGTGGCAAGGGTTGGCAGCTGCGCCCAGATTGCAATCCAGGCGACGCCGCAAGCCAGCGCCCCCACAACAAGCCCGGCAAGGGGATAGGCCCAAGCCGCACGCGACTGGCGGGTGAACGCTTGATCGGGCAGGCGTGGCAGGGGCAGGCGCGTCAAAAGGACCAGAGCCAGCGGGATATCCCACAGGGAAAACGGGGCGGTGTCGTTTTTGGTCACTCCCAGGCCTTTCCGGGTCTTGTTGCTTTGCCAGCATTGGTTAAACACACACAACCACTCTGATGCAACGAGGCTTTCCATGCTGCCCGAACTCAATGACCTGAACAGTTTCCGCAATGCGCTGACCGGCGCACCCGGTCCGGACACCGCTGCCAAGCAGGGCGCGGAAGAGCGCAACGGTCAACTAACCAAACCGCCCGGCGCGTTGGGGCGGCTTGAGGATCTGGCGATCTGGTATGCAGGTTGGCGCGGGGATGCGCGGCCTCGGATCGATGCGCCGCAGGTCATCGTGTTTGCTGGCAACCATGGCGTAACTGCTCAAGGTGTCTCGGCGTTCCCGCCCGAAGTGACGGTGCAGATGGTCATGAATTTCGAACATGGCGGCGCGGCGATCAACCAGTTGGCAAAGGCTGCGGGCGCGAAGATGGACGTGCACGCGCTGGAGCTGGACCGTCCGACCGCAGATTTTACCCAAGCCCCCGCGATGAGCGAAGAGGAATTTCTAAGCGCACTGCGCACAGGATGGCAGGCGGTTGATCCGCAGGCCGATCTGCTGGTTGTTGGAGAGATGGGGATCGGAAATACCACGCCGGCTGCCGCCATCGCTTGCGCGCTATTTGGCGGGGATGCTGCCGACTGGACTGGCCGCGGGACCGGTGTGGATGATGCAGGTCTGGCGAACAAAACCAGGGTTGTTGCGGAAGGCGTCGCTCTGCATGGTCAGGGCGATGGACTTCATATTCTAAGGTGCCTCGGCGGACGCGAGATTGCGGCTATGGCGGGTGCGATAGCCGCCGCGCGCGTATTGCGGATACCGGTAATTCTGGATGGATTCATCTGCACCGCAGCAGCAGCCTGTCTGGCGCAGATTTCGGAAACAGCGCTTGATCACACCATCGCGGGCCACCAAAGCGCCGAGGGCGCGCATGCCGCGATGCTGGGCAAGCTCGGCAAGGAGCCATTGCTGACCCTGGGCCTGCGCTTGGGCGAGGGCTCGGGCGGGGCGTTGGCGATCAACATTCTGAAAAGCGCGGTTGCTTGCCATTCCGGCATGGCGACATTCGCTGAAGCGGGTGTGTCGGACGGTTAAGCCGACTTCTTGGCGTGTTCCTCGGCCAGTTCCAGCAGCGCGGTTTCCAGATCTTTTTCCAGTTGCCGCGCACGCTCGATGTATTTCTTGTTTTCGGCTGTGGGCATGCCGGGGATCCACAGTTCTGCAAGCTCGCGCACCGATCCCCGGTCGTGGTGATAAAAGGTTTGTTCAGCTTGTGCGGCCTCGTATTCACTGAGGCCAATGTTCTCCAATACATAGCGGCCCGCGCGTAGCGATCCGTCGAACATCTCGCGGACAATGTCGTTGGCCCCTGCCTGATACAGTTCATAGACATGGTTGCGGTCGCGGGCGCGGGCGATGATGTGCAGATCGGGCCGCTGGCGGCGGGCATATCCGACGAGACGGGTGACCTGTTTGTAGTCATCCATGGCCGCGACAAGGACCGCTGCCTTTTCGATTCCAGCAGCGCGCAGCAATTCGGGGCGAGTGGGGTCGCCAAGGAAGCCTTTGACACCGAACCGTCGCATCAGCTGGATCGTTTCGATATCGTGGTCCAGAACAACTGTTTTAAACCCGCTTGCCTGTACCAGCCGGTTGACGATCTGCCCAAAGCGACCGATCCCGGCGATGATGACAGGGCCTTTTTCGTCGATCTGATCGGGTTCAACCTGCGGATTGCTCTCGCCGAGAAAGCGCGAAAGTACGTCGTAGACGATAAACAGAAGCGGTGTGATCAACATGGTCAGCGCGATGATCATCAACAGTTTTTGCGACAAGCCCGGCGGAATCACGTTCTGCTGCGTAGAAAACGCCAACAAGACAAAGCCGAATTCACCGGCCTGGGCCAAACCCAGCGTGAACAGCCAGTGATCGCGCCCGCGCAGCTTGAAGGCGCGCCCGACGATGAACAGGATGATCCCCTTGGCCAGTATGACCAGCAAGGCCAAACCGATCAGGTCAAACGGGTCGGCGAAGAAATACCCGATATCGATCCCAGCGCCCACGGTGATGAAGAACAGGCCCAGCAAAAGCCCCTTGAACGGCTCAAGGTCGCTTTCCATTTCGTGTCGGAACTCCGAACTGGCCAGAACCACTCCGGCCAGAAACGCGCCAAGAGCGGGCGACAGGCCCACAAGGGTCATCAGGAACGAGATGCCGACCACGATCATTAGCGCCAGTGCCGTATACATTTCGCGCAGGTGGGTGGCGTGGATGAAACGGAACAGTGGGCGGGTCAGGTAGATGCCGGCCAATACGACAAACGCGACGGCGCCAATGGTGACAAGCGTAACGGCCCAGCCGGGCAGACCTTCGACCAGCGAGAGTTTGGCGTGATAATCCGCGTCTTTGGCTATGCCTACGCCACGGCTGATGGAGCCGTCATCTTCGATGTGGATACTTGCGGGCAGGGCAAGCAGCGGCAGGAAAGCTAGGATCGGGATTACGGCAATGTCCTGCGTCAGCAGGACCGAGAAGGTCGCTCGACCTCCGTTGGTTTGCATCAGGCCCTTTTCGGACAGGGTCTGCAGCACGATTGCCGTGGAAGAAAGCGACAAGGTCAATCCAACCGCCAGCGCCACCGACCATTGATGACCCGCATAGAACGCCACAGCTGCGATTGCGGCGGTCGACAGGCCGACCTGCAACCCGCCCAAGCCTAACAATTTGTCCCGCATATCCCACAAGGCACGGGGCTCAAGCTCGAGCCCGATCAGGAACAGCATCATCACGACGCCGAATTCGGCCACATGCTGTAGGCTTTCGGTCTCTGCGCCAACTAGCCCCAGAATTGGTCCAATCGCGATGCCTGCGGCCAGATAACCCAGCACCGATCCCAGACCCAGACGGGCGGAAAGCGGCACCGCGATCACCGCAGCTGCCAGATAGATCGATGCCTGATAAAGGAACTCGTTCATTATTGTCCTCTTAAATCCGCTCAGGTCGGGAGCGGCGCGTCGCGTTTCAATTGGTCCATTACGATCTGGCTTTGCACCCGTGCAACTGCAGGATGCGGCAGGATCACTTCGTGAAGCAAGGTATTGAGTGCGGATAAGTCGTCACAATAGACGTGAAGCAGATAATCTGCCTCACCTGTCATCGTCCAGGCGCTGGTGATCTCGGGGCGGGTGTTGACCATGCGGGCGAAGCCTGCGGATTGTTCGGGACCATGAGTGCCCAGATGCACCTGAATGAACCCCTGAACCTGTAGCCCCAGCCTCAGCGGGTCCAGTCGTGCGGTGTACCCAGTGATATAACCCTCGGCCTCAAGGCGCTGTCGGCGACGGCCCGCCTGACTGGCGGATAGATTCAGCACATCACCCAATTGCTGCGACGTCAGATGCGCGTCGCGCTGCAAAGCTGCGAGTATTCCGATATCAATCCGATCCAGCACGTGCGGCGTTTCCTCAAGATTTGCAATCAATATGCGGAAAGTACGCATCTAAACTTAGTTTATACGAAAACAATGCGCAGAAACAGCACTCATTAAGGCGTATTTTTGAATCAGCAAAGAAATTCCTGTTTTCCGAGGAGACGCGCCATGGGTCCTTTCCCGCATAACGCCCCGAAATCTGTCATCAGCGAAGAAAACCCAGCCGGTACCGACGGGTTTGAGTTTGTTGAATTCGCACACCCCGAGCCGCAAGAGCTGCGAGACCTGTTTGCGCGAATGGGCTTCGACTATGTCGGCTATCACCGCAACACCCCCAAGGTCGAGCTTTGGCAACAGGGTGATGTAACCTACATCCTGAACGCGGATCCTGACAGTTTTGCAGCCAAATTCGTGGCCGAGCACGGCCCCTGCGCCCCTGCCATGGGCTGGCGCGTTGTTGATGCTCAGAAGGCTTATGAGCGCGCGATCGCCAAAGGGGCTGAGCCTTATGATGGCGCAGACAAGACCATGAATGTTCCGGCGATCAAGGGCATTGGTGGTTCGCTGATCTACTTCATCGATCAGTATTATGACACCTCGCCCTACAACGAGGAATTTGAATGGCTGGAGCAGTCAAAACCGCGCGGCGATGGGTTCTACTATCTAGATCACCTGACCCACAACGTGTTCAAGGGCAACATGGACAAGTGGTTCAAATTCTATGGCGACCTGTTCAACTTCCGTGAAATCCGCTTTTTCGACATTCAAGGTAAGTTCACCGGGCTTTACAGTCGCGCGTTGACTTCACCTTGTGGTCGCATTCGCATTCCGATCAATGAAGATCGTGGAGAGACCGGACAGATCGTCTCCTACCTGAAGAAGTACAATGGCGAAGGCATCCAGCATATCGCGGTGGGCAGCGACGATATCTACGCCTCGACCGATGCCATTGCCGAGAAGGGTCTGAAGTTCATGCCCGGTCCGAACGAGGCCTATTATGACATGTCTTACGACCGTGTGTCCGGCCATGATGAGCCCAAGCATCGGATGATGAAGCACGGCATTCTGATCGACGGCGAAGGTGTAGTTGATGGCGGTGAGACCAAGATTCTGCTGCAGATCTTTTCGAAAACAGTCATTGGCCCGATCTTCTTTGAGTTCATTCAGCGTAAAGGGGATGACGGGTTTGGTGAGGGCAATTTCAAAGCCCTGTTTGAATCGATTGAACGTGAGCAGATCGAGTCGGGTGAAATCTCGGCAGCCTAAACATGAATCAATGAAATCAACCGAGCGCCGTGTCTGACCGACATGGCGCATTTTCTTTACCCGCGCGGCATCTTGAGCGTGATGTTCTTGCCGCGCTTCTGATAGCGCAACTCGCTGTCGCCGATGGCGATGACATTACCTCCGTCGATGCGATCGCCCACCTTCAGCTTTTTGTAGCGTCCGCTGGGCAGGCGGACCAAAGCACGACGGTTTGCCGGGGTGCCGTACACGCCGATTAGGTTCAACTTGCGCAGGTTAATCGCGTTGTCGATGGTTGCTTGTCTCGCAACTGACGCGGAAGACGGGATTTTGGGGTTGACCGTTCTGGGCTGGAACGAGCCAACTTCATCGGCATTACTGGCCACATTTGCGGTCGAGGCCAGCGCTGCACTCCCAGAACTAGGTTGCCGTGTCGCGCGCGCCGTGATGCTGGCAGGCCTGATTTTTGGACGGGGTACCCGTACAACAGCCAGCGCAGTCGGGGTTTCATCGACCTGCGGAGGGGTTTGCAGAGACTCGGGCCGCAGCTTGGGCCGGACCGAGGCCAGTTCTTGCCGGGATCGACCGCCAAGTTGCTGGCGTTCGAATTGATCCACCAGATTTTCCGGGCGTGGCCGCGGGCGAAACGCCGCGAGTCTCTCATCGACCTCTTCTATGACAACGGGTTCTGTTTCGAACCTGGTTGGGGGTTCGGGGGGCACGGATGCGGGACGACCCAGATAAACCATCACACCGGCCGGGTTCAACGTGCCTTCGGCACTTGGCGTCACAAGTCCGCGTTCATCCAGGTTGAACCGCTGCCCCGCTTGGCCTGGCAAAGAGATCGACTCAAAAGACGCATCTGTGTCCAGGCTGGCAAGTTCGGGTAGTGCGACGGAATCGGTCGACAGGTCCGAGCGATCGACCGATGTGAGATATTGATTATCCACGCCAGCCACAGGCGCTGGCTCCAGATCTGAAGGTTCAACAGGGGCGGTGCCGGTAAACTCACGAAACTCGGTTCTGCTCTCTGGCAGATCAGCGATGTCTTCGACCGGCTCCGGTTCAATCTTCAGTGCCTCGAGAATGGCCTCGTCCGTGGGGGTGAGCACCGGTTCTTCCTCTGCCACTTCAGGTTCTTGTGGGAGGCTTGCGATCTCGGTTTCCTGAGGTTCGGGTTGTGCCTGCGGTTCTGCCGTCACAATTTCTGGCTCTGGCTGCAGCTCGGGCTCTAACGGCTCGGCCACTTCGACAATTTCGGGGTCAGAGCTGTTGTAAGACCAGACACCCAGCAACATTCCAACCACAACCGACGCTGCGATCGCAGGAATTGCAAAGCGTTTCAGATCCGTTCCTGTCTTGGCAGACGAGGGCAGTGCTTTGGTAGCAGGCTCAAATGCAGGGGGGGCTGCATCTTCAGCGATGGCGTGAACCGGTATGTCCGGCGTATCAACGGGTTTGGGGGCCGCAATCACAGCGTCCTCATCCACAATGATCGGCAGTTCCAGAAATGGCGCGTCCAAAGTATCGTTGCCGGTTGCGCTGACCCAGAATGCCTCGGGGATAAAGCCATGATCGGTGGCAAATGCGCTGGCTTCGTCCAGCGTTTGCTGGGCCACAGCGGCAACCGGGGTCTCAGTCCCCACGTCGCCCGCGACATAAGCCAGCTCTGATAGCTCATAGGGCGTGGCTGCGGCCAACGTATCCTTGACCTTTTTCGCCGCTGCATCGGTGTCCAAACCATCGGTGTCGACAACCAAGCGGCGCACCTGATCGGATGGAATCACAAGCTTGCAACTCAGGTCATTTTCCAGCGCGAATCCCTGATCCCGAAGGGCCTGCATCTGGTCCGCGAAATCCGACGCATCTAACGGAACGGTTCCAATGCAGTACCAGTCTCCATCCGACTGATGATGCAAGGAAATGCCGTTTTCAGAAAATGACAGCGCAAAGGCGGGTTTCATAATCGCGATGAACCATAATTGTCGGCTTTTATGCAAACGCTTAGATGTCTGCCCACCGAGATTAGAGCAGGAACTCGCCGAGGGAAAGAAAAAGGCACGTTTCCCCCTTGCCGTGTACGGGCCTGACCACCCATCTTGAGGGCAAGCATCAAGGAGGGATCATCTTGAAGACACTTGCTTTTTTGGCCGCCATGGCCGCTGCCACCGCGACTCTGCCCGCCCATGCGGAAGAACGTCGCATCTCGGTCAGCGGGACCGGTACGGCTCTGGTTGCACCCGATATGGCAACGATAACGCTGGGCGTGACCAATCAGGATGCGCAGGCATCGGTAGCGATGCAGGCGACCTCGGATGCGGTGACGCAGATCCTCAAACGACTGGACGAAATGGGATTGGAGGCGCGCGATGTTCAGACGCGCGATCTGTCGCTTTCACCGGTCTGGTCGGGGCGCAGCAATTCCAGCAATGAGCCACCCAAGATCACTGGGTTCACCGCGTCCAACCGCGTTTCGGTTCGCGTACGGGATCTGGATAATCTGGGCCAGATCATGGATGCGGTCATCAAGGATGGTGCCAATGATTTCGGCGGTCTGAGCTTTGGCGTGCAAGAGCCTAAACCGCTTGAGGCTGAAGCACGGGCCAAAGCTGTGGCAGATGCGACCGAGAAGGCGCAGCAACTGGCGCAGGCGTCCGGAGTTACCCTGGGTCCCGTCCTATCGATCAACGACCACGGCGGAGGTGTTCGCCCGATGGCTCAGATGCGCGAGATGGCGATGTCGGACGCCGGTGGCGTGCCGGTCGCAGGCGGAGAGATTTCCGTGTCGGTCAATATCGCGATGGAGTTCGAAATCGCGGAGTAAGCTAGGATTCAGCGCGGGCTTGCAGCGGTTGGCGCTGCTGGCCCGATGCATCGAAATTCCCCGGCGCAAGCCAGTTCTCGAAGGCCGCCCGAATGCGCGGCCATTCGCTGTCGATTATCGAAAACCACGCCGTATCCCGGTTGCGCCCTTTGTAATGCGTCGCCTGCCGGAAGACGCCCTCGAATGTGAAACCCAAACGCTCGGCCGCGCGCTTTGATGGCGCGTTCAGCGCATCACATTTCCATTCGTAGCGGCGATAACCAAGCTCATCGAACACACGGCGCATCATCAGATACATAACCTCGGTCGATTGCGGTTTGCGCTGGAGCAGGGGAGAGAAGTGGATATGGCCTACCTCGATTGAACCCGCTGCTGGTTCGACCCGAAGGTATGAGGCCATCCCCACGGGTACCTCATCCGCGTCGAGCACCGTATGGAACATCGGGTCCGCATCCATGCAGTTTGACTGCGCCCATGCGGTGAAATCCGCCTCAGAGTCGAACGGGCCGTAGGGCAGATAAGTCCAATTGTGGCCGTCCATGTCATTGGCAAACGCCCGGTACAAGCCGGGCGCGTGCCTGTTTACATCCAATGGCACAACGGAACAGAACCGGCCCTGCATCGGTGTGTAAGGTGGCGTGGGGCGAGGAAACTCGCCCGTGACCGAAAAACCGATGGGTTGACCCAGTTCATTTGTGTTGTGCCCGGTCATCGGATCAGGCGCTGGCTTTGGACAGAGCCTGATCGAGATCAGCGATCAGATCGTCTGCATCCTCGATCCCGATGGATACGCGGACCACTCCAGGGCCTGCGCCTGCAGCTTCCTGCTGCTCGGGCGTCAACTGACGGTGGGTCGTCGAGGCCGAGTGGATGATCAGCGACCGTGCGTCGCCAAGGTTGGCCACGTGGCTGAAGATCTCAAGCGCGTTCACCAGCTTTACGCAGGCGTCATAGCCGCCCTTGACCGCAAAAGTGAACAGGGCACCCGCGCCGCGCGGGTAGTGCTTTTTTACCCTGTCGCTATAGGGCGAGGATGGCAGGCCAGCATATGTCACGTAATCCACACGGTCGTCTGCCTCGAGCCACGCTGCTATTTTCTGCGCGTTTTCGACATGGCGCTCCATCCGTAGCGATAGCGTTTCTATCCCCATCAGTGTGTAATGCGCCGCCTGAGGGTTCATCGTCATGCCCAGATCGCGTAGACCGATCGCGATGCCGTGGAATGTAAAGGCGAGCGGGCCGAAGGTCTCGTGGAATTTCAGTCCGTGATAGGCGGATTCGGGTTCGCTGAGCGAAGGAAACTTGTCATTTGCCGACCAGTCGAACTTGCCCGAATCCACGATGCAGCCGCCGGTCACGGTGCCGTTTCCGGTCAGGTACTTGGTGGTCGAGTGAACGACCAGAGTCGCGCCGTGTTCAATCGGGCGGCACAGGTAGGGCGTGGCCGAGGTGTTGTCGACGATCAGCGGAATGCCTGCTGCATCGGCTAAATCCGCCAGCGCACGGATATCGGTGACATAACCGCCCGGGTTGGCGATGGATTCGCAGAACACCGCGCGGGTGTTTTCGTCGATAGCGTCCTTGACGGCGTCCAGATCATCGGTGTCGACAAACTTGGCCGACCAGCCAAAGCGTTTGATCGTCTGGCTGAACTGCGTGACCGTGCCGCCGTACAGACGGGTCGAAGCCACCACGTTGCAGCCCGGTCCCATCAGCGGGAACAGCGCCATGATCTGCGCCGCGTGACCCGAGGAACAGCACACCGCGCCAACGCCGCCCTCAAGCGTCGCCACACGTTCCTGCAGCACCGCAACAGTCGGGTTGGTCAGGCGGGAATAGATGAACCCCACTTCCTGCAGATTGAACAGCGCGGCGGCGTGGTCAGCGTCGCGGAAGACATAAGCGGTGGTCTGGTAGATCGGTGTCTGGCGCGCGCCTGTGGCAGGGTCGGGGCGGGCCCCGGCGTGAATTTGCAGCGTGTCAAAACCGTAGGTGGGTCCGTCAGACATCGAGGAAATCTCCTGTTGGAATGTGTGTTGCTGAATCTCTAGGACATTGGCTCGCCCGGCACAATGTCCGCGTCACCGTAGCCAAAGCCCCTTAGACTTGATCGTTTTGCGAATGACCTGTTCGCGTGCGGGCAGGTTGTTTCGGTCGAACAATGCCCGGATCTTCGCACCCTTGCGCTGTATCACCAGCTTCTTCAGTGGATCATAGCCTTTGAGCACTTTTTTGATCTTGTTCGGGGCCACGACAGTTTCCAATACCTCGACCACATGATCACTTTCGCGGGCGTAGAGCATCGGGAACAGGCGATAGTGGCAGCTGACCGACCCATCCAGCAGGCCCTCGGGCAGGGCATCCCGTCCGCCACCGAAGGAATGGATGACCAGCGGCAAGGCGATCTGATCCAGCCACGGGTTCAGAACTTGCCCGGTCAGTTCGGGGATTTCCTCGTCGCGAATGGCGCGGGCATAGCCCATAAACCGCTCACCAAATTGGCGGGGGCATTTGTAGAAGAAATAACCGGCGTTAAAATACAGGTAGCGCCGCCAATAACCCTCGGGCTGGCTGGGATCGAGAGAGCTTTCGAAATCCAGCCCGAACCGGTCATACAGTGCGCGCCAGATACCGTCATATCCTGGGCCGTAGAGCGTGGGTTTGGGCCATGTTCCCTCGACCCGAAGTGAGGCGCCGGGCTGTTCGAAATCGAACGGGACGTCGGAAATTTCGCCGGTGATCAGAGTGTCGGAGTCGAAGAAGACAAAGGGCTCACCCTCTGGCATCGCCAGCAAAGCTTCGATCTTGTTGCCATTGGGATAGCTCGAGCCAAAAGCATGAGACTCAAAAGGCAGAATCTCGGCACCCAGATGCTGCAGGGCTTCAAGAACTTCGGCATCCTGAATGCTGGGGTTCTGAGGCCAAAGAGGGCCGGGCTGTGGCACCCCCACGAACAGCCGACCTTTGAACCCTGATGAGCTGTGGCGCAGCGAGGCGGCGAACAAAAGCGCCTCGTATTGCAGCCGGTTGTTTTGCCCGATGATGAGGATGTTAAATGTCGCCGGGCTTGCCTGCATCGTGTTGCGCTTTCTGATCGGGCCGGTATTCGGCCGCTGCCTCAACCGGAAGTACAACAAGCTGTGAAGGGCGTCAAAACCCCAAACATGACCGGTTTGCAAATCCGGCTCGTGCTCCCATCTAATGTGACAGCAACGCAGGAGGATTGCATATGCGGGTCAATGCAAATTTCACACAGCGGGTCGCCGTTCACTTTGATCAGACCGAATGGGTCGCGTCACCGGCTGCTGGCGTCGAACGCAAGATGCTGGACCGCATTGGCGAGGAAGTGGCGCGTGCCACAACCATCGTGCGCTTTGCCCCCGGCAGCGCGTTTTCGTCGCATACTCATGACGGGGGTGAGGAATATCTAGTGCTGGACGGAGTGTTCCAGGATGAAACCGGAGATTTCCCTGTCGGCAGCTATGTACGCAATCCCCCGACGTCCTCCCATACACCCTCGGCCAGCGAAGGCGCGACTATTCTGGTCAAATTGCATCAGTTCGACCCCGACGACCGCACCGAGGTTCGGCGCTCGATCAACGGGGGCGGAGATATCGATTTGTTCAAGAACGTGCATGAGGATGTCCAGGTGCAAACCTGGGGCGCGGGCGAACATATTGAATTGGACGCCGATAAGGGGTTTGAGGTCTTTGTTATCGAAGGTGGCTTTGCCGAGGCGGGCGAAGAATTTGGCACTTGGGACTGGTTGCGCTTGCCGCCTGGATCACGCTTTGCTGCTGTAGCAGCAGAGGGCGGAGCCCGTGTTTGGATCAAATCCGGCCACCTGGGTGGGATGGTCTGAGCCACCGCTGCCAACAAAATAGGCAATTTCTGACTGAATCCGGGCCATTCCGCCCGGATTTTTCATTTTTTGACCATTTGGCAAATTTTACCAATTGATAAAAAATCAGATTGTGGCAAGCTGGGGTCCATAACAAACATATCTACAGGGAGTAGAGTGATGGCACAGGGCCAGATGGCACCCGGGATCGTCTCCGGGCGGCTTTCCAGCGATGAGCTGACCTCGAATTTCACCGATCTGCATCCGCCACTGGCCCCGCACGAGGCCGCTGTGGCCGCCGATCGATGCTATTTCTGCTATGACGCGCCATGTGTGACGGCATGTCCTACGGATATCGATATTCCGTTGTTCATTCGCCAGATTCAGGCCGGGCAACCGCAGGCGGCAGGGCAGACCATTCTGGAGCAGAACATTCTGGGCGGCATGTGTGCCCGGGTTTGTCCGACCGAAACTTTGTGTGAAGAGGCTTGCGTGCGTGAGACGGCCGAAGGCAAGCCGGTCGAGATCGGACGCCTGCAGCGTTACGCAACCGATGATGTGATGGCCTCGGGTGCGCATCCGTTCGAGCGCGCCGCATCAACCGGCAAGACAATTGCCGTAGTTGGGGCAGGGCCCGCCGGTCTGGCCTGTGCGCATCGTCTGGCGATGCTGGGGCACGATGTGGTGATCCACGAAGGCAAGCCCAAGCCAGGCGGTCTGAACGAATACGGGATTGCGGCGTATAAATCTACCAATGATTTTGCACAGGCCGAGGTCGATTGGCTGCTTAAAATAGGCGGGATCGCGATCGAGACCGGTTCGATTCTGGGAGAGACGATTTCTCTGGAAGGGTTGCAGGAGAACTATGACGCTGTTTTCCTGTCAATAGGACTTGCGGGGGTGAACGCACTGCGGGCTGATGGGGTCGATAAAGACGGGGTGCGCCCGGCGGTCGACTTTATCTCGGATGTGCGACAGGCCAGCGATCTGGTTGATCTACCTGTGGGTCGCAATGTCGTTGTGATTGGCGGTGGTATGACTGCCGTAGATGCGGCAGTGAAATCGAAACTGCTAGGCGCTGAGCACGTCACCATCGCCTATCGCCGAGGTCGCGACGCGATGGGTGCCAGCCGGTACGAACAGGATTTGGCGGCGTCGCATGGTGTTCGGATTCTCTGCAATGTTCAGCCGGTGGCCATTCACGGAAATGGTGCCGCAGCAGAGATCGAATTGGAGTATACTGCTAGCCATGATGGTCGACTGACCGGAACGGGTGAAACTGTCCGTGTGCCGGCCGATCAGGTTCTTAAGGCCATCGGTCAGACGCTTGACGGTGCGCCGGAAGGGCTAACGCTGGATGGCAATAAGATTGCCGTGACCGGGGCGGGACGCACTTCAATGACCGGTGTGTGGGCTGGCGGAGACTGTGCGGCAGGAGGCGAAGACCTGACCGTGACCGCCGTAGCCGAAGGTCGCGATGCCGCGATGGATATCCACGCTGCACTGAGCGCGTGAAACTCAAAGACAAAGATGCAGAGCTGCATCAGGGAGGCCGGATAAATGGCTGATTTAACATCAAACTTTCTTGGAATATCAAGCCCGAACCCGTATTGGCTGGCCTCCGCGCCACCGACGGATAAGGAGTACAATGTTCGCCGCGCCTTCGAGGCCGGATGGGGCGGCGTAGTGTGGAAGACCTTGGGGGCCGAGGGGCCTCCGGTCGTGAATGTGAACGGCCCACGCTATGGCGCGATTTATGGCGCGGACCGCCGGTTGTTGGGACTCAACAACATCGAACTGATCACAGATCGGCCGCTTGAGGTGAACCTTGAGGAAATGGCCCGCGTAAAGGCGGATTATCCAGATCGCGCCCTGATCGCCTCGATCATGGTGCCCTGTGAGGAGGCTGCTTGGAAGGCCATTCTGCCGCGTGTGGCTGAAACCGGTGCGGACGGGATCGAGCTGAATTTTGGCTGTCCGCACGGGATGAGTGAACGGGGTATGGGGTCTGCCGTCGGGCAGGTGCCGGAATACATCGAAATGGTGACCCGTTGGTGCAAACAGTATTACGACCGCCCAGTTATCGTGAAGCTAACGCCGAACATTACGGATATCCGCAAACCTGCGGCGGCGGCGAAGAATGGGGGCGCGGATGCGGTATCGCTGATCAATACGATCAACTCGATCACCAGTGTCAATCTGGACACGTTCAGCCCCGAACCCTCGATTGACGGTAAAGGCAGCCATGGTGGCTACTGCGGACCGGCGGTGAAACCAATCGCGTTGTCGATGGTGTCCGAGATTGCGCGGGCTGAAGCCACGCATGGGCTACCGATCTCAGGCATCGGTGGCGTCACCACTTGGCGCGATGCAGCAGAGTTTATCTCGCTGGGTTGCGGCAATGTTCAGGTCTGCACTGCAGCGATGACCTATGGGTTCAAAATCATCGATGAATTGACGGCTGGCTTATCAGAATGGATGGATGAGAAAGGCTATGCCAATATCGACGAAGTGATCGGACGCGCAGTGCCCAATGTGACGGATTGGCAATATCTGAACCTCAACTACATCGCCAAAGCGAAGATCGATCAGGATCAGTGCATCAAATGCGGTCGCTGTTTTGCAGCCTGTGAAGATACCAGCCATCAGGCGATTTCGATGTCGGCGGATCGGGTGTTCGAGGTTATCGACGAGGAATGCGTGGCCTGCAATCTTTGCGTGGATGTGTGCCCTGTAGAGGGGTGTATTTCCATGGAGCCGATGGCCGCCGGAGCGGTTGATCCGCGCACAGGCAAGGTCGTTGATCCTGAATATGCCAATTGGACGACACACCCCAACAACCCCATGGCGAAAGCGGCGGAGTAGTCAGAGATTTTTCGTCGAAAAATCTTGGCGGAGAAAATTCGACGAATTTACTCAGAACAGAATGTCGATGGGTCCGTTGTGGCAGATGATGACATATTGATTGGCGGTGCGGATCAAATGGTATCCGCGCCGTTTCACTTCTGCCTGAAAAGCCGCGTGACCAACCTCGCGTTCGACCCAAGCAACTGAGCGTCGCCCCACAGCTCCCGTTCGAGCAGATCGGGACGAGAAAAGCTGGGTGATCCAAGGCTCGGGATCTGAGCGATACGTCTTCATGCTCCGAGCTTTTCTCAATAGGGTTAAGTGTCTCTTAAGGTGTAAGCAGTTTTCGATAGAGCGTTTCCACGAACGGAACTGCGCCTTCGAATGGGTCTTCTTCCCCAAGAATTGCCCGGACTTGAACATCGAAATCCGCATAATGCTGTGTCAGTGCCCAGATCGAGAAAATCAGATGATAGGGATGGACTCGTGCAATTTTGCCCTGAGCCATCCAGCTTGTCAGAATCGTGGTTTTTTCATCGACCAGTTTTTTGAGATCGCTGGACAAAGCTTCATGAATGCGCGGCGCGCCCTGAACAAGCTCATTGGCAAAGAGGCGGCTCTCGCGCGGCAGGTCGCGGCTCATCTCAAGCTTGCGTTGGATATAAGACAGTATTTCTTCCAGCGGGTCGCCATCCTCATTCAACGCGTGCAGGGGAGCGAGCCAGACTTCAAGCAGACCCGACAACAGGGCTGTATGGATCGCTTCTTTCGATGGAAAATAATAGAGCAGATTGGGCTTGCTTAGCCCCGCCTCAGCTGCAATTTGGTCGACGGTTGCGCCGCGAAAACCGTGGGCTGAGAACACATTCAGGGCCGCCTCGAGAATCGCTGCTCGGTTCTTTTGCTGAATCCGGGTTGGGGCGCGGTCTTTGGGCATGTTCACCTGTTGTCCTTTTTTCGGCCAGTTGAGCGTCAAATATGTCGAAAATTCCGGCAGGTCACTGCAATTTCTTGACTGATGTCGAACCCGTGATAGCGTGAGTTTGACCAGATGGTCAAATCAAGACACCAAAAGCGAGCTAAATCGCAAGCAACAGGGAAGAACAAGATGGCAGCTCCGGCGCAGAATCTCAGGATCGATGGCGACAGGTTATGGGACAGCCTGATGGAGATGGCCAAGATCGGGCCCGGTGTGGCAGGTGGAAATAATCGCCAGACCTTGACCGACGAGGATGCCGAGGGGCGCGCTTTGTTTCAGAAATGGTGTGAGGATGCAGGTTGCACCATGGGGCTGGATCAGATGGGCAACATGTTCGCCAGACGAGAAGGGACGGATCCGGAGGCATTGCCAGTCTATGTTGGGTCGCATCTGGATACGCAGCCGACTGGCGGCAAATACGATGGCGTACTGGGCGTGCTCGGTGGGTTGGAAATCATCCGGACCTTGAATGATCTGGGCATCAAAACCAAGCATCCCATTGTTGCGACCAACTGGACCAACGAAGAGGGCACGCGCTATGCGCCTGCAATGCTATCCTCGGGTGTGTTTGCGGGAATGCATACGCAGGATTGGGCCTATGACCGCGAGGATGCCGAAGGTAAGAAATTTGGGGACGAGCTGAACCGTATCGGCTGGCGCGGTGATGAAGAGGTTGGTGCCCGCAAGATGCATGCGTTCTTCGAACTGCACATCGAACAGGGCCCCATTCTGGAAGCGGAAGGCAAGGATATCGGTGTTGTGACCCATGGCCAGGGCTTGAGTTGGACGCAAGTCACGGTAACTGGCAAGGATGCGCATACCGGGTCGACCCCAATGCCGATGCGTAAGAATGCCGGGCTGGCGATGGCGCGTATTCTTGAGAAGGTGGATGAAATCGCTTGGTCTCATGCGCCTCATGCCGTTGGTGCGGCGGGGCATATCGATGTCTATCCGAATTCGCGCAATGTGATCCCGGGGAAGGTGGTGTTCACGGTCGATTTCAGATCGCCCGAGTTGGATGTGATCACCGATATGGAGAACCGCCTTCGGGTGGCAGCCGAAGATATCGTCGAAGAGATGGGTCTGCAGATCGAATTCGAGAAGGTGGGCGGCTTTGATCCGGTAAAGTTTGATGAGAGTTGCGTGGCGGCGGTGCGCGATGCGGCTGAGCGTTTGGGGTATTCGCATACGGATATCATCTCGGGCGCCGGGCATGATGCTTGCTGGATCAATCGGGTGGCGCCAACAGCGATGGTGATGTGCCCATGCGTTGATGGGTTGAGCCATAATGAAGCTGAGGAGATCAGCAAGGATTGGGCTGCAGCCGGGGCGGATGTTCTGTTGCATGCGGTCGTCGAGACGGCTGAGATCGTGGAATAGGGGGCTCTGCCCCCGTCGCCCGATGGGCGACTCCCCCGAGGTATTTTTAGCCAGATGAAGCAAGCGGCGCAGACCGCATCAGGGAGTTTAACATGAGCACTGTGATCAAGAACGGAACCGTTGTGACCGCTGATCTGACCTATAAGGCAGATGTGAAGGTCGAAGGTGGTGTGATTACTGAGATTGGGCCGGACCTGCGAGGTGATAAGGAACTGGATGCGAGTGGTTGTTATGTCATGCCCGGAGGGATCGATCCGCACACGCATTTGGAAATGCCGTTCATGGGGACGTATTCCAGCGATGATTTTGAAAGCGGGACCCGGGCGGCGCTGGCGGGCGGGACCACGATGGTGGTGGATTTCGCGTTGCCTAATCCGGGTGAAAGCCTGTTGGACGCCCTGAAGCGGTGGGACAACAAGTCGACGCGGGCGAACTGTGACTATTCGTTCCACATGGCGGTGACCTGGTGGGGTGAGCAGGTGTTTGATGACATCAAAACCGTCATCGAGACGCGCGGCATCAACACGTTCAAGCACTTCATGGCCTATAAAGGCGCGCTGATGGTGAACGACGATGAGCTTTTTGCCTCGTTCAAGCGTTTGGCCGAGTTGGGTGGCACCGCGATGGTCCATGCCGAGAATGGCGATGTGGTTGCTGAACTGAGCGCGAAACTGCTCGCCGAAGGCAATACTGGGCCGGAGGCACATGCTTATTCCCGCCCACCGCAGGTGGAAGGCGAGGCAACCAATCGGGCGATCATGATTGCAGATATGGCGGGTGTGCCGCTCTATGTGGTGCATACTTCCTGTGAGGAGGCGCATGAAGCCATTCGGCGCGCCAAGATGCAGGGCAAGCGGGTTTGGGGTGAACCTTTGATCCAACACCTGACATTGGATGAAAGCGAATACTTCCATCACGATTGGGAACATGCGGCACGGCGCGTCATGAGCCCTCCGTTCCGGAACAAGCAGCATCAGGACAGCTTGTGGAACGGTTTGCAATCGGGAACGCTGAGCGTCGTGGCAACGGACCATTGCGCCTTTACGACCGAGCAGAAACGCTATGGCGTGGGTGATTTCACCAAAATCCCGAACGGGACCGGAGGGTTGGAGGATCGGATGCCGATGCTTTGGACCTATGGTGTGAATACAGGTCGGCTGACGCCGAACGAGTTCGTGGCAGTAACTTCAACTAATATCGCCAAGATATTGAATTGCTATCCGAAAAAAGGTGCAGTTCTTGTGGGCGCGGATGCGGATCTGGTGGTTTGGGACCCGGACAAGGCCAAGGTGATCTCGGCTGACACGCAGCAGTCGTCGATCGACTACAACGTGTTTGAGGGTAAGGAAGTGCGCGGACTGCCTCGATTCACGCTGACCCGTGGCGCTGTGGCTGTGCATGATGGCGAGATCCAGACGCAGGAGGGGCACGGTAAGTTCGTGGCACGTGAGGCCAATACCCATGTGAACAAGGCGCTGAGCACCTGGAAAGAGTTGACAGCGCCCCGGCCTGTTGAGCGGACAGGTATACCGGCAACGGGAGTATAAACCCCTTGGGTCGCCTTTCTGGCGACTCGGGTCTGAGCTTCTTCAAGGCAATGGAATGAATACAGAAAATACTACTCAGCCCGTTATTGAGGCAAGGCAGCTGGATCTTACATTTCAGACGAATGATGGGCCTATTCATGCGCTGAAAGATGTGAACTTGTCGATTGGCAAGGGGGAGTTCGTTAGTTTTATCGGCCCCTCGGGCTGCGGCAAGACGACGTTCCTGCGCTGTATCGCAGCGCTGGAAACACCGACCGGCGGGACCCTGACCGTGAATGGCATGACGCCTGACGAAGCACGGCGAAAGCGCGCTTATGGGTATGTGTTTCAGGCGGCCGGGCTCTACCCGTGGCGGACCATTGCAAAGAACATCAAGCTGCCGCTTGAGATCATGGGCTATTCCTCCGCCGAGCAGGAGGAACGCGTTAGAAAGGTTCTGGAACTTGTTGATCTTGATGGATTTGGCGGTAAGTTCCCCTGGCAGCTCTCGGGCGGGATGCAACAGCGGGCCAGTATTGCGCGGGCCTTGGCATTTGATGCGGATATTCTGCTGATGGACGAACCGTTCGGTGCGCTGGATGAGATTGTGCGCGACCATCTGAACGAACAGCTTCTGGCATTATGGGCGCGCACCGAGAAGACCATCGGTTTCGTAACACATTCGATCCCCGAAGCGGTGTATCTCAGCACCAAGATCGTGGTAATGAGCCCTCGGCCTGGCCGGATCACGGATGTGATCGATAGCCCTCTGCCGAAAGAGCGGCCTCTGGATATCCGTGACACGCCCGAGTTTATCGAAGTCGCCCACCGCGTGCGAGAAGGATTGCGAGCGGGTCATGGGGATGATGTGTGATGGCGGATAAAGGCATCAGACGGGCATCCCGCGAAGATGTGGGGGATTGCGCGCGCATCATCGCGACCTGGGCCGCGCAGACCGATTGGATACCCGAGGAATTGCCAGAAGAAAAGCTGGCGGATCTGATCCTTGAGGCGTTTCCGAACAGGGACATCTGGATCGCAGGTGATCCGATTGATTGCTATATGTCTGTCGATCCGGTCGAACATAAGGTTGGTGCGCTGTATTGTTTGCGCACTGGGCAGGGCATCGGCAAGCAATTGCTGGATAAGGCGAAGGAGGGGCGCGACCATCTTTGGCTGACCACACATGTGCCAAATGTCGACGCGCAACGGTTTTATCGGCGCGAGGGCTTTGTTGAGACGGGAAGAGAGCCTCCGGTGCCACCTGACACGGTGCCTGTCATTCGGATGGAGTGGCACGCATGAAGCAGATCATTGCAGTCCTCACCGTGATCGCCGCCATTGTCGTTGTCTGGTACGCGGCCTGTATTCCTATGAATATCAAAGGGGTTCTGACTGAACAGGAGCGCGTGGGTGCTGAAGTCCAGCCACCTTCAGCCAAGGATCGCCGGGACATGGGTGAGATCGGTCTGGCCTTGAACAACGCGTTTGCAATCCCAGCCACATGGGAGCAGGACCGCCCCCGTCTGCCTGCACCCCATCAAGTTGGGATTGAGTTGTGGGAAACCACGATTGAGAAAAAAATCACCTCGAAACGCTCTCTGATTTATCATGGCTGGGTCACGCTGAGCGCCACGATGCTGGGTTTTGCTATCGGAACCGGGTTGGGCATCCTACTGGCGGTCGGGATCGTGCACAGTCGGGTGATGGATCTGTCGGTGATGCCCTGGGCGATCGTTAGCCAGACCATTCCTATCATTGCGCTGGCTCCGATGATCATCGTTGTTCTGTATTCTGTTGGGGTTCAGGGGATCATTCCGAAGGCGATCATTTCGGCGTATCTGAGTTTCTTCCCCGTCGTCGTAGGCATGGTAAAAGGGCTGCGCAGCCCGGATGCTATGCAGTTGGATTTGCTGCGAACCTACAATGCCAGCCGTTCGCAAGGGTTTTGGAAACTGCGGCTGCCGGCCTCGATGCCCTATCTGTTTACATCGCTGAAAATTGGCGTCGCTGCTTCGCTGGTCGGGGCCATTGTTGGAGAACTGCCGACCGGGGCTGTTGCCGGGTTGGGTGCACGGCTGCTGGCCGGTAGCTACTATGGCCAGACGGTACAGATCTGGTCGGCGCTGTTTGCTGCGGCCATTCTCGCCGCCTGTCTCGTCGGGTTGCTGGGGCTGATCGAGCGGACCGTCCTGAAACGAATGGGGATGGCACAATGATACCTATTCTTGGTGCAATCGCTGTCTGGTTATTGGGCTGGTGGTTGAACAGCCGTCTGGCCAGCGGACCCTATTCTGACACACGGATGGTGCGGTTTCTTGCGCCCCTGATCTTCGGTCTGACCGTGATTGGCATCTGGGAACTGGTGGTGCGTGGACTAGAAGTGCCCTTGGTCATCCTGCCCGCACCATCAGTCATCTGGGACCGTTTCTGGGACAGTTTGCCGACACTTTGGGCTGACTTTGTTCAAACGATCATCAAGGGAGCACTCAGCGGCTACATCATCGGCTGCGGTTCGGCCTTTCTCATGGCAATTGCCGTGGATAGATGGGATTTCCTGCGCCTCGGGCTTCTTCCCGTCGGCAACTTTGTTGCAGCGCTGCCTATCGTGGGCACCGCACCCATTTTAGTGATGTGGTTCGGGTTCGACTGGCATTCCAAGGCGGCGGTCGTCGTAGTGATGGTGTTCTTCCCGATGCTGGTGAACACGGTGGCAGGGCTGCGCGAAGCCACAACGATGCAGCGCGATCTGATGGAGACCTATGCCGCCACCTATTGGCAGAGCTTCCTGAAACTTCGCCTCCCCGCCGCGATGCCGTTTATTTTCAACGGGCTCAAGATTTCTACCACTCTGGCGCTGATCGGCGCTATCGTGGCTGAGTTCTTTGGCTCCCCCACATTGGGCATGGGCTTTCGGATATCGACCAGCGTCGGGCAATTGTCGCTGGATATGGTGTGGGCCGAGATTGTAGTGGCCGCGCTGGCGGGGACGGCCTTCTATGGCGTAGTGGCGATGATCGAAAAGGCGGTGACCTTCTGGCATCCGTCGCAGCGAGGATAAAGGAATAACTCAACAGACCCCATAAACGGGGCAAACATAAGCAACTAGGAGATATGAAGATGAAGAAGCTACTCAGTGGGGCGGTTGCGGCCTTTAGCCTGGCAGCCAGTGCGACACTTGCTGCGGATGAGGTGACACTACAATTGAAGTGGGTCACGCAAGCGCAGTTTGCGGGCTATTATGTGGCAAAAGACAAAGGGTTCTACGAAGAAGAGGGGCTGGACGTCACCATTCTGCCCGGTGGTCCTGATATTGCGCCCACACAGGTGATCGCAGGTGGTGGAGCAGACGTTACGGTGGAATGGATGCCGGCTGCACTTGCCGCGCGCGAAAAGGGTCTGCCTCTGGTGAACATCGCGCAGCCTTTCAAGAGCTCGGGCATGATGCTGACCTGCTGGAAAGATGCGGGGATTGCCTCGCCTGAAGATCTCAAAAATCGCACGCTGGGAGTCTGGTTCTTCGGCAACGAATTCCCGTTCATGAGCTGGATGAGTCAGCTGGGAATCGGTACCGATGGCAAAAGCGACAGCGGTGTCGAAGTGCTGAAACAAGGCTTTAACGTCGACCCGCTGCTGCAGCGTCAGGCCGATTGCATCAGCACCATGACCTACAATGAGTATTGGCAGGTCATTGATGCCGGTGTCACGCCCGAAGAACTGGTAACCTTCAAATACGAAGATCAGGGCGTCGCCACGCTTGAGGATGGTCTATATGTGCTTGAAGAAAATTTGAGCGATGCGGCCTTCACCGACAAGATGGAACGGTTTGTCCGTGCCTCGATGAAGGGTTGGAAATACGCCGAAGAGAACCCGGATGAAGCCGCTGAGATCGTTCTCGAAAACGATGCGACCGGTGCCCAGACCGAGGAGCATCAAAAGCGCATGATGGGCGAGATTGCCAAGCTGACCGCAGGGTCGAACGGGGCGCTGGATCCAGCCGATTTCGACCGCACGGTTGATACCCTGCTGGCGGGCGGATCTGATCCGGTTATCACCAAAAAGCCTGAAGGGGCATGGACACATCAGATCACCGACGCTGCGCTGAACTGAGCCAGCTACAGCAAAAGACGTGCCAATCAAACGCGGCCCTGACGGGGCCGCGTTCTTAGTTTTGAATGTCGAATTTGTGCCTGTACTTGCTGGACAGAACCTTTAGTATTTCCCTGTAATTTATAGCATTTTGTCACAGCATACGGCATGAATGGTAGGATATGCAGGAATTTGCATCAGAAATCACCCAAGCGCTCTCGCTGATCCTCGAAGGGGATGCAGAGCTGTGGGCAATTGTGTTGTTATCGCTGCGTGTTTCGATCTTTGCTGTTCTGATTTCGGCGGTCATCGGGATGCCTATTGGGGCAGCTTTGGCCGTCGCGCGGTTTCCGGGACGGCGGGCGCTGATTATCCTTGTGAACGCTCTGATGGGGTTCCCGCCAATCGTCGTCGGTTTGCTGGTCTACCTGATGTTGTCCCGATCCGGTCCTTTGGGGGTGCTGGAACTTCTCTACACACCCACCGCAATGATCATAGCGCAGGTGGTGCTGGTGACGCCGATCATGGCCGCACTTACCCGGCAGGTGGTCGAGATGCTGGCCGAAGAGTATTCTGAACAGCTCCGCTCGCTCGGCGTATCGCGGTTGGCTTCGATCCCGGTGCTGTTGTGGGACGCGCGTCTGGCTCTGGTCACCGCATTACTGGCCGGGTTTGGCCGGGCAATCGCCGAGGTAGGCGCAGTGATCATCGTCGGCGGCAATATCAATCACGTGACGCGTGTGATGACGACCACGATTGCGCTTGAGACTTCGAAGGGGAATTTGGCGCTGGCGCTGGCCTTGGGTGTGATCCTGATCGGTTTGGCCGTGGCGGTAAACGCGATGGTCAGCGCGTTGACCCTGCGGGCCGAGCGGGAAGGGCTGCGCCATGCGTGATGTCGTGACCGAGGCGCCGGGTATGTTAGAGGTCCAAGGGTTGCACATTGCACGCGAAGGCAAGGTGCTGCTCGATGTCCCGCATTTGTGCCTGGATGGCCCGGGTCCGACCATGATCTTGGGTCCAAACGGCGCTGGCAAAAGTCTGTTGCTGCGTTGTCTGCATGGTCTGATTCAACCCGACAGCGGGCGTGTCTGTCAGGACGGTGTTGTGTTGAATGCAGCCCACAAAGCGCGGCAGGCGATGGTGTTTCAAAGCCCCGTGCTGCTGCGCCGCTCGGTCGCGGCCAATCTGGACTTTGTGCTAAAGCGGAAATCGATGCCCCGTGCCTTGCGCAGGCATCGTATCGAAGCTTTGCTGGCCGAAGGTGGACTGGATGGCAAGGCACGTCAATCCGCGCGTTCGCTGTCTGGTGGCGAGGCGCAAAGGTTGGCGATCCTGCGCGCGTTGGCCTTGGACCCCAGGACCTTGTTTCTGGACGAACCCACCAGCGCATTGGATCCAAGCGCCATGCAGATGATCGAGCGGATGGTCCTGCGTGCCTCGGCCCGGGGTGTGCGCATCGTGATGGTGACGCATGACATCGGGCAGGCGCGGCGCCTGGCATCTGACATCGTGATGATGCAGGCAGGGCATGTGGTTGAACATGGGGGGGCACAGCAGGTGCTGGAAACCCCAAAAAGCAACGAGTCGCGCCGGTATCTTGCTGGCGGTCTGGTAACCTGATTAACAGAGATGGAGACTTCGAATGATCCCTGATTTCGTTCGGGCATCAATTGTCGCGCTTGGGCTGACCGCAGGCGCAGGTTTGGCCGAAGAACCCTTTATCGTTGTGCAATCAACGACCTCGACGCAGAATTCGGGTCTGCTGGACTATATCCTGCCGGGGTTCGAGGCCGAAACCGGTATCGACGTACGGGTTGTGGCCGTCGGGACCGGTCAGGCGATCCGGAACGCAATCAACGGCGATGGCGATGTTCTTCTGGTTCATTCCAAGCCCGCCGAAGAGCAGTTTGTGGCAGACGGTTGGGGCGTCGAACGGTTCGATGTCATGTACAATGATTTTGTATTGGTTGGCCCAAAATCTGATCCGGCCGGAATTGCCGGGGGCAACGACATTACAACCGCTTTGACAGCTGTGGCCGAAACGAAGGTACCCTTTGCCTCGCGCGGGGATGACAGCGGGACCCACAAAGCCGAAATGCGCAATTGGGAGGCGACAGGCGTTGACCCGACGGCGGCGTCGGGGACTTGGTATCGCGAGACCGGATCGGGGATGGGGGCAACGCTGAACGTGGCCAGCGGCATGGACGCGTATGCTCTGACCGACCGGGCAACCTGGTTATCCTTCAGAAACCGGGGCAATCTGGAGGTCTTGGTCGAGGGCGATCCGCGCCTGTTTAACCAATATGGTGTAATCCTTGTGAACCCTGAAAAGCACACAGGCGTCCGCGCCGCTGCCGGGCAGAGGTTCATCGACTGGCTGACCGGTCCTGATGGACAGGCGGCGATTGCGTCTTACACGCTGGATGGTGAGCAGTTGTTTTTTCCAAACGCACAGTAAGTTCGCCTCGGGTTGGCGCAACAAGGAATGGACGACGGATCAGCCACTGGCGCCGTTGTGGTGGATCCGACCCAGATTTGCGAGATCATAGCCGCCTAGTTCATCAGCGCGTTCGATAAAACGCTCGGATTTCAAAAACTGGGTCAGCGTCTGCATGGGGGCCTCGAAGACGGCGCGGCGCCAGATTGCAAGGTCCAGACGCTCGGAATGGGTGGGCATGAAACTCAGCCCATACGGGCGCGCCAGTGCACCGAGGCCAAAACCAACCTCTGCCTTGCCGTCACGCAGGGCGGTGGCCAGCTCTTCTTCTGTGCGGGCGCAAACAGGCAGGGTGTTCAGATCATCACGACCCAGACCGTGGGCGCCGAGCAGTGCATCGAACAGACGCTGGCTGGCGGCGCTGTCTTGACGCAGAATGATCCGTCTGCCTTTCAGATCCTGAAACCCCGAGATGTCCGAGGTGCCGGGTGCCAGCAACAGGCCGCGCTGCCGGTTGGCAATCTGGTAGAGGATCACAGGTGCTTCGCCAATCGTGTCGCGCAGGGTCTGAGTGTTGAAGCCTTCTGGTTCGTGGATATGCAAGGCCGCCGCCTGTGCGCTGCGCTCCGCAAGACGATTCAGCCCGTCGAAAGACCCATCATAGTAAGTCGCAAGCCCAGAGCCGCTTTCCCGCAAAGCCCAGTCCAGCAGGGGATCGTGGCTACCTGCCACGATCGGCGGCAGGGGTGGTTCGACGACATCGGGGCCAGAGCGTGAGGCGTTGAGCCACGCTATGATCTCGGCTTTTGGGAACAACAGCTTGCCCATGGCGCGTACACACGGGATTTCGCCCGAGGATGCCAGATCATAGGCCTTCCGCTCACCAATGCGCAGCAGATCCGCCAATTCGCGGGTGGTCAGGTATTGCGGCATTCAGTCGAGGCGTACAGCCGAACCGGACGTCTTGTCGGCGGCGCTGAAACCGAATTGATCCAGCGTGTAAGGAGCGGCGACAGTGATCACGACCATCGCGGCGACGGCGGTCAGAAAGGCTTTCATGTTCTCCTCCGGCTCAATCCTGCGGTGCGGTGGCGCTGCGCAGAAACGCGACCAGATCTAACCGGTCCTGTGCTTGCGTGATCCGCTGCATTGGCATCTTTGACCCCGGAATGTAATGGTCCGGGCCTTCGTCGAAAAGAGCATTTATTGTCTCTTCATTCCAAATAATATCAGAGTCTTGCAGCGTATCCGAGTACAAATAACCGGGCAATGTGCCCGCTTTCCGCCCAAAGATGTCGTGCAAGGTAGGGCCTGCACGTCGACCCCCATCCGGCGTCAGGCTGTGACAGATCGAACATTTGCGCGCAAATTGCCGTTCTCCGTTGCCCATCTCGCTTGGGTCTTTCAGAAAGCTGGGTTCGGCAGCGGCCATCTGTTCGCGATCGCCCAATGCTGAAACGGGCCAGCTGTACATTGCCTCATCAATGCCGCCTGCGTGAAGGTTTTGAGCATCGGCAGAAAAAGCGAGCGCCCAAACCGGACCGCGCAGGGTGGCGCGGAAATCTTGTGCAATGCGCCATTCAGCCGTGTCGATGACCATTATAAAGCCCTCACCATCACCGACAGCCAACAGCTTGCGATCGGGGCTCAATGCCATGGCGAGGATCGGGCGCCGATCCAACGTAAAGTCATGTTCTTCTTCGGTGGTGAGGCTTAGGATGCGTGTCACTCCATCGACGGTACCGTAGGCGATCCAGTTGTCTTGTGCGTTCAGGACCAATTCATTGATGCCAAAACCATGCTCGATCAGGCGATTTGTTTCCTGACCGCTGGCGACATCCCAGATACGCAACGCTCCGTCGACACCTGCCGAATAAAGCTGCTTTCCGTCCGGCGTAAAAACAACTGCATTCACCCCGCTGCCGATTGGCCCAAGCAGGGTCGGCTCGGACCCGTCCACCGGCCACAGGCCGATGGTACCATCCCAGCTGGCCGTCGCGATATGAGTTTTCGACGCTGCAATGCCGATAATCTTGCCTTTGTGCTGCCCGACTACATCCCCGCCGGGCCAGCGGCGGAGGGTGAAGTCATCCCCGGCAGAATAGATTGCAGTGCCATTGAAAACGACCGAGTTCACTGCCGCTTCGTGCCCCTCCAGCCATTCCGGTGTCTGTCCGGTCCAGAGACCGACCGAATTGTCGAAACTGGCCGTTGCGATGCGCCCATCCGGTGCCGAAGCGATCCCCATGATCGGCCCGCCATGGCCTTTGAGCGTGAAAAACTCGGACCAGGCGGGCAGGGGGGTCAAAACAAGCGCAAGAGCGAGCCAGCGCATCTATTCTGCAGGTGAGGCCGCTGCCTTGCCGGCCTCTTTTTCTTGCACCTCTTCCAGCCACAGCGAGTGGTGCTCGCGTGCCCATTGTTCTTCGACTTCACCGGTGCCCATGGCGTCAAACGCACCCTCCATGCCCACCGAGCCAAGGTAGATATGGGCGATGATGATGGCGATGAACACGTAGGCGACCATGACATGCCAAACTTGGGCATATTGCATCTCTTCCTGCGGTGACATCTGCACTGGCAGGTTCAGACCCAACGCCTGCGGAATACCTGTCGAATTGGCGATTGAGAAGGTTTTGGCGAACATCGGCAGCTCGAACGGGAATAGCAGCGACAGGCCTGACAGGCTGATAGAGACACCCAGTAGAATGCAAGCCCAGAAGATTATCTTTTGACCCGCATTGAATTTCTTGGCTGGTGGGTGGCTGTCTTTGGTGAACAAGCCCCCTCCGGCGGCCAACCATTTCAGGTCGGTCTTGTTGGGGATGTTATGGGCAATCCAATTTATGGTGATGATTATCAGTCCCAGCATGAAGGCCCATGCGAGGTTGTTGTGAAGCCACTTGCACCCTTGCGCGATAGTGGCGAACCCTTCTTTGCCAAAGACCGGGATCAAGAAATCGCGGCCATAAAGGGTCAGCAGGCCTGTGATGCCGAGCACAAGGAACGACCCGGCAAAGAGCCAGTGACCGAAACGTTCGAAACTGTTGAAACGAAGGACCGTGCGGCCGGTTTTTTCTCCGTCGATGCGGATTTTTCCTCGGATCAGAAAGAAAAGCACAATGATCGCAAGCATTCCGCCCAGAATGTAGGTTCCATATTCACGCAACGGGCCAGTTCGGAAGTTCAACCACCACATGCCGCCGTCTTGTATCAGCACGCTGTCCGCAGGTCCCTGGGATGAAACGGTGACGTCCGCAGATCCGTAACGCAGCGCGCGGTAGACGTCACTGTCAGAGGCAACACCATGGGTGCCGAACTGTCCCAGCAGGCCTTCAACATTGCCCTGACCGGTGTTTTCAGACCTGTAGCTGTTGTCGACCTTCTCGCCACGCTGGCGGGCCAGAATGTCCTCAAGCGTGGTCGCGCCGCCGGTTGTAGACCGGTCGGTCGAATCCGCAGGGGCGGCCCCCTCACTGGTTTGAGCGCCCGCAACTTGGGTCAGCGTTAGCGAAAGCAGGAAAGCGATGAATAAGCGCAACATCGGAACCTCAATAAAAATCCAATGCAGGACGACCCACATCTGCGGGTCATCCGTTTTGCTTTAGTAGACGGGGTCAGCCGTCTTTCTGATCGTAGGCCGTGCCCCAACCCCAAGCGCCCGAACCAAATCCGCGCGCGACGACACGCTCACGGTAAATAGCCGAGACCACGTCGCCATCGCCGGCGAGCAGGGCCTTGGTAGAACACATCTCGGCGCAGATGGGCAATTTGCCCTCTGCGATCCGGTTGCGTCCGTATTTGGCGAACTCTGCGGTCGAGTGCGTTTCCTCGGGGCCGCCAGCACAGAAGGTACATTTGTCCATCTTGCCTCGCGATCCGAAGTTGCCCGCCTGCGGGTATTGCGGCGCGCCGAAGGGGCACGCATAGAAGCAATAGCCGCAGCCAATGCACAGGTCCTTGGAGTGCAGGACGACCCCTTCTTCGTTCTGATAGAAGCAGTCGACCGGGCACACCGCCATACAGGGCGCATCCGAACAATGCATACAGGCCACCGAGATCGAGCGTTCACCCGGATTGCCGTCATTGATCGTCACCACCCTGCGGCGGTTGATGCCCCACGGCACCTCGTGCTCGTTCTTACACGCGGTTACGCAGGCATTACACTCGATGCAGCGTTCAGCGTCGCAGAGAAACTTTGCTCTAGCCATTATCGTCCTCCTTACGCTGACCAGATTTTGCAGAGAGTCGCTTTGGTCTCTTGCATCTGGGTCACTGAATCATAGCCATAGGTCTGGGCGGTGTTGGTACTTTCACCCAGCACATAGGGGTCTGCACCGGCAGGATACTTGTGCCGCTGGTCTTCGCCCTGGAAATGGCCGCCAAAGTGGAAGGGCATGAAGGCGACACCGGCGCCGACTCTGTTAGTCAGCATCGCCATCACCTTGACCTTGCCGCCCTCAGGACCTTCGACCCAGACCTGTGATCCGTCCCGAATACCAAGGTTGTTGGCATCGCGCGGATTGATCTCGACGAACATGTCCTGCTGGAGCTCAGCCAGCCACGGGTTCGACCGCGTCTCATCGCCGCCACCCTCATACTCGACCAGACGACCAGACGTGAGGATTATCGGGTAATCCTTTGAAAAGTCGTTCTTTTGGATCGACGCATAAAGGGTAGGTAGACGATAGGCCTGACGGTCATCGTAGGTTGGATAGTCCTCCACCAGATCGCGCCGGTTTGTATAGAGCGGCTCGCGGTGCAGTGGGATCGGATCCGGGAAGGTCCATACGACTGCGCGTGCCTTTGCGTTCCCGAAGGGCGCACAGCCATGGGCAATCGCGACCCGCTGGATACCGCCGCTAAGGTCGGTTTTCCAGTTGGTCTCTGGTCCCGCAACGGCGTCGATGGCCGCACGTTCCTCAGCCGTCAGATCACCGTCCCAGCCAAGGTCCATCAGCATCTGCATCGTGAATTCCGGATAACCATCCTGAATTTCCGACCCAACGCTATAGACCCCTTCGGCCAGCAGGTTGTCACCATCCCGTTCCACGCCGAAACGGGCGCGGAAGGTCAGGCCGCCTTCGGCCACCGGTTTGGACATATCATACAGGTTTGGTGTCCCTGTATGACCCATCTCAGCCGTTCCCCAGCAGGGCCAGGGCAGACCGTAATACTCGCCGTCGTTGGGGCCACCAATGGCTTGCAGCGTGGTTCTGTCGAACGTGTGCTGGTTGGCCATATGGCTTTTCAGACGTTCCGGCGACTGACCGGTATAGCCAATTGTCCAAAGGCCGCTGTTGAACTCACGCGTGATGCTTTCAACATTCGGGGTTTCGGGATCTTCCATCTCGATATTGCGGAAGAACCGATCCGCCCAGCCGAACTTGTTGGCGAACTTGGCCATGATGACCTCGTCCGGCAGGCTTTCGAACAGAGGTTCGACCACGCGGTCCCGCCACTGCAGCGATCGGTTCGAGGCCGTGACCGAGCCACGGGTTTCGAACTGCGTACAGGCGGGCAGCAGATAGACGCCATCGGTGCGGTCATGCAGCACGGCCGAGACGGTGGGATACGGGTCGATCACGACCAGCATGTCCAGCTTCTCCATCGCCGTCTTCATTTCCGTCATCCGGGTCTGCGAGTTGGGCGCGTGGCCCCACAGAACCATGGCGCGGACGTTGTTGTCCTGATCCATGTTAGCTGGGTCTTCGAGAACACCGTCGATCCAGCGGGAAACCGGGATGCCGCGCTCATTCTGCAGCGGTTTATCCTTGCCTTCCTTATCCTTGATCGTGGCGAACTGGCCTGCAAGCCACTCGGGCTCTTCACCCCAGACACGGGCCCAGTGACCCCATGCGCCTTTTGACAAGCCATAGTAGCCGGGCAGGGTATGGGACAGAACACCAAGGTCTGTCGCGCCTTGCACGTTGTCATGGCCGCGGAAGATGTTGGTGCCACCACCTGAGGTGCCCATGTTGCCAAGCGCAAGCTGAAGCACGCAGTAGGCGCGAGTGTTGTTGTTGCCGTTGGTGTGCTGCGTACCACCCATGCACCATACAACGGTACCGGGGCGGTTGTTCACCATGGTCCGTGCGACGCGGCGCAGCTGCGAGCCGGGCGTACCGGTGACGCGCTCAACCTCATCCGGGTTCCACTTGGCAACCTCTTCCCGGATTTGGTCCATCCCCCAGACACGGGTGCGGATGAACTCTTTGTCCTCCCAGCCGTTGTCGAAGATATGCCACAGGATACCCCAGATCAGAGCGACGTCGGTACCGGGGCGGAAGCGGACATATTCATCCGCATGGGCCGCGGTGCGCGTAAAGCGCGGGTCACAGACGATTAAAGGCGCATTGTTCTGCTCTTTCGCACGCAGGATATGCAGCAGCGAGACGGGGTGCGCCTCGGCCGGGTTACCACCGATGATGAAGATGGCCCGGCTGTTGTGCATGTCGTTGTACGAATTGGTCATGGCGCCGTAGCCCCATGTATTCGCAACACCCGCGACAGTGGTCGAGTGGCAGATACGGGCCTGATGGTCCACGTTGTTCGTGCCCCAATAGGCGGCGAACTTGCGGAACAGATAGGCCTGTTCGTTATTGTGCTTCGCAGACCCCAGCCAGTACACGCTGTCCGGCCCGGATTCTTCGCGGATGCTCATCATGCCATCGCCGATCTCGTTGATCGCCTCTTCCCAGCTGATGCGCTTCCACTCGCCACCTTCCTTTTTCATCGGATATTTCAGGCGGCGCTCGCCATGGGCGTGCTCGCGGACCGAGGCCCCTTTGGCGCAGTGTGCACCCAGGTTGAATGGGCTATCCCAGCCGGGTTCTTGCCCGATCCAGACTCCGTTCTGTACCTCGGCAACGACCGTGCAGCCAACCGAGCAGTGAGTGCATACGGATTTGATATTCTCAACGGCGGTGTTTGCCGCTGTCTGGGCACTGGCGGGCGTCACGGTTCCACCCGTGGCGCTGATCGCGGCAAGGCCGCCGATCGTCAGGCCCGAGCCACGCAAGAATGCGCGGCGATCGACGGTTTTCTCGCCGACCTGGGACAGGATACTTGTCCGCTGGGGGCGTCTCGCAACCCCGTTGGTCTTTTTCCTAAGCATTTCTTTCCTCCCTTGCTGGCCATGTAACCCATGGCTGGCTTGGTACTTCGCGAAACCGACTTCAGGGCCAATCGCAACCGTCAGTCGGGTATGACTACGTCCGGGTCAGAACCGGGCGCTGTCGAGGTATGCGCGCGTGTGCGCGGTGTCCTGCATCCGGGTTTCGTCCGTCGGCAGTTCGGCTGCTTCGGCTTTCCCAGACAGGCTGGCGGCGGCTACAGCAGCGGGCGCTGCGGTACCGGCCAGTTTCAGGAAGTCGCGGCGGGTTGCGCCTTCTTCCTTGGTCTTGCTCATGGGCTCCTCCTGTCCCAATTGCGGTTTGGTGCCTAAAGGCACCGGCGAATGGCGGGCTAGGCCGCCGTCATTCGAAAGGCTTCACGTTCGATCTCCATGAACACCCGACCAGCCGTGCCGACCGAGGCGTAGAGAACCGAGTTCTCGGCACCTTCCAAATCCGAATAGAAATGCGCGGCCCAGGGCCCGATATGTTTGCTCCAGAACGCCTTTTGATCTTCCAGCGTGGCGGGCGCGCCGAACCGACCGACGATCATGCCCGCCATCATTTCCATTAGCGAGGCGATGTTGTCTTCGGGTTCATAAACATTCTTCGCCCGGGTGATGCCCCGCGCGGCCATGTCATTGCGCAGCTGCGCCAGGGGTTTTTCGTTCAGAAATCCCGTCAGGTAGAAAGAGGCATAAGGCAGCAGTTCGCCTCGGCCCAATCCGATGAACAGTGCGTTGAATTCGCGCTCTGCGGCGGCAGGCTTGGTCACCTTGGCCACCCGTGCCATTGCCTGAATGGCCTGACCTAGAACCGAGTCATCACCGCTTAGCCCGGCCATCTGATCCAAAAGCAACTGATCGGGTGGACCGGCCAATAGCAGGCCAAGAAAATTATAGAAATCCGCACGCAGACGATCCTCAGTCGAGATATCCAATGTTTGCGCGTTGTCTGCGGTCATAGAGTTATCCTTCGAATTCGAATTTCATACGGCGTGGAGCAGGGGGGAGTTCGATTTCCTCTGGCTCTTCCATTTCAACCATCTGTGGGGCTTCCGGTTCTGGTTCGACGGCGTTGATCGGTTCTTCACCTGACTCGATCGCCTCGGGCATGTCAGCTTCTGTTTCTGCTTCGGACACTTCTGCCTCGGCAGCGAGCGCTTCGACATGCGCCAACATACCCTTGCCAACCTGATACGCGGTCTGGATGTTCTCAATCACGCAGGCCGCATCGGTATAATCCTCGCCGTAATCGACCAGCCCGTCGACATTGGCCAGAACAGGATTCAACCGCCATAGGCGCCGCAAGGCGCGGCGGCGCAAACGGTTAGGTACAGCTTTGGCCATGAAGCCCGAGACATCATCGCCGGCTTCCAGCGTGTCGGGATCGGGCAGATCAAACTCGGCCAGAATTTCGGCGTCGCTTTTTTCCTCCAACTCAGCTTGCCGCGTTGTGATAATCTGTTCCTCTGCGGCCAAAGCTTCTGCTTCGGTCTCGGCCTGAACGGCGGCCTTGCGGCGGGACCAGAAATCGCGGGCCTGGGTCATTGCAGCACCCGACGCGGAGCCCGGTAGACATCTGAATCCTGCCGGATTCGTGCATCGCCCTTGCCGTCTTCCACCAGATCGGTGCGTTTCTTGTCCCGTTTACGTTTTATGAACACCTCGTCCTGATGATGCTGCAGGGTGAAATCGCGGAGCCATGCAATCAACCCTTCGGTCATCGGAATCTTCTCAACGATCTCTTCGCCGGTATCCGCATAATCCTGACCCTCGAACGGTGAGGCGGTGATCAATACGGCATTCAGGGGTGTTTCGCCTTTCAGCTCATCCCGCAAAACCAGGTACAGCGAAGGTTGACCGTCCGACAGGTTGACCATGTAGGCTTCGGTTTCATCGGCCCAGAGGGTGAGGGGCAGGGTGGCTGCATGGTATTCGATGGCCTCACCTTCACGTCGCAACTCTTGCCAGTCGGCAGGCTTTGCACCTGGCAAAACAGCGACCGCGCGCCAGTTCCAACGCGCCCAGCGTGTCACCCCGGGTGTTCTGCGCACGACGACGCCAATTGTCATTTCAGTCCGGCTTGCGGCCTTGGCCACTGGCTCCTCCCCGGAAGGCTCTCCCCTGCCTTCCATTGATGTACTATGTTACATAAATTGGCGACCTGCCAAGTCTAGTTTCGCCTAATATGAGACATTCACTTAGAGTTTATTTCCAACTTCAGGTTTTGATGGCGATTTGTGATGAAAAATAATGCACATATCGGGATTTTCTCTGATGCTTCGCATTGCCTCGGCGCGGATTGGGTCTAAGCTGCTGATGGGGCAGAACGCAGCGTCGGGAGGGGAAATGGCCAGCAAGCTCATATTGTGTGATTGCGAGGGGACGCAGTCCCTGAACGCAGATGGTATTTCTGCAGCCTGCGATACGGAGTGCTCGAAGGTGCATACCGCCCTTTGTACGCGCCAGATTCAAACTGCCGCCGAGTTGATGACGGGCGATGAGCAGGTGGTGTTTGCTTGCGCTCAGGAAAGTGCAGTTTTTAGCGAGCTTGCCGAGGAACTGGGTGTTGAAGCCCCCGGATTTGTCGATCTGCGCGACCGAGCTGGCTGGTCCGAACAGGGGACCGATGCAACCCCCAAAATGGCTGCGCTCGCGGCTGAGGCATTACTGCCGCAGCCAGTGACTCCAAGTTTCGATGTCATCAGTGAAGGTACCTGCTGTATTGTGGGGCCCGGAGAGGTTGTCTTTCCGTTGGCCGAACAGCTGTCCGCTGTGTTGGCCGTGACTGTGCTTTTGGTTGACGATGCAGAACCGCTAAGCCGCAACTATGACGTTGCGCGCGCACGAATACGCAGACTGACCGGCGCGCTGGGCGGATTTGTTTGGCATCTGGATGAAGTGCAGCAACTAGATCCCTGTGGACGCGGAGAATTTGGTTGGAGCGCACCCCGTGACGGTGCAACGTCGCGCTGCGACATTGTTGTTGATCTGATCGGAGCAGCACCTTTGGTTAATGCCCCCGAAAAGCGCGAGGGGTACTTGCGCGCTGATCCCCGCGATGCGGTGGCCGTCGCGCGTCTTGCTTTTGAAGCGGTGCAACTGGTCGGGACCTTTGAAAAACCGCTCTATGTCCGATTGGATGAGACGCTTTGCGCCCATTCGCGAGCGGAACAAACGGGGTGTTCAAACTGTCTGGACGTCTGCCCGACCGGTGCGATCACACCGGCTGGCGATCATGTAGCCATTGATCCGATGATTTGCGCTGGGTGCGGTGAGTGTTCGGCGTTGTGCCCGTCGACTGCCATTACATATGAAGATCCTCCGGTGTCGGCGGTATTGTCGCGGATGCACATACTGGCCCGGACCTTCCGGCGCGCGGGCGGCGTTGCACCGCGATTACTGGTGCACGACGCCCATGGGGCGCAGATGATCCGGATGGCGGCCCGGTTTGGACGGGGACTGCCAGCGGATGTCATTCCGCTGGAGCTGAATGTGGTTTCGGGCTTTGGACATGCCGAGATGCTCGCAGCGCTGGCGCATGGCTTTGCGCGCGCCGATATCCTGATTAGCCCCAAGACCGAACGGGACGCGCTTGATCGTGAATTAGAGCTGGCTCTGGCAATCGCAGAGTACGACGCGCTGAGTCTGATCGATGAAACCGACCCGGATGCGCTGGCAGATCTGCTTTATGCGCAAGATGTTCTGCAGCCATTGGCTGATCCGGTGCTTCCACTGGGTAATCGTCGTCAAATAGCGCGTCTGGCGGCGCAGGCTTTGAACCCGGAGGTCGAGGTGCCGCTGGCCCTGCCCGAGAGCGCACCTTATGGCGCGATTGCAGTGAATACCGACACCTGTACATTGTGCCTGAGTTGCGTGTCCCTTTGCCCATCGGGGGCGCTGATCGATAACCCGGACAAGCCGCAGTTGAATTTCCAGCAGGACGCCTGCCTGCAATGCGGGATTTGCCGAACGATCTGCCCAGAACAGGCGATCACACTAGTGCCCCAGCTTGATCTGAGCGACCAAGCGCTGTCACAACAGGTGCTGAATGAAGAGGAACCCTTTGAATGCGTCGAATGCGGCGCAGCGTTTGGCGTTAAATCAACGGTTGAGCGGATCATGGAAAAGTTGTCGGGCACACATCCGATGTTCGCGACCTCGGATCAGGCGCGGATGATCCAGATGTGCGACAATTGCCGGGTGAACGCCCAGTTCCATAGCGCTGACAATCCATTTCAATCCGCCCCCAGACCACGGGTTGTCACAACGGATGATTACCTTTCAAAGCGCAAGGATCACTGAAGTTGCAGTGGCGCGCCCAGATCGGCGGCGCGCATGGCGGTCACGAAAGCCAGAATTGCTTCGAGGTCATCCAGGCTCATCTCGACCGGATGGATCGGCGAGGGACGCTCGGGCGGGAAAGGTTCGGTGACGCCCTCGATCTGCGTGAAAGCTGGGTGTGGGTTCAGGGCAAAGAACGCCTGAAACCGTTCCGACCAGTCGGGCATTGCGCGCAGCACTGCGAAAGACGGGGTCGAACCCAGCCCGTTCATCCGATTCTTTGGGCCAATTACGTGGCACCGGCCACAATGGGTCATCGACAGATCTTCGCCAAGCAGCGCGTTTCCGTCGACCACGACCTCTTTGGTAACAGTGGCAGTTTCGAAACTTGCGCTAAAGGGCGTGCCCTCGTCGGGGATGAAGTTTTCAACCGTCCGTCTGCCAATGTCGGAAAGTAGCCATTCACGAAACCTTACCTGCTTGGCGCTGTCGTCGATTCGTAGATGATAGACCACCCCGTCACGGGCAAAGACCGGATCGCCGGGCGAACTCGGGGCCAGTGACATGACGCCGCTTTCATCCGCAACAACACGTATTCCGGTCTTGAGAGAAAAGCGCGGAAGAATATGTTGCAAAAGACCTGAGTTTGTCACCTCATCCGGGGCGGCAAGGCCCAATGCCTCTTGCGACCAAGAGGGGGTGGCGGTGAGCGTCAGGCTCAGGCACAACAGGACAAAGCGCATGGTTAAGCCTAACGGCGGCTGACCCGATGCGTCAAATGTACAAAATGAGACGGAGACACATGCAATGAGCGGCGACTATATTCTGTCGATACGCAAGGCGCCCAGCGTGGGGCGGATCAAGGGGAAGACGGCATGAGCATCCGTGATGTAGTTCTAGCGAACTTAAAGAAGATTACCGATCCGGTTTCTGGTCAGGATATTGTGAGCGCGGGTATCGTGCGTGCATTGAATGTTGAAGGCGATACCGTTCGGTTTGTGCTGGAGATCGATCCCAAACAGGCCGAGAAGATGGAGCCCGTACGCGCCACAGCCGAACAGGCGGCGCAGATGGTTGATGGTGTTTCCAAGGTCTCGGCAATGTTGACCGCGCATTCGGACAAGGCGCCGCCTGATTTGAAGCCCAAGCCCAAGCCCTCACAAACCGGACCACAGGCCGTTCCCGGTGTGGACCGGATCATCGCGATTGCGTCGGGCAAGGGTGGCGTGGGCAAGTCCACCGTGTCGGCCAACCTTGCCTGCGCGCTGGCTGCTGAAGGCCGTCGCGTAGGCCTGTTGGACGCAGACGTATATGGCCCTTCACAACCCCGGATGCTGGGTGTGTCGGGGCGACCGGCCAGCCCAGATGGCAAGACGATCCTGCCGCTGCGCAATCACGGTGTCACCATGATGTCGATGGGGTTAATGACCAACGAAGGGCAGGCGGTTGTCTGGCGCGGCCCCATGCTGATGGGCGCCTTGCAGCAGATGATGAGTCAGGTGCAATGGGGCGCATTGGATGTGTTGATCGTTGATCTGCCCCCCGGAACCGGTGATGTTCAACTGACGCTGAGCCAGAAGTTTCAGGTGGATGGAGCCATTGTCGTCTCAACCCCGCAGGACGTGGCCCTGATCGACGCCCGCAAGGGGATCGATATGTTCAACCAGCTCAAAACCCCCATTGTTGGCATGATCGAAAACATGTCGACGCATATTTGTTCCAATTGCGGGCATGAAGAGCATGTCTTTGGTCATGGCGGTGTGGCTTCCGAGGCCGAGGCGCTGGGCGTGCCGTTGCTGGGGGAAATTCCGCTGCATCTGGATATCCGTGTTGCCGCCGACGGTGGCGCCCCCATCGTGGTCAGCAAGCCCGACAGCCCGCAGGCCGAAGCCTTCCGCAAGATCGCACGCGACATGGTTGCCAAGGGCAACGCGTGACCCAGCCGGTCTTTCCCCCATTGCTCAAAGGGCAACCTGCCAAGGCTGGCGAAGACCCGTTCGAGCGTGCCCAGGCGATGGCAGCGCTGGGCTGTGACGCGGGAACTGTGGTCCACAATATTCAGGCGGATCGTCTGCGCGTTGCGATTGTATTCGCGCCCGAGGTTCCGTTGCGGGATGCTATGGCGATGCTGCCGCTTTGTGCTGTCGGGTTCCAGAATGCGCTGGGCGCGCTGGCCCCACCCGAGGTCGCGGTGCACTTGGGTTGGGATGGGCTGATCTGTGTAAACGGTGCAAAATGTGGGACAATAAAAGTTGCAGCGTCGTCTGCCGAGGTGGATGAGGTTCCCGATTGGCTGATCGTTGGTTGGGAACTGGCCTTGCTTCAAACCAGCGATGCACCAGGGGAAACACCGGATGTTACCTCGCTCTATGATGAAGGATGCGCCGAGGTTTCTGCGACGCAGTTGGTCGAGAGCTGGTCGCGTCACATGTTGACCTGGTTGAACCGCTGGAACGAGGACGGTAACGCGCCGCTTCACGCTGAGTGGATGGGGCTACTGCGCGGTGTCGGAGAACCTATTGGAGAAGGGGGTGTCTTTCTGGGCACCGATGAGCGCTTCGGTATGCTGATCCGCGACGGCGCGGACACACATTTACGCCCGCTGACAGAATTATTGGAGACCGCCAGATGAAACTCGCCCGTGCTATCCATTTTGATGAAAGCGATATGAACGTGTTTCATTCACCCGCAAGAACCGGTGAATGGTGCATCTCGGGCGGATTCGAGTTTTCGAACTGGAGTGAGGCTGATCTGGAAGGCAAGGCGCGTCAGGCCTTTGCCAATGGATGGCTGGGGCTTGAAACCTTCGGGCGCGTTACATTTGTTGCCGTTACACAGGTCGAGCAGGCCGAGATTAACCAGATCACGCAATATCTGGCCGAGCATTTCGTGCAATTCTACGGCGCGCCTTCGGTTGAAGCCGCGTTAGAAGTGGCGCAGGCCGAAATCTCACATATGTCCGAGCTGTGCGAAGATCATGCCCCGAACACATTGCTGACCGTCGCCCGAGAGCTGACGGGGGCAGGGGTGCACGAGGCATTCCGCGTGATCACCCCGCAAGAGACGCAACTTGAAGCGTTGGCCGTCCACGGCTCGCTGGACGATTAGATCAGATCGGCGAAGCCGCCGAATTGTCCGCGCTTGAAGATCAGCCCCTGACCTGGGCGATGCATGACCTGTTCAACATGACCAACAAGGATCAGGTGGTCACCTGCCTCATGACGGGCCGACAGGCGGCAATCGAAGCGGGCGAGGCATTCCGCAAGTCGGGGGCGTCCGTCGTCATCCTCCTGCCAATCCGCATGGGAAAAATCGAACCCGTTTCGCGCGAATTGCAATGCTTGGTCGTGCTGGTCCTGCGCCATTACGTGGATCGCGTAATGTTCGCAGTTGTGGAACGCGTCGTACCGGTTCGAATCCCGATCAAGACACCACAGGACCAGCGGCGGGTCCAGCGATACAGACGCAAATGAGTTCACCGTTATTGCTGCGGGGCCCTCGGAGGTATTTGTGGTCACAACGGTGACGCCGGTGCCGAAACAGCCCAGGGCCTCGCGAAAGGCAAGGCTTTGCTCGGGGCTGGGAATGAAAGTTTTTTCCATCATCGCGCGCTCGTACATGGGCCTGTCTCAGGTGCCACGCGACGCCGGGATTGTCCACGGAAAGCTGCGGTGATTTTAGGAATTTCTGGTCAGTTCAGGTCTTCAAGCAACCGTCCGTGTTTGCGAGTCTCGGTGATGACGTCGCCAAAGGTCACCAAATTACGGGCCGTAAGCATCGGCAGCATCCGAACCAACACTTCGGCGGTCGCCACGGCATCGCCCAAAGCCGTGTGACGCAAGGCTTCCGGGATGGTTATGCCTAACCGCTCGCAGACCGCGTCCAGCGTATGCGTTTCGCTTGCCCCGAACAGCACCGCCGACAGCAGGACCGTGTCCAGAATGGGGTGGCTCCATTCCACCCCCATACGCTCGGCATGGCGGCGCAGGAAAGCCATGTCGAATGGTGCATTGTGGGCAACAATGACCGCATCACGAGCGAATTGGTGAAAGCTGCGACCGGCCTCGGCAATATCAGGCGCACCCTGAACCATCCGGTCGCTGACCTTATGCACTTTGGTTGAAGCTGGGGGGATCGGGATGCCGGGGTCGACCAGGGTATCAAGCCGTTCGCCTTCGACGATCTTACCCTTTACGACGCGCACCGCACCGATCTGTACGATCTCATCCTTATGCGGGAGCAGGCCCGTGGTTTCGGTGTCAAAGACTACGAAGCAGAGGTCCAAAAGAGGTCTATCTTCAAACGCGTCATCACCGGGTGTGTCGAGAAGTTCGAAATCGTAAACCAGCGGGCGGGCCGCGTCGGGGTCGATCTGCGCAGCACTGTCATCGAAAACCAGCATGTAACCAGGGGCATCGCCCAATGGTTTCATACGGGCCGAATAGGATTGCCGCCCATCAACACTGGTCAGCGTGCAATGGACGTCTTTCCCGGTCTTGACCAGCTTCGCATAAGAATCCGTCAGGCCCGTCGCTTCGAGATAGTCAAACAGCGACGCGTTCAACCGGGGATGTGCGATCTGTGCCAGAACCTCAGCCGCCTGCGCGTCATAGAGAACGATCTGATGCTTCGGTCCGGCTAAAAGCATTGCAACCGGAATCTCGGTCAGCAGCGCCGTTAGACGTTGTTTTTCCGAGGCCAGATGGGCCGTTTCCGCGGCCACGGCCTCAGCCGTGGTCATGGCGTTGGCAGCCAGTTGTTCGGCCAGTCCAGCGGCGGCGGGAGCCAGATCGCCCAAATAGCGCGCCGCTTGAAGGTCCAGATCCGTGCTGACCCCGGCGTGTGCGCGCGCCCGGAGTTGGGCCGAGAGCCGCTCGATTGGTTTTGCAACGTTATCATCAAAAAGAAGCCAGACTCCGGCAACCAGCGCCAACATTCCAAACGCGATCAGTATCTCTGCGAAGATGAACGCATCCATAAGCGCGGGATCACTTGCCCTCTGATAACCGACCCACAAAGCCAGGGTGCTGATGATCAGCCCTCCTGCCGCAAGTAATAGGAAGAACAGGAACACCCTCAGGCGCAGGCTCAGATGGTTCAACATAGTCAGACCCCGCAGGTTGCCTCGATTACCGGATCTTCAGCGTCGATCTTGATCCAGCTGGCGTTCAGCAAACGTCCGTCATCGGCGAATTCGGCCCCGTCTGCCAGGTTGGCGCGGCTGTTTTCGGCGCAGTTTACAGCGACCGGCATCTTCGAGACCGGTGCCCAGCGTCCAAAGAAGTAAAGATCGACCAGACGCTCGTCCGGCAAATTGGCATTTGTGCGTACCGATGTGGCGTCGATTGCAGCAAAGCGGTCGACAAAGGGCACGGCATACGTCCATGGACGATAGAAGGCGCGGCTTTCCACCTCCTGCACGATGGTGAGGCTGTCGGGCAGTTGGTCGCGCGTACGGTCATACCAAGAATACTCGCTGGTAATCGTCATACCGATCATCCCCGCACCTGCCGCAACCGGCGCGGCCCATTTGGGCAAGCGGCCCCCGGTCAGCTTGTTCACCACCATCACGACACCCGCAAAGGCAAAGCCTGCAAAAATCGTGCCGATCAGTTCCAGAAACATGTGATTTCTCCGTTCATTTCCAGTTTCTTAACCCAGCATTCCTTTGCCATGGCCAACCGCTGATTGCATGGTTTTTACCACGACAAAGGCATCGCGGAGATGACTTCGCTCAAAGTCCGACAATTCAGCGGGTGGCAGGTAATTGTCCGGTGCATCCCCGGATTTGACCAGACGCACTTGATGTTCCAATCGGGTCTCAGCGATCAGGTCATATGCGTCCAGTAAATCGCGTGCGCCGGACGCGCTGAGCACACCCGCAGCCTCGGCGGCGCTAAGACGGGCGCGGGTGTTCGCTTCGGTTAATTGTCCCTGCAGGCTGTAGATGCGTGCCAGATCCACGACAGGCACCACGCCATTATGCTTGAGGTCGAGCGTATTGCGATGCTCACCCGAACGTATGGTGGCGAATCCACGCAGCAGGCCCAGAGGAGGCGTGTGTTTCAGTGAGTTCGAAATCATATGCGCGACAAAGATCGAATTCGCATTGGCTGCCGCCAGCGTATCGGCCTGCAGGTCGGTGAACAGATCGAAGGACCCTCCGATGGGCCGCAGGTCAAACATCACCGAGGCCAGCATTTGCGCCTCAGGGTTGGGTTTGGCAATCCAGCCATTGAAATACTCGCGCCAGACACGCACGGGCTGGCACCAGCGAGGGTTGGTCGCCATCATGTCACCGGGGCAATAGAAATAACCGCAGGTATCCAGCCCGTCTGAGACGAATTTGGCCAGCGCAGCGAAGTAGGCCATATCACCGACCGCCACACTGTCATCTAGCATCAGGCAATTGTCCTGATCAGAAACTCCGGTCTGTTCCTGCCGTCCTTGCGAGCCGCAAGCAAGCCACAAGTAGGGCACTGGCGGCGCACCCAGTTCAGCCTCAGCCAGTGCCAGCAACCGCCGCGTCGCAGTGTCTGCGATGTCGGTGATCAGCCGTGTAACGATCTCGTGCCGGTTGCCGCCCGCTACGAGTTGGACCAGCAGTTGTGGTATCTCAGCGGTGACTTGAGCCATCTCTTGCGGGCTGTCGGCGCGGGCAATTCGTCCTACCAACTCGGCAGAATTGACCGCCTGATAGCGGGTGAGGTCGGTTTGGGTTACGATTCCGACCAGCTTACCGGCCTCGGAAATTGGAATATGACCGATGCCACGTTCCATCATCACGTGTAATACGTCCGAGCCGATATCTGTCGGGGCAAGAATGATTGGATCGGCGGTCATGATCGCCGAAACCGCGGTGTCAGCGGGCATCGCCTCGGCGACGTATTTGCCGGAAATATCGCGGAGGGTTGCGATACCCAACAATCTGTCCCCTTTGGTCACGCAAAGCGATGAGATATGGCGGTCGCGCATGATCTGCGCGGCGTTTTGAACCGGAGTATCGGGCGGGCAGGTGGCAGGGTCACGAGCCATCAGCACGTCAATTGCACTGGTAGCCAGGCTTTGCGGTCCGCTCCGCCCACCGCGTGAACGGTTAAAGAACTTGGACACCACATCGTGACCTTCGATCAGGTTTTTCACAAGGTCTGGCGGCAACACGATCAACACTGACGGCGTGTGCGCGCGCGCATGTGTGGCGGCTTTGCCGTCCTTCAGCAATCCGCGCTCACCAAAAGAATTGCGCAATCCCAGATGCGAAACGACAGCGCCGTTTTCATCGGTAATTTCTACCTGTCCTTCATAGATCACAAAGACGCCGGGCAGAGCGTTGCCCAGCTGGTAAATGCTGCCATCGGCATCGACTTCGCGCACTTCGATCTGCTTGGCCAGATCGTCCAAAGCATCATGGGGCAACGAGTCATAGGGGTGTACAGACTTCAGAAACCGGGTGATTTCGTCATGGGACAGGGGCATTTAGCTCTCCGGAGTTCCGAATAAAAAATCCCGCCCGGTGGTGTGCCGGGCGGGAACAGTAAGTCGAAAGATGCGATCGAAGACAAGAGCCGCCGACCGCATCACACTCAGTGATCCTGAGCTGCGCCCGCACCACGGGGAATGCGAATGCTTTCGACCATATCTTTGATCTCCTGCGGAGTCTCTTTGGTCATACCGGCAACGACGTAGGCAACGCCGAAGTTGATCATCGCACCGATGGCGCCGAACGAGGTCGACTTGATCGGACCCAGAAGCGGATCAGCATCGGTGAACGAGTTGGTGCCCGGAATGAACAGCCAGCCCTTATGCAGGAAGATGTAGACCAGGGTTACGGTCAGACCAGCCAGCATACCTGCAACCGCGCCGGTGTTGTTGATGCGGGTCGAGAAGATCCCCATCATCAGCGCCGGGAAGATCGAGGCTGCTGCCAGACCAAAGGCCAAGGCCACGGTTTGTGCCGCAAAGCCCGGAGGGTTGAGACCCAGATAGGTTGCAACGACGATGGCTACAGCCATGGCAATCCGTGCCGCCAGAAGTTCACCCTTTTCAGAGATCGACGGGTTGATTGCACCTTTGACAAGGTCATGGGACACAGCCGACGAGATCGCCAGCAGCAGGCCCGCAGCGGTTGACAGAGCAGCCGCAAGACCACCAGCAGCGACCAGACCAATCACCCAACCTGGCAAGTTGGCAATCTCAGGATTGGCCAGAACCAGGATGTCGCGGTTGAACTTGGTCAGTTCGTTACCAACCCAGCCCTTTTCTTCCGCGATCGCGGTCATGGCTTCCGACTTGTCGTTGTAGTACTGGATTTTGCCGTCGCCGTTCTTGTCTTCCCAATCCAGCAGACCGGTTTTCTGCCACGTGGCCATCCAGTCATAACGCGGATCGTTGTCGATTTCTTCGACCGAAACAGCGCCACCTTCGATGCCACCATTGGGCCACATCATGTCGGTGATGTTCAGGCGCGCCATTGCACCAACAGCAGGAGCCGTCAGGTACAGCAGAGCGATGAAGACCAGCGCCCAGCCTGCCGACCAACGTGCGTCAGACACTTTGGGAACGGTGAAGAAGCGCATGATGACGTGCGGCAGACCAGCTGTACCGATCATCAGCGACAGGGTGAACAGCACCATGTTCAGCGTATTCGAGTGGTGGGCCGTGTAGTCGTTAAAGCCCAGCTCGGTCACGATGGCGTCCAGCTTGGTCAGCAGGGGTTCACCGCTGGCGGTGTCACCAAACAGACCCAGCGCCGGAACAGGCGTGCCGGTCAGCTGCAGCGAGATAAAGATGGCCGGGATGGTATAAGCGGTGATCAGCACGCAGTACTGAGCGACCTGAGTGTAGGTCACGCCCTTCATCCCACCAAACACTGCGTAGGCAAACACAACGCCGGCGCCGATCAGCAGACCTGTAGTGTTGGACACTTCGAGGAAGCGACCAAAGGCCACGCCAACACCGGTCATCTGACCGATCACGTAGGTCACCGACGCAACGATCAGACAGATCACCGCAACGATACGTGCAGTCTGGCTGTAGAAACGATCGCCGATGAATTCCGACACGGTGAACTTGCCGAACTTACGCAGGTAGGGCGCAAGCAGCAGGGCCAGCAGCACGTAGCCACCGGTCCAACCCATCAGGAAGGTCGAGTTGTCGTAGCCGGTAAAGGCAATCAGGCCCGCCATCGAGATGAACGAGGCCGCAGACATCCAGTCCGCCGCTGTCGCCATACCGTTGGTGACCGGATGAACGCCGCGACCGGCGGCATAGAATTCCGATGTGGAACCCGCACGGGCCCAGATCGCGATGCCGATGTAAAGCGCAAAAGACGCGCCCACAAACAGCAGGTTGATGGTAAACTGATCCATGCCTATTACTCCTCGTCCACGCCGTGCTCAGCGTCGAGCTTGTTCATGCGCCAGGCGTAGTTGAAGATCAGCACCAGAAAGACCAGGATCGATCCTTGCTGAGCGAACCAAAAGCCCAGATCTGTACCGCCAACGGCGATGCCGGACAGCAGCGGACGCAGCAGAATGCCGAATCCAAACGACACCAGCGCCCAGATCGCGAGGCTGATGTAGATGAGGCGCAGGTTGGCCTGCCAATAGCCCTTGTCGGCTTCAGCAGTCTGCGCGGAGTTTGTTGAATGATCCGCCATCGCGGGTTCCTCCTTCGCTTCCCTCATTGGCGGCCCATTGCCCAACTCCTCCAGTGCGGTGGGCCGCTTCTCGGTTGTGCCAAACGCCCCGTGACGTCAGGCATAACTTCTCTGGTCCGCCAGGGCGGGTCCATTGAAGTATTCTGATTTAGGATCAAAGCCCTAGGGCTTATCTCCTCCCCTTATTTCATGACCTCGCCGACAATCCCGTGAAGGTCTTGTGCGATGTCGTCGATCTGGCCCATGGCATCGATGCCTTTCAGCACGCCCTGGGCTTGATAGTAGTCAATCAGCGGTGCGGTCTGCGCGTGATAGGCCGCCAGACGCGACGCGACCGTCTCGGCATTGTCGTCGGCGCGGCGTTTGAATTCTGTGTGTCCGCACTTGTCGCATTTGCCGTCTTCGACGGGATGCTTGTATGTGTCGTGATAGCCCTCACCGCATCCAGCGCAGGTGTAGCGACCCGAAATCCGCGTCACCATCTCGGCGTCTTCAACTTCAAGGCTGATGGCCGCGTTGATCTTCTGATCTGAAGACGCGAGCAGACCATCAAGAGCCTCGGCCTGGACTGTGGTCCGGGGGAAACCATCTAGTATGACGCCCTTGGCGCAGTCCGGTTCTGCCATGCGGTCGCGCAGGATCGCGATGACGATGCCGTCGCTGACAAGATCGCCTGCCTCCATAACCGCTTTGGCAGCATTACCAGCCTCGGTACCTGCGGCGACCGCGTCGCGCAGCAGATCACCGGTGCTGAGTTGTACAAGCCCGAACTTCTCCTCAAGCATACGAGCCTGCGTACCCTTCCCGGCGCCCGGAGGGCCGAGAAGGATCAGAACAGCGGGGGATATGGTCGTGGCAGCGTCCATCACATCCTCACTTGTTTGCCCGGTTTTCGATCAGGTCTTCGACCACTGACGGATCGGCCAGGGTCGACGTATCGCCAAGCGAACCAAAGTCGTTCTCGGCAATCTTGCGCAGAATTCGGCGCATGATCTTGCCCGAGCGAGTCTTGGGCAGGCCGGGAGCCCACTGGATCACATCAGGCGAAGCAATCGGGCCGATCTCGGTCCGGACCCAGGTGCGCAGCTCTTTCAGCAACTCATCCGACGGCTCGCGGTCATTCATCAAAGTGACATAGCAATAGATGCCTTGCCCTTTGATTTCATGGGGGTAACCAACCACAGCGGCCTCGGCGACGGCGGCATGGGCGACCAGCGCGCTTTCCACCTCGGCCGTGCCCATCCGGTGGCCGGAGACGTTGATTACATCATCGACGCGGCCAGTGATCCAGTAATCGCCATCCTCATCGCGACGGCAGCCATCGCCGGTGAAGTAGTAGCCTTTGTAGTCCGAGAAATAGGTCTTCTCGAACCGCTCATGATCGCCCCAGACGGTGCGCATCTGACCGGGCCAGCTGTCTTTGATGCACAGAACACCCTCAACGCCATTTCCCTCGATCTCAACACCGGATTGCGGGTCCAGAACCACCGGCTGGATGCCGAAGAACGGTTTCATCGCCGAGCCCGGCTTCATCGCATGCGCACCGGGCAGGGGGGTCATCAGGTGACCGCCGGTTTCGGTCTGCCACCAGGTGTCAACAATCGGGCATTTACCTTTGCCAACAACTTCATTGTACCAGTTCCAGGCTTCCGGGTTGATCGGCTCGCCGACTGTGCCCAGCGTCCGGAGATCGCTCAGGTCGCATTTCTCGACGAACTCGGTACCCTGACCCATCAGAGCGCGAATTGCCGTCGGAGCGGTGTAGAACTGGTTCACCTTGTGCTTTTCGCACACCTGCCAGAAGCGTGATGCATCCGGATAGGTCGGCACGCCTTCGAACATCAGTGTGGTCGCGCCGTTGGCCAGTGGACCGTAGACGATATAGCTGTGGCCGGTGACCCAGCCGACATCGGCGGTGCACCAGTAGACGTCGCCTTCATGGTAGTCGAATGTGATCTTATGTGTCATCGCGGCATAGACCAGATAACCGCCGGTCGTATGGACGACACCTTTGGGCTGACCGGTCGAACCGGAAGTATAGAGAATGAACAGCGGATCTTCGGCATTCATCTCGGCGGGTGCGCAATAGTCATCCGCTTCAAGCGCCATTTCGTTGTAATCATAGTCGCGACCATCGATCCAAGTGGTCTGCCCACCGGTGCGTTTGACCACCAGACATTTCACGCTGTCTTTGCAGTGCAGCAGGGCCGCGTCTGCGTTGGACTTCAGCGGAGTCTTGCGGCCACCACGTGGTGCCTCATCGGCAGTGATGACGACCTTGGCATCACATCCGTTGACTCGGGCTGCCAACGCATCGGGTGAAAACCCAGCAAATACAATCGAATGGATTGCTCCGATCCGTGCACAAGCCAGCATCGCATAGGCTGCTTCAGGGATCATCGGCAGATAGATCACAACGCGGTCACCTTTGCGCACGCCCATCGATTCGAGAATATTGGCCATGCGACAGGTGCGACGGTGCAATTCGGCGTAGGTAATGTGCTGAGCTTCGTCGTTTGGATCATCCGGTTCCCAGATGATCGCTGTCTGATCGCCGCGCGTATTCAAATGACGGTCAAGACAGTTGGCCGAGACGTTTAGCGTGCCGTCCGCATACCAGTTGATACCAACCGAACCAAAATCATAGCTGACGTCTTTGACCTGAGTATAAGGCTTGATCCAGTCAACGCGCTTGCCTTGCTCATCCCAGAATGCTTCGGGGTTGTTGATCGACGCAGCGTACATATCTGCGTATTTGTCGGCGTCGACATGCGCACGGGCGACAGTTTCTGCGGATGGCGGATATGTCTTGGCATCTGCCTGGGCAGCGGTAGTCATCTTTGAGGCTCCTCCCTCTGGACTGGATTACATGGGACCGATTTTGCCAGCCGATTAGGCAATCTCGATCCGGTTCCTCCCCAAGTTGAATAATACGGGGATCAGAAAAGAAATAAATAAATTGCCATAATCCTTGGATTTCTTTGTAAAGAAATTTCATTTTCGGCACTAACATTGTAAATAATTCTGAAATTGTGCGTAATATACACCTTAAATCAGCAAGATAGCTGTAATGACATAAGCACTCATTGGCATGTGTCTGGGGCTTTGGCCGATAGCTTCACTTTAATCTCTAAGTCTGGTGGCGATAACACCACTTATCCTCGCAGGGGTTGGCAGCTTCTAGACTTGGCGCTAGCTTCACAATCAAGCATCCCGATAGGGGGCGCAACTAAGGGAGATACCACTATGAAAAAGATGTTGAGCGGTGCGGCTTTTGCCGCCCTGAGTGTGGCGTTTGTCACCGAAGCAGCCGCGACCGAATGGAATGCCTCGGTCTGGGGTAAGCGCCGCGCATTTACCGAGCATGTTGAGAAACTGGCTGAACTGGTGAACGAAAAAACCGGCGGCGATTTCACCATCAATGTTAGCTATGGTGGATTGTCGAAGCCCAAGGAAAACCTGGATGGTATCGAGATTGGCGCGTTCGAGATGGCGCAGTTCTGTGCGGGCTATCACCGCGATAAGAACCGCGCGATCACCGTTTTGGAACTGCCCTTCCTTGGCGTAAACACATTGGATGAAGAGGTGGCCGTCAGCCACGCAGTCTATGATCATCCAGCAGTCAAGGACGAGATGGCGCAGTGGAACGCGCGCATCATCATGACTTCACCGATGCCTCAATATAACCTTGTCGGCACCGGTGACCCTCGTGATGAGCTTGCCGAGTTCGACGGTATGCGCGTACGCGCCACTGGCGGTTTGGGGCAAGCATTTGAGGCGGTTGGTGGCGTACCTACGTCCGTGCCCGCGACCGAAGCCTATAATGCGATGGAATCTGGCGTGGTCGATACCGTGGCCTTCGCTCAGCATGCGCATTTGTCATTCGGGACGATCAACGAAGCTGACTGGTGGACGGCCAATCTGAATCCTGGAACGGTAAACTGTCCGGTGGTGGTGAATATCGACGCTTATGAAGCGCTGCCTGCCGAACATCGCGAAGCGCTGGACAGCTCGATTAATGAGGCTATCGATCACTATCTGGCCAACTACGGTGGACTGCTTGAAAAGTGGGATGGCGTGCTGGCAGAGAAAGGCGTTGAAAAGGTCGAGATTGACGATGCCGTGCTTGAGGAGTTTCGCGCCAAAGCCGCTGATCCTATTCGCGCGAAGTGGATCGAAGACATGACCGCCCAGGGTCTGCCTGCGCAGGATCTTTATGATCTTGTGCAATCGACACTGCAACAGCAGCGCGGCGGTAACTGATCGCCACAGCCGGGTGTCATTAGGCACCCGGCATCTCCTTCAATCAAAGGAATGCTGAGATGGCAGGACATGCCACGGTGCTTGAGGATGGCAGTCTTCTAAGCCGGTTGGATCACCGTTTGTTACGTCTAGAGCGTTTTATGGCGCTGATCAGCGGATTCGCGGTTTTCGGGCTGATGGTGCTGGCTGTTGTGTCAGTCAGCGGCCGAAACGCATTAAACGCGCCTTTGCCCGGATATGTTGACTGGATTGAACAGGCGATGCCCCTGATCGCGTTTCTGGGTATTTCGTTTGTGCAGCGCGATGGCGGGCATATCCGAATGGATATCGTTATCTCGCGCTTGAAAGGGCGGGCGCTGTGGTTGTTCGAGCTGATCTCGGTTCTGTTGATTCTGCTGCTGATGCTGGCGCTGGTTTGGGGAAGTTGGTCACACTTTGACCGGTCCTTTGACTTCGGCGCTCCGATGTGGAGTCGCGACAGCTCGATTGATATCGGGATTCCTATTTGGCCAGCCAAGCTGCTGGCGCCCGTTGCTTTTTCGGTGCTGTGCGCCCGGCTAATCTTGCAGGTCTGGGGCTATGGACGCGCCTTCATGCTGGGGCTCGAGGCACCGGTGGCCGTACCGCTGATACAGGATGCCGCCGCACAGGCTGCAGCCGAGGCCGAACAATTCGAAGGACGTAACTGACCCATGGACACGATTGATATCGGCCTTTGGGTCACTGCCGGACTGTTGGTTCTTGTCGTCACTGGCATGCGGGTGGCATTTGCTGCAGGTCTGGCAGGGTTGGTTGGCCTTGTTTGGATATTCTGGGCGAAGTTTGGGTATGATCCCGAGCGGTTTGGTAAGGCACTGACGGTGGCCGTCAAAACGGCTGGCCAGGTGCCACATTCCAAGGTGGCGTCTCATACGCTGAGCCTGATCCCAACATTCATCCTGATCGGCTATCTAGCCTACTACGCTGGCCTGACCCGCGCCTTGTTTGAGGCGGCAAAACGCTGGGTGGCATGGGTGCCTGGCGGGTTGGCCGTTTCAACGATTTTTGCGACCGCCGGTTTCGCCGCCGTATCAGGTGCATCGGTCGCCACATCAGCCGTCTTTGCGCGCATCGCCATCCCTGAAATGCTGGCCGTCGGGTATAATAAACGTTTCGCCGCCGGTGTGGTTGCCGCTGGCGGGACCTTGGCCTCGCTAATCCCCCCATCTGCGATCCTTGTGATTTACGCCATCATTGTCGAGCAGGATGTGGGAAAACTGCTGCTCGCAGGCTTCATCCCCGGCGCGTTTTCGGCGGTGATCTATGGCTTGCTGATCGTCGGTATCGCCGTGATCTTCAAGTCCGTCGGACCACCGGTCACCGGGTTTACTTGGAAACAACGATTTGCTGCTCTTCCGGGCGCACTGCCCATTGTGGCGGTGATCCTCATCATAATCTGCTTTGTCTATAACCCCTTCGGCGACAAGGCTTGGGGCACCCCGACCGAGGGCGGGGCCATCGGGGCCTTCATCGTGTTCTGCTTTGCCCTGATCCACGGCATGCGCTGGCCTGAATTCAAATCGGCTTTGCTTGAAACCGCCAAACTGACCGCCATGATCTTCGCAATCATCTGGGGTGTTCTGATCTATGTGCGGTTTCTAGGATTTGCTGATTTGCCGGGGGCGTTTTCCGACTGGATCACTTCGCTCGAAATGTCACCTATGTTGATCCTGATCTGCATACTGCTGGCCTATGCAGTGCTGGGCATGTTCATGGATGCGATCGGTATGCTGCTTTTGACACTTCCGGTCGTGTATCCCGCCGTTATGGCCCTGAACGGAGGCGAGGCCGTCAGCGCAGCAGACAGCGCCTTTGGTATGTCCGGGCCGATGTGTGCGATCTGGTTTGGAATCTTGGTGGTCAAAATGGCCGAGTTTTGCCTGATCACACCTCCTATTGGTCTAAACTGTTTTGTTGTCGCAGGCGTGAGGCCTGATCTTAGTGTTCAGGATGTCTTCAAAGGGGTAACGCCGTTCTTCATTGCCGATGCTCTGACCATCGCACTGCTGGTGGCCTTTCCAGGGATTGTTCTATACCTGCCATCGCTTGCGGGATAGGAAAAAGCCCCGGCCAAAGGCCGGGGCACAGTTTTAGAAGTGCGGGTTCTTTATCCTGCCCGCATCAACATCCCGAACAGATCCCGCGGGTCGTCTGGGTCTGCGAGCATGTCCAATGGCTCATAGAAATCAGTGCCTTCAATCGCGCTTTTGATGTAACGTAGTGCCGAGAAGTCCTCGATCGCGAAGCCGACACTGTCGAACAACGTGATCTGTCGATCATCGGTGCGCCCTGTGGCTTGTCCGGTCATAACTTCCCACATCTCGGTGACAGGGTGATCATTCTCCAGAGCTTGAATTTCACCTTCGATCCGCGTTTGCTCGGGGTATTCTACAAAGATATTCGAGCGCAGAAGGATATCGCGGTGCAGTTCGGTTTTGCCGGGGCAATCACCGCCAATCGCGTTGATGTGCACACCGGGGCCGACCATGTTGTCGGTCAGGATGGTGGCGTATTTCTTGTCAGCGGTGCAGGTCGTTATGATCTGAGCGCCTTCGATTGCGTCCTCCGGCGTTTTGCAGGGCACGACCGTCAGCCCTTTGCCCTGCAGATTGGCTGCACATTTCGCCGTCGCGTTCGGGTCTGTGTCGTAGAGCCGGACCGTATCGATTCCGCACATGGCTTTGAAGGCGAGGCACTGGAACTCGGATTGCGCGCCGTTTCCAATCATCGCCATCGTCGTCGCGGATTTGGGCGCGAGATATTTGCCGACCAGCGCAGAGGTTGCCGCTGTCCGCAAAGCAGTCAACATCGTCATTTCGGTCAACAATGTCGGGTAACCGGTATAGACATCAGCCAGCAGGCCAAACGCGGTCACGGTCTGCAGGCCCTCAGACGTGTTCTTGGGATGCCCATTGACGTATTTGAACCCGTACGCCTCACCATCCGAGGTTGGCATCAGTTCGATCACCCCATGTGGTGAGTGGGCCGGGATGCGGGGCGTTTTGTCAAAGCTCTCCCAGCGTTTAAAATCGGATTCGATCTGCGCGGCAATCTGCGTGATCATCTGTTCGACCCCGATGTGATGGACCAGACGCATCATGTTGTCGACGGATACAAATGGCACGAGGGCCTTATCAGAAGGTTGCATCAAAGACTCCTATCGGCGGGAAAGATGGATACCAGCGATCATACAACGTACGGATCCACCGGCTGTTTCTATTGTGGGAACCGAGAGCGGCAGCGGAGTTGCACTGGCTTCGATGATCGCGACTTGAGCAGGTGTAAGAGCCTGTAGCGCTCGGCTGGACAACGCCAAGACAAGACCATCATTGCCACTAAGCTCAATCGCGTTTCCTGCAAAATCTGCAATCTGCTCATGGGACAGATCGATGACAGTACGGCCAGATTCCTCAAGCCGTGCCCGAACTGTTGCCCGACGTTCTGGGTTGGAAATCATGTCCAAACAGATAAGGGCGTAGTGCGTGCCGATCCCCATCAGGACATTGGTGTGATAGACATCACGGCCTTCAGCGTCCTTTGCATCAAAGGCAATCGGCTCATAGTTGAAATGCGTACAGAAACGCTCCAACAACACCGGATCGGCGCGGTTGGATCGAACAGTGTAGGCAATACGGCCCACGTGATCCAGAACCATTGCGCCAGTGCCCTCAAGCGCGAGGTCGTCCTGTTCGAGGCCGGAATAGTCGATGACGTCTTGCACTCGATATTCCCGCTTCAGTAACTCAATTACATCTGAGCGTCTTTCGCGTCTGCGCGATGGAACGAACATCGGATAAACAGCGACATGACCGCCTGGATGGGTCGAAAACCAGTTGTTTGGGAACACGCTGTCGGGTGTGTCACGTTCGCCTTCGTCGTCAAACACATGAACGGTCACACCAGCAGCGCGAAGCTGTTCTACTGCTTTGTCATGCTCATCCCGCGCGGCAGCAGACGTCGCTGCAGCAGATCGATTTGCCAGTGTTTGAAATGCATTGTCGTCGCGGGTTTCAGGATTCGACGCAAATGCGTGCGGGCGCACCATCACGACAGCTGAAGGAGATTGAAGAGAAATCATCAGAAGCTCCGGGTTGGGCGATCGAAGATGCGACGACCCATCAGCGAGGCTGCAAGATCGACCATCAGTTTTGCGGTTCGGCCGCGCTCATCCAGGAACGGGTTCAGCTCGACGAGGTCCAGCGAACAAACGAGACCGCTTTCATGCAACAATTCCATGACCAGATGCGCCTCGCGCTCGGTTGCGCCACCTGGGACAGTGGTTCCAACCGCAGGCGCAATCGAGGGATCAAGGAAGTCCACATCCAGCGAGACATGCAGGATGCCGTTTGCTGCGCGTACTTTGTCAAGGAAGGCCAGTAGGGGTGTCTTGATCCCGTGCTCGTCGATGCTGCGCATATCGGCGAGCATCGCGTGATCTTTTTCCAATGCCGCACGTTCGGCGGGATCGACCGAGCGCAGACCGATCATACCGACGCGATCCGTTGGGATCGGCGATATCAGCGGTGGAAAGGCGTCAAAGCCTGACTGGCCAGTGAAATAAGCGACCGGCGTTCCATGCAAATTGCCGCTGGCCGTGCTGCTGGGCGTATGAAAATCGCTATGTGCATCCAGCCAGAGCACGAAAAGAGGGCGCCCGATACGGTCTGCATGTGCCGCCATTCCTGCCACCGTGCCCATCGACAGGGCGTGATCACCGCCCATGAAAATAGGAAGGCCTTCAAGCGCGGCCTCTTGTGCCGTGCGGCTTAGCGCCTGTGTCCAGCCCACGCATTCCGGTAAAGAGAACAGATGGGTGTCTTCCGAAATGTCGACGGCATCTGGTCGCGTGTCACCGATGTCCGACACAGAATGCCCGAGATCTGACAGCGCTTGGGCGAGACCCGCGACCCGATAGGCATCTGGACCCATCCGACAGCCTTGGCGGTGTTTGCCGGCATCCATAGGCGCTCCGGCGAGAATGATGTTCATTTTGCTCATAAGTCTATCTATCGATACGATATGAGTTGAGAAAAGAGATCAAATTGGTCAAAGTGAATTGGCTAATTCCGATTTGGTAATCACGCATGGACGAACTGGACAATCGCTTATTGAACGCACTGCACAGGGACGCTCGGGCATCGTTGTCGGAACTGGCTGAACTGCTCGGGGTGACCCGAACAACCGTGCGCAGCCGACTAAAGCGGCTTCAGCAGTCTGGCGAAATCGTCGGCTTTACCGTTGTGACACGGCAGGGCGTATCGGAAAGCCCTGTTCGTGGATTGATGATGCTTGAGATCGCAGGCCGCGGGACCGAGCGGATCAGATCGCGAATCGCTGCGATGCGTCAGGTTCGGGCGGTGCACTCAACCAATGGAAGTTGGGATCTGATCGCAGAGATCGGAACCGATACACTGGATGAGCTTGATGAAGTCCTGTTCCAGATCCGTCGGATGGAGGGCGTTACACGATCTGAGACCAATCTGTTGCTCTCGACACGCAAGGGACGCTCGTGACGCGTTGGCCTAGGCCCTTTGCCGGATGGAAAATTCGTGCAAAGCTTTGAATTGACACTGATCTGAGGATCGCGGGGCAGGGGCGAACGGAATGACGACACAGCCGACAACGGAAGAGACACGCGCCGTACGTCTGGCCGAGTATGTGACAGGGCTGTTGGAAAAGCCGCTGGTCAAGATTGCGGTTCCGTTGCTGATTACAGGAATCGCGCTTGCGGTTCTGCATGACCTCTCTGCGCATGTGAAATGGTCAGATATCCAAAGCGATATCGCAGCGAAACCATGGAAATTCATGTTTTTTGCGATGTGCTGGACGGCTTTCAGTTTTCTGTCGCTTTCGTTCTACGATGTGCTTGCCGTGCAGAGCGTCGCCGATGGAAAAGTGCCTCTGCCCGTTGCGGGGATGGCCGGTGCAAGCGGCTATGCGGTATCGAACTGCCTGGGATTCTCCTATATCACCGGCACCGCGATCCGATACCGTATCTATGCGTCGCTGGGGCTTGATCTTGGCCGCGTGGCCGGGGTGATCGCGACTTCTTGGGTGGCGTTCTGGATGGGACTGATCCTGCTTTTGGGCCTGTTGCTTACAATACACCCGGATGGCATTTCCAAGGTCCTGCCGATCAGTGAAACGACGGAGACTGTGATCGGTCTGAGCATGTTGGCGGGGCTTGCGGTCTTGTTTGTCTGGCTTTCAAGCGGAGGGCGGCGATTGGCCTATGGTGGGTTTGGGTTCAACCTGCCGGGCGGCAAGCTGGCAAGTCTGCTGACAATCGCGGCGGTAGGCGATCTGTTCGGCGCTTCAATGGCGCTGTATGTGCTCATGCCGGACGATCTGGGGGTTGGCTACCCGTATTTCTTCGCGGTCTATATAGGCGCAATAGCGGTGGGTATCCTTAGCCATGCACCGGGAGGAATCGGTGTGTTCGAAGCCACTCTGATCGCTGGTCTAGGGGCGTCGGGCCGGTCTGATGTGATCGCTGCGCTTCTGCTCTACCGACTGGTCTATACGTTCCTTCCGTTTGCCATCGCCAGCCTGTCGATTGCGGTCGCGTCGGTTCTGACACAGCGCCATCGCATCGGGGGCGCGGTCACTTGGGTCTATCGCGCAATTCGCCCCATTGTCCCGATGGTGGCTGCCGGCGTCGCGGCTGTGGCAGGAGTTATCCTGTTGGTTTCAGGGGCTTTGCCTTCCAGTACGCAGAAACTTGGCGTACTGCGAGAGGTTTTGCCTTTGTCATTTGTCGAGGCATCTCATCTTGCAGGCAGCGCCGTGGGTGTCCTACTGCTACTTGTCTCACGTGGTCTATTCCGCAAGCTCTATCGGGCGTGGGTTGTTGCCATGCTTTTGATGGTGGCAGGTTTCTTCGCCTCGCTCGCCAAAGGGCTTGATACGCATGAAGCCCTTTCATTGCTGTTCACGATTGGCCTTTTGGCGATGTTTCGGGGAGCGTTTTACCGGGTAAGCGGTGCATCTATCTTTCGGTTAAATATCCCTTGGCTGGTCAGCGTCGTCGCGTTGCTGGCGGTGATTTTCTGGATTGGATTGTTCGCTTATTCCCATGTCGAATATCAAAACGCGCTGTGGTGGGACTTTGCCTGGAGTGGAGATGCCTCGCGATTCCTGCGGTCCAGCCTCGTGGTGGCCGTGATCGTTGGCATCGTGGCGGTGAACTCGCTGTTCGGCCGTGAAATCCCCGCGCCGGTTAGGACTGAAATCCCCGAAGTTGTCGAACGTCTCGTGATGGAGAGCGAAGACACCGAATCTCAGATTTCACTGACGGGTGATAAGCAATTCCTGATCTCGCCTGACGAAACCGCATTCCTTGCCTATGCCGATACTGGCAATGCGCTGATCACCAAAGGAGAGCCTGTGGGTGATGAGCAAGCGGGGCAGCAACTGATCTGGCAATTGCGAGAAATGGCCGATCGCGAAGGCAAGCTTTGTGCGTTTTACAGTGTATCGACCAAATATCTGCCGACATTCCTGGACCTCGGCCTATCGATCCTGAAGATCGGAGAAGTGGCCCGCGTACCGCTGCAGAATTTCTCGCTGGACGGAAAATCGCGCAAACGGTTCCGGCAGGCGAAGAACAGGGCCGAGCGTGAGGGGTACAAGTTCGAAATTATCCCCAAAGAACATCTTGCACCGGTGTTGCCCGAACTTCGTCAGATCTCGGACGATTGGTTGGCGCAAAAGGCAGGTGAGGAAAAGGGTTTTGCCTTGGGCGGCTTTGATGATGCCTACCTGTCTTATTTCGACCATGCGGTTCTGCGGGATGAGACGGGCAAGATCATGGCCTTCGCCAACCTGTTTCAAGGCGGAAACAAATCCGAACTGTCTCTGGATTTGATGCGTTATGAACCGGACAGCCCCAGCTTTGTCATGGATGCGCTGTTTGCTGAGATGATGGTCTGGGGGTCCGAGCAGGGATTCCACTGGTTCTCACTGGGCGCAGCGCCATTTTCAGGGATCGAAAACCGGCAGTTGGCCTCGCTTTGGAATCGGATCGGTGGGTTCGTTTATGAACATGGCGAACAATTCTACCACTTCGAAGGCCTGCGCGCCTTCAAGCAAAAATTCGATCCGGAATGGAGCCCCAACTATCTAGCCAGCCCCGGCGGGTTGGCCGCGCCACGTATCCTCTACGAAGTTAACATCCTGATCTCGGGTGGCCTGCGCGGGTTGACGAAATAGGCCTTAGTTCAAGCTGGCGCGTGTTGGCGTTTTCTCCAACAGATCACCCCAATCGGTGCGATAGGCCATCTCGGCCAGCACCGTCTCGGGTAGGAATTCCTGATTCTGCCGAATCTGCCAACCACCACCCAGACCTTTGTAGATCGCGACCAGATTCGAAGAGACCTCCTGCCGGGCCTCGATCAGGTTCGCCTGCGATCTTAATAGCGCGGTCTGCGTGTTCAGGATACGCGAATAGCTGGCGATGCCGTCTCGGTACTGATCGACCGCGATTTCAGCCGCCTTGCGCGAAGCTTCGACGCTGCGCTGATAAAAGGTGACCTGTTTGCGCGCCTGTGCGTAAGCAACCATCGCGCTTTCGACCTCGGAATACGCGGTCAGAACAGTATTCTGATAGTTGGCGATCAACGCTTGATAGGCGGCATCCTGCGCGCGGACATTGTTCTTGATGCGGCCATAATTCAGGACGTTCCAGACAACGCCTGCGCTAGCCAATCCTGTGGCGCTGTTGGTGCTGAACAGATCGCGCCCACCCGAGGCCTGCAAACCGATCGCGCCCGACAGGATGAATTGTGGATAGAGATCAGCCAACGCGATCCCCACCTGCGCCGATTGGGTGGCTGCCGCCAATTCGGCGGCGCGGACGTCAGGCCGCCGCCGTAGCAATTCGGCGGGCACACCAACGGCCACGTTGCTGCGCCCTGTTGGAATTCGGCCTGAATTGCCCATCAAGCCAGTCATCTGAGACGGCGTTTTTCCTAACAGAACCGCCAGTGCGTTCTTGGCTTGTTGGATATCGCTTTCCAACTCGGGCACGAGTGCCTTGGTGTTGTTGAGCAGGGCAGTCGATTCCTGCACATCCAACTCGGTTGTAACGCCGTTGTTAAAGCGCAGCTGAGTGAGGTCTGCCGATGCCTGCTGAATCGTGATGTTTTCCCGCGCGATGCGCAGAGCCTCTTGCAACGAACGGATGTTGATATAAAGCGCCGCTACGTCCCCGGTCAGCGTGACCAGTGCGTCGTCATAATTAGCAACCTGCAGTGCCAGATTCGATCGCGCGGCCTGTACGCCGCGACGTTGCTGGCCCCATACGTCCAGTTCCCATTGCGCATCAAACCCAACTTGCGAAGTCGAGAATTCGGTGTCCAAGGGAATAATCCGCCGGATGTCCGAAATCGGCCCAAGATTGTCGCTGATCTGTCGGCGTTGGAGCGAACCGCCCACGGCCTGCGATTGCGGGTAGAGCTCTCCGAATGCGATACCAAGCTGCGCGCGGGCCTGAAGTACGCGGGCACCTGCGACCTGTAAGGTCAGGTTCTGCGCATAGGCTTCGGCGATCAGCTTGTTCAGCGTCGGATCATTAAACGTTTCCCACCAGCGCACAACCGGAGCGCTGCGTGAGGTCAGGCCGCTCTGGCCCGCGCTGGGGTTGTTGACCTCCATCCATTGCTTCACGACCGGAGAGTTGGGGCGCACAAAATCAGGCCCCACTGGCGTACAGGCGGTGAGGGTAGCGGCGCAAAGGGCAGTGCCTAACAACCGGCGGAGTGTCATCGTACGCATCCTCAGATATCCAGTGGCCGGATGAAGTTGGCGAAGGAATAGAGGCGAATGTTGATGCGCCTCAGAAATTCAAAGCTTTTTCCCATGCCGGTGTAAATCGCCACCGCAGCGTGGCCACCTGCAGGAAAAGTATGCCCCTCAGGCACATCGACCGAGATCTGAACAGCGATCCGACCGGGCAGTTTTGGCAATTCAAAGCCGGGCAGGCGGCCTGAGGGCAAGTATTGGCCCTGACGTGTGGCCCACCAGACCGCCTCAACCTTGCCGGTCAGAATTTCTCCGGGATAGAGGTCCAGAGCAACTTCGACCGGTTGGCCGACCTCGACAAATTTCAGGTTCTGCTGGCGGAAGGTGGCTAGAATATAGGGGTCTTCTTCGGTGACAAAGCTGGCAATGGCACCCAGACGAATTTCCCCCACAACCATCCCCGGGCGGGCCTGTTGCGAAACGATCATGCCATTTTCGGGGGCATAGATCGTTGTGTTGTCGAGAAAATACTCGGCCTCGGCCAGCTGCGCCTCAGCCTCAATAATGCCGGTATTCACGCCGTCGATCTGCGAATCCAGCGCAAGGTTGGCCTTCTCAAGATTGGCCTGAGCTTCCTTAATCTTCGCCTGATCTTCCGCGACCTGTTCGTTCCAGCGGTCTAGTTCATCCTGACGGGCACCTCCGGCGGGAACGAGATTCTCGTATCGCGCTTGCTCGGTCAGCGCATAGGCCAACTGCGCGTTTGCGCGTTCGACCGCTTCACCAGCGGCGATGACATCCTGTTCAAGGATCTTCGCGTTTTGCTGCGCCGCCACCAGCTGTGCATTCGCCTTGTCCACGGCCAGCGAAAACACCGTGTCGTCGAACTTATACAGCGGATCGCCCTTAGTGACCCAGGTGTTGGGCTCGACCAAAACCTCGGACAGGATTGTGGGCTGTGTCAGGCGCGGGACGATCTGGATGGTGGAGCGCACGACGTGGCTGTCGACGGAAAAGGGTTGAAAGAAGCGCAGCGCGACCAAAAAGATCAGCAGCAGATGAGCGCCGACCCAGAATGAGACGATCCCCCACATGATGTTGAATTTCAGCCATTGCACCTTGAAGAAGATGAACCAGACAAAAATAATGTAGAAAAGCGTGATGCCTAGGGCGACGAACATGAGTGCTGAATTCCTTTGGCCTTAGGCTTGCTTTGTTTCGTCGGTATCAAGTGGGTCCTGGTATTCCGGTTTGACGGTGCCTCCCAGACGCTTGATTTCATCCCTTATGGCCTTGCGTTCTTCATCAGGGCCGCGGCGCATGTCGACGGTGACGCCGTCGTGAAACGCCCAGATAAAGGCGTGCACCCAAGGGACAATCGCCAAAAAACCCATCCATCCCATGATCTTGACCGCTTCGGCATGGGGGTGATTGCGTTTGATCGCGATACGTCCGGGCAGACCCATTATGAATAGAAACAACGCCATCACCGCTGCCAGCAGCAAGATAAGTGCCACAAATGTCAGATAGTCATAGTAGCCCAGCGGCTGCCCCAAAAGTCCCATGCTCGCGCCTCCTGTTGTTGGAAACTGTTCCATCCTCGGGCGCTGTTGTCCAGCTAATCAATCACTTTCTGGCTGATCGGAAGGATGCATCAGCATTCAATAATTTTGGTGTTCCAGTCTATGCACTTCTGATGGAGGTCGCCGGGCAGCGGTAGATCAGTATAAACCATATCAACATCGGATAATGAGGCGATGCGTGCGGGCGCGGTGCGCTGAAACTTTGAAGCATCCGCTACTAGGCTGATCTGCCGGGCTTGTTCAATGATAGTTTGACTGACCAGTACTTCTTGGAGATCGAAATCCATTAGATCCCCATCCGCATCCAATGCGGAACAGCCGATAATCGCGTGATCGAATTTGAACTGGCGGATGGTCGAGACCGCAAGATTCCCGACCAACCCACTATCTGATCTGCGCAGCACACCGCCTGCAACGACGATCTGGCAATCGGGGTTATCGGCCAGGATATTGGCAACGTTCATATTGTTGGTCACGACCATTAGGTTTTTGTGTTTCAGCAATTGGCGGGCAACGGCCTCGGTCGAGGTGCCTATGTTCATAAAGATCGAGCTGCCCTCGGGGATGTCGGCCGCGCAGCGTTCAGCGATGCGTGTCTTGGCTTCATGGTTCAGGGCGCGCCGGTCTTCGTATCCAATATTAGACACGCCAGAACGCAGAACGGCACCCCCGTGAACCCGATCCAACTTACCAGCTTCTGACAGTTCAGTCAGGTCACGGCGAATGGTTTGAACCGTCACCTGAAAGCGCTCGGCCAGTCCTTCGACAGTAACGCGGCCCTCTTGCTCGGCGACTAATAGAATGTCCGATTGGCGAAATGAGAGTGACATGGGCGGTCCTGAGCTCCGGTGTTTTCGTTTTTGTTCTAATTTTGCGGTTAAGCAAGGGAATTCGTTAGTTGCACTTATTAATACTCGTTGTTTCAGCTAAAAACGAACATTATCGAAAAATAAAGTTGACGATACGAACCATCATACTGCTAATGCGCTTGAAACTGCCACGTTGGGGAATCAATTGGATATGTCATCGGACAGCAGCCAAGTTACCGATCTTTTTGTGATCGGCGGGGGTATAAATGGGTGCGGTATCGCACGTGATGCGGCAGGTCGGGGCCTATCGGTCACCTTGGCTGAAATGAACGATCTGGCCTCGGCGACGTCGTCAGCCTCGACCAAACTGTTTCATGGCGGGCTACGGTACCTGGAATTTTTTGAATTTCGTTTGGTGCGTGAAGCGCTGGTCGAACGCGAGACCTTACTGCGCGCTATGCCCCATATCAGTTGGCCCATGCGTTTCGTGCTGCCCTATCACGCCGATATGCGTTTTGACTCTGAAACGCCGACCTCACGGTTGCTCAGTACGGTGATGCCATGGATGCGCGGGCGTCGTCCTGCCTGGCTAATACGGCTTGGCCTATTTTTGTATGACAATCTGGGCGGTCGCAAAATCCTGCCGGGTACACGTTCGCTGAACCTGCGCGCAGCACCCGAGGGGGCTCCGCTGCAAGACAAATTTGAAACCGCCTATGAATACTCGGACTGCTGGGTCGAGGATTCGCGGCTGGTGGTCCTGAACGCCCGCGATGCCGAGGCACGTGGTGCCAAGATCATGGTCAGGACCGAGGTTCTTTCGGCTGAGCGGATCGATGAACTGTGGCAGGTTACGATTCGGGATCGGGATAGCGGCAAGACCGAAACCGTCCTTGCGAAGATGTTGATCAATGCGGGCGGACCTTGGGTAGGTGACATCATCCAGACCAAGATCCGGGTCAATTCCCGAGAAGGCGTCCGTCTGGTGCGTGGCAGCCATATCGTGACACCCAAGCTGTTTGACCATGACAAGTGCTATTTCTTTCAGGGCGAAGACGGGCGCATCATCTTTGCGATCCCGTACGAGCAGGATTTCACCTTGATCGGAACCACGGATCAGGATCATTCCGACCCCTCCGAGCCTCCGGTCTGTACCGAGGCCGAGCAGGAGTATCTGTGCGCTTTCGCATCGAAATACTTCGCGAAGCCCGTTACCCGTGAAGATATCGTCTGGACCTATTCCGGCGTCCGTCCGCTATATGACGACGGCGCAAGCAGTGCCACAGCGGCCACGCGCGACTATACGCTGAAAGTGGACGCTGAGGGCGGGGCTCCGGTGTTGAATGTCTTTGGTGGAAAAATCACCACCTACAGACGCCTTGCAGAAAGCGCGTTGGAGAAAGTGGGCGAGCATTTCCCCGATCTTGCCGGACCATGGACCGCAGGCGTGCCGTTGCCAGGTGGGGATTTCCCGGTCGACGGCGTGCAGGGTTTGATCCGGAAACTGATGGTCGAATACCCGTTCCTGACCGATTTTTGGGCCCATCGATTGATCCGGGCCTATGGCACAGAAACCTGGGACCTTCTGGGCCCAGCAAAAGACCAGAGCGATCTGGGTGACGATTTCGGCGCGACATTGACCGAGGCCGAACTGGTTTGGCTGATGGACAAGGAATACGCGCGCACCGCGCAGGATGTTGTGTGGCGGCGCAATAAGCTGGGTCTAAGGCTCAGCCCCGAACAGATCAGCCGGATAGACGACTGGATGGCCAAACGGTTAACTGACTAGCGTGCGGATCAGTCGATCCAAGCAAAAAAGATACGCCCCGCAGATGTGCGGGGCGTTTTGCGATTTCAATGCCGGTCTTATGCGGCTTCTTCTGACGGTTCCGGATCGTTCTTGCTGCCTTTGACCCATTCGCGCAGGCTCTGCATCACAGCGTAAAGGACCGGTACCAGAATGACCCCGAACAGAGTGGCTGCCAGCATACCGCCGAACACGGCAACGCCGATGGCCTTCTGGCTGGCAGCTCCGGCCCCGTTCGCGGCCAGCAGGGGAACCACGCCCAAAAGGAAGGACAGGGCGGTCATCATCACAGCGCGGAAACGCTGATAGGCAGCCTCGGCCGCGGCCTCTTTGATTGACAACCCCTTGGCCCTTTGCTCCATCGCGAATTCGACGATCAGGATCCCGTTCTTTGACGCAAGCCCGACCAACATAATCATCCCGATCTGCGTGTAGAGGTTGATGTCGCTGCCAACGATTGCCACCGCTGCGACGGCACCGAACAAGGCCACGGTCACCGACATCAGGATCGAAACGGGCATTGTCCAACTTTCATATTGGCCGACAAGGAACAGGTACCCAAACAGGATCGCCAACCCAAGGATCACAACGACCAGACCGCCCGAGGCCAACTGCTGCTGCGCCGTTCCGGTCCATTCATAGGCATAGCCGGGGGGTAGGGCGGTCGCCGATTCCTCGGTCATGACATTGATGGCGTCCCCGGTGGATAGCCCCGGTGCCGGAACCGCCGTCACGGTGGCCGAGCGGAACAGGTTATGCCGCTTCAGCAGGACCGGACCCAGCACGTTTTCAACATCGATCAGCGTGCCTAGCGGTACCATCTCACCCTTGTTGGAGCGCACATAAAGCTCTGAGATATCTTCGACCTTATTCCGGTACGAGCCTTCGGCCTGGATCATCACGCGGTAGACACGACCAAACAGGTTGAAGTCATTCACGTAATACGAGCCAAGCTGCGCCTGCATGGTCTGGAAAATTTCGGCCACCGAGACTTGCAGTGTTTTGGCCTTTTCCCGATCCAGATCGACAAACAATTGCGGCACGTTCGCGCGGAAGGTGGTGTAGGCCTGCGCGATCTCAGGCCGCTGGTTTGCGGCGTAGACATAAGACCCAACGGCCGAGGCCAGATCCTGCGGCGAGCCGCCACCGGTCTGCTGCACCTCCATCTCTACCCCTGCGGACATACCAAGGCCCTGAATGGGCGGCGGGTTGAACGCAACAATCGACGCCGCAGATTCACCATTAGCAATCGCCAGAACCTGGCCCAGAATCGCATCCGCGCTGAGCTCGGGCTCCTGCCGCTCTTCCCAGTTGGTCAGGTTGACGAAGATGGCCGCGCCATTGGTGGTGGTCCCGTTCAAAAGCGAGAAGCCGTTGACCAGAACGGTGCTGGCCACACCCGGGATCTGCTGAATCTGTTCATCGATCCGCGCAGAAACCGCTTCGGTCCGTTCAAGCGTCGCAGCGTCGGGAAGCTGGATATCAACGAACAGATATCCATTGTCTTCCAGCGGAATAAACCCTTTGGACGTGTTGCCCATGATGGTCCCGGTGCCCGCCGCGAAGGCCGCAATGATCCCAAGCGAAATGACTGGCAGGATCAGTAGCTTCCGCACAATGGCGACATAGCCGCTGCGCATGCCGCCGATAAATCCCTCGAACACGGCCAGAAGCCCCTTGGGCGGCCCTGAACGCGCCCGCAGCACCAATCCGCACAGGGCCGGTGACAGTGTCAGAGCGTTGATCGACGAGATCACAACAGCGGTCGAGATCGTGACGGCAAACTGCGAATACAATCGCCCGGATATGCCGGGCATGAACGTCACCGGCACGAACACGGCCAGCAGCACCAGCGTGGTTGCGATGACGGGGCCGGTGATCTGGCCCATGGCCTTGCGGGTCGCCTCGGCAGGGGGCAGACCTTCATCGGCGATTATACGTTCGACGTTTTCCACCACGACGATGGCGTCATCTACAACGATCCCGATGGCTAGCACCAATGCGAACAGCGAGATCGTGTTCAGCGACATGCCAAAGGCCAGCAAGAATGCAAATGTCCCGATCAATGAGACTGGAATTGCCACCGCAGGAATGATCGTCGCCCGCCAACTGCCAAGGAAGATGAACACAACTGTGATCACCAATATGAATGTCAGGATGAGGGTCGAGACCACGTCATTGAGCGACTGTTCCACGAAATCCGTCGTATTGAATGGAACATCGTATTCGACATCTGTGGGAAAGGACCGTGACAGGCGCTCAAGTTCGGCCTCAACACGTTCGGACACCGCAAGGGCGTTTGCGCCGGGGGCCTGATAGATGCCGATAACGGTCGCAGGAACGCTTTCGAAATAGCCCGAGGCGGAATAGAACTGCGCCCCTAACTCGACGCGCGCAATGTCTTTGACGCGCACAATCGCACCGGCTTCGCCTGTACGGATTACAATATCTCCGAATTCATCGGCCGAGGTCAGGCGGCCTTTGGTCTTGATCGTGTACTGAAAGGTTTGTCCTTCAGGCACAGGAGGCGATCCGATTGAGCCCGCAGAGACCTCAATATTCTGTTCGCGGATGGCATTGATCACATCACCCGGAGTGATTGACAGCGCGGCCATCTTGTCCGGATCCATCCAGATCCGCATGGCGTATTCCAGATTGGTCAGAACATCCGCTTTACCCACGCCCTGAACCCGCGCCAGAGCGTCTTTCAGGTTGATTGAGGCATAGTTCGAAAGAAACACACTATCATAGGTGCCATTCGGTGATGTCAGCGTGACCAGCAACAGCATGTTGGTCGAGGCTTTTTGCGTGACAACACCGGATGAAGTCACTTCGGACGGCAGCGATGCCATCGCCTGTGCCACACGGTTCTGCACGTTGACCGAGGCGATATCGGGATCGGTGCCCACCTCAAACGTGACGTTCAACGAGTACGAGCCGTTATCCGATGAGGTCGACGTCATATAGATCATGTCGTCCACACCGTTGACCTGCGCCTCGATCGGGGCGGCGACGGTGTTTTCCACGGTTTCGGCATTTGCACCTGTATAGGTGGCCGTTACGCTGACCACCGGAGGCGTGATATCGGGAAACTGCGCAACCGGCAGAACCAGATAACCGATCCCGCCCAAAATGGTCAGGACCAGCGAAATGACAAGCGCCAGCTTGGGCCGGCTGATAAACAGGGCTGAGAACATCAGTTATTCTCCGGCTGCTCGGACGCAACGACTGCATCAACGGCGACGCCGGGGCGCACGCGTTGCAGGCCTTCGACGATGACGCTTTCGCCTTCGCGCAGGCCATCTGTGACGATAATCGCCGAATCCACGGTATCTCCGGTTGTGATGTAGCGCTGTTCCACCATCTGCTTGTCATTGACGACCAGAACGAATTCGCCGCGCTGATCACGCTGCAGCGCTGCTTGAGGGATCAATACCTGCAGCGTCGGCTCAAGCGCTTCGATCTGAACGTTCACGAAGGCACCATCAACGAGCAGACGCTTGGCATTGTCGAATTGAGCCGTGATCGTAATGGCGCCGGTCAGCGGGTCAATGCGGTTGTCGACAAAAATGATTTCGCCGGTTTCATCCAGCTCAGTACCGTTCGGCAGAGTCACATGAACATTCGGGCTTTGGCTGCTTTCAGCTAGCGTGGCCGGGTCTTCACCAAATTGTTCAAGAACCGACGTGAACTGCTTTTCATTCAACGAAAAATTCACATAGATGGGGGCTTCGCTGACCAGGGTGACAAGCGGCGGATTGTTGGGGCCCACAACATCACCGACACTGGTTTCCACGCGGCCGATGCGGCCCGAAAACGGGGCGTGGATCTGTGTGTAGCTCAGATCAAGCTCGGCCTGTTGGATCGCTGCATTGGCGGCTTTGACCTCGGCCTCGGCGACCAGTTCATTGGCTCGGGCAATGTCACGTTCTGATTCCGGTGTAGCGTCGCGCTTGTACAGCTCTTCCTTGCGGGCGAGATCGACTTTGGCCAGTTCAAGGTTTGCCTGCGCCCGATCCAGATCGGCTTTACGTGCCTCAAGCGTGGCTTCGTAAAGATCCGGTTCGATCGTGAACAGCAGGTCATCCTCATTCACCGGAGAGCCATCGTCGACGTTCTGGCTGTCCAGGAAACCACTGACGCGCGCGATAATATCGACCTTGTCGATTGCCTCGGCCCGTCCAATGAAGGTGGCCTGATCGGTGATCTCTTCGGTATAAGCTGCGGCGATCGACACCTTGGGCGCAGGGGCATCGCCCTGATCCTGCGCGACCGCTATCTGAGGCAGGCTGGAACATGCAAACAAAGCGGCAGAAACGCCGAGTGCCCTGAAATAGCCGCGTGGGCGGAGTGCTGGCTTCTTAAATGCAAGGGACATGTTGGCGCCTCGTTCAAAGTAAAGATTGCACAACCGGGCAACAGAAACCCCCGGATGAGTCGATTGATTTTATAGGCAGGATGGCGGGTTTGACGCAGTTTCTCAAGCGTGTTGAGGTAGTGCGTTGGCAAGAATCGACCCGAAATTTCTTTCCAATCTGCAGACTTAGCCTGCATCCGCAGGCGTTTATCTGCCCGATGACAATTGGGGCGGGCGAATTTTCTCTGCCAAAAACCAGCAGCGGAGAGGCTTCAGGGCTCCGCTGCGGCATTCATAAATCGAATTTTGTTGTTATTCACGCGTTCCCGCAAACCGATTCTGCCAGTCTTCGCGCTGTTCGTCCGTGATTTTGGCAAACAGCACGTCGGGAACCGAAAATTCATGGCCAGCGGGCAGGGCGCGCAGCGCGGCATCGATATCTTCGGGCCAGCTGGTATAGAGTGTGTTCATCGCACTAAGCATTTTTGCAGACGCATCGGGAATGAACGGCGCGCTCAGAACTGCATAGAGGCGGATCAGGTTCAGCCCCAGCCGCACCTGCGCCGCAGCCTGCGCAGGATCTTCCTTAAAGGTAGACCATGGTGCGGCAGCCTGCAGATACTCGTTGCCAGCGACCCAGATCGCTCGCAGCTCTTGCGCGGATTTGCGCACTTCCATCGCTTCCATGTGGCCTTCGTAGGCACGTACTCGTCTAGTAAGCTCAGCAATCAGGGTCTGTTCACGTTCGCCATACGCACCACCTTCGGGCACTGCTTCACCGAATTTCGAGCGGCAGAACTTAGTGATCCGGCTGACAAAGTTACCCAGAACATCCGCAAGATCTTTGTTCACCGACTGCTGGAAGTTCTCCCATGTGAACTCGCTGTCGCTGCTTTCTGGCGCATGGCTCAACAGCCACCAGCGCCAGTAGTCAGCGGGCAGAATAGCCAACGCCTGATCCATGAACACTCCACGGCCCTGCGAGGTCGAGAATTGGCCGCCATCATAGTTCAGGTAGTTAAACGATTTCAGGTGATCGACCATCTTCCAGGGCTCGCCCGAACCCAGAATGGTGGCCGGGAATGATAGGGTGTGGAAGGGCACATTGTCCTTGCCCATGAACTGAACGTAACGCACGTCGTCTGCGCCTTTGTCGGTGCGCCACCAACGCTCCCAATCGGCATCAGACTTACCATTGGCGTCGGCCCATTCCTTGGCGCAGGCAATGTATTCAATGGGGGCATCGAACCAGACATAGAAGACTTTGCCTTCCATGCCGGGCCAATCTTGATCACCTTTCTTGACTGGTACACCCCAATCCAGATCGCGGGTAATGCCGCGATCCTGCAGGCCGTCGCCATCATGCAACCATTTCTTGGCGATCGAGGTTGTCAGGATCGGCCAGTCTGTCTTGCTGTCGATCCACGCGTCCAACTGATCTTTCATTGCGGATTGACGCAAATACAGATGCTTGGTCTCACGCACCTCAAGATCGGTCGAGCCGCTGATCGCGCTGCGAGGCTCAATCAGGTCGGTCGGGTCCAGTTGTTTGGTGCAGTTCTCGCACTGGTCGCCACGTGCGCGATCATAGCCGCAATTGGGGCAGGTGCCTTCAATATAGCGGTCGGGCAGAAAACGGCCATCGGCGTTGGAATAAACCTGCTTTTCGCTGACTTCCCGGATCAGCCCGGCCTCATCCAGTTTGCCCGCGAAATGCTGGGTCAGCTTGCGGTTTTGTTCACTGGACGAGCGGCCAAAGTGATCAAAGCTCAGGCCAAAGCGCTTGGCGATATCGGCTTGCACCGCGTACATGTCGGCGCAGTATTCCTCCACCGGCTTACCTGCTTTGGCGGCGGCCAATTCGGCCGGAGTACCGTGCTCATCGGTTGCGCACAGGAACATGACCTCGTTCCCCCGGCCACGCTGATAACGCGCGTACAAATCGGCTGGCAATTGCGAGCCGATCAGGTTGCCGAGGTGTTTGATCCCGTTGATGTAAGGGATCGCCGAGGTGATGAGAATCCGGGCCATAATGCGCTTCCACATATCTGTCTGCGCGCCCGTCTACCTTATGTGGCCCGCAATCAAAAGCCCGCATTCATACACGCTTGAATTTAACGGGTATTACTACGCGACTTCGTGCATTCCCGGGAGTTTGTGTCGCGTTCGTCAGCGATTTCGCCCCGTGTGTACCAATGGTGTATGATGATCAGGAGAACCCAGCTTAGGGGGAATTTCATTATGCAGAGTTTATGGATGGGCTGCTGTGCCGCCGTTGCAGCTATTGTATTTACCGCCAGCGCCATCGCCGACCAGAGCGCCACAGATGATCCGGTGCATGCTTTTGACCACGCTATGCTCTCGATCTTTCACCGTGGCCAGGATGCGCTGACGGCTGAAACCCGGCCCGTCATGATTATCGCACGCGATGTCACGGTCATGACCGAAGACGGAGAGGCGAGCTATCCAAGGGATGCGCCAACCTATCAGCATCTGAAGTCCACGTCGCATGTTGTGTTGGGATTGATTGGGGCGGTGACTCCATGGCCTGATGAAAATATCGATGATGAGCGCTGGAAGGCGGAGTTTGCAATTATCATCAATGAGATAGATGTATTTCTTGCGACATTGGGCGAACTGGGCATGACCGAGGGCGACTTGGCGAGCCAGCGCAAAATGCTCGAAACAGCCCGGGCATTTGCTCAAGGTGCACTCGACAAGGATCAGATCACACGTGAAGCGGTTTCGCAGGTGATCAACGACATGCGGCCCATCTGGGCAGAGAATATGGAGAAATCTGCACGTGCGGAGTTGAACGCACTTCATTCCGCCGTGTCCGACGCACGCGCAGCCATGAGCGAAGAGGAGTGGACCAAGATGTATGTCGTGCATCACGGCGGCTCAAGCGTCAAAGACGTCAATGTCGTGCTACTGTACCTACAGCGCGTGATGCCGGAAAAGGTTGCTGCCGGGCAGGTTCTGTTCGCTGAGAACGCACACGGGAACGACGCGTTGGCCGGATATGCCGGATACGTTCGAATGCAGAGGCATGTTGGTGCATGGGTGTTCGGGGACCCTGAACGGATGCGGGTTGACCTGCTGGGATATGAGGCGGGATCGATCCTGGATGAAATGATCCCGGCACCACCGCCAAAGCCCACCGATTAGAGAATTACTCCAGCAGGTGTGAACAGGTGATACGTTTCGCACGGGCGAAAGAAATTGAGCTTAATGTCATGGTTGCAGATTGTACCTGACATTTGGATGTAAATAACCTCAGGTTGAAACACAGAATCACAACCTCTTGAAATTGTAGCAATGACTTCCCATTTAAAATGTATACAAAAGTATACAATAACGAGGGCAATCTGCTGATGTTTGACTTTTTACTAGAGGGCGCATTTGTGCCCTTTACCTTGGCGCTTGCGCTTCTGTTCGGTCTTCTGGGCCTTGAACTGATCGCATTGGTTTTCGGGGGAAGTCTTCTGGCAGGCGAGGGCGAGGTTGATCTGGACATGGTCGACGCGCCCGATCTGGACGTCGTCGACTTTGATCTGGATATCGACGCCGACATCGATCTGAGTGACTTGGAACTGGCCGAAATTGAAACCGATGTGCCTGCGGCTACGCCCGTCGGCCCGTTTGGCTGGTTGGGCATTGGCAAGATGCCATTCATGATCTGGCTCGTTGTGCTGCTGGCTGGTTTCGGCCTGAGTGGCATAGGCCTGCAACTGGCGCTGCGTGATCTGCTGGGCTTTGACTTACCTGCATGGTTGGCCGCGATTCCGGCCGGAGTATTCGGCCTATGGTTCGCACGTGGCTTTGGTGGTGTCTTCGCTCGCCTCCTGCCCAAAACCGAAACCGAAGCGATGTCGGAACGGATGCTGGCCCGCCGCCGTGGCGTGATCACTCAGGGTATCGCATCGCGAGGCCGTCCAGCCGAAGTCCGCGTCATGGATCGCTTTGGCAACACGCACTACCTTCGCGCAGAGCCGTTGCAGGACAAAGATGCGCTGGAGCAGGGAACAGAAGTCCTTGTTCTGCGTGATCGACAGCGCGACCGGTTCGTTCTGGTTCGCATGTCAGTTTAACCAAAAAATCTTAACCCCAATCCGGAGGATATTGCATGGAACTATCATTCCTGGCCGTTACAGTTGTGACTATTTTAGCCGTACTCTTGTTCATAGGCCTTGTACTTGGCCGCCTTTATCGACGCGCCACGCGCGAGATCAGCCTGGTGAAAACCGGCGCGGGCGGCAAAAAGGTCATTATGGATGGCGGCGTCATCATCGTACCGTTGCTGCACGAAGTCAGCCCGGTCAACATGAAGACTCTGCGCCTTGAGGTGCAGCGCAGCGGTGAGGCCGCGCTCATCACCAAAGACCGGATGCGTGTCGACGTGGGTGTCGAATTCTACGTCTCGGTGATGGCGACTGAAGAGGGCATCGCACGCGCCGCGCAAACGCTGGGTGATCGCACCTTTGACGTCGAGCAACTGCGTGAGATGATCGAAGGCAAGCTGATCGACGGTCTGCGTGCCGTGGCCGCTCAGATGACCATGGATGGTCTTCATGAAAACCGCGCCGACTTTGTGCAAGAGGTGCAGAATGCGGTGTCCGAAGACTTGCTGAAGAACGGTTTGTCGCTGGAATCCGTCTCGCTGACTGCGCTCGACCAGACGCCGTTTGAAGCGCTGGACGAGAACAACGCCTTTAACGCCGTGGGTATGCGCAAGCTGGCCGAGGTGATTGCCATATCCAAGAAAGAACGCGCGCAGATCGACGCCGAGGCCGAGGTTGAGGTGCGTCGTGCGGCGATGGAAGCGGAGCGTCAGAAGTTGCTGATCGAACAGGACGAACAGCAGGCGCGCATCGAGCAGGCGCAGAAGGTGGAAACTCTTCGTGTGGCGCAAGAGGCGGAGATCGCTGCGCGAACTGAAGACTCGGTACGCGAAACCGAACGCGCCCGGATTGCCCGTGAAGAGGCCATTCGTTCCGCCGAGATTGAGCGCGAGCGCAAGATCCGCGATGCCGAGATCGCCAAAGAGCGTGAGATCGAAGTCGCGGAACAGGAACGCCAGATCATCATCGCGCAGAAATCCGAAGAGGAAAGCCGCGCGCGCGCATCCGCCGATCTGGCTCGAGCCGAGGCGACCAAAGCAACCGAAGCCGTGGCTACGGCGCGCGAAGTGGCCGAGGCCGAGCGCCAGAAGCAGATTGTTCTGATTGAAGCCACCCGTGAGGCCGAACGTCAGGCCACCGCGATCCGTTTGTCAGCGCAGGCCGAGAAAGAGGCCGCCGCAGATCGCGCCGAAGCCCGCCGCGAGGAAGCGCAGGCCGAAGCAGACGCGTTGAACATTCGCGCCGAGGCCAAGAAGAACGACATGCTGGCCGAGGCGGAAGGTAAGCGTGCGATCGTAGAGGCCGACAATGCCCTGTCACCTGAGCAGATCCGGATGAAGGTCGACTTGACCCGCATTGAAACCATGCCCTCGATCATCTCGGAAATGGTCAAACCGGCCGAAAAAATCGACTCGATCAAAATCCATCAGGTTGGTGGGATCGGAGCTGCCAATGGTGGTGGTGTTTCAAGCGGTGAAAAGCCGGTTGTCAATCAGGCGTTGGATTCGATCATGGGAATGGCCGTGCAGATGCCAGCGCTCAAGAAACTGGGCGAAGAGCTTGGCTTGTCCATGGAGAACGGCGTCGGGGGCGTGGTGAACGGTGCGCTTGAGAGCACCGTGGATCCAGATGAGGTGGTCGACGTGGTCGAGGGCCATGGGCCAGCGGTCCAGCAGTAATACAGAAGGGCCGGGATTTCCCGGCCCTTTTTCATTGCTTTTCGCGAGAACCCTTGAGCAGCCTGCCGATGGTAAAGGATGTGCGCGGAGCATAGACATAATTCGTCCGTTTCTCGGGCGTCGGGCGCGAGCGCATACGGGCGAGGCCAAAAACAATAAGAAACACATGACCCAATGCAACAAAAGCAAACAGGGCTCCAGGGCCGAATTGCTGGATCAACGTGGATGAGATGTAGGGCGATGCAATCGCCCCCAGCGCGTACCAGAACATCAAGGCCGCTGCCAATTCAACGCGTTGTTCGGTCGTGGCAAAATCATTCGCATGCGCCGAGGAAACCGAGAAAATCGGAAACGTGGTCAGGCCAAAGAACCCGGCGGCCAGCATAACGCCGACCGTTCCAGTTCCGCTAGCCAACATCGTGACACCGCAGCTTAGCACCGCTGCCACGGATAGCCAGATCAGCACCCAGCGTCGATCATACTTGTCTGCGAGCCAACCCAAGGGGTACTGGGCCAGTGCGCCGCCCAGAACGAAAGAGGCCAGAAAGAATGCAATCTGATCTACGCCCAGTCCGACCTCCTGACCGTATACCGGGCCGACCATGCGCAATGATGCCGAACTGAGCGCAGCCACGATAACGCCCGCCACAGCCAGTGGTGAGCTGTGCCAGGCCAGCTTGGGGCGCAGGCGCGGGGTGTCCGGTGTCTTGGGTTGGCTGGCGCGAGTTAGGGCCAGCGGCAAGATCGATGCACAGCACAGGATCGCTAGCAGGTTGTATGAAACGTAAGAGGCGGGTGGCAGAACAGCAATGATAAGCTGTGCACAAAGCGAGGCCCCCATATCGGCGATACGATACGTACCCATCGCGCGCCCACGGGTTTCGTTGGTGACCTTGGCGTTAAGCCAAGCCTCGATCACGGTGTAACACCCGGCCACACAGGTGCCCGACGCGATACGCAGCGCGGCCCAGACATAAGGGTTTTCAGTCAGCGTATGCCCCAGCAACCCCATCGCGCCCAAAGCGGTGCAGACCGCAAATGCGCGCGAGTGCCCGACACTGCCCATAAGCCGCGGAGCCCACCAGCAACCAACAAAGAACCCAATAAAGTGCGATGACCCCAGCAGACCGATCTGTTCGGTCGAAAAATCAAGCGTCAGCCCCGAGATTGCATCCAACGGACCAACACCACCCGTTGAGAGCTGCAGCAGAATGACCGAAAGAAAGAGGGCGGCAAATGAAATGATCGTACGCATGATAGGTGCAACTTGACCTTGTCGCCACGAAATGCGCGCGCCTAATCGACGCCCTGACGTCGTTTTTTGCCTTTTTGTGGTTAATCCTGCCGGATGATTTCGGCGTGGATGTCCAGGCCGATCGTGGGTTGTACAAGATCAGGATATCCAGACGCGCCAAACTCATTTCGATTGATCGCCCCCTCTAGCCGGATGGACAGGGTGTCCAAATCATCCACCGCGCTTCCCGGTCTTCGATACAGGTTGGCGCTCAAAGTCACCGGACGCGTGATACCGCGCAGTGTGAGATCGCCGGTCACGGTTGCACCTTCAGAGATACGGCCAGTGGGTCCCAACTGAATCTTGGTCGTGATGAAACGGATGGTGGGGTATTGGGCAGCGTTCAACACACTTTTTCCCAACATCGGACCTCGGGCAAATGGTAGGTTCGTCCGCGCCCGGGCCACGTCCAGCACGACATCGACCCGGCTGTTTTGCAAGCGATTGGTATCAATCAGAATTTGGGCCGACTGTACTGGCATCGTGCCCGTCTGAAGCGCGCCGGACAAATCATAGGTGAAGCCAACGGAACTGCGCGATGCTGCCAGCGCATATGGGGTGAGGGCGGCCATCGCTGCCCGTGCCATTGGTAACGCGCAAAGGCTTGCAATCAGGCTGCGTCGGGTAAGGTTCCTCATGCCATCGCCGTGCGACCGCGCGGGCGCGAGCGTTTCATGAGCATCAGCACGATTGCGATGTTCAGCCCGTTCCAAAGGATGCCATTGATGAAAGCAAGCTGATAACTGCCAGTCACGTCATAGATCCAGCCCGACATCCAACCACCCAGAGCCATGCCGAGGATAGTCATCATCATGACAAAACCCACGCGCGCACCGGCCTCTTGCGGGGGCATATATTCACGTACAATCAGCGCGTAGCTGGGGACGATACCACCCTGGGCCAGCCCGAATAGCATGCTGACGACATAAAGCGAAACCATCCCATCATAAGGGAGAAACAGGAACAGAGCGATACATTGCAGGACCGAGCCAATCAGCAGTGTTGAAAGCCCTCCCAACCGGTCCGCGACAAGCCCCGAGATGATGCGGCTAACCACGCCGCCCAACAGCATCAGAGACAGCATCTCGGCCCCAACGGCCGGGCCATAGCCCAAGCCCACACAATAGGAGACAATATGGACCTGGGGCATCGACATGGCCACGCAGCAGCCGATACCAGCCAGCCCGAGGATGTACTGCAGGGCGCGGGGCGAAAAGCCGACGCTTTGTGCTTTGACCTGTGCTGCCGCTGCTGCCGTGCCGTGCGCCTCGACGGGAATCTGTCTGCGCAAAAGCAGGGACAGAGGAATGACGGCGACCAGGGTGATGACGGCGAGGCTTAGATAAACCTGCTGCCACCCTTCGCGCTGCAGAATGCCCGATAGCAGCGTGGGCCAGATCGCGCCCGACAGGTAGTTGCCACTGGCCACCAGTGCCACAGCAATCCCTCGCCTGCGCATGAACCAATGCGAGATATCGGCGATCAGTGGTCCAAATCCGATTGACGTGCCGAGCCCCAGCAGAAGATGCGCAACCGACAGCAGCGCGATATTCGGCGCAAGGGTTGCCAGCAGATAGCTTACCGCACTCAGCACAGCAGCGCCGATCAACGCCATTGTCACGCCCAGTCGGTCCACCAGCTTGCCTAGCCACATGTTGCCGAAGGCAAAGCCGATCATGGCGAGCGTATAGGGCATCGACGCCGCGGCTCGGTCTGCGCCAAACTCGGCCTCGATGGCGGGCATGACGACGATCACAGCCCACATGCCCACATTGACCACGGTTGCGATGGCCAGGGTGATCAGCAGGCGAAGCCAGGAATATCGGCTGTCATGGATCGGGTGTGTCATGCCGGCACGCTAGGGGGCAAGTCCGGTTTTGGCCAGTCACAAGTTATGTGATCATCGGAGCGTCTTCGGATTTGATCTGCTTTAACTGCAGTCCGGAATGAGGAGCAGCCCGCGTCACGTGCCAACTGGCCGGGGGCAGGGCGCGGGCGCGGCGGCGGGTCAGACACCAACTGCAGGCCTCGTGCCGATAGGTGGGCACCATATGCCAGCGCGTCTCAATCCCCTGTGCGCCACCATCGTCAGGCGTCAGCAATAGCCCCAGCGGAGCCTGTCCCGATATGCCGCCCTGTTCGGCAGCCAGATGCATTCGCCGGACCGGGGTCAGACCCGGCGGGCCGGGCAAATCGCCAATGACCAACGGGGCGGCACCGCTGCGCAAGGCTTCTTCCATGCACCACAACAGGTCTTCAGGTTTGTCAGGGTGGATCAGCAGAAACCGGGACGGATCGGCAAAAGGCAGCATGCCCTCGGGATGCAGCTGCGCCACCTCCCAAGCCGGGGCAATCCACATCACTGGCCCTTGAGTCTGCCCCGCCACCCACAGAGCAAAGCTACGCCGGGCAGGGCCGCAGGCTTCGTGTACACGGGCCAGTTGCAGACTGATCTGTGGGTGCAGGGCCACCCCGGGTGGGGTGCGCGCGGGCTTGCGGCCAAGAAGATTGGTGGACATGCTGATCAAATTAGCATGTTCTCATTTTGTTCTCAATTGGGGAATGCGGTCAACGCGACAGGATTAGACGCCCATCTGCGAACTGGATGTTCGAAAAGCGGTGCAGATACGCCATCCCTAGCAAGGATTGACCCAGATCGCCTTCATTGACCGAGGCCAGGATATCGCGATCGGTGATGGGGCCCAAAGACAGGCTGTCCAGCCGAACCGGCGCTGTACGCACAATTCCATTGGCCGTCGAGGCGCGGCCGAGATAGTTCAATTGATCCGTATCGATTCCAATTCGTTCGGCATCTTTCGGGCTGATGACGATATTGCTGGCCCCGGTATCGACCAGAAAGGTCACCGCTGTGCCATTCACCAGCATTGGTAAATAGTAGTGTCCATCATAAGAGCGGGGCACTTCAATCCGCTGATCAGTTACGGTCAGTTGCGGGGTCGGGCTGACGGTTGAACGGATGTCATCCCACAATCCGACAACGGCAATGACACCGATAAAGATAAACACCCATGCCGCGACCTGCTGCATGGTTTTTCCCAACGACTGACGGTTCTGAGTGATAAACCACATCAACAGGGCAGCACCCAGCAAAACCAGATAGGTCAATCGCCCAATATCGTAGCCGTCCATTCAATCACCCGAAATCAGTTTTCTCATACCAATATGGTGTTTCACGAGGCGAAACCAAAGGCTTTGAGGCCATCAAGAATGAACTGAACCGACAGTGCAGCCAGCAGCATACCCAGCAGCCGTGTCAGCACGTTTAGCCCGGTCTTACCAAGAATACGGGCGATCATGCCTCCGGCCAGAAAGAACACAAATACAACCAACATGACGGCAAGCATAACAGCGCAGGCCGCTGCGATCCCAGGGACGCCCGGGTTTTGTCCGGCCAAAAGAATGATTGTTGCGATCGATCCAGGGCCCGCGATCAGGGGTATGGCCAGGGGGAACACCGAAGGGTCAGAATGATCTTCTTCCTCGGCGCGGTCCTCGCGGCGTTTGGTACGGCGGTCGAACAGCATGTCCAGCGCAGTCAGAAACAAAAGCGCGCCACCTGCAACGCGGAAGGCTTCCATCGAGATGCCGACGAATCCAAGAACCGCTTCACCAAAAGCGGCAAAGGCGATCAGGATGAAAACCGCGGTCAGGCAGCTGCGAATGGCAATCTTACGGCGTGTGGCCGCGTCCATGTCCTGCGTCAAGGCAACGAAAATTGGCGTGGTTCCGAAAGGGTCGATCACCACAAACATCGTGGTGAAAGCCGTTATGAAAAAGGCCATGTCGATCATGCTGCGCTCTCTGCCTGTTCCAACCGTTCTGCGGCGGCGACCCATAGGGCTTCAGCCTTTTGCATGGCTTCGACCACCTCGGCGAATTTGCGGTTCCAGGTTTCCAGATCGTTGATCCGGTCATCTTCATAAAGCGCCGGATCCGCCAGCTTGGCAGAAAGCTTGTCGTGCATATCGGTCAGTTTCTCGACCCGGTCTTCGCATTTGCGCAGATCCGCACGCAGGGCCAATACGGTCTCGCGTGACGCACGTTTGGGTTTGGGCGCCTGTAGTTTATCTTTGACCGGTTTCTCGCGGGCCAGCAAAAGAGCGCGATAGGCCTCAAGATCGCCATCGAATGGCTTCACGGTGCCATCCGAGACCAGCCATAGCCGATCAGCGACAAGCGACAGTAGATGCATGTCGTGGCTGACCAAGATGACCGCGCCGGAATAGGCAGTCAGCGCTTCGACCAACGCTTCGCGGCTTTCGATGTCCAGATGGTTCGTCGGTTCGTCGAGGATCAGCATATGCGGCGCGTCGATGGTGGCGATCAGTAGCGACAAGCGCGCCTTTTGTCCGCCCGACAGGCGACCGACCAGCGTTTCTGCCTGATCCGCGTTCAATCCGAACCCCGCCAGACGCGAGCGCCACTTGCCGGGTGCTTCATTTGGGCGTAGGCGGCGCAGGTGATCCAATGGTGTTTCGTCAACATGCAGCTCATCTACTTGATGCTGCGCGAAATAGCCGATGCGCAGCTTGGAGCTTCGGGTCATTTTACCCGCCATCAGGGGTAGGCGGTCAGATAGCAGTTTTGAAAGGGTTGACTTGCCCTGACCATTCTTGCCCAGCAGAGCGATGCGATCATCCTGATCAATGCGCAGGTTCAGTCGTCGCAAAACCTCGGTCTCACCATAACCGGTCACGCCTCCTTCAAGCTGAATGATCGGTGGCGACAGCTCTTCTGGCTCGGGGAATGAAAAGGCGCGCAAAGCCGCCTCTTGTGGAGTTGAAACCAGTTGGATGCGCTCGATCATCTTCAAACGAGACTGGGCCTGTACGGCCTTTGACGCCTTATAGCGGAAACGATCCACGAAACTTTGCAGATGTGCGATGCGGGCCTTGGCCTTGGCGTTTTCCGACTCTGCTTGTGCCAGACGTTCAGCGCGACGTTCGGCAAACTTGTCGTAGGGAACCGCGTAATAAGTCAGTTTGCGATCTTCGAGATGCAGAATTGATCCGACGGCGCGGTTCAACAACCCCCGGTCGTGGCTGATGATGATAACGGTGTGAGGGTATTTGGCCAGATAGCTTTCCAGCCACAACGCGCCTTCAAGGTCCAGATAGTTGGTCGGTTCGTCCAGCAGAAGCAGATCAGGCTGAGAAAACAGCACTGCTGCCAGCGCCACGCGCATCCGCCAGCCGCCCGAGAAATCAGAACAGGGTTTCAGCTGATCCTCATCGTCAAAGCCCAATCCTTTGAGGATCGAGGCTGCCCGAGCTTCAGCCGACCATGCGTCGATATCAGCCAAACGCGTTTGAATCTCGGCAATCCGATCCGGATCGGTGGCGCTGACAGCTTCGGCCATCAATGAACTGCGTTCGACATCCGCGGCCAGAACGGTGTTTATCAGCGAGACATCCGACGACGGCACCTCCTGCGCCACGCCGCCGATCCGAGCGCGTTTCGGCAATGAGATATTGCCCGATTCCAGCGACAGCTCACCACGGATCAACCGGAAGAGCGTCGTCTTTCCGGTACCATTGCGCCCGACAAGGCCGACCTTGTGGCCATCCGGAATGGTCGCACTGGCCCCGTCGAATAGGGGACGGCCTTCGACGGCGTATGTGATGTTCTCGATCCGTAGCATGAGGCGCTCTTATCAGAGCATCCAAGACGCCGCCAGAGGTCACCATGTTCAAGCCAGAAGCAATGTGTTAGCGCTGTTCCGGTTCGTCTTCCAAACGGTTTCGATATGCGTGCGGCTCAAACTCCTCCGAACCTGATAACGCTGATCTTTGCAACGGCGCTCTCGGTTCTGACACTGAACATGTTCCTGCCGTCGCTGGCAAATATGAGCGAAGATTTCGGCGTGGATTATGGCCTGATTAACGTGTCTGTGGCCGGGTATCTATGTGTCTCGGCGGTCTTGCAATTGATCGTCGGGCCGCTGTCGGATCGTTACGGGCGTCGGCCGGTCCTGCTGATCGCGATGGGTATTTTCGTTGTCGCATCAATTGGATGCGTTTCAGCCGAGTCGATCTGGGCCTTCCTTGCGTTTCGGATGATTCAGGCCGCAGTGGTGGCCGGGCCGGTTCTGTCGAGCGCGTCGATCCGCGACCGATACCCACCAAACGAGGCCGCGAGCAAGCTCGGCTATGTCGCGATGGCCATGGCACTGGCACCAATGCTTGGGCCAATGCTAGGCGGCGCACTGGATATGCTTTTTGGTTGGCGGGCCGGGTTCGTGCTGTATTCGCTGCTTGGGGCAGGGGTGCTGTTGTTGTTGTGGGTCGATATGGGTGAAACCAACACCAATCGCTCGTCGACTTTCGCGGCGCAGATGCGCGAATACCCGCATTTGTTCCGCGCGCGTAGGTTCTGGGGTTACGCATTATGCGCCGCGTTCTCCATCGGTGGTTTTTTTAGTTTTATCACCGGCGCGCCATTGGTCGCCGCAGCCTGGTTCGACCTGAGCCCAGCAATGCTGGGTCTGGGCATCGGGATCATCACGGGCGGATTCATGGTCGGCAACTTCGTGACGGGGCGTATCGCCACGCGTACTCAGCTGACGACAATGATCCTATGCGGTCGGATCGTGGCATCTGTCGGACCGCTCAGTGGATTGCTGCTGTTCGTCGGCAACATGGGCTCGGTCTGGGTGTTTTTTGGATCAGCTATCTGCGTTGGTTTCGGAAATGGTCTGACCAACGCAAATGCCTCGGCCGGGGTGATGTCGGTGCGCCCGAAATTGGCCGGCAGCGCGGCTGGATTATCAGGTGCCTTGATCGTGGCACTGGGGGCTGTCTTGACCATGATGACCGGGACGTTCGTAAGCCCCGAAAACGGGCCTTATCTGGTGCTGAGCATGATGTGCGCCAGCAGCTTTGCAGGTCTTTTAGCAGTGCTCTATGTCCGTCGGTTGGATCGTACCGACCCACTGCCCGAGGCGATCTGAGCGATAAACGATCATAACGCTTTTCATGAGACAAATACCATGTTAGGCGGCGCGCGATGGATTTCGGCGCGGGTGTCGCGCCCTAAAGTCAAGGAGAGGCCGACATGGCACTGGAACGCACATTCTCGATCATCAAACCCGATGCAACCCGCCGCAACCTGACTGGCAAGATCAATGCCAAGTTCGAAGAAGCTGGCCTACGCATCGTCGCGCAAAAGCGCATTCACATGACCAAAGCTCAAGCTGGCAAGTTCTATGACGTGCACGCCGAGCGTCCGTTCTATGACGAACTGTGCGAATTCATGTCGTCGGCCCCCGTTGTTGTTCAGGTTCTCGAAGGCGAAGGCGCCATTGCAAAGAACCGCGAAGTCATGGGCGCAACCAACCCTGCAGACGCAGCACCTGGCACCATCCGCGCCGAGTTCGCTGAATCGGTCGGTGAAAACTCGGTCCACGGTTCGGACGCACCGGAAACTGCCGCGGTTGAGATCGCCTACTTCTTCTCGGGCATCGAACTGGTCGGCTAATCGGCCGTCAGATCACAGCTTTAGGCCGTACCCCATATCGGGTGCGGCCTTTCTTATGAGGGCAGGGCTCAAGAGTGTTTGTCCGCATTGCTTTAGTCGACAGGAGCGAAATGCCGTCATGAGCACAAACAAACGCATTGTTCTTTCCAGTGATCACGCTGCAATCGACCTCAGGCAGGCTATCTCTGCTTACGTTGAAGCCCAAGGTTGGGAGGCCGTAGATATCGGCCCGACCACATCGGAAAGCACTCATTATCCCGAACACGGAGCTGCCGCAGCGCGCCTTGTGGCTTCGGGTGATTGTCGCTTTGGTATCATCTTGTGTGGCACCGGTCAGGGTATCATGATGGCGGCGAACAAAATCAACGGCGTCAGATGTGGCGTTTGCAGTGATGTCTTTTCGGCCCAGATGATCCGTCAGCACAATGACGCAAACATGCTCTCGCTGGGGGCGCGGATTCTCGATGAAAAGCAAGCACTGGAAATCACGGCTGCTTTCCTGACATCCGAATTCGAAGGTGGTCGCCACGCTATGCGGGTCGACATGATCGAGGCTCTCGAAGCCTAGTCTGCCGACAAATCCTTGGCTGATATTCGCACGCCCAAAGCATCAAGATCGGCAATCATCTGATGCTTTGGCGTTATGCTGACTCCGGCTTTGATCGCATCGAACCGTTCGCGCAAGGCCTTCTTTTCCTCGCCCTTGCAGTCATTCCAGGGACGGCCTTGCAAGCCCATGACCAGCACATAATAACCGATGAAATGAGGGCGCGTTCCGGCCTGTAGCAGGCGCGTATAAGCCTCGTCTGCTCCCAACGCTCGCAATTCCTGAGCTGTCATAATGCCCGCACGCGCGCAGGCTTGCTCGAATGCCGGGCCAAGATTGCGGATGGAGGATATCGGATCAGACATGCCTTGTCTTATCCCGCCCGATACGGCCTGTCACCCGCTCAAGGTTGTTTGCAGCTTCCCTTTCCGCTACCCAAGCGTTGGAGGGGTCAAGCATGAACGATCTAAGCCTAGAGAATGTCGCGCAAAATTTGGACCTGATGAACCCGCACGAGGGGTTTGTCGACGACCCGTTCCCCTTTTATGATGCACTGCTTAAGCATGCGCCTGTATTGCGGCAGCCGGACGGTTCCATGTTGTTGTCGCGCCATGCGGATCTGGATGCCATTTATCGCAACACGACGCTTTATTCCTCGGATAAGGAGGCTGCGTTCGGCCCTAAATTCGGTGTTGGCTCGCCGTTATTCGAACATCATACAACTTCACTGGTGTTCTCCGATCCACCGCTGCACACGCGGGTGCGCAAGATCATGACCTCAGCCCTGACGCCCCGGGCAATCGCGCGGATGGAGCCGGGTCTGATCGAAACCGTTGATACGCTGCTGGATGATATGGCGGGCAGGGGACGGGTTGATCTGATTGCGGATTTTGCCTCGACCATTCCAATCCAAATCATCGGCAATCTGCTGGATGTACCGATGAACGAACGCGCGCCTCTGCGCGATTGGTCGTTGGCCATCCTTGGTGCTTTGGAACCCGCTTTGACAGAAGCTCAGCTGGAAAAGGGCCACACTGCTGTTCGCGAATTCAAAACCTATCTTCAGGATCTTGTTGCCCGTCGTCGCGCAAATCCGGGAGATCCGGAAACAGATGTTCTGACACGTCTGATCCGAGGCGAAGGCGCGGACGAGATGCTGAGCGAGATTGAGCTTCTGCAAAACTGTATCTTTATCCTGAATGCGGGTCACGAAACGACCACCAATCTGATCGGCAATGGGCTGGCGCTGCTTCATGACTATCCAGAACAACGCCAAAGACTACTGGAAAATAGCGAATTGATTGCCCCGGCGGTTGAAGAGGTCTTGCGCTTTCGGTCACCCAACCAATTTGGCAACCGGGAAACCACGGAGGACGTTGAAATCCGAGGACATCAGATCGCCAAAGGAACGAACCTGCATCTCTGTATCGGGGCAGCGAACCGTGATCCCGAGGTGTTCGCCGACCCGACCCGATTTGACATCACACGCAAGCCGAACAGGCACCTGGCCTTCGCGGGCGGGCCGCATGTCTGCGTTGGCCTGACTTTGGCGCGCCTTGAAGGTCGTGTTGCACTGGATCGATTGCTGAAGCGATTTCCCGATTACCAGATTCAAGGAAAACGGGTGCAGGGTGGTCGCATTCGTTTTCACGGATACGCGTCGTTGTCTGCACTTATATAATCTGTTCAATAATCTAGTAGATGTTCTTCATGTAATTACGAATTGCGTGACAACTTCAGAGTTGTCTCAAGCCCTGGCTTCCGGTTACGCGCAAGAAATGTGCCGCCGTGCATATGCGAAATTGCCGCCACAAGCGCCAGTCCAAGACCGGCATTGCGCCCGGTCCTTGCAGGATCAAGCGTGACAAACGGCATCTGCAATCGAGGCAGATCGCTTTCTGGTACGCCAGGGCCCCGGTCGCGAACGCTGAGTAAAGCATAGTCGCCGTCGTCTTGAATTTCGATGGTGATCGCTGTGCCGGGCGGGGCGTAGCGCATGGCGTTTTCAAGAAGGTTCGACAGCGCTTGAGACAGCAAAGGGCGGTGGCCTTGGATGGGTTTCGCGTTTCCAACGACCTCGAGTCGGATGTTCTGATCAGACGCGACAGGTTCGTATAACTCAACCACATCACCGACCAGTTGCAAAAGCTTTACCGGTTCAAATTGTTCGCGGCCCAGACCGGCCTCGGCGCGCGAAATCTCGGTCAGTTGGCTGAGAACGCGCAGCAAGTGGTCAATCTCTCCGGTCGCGCGCGCCATGTCGATCTCGCGATCTTGATCGCTTTTGCCGGGCTCAGCCAGGGATTCGACCCTTTGCCGCAGCCGCGACAAGGGAGAGCGCAGGTCATGAGCAATCGAATTGGAGGTTGTGCGCAGGTTGCTGATCAGTTCTTCAATACGATCCAGCATGTTGTTCAGTGTGCCTGCGACCTGATCGAATTCATCGCCCGTGCCACGTAGAGGCATGCGCAGAGCTAAATCGCCGGAAACGATATTGTCGGCTGTATTGGCGATGTCTTTCAGTCGTGAAAACACCAGCCGGGTCAGCAGCCAGCCGGTCAACAAACTCAGCGCCAATGCAGTGGCAAGTGCCAGTGCAACAGACCGGAACAGAACCCGGTCGAATTGCTGTCTGGCCAATGAATCACGCCCGACAAGCAGCCTTTCGCCACCCGGCAGCCGGACCGAAGCGGCAGAGATCGGGACATATTGATCCGTATCTTCTTTGCGAAGCTGAAGGTCGACCCAGCCGCTACCCGGAGTTATCCCTTCCGGCCAATGCGTCAGGTTGCCCGCCAGTTTCGTGCCTTGCCGACCTGTCAGCAAGTACAAGGCATCCCGCTCAGCCGCTGTCGGCAAGCGGCGGTCGATGGCCGAGATCAACCCGATCATGCCACGCCGTTCATATTCATCTGCCAGGCCCGTAAGCTCGGCCTGAACGACCGAACGCGTCTCGCCTGAAATCGTGCGATTGGCCGTAAAATACACCATCGTCAGAACGGTCGCCGTCAGCAAAGTGCTAAGCACCATGCTGGCCAGAACCAACCGAGTACGAGAGTTTTTCAGCGACAGGCGCAGGTTATCCATCCGAAACCATGTATCCGGCGCCTCGGACTGTTTCAATCACCGGGTCGGCTCCGTCTTCATCAAGCTGGCGGCGCAGTTTCGAAATATGGACGTCGACCACGTTGGTGTTCGGGTCAAAGTGGTAATCCCACACACCTTCAAGCAACATCGTGCGCGAGACGACGCGGTTTTTTCGGCGCAGAAAGAACTCCAGAATTTGAAATTCGCGCGGGGTCAGGGTGATTTCACGACCGTTGCGTGTGACCTTGCGGGTCAACAGATCCATTTCGAGATCGCGGCAGGCAAGGGTCGGCGTTTCTTCGGCTTCTTGCGGTCGACGCAACAGGGCTTCGATCCGGGCATGAAGTTCCTGGAATGAAAATGGTTTGACCAGATAATCGTCTGCGCCCGCGCGGAGGCCTTTGACTCGCTCGTCCACTGCACTCATGGCGGTTAACATCAGAACAGGTGTTTTCAACCCAGCCGCACGCATTGACTTAATCAGTGATAACCCGTCCAGCCCGGGAAGCATTCGGTCCAGTACGACCGCATCAAATCCGCCGTCAGTTGCGTGGTACAGGCCTTCGCGGCCATCTGATGCGACTTCGACAACATAGCCTTCTTCACCAAATCCCTTGGCAATGAAGTCCCGTGTGTCTTGGTCATCTTCAACGATCAACAAGCGTCTGCTCATGGTCAGGGCTCCTTCCCAATGGGATTTAAACACACATACTCTTTGAAAAAAACATGCCGGGTGCAATGGTGCACCCGGCTGTTCCGGCGGCACGTGGACAATCCGTGCCTGCCAGAATAAGCGCTCCAGATTTCCCCATCATGTGGCGCGCTTAGGTGTAGGGTTAGGCGATTTCGACCGCGACGAAGATCTGGTTGCCACCGCGATTGATCAAAACCAGAGCTGGATCCGTCTTTTCGTTCTCCAGCGCTTCTTTCAAAGCGTCTGGCGTAACTGTATCCAGATTGCCCAGTCGAACGATCACATCACCACGCTGCAATCCGGCCTTGGCCGCAGGGCTTTCGGGCTCCAGATCGGTGACAACAACACCATCGACGTTCTCGGCCACGCCAATCTCGGCGCGGGCGGTTTCGGTCAGCGGTGCCACGGTTACGCCCAGCGACGTACCTTCGAACTTGTCTTCAACCACGCTATCGGTAGCCGCCGAGGCTGACTGATGCTGACCGATTGTCAGTTCGATCTGTTCTTCTTTGCCATTTCGAAGAACAGTCAGCGTGCTATCAGTGCCTACCTTGGTCGTGCCAACCAGGATCGGAAGATCGTTACTGGAATCAACGGCTTCGTCATTGAAGGTCAGGATCACGTCACCTTGCTGCAGTACGCCATCGGCCGGGCTGTCAGGTACAACATCCGATACCAGTGCACCTGTTGCCGTATCGATACCCATCGCAGCAGCCAGTTCGGGGCTGACATTCTGGATTGACACTCCCAACCAACCGCGGCTGACCTCGCCGTCATCGCGCAGATCAGCCGTGATGTGATCTACAATATTCGAAGTCACCGCAAAGCCGAGTCCGACTGAGCCGCCGCTGGGCGAATAGATCGCCGAGTTCACACCGATCACCTCACCATCCATGTTGAATAGCGGACCACCCGAGTTGCCTTTGTTGATAGCAGCGTCGGTCTGGATGAATTCGGCGTAGGGACCTTCCGAAATATTGCGCCCCTTCGCGGAAACAATACCGGTCGTAACAGTTGCATTCAGGCCAAACGGGTTGCCGATGGCGACGACGTCTTCGCCCACGCGAATGACATCGCTGTCACCCATTTGAACGGCTTGCAGGTCTTCTCCTGCGTCAATTTTAAGCACGGCGATGTCAGTAAGCGGATCTGTACCAACGATTTCAGCTTCGAATGTGCGGTTATCGCTCAGACGTACGGTCACTTCGCTAGCGTTATCGACAACGTGGTGGTTGGTGACGATGTATCCTGCCATATCCAGCACAAAGCCTGATCCCAAACCCTGGCTGGGGCCTCGCTGCGGCATGTCAAATCCTTCAGGACCGCCGAACCGCTTAAAGAACTCGCCAAAGGGATGGTTTTCGAGGTCGAACTCTTGACCTTGTGTGGGGCGTGGTTTGGCATCTTGCTTGGCGGTGATCGTGACCACCGAAGGCGAGACGGTTTCGACCAGATCGGCCAGAGCCTCGTCTGCCATTGCGGGCAGGGCGGTGGTGGCCATCATGGCCGCGCCCAGTGCGGTAGCTCCCATCCAGCTGGATGTGCGTGGAATAAGCAGTGAGGATTTACGGATGCTCATTTTGACTCCTGTCTATTTCGGCGGTTGATCCCGCGCATTGAGACAGGAGATGCACTGGCAACCTTGGGATATCCTGAGAGAAATATTAAGAAACCTTAATTTCGCCACGTTTCGCCGCTTTAGTGACTCCGTTCAACGTGCTCGGGTAGCAAGAATCAGCTTGGGTGCCATGTGGCGAATCGGTGGATTGTTGCCGATAAAGTCAATAATTTCGAAAAAGCATTGAATTGATTCATTTTTGTTAACAAAGAAACGACGCTTTTGCGGTCTCAAAAATACTTCTCCTAAAAGTTGCGTGAGATGGAGTGTTCAAATTTCGAACACGCCCGTCGATGCCTTTGAAATAGGTAAGTTAGCCGTATTCTAAGTGCGCAACTGACGGAAACTTCTGGAAAAAGTATAAGTCGATGCAACCATTGGTAGAATCCAGAGTGTTGCATTGTTGCTCAAAAGCCAGTGCGCCTGCGCTGAAATTTACCATTTCATCCAATTTTACATTGTTTGAACGCATCGGATCAGCGACATTGGAGTTGCCCAAGTGAGGGGGGCCTTAGGCACTAGGGGGTGTCAAAGGCGCATCTCAGTCTCCATAGCGCTGAGCGGCATGTTAACGAGGGGGTCTTGTTTAGGTTCAGCAGCACAACGTCGGGAAGCCTGATTGGCGATCTGACCGCGCTTTAGAGATTGGTGAAAGTGGTAGTCCTGTTTTTGGGCATGCGACCCGGTCATTATTGACCGGGTCGCGTTTATTTGAGGGGCTGCTTTTGCGGTCGGCCCGCATTCCAACGGGTCCAATCGGCGGGTGTATCCAAATCAAGCAGCGCATTCTGGGCGGGCAGGCGATGCAGATGAACCTTGCCCTTGTAGCGTTGCACGACAATCTGCGCGCCGCTGTCACCGTTCAGTTCCGAAAGCTCTGAAAATAGAGAACGATCAAAGACGACAGGATGGCCGGGAGCGCCTTCCTCAGTAGCCCCACGCCATATCAGATTGTCAGGGTGGGTTTTGACCGATCGGAGAACGCTGTTCAGGTCTTGGGTTGTGAGGTCCGGAAGGTCCGATAACAGGATCATGACCGCAGGTGCATTTGCTGGAACGGAGGCTATTGCGCCTCTCAAACTGGCATTCATGCCTTCTTGCGCATTTGGGATTTCGACCAGTTGAACATCGAGGCCGTCCAGCACCGTATATCGGGGATGTGGGGCCGGAGGCAGGGCGATGATAACGTGACCTGCGGCAAGCGCCCGCTGAGCCACTCGGCGCAGAAGCGGCACGCCTTCAATCGGTTGCATTAACTTATCAGCACCACCCATGCGGCTGGATTGCCCGGCAGCGAGCAGGATGATGGGAATCTGGGTCATTTCGCAAGCATGCCGTCGGTGGATTAATAAGTCATCCCCGCATTCTTGCGCCATCGGGATCGAAAAGTGGGGTCGTGATGACACGCGCTTTGTGCATCTGACCTAGAATTTCAATTTCAACCGCACGTCCCTCGGTGGCCTGTTCAGTCGGGAGGAACCCCATGGCAATCGACTTGCCCGCAAAGTGCGAATACCCACCAGATGTACAGAAGCCGACAACAACGCCATCTAACCAGATCGGTTCGTACGCGTTTACATCTGCATCTGCCGCGTCGACCTCAAAAGCCACCAAGCGGCGATCAGCGCCAGATGCGCGCTCGGCCTCGGCCGCTGCTCGGCCTATGAAATCGCTGCTCTTGGAGAATGAGATAAACCGATCCAACCCGGTTTCTGCCGCTGTATAGTCGGGTGAAAATTCTCGCATCCACGAGCCAAAGAACTTGTCCAGACGCAGACTCATCATTGCGCGCATGCCAAATGGGGTCATGTCATGGGCTTGACCCGCTTGCCACAAACTCCACCAGAGTTGCCGTTGGGCCATTGGGTCGCAATAAATCTCATAACCCAGATCGCCGGTATAGCTGACACGCTGAACGATGCAGTCCGTCATGCCAATTGTCATCTCGCGCACGTCGAGGAACCTGAGCGAGTTGACTGCTTCTCGGGTGCAGGCCGACAAAACCTCGGTGGCCTTGGGGCCTGCGATCTGAAACCCATTCAACCGGTCGCTGATGTTCTCGATGCCCACGCCATGGTCCTGGTTTTTCAGGAACCAGCGCATATGAAATGCCTGACTGCCGTAGGAGGCGGTCAGGTGAAACAGGTCGTCGCCCAAGCAGGAGACGGTGAAATCACCGATCAGCTTACCTTTATGCGACAACATTGGCGTCAGTGAAACGCGGCCTGGTTTGGGTATGCGGCCCGCCATGATGCGATCCAGCCATGCACGAGCACAGGCACCGGTAATACGGTATTTTCCGAAATTGTGGACTTCGTTGATCCCAACACCTCCACGCACGGCACGAACTTCGCGGCCGGTGGCCTCAAAGGCGTTGGAACGGCGGAACGAGGGTGTCTCGAAATCCGGTTCATCGCCTTGGGCAAAGTAGTTTGGTACTTCCAGCCCGTATTGCTGCCCCCAAACGGCACCGAGATCGCTGAAGATGTCGTACATTGGTGTGGTTCGGTTGGGACGCGCTGCAGGCAGTTCCTCGTTCGGATAAGCGACGCTGAACCGCTTCTGATAGTTCTCGATCACCTTGGGGCGCGTATAGCCCGGGCTGATCCAATCGCCAAACCGCGCCACATCCATGGCAAACACATCGCGTTCGGGTTCGCCTTCGATCATCCATTGAGCAAGGGTCAAGCCAACACCACCGCCTTGGCTGAAACCGGCCATGACACCGCAGGCTGACCAGTAGTTCCGCACGCCAGGCACCGGACCGACCAGAGGGTTGCCATCCGGGGCAAAGGTAAACGGCCCATGGATGACGGATTTGACACCCGCCTCAGCGAGAACAGGGAAGCGTTTGTAGGCGAATTCGATGCTATCGGTGATCTTGTCGAAGTCATCGGGCAGCAATTCATGGCCAAACTCCCACGGGGTGCCGTCGACCGCCCAAGGCTTGCAGGGCTGTTCGTAGAAGCCGATGCACAGTCCACGCCCTTCCTGCCGCAGATAGCTTTCGCCAGCGGGGTCCATCACATGCGGGTGCTCGCTACCTGCGTCGATGATGGCCTCGATCTCGGGTATGTTATCGGTGACCAGATATTGATGCTCCATCGGATGCAACGGGAAATAGATCCCGGCCATCGCACCGACCTCGCGCGCCCACAATCCGCCCGCATTGACGATATGTTCGGCGTGAATTGTACCCTTGTCGGTCACCACGTCCCAAGTTCCGTCCGGGCGCTGGTTGGTCTCGCGCACCATGCAATGTGTTTCGATCGTAGCCCCGCCCATACGCGCGGCCTTGGCGTATGCGTGTGTTGTACCCGACGGATCAAGGTGCCCGTCCAGCGGATCATACAGCGCACCAAGGATGCCATCGGTGTTGGTGATCGGAGCAATTTTTTTGATCTCCTCAGGCCCGACGATCTCGGTCTCAAGACCCATGAATCGGTGCTTGGCGCGTTCGGCAAGCAACATGTCGAACCGGTCTTGATTGTCGGCCAGCGTGACGCCGCCGACGTGGTGCAGGCCGCACGACATGCCCGTGATCTCTTCCAGCTCTTTGTACAGCCGGATGGTATAGCCCTGCAGGGCGGCCATGTTTGTGTCACCGTTCAGGGTGTGAAACCCGCCCGCCGCATGCCAGGTCGAACCGCTGGTCAGCTCAGACCGTTCCAGCAGCATCACATCCGACCAACCGAGCTTGGTCAGGTGATAGAGGACCGAGCATCCGACAACGCCGCCTCCGATAACTGCGACACGGGTGGTGGTTTTCACGATGTTTCTCCCTCGGCTTTTGGCCGAGCCTGCCGAGGGCTCTGGCGTATTACTGTTCCGTTCGCGACACCGCGCGTCGTTTGCTGAATACGCGCGCTGTAGGGCTTAGAGAGGACGAACCTTGAGGGCGGTGATCCTGTTGCCTTCGCGGGCCGTGACCTCAAATCGGAAACCGTGGAACGAGAACACTTGGCCCACAATGGGGATCATCTGAGCCTCGTGGATCACCAACCCGGCCAGCGTGTTGGCTTCTTCATCCGGCAGCGACCAGTCTAGCGCGCGGTTTGCGTCGCGGATGGTCATCGCGCCTTCGACCAGATACTGGCCGTCGTCAGATCGGGTAACGGGGACATCTTCGTCGATGTCGAACTCGTCTGCGATCTCGCCCACGATCTCTTCCAGAATATCTTCCAGCGTGATCAGCCCGCGCAGCGATCCGTATTCGTCGACAACCAAGGCAAAATGGCTGTGCATCCGAAGAAACTCACGCATCTGGTCGTCCAGAGTGGTGGTTTCGGGCACGAAATAAGGATCGTTGGCAACCTTCGCGATGTCGAAATTCTTAAGCCGCTCTGGATCACCATCCGCGCCACCTACCTGCGCATACATTGCGCGAAACAGGTCTTTGGCGTGCACGACACCCACGATGTTTTCCTGTTCTTCACGGAACACAGGCAGGCGGGTGTGCGGGCTTTCCAGACATTGTTTCAAGATCGCTTCGGGTTCGTCATCCGCATCGATCATCTCAATATTCGAGCGATGAAGCATGATCTCTTCCACCGCGCGGTCGCCAAGATCGAGCGCGCCCAGAATACGGTCGCGATCTTCTTTTTCGACCACACCTTCGGAATGGCCCAGTTGCAATGCGCCAGCGATTTCTTCACGGACCGCAAGGATGTTGCTATCAGGGTCGATCTGTACGCCGAACAGGCGCAATACACCGCGCACCAGCAGTCGGACGGCAGCCACCACCGGAGAGAACACCGTTACGACGACGCTGATAACGGGTGCCACCAAGGCGGCGGCTTTTTCGGCGTTGGTAATCGCGTAGGTCTTGGGCAGCACCTCGGCAAAGATCAGCACCAGAAGGGTCATCACGAGCGTCGCTAGCGCCACACCGCTTTCGCCGAACAGGCGAGTAAACAGGGCGGTTGCCAACGAAGCGGCAAGGATGTTGACAAGGTTGTTGCCGAGAAGGACCGAGCCGATCAGACGTTCGTTATCATCGGTGATTTCCAGCGCTTTTTTCGCCCCGCGCGAGCCTTTGTCAGCCTGCGCTCTCAGCTTGCCGCGCGATGATGCGGTCAGCGCAGTTTCGGAGCCCGAGAAAAAGCCCGAGAGGACAAGGAGAAGAAGAATGGATCCTGTCGTGATCCAGAATGCGCCATCAAGCAGAGAAGGAGTGGGTTCCATTGGTCCTAGGTTGTTCGTGTTGCTGCAATCGTTATGGGGGTGCGGGCCCTACCAATCAAGGGGTTAGCCCTGATCTGTGGTGTCGTCTTTGGCCAGCGGGTGGTGTTCCAACACCAGTTCCGACAGGCGCTCATCCAGAACATGCGTATAGATCTCGGTTGTCGCCACATCTGCATGGCCCAACAGCGTCTGGATCGAGCGCAAATCCGCGCCATTGGCCAGCAGGTGCGTCGCAAACGCATGGCGCAGCGTATGAGGTGTGACTTTTTCAGGCGAAACACCGCCTTCGATCGCCAGTTCCTTGACCAGCAGAAAGAAGCGATGCCGCGTCAGGTGACCGGATTTCCCGCGCGACGGGAACAGGAAACGCGACGCTTGCCCCCCTTTGGAAACGGCTTTTTCCTCGGCCGCATCGCGGGCTTGCAGCCAGTCTGCCAACGCCTCGCGGGCAGGGGGGGACAGCGGAACCATCCGCTCTTTCCCGCCTTTGCCGAGGACCAGCAGCATGCGCGGATCACCTCTGGCTGAACTGACCGGCAGCGATACCAGTTCTGTCACCCGCATCCCCGTCGCATAGAGCAGTTCCATCAGGCACGTGTTGCGAATTTTGTCTGCGTCGGAACGACCCGTGCGCCGCGCTGCTGCAAGCAGGCGGTCAACTTCGGGCACGTCCAGTGTCTTAGGCAATTGCTTGGGGCGCCCTGGTCCCTTGATCTGGATGGCCGGGTTGCTTTCGCGCCAGCCTTCTTCGAAAGCAAATCGATACAATTGTTTGATCGCCGACAACCGCCGTGCCCTTGTCGAGCGCGACAGGCCCTGCGCATCGCAATCGATCAGGTAACCTTCGATCCGATCGCGATCCGCTTCGGAAAAGCCCGATTTCCGACGCGTCAACCAATCAGAGAAATCTTTCAGATCCCGGCCATAGGCGAGCAGGGTGTTGGTGGCAGCGCCAAGCTCGGCAGCTTGCGCTTCGAGGAAGGTGGAAATCCACAGCTCCTGAGACGCGGGCGCGGTCATGCTCAAGCCCCGTTCAATATCATCAACTGCAACGCGGCCCGACGTGCGGTGTCTTCAAGACCCACGCGGCGGAACGCAGCGATTGCAGCGGTCAGGTCGACCAGATTGCCGCGCGCGCCATGGGCGAACAATTGCATCGTTTCCAGAATGGCTTCGCCCAATTGATCGTTACTCAGCAGCCCGTCGATATCCGAAGGGATGGGCGCGGACCAGGCAAAGCCCTGCGAAATGGCATCCGCCAGAGGGGTTGGCGACGGCGCACGTTGCGGATCACCCTGTGCCAGGGCGGCCAGAAACATATTCGCATCGGAACCTTCAGGCACATCTTGTGCCGCGTCTTCATAAAGCTCGGACAACAGCAGAATACGCCACCGCAGATTCTCGGCGACCGAACCAGATAGTTTCATTGCTGCCAGACGCGGGGCAAAAAGTTCGGCAAACGGAACCTCAAGCCCGACGGTTTTCATCTGAGCCCAGACCTCAACAAGAGTTTTGGAAACTGCCTCGGGATTTCCGGTTTCCAATGCGGTTTCGAACCGTTGGATGGCAGCCACGCGATCCCACACGGCGCCCGAAGCAGCCGGCGAACGTTCGGTATACAGGCCAAGCAACTGATTGGGTGTCAGCGCCCCAATCCGCGTCAATCGTTCAGCAGCTTCGACCTGGGCTTTCCAGCCCGCCACATCGCGCAGATCGGCATTGGCGAACGCCCGTGGCAGCGAAGCCGTGGGCAAACGTTCACCAATGGCTTCGAACAGACGGAACGTAAGCGGATTCGGGTCGTCGGGCTGAGGAAGATACTCAGCCCCTTCGAACAATTCCGGGCTGAGAAAGCGATCGAGCAACGCAAGCTGGTCTTCGGGCAGCACCTGCAGCGCATGAGCGGCTTCGAGTGTCAGCGCAGCTGACGCCCAATCTCCACGACGGGCCTTGCAGAATATTTGCGCTGCGTAATCCCGAGACAAATTCGGCTGCGCGATCAGCGCCGTACAACTCCGGTCTTCGTCACCCGTCAGCAACGTCGCATCGAACCAGCGTTTGAAACGAGCTTGCGTATCGGTCGGACCGGCCAGCTGAACCAGAGATTGTACCGGATCGGATGCGCCCAATTGCATAAGGCGGTCCAGTCGCGCCATCAGCAATTTGTCTTCTGCCTGTCCTCCGCTCGGGGGACGTGCCTCGGAAAGGAGCAGGGTGAACAGCAGCCGTTGCATAGCGGGGTTGGACTTGACCCGCACCTGCGCGATCAGTTCCGCCAAGCGATCTGCATCGCTGTTCTGCCACAAGTTGACCGGCAGACCCGTGACGGAAGAGGCCACCATACCCAGCGGTGGCGACAGCGCCTCAAGCGGGGTGACCTGAATATCCGGCTGCAACCCTGTCTGGGTCACAGGCGGTTCCATCAGCACTGTGCCCGGCAGATTTTCTGGGGGGTCGGTCAGCCAGTCAATGATCGACAAGGGCTCCGTCGATTGTGCCTGCGCAGTTCCGGCCAGAAAAAACGCCAGAAGAGTGGTTCTAGTCGGCATTCAAGATGACCGGTTCGCGGACTTCACTTTGAGGAGCGGAAAAGTCCGCACCAAAAAACGGCCCGACATAGGCATACCCAACCAGCCCGATGAAACACAGGCAGATGAGGTAAATCAGGAACTTGATCAAACGGCCCATGGGTGAACGCTGCCTCAATTTTTGCTTTTGCCCAAGTTATAACTAGCATTTTTCTTAAGATCACGTCATTCACGACGAAATGAGCGAAATTAAGCATAACACGGTGCGTTCCGACACAGCGGCGCAATTTCAACTGCACAAAACCGTCGTTTTGGTCGGAATGATGGGGGCTGGAAAGACTGCGGTGGGCCGGGCTCTGGCGGCTCGGCTCGGCGTTCCCTTTCTCGATAGCGATTCCGAGATCGAATCGGCGGCCAACATGACCATCCCCGAGATCTTTGCCCGCGATGGCGAGGCGTTCTTTCGCAGCAAGGAAAGCCAGATCATCGGGCGGCTTCTGGATGAGGAAAAAGGCATCCTGTCGACCGGAGGCGGCGCGTTTCTAGCAGAAGGCAATCGAAATATGATCTCAGACCGCGGTGCATCTGTGTGGTTGCGGGCCGATCTGAACGTGTTGTGGAATCGCGTCAAACATAAAGACACGCGCCCGTTGCTGCGTACGGCAGACCCGTATGCAACGTTGCGCGGTTTGTACGAGGCGCGCGTGCCGATCTATGAACAGGCCGATCTGGTGGCTGACTCAGATGGCGAAACCGCAATCGAAGATATGGTGGATCGGGTGATTGCCGCATTGGTGACGCGCCCTGATATTTTGGAACGAATTTAATGCATCAAACCGTACATGTTGATTTGGCCGAGCGTTCTTATGATGTAGAGATCGGCCCCGGCCTTTTGGCGCAATCTGGGGAACGGATTGCTCCACTGATAAAGCGTAAGCGTGTCGCGGTTCTGACCGATGAGACTGTCGAGGGCCTGCATCTGGATGCACTGCGTGAAGGCCTGGCCTCAGCCGGGATCGAGATGAATGCTCTGGCACTGCCAGCGGGTGAGGCCACCAAAAGCTGGCCGCATTTTGAGCGCGCGGTAGAATGGTTGCTGGCGGAGAAGGTCGAACGGAACGACATCGTCGTTGCGCTAGGAGGGGGTGTGATCGGCGATCTGGCGGGATTTGCTGCAGCAGTGATCCGTCGCGGGGTACGCTTTGTTCAGATACCGACTTCGCTGCTGGCACAGGTCGACAGCTCGGTTGGCGGCAAGACTGGGATAAATGCGCCACAGGGCAAGAACCTGATTGGAGCGTTTCACCAGCCGTCACTGGTGTTGGCCGACACGGACGTGCTGGGTACGTTACAGACGCGGGACTTTCTCGCTGGATATGGCGAAGTCGTGAAATATGGACTGCTGGGCGATGCCCAGTTCTTTGAGTGGCTTGAAGATAACGGGCCTCTGTTAGCATCCGGCGACATGGCTGCGCGCGTGCAGGCCGTCACACGCTCGGTTCAGATGAAGGCCGATATCGTCGCGCGCGACGAGACCGAGCAGGGCGACCGGGCGCTGCTCAATCTGGGTCATACTTTCTGCCACGCGCTTGAGGCTGCAACCGATTATTCTGATCGATTGCTGCACGGTGAAGGTGTCGCCATCGGCTGTGCGCTGGCGTTTGAAACTTCTTCTCGCTTGGGGCTTTGCCCGCAAGAAGATCCAAGCCGTGTCAGGGCGCATTTGCGCGCCATGGGCATGAAGACTGATCTGGCCGATATTCCGGGTGAATTGCCGGATGCAGAAACGCTGGTCGATCTGATGGCGCAGGACAAAAAGGTCATGGATGGCCAGTTGCGTTTCATTATGGCACGAGGCATCGGACAGGCCTTCGTCACTTCAGAAGTGCCGCGCGAGACAGTGGTCTCGGTGCTTGATGATGCGCTGGCCGCCTGCTGAGATTCAGCGCCCCTGGATTACCATCAGCTCGCCGATGTTTTCGCGGGTGATATAGCCAACCATGTGTCCCGATTTGGTACAAACAGCAATTGCGGGTGCACCTTTATGCAGGCCATTCAGAACTTGGTCCAATCCGCTGGTGAGTGCGACTTGTGGTATGTTCTTATCCATAATCGACGCTGCAGGCTCGGATCGGGGATGGTCGCTTGCTAACGCTGCGAACAGTCGGTCACGGGTGACAAAACCCAAAAGGTTGCCATCCTCGGCCAAGACCGGAAACTCGTGCTGGGTCGTATGAATGACTGCTTGAGCCGCCGTCGCCAACGTATCATCGGGCGACAACGCCTTGAACTCGGTGATCATCGCATCCCGGGCCTTCACACGCCGCGCAACCGAACGTAGCGCAACGTCTTGGTTTTCGGAATTCGCGGCAATGAAGACAAAGACGGCGATCAGAACCAGGATCGGGTTGCCAGAGGTCAGCCCCAGAAAACCAAGCCCGACCGCTACGATCTGACCGCCAAGGGCGGCGATCCGCGTGGCCTTGGCACGTTCCATCTTCATACATAGCAAAGCGCGGAATACACGCCCGCCGTCCATCGGAAATGCCGGGATCATGTTGAAGGCCGCCAGCAGCAGATTCACATAGGCCAGACGGCTCAATAGGTTTGTGCCTGCCGAGTCGATCTGGGCCAGCGATCCAAGTTGTATCCCCGCGCCTAAAACCACGAGGATGGCCCAGATGACGACGTTTACGGCCGGGCCTGCTAAGGCGACCCAAACCTCCTGCATCGGTTTTTCCGGCATCCGCTCAAGACGTGCCAGCCCACCGATTGGCAGCAAAGTGATATCTGGGGTGCGAATCCCGTATCGCCTTGCCATGAGCGCGTGACCGAATTCATGCGCCACGACACAAGCAAACAAAGCCAGAACGAACAGGATGTTGTTGAGCGCAGCGGGCCAACCGCCGCTGGAATACGCTGCAAAACCAACCCAGGCGAGCAGCAGGAAGAAGGTGACATGGACCCTCAGTTCCGAGCCGAGCAATCGGCCAAGTGAGAAGGACCATGCCATGTTGTTTCTCCGTTTGGTTTAGAACGGAATCTCGTCGTCATCGATGCCGCCCGATGCAGGGGCAGGGGCGCTGGACTGGCCGGCATAGGGATCACCATAGCCTCCCCCGGCCTGACCACCGCCATAGCCACCACCGCCGCCACCGCCTTCACCGCGGGCATCCAGCATAGTCAGCTCGCTGCGGTAAGGGCGCAGGACAACCTCGGTCGAATAGCGATCCTGTCCCGACTGATCCTGCCACTTGCGGGTCTCTAACTGGCCCTCGACATAGACTTTGCTGCCTTTACGCAAATACTGCTCGGCAACGCGAACCAGAGGTTCCGAGAAGATGGCGACTGTGTGCCATTGGGTTCGATCCCGACGCTCACCAGTGTTGCGGTCTTTCCATGTCTCTGATGTTGCGATGCGCAGGTTGCACACCTTACCACCGTTCTGGAACGATCGCACCTCGGGGTCGGCACCGAGATTGCCGATCAGAATGACCTTGTTGACTGAACCCGCCATATATTCCCTCGTTTTACTCTGACTGGATGGCGCCCGAATCTGGCGCTGTATTCTGCTGCTGACCCTATACGGGCTACGACTTGGTTGAAACATGATTGATCGTGCAACGGTGAGCAGGAAAACATTAGGACTGTCTTAACCAAGCTTTCATTTCCGGCTGATTTAACTATAATCTGATTGGTTGTTGAGGGTGCAGGATTGGCATTAATGCGTTTTCTGGTCGGTGGTATCTCGGTATTGGGTCTTTGTCTGACGTCGTTCGCGACACAGGCAGAAACGCTGTCCACCAAGAATCGCAAGGCGATATTCCTCAAGCAATCCAAGGTTTTGGATAATCGGGCCGCTACGCAATATCGCGGCTCTGAACGGCTTAAACCCAAGACCGAGCGTGGGAAATTCGTCAAGCGTTACTCTGGTAACTATCGAGGCCAGTATCTGGATCATGCCAGAAAAGCAGCGCGGCAACATAACGTGCCGGAAGAACTTTTCCTGCGACTTGTTCAACAAGAAAGCGGGTGGAACCCGAATGCCAAATCCCACAAAGGGGCCTTGGGTCTTGCGCAACTGATGCCCCAGACCGCGCGGCTGCTTGGCGTCAATCCGCACGATCCGATCCAGAATCTGGAGGGTGGTGCGCGTTATCTTTCCTGGCAATACCGCAAGTTCAAGTCCTGGCGCCTTGCACTGGCAGCTTACAATGCAGGGCCCAAAGCAGTTGAAAAGCACGGTGGAATTCCACCCTACAAGGAAACCCAGAACTACGTAAAAGTGATCTGGGGGGGCTAGCTGCGCCGCAGCGTGTCTGTTTCTTGATCTACCGCCAAACGCTGTCCTAGTCTGATTGGATAACTTTTCGGACTGGTGCGAATTACGATGATTCAAGATCGACCCAACATACCGCCCGAAACAATGGCGAACTGGCAGCGTTTGGTCGACCTTGTTTCGCAGCTGGCCGATGTGCCCGCCACTTTGATCATGAAGACCGAAGCGCCGGATCATGCGGTTCTGATCACATCGGATCATCCAGAAAACCCATACCCGGTCGGCATGAATTTTCGACTGAACCCGAAGCTCTATTGTCAGGGCGTTCTGGAACGCGACGGCGAATTTGTTGTCGAGGACGCAACCTGTGACCCGGCCTGGAGCGACAATGAGGACATGGAGCATGGCATGTCCTTCTATATCGGTTTTCCGCTGAAGTGGCCGGATGGTTCGGTATTCGGAACAATCTGCGTTTTGGACCGTCACCGCAATCGCCGGGCCTTGTTGTTTCGTGAAGGTTTGGCACAGTTTGCGCGCATGGTTGAATCGGATTTGGCTTTGATCCAAGAGGTTTACCTGCGCCGAGCGCTGGAAGTGAAGTTGAATGAAACTCTGGCGCAACTGGAGCACCGCGTCGCGGCGAGGACGCGGGAGCTGCAGGAAACAAACACGGCGCTACGGGTGCTGTTGACCAGTTTGGACGACGATCGGAAAGACCGGGATCAGGATATCGTAGATCAGGTTCGCACGATGGTGTTGCCTTATCTGGACAAGTTGCGCGGGCTATTGACTGAAGGCGACGCCTCGCAAGTTTATCTGGAACTGGCCGAGCGTAATCTGCAAGAGATTACTTCAATGATTTCCGACAAGCTTTCGGATGCGTTTTCGGTCATGACGCCGACCGAGATCGAAATTGCTCAGCTGGTCATGTCGGGCAAAACCACGAAAGATATCGCCCGGGCGATGTCGCGCGAAACTTCTACAATTGATTTTCATCGTAACAATATTCGTCGAAAACTTGGCCTCGAAGGCCGTGATCAGAACTTGCGAAGCCATCTTTTGTCGATTTCGTGATTTCTGAATATGGGGATTTCCCCCATATTCCCCCCCGATTTTTCTGATCTGAGCAACCTGTGCCACGCGCGCTAGGCTGGTCGCAAGGGTGCGGACCAAGCCGGGCCTTTTCAACTCGGGAGGATAAAAAATGGATCGCAAAGATCTGAAACCCACAATTCTAAACGGAGAACGCGACACATTGGCAACTGGTCTGTCGCGTCGATCGTTCTTTATGGCTGCCGGGGCCGCCGGTGTCGGTGCAGGGGCCTCACTGCTGGGTAGCAAACCGGCCGAGGCGCAATCGCAGGCTTGGCTGCAGCCTGGCAACAATAACCATGTAATCGATCTACAGGGCTCGACTGGTCAGGCAAGTACGGGAGCGGTTGGAATCGATTATTACGGTCACTGCGCGATCAAAATTACCTCCCCAAACGGAGCGACCGTATTGTTTGATCCTTGGCGCGATGATCCCTCCGGCGCATGGGGCCTGTGGTTCCGCAACGAGTTCCCGCAGATCCCAGTTGATATCACCATGTCCACTCATGCTCATTTTGACCATGACGCTATCGAGCGGCCAAGTTCCACAATGGTTTTAGACAGGATGGCGGGCAATTTTGAATTTGCTGATCTTAAGATCACAGGTTTTGCTGACAAACATGCCTGCGTTGCGCCGGGTTGGTACGAATGGACCAACGCCTTGGCCGAGTTTGGCGCGGAAGCTTGTCCGCCCAACAACGTCGGACATATGGATATGGTGGTCTACCTTGTCGAAACCGGAGGCATTCGCACCTTGATCTGGGGCGACAACCGCCACAATCCGCCTCAGGAGTTCTGGGATGCTATAGGACAGGTAGACGTGCTGACTTTGCCCGTCGACGGATCGGAACACATCCTTAGCTTCGATCAGGGCAACGATATTGTCGCCAAGCTCAAGCCCAAGATCATCATCCCGACGCACTACCTCAATGAGGTTACGTCATACACGCTTACGACGCTGCAGGCCGCAGACGATTGGGTCAAAAGCCAGCAGAGTTACAAGATGCTCGACAGCGCCAGTCTAAAACTGGAGGCCGGAGATGTGGCGGGTATGAATCAGGAGTTCATGCACTTCGGCAACAACGTGATGACTGGCTGATTACGATCAGAAACTGCCACTCACCCACGACCTGCGTCGCCTGTCTCCCCACTAAACGTGACGCAAATTGAAAGGGCCGGTCTTTGACCGGCCCTTTTCTTTCGTTTGCGCGGATTTATTCGGCCGCAATTTTGATAACCGGCTCCATTTTGGCCAGAATGTCTTCGGCAAGGTGACATTTCACCTGATGACCATCCGCAAGTGTTTGCACCGGAGGCACATGGGATTCGCATCGCCCATCCGGCACTTCTGATTTCCAGCGACAGCGTGTTTGGAATGGGCAACCCGGCGGCGGGTTCATGGCCGAGGGGATATCGCCCTCAAGCACGATGTGCTGCTTTTCGATCGATGTGTCCGCGATTGGAACCGCACTTAGCAATGCCTCAGTGTAGGGATGATAGGGTGGGCTAAAGACCTGATCGGTGGTGCCCAGTTCAACCACATGCCCCAGATACATCACCATCACACGGTCACTGAGATAGCGTACGATTGAAAGGTCGTGACTGATGAACAGCAGCGTGGTTTTGTGCTCGCGCTGAATCTCCATCAACAGGTCCGTAACGGCAGCTTGTACGGATACGTCCAGCGCCGAAACCGGTTCATCCGCAACCACGATCCGTGCATCACCGGCAAAGGCGCGGGCGATACCGACGCGCTGCTTCTGACCGCCTGATAGCTGGCGTGGCATCCTGTCCGCGAAGGCGCGGGGCAATTTCACGAGATCCAGCAGTTCCAGCATCCGCTTCTTGCGATCGGCCTCGGAGTCACCGACGCCAAAGATTTCCAGCGCCCGGATGATTTGACGGCCTACGGTCATCGACGGGTTCAGCGTGTCGAACGGGTTCTGAAACACCATCTGCACTTCGCCAACGGTCTTGGCGTCGCGTTCTTCGATGGGCACGTCCTCGATATTGCGATTGTCCAGCAGGATCTGCCCGTCGGTGGCCGTTTCCAGCCCCATCAAGACCTTCGCAAAAGTGGATTTGCCGCAACCGGATTCGCCGACAATGGCAAGCGTCTCGGATTCATGCGCTTCAAAGCTTAGCGTCTCATTGGCCTTGACCACTTTGGTCTCACCACCGCCGAACAATGCATTCGCAGCCACCTCATAGTATTTCTTGAGGTTGTCCATTTTCAGAACAGTCCGGCCAATCTCGCCTTTCTCTTTCTGTTCACCAACGGTGATTGGCGCGTTCCAGTCGATTTCCTGGAATTTCAAGCATCGCGTGTGGTGTCGGTCGTTGCCCGGTACCGCCTCCATCAGGATATCCTTGGCGTCACAGCGACCTTCTTCGAAATAGTCGCAGCGCGGACCAAAGTTACAGCCCGGAGGCCGCTCATGGGGCAGGGGAAAGTTCCCAGGTATGGCCACCAGCGGGCGCGAGTTCTTGTCGGCGCCCGGCAGCGGGATCGAGCGGAACAGCGCTTGCGTATACGGGTGCTGCATTTCGTCGAATACATCCTTGATCGAGCCACGCTCGACGGCCTCACCTGAATACATCACGCAAAGCCGGTCGCAGGTTTCCAGCACCAGACCCAGATTGTGCGAGATGAACAGCATCGAGGTGCCGTATTTCTTGCCCAGATCCTTGACCAACTCGACCACGGCGGCCTCGACCGTCACGTCCAGAGCGGTTGTTGGCTCATCCAAGATCAACAAGGCAGGTTTCGACATCAGCGCCATCGCAATCACGATCCGCTGCTGCTGACCGCCTGACAGCTGATGCGGGAACGAGTTCAGCATCCGCTCAGGGTCGGGCAGGCGTACATCGGTGACCACTTCCAACGCACGAGCATAGGCCTCTTCGGCACCAACGCCCTCATGAATCATTGGCACTTCCATCAGCTGTTTGCCGATCTTCATCGCCGGGTTCAGCGAGGCCATCGGCTCCTGATAGATCATCGCGATTTCATTGCCACGAATGTCGCGCAGCTCCTCAGTGGTCATTTCACCCAGATCACGCCCCTTGAACTTGATCGAGCCACCGACGATGCGGCCATTCTTGCCCAAATCCTGCATGACACCCAACGCCACGGTAGATTTCCCACAACCTGATTCACCCACCAGACCGACGGCTTCGCCGGGTTGCACACTGACCGAGAAATCCATCACGGCAGGGATCTCACGAAGGCGGGTAAAGAAGGAAATCGAAAGCTTGTCGATCTCCAGGATTGGCCCGTCATAATCCGCCAGTTTGTTCATCTTATTACTCCTCGCGAGAGTCCGGGGGTTCCCCTTCATCTGGCTAAAAATATCTCGGGGGTCCGGGGGCAGAGCCCCCGGCCTCGATCACAATCAGTCCTTCAGACTTTCTTCGCGCAGACCATCCGCCAGCAGGTTCAAGCCAAGAACCAGCGACAGCAATGCCAGCGCGGGCGGCAGTGCGGGATGTAGATAGATCGACAGAAGCTTGCGCCCCTCGTTGATCGTCGAGCCCCAGTCCGGGCTTTCCGGTGGCAACCCCAGCCCGAAGAAACCCAAGGTTCCAAGTAGGATGGTCGTGTAGCCGATGCGCAGGCAGAAATCGACGATCAGCGGGCCACGCGCGTTGGGCAGGATTTCCCACAGCATGATGTACCATGGACCTTCGCCGCGCGTTTGGGCCGCAGCCACATAGTCGCGAGTTTTGATGTCCAGCGCCAGTCCGCGTACGATGCGGAACACGGTCGGAGAGTTCACGAAGACCACCGAGACGAACACCACCAGAATACCGCCTGGAATATCGAACAGATCAAGGTAGGTCGGCAGACCCCAGATGCGGTAGCTGTCGGTGTTGATGATGTAGCCACCGGTCGAAATCAGCGACAGGTAGAGCCAGAGCGCAACACCCAGAACCCCGATCAACAAAGGCGTTCGAAAACTGGGACGCGTATAGAAACGCGAATTCAGTAGAACGCCGAGGAAGATGATCGGGAACACGAACAGGATCGCGGCCATATAGTTCGGCACGCCGGTCGCTACGATCTCGGGCGTGACCAAAAGGTAGAACAGCAAGATCACGGGAAAGGCCAGGATCAGGTTCGCGAGGAATGACAGGAGCGTATCCAGACGCCCGCCATAGTAGCCTGCAGGTAAACCCAGAGTGATACCGACCATGAAGGCAAACATCGTCGCCAGCGGCGCGATCTGCACGACGATCCAGGCACCTTTAACCATACGGCTAAAGACGTCGCGCGCGAGGTTATCTCCACCCAGCAAATACCAAGCGTATTGACCGTCCTCCAGATTGGGAAGCGGGGTGCCCGGCACTTTGTTCTTCATACCCGAGACCTGCGACAGGGGATCGTGGGTTACGATCAGATCGAGTGCGCCAAATATGCCGGTGAACACCCAGAACATCACAAGGCCAAAGCCGATCATACCAATGGGGCTGTCGAACAGCTTGCCATATAGGCCCAGCTTGCGCTTGAACGCAATCGACATCGCATAAAGGATGATCAGCGACAGCCAGACGGGCAGAAACTGCTGAGAGATAGCGCCGATGATGCCAGCACTGGTCCCCATCAGGATGCCAAGGACAATGTACGCCACCGCGATTCCCACACTTGCCAAAAAGCTATAGCGCAGCGCCGATTGTATCAGGATTCTCAGGCCAGAGCTCGAACTGAGCGTCCCATCGGCATTCACAATCATCTGATCTTCGGGCAGCACGATACTTGCCAGCATCCAGACAACGATGGACAAAAGCATCAGTCCCAACGCAAGCATCAACAGCGGGTTCAGGAAGGCGATAGAGCCGGTCCAGGTAAGTGGTTCCATGATCTATCCCTCCTTACGAAATGCGGATGCGCGGGTTGAGGTAGACATAGCCGATATCCGAGATCAGCTGCGTCACCAGCACCACAAAGACCGACACGACCGAGATCGCCAGCAGCAGCTGGATGTCATTGTTGCCCGCTGCCTGTACAAGCGCCCAGCCAAAGCCCTTGTAGTTGAACAGGGTCTCGACGATCACGACACCATTCAGCAGCCATGGGAACTGCAGCATGATGACTGTAAAGGGCGCGATAAGCGCGTTGCGCAGCGCGTGTTTCATGACGATGTTCGGGAATGACACGCCTTTCAGACGCGCCGTCCTGATGTATTGCGCCGTCATCACCTCGGTCATTGAGGCGCGGGTCATCCGGGCGATATAGCCCATCCCGTAAAGCGCGATGGTCAACACTGGTAAGAAGAAATTCTCAAATGTCGGGTTCTCCATCGCTTGCGTGGCGGTGCCTTTGAACCATTTCAACCCGACGGCGGAGGATGTGAAGATCGCTATGAAGATAACGCCCGAGACGTATTCTGGGGTCGCCGTCGTCGTAATGGCAAAGGTTGAAAGCGTCCGGTCAGTGGCCGAACCTTCCTTCATCCCGGCCAGGATGCCCAGAATAAGTGCCGAAGGGACCATCAGCAGCATCACCCAGAACATCAGCCGTCCGGTCAGTGCCAGCCGGTTGCCAACAACGGTAGAGACCTCTTCCTTGAAGACAGTTGAATATCCCCAGTACCCCTGCAGGATACCGCAGAAATTCGGAGATTCCTCGGCAGTTTTGCCTGGCAGGATACATCTGCCCTGAACGGTACCGTCCTCATTCGTGTGTCGGAACGAGGGCAGGACACCGAGCCATTCACCGTATTTGATCGGCGTGGACTGGAGGTAGCCGTTTTTCTCCAGATAGCTTTCGACCTGTTCATCAGACATCCTGAAATTGCCCTGCGTCTTCGCAAGCTTTTCCAGGTTCGGGTAGAGATTGGTAAGGAAGAAGACCAGGAATGTCAGGCACAATGCTGTCAGCAGCATAATCCCCACACGCCTTAGAATAAAAAGTCCCATGTTAGCCCCTGTTGATCGGCTGGCGTGACAGGCATTTCGCCCCACGCATTGCTATTATTCTGGTCGCCGTATTGAGGACGAAGGGCCGCGCCAGATTGGCGCGGCCCTTGTAGGTTTCGGCTTAGGAAGTCAGGCCGAACTTATAAAGCTGCGGCAGGTCCGCAATGTGCTTTTCGACACCGACCATATTGTCGCGGTGGTGACGCATCGCGGTCCGCCAATACGGCTGGATGACCACGCCTTCGTCGATCATGATCGCCTGCAGTTTCGCCATCACCTCGCGGCGCATATCGACATCCGCGATCGAGTTCGCCTCGGCCAGCAGCTTGTCGAACTCTTCGTTGGCAAAACCAGATTCGTTCCAAGCGACACCCGACTTATACGCCAGTGCCAGAACCTGCGTGCCCAGCGGGCGGTGGTTCCAGTTGGTCGAGGAATACGGGTACTTGGTCCAGTCGTTCCAGAATGTCGAACCAGGCAGAACCGTGTGCTTTGCCTTGATGCCCGCATCGTTCAACTGAGCCACTACCGCAGCCGTGGTATTGCGACGCCAGTCATCGTCGATCGACTGCACTTCGTGCTCGAAATCGCCCATACCCGCTTCGTCCATCAGCGCCTTTGCGCCTGCCGGATCGTAAGGGATACGCGTCACAGCCGAGTCGTACTCGGGGTGCATCGGGCCTACATGACAGTTGTCGGCAGTGATGCCGTAGCCGGACATGCCAAGTTCAAGGCAGACGCCGTTGTCGACTGCCATGGCAAGGGCCTGACGGACCCTCTTGTCGCCATAGATTTTGTTGCCATCGGCGTCTTCAGCTAGCTGGTTGGGGCGAATGACAATGGTAAAGCCCGATGGGATTTCCGAGCGGACAAGGCCAATACTGTCAAAGATGTCGACAAACTCGCCAACCGATTCCCAGTTCATATCGATCTCTTCGGCCTCATAGGCGGCCAGGAAAGCGGCAGGGTCAGTGCCATAATCGATGAATTCGATCCGGTCGATATAGCCGCCTTTACCAGCTTCGTAGCCCCACCAGTCAAAGCCTTCGTTGCGGACCAGTACGCCCTTCACGCCGACCTCATGGCTTTCGGGCATCATGAAACCCGTACCAACTGGGTTGGACAGCATATCATTTGCATCAAAGCTGCTGTGTACGATTGCACCCGGATAGTCTGCCATGCCGGGGATGATCGTGATATCCGGCGCGTTGCACTTCAGCTTGACTGTATGCGAGTCGACAACGGTGATGGCGCCATCTGCGGCTTTCTGAGTGCTCTCATCCATCAGTGAGGCCATGCGCGAGGCCATCGAGTTCCCTTCCAGAGACCCGTCGCACCAACCTTCGATATTGCGAGCTACGTCTTCGGCAGTGAAATCGTCACCATTGTTCCACTTCACACCTTTGCGGACGTTCAGCGTGTATTCAGTGGCGTCATCATTGGCTTCCCAGCTTTCCAGCAGCATGGGTTTGAACGAGCCGTCATTATTGTATTCGACAAGATATTCCAGCCAGCCAGCCGTGAAGGTTGCGATCTGCGTCCAGTCATATGTGCGCGGGTCTTTCAGTGCGCGCACTTCCATTTGATAGCGGATGGTGCCGCCACGCTGAGGTTCGGCAGCGGCTGCCGGTGACTGCAGGCCAATCATGCCATATGCCGTCGGTACAGCAACGCCCAGCGCGGTTACACGGGTCAGAAATTCACGACGGCTCAGATTGCCCTCACGATATTCCTTGGCGTGCATCTCTGCCGCCCAATGCATCGGCTTTCCGTTGATTGTCTGGTTTTCCATAGATGTCTCCCTGTGACACATAATTTTTTTAGATTTCGTGTTTCTGATTGATAGAGCCGGGCACTACAGGGACCGTTTAGTCTCGGTTGGTAGGGCCACGGGCTTGGATTTACGATTTATCAACATCCCCATAGCCGCATTCGGCACCAGTTTTTTCCCTGCGTCAATGTTGGAAATCGTCATAGATGGTACAAAAACGACATCCGGGCAGAAAGTGAGGTTCGGAAAGTTTCAATGTGAAAGGAAACGAGACACGTTGTGACGGATAGATGGATACATATCTATCTCTCACCATGGTGCTGATTAAGGCGTTGTTATATTGGGCTTTATCGTATCCGGCGGCTGCAACCTTCAACGCGCTGCGTCAAGGTGATGCCAGAACTTCATGCGCGCACGGAACCATGTGCGTTGGCGCTTGGCAAACTGACGTGTCGCGATCGTCGCTTTTTCGCGCGCCTCATCCAGTGTCATGCGGCCGTCCAGGTAGCCCATTAGCTCCGGAACGCCGATCGCTTTACAGGAGGGAAAAGAGGGGTCATAGCGATCGCGCATGGCCTCCACTTCCACTATAGCTCCTTGGTCCAACATCAGGTCGAACCGTCGGTTTATGCGATCCAGCAGCCAGTCTTTTCTGGCGTCGAAAACAATCGGCACCGTGTTTTGAATATCCAGTATCGGGGCGGGTGTGTCAGCCTGCCAATCCGAAAGGGATCGCCCGGTTGCGTTCTGAACCTCCCAGGCGCGCTGAACACGCGCGCGATTTTGGGTGTCGATCCTCTGCAGGGTCAGACCGTCCAAACCCGCGATCAGTTCTTGCAACGGCAACTTATCCGCGTGTTCCCGGATTTCCGGCGGGGTTGCAGGGATATCGGCCATCCCCTCGGTCAGAGCTGTGAAATACAGACCGGTCCCTCCGACGATTATCGGACGAGGGCGTTGCGACAGCATCGGCGTGACCTCTCGCAGCCAATGACCAGTCGAATAGGTCTGGTCATAGGCAACATGCCCATACAAACGGTGCTGTGCGCGGGCCTCATCCTCGGGCGAGGGTCGGGCCGAGATAATACGCCAGCAGTCATAGATTTGACTGGCATCGGCGTTGACAATCACGCCTCCGAAACGCTCGGCGATCAACAGCGCCAGCGCCGATTTACCCGAGGCAGTGGGCCCGGCGATCAATACAGGTTTGTCATCGGGAATCGACGGCAATTGCGCCAAAAGCCGGTTCTCAGAGTTGTCGGCCATGACTGGTTGCCCCGTTCCTGACTATCCGCATTGAACCTGCGGAGGTTTTGCTTCATTTTGCGCCGGAAAATAACCCCGTGCCAGCCCGGAGCGCAACATGAGCCTTTCCCCTTCCGTCGAGACCACCGAGACCCCAAAAACAACATATGACCGTGTCATGTTGAAGATTTCCGGCGAGGCGCTGATGGGAGATCAGGGATTCGGACTGCATCCGCCCACCGTTCAGCGCATCGCGCAAGAGGTCAAATCGGTTCATGATCTTGGTGTTGAGATTTGCATGGTCATCGGGGGTGGCAATATCTTCCGTGGTCTGTCTGGATCTGCGCAGGGGATGGAGCGTACGACAGCCGACTACATGGGCATGCTGGCGACTGTCATGAACGCGCTGGCGATGCAATCCGCTCTGGAGGGGGTAGGGGTCTTTACACGTGTGATTTCGGCCATTCGGATGGATGAGGTGTGCGAGCCCTACATTCGCCGCCGTGCTGTTCGTCACCTTGAGAAAAAGCGGGTTTGCATCTTTGCCGCGGGAACCGGGAACCCCTATTTCACCACCGATACCGCTGCGACTCTGCGCGCTAACGAAATGGCGTGTCAGGCGATCTTCATGGGCAAGAACGGTGTGGATGGCGTTTATGACAAAGACCCCAAGGTACACTCGGATGCAGTGCGCTATGATCAGGTTTCCTATGACGATGTTTTGGCCAAGCGGCTGCGCGTGATGGACGCATCGGCCATTGCATTGGCGCGCGACAACAATCTGCCACTGATCGTTTTCGGTCTGGATGAACCCGGCGGGTTCCGCGGCATCCTGGCGGGTGAGGGGACTTATACCAAAGTTCAGGGCTAATGCTGATTTGAGCAACACTGAGCCGGGCATCTCTGCCCGGCATTTTCCTACCTAAAAGAAACTAAGCCTCGCGTGGGCCAATGACTTCGTCAGTGCACGCATTGCGTGGCGGCAAAAAATACTATTAACGCAATCACTTGACCCAACCTTCTACCTCTGGCTATCTGGCCGGGTCTGCTGGTGGTGATGGGGCCATCATGGGGGCTGCCGTCGATCCTTACCCGTTCCAAGGACCTGCGGCTGGGCTGGAAGACCTGCCTTGTTTTCGGGGATGTCCGGACTTTGCGCGGGCAACGACCCGGACTGTAGTGCATGATAAGGGAGAGAGATGCGATGGGCGCTCTTGATATTGAATTCGTTCGGGCACAGTTCCCGGCCTTTTCGGAACCCAGCCTTCAGGGACAGGCCTTTTTTGAGAATGCAGGTGGATCCTATACCTGCAAACCTGTGCTTGATCGGTTGAGCCGGTTCTACACCCAGCGAAAGGTTCAGCCCTACGCGCCCTATGAGGCGAGCCGTGCGGGTGGCGCGGAAATGGACGAAGCACGAGCGCGACTTGCCGCGATATTGGGGGTGGAAACAGATGAGCTGAGCTTTGGCCCTTCGACGACGCAGAACACCTATGTACTGGCTCAGGCATTCCGGCAGTGGATGCAGCCGGGCGAAGCGATTGTCGTGACCAATCAGGACCACGAAGCAAACTCGGGGCCCTGGCGGCGATTGGCCGATGAGGGGATCGAAATTCGGGAATGGAAGATTGATCCGGAGAGTGGGTCTTTGAACCCGCAAGATTTGGAGAATTTGCTGGACGAGAAAGTGCGGCTGGTGTGCTTTCCGCATTGCTCGAATGTCGTTGGGGAAATCAACCCGGTCACCGAAATCACCGCAATCGCACATGCTGCGGGTGCTTTTGCCTGTGTCGACGGGGTTTCTTACGCACCGCACGGGTTCCCCAATGTCGGTGATCTGGGCCCAGATATCTATCTGTTTTCCGCCTACAAAACCTATGGCCCGCATCAGGGTTGCATGGTTATTCGACGAGCTCTGGGTGAATTGCTGCCCAACCAAGCGCATTATTTCAACGGCGACGCTCTTTTCAAGCGGTTCACACCAGCCGGGCCTGATCATGCTCAGATCGCGGCCAGCGCAGGCATGGCGGACTATGTGGACCTGCTTTGTACCCATCATGGCGGACCGGAAGCAGGAGCTTCGGCAAGGGGGTCCTTTGTGCATGATCTGATGCGGGAACACGAGGTCGCTTTATTGCAACCTCTGCTGGACGCGGTCAAAGACCGGAACGCTCTGCGCCTGATCGGACCGTCTGATGCCAGTCGGCGCGCACCGACGGTAGCGTTAAGTCTGAATAAGAAGGCCGAGCCTGTTGCCGCCGAGCTATCCAAACACGGTATCATGGCGGGTGGCGGTGAATTCTACGCACATCGTCCGTTGCAAGCGATGGGCGTTGACGCAGACCAAGGGGTCTTGCGCCTTAGCTTTACACACTACACCAGCCGACAGGAAATTGATCAGCTTTTGGAGGCGCTTGACCGCGTTTTGTGATCCAGTTTCTGCGGCGCTTCGTAGTTCGAAGAAAACATGGGGCGGACATGGATTTTGATCATTCTCCGATCATTTTGTGGTTCAGGCGCGATCTTCGGTTAGGAGATCATCCGGCGCTGAGCGCGGCGGTGCAATCAGGTCGACCCATCGTGCCCGTATTTGTTCTCGATCATCAGGTTCAGACTTTGGGTGCCGCGCCGAAATGGCGCCTTGGTCTGGGCCTTGACGCTTTTGCCGGCAGGCTTGAGCAGCTTGGCAGCAAGTTGATACTGCGCCAGGGTCAAGCACTGGATGTTCTTTGTGAACTGGTCAGAGAAACTGGGGCAGGCTCCGTATTCTGGACGCGGGCTTATGATCCAGAGGCGATCAACAGGGATACCCAGATCAAGGCTGCTTTGACCGAACAGGGTATCCAGGCACAGTCTTTTGCTGGCCTGCTTTTGTTTGAGCCTTGGACGATCGCCACCAAAACCGGCCAGCCGTTTCGGGTCTTCACTCCGATGTGGCGATCAGTGCAGGGGCGCGAAGTCTCTTTGCCCGAGCCCGCGCCCACGCGGCTTATGACGCCGAAAACCTGGCCTGCGTCCGATCAATTGTCTGATTGGCGACTGGATCGGGATATGCAGCGCGGGGCCGCAGTGGTCCGCCCGTTTGTCCACCCGGGCGAAAATGCGGCGCTGGACCAGTTGGATGCGTTTCTAGAACGTATTGATCAGTATCGCGAACAGCGGGATCAACTGGATCAATCTGGAACCTCTGATCTTTCAGAATACCTTGCTCTGGGCGAGATCGGGCCGCGTACAATCTGGCATCGAGTGCAAATCGCCGACCAAACCGGGGCGCATGGTGGTGAAGGCTATCTGCGTCAGCTTGTGTGGCGTGAGTTCGCATATCACTTAATGTACCACTGGCCGCATCTTCTGAGTGCCAATTGGAAGCCTGAATGGGACGCATTCCCTTGGAATACTGATCCCGACACGCCCGAAGTGCGCGCGTGGCGTCAGGCAAGAACCGGAATTCCGCTTGTCGATGCCGGTCTAAGACAAATGTATGTCACCGGACGCATGCACAACCGAGCGCGGATGATTGTCGCGAGTTATCTGACAAAGCATCTGATGACGCATTGGAAAATCGGCGCCGACTGGTTCGGGGATTGCCTGATCGACTGGGACCCAGCTGCAAATGCGATGGGATGGCAATGGGTGGCCGGTTGCGGCCCTGATGCCGCACCGTATTTCCGTATCTTCAATCCCGACACACAGCGCGAGCGGTTTGATCCAAACTCAGGTTATGTGCGTCGCTGGATTGCCGAGGGCCAATCCGAGCCGCCATCGACCGCGCTGGCCTATTTTGATGCCGTGCCGCGATCATGGGGGCTTTCTCCTGACCAGATGTATCCCGCACCGGTGGTGGGGCTGAAGGAAGGCCGCGCCCGTGCGTTGGGCGCGTATAATGCCGGAAAAGACCAGTAAGGAACTGAAAACTTGCCAGAAACCGAATCCCGTCCTAGCTTTGACCCGCAACCGCAGAGGGGAGAGCGGATGTTCCTGACGAGCACCGAAGGGCAGGAAAACCTGCCGAGATATTTTACACAAGTCTTCAAGATGCTGAAGAGGATGGAGCGCGGCCGACTTGACATCGCGCTGCCCGACGGACGCATTTTCCGCGCGGATGCGCCACAACCAGGCCCCGTGGCACATGTGGACATCCACGACCCGGACGTCTTTTCCCGGCTGGTGCGCGAGGGAGAGCTGGGCTTCTCGGACGGCTACCTTGAAGGCGATTGGAGCACACCGGACCTACGCAGTTTCATGGACCTCGTGCATCTGGGAACTGAGACGGTCTACGATGATTTTACCGGACAGTTTCTTGTGCGAGCCTACGAAAGACTGCGGTTCTGGTTGCATCGTAACAACCGGTCACAGGCGAAAAAGAACATCTCGTATCACTATGATCTCGGCAATGATTTCTATGGCCTGTGGCTGGATGACACGATGACCTATTCCAGCGCCATATTTGAAACGGGTCAGGAAAGCCTCGAAAAGGCGCAGACTGCGAAATATGCCAGCCTGGTGGATGAAATGGGGGCCAAACCGGGGGATCATATCCTTGAGATCGGGTGCGGCTGGGGCGGGTTCGCCGAATATGCCGCGAAAGAGCGCGGGCTGCGCGTCACCGGGCTGACCATTAGCCAAGAGCAGTTGAAGTTTGCTAGAGAGCGAATTGAAAAAGCGGGACTTTCTGATCTCGTGGAGTTCAAGCTACAGGACTACCGCGATGAGCAGGGTCAATATGATGGAATTGCCTCGATCGAGATGTTCGAGGCAGTCGGTCAGAAATATTGGCCCGCATATTTCAACACGGTCCGTGATCGGTTGAAGCCGGGTGCCCATGCCACCTTGCAGATCATCACGGTCGCGGATCATCGTTGGGATATTTACAAGAACGGTGTTGATTTCATTCAGAAATACATCTTTCCCGGCGGGATGTTGCCAGCACCGTCTATCCTTAGAGATCAGATCGATCAGGCGGGGTTGACCGTTGTACGCTCAAAAGAGTTTGGCAAAAGCTACGATCTGACCCTGCGACGCTGGTACGAGACATTCAATGCCAAGTGGGATCAGATATCGGAGATGGGGTTTGATGAGCGTTTTCGCCGCATGTGGAATTATTATTTGACCGCATGTGGCGCAGCCTTTGACACCGGTAATTGTGATGTGACACAGATCACGATAGCCAAACCCAGTTGAAGAACGGAAAAATCGAATGCCTACAGCCTCACGTCTCGTCGCCGCGTTGTGTCTGCTGGTGATCGCATTCCTTGTTTCAGGCATGATTATCGACAACGGGGAAGAGGGTAAGGACTATGGTTATTTCACTTACGTGAACATAATCTTGGGTTGGATCTGCGGCTGGGTTGTCATGGGTAAACGTGCTGGCCGTGGCTGGACCGCGGCCGTCAACAACGGTTTGACCGGTGTTGCGGCGCTGGTGTTCTGGGGGCTGTTCGTTCAGGGCACCTACGAGATGTTCAGTCAGGCGATGCGCCATCGGTTTGGTGGTCCGTTTGAGGCTCTGCTTGCCATCTTTCAGATCGGGATTGGCTATGGTGAACAGCTTCTGGCTCCGGAAATCCTGCTTACGCTGGGTTTTGGTGCTGTTCTCAGCGGGATACTTACCGAAATTGCCTTTCGCCGCTGGCGTTAAATCTGATCTGCCAATTCGGGGCCTCTGCTTTGTCCAATCTGTTTTTCTATGGCACTTTGCGCCATGTCTCTTTGCTGGAACTCGTCATGGGTCGCAGCGCAGACGATTTATCGGCGATGCAGGCTGTTTTGCCCGATCACGCCGTATATGCGGTTCAAGATCAACCCTTTCCAATGATTGTCACCGAAAAGGGCAGTAAGGCCAGTGGTGTTCTGGTGCAGGGCCTAGGTGACGTCGAGCGTAGTCGATTGGCCTTCTATGAAGGCGGGTTCGAATATGAACTGCGCCCGGAGACAATTGTGACTGAGGATGGAAAAGAACATCAGGCCAAGGTGTTCTTTCCGGATACTGACATTTGGAAAAAAGGCGCACCGTGGGATCTTGAAACCTGGATCAGGGATTGGGGTGCGCTTTCGGTGTTCGCGGCAGACGAGGTGATGGCCCATTTTGGAAGAGTCGATGCCTCGGACATCGTGCGCAGCTTTCCAGCTATAAGAACACGCGCCTGGGCCAGATTAGCGGCAAGACAACGTGGAACGGGGGATGAGCGGAGCGTTGCGGATGACGTGATCGTTCATGACCGCAAGCACGCTTATGTCAACTATTTTGGGATGGATGAAATTGAACTGCAGCATCGTCAGTATGACGGCGCCCTGAGCCCGGTGCTGCATCGCAGCGGGTTGATGCAAGGGTCTGCAGTGATCGTCCTGCCTTATGATCCGGTGCGCGATACGGTGTTGCTGGTAGAGCAATTTCGCGCGCCCGTGTTCCTGATCGACGACCCCGAGCCATGGATGTGGGAGCCTGTGGCTGGCATGATCGATCCGGGCGAAACACCTCAGCAGGCGGCCACCCGCGAGGCCATGGAAGAAGCGCAGATTTCACTATACCAACTGGAATATGCAGGTGGTGCCTATTCATCCAGCGGATCGTCAACAGAATATGTTTATCTCTATGTCGGTCTTGGGGATCTGACTAGTACGGTTGAAAGCGGTGGCCTCGCTTCCGAAGGTGAGGATATCCGCAGCAGAATTCTGCCGTTTGATGAATTCATGAACATAGTAGATGCTCATGTTTTCAAGGATCTGCCGCTTCTAACTCTTGCTTATTGGTTGGCGCGGAACCGCGATCGACTGCGCGCTAAGTGATCCCTGCTTGTGATCGCGTCAGGGCACCTGTAAATCTGCTGCAATACCATATGACAAGAGGATGCCATGCGCATTGCACGAGACCTTGCCGACGCCGTCGGTAAAACACCTTTGATCCGGCTGCGTCGCGTCAGCGAAGAAACGGGATGCGAGATCCTCGGCAAGGCCGAATTCATGAACCCTGGTCAGTCCGTCAAAGACCGTGCTGCGTTGTTTATCATCCGCGATGCGATAGCGCGCGGTGATCTGAAACCCGGCGGCACGATTGTTGAGGGCACGGCCGGGAATACCGGCATCGGTCTGGCGCTGGTTGGTGCCTCGATGGGGTTCAAGACGGTGATCGTCATTCCCGAAACCCAATCTGAAGAGAAAAAGGATATGCTCCGCCTGGCGGGCGCTCAGCTTGTGCAGGTGCCTGCGGCGCCGTACCGTAATCCCAACAACTTTGTGCATTATTCGCGCCGACTGGCCGAACAATTGGCTCAAACCGAACCAAATGGCGCGATTTGGGCCAATCAGTTCGACAATGTCGCCAACCGTCAGGCACATGTGGAAACCACTGGTCCCGAAATCTGGGAGCAGACCGGCGGTAAAGTCGATGGCTTCATCTGTGCCGTTGGATCGGGTGGTACTCTGGCCGGGGTGGCCGAAGCGTTGCAGCCCAAGGGTGTCAAGATCGGTTTGGCTGATCCGATGGGGGCGGGGCTCTATTCCTTCTACACCACTGGTGAGATCGCGATGGAGGGAGGTTCTATCGCAGAAGGTATCGGACAGGTGCGGATTACCAAGAACCTCGAAGGGTTCACACCTGACCATTCCTGGCAGATTACCGATAGCGAAGCGCTGCCCTATATCTTCGATCTGCTGCGCGAAGAGGGTCTGGTGATGGGCGGGTCAACCGCGATCAACATTGCCGGTGCCGTCCGTTTGGCGAAAGAACTGGGTCCAGGGCACACCATTGTTACGATTTTGTGTGACTACGGCACCCGCTATCAATCCAAACTGTTCAATCCTGAATTCCTGCGTGAAAAGGAACTTCCCGTGCCCGATTGGATGACCGAAGCGCCGCGCAGTATTCCTGGCGTGTTTGAGGACGTGTGATGCTGCGACAGGTCCGCCTGTGTCTGGTTCTGGTGCTATTCTGCTTGATCGGTTTGGGCGGGATCGCCTCTGCCCAACTTACTGACCGGCAGAGCGAATATTATCAGGGCTGGGTCAGCACGGCGGACCGGGCGGAATCTGTTATTCGCGCGAACCGTGCATCCAACGCAGCATTAGAGAATTTGCGTTCGGAAATAAATGAGTATCGCGAAGACTTTAACAAAGCCCGAGGTGCCAACACCGATCGTATTCAGACGCTGGAAAGCCAACTCAAGGCGCTTGGCCCAAAGCCGGCTGACGGGGAAAGCGAGGCCGAAGACATTGCCAAGCTGCGCGCGCAACTCGAAACCCAGTTGAACAGTTTGCGTGTTCCCCGCATCATCTCGGAAGAGGCTTTCAGTCGCGCGAATGGGCTGATCAGCGAAATTGATCGGATCGTCCGGGACAGACAAAAGAAAGAGATGCTGAAACGCGGGCCGTCGCCGCTCAACCCCGTCTATTGGGGACCAGCCTGGGTCGACATCAAAGAGGCGACGCACAGTCTTATTAACGAAACCATCGAAAACTTGCGCTCTGATGTGGTGCGCGAACAAATCCGCGAGCGCGGTCTTGGCATTCTCGTGCTGTTGGTTGTTTCAGCAGTTCTATTGCTGTTTGGGCGCAAATGGTCCGAGAAAGGCGGCGAATATCTCCGCTCGCTAGGAGGTAGCGGCAGCGGGGTCTGGACCTTTATTGTCTCGCTGTTGCGCATTCTATTGCCTTGGTTGGGCGTGTTGGCGTTGGTCACCGCTGTCGTGCTAACTGGCGTGCTGGGCCTGCGCGGTACACTTTTGTTCCAGCAAATTCCCTATTGGGCCGCGATTATCTTCTATTTTGATTGGATCGGCCGGCAGGTCTATCTGATGGGAGCGGCGCAGAACTTCCAAAGACTGTCCGCAGGCAAAATCAGAGAATTGCGGGTTTATATCGACCTGTTGGCGGTCATGCTTATTCTGCACGAGCTGGCGCAATTGTTCGAGCAGATCGAGAATATCTCGGACGCGACCCGCGCCGTTGTTGGCTTCCCGATCGTTGTGGTATCGGCCCTTCTTTTGCTGCGTGTGCGTCAGGTCCGCCAATCAGAGCCTCAGCAAGAACAGACAGACCAAGAAGCTACCCGCCGTGGCGCAGGGTTCAGCCAATTGGTCGAGTTCCTGCGGCGCGCCTTGTTCATGCTTGGGATTGCGACTCCAATCTTGGGGGCCTTCGGATACATTAACGCCGCCGAAGCTATCGTATTTCCTGCCATCAAAACGCTGGTTCTGATTGCAGCTCTGGTGATCGTGCAGCGATTTATCGGTACAGTGTATGGCTGGCTTTCGGGGCAGGGCGACGCCGCGCGCGATTCACTGTTTTCGGTTCTGGTCGGGTTCGCGCTTGCCATTCTGGCGTTGCCGATATTAGCGCTTTACTGGGGCGCGCGGCAGACGGATCTGCTTGAAGCTTGGTCGCGATTGTTGCTGGGGTTCGATATTGGCGGGGTTACGATTTCACCCAGTAACTTCCTGACGTTCGTTGCCATTTTCGCCATTGGATATACGCTGACCCGTTTGCTGCAAAGCGGGCTGCGCAATTCACTGCTGCCGAAGACCAGCATTGATCCCGGCGGGCAGAATGCCATCGTGTCGGGTACCGGATATGTCGGAATTTTTCTAGCGGCACTGATCGCCATCATGGTTGCCGGTTTTGACCTGTCCTCGCTTGCGATCGTGGCGGGTGCTTTGTCGGTCGGCATCGGTTTCGGTCTTCAGACCATCGTATCGAATTTTGTCTCAGGGATCATCCTGCTGGTTGAGCGTCCTATCTCCAAAGGTGACTGGATCGATGTGAACGGCATGATGGGATATGTGCGCGATATCTCAGTCCGGTCGACGCGGATCGAGACGTTCGACCGGACGGATGTGATCGTTCCAAACTCGGACCTGATCAGTGGGGTGGTTACGAATTACACCCGGGGCAATACGATTGGCCGAGTGATCGTGCCTGTAGGCGTCGCCTATGGTACCGATAGCCGCAAGGTCGAAACTATTCTGGGCGAGATCGCAAACGGGCACCCGATGGTTCTGGCCAATCCCGCGCCCAGCGTAGTGTTCCAGGGCTTCGGTGCAGACTCGTTGGATTTTGAAATCCGCGCAATCCTGCGGGATGTGAACTGGGTGCTGTCTGTCAAATCCGACATGAACCACGAGATCAATCGCCGGTTCGTTGAGGAAGGTATCGAAATCCCGTTCGCGCAGCGTGACCTGTGGCTCCGTAACCCTGAGGTGCTGACGGGTCAGTCCGATCCGTCCAATGATGCTTCTGCCGTGGATGACGACCTATCACCCCAAGCGCCATCGACAAAACCAGTGGACATGACAGCAGACGATCTGGACGCGGCAGGGGATCAGGACGGCGAGGGCGACAACCACTGAGCGTGATGCGATCGGCATTTTCCCGCAAATGGTTATCGGACTGTTTCATTTTGATGTAGTCTGAAGTCATTTGCAGGAGGAATTTTGATGGTTACATTTTCACACAGCCTCGCGCGTATTGCCGTCTGGAATCTGGCCGGCTTCAATCCAGTAAACACAAGTCTGGGTATTCCAGCCAGCAGTGACCGGGTCACCCATCAAATCGAAGGGCTGGCCCTGCTGGACGCCGAACTGATCACTCTGGTCGAGGTCAGCCCCATCGAACATATCGATCGGCTGGCCTTGGGTCTGGCCGATAAGGGGCTGGACTATCAGGTCAAGATCCTGCCGCAGCCCAACGGCAATATCCATATCGGTTTTCTGCACAAACCGGGGGTCTCGGTGACAGGTTTGCAGCTGATCGACGGCTCGGAAGGTGACGATCCCGGCGGACGTCAGGCCCTGATCGCCGATGTCGAGGTCGGCAAATTCAAGGCTAAGCTGATCGCTGTGCATCTTAAATCCGGACGAGACCGGCCCGAGCAGCAGATACGTGACAGCCAATGCAGGATTATCGGAGACAAGATCGCCGAGATCCGCTCGACCCCCGGTCTGACACAGCGCACGATCCTTCTGATGGGTGATTTCAACATGATCCCCGGTCAGGACGTCAGCAATTTCCACCATCTTGGTGGGGACGACATGATGGACTTTGTTTCGTGCTGGGACCTGCAAGACCGGTTCTCGCATATTCTGGATAAGGGGCGCGCCAATTTGCTGGACGGTTTTGCCGTATCACGCACTTATTCCACCGATTATGTCCGCGGCAGCCTGCGACTGTTTCCAATGCACTGGACCATGAATATGGGGCGCGAGGCGTTCAAGGATGAGGTGTCGGATCATCTGCCATTTGTTGCCAGCTTTCGTATTTTTTGACCGGTCCATTTTTGCGAATGGGGCCTTGCACTCGGTTCAGAAATTCGCATAAGTCACCTCTACCGGAGAGGTGGCCGAGTGGTCGAAGGCGCACGCCTGGAAAGTGTGTAGGCGGGAAACCGTCTCCAGGGTTCGAATCCCTGTCTCTCCGCCATATACCCCATGAAATCTGAGATGCCTTGCGGTCTATGCGAGACTGTTTTGTGCACGGCTTTCAATGTGAAGTGTCGTGCACAATGCACCGGATTGATGAGATTTGACTCAATCTGACAACAAGGCGATGACTTGATCGGTTTCAGGTCTTCGTCGCGATGCCACTGGCACTTGAACCGCTAGAGCACGCCCTGTCGGGCAGGATTGCGCGTGGGCCGTTACGAGTGCACCAGATTTCAATGGCTCTTCGAGTAAGCATAGGTGCCCCATTAGCACGCCAGCTGCGGCCTTGGCCTCTTCCACGGCAAGGCTGTAAAGCGAAAAATGCGGGCCAGTTTTGACATCTGGGACCTCACAACCTGTGCTTCGCGACCATGTGGACCAATCGCTGCTCCACGTCTGATCGTGCAACAAGGGAGTGCCTTGAAACCCGTTGTTGCCGGTTAACTGATCCAGCAGAGCAGGGGCGCAAACCGGTTGGGTTTCATCCTCGCACAGCACAATTTGGTCAGGTGCTTCGTCCAAGGCCGCGAAGAAGATCGCCAAATCGAACATCTCACGCGAAAGGCTGGGTGGTGTTTCCAGCGCCGTGACCGAAAAATTGATATGCGGAAAACACTTTCTGATCCGGCGTAATCGTTTGGGCAACCAGAGTTGGGCAACAGCAGGCAAGGCGGCGATGTGAAAATCGGCATTTGGCTTGAGGTTCCGAAGGGCCCGAGCGGCATCGCCCATCTGATCAAAGGCTGTGGTGAAGACCGCGACAAGTGATTGACCTTGGGGCGTCAGTTCCACCCCTTGGGCGTTGCGGCGAAACAGCGGCGCACCTGCCCAACCCTCCAACGCCTTTACATGTTGTGAGATCGCACCCGGAGAAACGTTCAGCTCTTCCGCCGCCGCGACAAAGCTGACGTGACGCGCCGCGGCCTCGAACGCCCTCATTGCATTCAGCGGAGGTCCCTTGGGGCGTTTGGGGGAGACACTCATTGATCTAGCCTTAGTTTTTCTACGCCAAGAAATAACAATTCTGCTTTGCGGTGTCACGCGAAAGCCGCCAAACTGCAAAAAACAGGAGGATGTCAGATGACACTTGTACAAAGAGATTGGGTGCCTGCCGCAAGCGAAACTCTGATCCAGGACATCGCGACAAAGGCCGCATCGTTGTCGTCTGGCGATCTTCTGGCCCGGATCGAGCATCTGGCGGACGAAAACCGCCGCATTCACGAAAAAGAGTGCTTTAACCTCAACCCGGCGACAAATGTCATGAACCCGAGGGCCGAGGCGCTATTGTCTTCGGGCATTGGATCCAGACCATCGCTGGGATACCCCGGTGACAAATATGAAATGGGACTGGAGGCGATCGAAGAGATCGAAGTTATCGCCGCAGAACTATGTGCCGATGTCTTTGATGCGCAGTTCGCCGAGGTTCGCGTGCCCTCGGGGGCCATTGCCAACCTCTATGGCTTTATGGCGACCTGCAAACCCGGAGATACGATCATCGCTCCGCCCGCGTCGATTGGTGGCCACGTGACGCACCACCTGGCGGGGTGTGCCGGTCTGTTTGGTCTGCGCACTATTGAGGCGCCCGTCAACGCAGATGGGTATACCGTTGATCTGGACCGGTTGAGAGCATTGGCGAAAGCCGAACGCCCCAAGCTAATCACGATAGGCGGCAGTCTGAACCTGTTTGAGCATCCTGTGGCCGAAGTGCGTGCCATAGCGGATGAAATCGGCGCAAAGGTCATGTTCGACGCCGCCCACCAGTGCGGGATCATCGCCGGGCATGCGTGGTCCAACCCGCTGAAGGAGGGTGCGCATTTCATGACCATGAGTACCTACAAAAGCCTGGGCGGACCGGCCGGGGGTCTGATTGTGTCAAACGATGCGGAAATCGCCAAGGCGCTGGATACAATTGCTTTCCCCGGCATGACAGCCAACTTTGATGCAGCCAAAACGGCTGCACTTGCCGTCACCATGCTGGATTGGAAAGAGTTCGGCTCAGCCTATGCAGATGAGATGATTGCGATGTCCAAAGCACTTGCTGCCGCGTTGGATGCGCAAGGTGTTCCGGTCTTCGCGGGTGGAGAGGGTTTCACCAATTCGCATCAATTCGCGGTACTGGCAGCGCCGTATGGTGGCGGTCAGACTGCCTCCAAACTGCTTCGTAAATCCGGGTTTCTGGCATGTGGCATCGGATTGCCAGTTGAGCCGGTGGAAGGCGACATGAATGGCCTACGGATCGGCACGCCCGAGCTGGTCCGGTGGGGTATGACAGCAGGAGATGCAGAGCGTCTGGCAGAACTGATCCGACGTGGCTTGGGCGGTGAATCCGTTCTATCCGAGGTATCTGGATGGCGCGGTGAGTTCGATAGGTTGCATTTTGTGATTTGAACCAGTTGCGGCCAATCAGGTCTCAGGCCCTGATTGGTCGCTCGATCAGAAACGCTGTTTAGCCGTTATCCGCTTCTTTCAGACCTTCGATCTGAAGGTCGAAACCTTCCTGAATGTGGCTGGTGAAAGTTTCCAGCGCTTCGGTGACATCACCCGTCGCAATCGCGTCAACGAGCGTCAGGTGGTTTCCGAGCGATTTGGAGATATCGACGTTTTCAATCGCCGAAAACAGATGGAACGCCATTGCTTTGCCCCAAATCATATCGAACATGTCGATCAGAAATTTGTTGCCCGCCTCAACCATGAAGGCACGGTGAATGCGCCGGTTTGCGATAAAGTAGTCTCGGGTCGTCGGCTGGCTCAGATCTTCTTCGCGACGAATGAGTTCACGCAATCGATCAAGAACCTCTGGTTCAGCGTGTACCGCAAGTATGCGCGCGGCTTGACCTTCGATGGCTGCGCGTGCCTGGTATAGTTGCCGAACCTCGGTCTGGTCCATGCGCGCCAGTCGAAATCCGCCGCTGGCGGCCACTTCCAACACGCCTTCAGTCTCCAACCGCATGAGCGCTTCACGTACAGGCGTCCTGCTGATGTTCAACTCGGCGGCCAGTTTTTCCTGCACCAGCCGATCTTCACCGGTGATCTCGCGACTCATGATGGCTTCGACCAGTTGATCATAGACCTCGTCCGCCAGGCGTCTGCGTTGTGTTTTGATTTGTTTCAGAGCCACTCGGAGCCTCTCTTTCTGTCCTTCATGAATTCTGTATTCAATAAAACAACTGCTGCCAAGGCGAATGGGGTTGCTATTGTTCGTGTACTGTATACAGTATACAGGAAAGAATGGACAGGGAGCTCTTCATGTGTGGAATTGCTGGTAGAATACTGGCCGCGCCCGGGAAGGTTGGGGCGGATCTTGTTGACCTGATGGATGCGCAGGAACATCGAGGCGCCGACAGCACTGGCTTCGCCGTTTATGGTTTGCCACGAGAAACGGGATACGTTTTACGCGGAATGGGATTCGACAAGTCTCAACAGGATGCGGATCTCTCCGCGTTTGAAACGATATTGCGTGAACACGGAAGCAGCTTTCTGTCTGACCCCCAAATCGTAACGGACCAAAGTCGTCACTATTGCTTTCGGATGGAAATTTCAGACCCAAGGAATCTTCAAGCCTGGGTCGCGGACGCGGATGAGCTGACAGACCGCATTGAAGTTCAATCCTGCGGCCGTAGTCTTGAGATCATCAAGGATATTGGTGGTGCCGAAGCCGTGGCAGAAAAGCACGGCGTTCGCGATATGATAGGAACACATGGGCTGGGGCATGCGCGGCTTGCTACGGAAAGTTCGGTATTGCCTAACGCATCGCATCCGTTCTGGGCGCGCCCATTTTCGGATGTCGCGATCGTACATAACGGGCAGATCACCGATTACTTCACCTGGCGCGATAAGCTGACCCGAATGGGTTATCGGTTCTTGACTGAGAATGACAGCGAGTTGATTGCCGTCTGGGTCAGCGACCAGATGAAGGCGGGCCTGACCATGGAGCAGGCGCTAAAGAAGTCCATTACCTCTATCGATGGTGTGTTTACCTACATGATCGCAACGCCAAACGGGATTGGGTTTGCCAAAGACCGATTTGCAATGAAGCCTCTGGTCGTCGTCAACCGCAATGGCGATCTGGCGGCTGCGACCGAAGAACAAGCGGTCCGCCGGGTGATGACCGAGGAATGCGATGTGATCAACTACGACGGCCCGTCGCTGACCGGTATCTGGGGCGTCGGAAACCGGAGTTTGGCGGCATGAATGAGGTGGCTGCAAAGATGGATGAGATCGTCATCGAAGTCGGCAAGCGACATATCCGCGAGGTCAATCGTGAGATAATGGAAGCCTGCACAATGGGTCGGCCGATCCGCGTGGTAGATACGCTGTCTCGTCATAATTTGGGCGTGGGTCTGCCAGACAATGTGGATATCACTTTCGAGGGGTCGGTTGGTTATTACTGCGGCGGTCTCAATACCGGGGCGAAAATCACTATCGAACGCAACTGCGGCTGGGCCGTTGGCGAAGGTATGGCCAAAGGGCACATCACTGTCGGTGGCTATGCCGGTATGTCCTGTGGTGCTGCGATGATCGGCGGCACGATCCATGTCAAAGGCGATGCGGGGCCAAGGGTGGGCGTTGCGATGAAAGGTGGAAACATCGTCGTCGAAGGAAAGATTGGCTATCAGTCCGGCTTCATGGCGCATTCCGGTCGGATCATAGCGCTTGGCGGTGCGGGTGAATCCTGTGCTGATGCGCTTTGGGAAGGCGAAGTCTGGGTAGCTGGCGAGGTCGACAGCCTGGGTGTGGATGTCGACGTGATCGAACCGACTGCTGAAGAAGTGGCCGAGGTTGATGCGATCCTCGACCCGCTCGGGCTTGTCGACAGTTCGCGAAATTGGCGCAAAATGGTTTCGGGCCAGCGTCTTTGGTATTTTGAAAGCAGGGACGCAAGCGCATGGCTCATGATCTGAGTAAACCTTACGAATATCCGTTCGATGTTGCCTCGGAAGAGGAAATCAGGTTCCGCGATGCGGGAGCGATCGACGGCCGCCCGGCTGGCGTTCCTTCGTCGTATGACGAAGGAGGATCGACCCGCTGGACACCCGAGGCGATCTCGGAAGTTCACGCGCTGGCGCAGCTTGGGCGCTATCAGGTGCGTGGATACAACACGTTCAACAAGCAATTGCCGACTTTTGATGATCTGACATTCGTTCCTGCAACGATGACCCGCCTGCCGCTGGAAGGCTATCGCGAGAATTGCGATACGACGACCGTTCTGGGTGGAGGGCGCGGCCTTGTGGAGCGCCCACTTGAATTGAAGATCCCGATCTACATCGCTTCAATGTCCTTTGGTGCTTTGTCGGCATCGGCCAAGGCATCGCTGGGTTATGGGGCCTCGAAAGTAGGAACCATGACTTGCACGGGTGAGGGTGGCATGCTGGAAGAGGAGCGCGAAGCCTCCCAACGCCTGCTCTATCAGATGTCACCCGCGCGGTATGGTGTGGATCTGGATCATCTGCGCCGCGCGGATGCCTTGGAACTTGTCGTGGGGCAGGGTGCGAAACCCGGAACCGGGGGTCTGTTGCTGGGTATGAAGGTCAGCCCGCGCGTCAGCCAGATGCGAACTTTGCCCGAAGGCGTGGATCAGCGATCTACGATCCGCCATCCAGATTTTCTCGGCGCTGATGATTTGGCAGTGAAGATTGAAGAATTGCGCATCGCCACCAACTATCAGGTGCCAATCTTCATCAAGATGGGTGCGACACGTCCCCGGTTTGACGTGGCAGTTGCTGCCAAAGCGGGTGCAGATGTTGTAGTAGTTGATGGTGCCGAAGGTGGCACCGGCGCGTCTCCGGAGCTATTGCTAAACCATACCGGAATCCCAACGATGAGCGCTATTCGTGCCGCGCGTGAAGCATTGGACGAATGCGGCATGACCGGCAAAGTCTCTCTGGTCGCTGCCGGTGGCATTCGGTCCGGTGTGGACGCCGCGAAGTGTCTGGCCCTCGGTGCTGACGCTGTGATGATCGGCAACGCGGCCATGGTTGCGCTAGGATGCAACAGTCCGCGCTATCTCGAAGATTACGCGGCGTTGGGAACCTCGCCGGGCGCCTGCCACCATTGCCACACTGGTCGTTGCCCGGTTGGCATTGCGACGCAGGATGAAAGTCTCGAAGCTCGTATGAACCCTAATGCAGGGGCAGAGCGCATTGCGCGCTATCTGACGGCCATGACCATGGAGATTACAGCGCTTGCGAAAGCCTGCGGAAAGTCCTCGGTACACAATCTGGAAACCGAAGACTTGCGTGCGCTTAGCTTTCAAGCGTCAGCTTTCACTGGGGTGAAAATGGCTGGAATTGACAGGGCTTTTGACTGGTGAAAATCGCAGTTCTTGAGTTGACTAGCCACCCGCTGCCATTGTTGGAGGGAATGCCGCGGACTTCACAGCAGATTCAGGAGTGGATCGCCCCACACCTACCGGAAGCCGAGTTCGTAGTAGCCGGGGTCGTTGATGGAGAACCGCTCCCGGACGAGAGCGATTTCGACGGCGCTATAGTCGGCGGATCTGAATTTGGCGTTTATGATGACACGGATTGGATGCAGCCGCTACGTGCCTTCCTGGACCGTTGTCGAGAAATCCGAAAACCAGTCTTTGGTATCTGTTTCGGACATCAGATCATGGCTGACGTCTATGGTGGTCGGGCCGAGAAAGTCGAGGTAGGCAATGTCGTTGGCGCACGGCCCTTCAACTATGGCGGAGATAGCGTGGATGCATATGTCTGGCATCAGGATCAGGTAACAAGCATTCCGGACTCGGCTCGGGTGACCGGATCAGCGGGCCACTGTCCAGTTGGTGCACTGGATTATGATTTTCCTGCCCGCTCTGTTCAGTTTCATCCCGAATACAAGGCGCATCACTTGCGCGATCTGTTCACCAGAGGTCGAGAGGTGCTTTTGTCAGCTACGGAAGCGGATGATGGGATGTCCTCGGTCAGCGCGGCAAATGTGCCCGACGATATTGCAGCGCTTCAAGCAGTAGAGCTTTTTCGCGGTACATACGTCCCTGAGCAATAAGCCTTTGAGCGAGCGGCTCTTGATCCTAATCAAGTCCAGCCAAGCCGCACTATGTATACTGTATACGCAATCGGTTGGGAGATTTGGCAATGACGGGATACAAGGATTTCTTTGAGAGGATTGCGCGGATTGTGAATGCTCCACGCGAGGGAAGTATCAGCGATCTGGAGCTATCGGATCTCGGACTGTCCCGCACTGATTTGGCCATGTTGCGTTCTGGCGCGCCCAACGCGCGAGAGCGTATACTCTCGATGGCTAGTCAGTTTGGCCTGAGTGAAGATGATCTTAAGGCCCATCCTGAGCTTGGCCTTGAGTTGGCGGAAAAATGTGGACATTGTCGCCAAGCAAAGACCTGCCGAGATGCAATTCGATCAGGTGTTCGCCTGCCTCAGGAAAAGTGCCCGAATTCAGGGCTCTATGCGGCGCTTTCAGAAGGTTAACGCCCGCTTGGACTTTCTTTTGGGCTCAGTTTTCTTCGACCAGTGATCTTGAAACGATCAGCCGTTCCGAAATCCTTCATTCCAACACCTGCCGCAAACTCTGCAAAAACCGGCGCGTGTTTGAACAGATGTCCCGAGCAGCCTCCGGCGAACAGCACGTTTTCATGCTCGGGGTGCCAGTCGACAATAAAGTGCGTGTCAGGTGTCAGGATGATCTGGTTGAATTTGGAATCCACTATCCGCTCACCTTCAAGGCCCGGAAGACGATGACGGATGTAGCTGCGAGTGCGTCCTAGCGTTTCCTGTCGGATTAGCCTTTCGTCATTGTCCAGATCGATCTTGTCCGGGATGACGACCGCGGCTTTGACGCCTGAACCTTCGGATGAGGGTAGCCCGAATGAGCCCTGACCATGATCGATCCAGCAGGGCATCCGGCTCATATCGAACTCCTCGGACCCATCTGGCGTCGAGGTATAGAGGACATTCACACCAACCACCGTCGATATCGGCTTGATCGTCCTGGGGAACATGTCCGCCATCCAGGGGCCGGTTGAGACAATGATAAGATCAGCCTCAAGCGGCTTTCCATCCAGCATTGGGCGCTCTGATCCATCGGTGGTCACGCGACCGCGCTGTACGATCCCGCCCGCTCGACGAAACAGCTCAAGCCCGGTCAGGACGCAGCGATGCGCCATCAGCATTCCGGCTTCGGGTTCGAACAGGGCGTATTCGATGTCAGGAACGCGAAACTGCGGAAATCGCGATTCGATGTCCTGCCGCCCGAACTTGTAGTAGGGCACACCAACGCGGTCGAAGGTTTCGGCTGTGGCGTTCTCCCAGTCGCAATGACCGCCTGTTGCAAGAATCAGCGCACCGCATTCATACATCAGGTTCTGGCCGCTCTCGGCTTGCAGTTCCAGCCAGCGCAGGCGGCTTTCGCGGGCCCAACGTGTATAGAACTCATCCCGCCCGGAAATCGCACGGATGACACGGTTGTAATCCGTTGAAGATGCACGGGAATGTCCCGGTTCCCAGCGATCTATCAAAGTCACTGCCTCACCACGTCGTTGCAGTGTAAGCGCCGTCATGACGCCGACGATGCCGCCTCCGACAACGATGACCGAGTTCTTGGACATGATGCAGATTTTCCTTGTTTATCGATTGTCTTTGTGAATACTGTATACAGAATACAACAATTATAAAGCCAAAAAACAGGGAGAGCGCATCAATGAGTTCGGGATTTGATCTGCCCGAAGGCACGCACACCGTCATACTCGGTGTGGGTGACCTCAACGGCATCATGCGCGGCAAGCGCATTCCGGCCAGCCACTGGGACCACGTCTGCAAAAGCGGCAATGCGCTGTCGATTGCATTGATGGCGATCGATATGACGTGCGACGTCTGGGATACGCCTTATGTCAATTTCGACAACGGCTACCCCGATATGCACGTCTTCCCAATGACCCAGCCCGTCGCTGTGCCGTGGGAGCCAGGCGTCGCTGTTTGCTTTGGTCGGGCGGAAGGTATGGATCACAAGCCGGTTCCGATCGATCCGCGTCAGGCGTTGGTGCGTCAAGTTGAACGGGCCCGCGAAATGGGGTTCAAGGTCAATGTCGGTACTGAACTTGAATTCTATCTACTGGATCCGGAGACCGGACAGCCGCGCGATAGCGGGATCCAGGTCTACGGTCTGGGCCGTGCTGCGCGGATGGAGCACATCGTTGGGCCGATCCGCCAACAGATCAACGAGTGCGGTATTCCAATCGAGCAATCGAACCCCGAATACGCTGCGGGTCAGATTGAGGTGAATATCCGTTACGGCGAAGCGCTCGCAGCGGCAGATCGTGTCGTCTTGTTTAAGTCGCTGATCCGCCAGCTGGGCATCGCCCACGGCTATCTGGCAACCTTCATGCCAAAACCGTTCTTCGATCAGTCCGGCAACGGCTTCCACACACACTACTCTCTTTGGAAAGACGGCAAGAATGTCTTTGCCGATAACGGCAAGATAAACGATACTGGCAAATCCTTCATCGCCGGGCTGCAACAACGCATGTGCGAAACTGCAATCTGTGGCAGTGGCACCGTCAATGGTTATCGACGCCGTCAGCCTTATACTTTCTGCCCGATCAACACGAGCTGGGGTTATGACAACCGGACCGTTGGTATTCGGGTCATTGAAGGATCCGACAGCGCGGTGCGCGTAGAAAAACGTGACGCTGGTGCAGATGCCAATCCCTACCTTCTGCTGGCAGCCGAGATTGCAGCGGGGCTGGACGGGATCGAGCAGGGCCTGGCTCCCTCAGAGCCGACAACTGGCAACGGTTACGAAGAAGGGATCGGCGATCCGATCCCGACCGACTTGCCAACGGCGATCGAACTGGCGCGAGGATCCGAATGGCTTCGCGATCTCATGGGCGAAATGCTGTGGGAGTTGGTATTGCAACAGGCCGAGCGCGAGCTTGAATTCTTCAATCAACAGGTCACTCCGGTTGAGTTGGACCGTTACCTGAGGACCTTCTGATGCATTTGGGCAAGGTCGCCGGGACCGTCACAGCCACGGCCAAAGACGCAAAACTGGTCGGTACGAAACTGCTGGTGACGGATTTGGTCGATAGCGAAGGCAAGGTGATCGAACCGGCGCGGGTCGCTGTCGACACCTGCGGCGCCGGGGTGGGGGATACGGTTCTGCTGGTCAACGGCTCGGCGGCGCGTATGGCCGCCGGTCTGTCCACCGCGCCCATCGATCTGGCGATCATCGCGATTGTGGATCGCGTGTCCAAGACCTGAACCAAGAACACCAAACATCTAAATTTCTTTGGAGGAACTAGAAATGGCGAAACCAGTGGCGGGGCAAATGGCCTTGGGCATGATCGAAACGCGCGGACTGGTCGGCGCGATCGAAGCGGCAGATGCGATGGTCAAGGCGGCCAGCGTTTCGATTGTCGGCCAAACCAAGGCTGGCGGAGGCCTAGTCACCACCCTTGTGCGTGGTGAAGTCGGCGCAGTCAAAGCCGCCGCGGATGCAGGTGCGACAGCGGCAAATAAAGTTGGTGAAGTCGTATCCGTCCACGTGATCGCGCGCCCACATGATGAACTTGAGGCCATAATCGACAGCCTTGGTGCTGGCTCTGCGGCTTAATCCGTCTGTCTTGAGGAGACGCTATGTCAGCCGGTTTCGAGGAATTCACACGTGCAGCGACACGTGGCTCAACCCGGGGTGCACCTGAACATCCCAAGCTCGACCGAATATCGGTGTTGGGCGGCGGGGCTGATGCACGCCTGTTGGCCGCTCTTTGTCTTGCCGAAGGGGCTGAAGTCACCTTGTTTTCGGCCTATGGGGCCGAACTGTCGCTGTTGGCCCAGTCCTCGGGCATCTCGCTTCGCGGTGAAGGTCCGGTCGGGACCTATCAAGTCGATCGGGATGGGCTGTCGGTGCGCACAACCGCTGAGCTGGATGCAGCGGTGCGCGATGCACAGGTGATATTCCTGACCGGACCGCTTCACAAACAGCGCACGTATGCGATGGTGCTGGCCGATCACCTCAGCGACGGGCAAATCTTGGTCCTTGCGCCAGGACGATCCCTGGGGGCTGTGGAAACAGCGTGGCTATTGCGGATCGGAGGCTGCGCGGCGGACGTCACGCTGGTCGAGGTTCAGGGTCTGCCATACTGGTTCCGTTCAGAGGGCGCAGCTTTGACGCTTTCGCAGGCAGCACCGATGGCTGCGGCAACCTTGCCGCGCGGTCGGGAAGAAGTTCTGGACGCCGTGTCCGTCTATTTGTCCAACGTTCAGGCGGTCGACTCGGTTTTGTCGTGCGGCTTCAACGATCTGTCGGCCGCAGTCGAGATACCTGCGCTGATCCTCGGCGGTGCCGCAATGGGGACAGGTGGTCCTGACATTCCAATGGGTGGTGTTCCGCTTGAGGATAACCAGACGTTTGCGTCTCTGATTGGTCCGGACCAGACAGAGGTCATTCAGGGGCTTGCAGACGAACGGCGACGCATTGCTGCTGCGTTTGGAGTTCGTAATCTGCCGGAGACAGGGCAGTGGATATCCACCTTTGCCGGCGCCGAACGTGGCTCGGGCGCGCGTCCGATCCCGGATCAGCAAACGTCGCGCGGTATGATGCGGGATGGCGTGTTGGGCTCGCTTGTACCTTTGGTCTCAGCGGGTGAGCTTGCGGGTATCCCGAGCCCGCTGACGAACAGCCTGATCGCGATGTCCGACCGAATTTTGGGGGCGGATGTGGCTGCCGCCGGACGGCGCCTCGAAGCTATAGGGGTTTCAGCGGGCGACGTTGATCAAGCGCGCCGTATCTTTGACACCATGCTCACCGGAGCTTCTTGATGGATGCAGATCTGAAATCAATCGCCGCCGCACGGCGTGCCGCAGATAGCGCTTTCGAGGCTTATCGCGCCTTTCTGGGCACTGACCCGGCGCAGGTAGACGCAATAGTCGACGCCATGGCGCGCGCCATCGAGCCCGAGGCCGAACGGCTGGGGCAAATGGCCGTCGAGGAAACCGGATATGGGAATGTGCCGGACAAGCGCGTCAAGAACCTGTTCAACGCGCTTTCAGTCGCGGATTATCTAAGAGATGTGACAACGCTGGGGTTGCTCTGGCGCGATGATGCGACAAAGATCGCAGCCTTCGGTGAACCGATGGGCGTTGTGGCAGCTCTGATCCCGGTGACGAACCCCACTTCAACGATCATCTACAAAGTGCTTTCTGCGGTGAAGGCAGGCAATGCGATCGTGTGCGCGCCGCATCCACGTGGCGTGAGTTGTGGCATCGAAACGGTGCGAATTATGGCGCGCGTGGCTGAGCAAATGGGTGCGCCCAAGGGTCTAATCCAATGTCTGGATTCCGTGACAATTCAGGGCACAGCCGAGTTGATGAAACACCGCCGTACCTCGGTTGTGATGGCAACCGGTGGTCCGGCCATGGTCAAAGCGGCGTATTCCAGCGGCAAACCCACGCTCGCGGTCGGTGCGGGCAACGTGCCGTGTTACGTACACAAGTCGAAAGCACGCGATCTGGCGGAAGTCGCCGAGATGATCGTGACGTCGAAGAGCTTTGACTACGGGACCGCCTGCGTCAGTGAGCAGGCCGTCGTTGCCGACCCAGAAATCGCACGTGATTTGCGCCACGAGCTTAAGTTGAAAGGTGCCTATTTCTGCACTCCGGCTGAAGCGGATCGACTTGCCGGGGTGATCTTCAAAGGCGTGCAGGCCATGGACCCTGAGAAGGTGGGGCAAAGCCCGCAGGCGCTGGCGGATGCTGCCGGTTTTTCCATCCCACCACGCACCCGGTGCCTTGTCTCGGAAGAAACTGAAGTAGGTTGGCAGCGCCCGCTGTCTGCAGAAAAGCTGAACCCCGTTCTGGCGTTCTACGCGGCGAAATCCACAGACCATGGGATCGAGCTGGCGCAATCCATCGCCAAGTTCGAAGGCTGGGGTCATTCCTCGGTTATCCATTCGGACGACCCTGAGATCGTGGCCCGTTTTGCCACCGTGCCGACGGGTCGGGTACTGGTGAATACACCGGGCATCATGGGCGGTATGGGATATTCGACTGATCTGGAACCATCCTTCATGCTGGGCACCGGCACGTGGTCAGGTTCGATCACTTCGGACAATGTGACGGCCCTGCATCTCATCAACATCAAACGGGTAGCCTATGAAAGCAGACCCTGGCGCGACATTTATGAGGAGTATGGCGCATGAGCGAGATTACCATCCGGGCGCTGATGCAGATCGACAACCTGCAACCAAAATTCGCCGCCTATAACGGTGCGACGGTGCAAGGGTCGGTGCCCTTGTCCGGGGATACGGTTTTGATCGGAGAGTTTGCGCCGGGTAACGGAGTATTCTCGCTGATCGACCGGGCGCTCAAGGCATCTTCGGTTGAGGCGACAACACAGATGGTCGAGCGCGAGTTCGGGTTCTTTATCCTGCGGTCTCCGTCGAATGCGGAGGTGTCCGCCGCGCGCGATGCGATGCTGGCCGAGCTCGGCGCAACAATGTCTGACCGGTTGAAGCCGGCGATCAGTTCCACGCAGATTATCACCAGCGTCGAACCCTATCAGGCGCAACTGCTGAACAAATGGCGCAAGGGGGCTCTGATCGTTCCAGGGCAGACGTTGGGCATCGTCGAATGTGCCCCGGCTGCTTATATCTCGATTGCCGCGAATGAAGCGGAGAAGGCGGCAGAGATCGATATTGTCGAAGTGCGCGCCGTGGGGCGGTTTGGCCGCCTGTTCATCTCGGGGTCTGAAAACTCGGTCAAGACCGCCGTCGAGGCCGCAACCCGCGCGATAGAGGCGGTGGACGGGCAAGCCAACTGATGGCAGCGCCGCGCGTCATAGGTTCAGAGGCGGTCGAAGATGCCCGCCGTCGCGGTCGGATCGTGTTTGAAGTCCTGCCCGACGATATCGTGACGGCCTTGGCACGCGAAACTGCCGAGCGTGTTGGCATAAAGCTTGTCGACGGACCGCTGGAAAAGCCACAACCAACGCGTACAGACGCTACTATTTCAATGCAGCGTGTGTTGTATCGCCGCTCGCCCAAATGGGTTGCTCCGGTGCGTTCGAAACGCAAGGCCCGAAGGCTTGGCAAACTTGCCATGATCGGGGCAGGGGGCGTCGGGGGCAATGTGGCGCATCTGGCGGCGATGCAGGATATCGCGGATGAGATCGCGCTGATCGATATTGCGCCCGGAATGGCCGCTGCTACGGCGTTGGATCTGAACCACACGTCAGGCATTACCGGCGCTCGGTCACGATGTGTTGGCGGCGAGTCGCTGGACCTTGTGGCAGGTGCTGAGGTGGTCGTGGTGACCGCAGGCCGTGCCCGGCGTCCAGGTATGAGCCGCGCGGATCTGATCGATGTGAATGCGCGCGTGATCCGCCAGGCCGCTGAGGCCATACGCTCCGCTGCGCCTGATGCCATCGTCATCGTGGTGACCAATCCGCTTGACGAAATGACCGTAGAAATGCTGCGCGCAACCGGGTTCCCTCGTGAACGGGTGCTGGGAATGGCCGGTACTCTGGACAGCAGCCGGTTTCGCAACGCCCTTGCTATGGCTGCGGGAGTAGCGCCCGCTGATGTCGAAGCCTTCACGCTCGGAAGCCACGGGGACGAGATGGCGCCAATCCCAAGCCGGGCCAAAATTAAGGGCAGGGCATTAGACGTGTTTTTATCGCCTGATCAGATTGAGGCTTGCGTTCAGGACGCCGTGACCGGCGGTGGGCAGGTAGTTGCCCTGAAGAAATCCGGTTCCGCAACCATAGCACCGGCGCACGCGTCGATCGAGTTGATCGACCATATCCGGGGCGCACGCACCGGCCCGGTTCCGGTCTCGGTCATGTTGCAGGGGGAATATGGCATCGATGGGGTTGTGCTTGGTGTTCCTGCCCATCTGGGGTCTTCCGGGTTGGTCGAAGTCGAGGAGTTGAGGCTGACCGATCAGGAACAAGCAGCCTTGCAGAAAGCGGCGGATGCCATCCGATCGAGGTTGGGCCTGTGACCCTCCGCATCTGGAAGTCAGGCGGGCGGTTCGAAGAAGTTGCGTCTTATTCCCGCGCAAAGCGCGTCGGTCCCTTCGTTTGGGTGGCAGGGACCACAGCGATCGAACCCAGCGGGCGTATTCATGCGCCAGGAGATGTGGGAGCCCAGACAAAATACATTCTGTCCCGTATAGAAGAGGCGCTTAAGGCCGTCGGTGCCGAGATGCGCCATGTAGGCCGGGTCCGCGCATATCTGACCGATCTGTCGCGCGCGGGTGAATTCGCGAGCGTTCACGGAGAGGTATTCAAACATATCGATCCTGTTCTGACAGCCGTTCAAGCCGGGCTGACGCAACCCGGTTTGACGGTGGAAATCGATGTGGATGCGGTAATTCACGACGAAAACGGCGAAATCAGCGGAATCTGAACATGAGTCACCAAGAAAGGATTTGATCGAACTATCGTCTTGTGTACTGTATACAGAATACAAGAAGGGCACAATAAGACACAGGGAGCTAATGTGATGATCAAGACAGCGCTACTCAGCGGAACATGTATCGCGCTTGTGGCCTCGGCGGCCGCAGCTGAAATCAAGGTGGGCTTTATTGGATCTCTTTCCTCAGACACCGGTCTGTCGACGCTGCGTGGTGCAGAGATCGCGATTGAAGAGCTTAATGCGAATGGCGGCGTTATGGGGGAACAGATCACTCTGGTGTCTGCCGATACCGGTCAGGACCCGACTGAAGGTGTGCGGGCCTATGAATATCTGGTGGAAACCGAGGAAGTAGATTTCATCATCTCAGGCTCTATCGATGATGTTTCGTTGGGCTGGCTGCCGCGAATGCAGGAATACCGGATTCCGACGCTGGACACATGGACGTCATATATCGGAATCATCGACATGGTGGTCGAAGATCCCGAAAGCATGGCACCATATTTCATGAACATCGCCTCAGACGAGGCGCTTGCCACGCTTTATATCAATTTCGGTGCGGATGTTCTGAAGGAAAAGATGGGTTGGGACTCCGTTGTCATTCTGGCTGAGGATACAGCGTTTGGCGAGGCAATCACAGGATTGGTGACCGAGGCGCTTGCGCCGGTTGCGGGGATCGAGGTCAAGGACATCATCACCTATGATGTTGCCACCGTTGATTTTGCGCCGATCTTCAGCCGTGCGCAGGACACTGGGGCGGATTTCATCTACCAGGTCTCATCCGTAAATTCTCAGGTGGTCTCGTCGCAATATGTGAAACTGCAGGTGCCCATGGCGATGACAGGCGTGAACGTAGCTGCACTGGGTATGGAATATTGGGAAGACACTGGCGGAGCCGGGGGCGGCATCTCGACCCTGTCACCGATCCCGTCTGTAGGGTTCAAACTTGACCCGGCAAGCCAGACCTTTGTCGACACCTATCAGGCCAAGTATGACAGCCGCCCACTGCTGCCGCATTTCAATGGTTTCAACGCCTACCACGGTCTGAAACAGGCTATGGCTGCCGCGGAAGAGGCGGGTGGCTTCGACAATGTCGAAGGCTGGGCCGACGCAATGAAGAAGCAGGATCTGGTTCTTGAGATGGATGGTCAGCTTTGGCTGCGCTACGCCTTCTGGGGCGATGATGAGGTCGAGCCTGTGACAGGCCGCACCTATCCCCACAACATTCGCTTTGATCTTTCCGAGCCGTTTGATGATGCGGCCCCGTCAATGGTCGTGGTCCAGTGGTACGAAGACGGCACTGCCGCAGTTGTGTACCCCGAGAAATACGCGACGGGCGAGTTCACGCTGCCCAGCTGGGTAAAGCCATAAACCTGCCCCAACTATAGCTTGAAACGGGTGCGCGGCGACGCGCACTCGCAGCCAAGGATCCACACATGTTGCAGATACTGATTCAGGGGCTTTTGCTCAGCGGTCTCTACGCGCTCATCGCTATGGGGTTCACGCTGATCTTCAGCATCGGTCGCGTTCTGAATCTTGCCTATGGTGCCTATCTGATGGTCGGCGGCTACATTTACTTCTGGATATCGCAATCGCTTGGAATGCCTAAGCTTATGGGGGTTGCCGTGGCCGCTGCGCTGGGTGTGCTGATGGGAGTTCTGAAGTACCGTTTGATTGTCAAAACGCTCAAAGGGGATCACGTGGCCGTCGAGATTTCGACGCTGATCCTTGCGGTCGTCATTCAGGCCGGGATCGTTTTGGTCTTTGGCGACAGCAGCAAAATCCTTTTGCCGATTGTTCCCGGGGTGATCAATGTGGCCGGGGCCTCGGTCACGTATAACATCCTGATTGCAACCCTTATTAGCTGGGCAATTCTGCTAGGGCTCTATGCCTTTGTGCGGCTCACACATACCGGACGGGCGATGCAGGCGGTGTCGATGGATGCTAAAGGCGCTGCAATTTCCGGGATCGATCCGGATCGCATCAATCTGATCACCTGGGGTATCTCTGGCGCATTGGGCGCAATCGGAGGCGTCTTCTTTGCCAGCTACACTCAGCTATCGCCATCCATGTGGGTGGCTCCGCTAATCATTTCGGTGGCTGTGGTTATCGTTGGCGGGATCGGCTCGATCTTGGGCACTTTGGTGGTGGCGCATATTGTGGGCTTCCTCGAAGTCATCGTTGTGGCGACGCTTGCACCTGAGTTGCGGGGTGTCTTCACTATGCTGTTGATCATCGGGGTGCTGGTCACGCGACCGCAGGGCCTGTTCGGCCGAGAGGAGCTGTGACGATGGGGCTACGCTGGTTTCACTTTGCACTCTGGGGTGGCTTGATCGTCGGAATGTTCCTGCTTCCGCAATTCGTCTCGAACGGGACGATGCGCACGATGATCTTTGCCAACTACCTGGCGATCTTCGCTATCAGCTGGGACGTGTTGTCTGGCCGAACAGGCTATGTGAGCTTTGGTCATCCGTTCCTGATCGGTATCGGGGCCTACACCACGGCAATCCTGACCAAGCGCTTTGACGTCGCTGTCGAAATCTCGATCCCGATCGCCGTACTTGTTACCATGATCGCGGGCCTATTGGTGCTGCTTCCAGCGCTGCGTATCCGTGGAAGTTATTTTGCGCTCGTTACGCTGGCGTTCATGGAGTTGCTGTATCAACTGGTTCAGGTCATTCGCCCGGATCTGACTGGCGGAACGCGCGGCATGTCGGGCATTCAAACGCTGACACGCGGCGCGGCCAACGGGTATTACCTGTCCACGACGCTGATGTTGGCAATCGCCGTCAGCATGTGGCTTTTGATGAAGACGCGACTAGGTACGGCCTTGTCTGCCATCGGAATGAACGAGGAAAGTGTGCGCGGTTCGGGCCTCAGCACCACGCGCCTCAAAGCTTTTGCCTTTCTGACAAGTGCGATGATCGCGGGCTTGGGTGGTGCCTTCTACGTTCACTATCTGGGATCGCTCGCGCCGCGTGCGTTGTTTGATATTAACTTCCTGTTCACAATCATCGTTGCGGCACTTCTGGGGGGAACATCGACCATCATTGGCCCCATGATCGGCGCGTTCTTCATGACATTCCTGTTGGAGTATCTGCGACCGGTCCTTCCTGGCGCCGAACGGTATTTCGTCTACGGAGTCATAGCGCTGCTCCTCTACATGTATCAGCCGAAAGGCATTGTTGAGCTGGTTCGGCGTGGTTTCAAAGGCCTGGGCAAGGGGCGGACGACATGAGCGTGGCGTTACAGGTTTCAGGTCTGGTAAAACGTTTCGGCGGATTAGTCGCGACGAATGATCTGTCGTTTTCTCTCAAAGAGGGCGAGTCGCTTGGATTGATCGGTCCCAACGGGGCAGGCAAGACGACCGTGTTCAGCCAGATCATGGGTGAGTTGCGGCAAAACGGCGGAACGATCGAACTGTTCGGGCAGGAGATTTCGACACTGTCGACGCCACAACGCATTCGGGCCGGGGTCAGCCGAACCTATCAGATCCCGCGCCCGTTTGGTGATATGAGCGTAGCCGAAAATATCCGGGTTGGCCTAATGCCCGACAATATCTGGCAGATGATCGTCTCGCCCCCAGATAAAGAACGTGAGCGAGAGCTTGCGCTCAGCGTCGGGTTTACAGAAGCGGACTTGAATCGCGCGCCGACAGAACTGGCCATGGGTGATCTGCGTAAACTTGAGATGGCGCGCACAATGGCAACCGCGCCCAAGGTGATGCTGCTGGATGAAGTGTTTGCGGGTCTCACCACAGGAGAGATCACCCAAATCTCTGATCTCATTCAGTCGATGCGCAAAGATGGGATGACTTTTCTGATCGTCAGCCATGATTTGCCTGCGCTTGAGCCATTGGTCGACCGTGCGATCGCCATTGAACGGGGCACGATGATTGCCGAGGGCTCGTTCAGCGAAGTCATGAACGACAAGGCTGTTCAGGCCTCGTATCTGGGGGGCGCGTAATGTCTTATCTGGAAATCGAAAACCTGTCGGCATTCTATGGCAAGGCGCAAGCGCTGACCGACATCTCGATCACCGTCCAACCCGGTGAGATTGTCGCTGTGGTGGGTCCAAATGGGGCTGGAAAATCGACCTTGCTGGACAGCATCATGGGGCTAGTCAAAATCGAGGGCGATATCCGGCTCAGGGGGCACAGCCTTGCCGGTCGGACGCCTTCCGAAATTGTACGACATGGCGTGGGTTATGCGCCCGAACGCTTCAACCTGTTTCCCTATATGTCAGTGCGTGACAACCTAATGGTCGGTGCCTTCACGGCCCGCGAAGACATCCAGAGCAATCTGGCAATGGTACACAGCCTGTTCCCGCGTCTCGAAGAGAGGGAAGGGCAGGAGACCTCGACCCAGTCGGGCGGGGAACGTCAGATGGTCTCGTTCGGACGCGCGCTGATGACCAGCCCCGAGCTGTTGCTCGTCGACGAACCGACGATTGGTCTGGCCCCAAAAATCTGTCACGAAATCGCCGAGGTGGTGCGCAAGCTCAACAAGGAATACGGGCTGACAGTTGTAATCACCGAGCAAAACGCCAATTTCGCGCTTTCGCTTGCGAGCCGGATTTACGTGCTCGAGTCAGGACGCATGCAGACATCAGGCACCGCAGATGAGTTGCGGAATGATAAGCGATTGCTCGAGGCTTACTTTGGCGGTCACTAATAGCCGCTCAAAAGCGGTAAGTCGCGCCAATCAGTGGACCGGATTGGTCGAACTTGAAATCGTTTCCGTCGATGTCGTGGTCGAATGAGATATAGCGGTATCCACCGCGGATCAGCCAACGATCATTAATCGCATAGTCGGCTGTCAGCAGAACCTGCCATGTCTCGCTGCCACTGCGGAAGCCGCCATAGTCTACAAACCCAGTTCCTGACCATTTGTCCGAGAACTTGACGCGTGCGCGGGCCCCGATCACGGGATCGGTCCAGCTTGAATCAACCGTTGTTCGACGGCCGGGGGCCGCGCCTGGTTGCAATTCAAAGTCGGTTTCCGTGCTGAACCACCTGAATCCACCGACAATATCCACATTCGCGGTTTGATCCTCGTAGACCCTATAGCCGACATAGCCGCTGAGAAATTGCGTGGTAAAGGATGTGTCCAAGCCTGAGCTGGCAGGGCCGGGAGTGTCACTGCTGAAAGACAGATTGGTATAGTTATAGTCGGCCAACAGGGACCACCGGCCATTTGTGGCGGCAAACGCGGCCATGAAGGCAAAATCGAGATTGTCCAACGCATCGGAAAAACTCAGGGTGCCATCCAGTGTACCCATCGGTGTGCTGAGTGAGGTCTCAGTTTCCGGCATGAAAAGATAGATTGAGGCCTCATATGACCAGTCCGACTGTTGGGCCAAGGCCATTGGTGCCATCGAACCTGCCATTGCGAGGCCAAGCGCCAATCCTGTCCACTTTACTGTCACATCCATTTTCCGTCTCCCGCCAAGAACCTTGAATTGATTTCTATTGTCGCCTCATGCCAACCTAGCCAGGTGCATTGTTCGTTCTTTCATGCTGCCACGTCTTCGGATTTGCCTGCGCCGTCACCGACACGATTGATATCGGTGCTGGGAAAAAACTCGGACCAGACATGCCAGAACACGCCTGCGCGCAGGGTTTCGACCCGTTGTAGTTGGCCCTGATCAGACATTCCCCAAAAGTCACATTGGGTCACGGGGTGACCGCTGTCATTGTACCAAACGCCCAAGCTTTCAAATTTTGGATCGAGGCTGACGACGATATCCCGCCCGCCGACACGCGCGTTGACGATCCAATCGTTGTCGACAACGAAATCGTCGGTCCAGCAGGTGGCATCCTGTCCGATTGTGATCCCCCAGACATAGGTCTTGTTGGGTAATCGGTCATCCGATCGATCCATGTTGTCCATTACAGGAGCGTCCTCCTGATGCTGACGGCCAATGCCCCAGCCGAACGTGATCTCGGTCATCATGTCCAGCAGCCGCAGCAAGGGGTTTGGGGAGGGTTTGTTCAAAAACACCTCGCCTTCCGGGAAAGCCTTTTGAAATCCACGGAAAGTCATCCGATAGGTTGGCCAGGGTGTCATCTGCGCTTCGGGCCGCAGAGGGCACGCGAGACCGTCTGCATTTGTGTCACGATCCGCTTCGCGAAAGCCGTATATGTGCTGGATGGGCTCACCGGTGTCATTATCACGCAGGATCAGGTTGTTGCCGTGCTGGGCGAGAACCTCAAGGTTCAGCCGTTTTCCTTCGATGCTTGGCGCATACCCCTGACCGAGATTGGCCATGGCGCAATAGGTCATCACGACGTCTTCTCCGCCCAGCCCTTTATCATCGCCCGCCAAATGTGGGCGCATGATTTGTGCATCAGGATGGGCGCGGGCATGGCCGTCATTTGCAATCACCATCACGGGGGCAGTCGGCCCGACATATTTGCGGGCCTCGTCGATGGGAAAAAACTGCGCGTCATTTAGCTGATTTCTCAGACCTAGATGAACCCAGACATAGGGAAAGCCATAGAGAAGTAGAACAAGTAAAGCGGCAATGAGCCAAAGCCAGAACGGCCCGGCTCCCAGGGCGAAATGCGCGAGCGTTGCGAGAGCAAATGCGCCCAACCCGATGGCAATCAAGCGGTATTCATTGCGGATGAAACGCACCATATTCTCGCGCTTTACCTTCAACAGCATCTGGGACACGTCGCCCAAATCACGGAAATAGACGAACCCGATCCCAAGTGATCCGATTAAACCCAGTGCGAATAGGAGTAATCCAAGCATGTGATGATCCTAGAAACTTGAGTGAATGACGACGGCGACACCGTGCTATTGCTGCGGGGATTGGCTTTTGATCAGGAAAGCCTCGACCGCTTGTTGGGTTTCGGGGCGCAGGTTCTCGATCCCTTCATAGGGCACGCCATACGCGGGTGGCGTGTCGGGGAATTTCTCTTTGCGGGCCATGTGTCGGCCAAGGATGCGCGCGAATTCCTGCCCGCCCCAGGCGCCAACCTCGGTCGAGACTGAATATTCCTCGCGCGTGTCCCGGTAGAGATCAAAGAACTTTGCAAGAATGGCGCTTTCCCCGGCTCCCGGCAGCTTCAGCTTAAGCTGGTCCTTCACGATCGCCTCGGGTTTGTTCACCGAATAGATGATCACGTGATCTCTGCGCGCTTTGGCTTCGTCCGCAAACAATAGCGCTGCGGATTGATCGACGCCATCCACCAGACGATCTCGCGGGATGTATTGCTCGGCCCCCGCAAAACGTGAAAGCGTTGTATAAAGGTCCGACACGTGAATGATGCTGTTCAGCAAACCATCTGCCTGAATCATCCCCGGCCAGCGAATAAAGGCATCGACCCGAACACCGCCCTCGGTCGTATCCCCTTTGCCACCAGCATATATCATCGGAGTATAGCCCGATTGCGGGGCGTATTTGGTAAAGTGGCCGTTGTCCCCCATAACGATGACGATGGTATTCTCGCTGACCCCCAACTCTGCCATGCTGGCGAACAAATCACCCAGCCATTGATCCAAAAGTTGCATCTTGTCGACATAGAGACCGCCATTCGCGCTTTCGGGACCAGAACGTCCGGCGCGGGTATTATCCAGAGGGATCATCGGCCAATATTGCAGGAAGAAGGGGGTATCGTCGCTGGCAAGACGTTCAAGCTCAGACAAGGTTTTGTCCTGAAAGGCTTGGTTCATCTCATCGTATTTGGCCGCATTCCAGCGCTCCCCTGACTCCATCCGAATTTCGCGAATTGGACCGCCTGTTTCGCCTTCGATGACGGTCATCATCGCTGAGGCGTCCGGCCTGAACCAACCGTCCAGCGTGTATTTGTCATCATAATCTCTGATCGCGACCGAGACCTGCTCTTTGATTGCATCATCATTGAAAATCGTCAGCTGACCCTGCTGGTGAATGGCGTGTTGCGCATAGTCAAAGCCTTGGTTCATCGCCCAACTTTCCGCGATATCCCCCATGTGCCACTTGCCAACATGGCTGGTTGCGTAGCCAACCTGTTTCAGCACTTCGGCCAATGTCACTTCTGCCCCCGGCAGGCCAAAGCCGGCAATATCAACGGTGGTATCTCCCATTCCCATGCGTACAGGCAGCCGCCCTGTCATTTGGGCGACGCGAGTAGGGGTGCAAGAGGGTTCGGTATACATCCGAACCATGCGCATCGCGTCGTCGGAGAAATCGTTGATATTCGGCGTCGAATAACCCCGAACGGCGTTCAACTCGGGTATCCCCATGTCGCCGAATCCCAGATCATCGATCAGAACGCTGATGATGTTCGGTGGCTTACCGTTGTTGCCTTCGCGAAATGCAGCCAGGGCTTCATCCACAGCCATATCATCCTGGGCCCATTGCTCTGCGCGCTGTGCTTGCAAGATATAGAATTCGGCATCGTGTTGGATTGGGTTTTCTTGCGCGAACGTGCTGCGCGCGGCAAGGCCGACGAATAAAACCAATACCCCTGAAATCTTCATTCGATATCCCCCGATCGTGTACTGGGCGGAACGCAAACACTCCTGCCGCTGATTTCACATTAAAACATTATCATATTTAAACAGGAATTTCTGTAGCCTTCACTGCTGCCAGCTGGTGAACACATCGCGAGCCAGTTCAGATTCCGGGCGCAGGTTGTCGATGCCCTCGTAGGGGATGCCGCGCCCGATTTCGGAATGCGGGTGTTTCGCGATCATCTTCTGATGGCGTTTGATCATGTCCTGAAACGACGCTCCGGCCCAAAGTGAGTAACCGACCAAAGGGTGTAGTTCGCGTGGATCACGATAGATGTTGAAGGTCGGGGCCGCCGCTCCGGGTTGGCCGGGCGCGGGCAGGTGCATTTTGAATTCCTGCTTGACCACCGAGCGCAAAACCGGGCCTTCATAGACATATACATAATCGCGGCGACCGTTGCCTTCACCGTTCAGCAGCAGGGCGGTCTGATCGACACCATCGATGATGCGGTCGCGCGGGATATGATCAGTCGCGCCTGCGATCCGAGCCATTGTGGTATAGATATCAGACACATGAAAGATATCTCCGGCGGCGCTGTCAGGCTCGATTACTCCGGGCCAGCGAATGAATGCATCCGTGCGTACGCCACCTTCCAGATGTTGGGTCTTACCGCCACGATAGATCAGTTGATTGAGCCCCGAAGTTCCTTCGTAGTGGTACATCAGTCCATTGTCGGCCATCAAAACCACAATCGTGTTGTCGGCTTCTCCGGTTTCTTCGAGCTTGACCAGCAGGTCACCGATCCAGCCATCCAGTAGTTGCAGTTTGTCAGCATGAAACCCGCCGTTGCGAGAGATCGCGTTCTCGGCATAAACGAAATTCAGCGGGTAGAGCGGCCAATATTGCAGGAAAAACGGTTCTTCCTCGGCTGCGGCACGCTCCAATTGCTCAAGAGCCTGGCGCTGATACCTCTCGTTCATGGCTTCATACTTGGCTTGGGTCCAGACCTCGCCCGGTGACATATCCACCTCTCGAGCGGTGCCGCCTGCTTCTGCCTCGACACCGGTCACCAGCCCGTAGGGTTTGAAACGCTCATCCAGCAGAAACTGATTGTTCTGCCCCTCGGGCACGTATCCAAGCATGTTATTCGCGCGCATCGCCTCGGGGGTCATGAGGCTCAGTTGAACTTGTTGATGCAGGGGGAAGGCGGCCCAATCGAAACCTTGGTTGTGGGGGTAGGCCTGTTCGATATCACCTTGGTGCCACTTGCCGACATGCACGGTGTTGTAGCCAACCTCTTTTAGGATCTCGGGCAGGGTCACCTCGCTGGCTGGAAGGCCTTCGCCTACCAGAGCCACTTTGACTTCTGTCACACCGGCACGCACCGGATGTCGCCCCGTTAGCATTGCCGTGCGGGTCGGCGTGCACGAGGGTTCCGTGTACATTCGCATCAGCGACAAACCTTCGGTGGCGAACTGGTTGATGCTGGGCGTTTCGATGCCCATGACGTAGTTCATCTTGCGATCACCCATCTGACCAAAGCTGATGTCGTCGATCAGGATGTACAGGATATTGGGTGGTTTGCCCCCGTTTGCGTCGCGGATTTCGGCCAGTTTCGCGTCAATCTCAATGTCCTGGGCATCCCAGACCGCGCCGAACTGGGCACGCAGAAATTCGAACTCACCATCGTGAATAATCGGGTTCTGTTGGGCATATGCCGAAGCTGCAGTCAGGATTAGCGCGGGCAAAATGTGTTTCAGGGTCATTTCAAGCCTTTCGTTTTATCCAAATGCCCGGGCGTACCCGGAACGTCTGACAGCTTTGCTTCGATAGAGCTTCGCAAATCAGTAACGGTTTCCGCCAGATCCGCGAGGTACCGAGGGCGAACGCCCGTGTCGGAAAGAGGAGACTGTGCCAGCTCGGTCATCATCTCCTGATAGTCGAGGCAAATGCGGTCGAACTCACTGTCTTGGGCGCGCATGTTTCGCAGCAGAACGGAGGTTCCCGGGAATTGTGCGTCAAAGAAGTCTTCTTCGTCCATCCGCGTTGCCTTCGTGGAAATTGCTCATAAAGCATGCATTCCCTAGAATATGACTTGAACGTATAAAGCCGCATGCTACCGTAGCACCATGGGGTCAAGCCATTGTCATGAAAGGATAGTTCTTGATTTCCCGGGGGGATAACAAACAACGTGACACAGCGCTTTCTTTCTCGGATGAGGAGGTGCGAAGTGCTCTTGAGCGGGTATTGAACTCAGGTGGCTTCAAAGGATCTGCCCGAATGCGGGCCTTTCTTAGCTATGTCGTGACCGAAGCGCTTGCGGGCCGCACGGATGAGATCCGGGCCAAGACCATTGCCATGGATGTTTATGGCTACAGCGCCGACGACTTGACCAAGCGGGAAGGGGTTGTGCGCGTTGATGCGGGTCGTGTCAGGCGAAAGCTAAAAGCTTACTACGGAGGTGATGGCGCAACTGATCCCGTGGTGATTTCACTGCCTGTCGGTAGCTATGCACCCGAATTTACACTGGGGAGTTCGCGAGCCCAGAACCCACAGGGCATTCGGCGAAGAGCGTTGGTCATCGCGTTCTTTCTGGCTTTGATTGGCTTAGGCATCTGGGTATCAGGCTATTACTCAAAGAATGAGCCTCGCAGCGCTGTGGGCCGAGGGCAAAGCGCGATTTATGACGTATCTCCCGCCCGGGTAGAAGCGATAAACCTTTGCAGTGCTGGCCGCGATGTGATGTTCCCCGTCGTTGACCTATCGCGCCTGCAACCCGCTTTGCTGATTTTTGAGACGGCGATTGAGCGAGATCCACTGTTTTTCTGCGGCTATGCCGGAGCGGCACAGGTCGAGACCATGCTGGCCATTTTGTTGTTCTTTGAACCGGATGCAGAAAAGTATTTGAAGTCTGCCGATGAAAAAAGCGCCCATGCGATGGATATCGTACCTGATGAGGCCTGGGCGCTCTCGGCGCGGGCCTGGCTGGAATTTGCACTGGGCAATTACGATCGGGCATCGGCCCTGTCTCGCAGAGCCGTAGATCTGGCCCCCACCGATCCGCATGTCGCTGAGTTCGATGCACTTATTTCACTCTATACTCTGAATTTCGAGCGGATCCTGGCGCAATCTGAATGGTATGAAGAGCTCGCGGAACGCAGCGGCGGGCTTGTCTTTGGCAATGTACTAGGGTCTGCGCATTTTCATACCGGAGACTATGCAGCGGCGATCCGAACTTACGAGGACACGATCGAGCGCGGAGGACCATTTGGGCCGATTTCAGCGGCCTATCTGATGGCCGCACATTGGAACAATGGCGAACAAGTCGAGGCACGGCGTCTCGCCAATGTTTACCAGAAAACTTGGCCTGGTTTTCCGCTGGAGGCCCTGAAGCGCCGCGTATTCAAAGAGTCGCAACCGGTTGATGCGCTTATTGCAGGCGTGAGGGCAGCGGGAGTCCCGTTGATCGACGGCGAGACCGCCCGCGAAAGTGATTGACTGGCAGGGTCTTATTCGTCCTGTGCGACCAGACCCAAACCGCGCAGATAGATTCCAATTCCGCTCTCCAGAAGGTCTTCAGGCGGGAAGGGGGAACTTGCGCCGGTATTGCGTGCGAAAAGTTCGACAACACCATGGCTCATGGCCCAGATATGGGCGCTGAACATCGAAGCGGGCGGACGCTTCTCCGGCGGAATATGCTGCGACAGATCGCTGGCGGCCTTTTCAAGCACGTTTTTGGCCCGGTTCGCGGCCAGCGCCAGTTCCGGTGTACGATTGATTGAAATCCCGCTTTCGAACATCGCAATATAATAGCCGGGGTGCTTGCGGGCAAAGGCCAGATAGGCGCGGCCCGTGGCCTCAAACGCCGCAAGTGCCGAGGGTTGCCCTTTGTCATAGGCAAATTGCATCAGGTCGGCGAACATCTCAAACCCCTGCCGGGCAGCCTCGGCGATCAGGTCCTCACGCCCTTCGAAATGCCGATAGACGGCTGCGGGAGTGACCCCAGCAGTCTTTGCGGCCTCTGACAATGTAAAACCGGTCGGTCCCTTCTGTTCGATCAGGGACAAGGCGGCCTCCATCAAGGCTTGCTTTAGGTTTCCGTGGTGATATCCGCGTTTCGTCATCCCGGCCTCAGGCGCGTTTTATTGTATATATGCAGCGGCCAGGGCCTAATCCAGCGTAGGCTGAGCAGAGTGTTGCAATTAGCTTATGCATCCCAGATTTCCGGACCACCACTGATCTTTTCATCCGGCATGCCCACCACTTCCAGGTTTTTGCCTTCGTAGTCCAGTTGGCTTAGCACGGTGCGAATGGCTGCCAACCGGGCGCGTTTCTTGTCATCTGATCGAATGATCGTCCAAGGGCAGTTTTCGGAATGGCTTCGTGTAAGGGTTTCGGTAATCGACTGGCTGTATTCGTCCCATTTGTGTAGGCCTGCGATGTCGATCGGGCTGAGTTTCCACTGCTTCAGAGGGTCGGTTTCGCGGGCAAGAAAGCGGTTAAGCTGCTCGGCGCGCCCGACATTCAGCCAGAACTTGAAGATATGTATGCCATCATTGCTAAAACCGGTTTCTAAGGGGAGGACCTGCCTAAAAAACCGTTCACGCTCTTCCGTCGTGCAGAAGCCAAAGACATTTTCGACAACGCCCCGATTATACCAACTGCGATCAAAAAACACGATTTCACCGGCCGATGGGAGATGAGAGATATAGCGTTGGAAATACCATTGGCTGCGTTCTGCGTCCGAGGGTTTGCTGAGCGCCACGTTCCGCGCGCCCCTCGGGTTCAAATTCTCGCGGAACCGTTTGATGGTTCCGCCTTTGCCAGCGGCGTCACGGCCCTCGAACAGGATAGCGATGCGCTGGTCATTCTCTTTGACCCATCGCTGCATCTTGACCAGCTCAATCTGCAGACCTTCCATCTGCTGATCGTATTCCTTGCCTTTAAGCTTTTTGGAGTAGGGGTAGGTCGGGTTCAGAATTTCACCCTTCTTGGCCTCTTCAATAGCCGAGCGTATGGGTTTTGGGGCGTGGTTGTGAAAATAGTTCTCGATAGTGTCCGGGTCTGATTGGGTCATGCACGGCCTCGCCATAAAATCCATATCTTACTATGAATTACGGATGGACTTAACGCAAACCCGCGCGCTCGGCTGCGCGGTCGATTGCGGCGGCAACCTCTGGGGCGGCCACAACCTGCGGCATGTGTCCTATGCCGTCCAATTCGATCAGCTCAGCGCCAGGGATTTGTTCGATCAGGCGCTCGGAATGCCAGCCCAGCCCGACAGTCGTATCCGCGGTACCGTGGACAATTTCGGTTGGCACGGAGATCTCGCCATAGCGGGGTTGAAGCTCGGTGATTTCATCCAGCAGATTGGCACGCTGTTTGGCATTTGCGTGCATTGAAGACTGGCGCATGGTCAAGCCCGGCCCGAAATGCTCGGCATATCCTTCGGGGGCTTTTTGCGGTGCAAACACCTGGTCCAACGCCTTCGTAACAAACCAGTCAGGAACAAATGCGCTGACCAAAGGCAAAGCAAGGGCGTTGCCCGCTGTCGTCGCACCAATAGTGTTGAACGCGTCCAGAGGTGTTTCCCACGGGATCGCCGCCGGAGCGATCAGGACCAAAGCTGCGATGTTGTCGGGCCGGGTGACAGCCCAGGCAAGCGAAACCGAACCGCCATAGCTTTGCCCGGCGACGATCGGTTTATCTGCGCCTAGTTTCGATGCGGCCCTTTGTAGGATTTCCGCTTGTTCGACAATGGTTTCTCCGTCGGAGTTAAAGCTATCTGAATATCCAAGACCCGGGCGGTCAAAGACGATGACGCGATAGGTCTCGGCCAGAATTGGGGCCAGCGCAAAAGTCATGTCGCGCGTATTTCCACTGGATCCGTGGATCAGCACCACATCCGGCCCTTCTCCCATCACGACGGCATGAACTGCAACACCATCGACATCGACGATCTGGCCTTCTGGCGGAAACGAAGCCTCGGCGCTGCTTTCACGCTGCGCGCTGCGCCATGCGGTCACAAGAGCGAGACCCAAAAGCGCAACGCTGAGTGATATCAAAAGCTTACTGGCCAATTTTACTCATATCAAACGGGGTTGTCTGGTAAATTTCATTGATCCAGTTACCATAAAGCAGATGCGCGTGACTGCGCCACCTGTTCTGAGGGTTCTGGCTTGGATCATCGTCGGGATAGTAGTTGATAGGCACATTAATCGGCGTGTTATTTGCGATGTCCCGGTCATATTCCTGTTTGAGCGTATCGCTGTCATACTCAAAGTGATTGAAGATATAGAGCGCCCGATGCACGGGATCTTCGATCAGGCAGGGGCCGACATCATCACTGCCAAGCAAAGTGATCAGATCAGGAACCGCATCGATCTCGTATTGCCGCATCTCGGTCCAGCGGCTGACGGGTATCACGCAATCATCAGAAAAACCACGCAAAAATGGAGACGCGGGTGCTAGGTTCCGGTGCCGGAAGCAGCCAAAGGCCTTCGCATCCAGCATGTGTTTTTCAACGTCGTGGAAATGGTTGATCATCGCCATACCACCCCAGCATACGCCGAATGTGGAATGCACATTGGTCTGGGTCCACTCAAACACTTCGCGGATTTCATCCCAATAGGTGACGTCAGCGAAATCCAGATGTTCGATTGGTGCACCGGTTATGATCAGGCCGTCGAACTTCTGGTCCTTCACCTCCTGAAAAGGATGGTAGAACTCGGCCATATGCTCGGCGGCGGTATTCTTGGTCTGATGTTCCGTCATGCGGATCAGCGATAGCTCGATCTGCAGCGGGGTCGCTCCGATCAGGCGTGCGAACTGGTTTTCGGTCTGTATCTTCTTTGGCATCAGGTTCAAAAGCCCGATCCGAAGTGGGCGAATATCCTGCCGTGCGGCCTGATCATCAGCCATGACCATGACGCCCTCATTTGTCAGGACTTCAAAGGCGGGCAGGTCAGAGGGGATTTTGATCGGCATTTGGTCACGCTGTTGAAACTGCGAAGGAAGTCTGGAACTTAGGCGGGGTTGGGGCGGGTCTCAAGGGTGCGTTCGATCAACTCATCGAAATCGCCACTATCCCGCACTTTGGCGATGTCATCGGCTGCTATTGTAACGCCCCAATTTCGGGCCATCGCTTCATAGCGTGGCTGCCGGTGCGCCAGCGCTTGCGCATAGGTCCAGCGGATGAATGCATCCGGATCAACCTTGGTGCCGGAACACTTGTTGAGGGCGAGGTATTCGTCCCAAACCCGCTGCAGGAACTCGGCCTTATAGGACATAGGCTTTGGTGCCTTGTCGAAGCGTTTGATCAGTTCTTCAGTGTGGGCTTCATCGCCCTTGATCCAGATCATCAGGGTCTGGCGCGACAATTCGGTCAGAATGTGGTCATTTGGATTTTCAGGCTCTACCCATTCGCAGATTGACCCGCCGGTATCGCAGATAAAGTGTGGATAGCTATAAAGACGATTGGCCCGGTCTATGAAATACTTGGTATCCAACAGGGCATGGATTTCGGCCTGCCGAAACTGGTCTTGCCGCAGCTGATATTCCGAGATTTCAAGGCCGCCCAGATCGGGATTGCCCGGCTTGCCCAGATAAGTCGACACCGGGGTCAGGTTTTGAAACGTGATGTTCGATCCGATATATATTGAATCCGACAGCAAAAGCTCGCGGAGAAAGGGTACTTTCATCGCCTCAGCCTTGGCATTGTCCGCGATATGTTCGCCCATATAGCGGGTGCCGATGCGGTAATCGATTGAATAGTGGAACCAGTCCCCGGCATCTCGCAGCGTGTTTGAGACATAGGATTTTCCCAACCCGGACATACCGAAGAACAACACCTTCTTTCGCGCAGCCTGACGCCAGTCCGTTGCCGAGTTGTAGATCATAATCCGCCGTCCCTTGTTTTGCCCTAGCTAAAACGGGCCGCTGGCGGCGTCAATCGCGTCGGCGAGATCGGCTGAGGATGAGCAAGCCGATCGCCAGTACCGTAAAACCGATAAAAGCACGTGGTGGCAAAGCTTCATCGCGTACCAAAGCACCCATTAGTATTGCGATTGGCGGAATGATGAGCGTTACGAGCAGAACATTGCCGCTGCCTGCTTGTTGCAGTACGCGATAATACAGCAGATACGCCCCGGCCGTAGCGAGCAGGGCGTAATAGGCGATTGCCAGCCAGGTTTGCAGGGGCAGGGTGAAGGTCGGAACTCCATCGACCAACAACATAACAGGCGTCATCAGGATCGCAGATCCGGTCAACATACCTGCCGCGGCGATCTGAGGTGGAAGTGTGCTCATGTGGATGCGAGCCCAGATGGCTGCAAACGCATAAGAAAGCGTCCCAGCCAGGATCGCAACCTGACCCAGGTTGCTTGGGTTTAGGTTGCTAAACTGTCTGAGGCCAATTGTGATTGAAACGCCCAGAAACCCAAGCCCTACGCCAAGGAGGCGGGTTTTGGTCAGCCTCTCGTCCCGAAAAAACAAGGCCGCCAGAAGGACGCCAAAGATCGCGGTGGCAGCGTTCAGAATCGATGTCAGCCCAGTTTCGACATAGAGCTGCCCCCAGGCCATAAGCGAGAATGGCAGGACATTGTTCAACAGCCCCATTATCAGAAAAATACCCCAGACCTTCGGATCGCTCGGGACCGGTTGGCGTTGAAAGATGATGACGATCCACAACGCCAGCGCTGCCCAAAAAACCCTGTGGAAAACTGATGTTATGACGGGAATCGTATCAAGTGCGATTCGGATCGCAAGGAATGACATTCCCCAAATGACACCAAGCAGTATCAATTCGGACCAAGTGCGAGCTGTGAGTGTTTTCTGAGAAGTCATGGCTTGTTCTGGCATCTCTCAATCAGCATATCGACCCGGAACATGCGAAAAAGCCCCACCGAGATGGCGGGGCTTAATATGCACATTTGCATCTGCTTTAGTTCAGCGCGTAAGTCACCTGAATACCAACGCTCCATGCGCTGTTGCCAGTGAACGTGGCACGGTTATCGGGGCCAGTACCGTTGGCAGTGGCATCCCCAATATCCGTATAGCGTACACCACCGGAAATCTTGGCCTTTTCAAGAGAGTAAGTGCCGCCCAGGCCGATACTCCAGAACCCATCCGTCGGGCCTAGGTTCGAGACCGAGTTCCCCTGAGAGCTCTCGTAACCCAGCGTTACCGCGCCAGAGAATTCTTCGCTGAACTGATAGCCGAGACCCAGTGAGTAGGTCCATGTCGCCTCTTCGTAGTCGACCAGGTTAATACCTGTCAGACCAGTATAGACCGGCGGTGCGTACACGGTTTGCGGCCAGTCAACCCAACGGATCGAACCAAACAACAGCGTTTTTGGCGCGACACCTGTCTGGAAATCGAGATTGACCGATTGAGGCGTCACAACCTCGGTCGATGAATCAGCGCTGACGCGACCCACGACGGGTATGCCGGGTGGAACAATTCCAGTGATGGCATCGTTCGCTTCGGTCTGCGACAGATCATGTGTGATTTTCGAGTTATAGGTCAGAGCGACCCGTGCGGCGATATCTGGCCGTTCCCAAGCAACACCGACAACGTAACCGAAATCGATCTCGGCATCGGTTTCAACGCGGTATCCCCCGGACGCGAATGGTGTTGTGCTTGCACCAGCGATCGGAACTGAAACACTTGCTTTCAGACGCTGGGCGCGGAGACCACCGATAACACTGAAGCCACCATCCAATTTGTAGCGAAGCAAAGCCGTGATCGCATCGGTATCTGCTTTTGCGCGAAGCACGTCAGTTGTTGCTCCGGGAAGACCTGCCAGAGCCAAGACATTCTGCGACAAGGGATAATCCGAAGAATAGTCGATATCCGCGCCAAACGGCTCGTCATAAACCAGCGCGAAGTCGAGCTTTTCGGTCAAAGAAGTCTTGTATGCCAGATGCGGCGTGAAAAAGCTGTTCGAGACATTGCCCGAGTCAATCGTTTCCCCAAACGTCGGGCTGGTCGGGATTTGATCCTCCATCGATCCGCTTACGTCCGGCTTTGTATACCCAAGCCGAAACTGCACGACAGATCCCTCTTCGAAAAGGATGTTAACACCTTGCCCACTTCGGTCTAGGCCGCCGGCCTGCGCCGCGGTTGCCCCAATGCACAACGCGCATGTGTGCAACAACACTCGTTTCATATATTCCTCCCTACACTGTCCAAATTGCCTGTTATACGCATCCTCATTGGGCGTATTCGGCCTCGTTACCGCTTTTTACTGTCTTAAACTTTAAAATTGGGTCAACCGGTGACGGAGCGTTATTCAGCAAAATAGCTCTATGCGGGTGTTGCTGAATTGCTACGGTTCTCGGACCAAACGTTCAGGAAAATCCCGGCAAAGATCACCGCGGCCCCCAGAAGCGTCCAGTGATCCAGCGGCTCGTGATAAAGGACCATCCCGAGGATCGCGATGGTCGGAAGGCGTGCAAAATCAAACGGCACGACCACGGTCGCAGGCGCGATGGCCAGGGCATTGGTAATACAGTAGTGGGCCAATAGGCCTGCCAAGCCGACAAGCAAAAGAAGCGGCGCAGTCGTTAAGGTTGGAAGTGTTATTTGCCCATCCAGACCTGATGCAACCAGACCCAAACCGGCCTGCATCAAAGTAAGCCAGAACATAATGCATCCGATGCTGGCTGTGCGCGTTAAGGACTTGGTCGATATTGCTGTTAACGCGAAGAAAATCGCAGATGCGGCCGCAGCAATAACGCCGGGACTAAGTGTGGCGGCCCCTGGGCGGGCCACAATGAGAATCCCGGCAAATCCGATCAGGGCTGCGGTCAGACGCAAAGCGGTCAACCTCTCGTGCAGCAGCAGTGGGGACAGCAGGATCACCCAGATGGGCTGAGTGAATTCGAGTGCAAAGACCTGGGCCAACGGGATCACCGTTACTGCATAGAACCACAGGTTCTGCCCGGTGAAATGCAACACGTTCCGAATACCATGCAAACCAAGACGTTTGGTGGTTACCTGATGCCATTTGCGTGAAGCCGAGATGACGATTGCCACCACGCAGATACCAACTAGGCTGCGATAGAACATGATCTCAAAGGTGTCGTGTGTCACGCTCAGCTCGCGACCGGCAATGGCCATCGATGTGAATGAGGCGATCGCCCCTGTCATCCACAGCGCCGCCTTACCGATCTGCATTTTATTGCTGTTCATGAGATCTCTTACATGTGCCGTGGTGCAACGGGCTGAATAGATTGCGTTTTACCCGATGAAGCAAGGCTAAATGTAAGTCTGGCCGTCTATGATCGCTTTGGGTGAGCGGCTTAGATGATGCCAGTATTCTGACGCGAACCCGCAAATAAAAGGGGTTCTTAGCCGTTCGGCGTGCTGGCACTGATACTCAGGTGGTTGGCAGAGCTTTGCTGACCGAATCGTCGTTCAACACGTATCGAGCACCGGTATGAGGGCAGGTAACCTCACCACGACCAGTGAGAGGTAAATCCAACTGCTCGCCATATTCGCTCATCCAGCCAATCTGTTTTGCAGCGACGCCCACCATCAGTGCGTATGGCTTCACGTCAGCATTAACAACGGCACCTGCGCCGATAAACGCGTATTCTCCGATTGTGGCACCGTAAACGATCGTGCAATTGGCGCCCAGCGTGGCCCCTTTCTTTACCAGAGTATTGCGGTATTCGGCCTTTCGTTCGATCAATGAACGCGGGTTGTACACATTCGTGAACACCATGCTCGGCCCACAGAATACGCCGTCTTCCAGCGTGGTGTTGTCATAGTTCAAAACGTTGTTCTGAATTTTTTGCAATCGTCGCCAATTATGACCTTGTTCCCAACGAATACATTCTGCCCAAGTGAAACATTTCGGCCCAGCTTGGCGCCTCCGCAGATGTGCACCCAATGCCAGATTCGGCAGCCATCTCCGATCTGCGCGCCTTCATCGACGATTGCCGTTTCATGTACCGAGTAGTTGCTCATCGAATTGTCCTTCTCCCGTCAAATGCGGTGCATTTCAGCACTGCCGAGGGGGAATAATCATTCCCATTCAATCGTTCCGGGAGGTTTCGAGGTGATGTCGTAAGTGCATCGGTTGATGCCCTTGACTTCGTTGATGATACGCGTGGCGGTTTCACCGAGGAATTCGTGGCTGAACGGATAGTAGTCCGCTGTCATGCCATCGACGGATGTGACCGCGCGGAGGGCGCAGGCATAATCGTATGTTCGTCCATCCCCCATTACTCCGACCGTGCGCACCGGAAGAATGGCGACAAAGGCCTGCCAAATCTCATCATACAGACCATGTTTGCGAATCTGGTCGATATATATGGCATCGGCTTCGCGTAGGATCTCAAGCTTTTCGCGAGTTATCTCACCCGGGCAGCGAATGGCAAGGCCGGGGCCGGGGAAGGGGTGGCGACCGATGAAGCTGTCGGGCAGGCCCAACTCTCGGCCCAACGCGCGGACCTCGTCCTTGAAGAGTTCACGCAGAGGCTCGACCAGCTTCAAACCCATCTTTTCAGGCAGGCCACCCACATTGTGATGCGATTTGATGGTCACAGATGGACCGCCCGAAAACGACACGGATTCAATCACATCTGGATACAGGGTGCCCTGTGCCAAGAACTCGGCGCCGTCGATTGTGTCGGCGTGTTTCTGGAACACGTCGATGAACAGCTTGCCGATAATCTTGCGCTTGGTCTCAGGATCGGATTGACCATCAAGTTCACCCAGGAACAGTTCACTTTCGTCCGCGTGGATCAACTGGATGTTGTAATTGTCGCGGAACATGCCGACGACTTCGGCAGCTTCGTTCTTGCGTAGCAGCCCATGGTCGACAAACACGCAGGTCAGCTGATCGCCAATCGCCTCATGTATCAGGATCGCCGCAACCGAGCTGTCGACACCGCCAGACAAGCCACAAATGACTTTTTTGTCCCCGACCTGTTCGCGGATCTTGCGGATCATCTCGTCCCGATAAGCCCCCATGGTCCAATCGCCCTTGAACCCTGCCAGTTTGACAAAATTCTCATAGAGCTTTGCACCCTTGGGTGTGTGATGAACCTCGGGGTGAAATTGCACCGCATAGAAATGACGCGAGGCGTCGGCCGTGATGGCATACGGCGCGTTGGGTGAAGTGCCGAACACCTCAAAACCCGGAGCGATTTCGCTTACATGATCGCCGTGGCTCATCCAGACCTGCTCGTCACCTTCGGCGAACCAGCCATCGAGGATATCAAGCCGATTATTCGGAGTAACAAATGCGCGGCCAAATTCTGCGGTGCCGTGCCCGCTTTCAACCTTGCCGCCCAGTTGATGCATCATCACCTGCTGACCATAGCAGATGCCCAGGATCGGCACGCCGTAGTCAAAAATCTCTTGCGGGGCGCGGGGTGAACCCTCGCGCGTAACACTGTCAGGGCCGCCCGAAAAAATGACGGCCTTGGGCGCCATCTCTCGCACGAAATCCATCGTGACGTTCTGGTAGGGGTGGATTTCGCAATAGACGTTCAGTTCGCGCAAGCGGCGGGCAATAAGCTGCGTCACCTGGCTGCCGAAGTCGATGATCAAAAGGCGGTCATGGCTGTCTTGGGTCATGATTGGCTATTAGGTCGCAAGCCTTGCTTGTGCAAGCGTAATGACGTCAATTCAGCGAGGAGGCTGATACATGACCACCATAAAACTCAGAACTGCCGAACGAAGCGACGCCAAGTCGATACAAGTTTGTATCGCAAGCGCTTATGCCGATGCGATGAGAGACATTGCCGATCTGCCGGATGTTACGTCTGGTATCGAGGAAGAGATCGCAGAGCATCAGGTCGTCATTGCTGAAGTGGACGGTACATTTTTTGGTGTCATCATATTTGATCAACAGGCCGAGGCTATGATGATATTCAATCTCGCCGTTTCGCCAGAGGCTCAGGGCAAGGGTATTGCGCGGCAACTGCTTGCAGTTGCTGAAGCTAAGGCCGTTGAGGCCGGGCTTTCAGTCCTGCGCTTGCGGACACATCGGCTGATGCGTGCAACCCGCGAAATGTACACTCATCTGGGGTGGGTTGAGGTCGAGGTGTCAGGAAACACTGTCGTTATGCAGAAAAAGGCAAAGTAGTAACCGACAGACATATGTCGCAGCGGCCCGCGGTTCATGTCGCTTTTACCTCTAGAGCGCCGTAAACTACCTGTGGCGAAGTTTGCCGTTCATGTAACACATCTACCAAACCAACCAATCACGGGATTTACTCAATGGCAGAGGCAAACACCCGGCGCAGGGCACGGGGTGGCGGTGGTGCCGCCCGTCGTGCCGAGCGTACGGCGGTCAAGATCGAAACCGCGAAATATATCGAACGCAATATCCCCAATTTCGAGGTCCTCAACGAAGAGGCGCTGGAGATTATCGAAACCAATGCGGAAACCGTATTGGCTGAGATTGGCGTCAATTTCGTAGACAATCCGGCAGCGCTTGAGCGCTGGAAAGACGCGGGTGCAGATGTGGATGGTGAGCGCGTCCGCCTGCCGCGCGGCCTGGCACGTGAGCTGATCAAGACCGCCCCTAGCGAATTTACCCAGCACGCCCGCAATCCTGAGAAATCGGTAGTCATCGGCGGCCGCAATATGGTTCTGGCTCCGGTCTATGGTCCTCCGTTCGTACGCGATGCGCAAGGCGGACGTCGTTACGCGACAATGGACGATTTCAACAAGTTCGTGAAGCTGGCCTACATGTCCAAGTGGCTGCACCATTCGGGCGGTACGGTCTGCGAACCGACAGATATTCCGGTAAACAAGCGCCATTTGGACATGCTGATGGCGCATATGACACTGTCCGACAAACCGTTCATGGGTTCGGTCACTGATCCTAGCCGGGCGCAGGATTCGATCGAGATGTGCGAGATTCTGTTCGGCAAAGAGTTCGTGCAGAACAACACCGTGATGACATCGTTGACCAACATCAACTCGCCGATGACCTTTGACGACGTGATGATGGGTTCTCTGGAAGTTTATGCCGCAAACAATCAGGCCTGCATTATTTCGCCGTTCATCGTTGGTGGTGCTATGGCACCGGTTTCGGTCGCGGGCACGCTGACGCAGGTTCTGGCCGAGGTCATGGCAGGTGTAGCATATAGCCAGATCATCCGTCCGGGTGCTCCTGCGATCTTTGGGGCGTTCGTATCGTCGATCGACATGAATTCAGGAGCGCCGACCTTTGGCACCCCAGAGGCTTCGCACGTCACTTATGGTGCGGGTCAGTTGGCGCGCCGACTGGGTTTGCCATATCGCTCTGCGGGTTCGTTCTGTGGTTCAAAATTGCCGGATGCGCAAGCTGCGTATGAGACCGCGAACTCGTTGAACATGGGCCTTATGTCGGGTGTGAATTTCATGCTGCATTCCTGCGGTTGGCTCGAAGGCGGCTTGGTGGCGGATTTCGAGAAATTCGTCATGGATGCCGATCAGTTGGGCGTCTTGCACGGATTGGCCAAAGGTGTGGCCTATGATGAGAATGCACAGGCGATGGACGCCATCCGCGAAGTCGGTCCCGGAGGTCACTATTTGGGTTGTGCCCATACGCAAGCCAACTTCAAGGAAGCGTTCTGGAAAACCGATCTCTTGGATTACAAGCCGTTTGAGACCTGGGAAGAAGAAGGCGCCCGCGATACACGGACGCTGGCTTCGGCACGGGTTGAGCATCTGTTGGCGAACTACCAGCAGCCGCAGCTTGACCCTGATGTAAAGGCGGCGCTCGACGCATATGTTGCCGAAAAGAAAGCATCGATGCCGGACGCGTTCACCTGATTACTGATACTGCGTTGCGCGACTGGCCTGATACAGTTGCGCTTCGCCATTCAATGCAATCAGCAGATCAAGATGGCGAACCAGTGAATAGGCCGCGTCTTCTTCGATGCGCTGCGCGTTAATCTCACGCTCCAATTCCAGCAAACGGATCAACGCTGCTCCAGTGGCCGGCGTTGATCCATACCCAAGAAGCCGTTGCAGGTGGCGGTCGCGATTATAGTCCTGCGCCCCGATCTTGGCGGCACGGGCCAGTAGTCGCGGGCGGCGGAGTGTGGTGATCATGGTCATCAGGTCCTGCACGGCAGCTTTCCTTCTTTTTCAATTTCGCTGTTTGAAATGTGACACAACCTAAGCGGGTGTTGCCTTGTGCGGGATCACCCCGAACTATGGTTTCACCACTGTTTATCTTTTTGAATCAATTCTGCTCTGTGCCGTCTGCGATTAACGAACGAGTAACGAAAGCAACTCTAGTTAGATTTGGTTAACTAAGAATCCGACGGCTAAAACTGTCAGTTTGTTTTGTCGACGAGGGCGAAGAAATATGGAAAACAGCGTGGCATTCACTGTTCCGGCATGGGTTCCCGAAGGGGCGCAACGATATCTGGACCATACGGAGTCAGGGCGATCTATTCGGGATATCGCACGGTCCGCAGGGTGCCATGCCTCGACCATTCTGCGTCAGATCCGCAGGGTTGAGATGCGCAGGGACGATCCTTTGGTGGATGCAGCTCTGCATTCTCTGGCCCAGTCACACTTTGCGCCGATGGAGCGCACAGGTTCTGCATTTGCAATCGTGACGTCTGAGGCAGGACGGCCCGAAACCCAAGACGACGAATTCGAGCGCGAGTCGCTGCGTGTACTGAGGCGCATGTGTGAATCCGGTGCCGTGCTTGCCGTGGCCGAGGATATGGACAAGGCTGTTGTGGTTCGGGACAACGGCAAAGGAGGAACTACCAAAACAGCAGTTGTAGATTGCCGGATCGCGCAGGCACTGGCGCTGAATGATTGGATTTCATGCGATAGTCCGGGTCGGATCTCGCGCTACCGGATTTCAACCTCGGGCAGGGCTGCACTAAGTCATTTGATTGCCGAGGCCGAAAACCGGGCGCGTACGCAGAATGAATTTGGCATGGCGGAAGCGCAGGCCGCATTCAAACCCGCAACTGCGGGTGCAAGGGCGCCATCACAGCCTCGCGTCCGTTACAGCACTGTGGAAAGCCCGCTGATCGCTTTGGCGCGCCGCCGCGACCGGGATGGCAAGCCGTTTCTGGATGAAACTCTGGTGAGCGCGGGCGAGCGCTTGCGTGAGGATTTCGAACTGGCGCAGATCGGACCTCAGGTCACACAGAATTGGGATCGCTTTCTGACAGGCGGTGGACGCGGTGACTTTGCCTCGGACAGCCATGTGGGGCGAGGACCTTCTGGTGCCAGGGATCGTGTGGCCCGCGCGCTGTCTGACCTTGGGCCGGGTTTGAGCGACGTCGCGCTGCGCTGTTGTTGTTATCTAGAAGGGCTTGAGCTGGCTGAAAAGCGGATGGGCTGGTCTGCGCGATCAGGCAAGATCGTGCTGCGGATCGCGTTGCAAAGGCTGAAGCGCCACTACGAGGACCAGACCGAGCGGGATCGGATGATCGGCTGAACGATTCATGCAGCCATATACCGGCCTTGCGGAAATGACCCCAAATGATAGTCAGGGGTTATGAATTTCACCTTCCGCCAGCTGCAATATTTCCAGGCCGTCGCCGAACAGCGTAACTTTGGCCGTGCCGCGCAGGTCTGCCATGTGTCGCAGCCTGCGCTTTCGGTTCAAATCAAGTCACTGGAAGACTCGATCGGTGGGCCGTTGTTCGAACGGCAGGCCCGCGACATCCTGTTGACACCACTTGGACGAGACGTATTGGACTATGCCCAACATGTCCTGAACGCGGCCGAACGGTTGGATCGATTTGCGCGCGACCATTCGGGTGGCCATAGGTCCCTGTCGATCGGGATTATTCCTACGGTTGCGCCATATTTGCTACCGGGGGTACTGGCCGGGTTGCGGGCTGCGGATGTCTCGTTGCGGGTTCAGATTCGTGAGGCTCGGACCGAGCGGCTGCTATCCATGTTGGGCTTGGGCGAAATAGATGCCGCCGTACTGGCGCTGCCCCTGGGAAATGGAACTTTCCACGAAGAGCCACTGTTCGAAGATCGGTTCTTGCTGGCAGGAAGTCAGACTCGCATGAATCGATTGACCATCAGCCCGGAAGAGTTGCGGCCTGTGGACTTGAAGACAGCGCAATTGATGCTGTTGGAAGACGGGCACTGCCTGACAGATCAGGCGCTAGAAGTTTGCGGTCAGGATCGTACCAGCGGCCAAATTAATATGGGTGCGTCCTCACTTGCCACGTTGTCGCGTTTGGTCGCCGAAGGGTTTGGCCTGACGTTAATGCCTGAACTTGCGGCGCAGGCCGAGACGGATGCAGTCCCTGGTCTGCGATTGTTGCGATTTGGTGCGCCGCAACCGGCGAGGACCATTGGCCTGGTGCGTCGCAGCTCGACTGGAGCGGAGGAGTGGTTCGATCGATTGGCGCAAGTAATCCGGCAGGTCGGTGAAGACGTGGTAGCTAAAACTCGAACCTAACGAAAAAGGCCCGCCGAAATGGCGGGCCTTTCAAAGTAGTGCATGACAGGATTATGCCAGCGCCGGTTCGCGGGCTTCGTCCAGATGCTTCATTAGGTTTTCTGGGGACGACACGCCGTAAGGGTCTTCGGGGCAGTTATCCATCAGGCCGGGCTCTTCGAACCATGCCTCCACAACGCCATCGTTGACGATGGCTGCGTAACGCCACGAGCGCATGCCAAAGCCCAGATTGTCCTTGTCGACCAGCATACCCATTTTACGCGTGAACTCACCGGACCCATCAGGAATGACCTTGACGTTTTCCAGACCCTGATCGGCGGCCCATTTGTTCATGACAAAGCTGTCGTTGACGGACATGCAGTAGATTGCATCGATGCCCTTGGCCGCAAAATCGCCGTGGCCTTTTTCGAAACCAGGCAATTGATAGGTCGAGCATGTCGGGGTGAATGCGCCGGGCAGCGAGAACAGGATAACGCGCTTGCCTGCAAAATAATCCGCAGTTGTCTTGCCTTCCCAACGGAACGGGTTGGGGCCTTCGACGGCCTCATCGCGGACACGGGTGTGGAAGGTTACGTCAGGTAGTTTTGCACCGGTTTTCATCATCAAACTCCTGTGATTCACATATGTTTGCCGCGAGAGTTAAAATGATTCTAACTCGGCTTCAATGATATATGTGCTGCAATAGCATAATATCTTTGATGGCGATAAAGCATTATAAGTAATGCGTAAAATTATGTTCATGGTCACTTTCGCTGCGCGCGCGTAGACGTGCCGCATAGCGGCTATGCGCCGCTGGTGTAACCAAATGAGTCGGTCTATGTTATGAACAAAGAAAATTGACCCAAAGTCAGGAAAGCCAGCCGTGCGTGATCTGAAAATACCCGAGCAAAGACACCCCGAAAAGGCACATCGACCTGACAATGCGGCTCCGCGCAAACCGAACTGGATTCGGGTCAAAGCGCCGGGTGGCAAGGGCTATGCCGAGACGAATAAGATCATGCGTGACAACAATCTGGTCACCGTCTGCGAAGAAGCCGGATGCCCGAATGTGGGTGAGTGCTGGAGCCAGGGTCACGCGACCATGATGATCATGGGCGAGATTTGCACGCGCGGCTGTACATTCTGCAACATCGCGACCGGTAAGCCGGATACTCTGGATGCATTTGAACCGGGTCGCGTGGCGCATGCGGTGCAGAAGCTGGGCTTGAACCATGTGGTCATCACATCCGTGGACCGGGATGACCTGCAGGATGGAGGGGCTGACCATTTCGCCCAAACCATACGCGCAGTACGCCACCGCTCGCCCAAGACTACGATCGAGATTCTGACGCCGGATTTCCTGAAATGCGATCCCTCGGTGCTTGAGATTGTTGTCGAGGCCAAGCCAGATGTGTTCAATCACAATCTTGAAACGGTGCCGGGCCTATATCCTCAGGTGCGCCCCGGTGCGCGATATTTCCACTCATTGCGCTTACTGCAGCGGGTCAAAGAAATGGACCCGTCCATTTTCACCAAATCCGGCATAATGGTCGGACTGGGCGAGGACGAGCAGCAAGTTCGTCAGGTCATGGATGACATGCGCGCGGCGGATATCGATTTTCTGACTATCGGCCAGTATCTGCAGCCAACACCCAAGCATCATGGCATTGACCGCTTTGTTACACCCGAAGAGTTTGCGGCCTATGAAAAAGCTGCGTTCGGCAAAGGTTTCCTTATGGTCTCGGCAACTCCTTTGACCCGGTCGTCTTACCATGCGGGCGATGATTTCGCCCGTTTGCGCGAAGCTCGACAAAAGAAGTTGAACCAGAGGTGAAACCCGAACTTCAATCCTGGCTTACCGAAAAGCGCCATGAACTGCATCAAGTGCCTGAGATATCGGGCGAGGAACGTGGAACCGCGACGAGTATCTCGAACTTGCTTCAGGCGTGTGATCCCGATGCGGTTCTGACAGGTATTGGTGGCCACGGTGTCGCCGCGGTTTATGATAGCGGACAGCCCGGACCAACCATCGGAATCCGGTGTGAATTGGACGGTTTACCGATCCAGGAAATCTCAAGTGCCCGATACGCGTCGCAACATCCCGGAAAGGGGCATCTTTGCGGGCATGATGGCCATATGGCGATGGTGCTTGGTGTTGCCTTTGTATTGGGGGACAAGCGTCCGACCAATGGGCGGGTGGTTCTGATTTTTCAACCCGCCGAAGAAACCGGTCAAGGTGCGATTGCCTATCGTGCTGATCCCAAGTTTGCGGATATCGCTCCGGACTATGTGTTTTCTTTGCACAATTTGCCGGGTTTGGAATTGGGCGGGGTTGAGCTTTGCTCGGGTCCGGCGAATTGCGCCTCGCGTGGGATGCGAATTGTTTTGACGGGCAAAACCTCTCACGCGGCGGCCCCTCAGGATGGAGTGTCGCCAGCCGGTGCGTTGGCAGAGCTTATGCCTGCTTTGGCCATTCTGGGGCAGGGTGGGGCGCTGGATGCAGAATATGCGCTGACAACGGTAACCCATGCTAGGCTGGGTGAGGCCACTTTTGGTATCGCACCTGGTCAGGCCGAACTGTGGGTGACCCTGCGCACGGTCTCGGACAGCCGGATGGCAAGCCTGATCCGCGACGCAGAACAGCTGGTGGCTACACGTGCTCAGGCACAGGGATTAGGTGTTGAAATCACCTATGACGATGTGTTTGAGGCTTGCACAAATTCGGGTGAAGCCGTGCAGATCCTGTCAGAGGCCTGCCAAAGCCGCGACATCCCTTGCAAGCTGGTTGCGACCCCACAAAGGTTTTCGGAAGATTTCGGGCAGTTCGGAAAAGGCGCAAAAAGCGCCATGTTCTGGCTAGGCGCGGGGCGGGATCATCCGCAGCTACACAACCCTGACTATGATTTCCCGGATGCTTTGATCCCGATCGGGACAGATATTTTTCTGGCTGCTATCGAACAAACGCTCAAGGCCTGAGTTTTCTGGGCTGGCTTTCTGCCCATTCGGGCCACCACCCCATATATTCAATTCCGGCAATCATCAGGCAGATAAGGATCGCGCCAAACACCAGTTTCACGCGCCGTTCCGAGGGCGGGTTTCGCCCCCATTTTGACATGCGAACAAAGTGGCGCAGACTCATCAGTCCTGATGTTCGACAAATCGAACCTTGCCGATAAACGGCAGGTTGCGATTGCGCTGCGCATAGTCGATGCCATAACCCACGACAAATTCATCAGGGATTTCAAACCCGATCCAGTCCGAGCGGAAATCAACCTCGCGCCGGCTGGGTTTGTCCAGAAGGGCGATGGATTTCAACCGGTGCGGCTTGCGGGTACGGAGCAGCTTGGAGACGTGGTTCAGGGTATGGCCGGTATCCACGATATCCTCGACCACCAAAACATCGCGCCCTTCAATGGCGCCGCGTAAGTCCTTGAGAATACGAACTTCTCGACTGCTTTCCATCGAGTCACCGTAGGACGATGCCTCAAGAAAATCGACCTCGATGGGCAGGTCCAGCTCACGCACCAGATCAGCGATAAAGACGAAGCTGCCGCGCAGCAGGCCGACAACGACCAGCTTATCGGTGCCGCCGAATTCAGCCGTTATTTCGCGGCAAAGCTCTTCGATCCGGGCAGCAATTGCCTTGGCCGAGATCATCTCATCTATCACATATGCGCGCTGGCTCATCGCTGCCCCCTTGATCTTTGGCGCGCAACATACGAAATCACGCGCCATTGTCACCAGTTAATCCCGGATATCATGCCAACCCATTCCGAGACCCGCCCGCTGCCTTACACCGCTCAGCAGATGTATGATCTGGTCGCGGATGTGGCGAAATACCCCGAGTTCCTGCCATGGTGCGCTGCGGCCCGCATCCGTCGGACCTATCAAGCCGGAGATGGCAAGGTGATGGAGGCGGATCTGGTGATTTCATTCAAGGTATTCCGAGAACGCTTTGGCAGTCGGGTCACGCTATTTGATGAGCTGAAACGGATCGATACCGAGTATCTGGACGGTCCGTTCAAATACATGCGCTCGGATTGGGAATTCGAGGATACAGTTGATGGCTGCAACGTCTCGTTCCACGTTGATTTCGAATTCAAGAACGCGGTTCTGCAAGGAATCATTGGCGTGGTTTTCAACGAAGCCATGCACCGTATCGTCCGAGCATTCGAACAACGTGCTGCCGTCCTGTACGGCTGAGGCTTTACGCCCGAGCGGCGCGCGCTAGACTGCGCCACATGACCGATTTGACAACTGCCCTTGCCGAGTTTGCTGCTGGTTCTGTGTCGACCACGGCGCAGGCTCGTATCGTGACATCTCTATCCGCGTTGGACTGGCTTGCTGTGGGGCGGGCAGGCGCAGATGAGCCGGTTTCCCGCATCATACGTCAGATGGTTCTTTCCGAGAGCGGTGCCGCACAGGCGCGTTTGTTCGGAGGCGGTGATGCGCCGCTACGCGCAGCTGCGCTGGTGAATGGTACCATTTCTCATGCGCTTGATTATGACGACACGCATTTCGCTCATATCGGTCATCCATCGGTTGCTGTTTTTCCTGCAGCCCTTGCTCTTACTGCGTGGGAAGACCGACCTCTGGTCGATCTGCTTGAGGCAGCGCTAGTGGGAATGGAGTTATCGATCCGCATCGGTTTGTGGCTTGGTCGTGGTCATTATCAGGCCGGTTTTCACCAAACAGCCACGGCTGGTGCGTTTGGGGCTGCGGTGGCTGCGGGTCGGATTATGGCATTTGACGTAAAGCAGATGCGTGACCTGCTGGGGCTAACCGCGACCCGGGCCTCAGGGCAGAAATCACAGTTCGGGACTATGGGTAAACCCTATAACGCTGGACTTGCGGCCTCGAACGGGGTTGAGGCCGCCCAGTTGATCCGCAACGGTTTTCAACCCGGTGCTGACGCATTGGAAGGCCCGTTTGGGTTTGGGGCGACACATTTGGGGGCTGACGATTTAGCTGCTGCGCTTGATGGTTTGGGGGACGAGTGGCTGTTCGAAAGCATCAGCCACAAATTCCACGCTTGCTGCCATGGCCTGCACGCGGCGCTTGAGGCTGCGCGCGATCTCGACATCGCCGAGCCCGAGGTGGCCGAGATCAAGATCAAAACCCACCCCCGCTGGATGAGTGTGTGCAATCAACTGCAGCCGACCAGTGGGTTAGGAGCGAAGTTTTCCTATCGTACCGTGATTGCTATGCAGGCAATGGGCTACGATACAGCTCTGCCAGGGAGCTATTCCGACAAGATTTGTGCTGATCCAAGACTGCAATCCTTAAGGGACCGGATCACGGTCGAGGCGGATGAGAGTCTATCCGAGACACAAGCCCATCTGTCCCTGTTACGCCGGGACGGCGCGCGCCGCGAGGCCAGCCATGATCTGCTGGCTCCGATGTCTCTATCGGATCGCGAAGATCGCGTCAGGGAGAAAGCGGCGAAGCTGATCAGTGGGGATGAGGCAGACGCCATCTGGTCAATGCTACGCACCGGTGGGCGCGCAGCGGATTTGGCTGAAAGGCTAACTGATTAAGCGACGCGCCAATGCAGTGGAAAGCCCGGATCGAATACGGTCACGGGGCCGTCGCCGCTTTCGATTTTGGCCGGATAGACGACCTCATCGCCTTTGGTCAGCGTGATGGTCTCTTCGTTCACTGGCAGGCGATAGAAGGCCGGGCCGTTGAGTGACGCGAACGCCTCTAGCTTGTCCAACGCATCTGCGCGCTCGAACATTTCGGCCAGCAGTGACATTGTATTAGTTGCAGTGAAACAGCCGGCGCAGCCACAGGCCATTTCCTTGTTTGCATCCGTGTGCGGCGCGCTGTCTGTGCCCAAGAAGAAACGCGTATCGCCTGATGTCGCGGCGGTCAGCAGCGCCAGCCGATGCTCTTCGCGCTTGGCGACCGGCAAGCAGTAGTAATGCGGCTTGATGCCGCCCACCAGAATGTGGTTGCGGTTGATGATCAGATGATGCGTTGTAATCGTCGCACCCAGATCTTTCTCGTTCGCCTTGACGTAATCCACGCCGTTTGACGTCGTGATGTGCTCCATCACCACGCGCAGTCCGGGCGTTGCTTTGCGAATCGGATCAAGAACGCGGTCGATGAACACCGCCTCGCGATCGAAGATATCGATCTCGGCATCCGTGACTTCGCCGTGCACACATAGCGGCAGACCGATCTCGGCCATCTTCTCCAGCACCGGGCGCACCTTGTCGAAATCGCGAACGCCAGAAGACGAGTTGGTTGTTGCCCCAGCCGGGTAAAGCTTGACCGCCTTGACCAATCCGCTTGCATGTGCGGCGGCCACATCCGCCGGGTCCGTGTCTTCGGTCAGGTAGAGCGTCATCAGCGGCTCAAACGTCATATCCTCTGGCAGAGCAGCAAGGATGCGGTCCCGATAAGCTGCTGCGTCGTCACCTTTGACAACGGGCGGAACCAGATTCGGCATGATGATGGCACGGGCAAAATGGCGCGCGGTTTCAGGCAAGACGGCTTGCAGCATCGCGCCATCGCGCAGATGCAAATGCCAGTCATCGGGGCGGCGGATCGTCAGGGATTGGGTCATGGCCCCCGGCTAACACAGCCGCTTGAATGGTGAAAGACCCTCTTGACCTTGCCGATGAGACAGATCGCCGTAAGTCACTGACGGATGGTGGTCTTGACCTCTGGTTGTGGTCATGACCTGTTGGGGCGCAGGAAAAAGGGGAACTCATGACACAGCCAAACTCCATCGATGCCGTGCAAGAGCTTTTGGGCTCTGAGGGTTATGTCTGTGGCCGGGCTTTGGCGACGGTTGTGTTTCTTTCGCTGAAACTTGGTCGACCTCTATTTCTGGAAGGCGAGGCGGGCGTCGGCAAGACTGAGATCGCCAAGGCGCTGGCCGCAGGATTGGGGCGGCGCCTGATCAGGTTGCAGTGCTACGAAGGCCTTGATGCCTCTTCCGCTGTGTATGAGTGGAATTTCCCCGCCCAGATGGTGGCGATCCGAACCGCAGAAGCGTCGGGTGGGGCGGACCGAGGCGCGTTGCAGACCGAGCTGTTCTCGGATGATTATCTGATCGAGCGCCCCTTGCTGCAGGCCATGCGCCCGGATGCTACTGGGGCACCTGTACTGCTAATTGACGAATTGGACCGGACCGACGAACCCTTTGAGGCTTTCTTGCTGGAGGCGCTCAGTGACTTTCAGGTCACGATCCCCGAGTTAGGTACTGTCAAAGCGCCTGAACCGCCGATCGTGATCGTCACCTCGAACCGCACGCGCGAAGTACACGACGCACTGAAACGCCGCTGCCTATATCATTGGGTTGATTACCCTGACTTTGCGCGCGAAATCGAAATCCTGCACGCACGGGCTCCCGAAGCGGCAGAAGCGCTGAGCCGTGAGGTGGTCGCCTTTGTTCAGCGCTTGCGCACTGAAGATTTGTTCAAGAAACCGGGGGTGGCCGAGACTATCGATTGGGCCAAGTGCCTGCTGGCGCTGGACGTTATCAACCTCAGTCCCGAAGTAATCGGCGATACGTTGGGTGCCATCCTGAAATACCAGGACGACATCCAAAAGTTGCAGGGGTCCGAGGCCAAACGCATTCTGGATCAGGCGAAAGCCGATCTCGAACCGGCCTGATGCTTCATCTGTTCGAAAATATTTCGGGGGTTTGATGGCCGAACAACTCCCACTCGATATACCGGACAACCCCAAACTGGCCCAGAACATCACCCATTTTGCGCGCGCTTTGCGCAAGGCCGGACTGCCGATAGGAACTGGGCGCGTGGTTGACGCGATCCGCGCCGTGCAGGCTGCGGGGTTCACCGAGAAACGCGATTTCTACTGGACGCTGCATGCCTGTTTCGTGAACCGGCCGGAACATCGAGCGGTTTTTGCGCAAGTCTTCCGCCTCTATTGGCGCGATCCGCGGTATCTAGAACATATGATGTCCATGATGCTGCCCGCCATTCGCGGTGTTCAGGAGGAGCGCAAAGCGGATGCGGCTGAAAAGCGGGCGGCTGAGGCCTTGTTGGATGGCGTCGAACGCGACTTGCCAGAATCAACCGAGCAACAAGAGGAAAGCGAGATCGAGATCGACGCAACCCAAACCGCGTCATCCGAAGAACGCTTGCGCAACCTTGATTTCGAACAGATGAGTACATCCGAGATCGCCCAGGCCAAACGCATGCTGTCGCGCCTGAACTTACCGGTCAAACCCATTGAGTCTCGCCGAGGTCAAGCCAGTCACCTCGGTCACCGCATTGATCGCGCTCGGACACTTAGGTCAGCGATGCGGCAGGGTGGCGAACTACGCGATATCGCGCACTTGCAACCCAAACCTCGCTGGCCGAATTTGGTTGCGTTGTGCGATATCTCCGGGTCGATGAGCCAATACAGTCGGATCATTCTGCACTTTCTACACGCGGTTTCGAATGCCAAAGGCGCAGGTTGGGCCAAAGTGCACGCATTCACGTTTGGCACACGCCTGACCAACATCACCCGCCATCTGCATCAACGTGATGTCGATGCGGCGCTGGCCGCTGCTGGGGCCGAGGCACAGGACTGGGAAGGCGGAACCCGGATCGGAGAATGCCTGCATCAGTTCAATCGCGACTGGTCGCGGCGCGTCATGGGGCAGGGGGCGGTCGTGTTGTTGATCACCGACGGGTTAGAGCGGGGCGATCCCGAGATGCTGGAAAAGGAAATCGAGCGCCTGCACCTGTCGTCGCGGCGTCTGATTTGGCTGAACCCATTGCTGCGCTGGGACGGGTTCGCACCGAAAGCTCAGGGTGTGGCGACAATGCTTCCACATGTCGACAGCTTCCGCGCCGGGCATTCGATTGCGTCGCTGGAAGATCTGGCCGCCGTGATTTCGCAACCAGATGATCAGGGGCAGAAAGCGCGGCTGATGTCCGCGCTTTCAGACTAGCTGTTACGAAAGCTGCTCTTCATTGCACTTCCGTGCCATTTCCATGGCTTTGTAAGTGCCAGTCAGGTCAACGGTGAAGGCGAACTCTTTCTCCGGGAAAACGACCATCACCTTCTTCTTGGCAAGATCATCTGCGAACTGAGGGTCGTCTGACAGAACATACCCGCCCGAATAGCCCTTGGTGATGTTCCCCTTCATACCGGTGGCTTCTCCGACATAAATATTGTCGCCGATAAGGATGGCAACAGCCTCTTTCTCGCCTTTCTTGATGTTGGTTTTGGCCTTGGTGAAGACTCCAACATAGCCAACGCCGCGATCTTCGGTCAGGCCCATCTGCACGACATTTTCCGCGTCATCAACCGCTTCGATAAGGCAGGATTTCTTGTCCTGATCGATGAAAACCTTCCAGCCTTCGACCTCACCGTATTTCAGAAATGTGTCAGCCCAGCCGGTGCTGGCAGTCAACAGGCCGATCGCTGCTCCGAGTGTAAGAATGCGTTTCAACTGTTTGTCTCCGCTATGAAATATGTTGGGACGATCCCGAATAGGCCCCGGAATCGCATGCAGGCTAGAATGACGCCTTCCAACATTCAACAATTTGTGAATGTGAGTTCAAAATCGGCTTGTTAGCGCCACAAGATCGACCCGCTGAGCGCTTTTCATTGCTCCAAAGCTGACTATGTTGAACCCAAGCACGGCCGGAGGTCTAAATGGAACGATTCGATAGCAGCCCGGAAACCGCACTAAAATGGTATCGCGCCGGGAAGGGCGCGGCTTTGGCCACTGTGGTTGAGACCTGGGGCAGCGCGCCGCGCCGTGTAGGCGCGCAGTTGGTCATTGCGGGCGATGGTCGGATCGAAGGCTCGGTTTCTGGTGGTTGCGTCGAAGGTGCCGTGATCGTCGAAGCGCTGGAAGCCATAGAGGAAGGCGAGGCAAGGCTGCTAGAGTTCGGTGTAAGCGACGAGGATGCGTTTGCCGTCGGTCTGGCCTGCGGCGGTACGATCAGGGTTTTGGTTGAACCGGTCGGCAAGGTCCTGCCCGAACCAATGCTGGCCGAACTGGTCGCGGCACGGGCGCGGCGCGAATCCTTGGCCTATGAAGTCAATGTCGAGACGGGCCAGCGCGCGTTGCGCCGTAATGCCTATTCCGAACGCTTGCGTATGGACAGGTCCGGGTTCGAAGAGGATGGGCAAACCTTTGTCGCTGTCCACAACCCACCGCTACGGTTGATAGTGGTGGGAGCGGTGCACATCGCCCAAGCTCTGGTGCCGATGGCCCGGATCGCGGGCTATGACCCGGCGATTATAGATCCGCGCGAGGCCTTCGCATCGGACGCACGTTTTCCCGGAGAAACCATCCTGACGGATTGGCCGGATGAGGCTGTGTCAAAGCTTGGTCTCGACTCGCGCACGGCGCTTGTGTTGCTGACCCACGACCCCAAACTTGATGACCCCGCGCTTCAGGCCGGTTTGGCGGCCGATGTGTTCTACATCGGCGCACTCGGATCTAAGCGCACACATGCCAAACGCGTGGAGCGGATGAAGCAGGCCGGGTTCAACGATGACCAGATTTCACTGATTCACGGACCTGTTGGGCTTGATATCGGGGCGGCTGGACCGTCTGAGATAGCCGTTGCGATTCTGGCGCAGATGACGGCGGTCCTGCGAGGCAGAGCGTGAAGTTTGGTCCGGTACTCGTTTCCGACGCCAACGGCGCGATATTGGCCCATTCCGTCAAAGCGGGAAACCGCAAGCTTAGGAAAGGTATAACGCTTTCGTCCGAGCACATAGCCGAGTTGCACCAAGCCGGTCTGACCGAGGTCACAGTCGCCAGACTGGAGCAAGGTGATTGCCATGAGGACGAAGCCGCAGCGCTGCTGGCAGAAGCGCTTGCGCCAAATCCCGCACAGGCAAATCTGCGTGTCACCGAAGCCTTTACAGGCCGGGTCAACCTTTTAGCAAATGGACCAGGCGTCGCGGTGCTGGATACCGATGCCTTGCAAAAGTTCAATCAGGTCAACCCGATGATCACGGTTGCGACGGTGCCGCAATATCAGCAGATGGTGGCTGGCGGTATGGTAGCGACGATCAAGGTGATTTCGTATGCCGTACCTCGATCCGACGTTGAGAGTGCGGCCCGTCATGCGCAGGACGCTATTCGGTTATCGGTGCCCAAATACGAAAATGCGGGTCTCATCGTTACCGACATTGCTGGCGGGCCATCTAATGAAAAAGGTATCGCTGCTATTCGTAGCCGGGTTGAGGCTTTGGGTATGAATCTGGCAGATGTTCAGGTGGTGCCGCATCGGATGGGCGACTTAACAGCATCGATTTCGGCCATTCGGGGTGAGATCGTCATGATCCTGACCGGATCGGCCACGTCGGATAAAGATGATGTGGCGCCTGCTTCTGTGCGGGCGGCGGGGGGTATCGTCGACCGGTTTGGAATGCCGGTCGATCCGGGGAACCTGTTGTTTTTGGGATCTTCCGGCGAGCGCCCCATCATCGGTTTGCCCGGATGCGCGCGCTCACCAGCATTGAACGGGGCGGATTGGGTCTTGTCCCGCGTTGCTTGCGGAATCGAAACGACGGGCGCGGACATCGCAGGGATGGGTGTCGGTGGGCTGCTAAAAGAAATCCCGACGCGGCCACAGCCCCGCGCTGCCAAGAGTAAATGACGCAACGGCAATTTTGCCCCGTTTGGTAGACGCATCATTGTTAGAAGGCTGATCAGCGAAACTGCGGAAAAATCAGGCAAATATTTTTGTTCTCAAACGAAATTTACCGTGTTTAACTCTGGCTTAGCAAATAAGCCAAAAAAAGGGGAGGATCTTATGACCAAGGTCTCAATGACCGTGAACGGCGTTGCCGTCAGCGGTGATGTTGAAGGGCGGACTCTATTATCCGGATTTCTACGCGACCACCTGAATTTGACAGGCACACATATTGGCTGCGACACGGCTCAATGTGGCGCGTGCGTAGTGCACGTGAATGGTGAGGCGGTCAAATCCTGCAACATGCTGGCGCTGGAAGCAGACGGCGCGGATGTGGGCACGATCGAGGGGCAGGCGGCCGAAGATGGCACGCTGAACGTGATCCAACAGGCCTTTCAGGATCATCATGGGCTGCAATGTGGGTTTTGCACTCCGGGCATGGTGATGAGCGCTGCAGCATTGCTCAAGGATAACCCGCGCCCGACCGAAGGCGAAATTCGCAAGTACCTTGAGGGTAACCTATGCCGGTGCACAGGCTACCACAACATCGTCAAGGCAATCATGGCCGCATCGGGTCAAGACGTTTCCAGCATCGCCGCCGAGTGAGGCGGTTAAGAATTTTCGACGAAAATTCTTTTCCACGGAGGAGAACAAGCAATGCCCAAAGACAGTGGCATCGGAGCCAGTTCCAAGCGGCGCGAGGACGTACGCTTTCTGACCGGAGCAGGCAATTACACCGACGACATCAACGTACATGGCCAGGCCTATGTGCATTTCCTACGGTCCGACATCGCGCATGGCCGGATCACCAACATCGACACATCTGCCGCCGAGGGTATGCCGGGGGTTGTGAAGGTGTTCACCGGCAAGGACTTTGAAGGCGTGGGCGGAATGCCCTGCGGCTGGGAAGTAACCGACCGTCATGGCGCCCCGATGCAGGAACCACCGCATCCCATTCTGGCGCAAGGCAAGGTCCGACATGTAGGCGATCCCATCGCTGCCGTTGTCGCGGACAGCCTTGAACTCGCCCGCGATGCGGCGGAAGCGATTGAAGTGGATATCGAAGAGCTCCCCGCCGTGCTGGATATGAAAGCCGCAGCGCAGGATGGCGCGACGCTTATCCATGAGGATCTGAAGAACAACATCTGCTATGACTGGCATCTAGGCGAAGAAGACAATGACAAGGTCAATGAGGTTTTTGCCAACGCGGCCCATGTCACCACTCTGGACCTGATCAATAACCGTCTGGTCGCAAACCCGATGGAGCCGCGTGTTGCGGTGGCCGAGTACAGCCGGGGTACGGATGAGTACACGCTCTACACCACTTCGCAGAACCCGCATGTGATCCGCTTGCTGATGTGCGCATTTGTTCTGGGCTTGCCTGAACACAAAGTGCGTGTTGTAGCGCCTGATGTTGGTGGTGGATTTGGCACGAAGATTTTCCACTACGCGGAAGAGGCGTTCTGTACATTCGCTGCCAAGGCCTGCAACCGTCCGGTCAAATGGACCGCCAGCCGGTCCGAGGCGTTTATGTCGGATGCGCAGGGCCGCGACCACGTCAGCACGATTGAGCTCGCTTTGGACGCGGACAATAACTTCACAGGCCTCCGCACCAACACCTACGCCAATCTGGGCGCGTATCTGTCGACCTTCTCAAGCTCGGTTCCGACTTGGCTGCATGGCACTCTGATGGCGGGCAATTACAAGACGCCGGTCATTCAGGTGAATGTGAAGGCAATGTTCACCAACACAGTGCCGGTGGACGCTTATCGCGGTGCGGGTCGGCCAGAGGCGACCTATCAGCTGGAGCGCGTCATCGACAAGGCGGCGCGTGAACTGGGTGTCGATCCGATCGCCCTGCGTCGCCAGAATTTCATCACCCAGTTCCCGTATGACACACCGGTGGCGCTGACCTACGACACCGGGGATTACAACGGGACGATGGATAAGCTTGAAGCTGCTGCTGATTTGGCTGGCTTTGCCGCGCGACGGGCGGAAAGCGAGGCCAATGGCAAGCTGCGTGGCCTAGGCGTCAATTGCTATATCGAGGCCTGCGGCATCGCGCCCTCGAACATCGTCGGCATGCTGGGGGCCCGGGCGGGTCTTTATGATGCTGCCACGGTGCGAGTAAACGCCACCGGTTCCATCAGTGTCATGGTTGGTGCACATAGCCACGGGCAGGGGCATGAGACTGCTTTCCCGCAGGTTGTGGCCGACATGATCGGCATCGATGAGTCGATGGTCGAGATTGTGCATGGCGACACCTCGAAGATCCCGTTCGGCATGGGCACTTATGGCTCACGCTCGCTGGCGGTTTGTGGTTCGGCCATGGTTAAGGCTACCGAAAAGGTGATCGACAAGGCCAAGAAGATCGCGGCCCACCTGCTCGAGGCGTCCGAGGCCGATATCGAGCTGAAGGACGGTCAGTTCAGCGTCGCGGGCACTGACAAGTCGGTGGCCTGGGGTGATGTGACTCTGACAGCCTATGTACCGCACAACTTCCCATTGGAGGTTGAGCCGGGGCTGGAGGAGACCGCATTTTATGACCCGGCCAACTTCACCTTCCCAGCGGGGGCATATGCCTGCGAGGTTGAGGTGGATCCCGAGACTGGACAGGTGATCATCGAAGCCTTCACCGCTGCGGATGACTTTGGCAACATCGTTAACCCGATGATTGTGGATGGTCAGGTACATGGCGGTATCGGTCAGGGTATCGGTCAGGCTTTGTTGGAAAATTGCGCCTATGACGAGAATGGCCAGTTGCTGAGCGCATCCTTCATGGATTACGCAATGCCACGCGCCGATGATCTGCCGTTCTATGCGGTCGACCATTCCAGCCAGACGCCGTGTACGCACAACCCGTTGGGTGTGAAGGGCTGCGGTGAAGCTGGTGCGATTGGCTCGCCGCCTGCGGTAGTCAACGCGGTTCTGGATGCGCTGAACTCGGGTGGAAAGGCTGTTGATCACATTGACATGCCGATGAGCCCGTCGCGTGTTTGGACAGCAATGCATGGTTGAGAGGTTCGAGTGCGAGGGGCCAGCCCCTCGCGCTCCCCGAGATATTTATAGCCAGATGAAGGGCGGATCCGCGCTTTTCGGAAAGGAAGAACGAAATGTACAATTTCGAGTTTGAGAAACCCTCGACCATCGCTGACGCGGTTACTGCGTTGGGAGTTGAGGATGCGCAGGCACTGGGGGGTGGGCAAACCCTGATCCCCACAATGAAGCAGCGGTTGGCCGCGCCATCCAAGCTGGTTTCGGTCAACGGAATCGCTGAAATGAAAGGGGTCTGCGTCGAGGATGATGGCTCGGTAGCGATAGGCGGTGCAACAACCCACGCAAATGTGGCCGCTGAAGCTGCTGGTAACTATCCGGCGCTGGCAGCGCTGGCCGGCCAGATCGGTGATCCTGCGGTGCGTAATCGTGGCACTATTGGCGGTTCGATTGCCAACAATGATCCAGCGGCCTGTTATCCGGCGGGAGTGCTGGGTTCAGGCGCGACCATTGTCACCAATAATCGCCAGATAGCGGCGGATGACTTCTTTCAGGGCATGTTCACGACAGCTTTGGAAGAGGGCGAGATTATCACTTCGGTGCGTTTCCCCGTGCCTCAGGCGGCGAGTTATCAGAAGTTTTTGCAGCCCGCATCTCGGTTTGCGTTGGTCGGGGTATATCTTGCTCGGTTTGCCGATGGCGTTCGAGTTGCAGTAACCGGTGCAAGCGAGGAAGGAGTTTTCCGCTGGGCAGAGGCCGAGGAGGCCCTGAACAAAGAGTTCCGCGCGGACGCTTTGATGGGGCTGCACATCAATCCGATGAACATGATTGGTGATCTGCACGGGAGCAAAACGTATCGGGCGCATCTGGTCACTGTTATGACGAAACGGGCTGTCGAAGCTTGCAGTTGATCTGATTGTTAATCAGCTTTGAGAGCCTCGGTGAAAGCCGGGGCTCTTTATTCTTTCCGAACTCTTGGGGGCTTGGCGGGGCGCCAGTAGGCGCCGGTGTCTTCTCGTGCCGTCTGATAGCGTTCCACGCGGTCACGCGCGGCTGATCCCCCGGCGGCAAAGAGATGACCTAGCAGGCATTCAAGCACTGCCATCGCTCCGGAGAAGCTGGAAAAGTGATGTTGCGCGCGGGTACTGACAGGCAGCACGATGTCAGGGTCAACACCAGGGGCGATGACGTCGCTATCCGACAATAACGCGATGCGCATTCCGCGTTTACGCGCAAAACGCATGGATTGTATGGTGTCAGAGGAATAGGGGTGAACGGTAATAGCGAAAAGGCAGTCTGCTTCATCGGCCTCGAGCAAATCATCGATGGCTGATCCCATATGTCGCGGGATAAGCTGAAATCCTGGGTGTGCCATCCGGCCCGCATAGTGGAGATAATAGGCCAAAGCATAGCTGGCCCGGGTCGCGGTTATGAAACAGCGATTAGCTGCAATCATGTACTCTGTGACCTGTTGCATCAAATCAGGATCGGCCAGTCGCAGGGAGCGGGCTACGACGTTCAGTTCGTTTTGCGCAAACCCAGCTTGCGCAGCGCTGAATTGGTCCCCCGATTTCATGTGATCCAGCCAGCCCTGACCCAGCCGATCTTCTCGGTCTGTGACAAGGGTTTGGCGAAAGGGGCGTCTGAACGCATCAAAACTGTCGAACCCCATACGTTGTGCCAACCGAACCAGAACGTTTGAACTGACACCGATTTTCTCGGCGGTTAGTCGAACTGGGTCGAGCCCGAAATCGCCGGGATGGTCGATGATGTATTTCGCTGCGGCTTGCATTTGCTGAGGCAAGGTGTCGATTTCGTGCCGAAGCTGCTCGGTCAGTTGGGATGAGGTGTGTTGCATCCGATAAGAAAAACAAATGTTATGAAGAATGCAAATTGAAAACGTTGGCAGGTTGTCTAATTCGGGATCGTGCAAAACAGGTGACGGAATGTCAGAGACTGGTTCGAGGATGGCGGGAAGGCCATATGTGTTGGTGGCTCCGAACGGGGCGCGGCGGGGGCATGGGGATCATCCTGCGCTGCCGATCACAACGGACGAAATCGTCAAAGCTGCGAAGACGTGCAATCGGGCAGGTGCGCAAGGCCTGCACCTGCATGTTCGTGATCAGGCGGGTCAGCATTCGCTTGATGCGGGTTTGTATTGTGAAACCATTGCTGAACTGCGTGCTGCGGCCCCTGACATGGACATCCAGATTACGACAGAAGCTGCTGGCGTTTTCAGCGTTCAAGCACAACTTGCTTGTTTGCAAAATGTGCGCCCGGACTGGGCTTCGATTTCGGTGCGCGAGATTGCACGGTCGCCCGAACTTGCGCCAAAGGTCTACGCTCTGTGCGCGGAACAAGGGACTCGTGTTCAGCATATCCTCTATGATGTCGCTGACGTCGAGTTACTGACCCATTGGCAGGCTGAAGGGGTGGTAAATTCGGATCAGGTCGAGCGTCTGCTTGTCCTTGGTCGCTATGCCACGGCGCAGGAATCAAGCCCGTATGATCTGGATGTGTTTCCGCGCAACGCTGATCCATGGATGGTCTGTGCCTTTGGAGGGCAGGAGCATGCGTGCCTGCAAAAGGCCGCGCAGTTGGGCGGCGATGTGCGCGTTGGTTTTGAGAACAGCCTTTCCGGTCCGGATGGACAAGCCTGGGCTGACAATGCCGCATCCGTCGCGGCGCTGATTGATCTTCTGAAAAGGACGTCGACATGAGTCACGTATTTCCACGCCATACAAAGTCGGAACTGCCTGAGGCCGCTGGTGGTGACGGCTGTTATCTGATCGATTCAACCGGCCGTCGTTATTTGGATTGCGGGGATGCTGCCGTTTCATGCCTCGGCCATTCCAACGCCGCTGTGGTCAAAGCGGTGCAGGATCAGGTGGCGCAGATTGCGTTTGCGCATACCGGCTTTATGACCTCGGAACCGGCAGAGGCACTGGCTGATCTGCTGATTGAACACGCCCCCGGCGATCTGGACCGGGTCTACTTTGTCTCGGGCGGTTCAGAGGCGACCGAGGCTGCTATCAAACTGGCGCGGCAGTATTATCTTGAAACCGGTCAGCCAGAACGCCGCCATGTGATCGCGCGTCGGCAAAGCTATCACGGCAACACTTTGGGGGCACTTTCGGCGGGTGGCAATGAATGGCGGCGGGCGCAGTTTGCACCGATGCTGATCGAAATGACTCATATCGCTCCTTGCTATGAGTACGCCGAAAAGCCCGAGGATGAGAGCAGTTTTGAATATGGTCAGCGCGTTGCGAATGAGCTGGAGGCAGAAATCCTGCGCCTTGGGCCTGAAACGGTCATGGCTTTTATGGCAGAGCCGGTGGTTGGTGCGACGCTTGGGGCTGTTCCGGCAGTCGAGGGGTACTACAAGCGAATCCGTGAAATTTGCGATCAACACGGCGTTCTTCTGATCCTCGACGAAGTAATGTGCGGCATGGGTCGTACCGGGCATTTGTTTGCCTGTGATCATGACGATGTCGCGCCAGATATTCTTTGTATCGCCAAAGGGTTGGGGGCAGGGTATCAGCCTATCGGAGCGATGCTGTGTTCGGGTCGAATCTATGATGCGATCCGGGATGGATCGGGCTTCTTCCAGCATGGCCACACCTATATCGGTCATCCGGTTGCGACTGCGGCTGCGCTTGCCGTTGTACAGGAACTTACTTCTCGTGACCTGCCAGCGCGGGCCGGCGTAATGGGGGGCAAATTGCAGAGCATGTTGGAAAACAAGTTTGGCCAACACCCGAATGTCGGGGACATACGGGGCCGCGGCTTATTCCGAGGAATTGAGTTGGTCGAGGATCGGGATACGAAAACCCCGTTTGATCCGTCGCGTGGCGTGGCGGGCAAAATCAAGAAGGCAGCGATGGCCGAGGGATTGATCTGTTACCCGATGTCGGGAACGCGTGATGGACGCAACGGAGATCATATCCTCCTAGCACCGCCCTTTATCATCGAAGATGACCAACTGGTCGAGCTTGTAGACAAGCTGGATCGGGCGATATCCTCGGTGATCTGATTTAGGCGAGAAGCCAGAAAACAAAGAAGCCCCTCCGATTTCGGAGGGGCTTTTGTCATTCTACAAAAGAAAACCTACTTCTGTGGCAGCGGGCCAATCATCATGATCATCTGACGGCCTTCCATCTTGGGCATGTTCTCGATCTTGCCCAGATCCTTGACGTCTTCGGCCACACGTTCCAGCAGCTCACGCCCCAGGTTCTGGTGCGCCATCTCGCGGCCCCGGAAACGCAGGGTAACTTTGACCTTGTCGCCGTTTTCAAGAAACTTGAACACGTTGCGCATCTTGACGTCATAGTCATGCGTGTCGGTGTTGGGCCGGAACTTGACCTCTTTCACCTCAATGATCTTTTGCTTCTTGCGGGCTTCGCTTTCGCGTTTCTGCTGTTCGTACTTGAACTTGCCGAAATCCATGATTTTGCAGACCGGCGGGTTCGCGTTGGGCGAAATCTCAACCAGATCGAGGCCGACATCGGCGGCCATCTGCATGGCCTTTGCGGGATGAACCACCCCGACATTTTCACCTTCGGCGCCAATCAGGCGAATTTCGGGAGCACGGATCTTGTCATTGACGCGCGGGCCGGTATCTCGCTGTGGCGGCGCGTTGTGAGGTCTGCGGGCTATGGGTTCATTCCTTTGATGATTGCAGAATTTCGAGCCCGGAATTTAGACCGGGCTGAGAGGTGTTTCAAGCGGCATAAATTGCAAGCCGCATGAATTTTCCATGAATTTCGTGAGTTTTTGCCGGTTTAGGGTGTCGATAACTCCACCGGCAAACCCCATTAGCCCACAAATGCCTTTTCAATCACGAATTCCTTGGGTTCGGAATTTGCACCTTCTCGCAAGCCGAACTCTTCCAGAATTGCTTTGATGTCATGGTTGAAGGCAAGGCTGCCACAAACCATCGCGCGATCAGTATCTGGCTTGATACCACCTTCGATGCCCAGATCGGCAAATACGGTGCCGTCTTTTAACAGCTCGGTTATACGGCCCATCTTTGGGCTCTCTTCCCGCGTGGTGGTGGGATAATAGCGGATCTTGTCGGCGAAACCGTCACCAATCAGTTCGGCCAGCAACTCGTCCTGTTTGACGCCCTCGATCAACTCGCGACCGTAATCCAGTTCAGCTACGTCGCGGCAGGTATGGGTGATGATAACCTCGTCATAATCCTCATAGGTCTGCGGTTCACGCAGCAGCGACGCGAAGGGCGCAAAGCCTGTGCCGGTGGCGAAGAACCAGATGCGCTTGCCGGGCAGCAATGCGTCATGCACCAGCGTGCCGACGGGTTTGGGCCGAAGAATGATCTGATCACCAGGCTGGATGTGCTGCAGTTTTGAGGTCAGCGGGCCATCCTGCACTTTGATCGAGTAGAATTCCAGTTCCTCATCCCATGAAGGCGAGGCGATGGAATATGCGCGCAACAGCGGTTTGCCATTATCGCCCAGTAGGCCGATCATAACGAACTCACCCGAGCGAAAGCGCAAGGAAGCCGGGCGCGACACCTTGAAAGAGAACAGGCGGTCGGTCCAATGTTTGACCTCGGTCACAGTCTGGGCGTCGGGCAGAACGGGGGCCTTAACGGCGGTTGCTTCACTCACGGATTTCATCTCTGTCATCATTTCACTGCCGGTCTGCTAAACCGGTATCTCCGTTTAATCTTTGATCCAAGTCAGGAAAAGGGGCAGATTGCCCCTTTCGTATCACAGGTTGGCGATGGCGGGTCAGCCGCGCAGGCGGGCCTGGTAGTTGTTGTCCTGCCAATTGGCCCGGGCCAGCCACTGATCTTCGGGCTGCCGGTTCGCCAAGGTGTCATCAATTTCGACTTCGTCAAAGCCGCTACGACGCGCCATGGCGTATTGGTCTGCAAGAACATGGCCTTTTGCCCGCAGGCGACCTGTATAACCTTTCAGACGCAGAACACGCGCGATGGTGAAACCGCGCCCATCCGCTGAGGATGGAAAGTCCACGCGCACCATTTGGGCGCTGCCCAGCCGGTCAAACAGTTCATCGGGGTCAGTGTCCGAGGCGATATCCAGCGCAACCACGTCATTCGCTGCATCGTCCAGCGTGACATAGCCATCGGTCCAATCATCGGGGGCAAAGCCCTCGTCGTTTACGATTACGTTCATGTTTTCTCTCCGATGCGCACCATTTTTCCATCAACGAAATGGATGCCGCATTCTTCCTTGTTCTGATCGCGCCAGCGCCCGGCGCGGGGGTCTTCGCCTTCTTTGACCGGCGAGGTGCAGGGCGCACAGCCGATCGAGGGGTATCCTTTGGCCACCAGCGGATGCCGGGGCAGGTTGTTTTCGTCCATATAGGCGCGCACATCCTCGGGTGCCCAATGGGCCAGCGGGTTGACCTTGATCCGGCCGGTTCCGTCCTCGACCTCGAAAAAGTCCAGCGCGGCACGGGTGCCGGACTGAAACCGTTTGCGCCCGGTGATCCAGCCACAATACCCAGTCAGAGCTTTCTGCAGCGGGAAGGTCTTGCGCAGGTTGCAGCAAGCATCGGTGTCACGCAGACGTAACGCGCCATAAGGATCGTCGCGCTGAACATCTTCATCCTCGGCGCGGATGATCTGCACATTGCGCAGGCCCAGACGCTCGCTGACCTCCTGCTGGTATTCCAGCGTTTCGGCAAACAGCATCTGGGTGTCCACGAACAGCACTGGGGTCATCTTGTCGACCACTGCAGCCATATGCAGCAACACCACCGATTCCGCGCCAAAGCTGGAGACCAGAGCAAGCTCCTCGATCTCGTCCAAAGCGCCATGCATCACATCATGGGCACTGTGGTGGCGGAAGCGGGCGTTCAGCGCCTCGACCTTTTCGGTCAGTTCGGCGCGGTCAGCCCCCAGTTCCGTTTGGATCAGGTCAAGCGGCATTGGCCTGTGCCTCGGGGTAGAGCGCCGCTTTGAACGGTGCCATGCCAACGCGGCGATAGGTCTGCAAGAAGGTCTCTTCGGCGCTGTCGCGCTGCTCCAGATATGTGTCGACGATGCGCTCTACCGCCGGAACGATCTCGTCATAGGCGAAGCCCGGGCCAGTACGATCACCGATGGCGGCGGATTCGGTACCGTCACCACCCAGAGTGATCTGGTAGTTTTCGACGCCAGCGCGGTCTAGGCCAAGAATGCCGATGTGACCCACATGGTGGTGACCACAGGCGTTGATGCAGCCTGAAATCTTGATCTTCAGGTGACCGATATCATGCTCCAGCTTCAAGTCTTCGAACCGGGTCGCGATTTCCTGCGCCACGGGAATCGAACGTGCCGTCGCCAGTGCGCAGTAATCCATACCGGGACAGGCGATAATGTCGCTGATCAAGCCGATGTTGGCGGTCGCCAACTCGTGTTCTTTCAGCGTTGCGTGGATCGCGGGCAGGTCGGATTTGTGGACATGGGGCAGGATTACGTTCTGCTCATGGCTGATACGCAGTTCGTCATAGGCGAACTCTTCGGCCAGATCGGCCATCACGCGCATCTGCTCGGCAGTCGCATCGCCCGGCGTCTGGCCGTGCTTCTTGATCGAGATCGTGACGATCGCGTGGTCCGCGTTCTTGTGCGGCGCGATGTTGGTGTCGACCCACGAACGGAAGACCGGATCGTTGGTATAGGCACTCTCGAACGAGGCAACGGAACCATCACGGAAGGCTGGAGGCGCAAAGTGGCCTTTGATTTTGTCCAGCAGGTTCATATCCGCGCCTTTGAATTGCGGGCGAACCTTCAAAAAGCGTTCGTTCACTTTGGCACGGATGGCGTCGATACCATGCTCGTGCACGGTGATCTTGATACGTGCCTTGTACTTGTTGTCGCGACGGCCGATCTGGTTCCACACGGAAACGGTGGCCTCAAGATAGGCCAGCAGGTCGTCAAAGGCGACGAATTCCGATAGCTCTTTGCCGATCATGGGCGTACGGCCCAGACCACCGCCAACGATGACGCGGGCACCCAGAACGCCATCACGCTCGACCAGTTGCAGGCCGATGTCATGCGCCTTGATCACGGCGCGGTCATTCTCGCTGCCGGTGATGGCGATCTTGAATTTGCGCGGCATGAACTGGAATTCAGGATGGTCGGTCGACCACTGGCGCAGCAGTTCGGCATAGGGGCGCGGATCAGCGACCTCATCCGCGGCGGCACCGGCGAAATGATCGGCGGTCACGTTGCGGATGGTGTTACCCGAGGTCTGGATGGCGTGCATGCCAACCTCGGCCAGTGCGTCCAGCATATCCGGCACGTCGTTCAGCTTCGGCCAGTTGTACTGAATGTTCTGACGGGTGGTAAAATGGCCGTAACCTTTGTCCCATTTCTCGGCCAGCAAAGCGAGCTGACGCATCTGAGCACTGGACAGCGTGCCATATGGAATAGCGACCCGCAGCATATAAGCGTGCAATTGCAGATACAGACCATTCATCAGGCGCAGTGGCTTGAATTCGTCTTCAGTCAGCGAACCGTCAATGCGACGCTCAACCTGCGCACGGAACTGCGCGTTGCGTTCTGCCAAAAATGCTGTGTCGAACTCGGAGTAGCGATACATGTTTAGCTGTCCTTAGTTGCAGCCCCGGACCCGGGGCCTTGAAGGGGAGAGAGAATGGCCTGAGATCAGGCCCGAGGCTGCGGGGAGGTTTCCTGTTTGCCGTGGGCATAGTTGGACGGACCAGTCCGGCGGAAATCCTCCCGAAAGTGGGTGGGTTCGGGGCCGTTTTCTCCGGCCACCGCGTCGGCAAGATAGGCGCCGACGATCTTGTTGGCCTGACGCGCGGCATCCAGCAGACGAACCTGCGCGTGAGCTTCGTCCGTGATCAGTTCGGCATCGGACAACTCGCGCGACCACCGGTCATCTTCGGTCTGGTAAATCACATCACCTTCCAACAAGTCGTTGGCGGTGACGACTTTGGGGGTAAAAGCGCGGGCCATCAGGCAAGCTCCTTATTGAAAACCGAGACTTTGTGCGGGTATTGCGCAACTCGGGCGACGCCGGGTTTGTGAATGCGCATATTTGTTTGTTTGACCTGCATCGGATCATCTCGTGACTGATTTGACTTGAGTGCCAATATAGGAAATATTCCCGTCAAATCGCCATATGCGCGAAGAAATAAGAACAAACGTTCTATATGCGGTGAGTGAAAGAAGGTTTGTTCTGAATTGGAAGGGAAATTGGAATGTCGGTGCGAATAGACGACACGGATCGGAAAATTCTAGCCGAGCTGCAACGGGATGCCAGCCAGTCGCTTGACGAAATCGCAGCCCGTGTAGGGAGCTCCAAGACGCCGGTTTGGAATCGCATTCGCAAGCTGAAGGGGGCAGGAGTCATTGGCCAGCAGACCGTATTGCTGGATGCCGAAGCGTTGGGCTTTGAGGCCACATTCTTTGTGCTGATCCGTACGTCGGAACATGAAGCGGAGTGGCAGCAGAAGTTCCTGAAAGCGTTGCGCGATCGTCCAGAGGTTCAGGAAGCGCACCGATTGGCGGGAGACATTGATTACATTCTGAAAGTGCGCGTCAAGAACGCGCGTGCGTATGATGCGTTTTATCAGGCGTTGATTTCAGAGGTGCGAGTGCACAACGTAACAGCCTTGCTTTCGATGGAAGAGATCAAATCGACCACCATGCTACCACTGAAGTCTGTCGGATAGGATGAAGCGTGAATGGGGGCGCCGCCCCCGCCGCCCGAAGGCGACTCCCCCGAGATATTTATGGCCAAATGAAGCACGGATCCGGGTTTCTTGACAGGATATTAAGTCAGCCCGTTACCATGAGTTTGGTCAGCCCGTGGAAATGGTAGCTGTCCGAATACTGCGGCTCTGCCGTCAGCTTTAGCTTTGGGCATTGCTGGAACAGCATGGGCAGGGCGATCCGCATCTCAAGCCGGGCCAGCGGAGCGCCTACACAGAAGTGAAGGCCACCACCAAAGCTAGTATTGGCGCTTACATCTCGCATCGGGTCGAATGTATCGGGTTGGGACCAAGCAGCAGGGTCGCGATTGGCGGCGCCCAGAAGCAAGGCAACTTCGTCACCAGGCGCAAAGCGGTGACCGAAGAGTTCAATATCTTCATAGGCATAGCGTCTGAACATGTGCAGTGGTGGATCGAAACGCAGGATTTCCTCGACTGCGCCGTCGATGGTGCCGGGCGTCAGGACATACTGCTGTGTACCCGTCGTCAACATAGTCTTCACGCCATTGCCGATGGCGTGCACGGTGGCTTCGTGACCGGCGTTCAGCAACAAAATGCAGGTCGTGATCAGTTCGTCGCGCGAGAGTTTTTCACCATCTTCCTCTGCCGCGATCAACCGGGTGATCAGATCGTCACGCGGGTCAGTGCGGCGTTTTTCGATGTATTCTTCGAGATAGGTGGTAAAGGCTTGTGTGGCACGGACGGCTTCGTCTTCGGTCTGGCGCGTCCGGTTTGCCTGATACATGGCCACCATGGCGTGCGACCACTGCAACAGTTGCGGTGCCATGTCTTCCGGCACACCAAGCAGACGGCAGATCGTGATCACGGGGACCTGGGTGCAATAGGCCTCCAGCAGATCGAAGGGGCCAGCGGGGAACTGCTTGATCAAATCGTGGCACAACTGTTCAGTGGACCCCTCAAGCGCCGTGATCGCGCGAGAGGTAAACGCCCGCAGTACCAGAGAACGCAATCGAGTATGACGCGGGGGTTCAAGCTCTAACATCGAATGGGATTCGACTTCTAGCCAGGGTGCAAGATGGTCTGGGCCGGGTTTTGCAAGTTCCGCCGGGATTTCACGCCCGAAGCGCCGATCGCGCAGCAGAATTTGCACCGCTTTGTGCGAGACAGCCGCGACAAGGCCGTAGTCTTTCCAGTAGAACAGATCGCCCGACTGACGTGCGCTGACATAAAAGGGGTATGGGTTTTGCACGAATGCCGGGTCGGTCGGGGATTGGGTCAGCGTCTTCATGCGGTGCAGACTTGCCATGGCGGCTGCTGAATGCAAGACCCTAGATATGCAACGTTTTTGGATCATAGCCGGTTTCTTATGCGCGGTCGGATTGCTGTCAGCGGCGGTCTGGACTTATGGCTATCGTCAGGCCCTGTCGCAACTGAGCGAGAAGGCCGAGGCCGATTTAGAACTGGCCGCCGACCGTCTGAGCACTCAAATGCAGGTCTATCAGGAAGTGGCCGCCTTGATGGCGGACCATCCTGCTTTGCAGGAGCTAGAAACATCAGAACAGCAACGGGCCGCCCGAAAGGTGCTGCTGGATGTGGCAGACAAAACCGCTGCCGTTAACGTTATGTACCTGAATCCGGAGGGTCAGGTTCTGGTCGCGGCCCAACCGGTGACGCAGCGCGATATGTCCGCACATCCGGCCTTCGAGCGCGCCATGCAGGGGGCCCTGGGCAGCGCACATGGGGTCGAAGACGCAAGCAGTGACCGCATTTATTCATACGCGGCCCCATCATTCGGGGATTTGGGCCAAATAGAAGGCGCGTTGATGGTTCTGGCCGATGTGCAGGATGTGGAACAAACATGGCGCGGCAGTACCGATGCGGTGTTTTTCGTTGATACGGATGGGGTTGTCTTTATCTCGAACCGATCGGATCTGCTACTATGGCGCCGCGGGCAAGGGCAGCAAGGGCTGATGTCACCAGAAGGTGAGAATGTCGATTTCGCCTCAACCCGGATTGCGGGATATGAAGTGTGGAAGCTCAATTGGGGTCGCTATCTGCCCCGTCGCGCCCTGCATCTGACGCTCGATCTTCCGGTGATTGCGATGACCGCAGAGATGCTGGTTGATGTCGCCCCGGCGCGCCGGTTGGCGGGGTTGCAGGCGGCGGCGGTTGCGGCGATCTGTTTCGCCTTTGGTGCTTTGTTGTTTCTGGCCTCGGAACGCCGTCGGACACTTGCAGAGGCAAATACCGTGCTGGAAAGCCGGGTCGCGCAACGTACGCGCGCTTTGACGGCGGCTAATAGCGCTTTGCGTCACGAAGTTGCCGAGAGGCAGGAGGCGGAAGCCGCGCTCAAACAAGCGCAGGCCGATTTGGTTCAGGCTGGTAAGTTGAGCGCTTTGGGCAAGATGTCGGCAGGCATCAGTCATGAATTGAACCAGCCCTTGATGGCGATTCAGCAGTTTGCCGACAACGGATCTGCTTTTCTTGAGCGCGGCAAGGGCCAGAGAGCTGGCGAAAATCTGGGCCGCATTTCCGATATGGCCGCACGCATGGCGCGGATCATCAAGAACCTGCGGGCCTTTGCGAGAAATGAAAGCGAACCAATGGGGCGCGTTGATCTGGTTCAGGTTCTGAACACTGCCACAGAATTGACCGAGGCGCGCCTGCGCGATGAGAACGTCGCGTTGGAGTGGGTGCCGCCAAAGACTGCGGTCTATGCTTGGGGTGGAGAGGTGCGTCTGGTGCAGGTGTTTGTCAACCTAATCAATAATGCAGCGGATGCGATGGTCGATCGACCGACGCGCAGAATATTGGTCACTCTGTCAGGGGGAAAGCCTATTCGCGTGTCGGTGCGGGATACCGGACCCGGCATCGAGGACCCCGACCGCGTGTTTGAGCCGTTCTACACCACAAAAACGGTTGGGACGTCCGAAGGGATGGGTCTGGGGCTGTCGATATCCTACGGTCTGGTTCAGAGCTTCGGGGGGGATATTCGCGGTGCCAACACGGACGAGGGTGCTGAATTCACGGTTGAACTGGAACCCTTTGAAGAAGATGAGGCAGCATGATCCGCAAAGTGCTTTTGGTCGATGATGATGCCGCCGTACGTGAGGCCTTGGCGCAAACCCTCGAATTGGCCGAGTATGAACCGGTCACCGCGGGATCTTTCGTGGCCGCAAAGGATCATATTCATCGTGACTTCGGCGGTGTGATCATCTCGGATATTCGCATGCCGGGGCGGGATGGGTTTCATCTGCTCGCATACGCGCGCGAGGTTGATCCTGAGCTTCCGGTGGTATTGCTGACAGGTGAAGGCGATATCCCGATGGCGGTACAGGCCATGGGGCAGGGAGCATTTGATTTTCTGGAAAAGCCCTGTGCAGCAGCGGACTTATTGGCGGTACTCGAGCGAGCCTTCGCAGCGCGCGCAGAAATTCTGCAGGAACGCGAGCAACGGCGCGAACTTGAGCGTGGCGATCCCGCAGCACGCATGCTGTTTGGGTTGTCAGATCAAGCCGAGGCCTTGCGTGAGCGAGTGCGGAGCGTAGCGCCAACACGGGCCGAGGTACTGGTTACCGGGCCAGCGGGTAGCGGAGTTTCAAAGGTCGCTGAAGTTGTCCATCTGATGTCTCCGGTTGGACAGGGGCCATTTGTCAAACGCCCTGCCTCAGGCCTGAACCCGGATGATTTGTTGCGTGTCTGTAAGGATGCGGCAGGCGGATCGCTGTATCTGGATGAGATCTCGGCGATGTCGGATGCCACGCAATACGCCGCGCTGGAACTGATCGAACAAGGGACGGAAGCCAGAATCATCGCAGGGGCAACGGCCGATTTGTCGGACCTTACTGCACAGGGAAGGTTCAATGCCGATCTGTTCTATAGGTTGGATGTCATGCGGGTGCGAATCCCGGCCCTGTCAGAACGGCCCGAGGATATCCCCGTCATCTTTCGCCGCTATGTGGCGCAGGCCGCTGAGCAGGCCGGGATTGCGGAACCTGAAGTGACACCCGAGCATCTGGCCTCGCTGATGGCGCAGGATTGGCCGGGCAATGCCCGATCGTTGATGTCGGCGGCAATGCGGTTTGTGTTGGGGATGCCGGATGAGGTTGCACAGGCCGCTGATCTGGGGTTGAGCGAGCAATTGGCGCGTGTTGAGAGGTCTTTGCTGATTGCAGCCCTTGGGCGCCACAATGGCAAGGCTGCGGATGCCGCCAAGGCACTGAAGCTGCCGCGCAAAACTTTTTATGACAAGCTGACCCGCTACCACATTAGGCCAGAAGACTATCGTCGTTAGCAAAACACTTCCGCTAGGGCGAACTGCGGTTGCGCTGTGGCTTAAGCGAGCGATTCGCTCGCATCGATTCGGATATTGTGCGGAAATTCGCACAAGGTGCTGACTACCTGTGCGAAAAATCGCACAGCGTAGTTCTGCCGAAACACCAGATTTATAACGGACATCATTTAACCGTAAGAAATTATTTGGAAAAAACAGATTTCAGCAACATCTAAACAAAATGTTGAGAGTGAGGAGCCGATTCGGTTCACTCCGCAACATACGGCGCTGATTGGGCGCTCGATGGAAGTTTTAGGGAAGTCTGGGAGGATAAGACTGATGAAATTCCTGACAACGGCAGCAACCGCAATCGCACTGTCCGTGACAGCGACCGCTGGTGTAGCAGCTTGCGATGATGGCGAGATCGTCGTGAAGTTTGCGCATGTGACCAATACGGACAAACACCCCAAGGGCATCGCCGCTTCGCTGCTTGAGCAGCGCGTCAATGACGAGATGAACGGCGTGATGTGCATGGAGGTTTATCCGAACTCCACTCTTTACAACGATGACAAGGTTCTTGAAGCGATGCTGCAGGGCGACGTGCAGTTGGCCGCGCCCTCGCTGTCGAAGTTTGAGAAATTTACAAAGCAATTCCGCCTGTTCGATCTGCCGTTCATGTTCAAGAACATCGATGCTGTGGATGCGTTCCAAGCCTCGGCTGATGGTCAGGCGATGAAAGACAGCATGCAGCGCCGCGGCCTGCAGGGGCTGGCATTCTGGCACAATGGCATGAAACAGATGTCTGCGAACAAGCCGTTGGAAGATCCTTCGGATGCGAACGGCCTGAAGTTCCGCGTTCAGTCTTCGGACGTATTGGTTGCCCAGATGGAAGCAATTGGTGGCAGCCCTCAGAAGATGGCGTTCTCGGAAGTGTACGGTGCTCTGCAACAGGGCGTTGTTGACGGGCAGGAAAACACCTGGTCGAACATCTACGGCAAGAAGTTCTTCGAGGTGCAGGACGGCATCACAGAAACGAACCACGGTATCATCGATTATCTGGTTGTAACCTCAGTTGACTGGCTGGACAGCCTGGAGCCTGAAGTTCGCGATCAATTCCTGACGATTCTCGCCGAAGTGACCGAGACTCGTAACAAGGAGGCCTTTTCCGTAAACGAAGCTGCCAAGGCTTCGATCACTGACGCAGGGGGCATCATCCGGGAACTGAACCCCGAGCAGCGCCAGGCCTGGGTCGATGCGATGAAGCCAGTCTGGGATAAATTTGCCAGTGACGTTGGTCAGGACAAGATCGACGCCGCACAGGCGATCAACGCCGGGTTCTGATCCCGGTTCAAGCCACGCGTCCGGGGACTGGGGAGTTATGGACGCATAGGCTGGGCGGGCCTTAGTGGCCCGCCACACTCCCACCACTCTCATCAAAAAAATGCGGGGACAGAGAGATGTCTGGTGCGAAACCCGACCAAGGCGGGCTGGTCGACCATATCGAAGAAACCATGATTGCGTGCCTGTTGGGTCTGATGACAATTGTCACCTTCGCCAATGTGATCGCGCGGTTTGTATTCAATTCTAACATTCTTTGGGCGCTGGAACTGACAGTATTCACCTTCGGTTGGTTGGTGCTGCTGGGTGCGTCTTATGCAGTGAAAAAGCATGCACATCTGGGTGTTGATGCGATCCTGAACATGCTGGCCCCCGCGCCACGCCGGGTTTTGGCGCTGATAGCCGTGGCTTGCTGTCTGGTGTTTTCTCTGCTCCTGCTCAAGGGTTCGTATGACTACTGGGCAGTGTTTGCCGATCTGCCGCCCACCTCGGGTCGCTGGTTTCCGACCGGCTTTGACATGAGTGCGCGCAGCCAGAGCTTCTATGAAGTTGATGATATCCCGATGGTCGCGCCGCTGCGGTTTCTGGAAGATATGATCAACTATGGCGAGTATTACGAGAAACTGCCCAAGGTCGTTCCGTATTTCGTTCTGCCTCTTTCGATGTTGCTGCTGGTGATCCGTTTTGCACAGGTCGCAGTACAGATTTGGCGCGGTGAAACTGATCGCCTTGTAGCTAGCCACGAGGTCGAGGACGAGATCGAAGAAGTCCGCGCCCAGCAGGGGGAGCATGACTGATGGACGTCGTACTACTTTTCTCGATGGTCATTGGCCTATTGTTGATCGGAGTTCCGATTGCGGTGGCACTTGGTCTCAGCTCGACCCTCTTCCTGCTGATCTATTCCGACAGCTCATTGGCTTCGGTCGCTGGCACGCTGTTCGAGGCATTTGAGGGGCATTTCACCCTCTTGGCTATCCCGTTTTTCATTCTCGCGTCATCTTTCATGACCACAGGTGGAGTGGCGCGGCGGATCATCCGGTTCTCGATCGCATGTGTAGGGCACTTGCCCGGAGGTCTGGCAATTGCTGGCGTCTTCGCGTGTATGTTGTTTGCGGCCTTGTCGGGTTCGTCTCCGGCGACAGTTGTCGCAATCGGGTCGATCGTCATCGCTGGCATGCGTCAGGTGGGCTATTCCAAGGAATTCGCCGCCGGTGTGATCTGTAACGCAGGTACACTGGGCATTCTGATTCCGCCATCAATCGTGATGGTGGTCTATGCGGCAGCCGTGGAGGTTTCGGTCGGGCGGATGTTCCTTGCGGGCGTTATTCCGGGTTTGATGGCCGGTCTGATGCTGATGATCACCATTTACGTCATGGCCAAGGTCAAGAACCTTCCCAAAGGCGATTGGAAAGGTTGGGGCGAAGTCTTCACGTCAGCACGCGAGGCCGGCTGGGGTCTGTTCCTGATCGTCATCATCCTCGGCGGTATCTACGGAGGTATCTTTACCCCGACCGAGGCCGCGGCTGTTGCTGCCGTCTATGCGTTCCTGATCGCAAGTTTTGTCTACAAGGATATGGGTCCGCTCAGCACCGAAGGGGATGCGCAGAACATCTCGCTGCTCAAGAAACCCTATGCGTTGATCACGGCCTTTGTGCACCCCGACACCAAGCATACACTTTTCGAGGCGGGCAAACTGACTGTCACGCTGCTGTTCGTGATCGCCAACGCGCTGATCCTGAAACATGTGCTGACGGATGAGCAGGTGCCCCAGCATATCGCAAGCGCCATGCTATCGGCGGGTCTGGGGCCAGTGACTTTCCTGATTGTGGTCAACGTGATCCTGCTGATCGGTGGCCAGTTCATGGAGCCCTCAGGTCTGCTGGTCATTGTGGCCCCGCTGGTGTTCCCGATTGCCATCGAGCTGGGCATCGATCCTATCCATCTGGGCATCATCATGGTGGTGAACATGGAGATCGGGATGATCACGCCTCCGGTCGGGTTGAACTTGTTCGTAACCTCGGGCGTGGCGGGTATGCCGATGATGAGTGTTGTGAAGGCAGCGTTGCCGTTCTTGGCCGTGCTGTTCGTCTTCCTCATCATGGTTACTTACATCCCGTGGATTTCGACATTCCTGCCCAACACTTTCATGGGGCCTGAGATCATAACCAACTAGATCGGTTAAACCGAGCATATGAACCGGGCGGTGTAATCCGCCCGGTTTTTTTGTCTTGAAACTGATGCTTAAACCCATATCTGAGGATCAGAGGACGACCTCACCATCATGGACGATTATTCGGGACGACCCGATCTCGGAAAGTGAGGTGTTCTTATGCCCTGGATATTACTGTTGTTTGCTGGCCTGCTCGAAATCGTCTGGGCCGTCGCGATGAAGCAGACCGCTGGTTTCACGCGGCTGTGGCCGACGGCGATCATGGGTGTTGCGATGATCGGGTCATTTGGCCTGCTTGCAATGGCCATGCGGGATCTGCCGCTTGGTACCGCCTATACGATCTGGACCGGGATCGGCGCAGTAGGGGCGTTCACTGTTGGCGTCCTTTTCCTGGGCGAAGCGCTGACGCCCATGCGGATCGGCGCTGCGGTTCTAATCGTGACGGGTTTGGTCATCATGAAACTGGCCTAAGCGTTGACCGCCAGATTGGTGTCGGGCAGCTTTGCGAAACAACTCCGAACAAAGGACACCTGCATATGCTGACCGAAACCGATGCACGCTTGCTGCGCGTTGCCTATGATGAGGCGAAAGCTGGATTTGACGAAGGAGGCTGCCCAATCGGTTCAGTGCTTGCGCGGGGTGGTGAGGTCGTTGCGCAAGGGCGTAATCAGCGTGTCCAACTGGGCGACCCGATTGCCCATGGGGAAATGGATGCGCTGCGCAAGGCAGGGCGGCAGAAGACCTATCGCGATACTGTGCTCTATACCTCGCTGTCGCCTTGCATGATGTGTTCTGGCACGATCGTACAGTTCGGTATCCCGCGTGTTGTGATCGGAGACACCGTGAATTTTGGCGGCAATGAGGACTTCCTGCGCGATCGCGGTGTAGAGGTCATCATCGCAGATGACCCGGACTGCATTACATTGATGAAGCGTTTTATCGAAGAGAAGCCCGCGCTTTGGGCCGAAGATATTGCCGAATGAGGTTGGCGATCAGGCGTGTTCAAGCGCCTGAATGATGCCCGAGAAATCATTTGCTTTCAGACTGGCGCCACCCACCAACGCTCCGTCAACATTTGAAACGCCAAAAATCTCGGCAGCATTACCGGGTTTGACCGATCCGCCATACAGCAGGCGGACTGACCGGCCGACACCTTCGCCAAATCGGCGTTCCAGACGTGCGCGTATGAAATCGTGCACTTCTCCGATCTCTTCCAAAGTTGGAACCTTGCCGGTGCCGATGGCCCAGATCGGCTCATATGCGACAATCAGGTTCTCGCCTGTCGCTTGATCCGGGATCGAACCCGACATCTGTCCACCGATGATATCCAGAGTATTTGCTGCTTCGCGCTGCTCAAGGCTTTCACCGACGCAGATGATCGTCTTCAGGCCTGCATCCATGGCGGTGCGGGCTTTGGCACGGATGTCTTCGTTCTGCTCAGCATGATCTTCACGGCGCTCGGAATGGCCAAGGATCACTGCGCTTGCCCCTGCATCCAACAGCATCTCGGCACTCAGATCCCCGGTATGCGCACCCGAGAGCGCCGCGTGGCAGTCTTGGCCACCAACGGTAATGCCCGAACCTTCAACCGTATTTGCCGCGCGATGAAGCAAAGTAGCTGGTGGGCATATCAGGATTTCTACCGCAGAAGATGGGTGCGAGGCTTTCAACGCTTCTAACTCGCTCAGCGCAACGCCAGTTCCGTTCATTTTCCAGTTGCCTGCCGCCAACTTACGCCGCATCGCGATACCTCCGGTTTTCTGCTTTGAACCCTCGGATATCACCCGCAGGCGGGACTGACAATTCCGGTTGCATAGCGCTACGTGTCGGGACACATTGCGCGCGTTGTCGCGGAGGATGGCATGATAGACGATCTCGATCTCGCCAAATTGGATCTGCGTGATCCAGCTGAGATGGAAAAGCTGAGACATGCTGTTCGCCAGATCGGATTTCTAACAATCTCCAATTCCGGCCTCGATGCCGCCCGTGTGCAGCTGGTGATTGACGCGTATCGCGATTTTTTTCGTCAACCCGATGAGATCAAGCAGAGCGTCGATATGGCAGCTACGGGTGCCAACCGCGGTTGGGGTGCGCTGCGTTCCGAACAGGTGGATCTCAGGGCGAACCCGGATTTCAAAGAAGTCTTTGATAGCGGTTTTGAACTGCCAGCCGATGATCCCTATGCGGGGCGTGGATTAAGTGTGTATGCCCCAAATCTCTGGCCAGACGGGGCCGACGCGTTTCGGAGAACGATCCAGAGTTACTATTCAGACGCCTGCTCAGTTGCCATTCGCGTTTTGCGCGCGATTGCGATTGCCATCGGTAGGGATGCAAACAGTTTTGATGCGGCCTTTGATACGCCAATGGCGCTGCTGCGCGGTAACTTCTATCCCCAACGCCCTGATTGGGCAGGAGAAAAGGACTTTGGTATCGGCGCGCATACGGATTATGGCTGCCTGACTTTGCTGGCCACGGACGGCACACCGGGTCTGGAAGTTCGTATGCCTGATGGCGATTGGCAAGCTGTAAACGCCACACCGGGACAATTCATAATCAATTTCGGCGAGATGCTGGAGTTTTGGACCGCAGGAGAAGTCAAAGCGACCGAGCATAGGGTCAAAGGCAGCGTGAACGAGAGGATCTCGGTTCCGTTGTTCTTCAATCCTTCTTACGACACAAATGTTGCGCCGCCGGGTTCATACGCCACGATCCGCGCCGGAGAGCACCTGACGCGGCGATTTAATGAGACCTACGTCCACCTAAAAGCTGCGAGTTAGCGTTGTTCAGCCAAGGTTTCGTCGAACTTGATCGATTCTCCGCATCCGCATGCATCGACTACATTCGGGTTTCGGAACTTAAACCCGGCCTCAAGCAGTGAAACCTCGTAGTCGATCTCGGTTCCGAACAGGAACATCTGTGCCATGGGGGCGATCATCACACGCGCGCCATCCTGCTCGACCACTTCGTCATTCGGGTCGGCATCATCGACATAGTCCATGGTGTATTCCATCCCCGCGCAGCCGCCTTTCTTGACGCCGATGCGCAATCCGGTGTGACCGCCGGATTTCATAAGCCGAACAATCTGTTCAGCAGCTTTAGGTGTCATGGTCACGGCTTGTTTGCCGGGAATGCCAAACATGGTGGGCTCCGTTATCGCGCGTTATCTCTAATCTAAGGCCGACACGCGCCGGGCTCAAGAGAGAGCCTGTTCAAATATACACTCCGCGCAGGGTTGTCACGATGGTGCGCGAAGCTTTAGCGTATCTGAAGTAAAGGACAGGCATTCCAGAGAGGTTTGGATCGATGAGAGCGCAGAACTGGGCAGGAGCAGCCATTTTCACATCTATGTTGCTGGCGTCCGCGTCTGCGGCACTTGCGATAGATGACACAAAACGGCACCCGGTCAACTGTGCTACCGCACCCGGTGATCTGCGCGCAATCGCAGCTGAAAAGAAACATGCCGAGGACCAGCAGGCTGAAAGCGTGTTCTCGATCCTCCCTGCCGGTGCCTTGCTGGGTCTCGTCACAGGAACCGAGAGCAAGCACCTGAAGATGCTGTCAGGCGACTATATAAAAGAGCTGGACGCGCGCGCTGCTGAAATCAAGTCGACCTGTAACATCGAATAATCAAACAAAAAGGGCCGCTCTCGGGCAAGAGCGGCCCGGAATGGGCCCATTGAATGGGGGATGGCTATGGTCAGAGGCCCATGCAATTCACGAAGTATGTCAATTTAGCGGGGCAATCGGATAAGACGCCCGCTACTCGACATCCTGCGCCAGCACGTCCAGCAGATCGAAAAACGCATGCTTAATCACTGGGTCAGTACCTGAGGACCTTGTGACCCAGCATTGTGACAACATGAAAACGGTTAAGTAACACGCAGTACACCGTTTTGTAACATCGCCATGTTTTTTGTGAGTAAATCGGGCGTTACATGAAACCCAGCTCAAGCCGGGCTTCATCTGACATCATTTCCATGCCCCAAGGTGGCTCCCAAGTCAGTTCGACGTCGACCTCTTTGACGCCTGCAACGGGTTCGATTGCTTCCACGATCCAACCGGGCATTTCGCCTGCGACAGGACAACCTGGTGCAGTGAGGGTCATGATCACCTTGACCGCGTTTTCTCCGGTGATGTCGATCGTATAGATCAGACCGAGATCGTAGATATTGACTGGTATTTCTGGGTCAAACACCGTCCGGCAAGCTTCGACCACGGGTTCGTAGAGCGGGTGATCGATGGTCGAGGGAGCGATTAGGGGGCTGCCTTCGAACTGTTCACTGGGGTGGGTCATTGATGCCTCGGGTCTGTTACCTGAGAAATTATATAGGGAAAGTGCCGGGCAGCGTCCAGAGGTGCCGTGGCGCCTGATTTGGGCGCCACGACAGATCAGTCGTTGATGTCGTGCTTGAAGGTTTTGACTTGGCCGTGCGGCAAGGCAAACATACGGCGCAGAACCAGCCATGCGACCAGTGACAGAACGGCAAATATCAACAGCAGAACAGGCAGGGATGGCGTGAGGCCAGGGACCAGCAAAACCACTCCGGTAATGGCTGCGCCGATGGCAAAACCCAGGAAAATGAAGCCGGGCAGCGCGACCTCAAGGATGCCCAGAGCAAGCGCTCCGGCCAACCAAATCCACCACGTCAGCCAGAAAGGATCGGCCATCATTTTCCTCCTTTAAGCATGTTAAAGGCATTGCCGAAGGCTTCAAGTGCGTTTGCAGGCACAACGATGGTCTGCGAGCCGGTGCCGTTGCCCAGGGCGTTCAGCGATTCCACCTGTTTCAACGCAACCTGATACTGTGCCGCTTCCAGCCCGTTGTCCTGAATGGCCTTTGCTACGACCTGAGTCGCATAAGCTTCGGCCTCAGCCGAGATTCGGCGGGCCTTGGCGGTCTGCTCTGCCGCATAAAGTTCGGCATCTGCTTGCAGCTCAACGGCACGCTTTTGGCCCTCGGCCTCGGTGACCTGTGCGCGGCGGGCACGTTCGGCGTTCAATTGCTGCAACATCGCGTCACGAGTGGCCTGATCAAGATTTACGTCCAGAATCTCGGCGCGGGTTACTTCGATCCCCCAATCGTCAACAGCGGTTTCTACGCTTTCCTGAATACGTTCAATCAGTTGCGCCCGGTTCGATTGCACTTCATCCAGGTCCATCTTGCCGATCTCGGCGCGGACGATACCGGCTACAGTCGTTGCAATCGCACCGTCGACATCGCGGATGCGATAAACCGTCTTTTCCGGCTCGAGAATGCGGTAGAACACCGAGGTATCGATCTGCACCAGAACGTTGTCCTTGGTAATTGCGTCTTGCGTTGCGTTTGGCAACTGACGCTCAAGGATGGATATCTTGTGGCGGGCAACATCTAGAAAAGGAACGATAAAATTGATCCCGGGCCCAAGCACCGAATGCAGGCGGCCAAACCGTTCAACCACGTACTTTTCGGATTGAGGCACGATTTTGATGCCTTTGAATATGACAATGGCAATAAGCGCCGCTGCCAGCAGGTAGATAATGTTCGAAGTAATCAGTCCGATAATCTGGTCTTCTATCATACTGTCCTCATTTATTGTGTACTATGGTATACATATGGGGATTGAGTCGCTCAATTTCAACTCTGGTATGGATTGTGCTGGCCGGAATGCAAATCGGTGAAAACGTTCATACCGGCCAGAAATTCCCTTTTGTGGCAGCTTTGCATCCCACTGGTGTTTGCGTTATCGGACGAGGATGAAACTGATTATCGATACAGACCCCGGCATCGACGACGCAATGGCCATTGCCTATGCCGCCGCTGCGTCCGAAATTGACCTGATCGGCCTGACCACCGTGTTCGGCAACACCCATGTGCATCAATCCAGCCGCAATGCGCGGTTTCTGGTGGACAAACTAGGGCTGGGCATTCCCGTGGCCCAAGGCGCGCCATTCGCTTTGGGAGAGACCACGCATTCACCTTCGGAACATGTGCATGGCCCCGAAGGTTTTGGTGACCTGACCAAGATTGATGAGATCGGTGAAAACCACGCCCTGTCCGCCGCAGAGTTTCTGGTCGACATGGCGCGCACCCATCGCGGTGAACTGGTTGTATGTGCGGTTGGGCCATTGACCAATATCGCTGATGCCATGCGATTGGACCCCGAGTTTGCGGACAATCTTGGCAAGCTCGTTATCATGGGTGGTGCTGTATTCTGCCCGGGCAACATCACCGAACATGCCGAGGCGAATATCTATCACGATGCCAAAGCTGCAGACGAAGTCTTTGCCGCGCCGCCGCCTACGATTCTGGTGGGATTGGATGTGACTCTGAAAACGCTCTACGAGACCGCTGATTTTGAGGCGCTCGCTGAACGTTCCCCTGACATGGGTGGTTTTCTGCGTGATATCTCGCGCTTCTATTTAAAGTTCTACAAAGAGATCGGTGGGCTTGAAGGGTGCGGACTGCATGACTCGACTGCCGTTATCGCCTGCACCCATGAACCGATGTTCGAAATGGTCGAAACGGGTTTGCAGGTGGCGTTGGACGGGGCTGAGATCGGTGCGACTCGTCCTGACCCTGCACGGCCACCAGTGCGAGTGTGCCGGGATGTCGATGGGGCAGGGGTGGTGCGCCTGTTTACGGACCGTGTAGCCTCGCTGCCCTGACGGGTTGCAATGCCCTTGCAGATCGGGCAAAGCCTGCCCGGTTCAGCGATCCAAGGCGTTACCATGACCCAGCGATTTTCTTTCAACCTGAAAGCCACCGATGGCAAGGCCCGCACAGGCGTGATCAACACGCCGCGCGGTGAGGTGCGAACGCCGGCGTTCATGCCTGTGGGCACAGCCGCGACCGTCAAGGCGATGATGCCGGAAAGTGTGCGCGCCACGGGTGCCGATATTCTGTTGGGCAACACCTATCATCTGATGCTGCGCCCCACGGCCGAGCGGATTGATCGTTTGGGAGGCCTGCACAAATTCATGAACTGGGACCGCCCCATCCTGACGGATTCGGGCGGGTTTCAAGTGATGTCGCTGGCGGGTTTGCGTAAACTGACTGAGAAGGGCGTGACCTTTAAATCTCACGTCGATGGCTCGAAGCACGAATTGACGCCGGAACGGTCGATGGAAATCCAACGCCTTTTGGGCTCGGACATCGTCATGTGCTTTGATGAATGCCCTGCGCTGCCCGCCGATCGCGACCGTATCGCCGAGTCCATGCGCCTTTCGATGCGGTGGGCCGCGCGGTCGCGCGAAGCGTTTGGAGACCGCCCCGGACATGCCCTGTTTGGGATCATGCAGGGCGGGCTGGAACAAGATCTTCGGGAAGAAAGTGCCGAGGCACTTAAGCAGGTCGGTTTTGAAGGCTACGCCGTCGGCGGCCTTGCCGTGGGTGAGGGGCAGGAGGCCATGTTCAGCTGCCTTGACTATGCGCCTGACTTCTTGCCCCAGGATAAACCGCGTTATCTGATGGGCGTAGGCAAGCCTGATGATATCGTAGGTGCCGTTGCACGCGGGATAGATATGATGGATTGCGTTCTACCTTCGCGGTCGGGTCGCACCGGGCAGGTGTTCACGCGTTACGGTGTGGTCAATATCAAGAACGCCCGCCATGCTGACGACCCACGCCCGCTGGATGAGAACTGCACATGCCCCGCGTGTTCAAGTTATTCTCGGGCCTACTTGCATCACGTGTTCCGCTCGAACGAGATGATCTCGGGCATGCTGCTGACTTGGCACAATCTGCATTACTTTCAGGAAATCATGCAGGGAATGCGGGGCGCGATTTCACAGGGCACATTCGCAGAGTGGCAATCGCAATTCCACTCGCTTCGGGAGCAAGGCGATATTGAACCGCTGTAGATTGTGGCCATTGCGGTGACAAACGCGGTATTTTTTGCTATACTGTTCGCGCATTATTTACCATTTTCATTTGTTTTGTTCAGGAGGATTCAATGCCTCGCTTTATTGTTTCTATCGCAATCGTTCTTTGCGCATCGACATCTCTTGCGGATGTCTGGACCTTCGAAACCCCGTCCGAGAATATTCAGTGTGTCGTCGGGCAGGGGGCGAGTGTTTCGGACCTGTCTTGCACTATAATTGAGCGGAATGGTGCGCCTGCGTTCCCGCGCCCGGCGGATTGTCAGTCGGACTGGGGACATGATTTTTTCATGACCAATACGGGCGCCGTCCGCATGCTGTGCCAACCAGTCAGCCATAACCGGGATGGATTTGACCGTGCAGACTACGGCGTAACCGGAGAGTTTGGCGGGTTCGTTTGCCATTCCTCGAAAAAGGGCTTGGAATGTAGAAACGAAGTCGGTCATGGCTTCTTTTTGTCCCGAGCTAAGCAGAGGGTGTTCTGATCCACGCTGGATGATTTGTTGCCCGTTTTAATGCTGGGTTCGCTAAAATCGGTGGATATGTCTGTCGGATGCCTTGAAGTCCCCAAATCATCCGGTCATGCTGCATCACGACAAATGACGATGAGGTTGAAATGGGGGAACAGGTGCCCCACCTTTATCGTCCAAGACAGGAGATGGCCAAAGGTTGCCTGAATCAGGGACCAGCGCCGTCTTGCCAATGATAAGGATAGAGCATGCAAGAGCCTCTGAATTCCTCATACCCCGTCCTGCCGCTGCGCGATATCGTGGTCTTCCCACATATGATCGTGCCGCTGTTCGTGGGCCGTGACAAATCGGTCCGCGCCCTGGAAGAGGTGATGCAGGATGACAAGCAAATTCTGTTGTCCAGCCAGATTGATCCTGGTGAGGATGATCCGGAAATCGACGGTATCTACCGCTCGGGCGTTCTGGCCAACGTGCTGCAACTGCTGAAACTGCCCGATGGCACCGTGAAGGTGCTTGTCGAGGGGCAGGCGCGGGTGCAGATCACGGAATTTCTTGAAAACGATCAGTTTTTCGAAGCGCGCGCCGAGTATCTGACCGAGATTCCGGGCGATGTCACCACGACCGAAGCGCTGTTGCGCACCGTCGCGGACGAGTTTGAGCGCTATGCAAAAGTGCGCAAGAATATCCCCGAAGAGGCGCTGGCCGCCGTCGGTGAAACCACCGAGCCTGCAAAGTTGGCCGACCTTGTGTCAGGTCATCTGGGCATCGAGGTTGAACAGAAACAGGAACTGCTTGAGACGCTCTCGGTGAGCGAGCGGCTTGAGAAGGTCTATGGCCTGATGCAGGGCGAAATGTCGGTTCTGCAGGTCGAGAAAAAGATCAAGACCCGCGTCAAATCCCAGATGGAGAAGACGCAGCGCGAGTACTATCTGAATGAGCAGATGAAAGCCATTCAGAAGGAGCTTGGCGATGGTGAGGACGGCAGCAACGAAGTTGCCGAACTGGAAGCCAAGATCAACGAGACCAAGCTGTCGAAAGAGGCGCGCGAAAAGGCCGAAGGTGAGCTGAAAAAGCTCAAGAACATGTCGCCCATGTCGGCTGAAGCGACCGTTGTGCGTAACTATCTGGACTGGATCCTGTCACTGCCGTGGGGCACCAAATCTCGCGTTAAAAAGGATCTGGGTCGCGCGCAGGACATTCTGGATGCCGATCACTATGGACTTGAGAAAGTCAAAGAGCGGATCGTCGAATATCTGGCGGTTCAACAGCGCTCGAAAAAGCTGAAAGGCCCGATCCTGTGCCTTGTTGGCCCTCCGGGTGTGGGTAAAACCTCGCTGGGTAAATCGGTCGCAAAAGCCACGGGGCGCGAATTCATTCGCATCTCGCTGGGTGGTGTGCGCGACGAATCTGAGATTCGTGGCCACCGTCGGACTTATATCGGGTCGATGCCCGGCAAGATCATTCAGGCGCTGAAGAAGGCGAAAACCACAAACCCTCTCATCCTGCTCGATGAAATCGACAAGATGGGGCAGGATTTCCGTGGCGATCCAGCCTCGGCGATGCTGGAGGTGTTGGACCCGGAACAGAACAACACGTTCATGGATCATTATCTTGAGGTCGAGTATGACCTGTCCAACGTGATGTTCCTGACCACGTCTAACAGCTACAACATGCCTGGGCCTCTGCTAGACCGGATGGAGATCATCCCACTGGCTGGTTACACCGAAGAGGAAAAGAGCGAGATCGCCAAGCAACACCTGATCGACAAACAGGTCAAAAACCATGGTCTGAAAGCCAAGGAGTTTGAGCTGACCGATGAGGCGCTACAATCGATCATCCGCACGTATACCCGTGAGGCGGGTGTGCGGAACCTCGAACGCGAAATCGCCAAAGTGGCGCGGAAATCGTTGACCAAGATCATCAAGAAAGAGGCGGAGACCGTAAAGGTGACGCCCGACAATCTGGATGATTTTCTTGGAGTGCCCAAGTTCCGTTATGGCTTGGCTGAACAGGACGATCAGGTTGGTGTAGTCACTGGCTTGGCCTGGACTTCGGTCGGTGGTGATCTGCTGCATATCGAGGCTCTGAAACTGCCCGGCAAAGGGCGGATGAAGACCACTGGTAAGCTGGGCGATGTGATGAAGGAATCGATCGACGCGGCGTCGTCTTACGTCCGATCAATTTCGCCTCAGATCGGGGTTAAACCGCCGCAGTTCGACAAAATCGATATCCACGTGCACGTGCCCGATGGTGCGACGCCAAAGGATGGTCCGTCTGCGGGCTTGGCTATGGTGACCTCGATTGTTTCGGTCCTGACCGGTATTCCTGTGCGCAAGGACATCGCCATGACAGGCGAGGTTTCGCTGCGCGGCAACGCGATGCCGATTGGCGGGCTGAAAGAAAAACTGCTGGCTGCCCTGCGTGGCGGGATCAAGACCGTCCTCATTCCCGAAGAGAATGAAAAGGATCTGGCAGATATCCCCGACAACGTGAAAGAAGGGCTGGAGATCATCGCGGTCAAACACGTCTCGGAAGTACTGGAGCAAGCGTTGATACGTAAGCCCGATTCAATTGAGTGGGATGAGGCCGCTGAAGAGGCCGCTGCCGCTGCCGCCAAGGCGGCCGAAGGGGCAGGACCGTCGGCAACAGCCCACTAAGCCTGAAACAGATTAATTAGAAAGGCGGGGTCATTTCCCGCCTTTTTTTTGTTCAAAGTCCAATGACAGGTTTGGCCGGGTCCAGCACCTCTTCGTTTTCGATGTAAGCCTGGAATTTTTTGTCCGACAGCGCCGAGCGTACGGCGAGCGCAAAAATCACCGCCGAAAATGCCGCACACAACACAATGTCCCAACCAAACGGGATCTGCTTTTGCGCGCCTTCTCCAAACTGACCCATGTAAGAGATCAGCCCCAAACCACAGAAATAGGGCATCAGCCAAAGCGCCTCGGTTGCGTCCATTTCATCGAGCCGATTGTGAAAGCGGATCAGCAGCAGCGCCATGCCGATGAGCAGTGCAATTCCCAGCCTCCAGACCGTGTCCCATCCGCTCCAGTAGACGATCAGGGTTGAGATCGCGAAGGCCGTGAGCCCGACAAGTTTGACGGCGGGAATACGGATTGAGCGCGGGCGGTCAGGCATCAGATCACGTAAGCACACCACGGCGATTGGGCCGACCGCGAATGAAAGCACAATGGCGGCCCCGTTCAGGGCGATTACGGTTGCGAACGGGACCGTCAGTAAAAACAGAGTGCCAATCAGAAAGTTGAGAGCCAAGGCCCAAAGCGGTACTCCGAACGATGACAAGATCTGCAAACGTTTCGGCAGGAACCCGTTTTGCGACAGGGCCAGAGCGATACGAGCGTTCGATCCTGTTGCAACCAACCCATTGCCAAACGGGCCGATGACCGACCCGACGTTCAGCAAGCTGAGGAACCACAATATCCCGACGGACATGATGACGCCATCCAACGGACCTTGCCCACCGAAGCTGAGACTCGCCCAGCCATCGCGGATCATTGTGGGATCAAGCGCGCCGATAAAGGCCACCTGTAATCCAAGGTAGATCAGGGCACATAATACAATGGACAGAACCAGAGCAGCCGGGATGTCGAATTTTGGGTTTCGAACTTCTCCCGCCATATCAACAACATGTCGGAAACCTATAAAGGAAAAGATCACTCCACCGGTTGATACTGCGGCCATGATGCCTTTCAGGCCGTAGGGGGCGAAACCGTCAGGTGCGGAGAAATTCTGCACGTCAAAGCGGGTCGCGATCAACAACACGGACAATACTATCGGAATGGCAATCTTGGCCCAGGTCAGCGTTGCATTTACCTGTGCAAAAAATTTTACGCCCAGTGCGTTCACAGCGACGAACAGCAACATGAACAGCAAGGCGACCGAAACACCAGCGCCGGTCAGTTCGCCGGTATCTGCGGCGTGGAGCCATGACGCGTAGGGCGCGAGGTATTTAAGCATGGCTTCAACTTCGATCGGAGCGGTGGTGTTGTAGCCAATCCAGGCCGTCCATCCCATCGCCATCGACACGATGTTGCCGTGTGAGAACTGAGGGACGCGTGCGATTCCGCCTGGGATAGGTAACATCGCTGAAATCTCGGCGAATGTTATTGCCAGTATGAACATCGCAACGGCGCCAATAATCCAAGAAAGAACCGCGGCGGGGCCTGCGTGTTGCACGGCGAGTAGGGGGCCGAAAAGCCAGCCTGACCCAATGATTCCTCCAACCGAAATGAAGGTCAGGCCGACCAGGCCAATTTCCCGCTTCAGTTTCGCCATGTTATTTCTCGCCCAAAGAGGGGTGCCTTATTGGTGGCTATGACATCAGGATAAGCAGGCCACGGGAAACATGGCAAGTGCCACATATCATGCAGAAAATTCGTGAAAACGAGGTCTGCCCGATTCATCTTCTAAATCCTGCTGGGCGTGTTCTTCGAAACGCGATCGCCGGCAATAGGTATTTGAAGTGGAATCGACTCGGAACATGAGGCACGCTGGTCGTCTGTGCCAAGGTAGGAGAACCCAGGATGCCTCTGTACAATGATATGTTCGAGCTTTCGGTCGAAGATATGGATATAATCGAAGAGGCCATGCGTCATGCCATAGCTTCCAGATCGAATGTCCCTGTTGACGAGAGGGTAGAAGAAAGGGAAACCCGTGAAGACTTTGTGCGCAAGGCACACGACCTTCTGGGGCGTCTGCATGACCAAAAGGTTTTTTATCGTCCTAAATCCGGCGTGTATGTCGGTGGATAACAGCATTGTGCTCGCAGCGTTGAACTAAATGGTTCCAAAACGCTTCAACTATGTCGCATAAGCATTTGAATAATATGGTGGGTGATAAGAGATTTGAACTCCTGACATCTTCGATGTGAACGAAGCGCTCTACCACTGAGCTAATCACCCATAGCGGCGTTTGATACAGCGGCTTGTGTTTCGCCGCAAGTTCAAAGCGTTCAAATTGCAGCGCGTCAGACGAAATCCGGTTTTCACACATTGCCCGCCAAGTCGGATAGATCGGAAAAAATCAGGTTCGAGCAAAAAACTTGAAAACGCCGCTTGACGATGCCGGGGTGTAGCCATAATACACCCCAACGTTCAGAGATGAACGGGCAGTGGGCGGTTGTAGCTCAGTTGGTTAGAGTACCGGCCTGTCACGCCGGGGGTCGCGGGTTCGAGCCCCGTCAACCGCGCCATCGCTGCCAGCCTTTGATCCGGGCAAACGGATCGCACATAGACCCTAAATGCGCGGTTGTAGCTCAGTTGGTTAGAGTACCGGCCTGTCACGCCGGGGGTCGCGGGTTCGAGCCCCGTCAACCGCGCCATTTTCCTTCGATTTAGAAAGTCATACGCCCTTGTGGGCGTTTTTTTGTGCCGACATCTTACTGATCTTATGGTTTATTGCCTGCAAAACATCAGGGGCAAGCAGTGACCAGTCTAAATCGAGTTATCATGGCACGGCGCAGCCGGCAGTGGGTTCGTAGCCTAAAGCCGGAAACACTTGATGTCATTGAGATTTCTGGTTCGTGGGGTAAGCAATTTGGATTTTGCAGCTATGAACAGATTTGGCACAAGCAACATGATATCTGCACCGGACCCGTTCTGGACAAGCAGCAGCAGGTGCGAAAGGTCGATCTGGTTTTGGCCAATCAGGTGTGGGAGCACTTGGATCGCCCGGTTGAAGCCACGCTGAACGTGCTAGAGATGCTAAGGCCCGGAGGGTATTTCTGGCTGGCCGTCCCGTTCTTCATTCCGTTTCACGCTGCTCCGCATGACTGTTCGCGCTGGTCTGCGCGCGGATTGAAAAACCTGCTCACTGAGTGTGGGTTCGACCCGGATCTCATCCGGGCTGAACAGTGGGGCAATCGGCATGCCGCTTTGCGCAATCTCGAACTTGAATGGCCTCCTGTTTATGACCCTGAGACAGACAATTTGGAGAACGATCCCGATTTTCCAATCTGCGCATGGGCTCTGGCGAAGAAAACCAGTGCTTAAGCCGAGTGTCGAAAAATCGCCTGTTCTTACTTTGTTCTAATTTTTTGGTTGGAGACTCAGCCGCTCTCGCCTATCTCTGAGTGACGTTGGTTGTTGGGGGCCTGAATGGCTGAGCTGAAGAATATCGAGGTGCGCGGTGCGCGCGAGCATAACCTCAAGAGCATTGATGTCGACATCCCACGGGATCAGCTAGTGGTGATCACTGGCCTGTCGGGCTCGGGTAAGTCTTCTTTGGCATTTGATACGATCTATGCCGAAGGGCAGCGCCGCTATGTCGAAAGCCTGTCGGCCTATGCGCGCCAGTTCCTCGACATGATGGAGAAGCCTGATGTGGATCACATCAGCGGACTAAGCCCCGCGATTTCGATCGAGCAGAAGACGACCTCAAAAAACCCGCGTTCGACCGTGGGCACCGTAACCGAGATCTACGACTATCTGCGCTTGCTCTTTGCCCGTGCTGGTACGCCTTACAGCCCGGCCACAGGATTGCCGATTGAGGCACAGCAGGTGCAGGACATGGTCGACCGGATCATGACGATGGAGGAGGGCACGCGCGGCTATCTGCTGGCCCCCATCGTTCGTGATCGGAAGGGTGAATATCGGAAAGAATTCCTTGAGCTGCGCAAGCAGGGTTTTCAGCGCGTCAAGGTAGATGGTGAGTTCTATGAATTGGATGAGCCGCCGACACTGGACAAGAAGTTCCGCCACGATATCGACGTCGTTGTCGATCGTCTGGTGGTACGAGAAGGCATGGAAACACGCCTGGCCGACAGCCTAAGGACCGCACTGGATCTGGCGGACGGGATCGCAATCCTCGAAACCGCACCGAAGGAGGGCGACCCGGTACGGATCACATTCAGTGAGAATTTTGCTTGCCCGGTCAGTGGGTTCACCATCCCCGAGATCGAGCCGCGCCTGTTCTCATTCAACGCGCCCTTTGGGGCTTGCCCCGATTGCGACGGGCTTGGGGTCGAACTGTTCTTTGATGAACGTCTGGTCGTGCCGGACCAGACATTGAAACTCTATGACGGGGCACTTGCGCCCTGGCGAAAGGGTAAATCACCATATTTTCTGCAAACGATCGAAGCTATCGCGCGACATTACGAGTTTGACAAGAACACTCCCTGGAAGGACTTGCCCAAGAAAGTCCAGCAGGTGTTTCTGCGCGGGTCTGGTGATGAAGAGATCCAGTTCCGTTATGATGAAGGTGGCCGCGTCTATCAGGTTACCCGAAGCTTTGAAGGCGTCATCCCCAACATGGAGCGCCGCTATCGCGAGACTGACAGCGCCTGGATTCGCGAAGAATTCGAGCGCTATCAAAACAACCGACCCTGCGGCACATGCAAAGGCTACCGTCTGCGTGCTGAGGCGCTGGCCGTCAAAATTGCGGGTTTGCACGTTGGACAGGTCGTCGAAATGTCGATCCGCGAGGCGTTGGCCTGGGTTGAGGATGCCCCAAATCATCTGAGCGCACAAAAGAACGAGATCGCGCGCGCAATTCTCAAGGAAATTCGCGAGCGGTTGGGTTTTTTGAATAATGTTGGATTAGAGTATCTTACGATGTCTCGTTCAAGTGGTACCCTGTCCGGAGGTGAAAGTCAGCGTATCCGTCTGGCGAGCCAGATCGGCTCGGGCCTGACCGGGGTATTGTATGTACTCGACGAGCCATCGATTGGTCTGCACCAACGCGACAATGATCGTCTGCTGGGAACGCTTAAGAATTTGCGTGACCAGGGCAACACGGTCATCGTCGTTGAACATGACGAAGAGGCCATTCGCGAGGCGGATTATGTGTTTGATATCGGTCCCGGTGCAGGAGTGCATGGGGGACAGGTGGTCAGCCACGGTACGCCCGAGCATATCGCCGGCGATGCGGCCTCGATCACCGGTCAATATCTTTCGGGCACGCGCGAGATCCCGGTGCCGGTTGAGCGGCGAAAGGGTAAGAAGCAAAAAGTAGCCGTTGTTAAGGCGACGGGAAACAACCTCAAGAACGTTACGGCCGAATTTCCGCTGGGAAAATTTGTTTGTGTGACCGGTGTGTCTGGCGGTGGAAAATCGACGCTGACGATTGAGACTTTGTTCAAAACCGCCTCGATGCGGTTGAACGGCGCTCGCCAGACACCGGCGCCCTGTGAAACGATCAAAGGGCTAGAGCATCTGGACAAGGTGATCGACATAGATCAGCGACCCATTGGCCGGACTCCACGTTCAAATCCAGCGACTTACACCGGGGCTTTCACCCCGATCAGAGACTGGTTTGCCGGGTTGCCAGAAGCCAAAGCGCGTGGATACAAGCCCGGGCGGTTCAGCTTTAACGTCAAAGGCGGCCGGTGCGAAGCGTGTCAGGGTGATGGCGTCATCAAGATTGAGATGCACTTTCTGCCTGATGTTTATGTCACCTGCGAAACCTGCAAAGGCGCGCGATATAACCGTGAGACGCTTGAGATCAAGTTCAAGGGTAAGTCCATCGCGGATGTACTTGATATGACAGTGGAAGATGCGCAGGAGTTTTTTAAAGCGGTGCCATCGATCCGTGACAAGATGGATGCCTTGGCTCGCGTTGGGCTCGGCTACATCAAAGTTGGTCAACAGGCGACCACGCTCTCCGGTGGTGAGGCGCAGCGTGTAAAGCTCTCTAAAGAACTGAGCAAGCGATCAACGGGTCGAACGCTGTATATTCTGGACGAACCCACAACGGGTCTGCATTTCGAGGACGTGCGTAAGCTATTGGAAGTCCTGCACGAACTGGTCGACCAAGGAAATACTGTTGTTGTCATCGAACATAATCTCGATGTCGTAAAAACCGCCGACTGGATAATCGACATTGGCCCGGAAGGTGGCGATGGCGGAGGTCAGATTGTGGCTGAGGGTACGCCCGAAGACGTCGCTGAATGTGAGCGTAGCCACACTGGGCGTTATCTGAAGCCAATGCTGGATGGGCAAGCCGTAGCTGCCGAATAGGAACAGAGCGAGAGAAGAAAATGCTGCGAATTTTCTTCTCTGTTGCTTCGTAGAGCGCTGCGTTCTTAGGTTGTTCAGTCTCTGGACCGCTTCTCAAATCGCGGTAACATGGCGCTGAAATCGCGACCCAAGCCATTTTCTTGTTCGACAAACTGTTCATATAGCTTTGTCGCAACCTGTCCCATGGGCGTATCAGCGTCCGCACTTTCGGCAGCCTGTTGGCTGAGACGTAGGTCTTTCAACATCAGCTCGGCGGCGAAACCAGGGGTGTAGTTATTGTCGGATGGGCTTTCGGGTCCAACGCCTGGGGCAGGGCAATAGGCGTTCATTGTCCAGCTGTACCCTGACGAGGTGCTGACCACATCGAACATCTTTTGCCGGTCCAGTCCCAGTTTATCGGCAAGTGCAAACGCCTCGCAGGTCGCGATCATCGTCACGCCGAGGATCATGTTGTTGCAGATTTTGGCGGCCTGACCCGCGCCAGCTTCACCGCAGTGAACCGCTTTTTGCCCCATGATTTCAAATAACGGAGCCGCCTTGGCAAAAGCTGCGTCAGATCCACCGGCCATAAAGGTCAAAGTGCCTGCAGCGGCCCCACCAATCCCGCCGGATACAGGTGCATCGACTGATAGCAGACCAGCCTGAGCAGCTTGCTGCGCCACCGCGCGGGCGCTGTCGACATCGACCGTAGAGCAGTCAATCAGAACCGCACCGTCTTGCATTGCCGGGACGACTTCATTGGCCACAGTGCGCAGAATCTGCCCGTTGGGAAGCATGGTGATGACGGCGTCGGCTTCCGCAGCTGCAGCGGCGCCAGAGGACGCCATGGAAACGCCTTCGATGGCGACATCAACTTGATCAAAGCCGATGACGTCATGGCCCGCGCGCGCCAGATTGGCCGCCATCGGGCCGCCCATGTTGCCAAGCCCTATGAATGCGATTTTCATCCCTTACTCCTCTGAAAAGCTTAAAGCATCCGCACCGAGCGGTTGCAGCATCTTGGACACCGCGACTGCAGGCACATCCAAATCAGCAAACTGCCATTTCGGGTTGCGATCCTTGTCGATGATCTGGGCGCGAATGCCTTCCAGAAAATCGCCATGCTTCATCGCGCGATAAGTAAACCGGTACTCCAGATCCAGCGCTTTTTGCAATGTCAGGCCGGTTCCGCGCAGCCGATGCAACATCTCGACAGCACAAGCCATGGAGATAGGAGAGTTTCGCTGCAGGGTGCCGAGAATTTTTGTCGAAAATTCTGTGTCATCGTTGCGCAAGCTGTTCAGGATATCGCCAAGACTTTCTCCGCTAAATAGCCGGTCGATCTCGCCCTGCATTTCAGCCAAGGGGCTATCCGGTGCGGGCACTGCATGCTCATCCACCAGTTCCGCCCGTCCAGAGGCTTCCAACTGGTCTATCAGCCCCGCCCAATGCTCTTGGGGAATGAAATGGTCGGCAAACCCGGCATAGATCGCATCTCCGGGCCCCATGCGGTGGCCGGTGGTGCCCAGATACTCGCCCAATCGCCCCGGCGCCAGCGCCAACATCAGCGATCCGCCCACATCAGGAACCAGCCCGATTGAGCATTCCGGCATCGCGATCTTTGAGCTTTCTCCAACCACTCGATGGCTGCCATGGCACCCGATGCCAACCCCGCCACCCATGGTGAAACCTTGCAGGAAGCTGATCACTGGTTTTGAGTACTCAAAAATCAAGGCATTCAGGCGGTATTCGTCGCGCCAAAACGTTTGGCCATAAGCATAGTCCGCCTTGGTGCCGGTCGCATAAAGGTCGGCAATATCTCCGCCAGCGCAAAAGGCTTTGTCGCCTTCGGCATTGAGAATGATCAGATCGACTTGATCATCCTCACGCCAGTTGCGCAGAGCGGTATCGATGGCCATGCACATCTCATAGCTAAGGGCGTTCAGGGCGTGGGGTCGTGTCAGCGTGATGCGCCCGGCTCGGCCTGTGGTGCGAATGTCGATATCAGACATCAAAGACCTCAGCGATTGGAGAGCATCTGGCGCGCAACGATCACGCGCATGATCTCGTTCGTGCCTTCCAGAATTTGGTGCACGCGCAGATCCCGCACCAGTTTCTCGATGCCATAATCCGCCAGATAGCCATATCCACCGTGCAATTGCAGACACTGATCCACGACTTTCGATCCGGTTTCGGTTACGAACTTCTTGGCCATCGCGCAGAATTTTGTGGCGTCCGGTGCGCCCTGATCAAGTTTCCACGCTGCCTGACGCAAGAATGTGCGCGCCGCCTGTAGCTCAATCTCCATATCTGCCAGTCGGAACTGCAGCGCCTGAAACTGATCGATCGATTGTCCAAAGGCCTTGCGCTCGGACATATACTGCAACGTCATGTCCAGACCGTTCTGAGCTGCCCCCAGCGAGCAGGAGGCGATGTTCAGGCGGCCACCGTCCAGCCCCATCATCGCGTATTTGAAACCGTCGCCTTCAGCCCCGACCAGATTGCTGGATGGAATTTTACAATCGTCAAACTGAACTTGCGCGGTTGGCTGGCTTTTCCAACCCATTTTTTGTTCCAGACCACCGAAACTCAGGCCCGGCGTGCCGTCTTCGACATAGACGGTAGAGATTCCTTTAGGGCCGTCTTCACCCGTGCGAACCATGCAGACATAGGCATCCGAATAGCCGCCGCCGGAAATGAACGCTTTTGTGCCGTTGAGCGTGAAGCCTTCATTGGTCCGTTCAGCGCGCGTTTTCAGCGCCGCAGCGTCCGATCCCGATCCGGGTTCCGTCAGGCAGTAGCTGAGGACGGTTTCGAGGCTGAGGATACTTGGCATAATGCGGGACTTCAGATCGTCACTGCCAAAGCTGTCCAGCATTTTGGCGCACATGTTGTGAATCGACAGGAACGCCGCGACCGAGGGACAGGCCATCGATAGCGCTTCGAACACCAGTGTCGCATCCAATCGCGTCAAACCCGAACCACCAGCCTCTTCCGAGACATAAAGTCCACCAAATCCTAGTTCGCCGATTTTGGGCCAAAGCTCTTTGGGGATGGTTCCGTCTGCTTCCCACTGACGCGCGAAGGGGGCGATGTGGTCTTGGCCAAAGGCGTAGGCCATGTCGAAAATGGCCGTTTGTTCTTCGGTCAGCGCGAAATCCATGACGTGTGCTTCCTGATGGCTATAGAATTGAACGAGCGTTTTATTCTTCAATCCTTACAGAAATTTTTCAATGACGGCAAACCCGGCGATTTAGGGGATTTCTGGACGGTGAGGTATACTGCGGGAATTCTGCTTTCTTGATCATTACGGAGTATTCTTATGTCGTCACACAAGCTTGCTGTTATCGCGATTCACGGCATGGGCAGCCAGTACAATCCTCAGAACCAGCCCCCATCCACGACCCCAACGTTTTCCAAAGGGCTGAAACGACGCGTATCGAACCGGGTCGGCGCGGATATGGATGATGTGATCTGGCACGAGGTGGTCTGGGCACAGATCCTGCAAGGGCGGCAAAAGGCATATCTGCGTAAGGTCAACCGCAGCCTAGGATACGACAAGCTGCGCGAGTTTGTAGTGTGCAATCTGTCGGATGCTGCTTCTTACCGACCAACTCCGGATGATGGCGATAAGATCTATGAGGCGATCCACAAGAAAATCGAGAATGTGATGGGGGTCGTCAAATACCAGGTCGGACCACAGGGGCCTGTACTGATCCTGGCGCATTCGCTGGGTGGGCACATAATGTCGAACTATATTTATGACATGCAAAGACATCTGCGTCAGGGTGGTTCACCGGTTCACCCGACAGATGTTGAAAACATGAAAACCGTTGCTGGCCTCGTGACGTTTGGGTGCAATATTCCGATTTTTCTGTTCGCATATCCCGAGAATGAGATTTTTCCGATCATGGCCCCGAACCGCGCGCTGCCGCCTGCGTTGCAGTTTTCGACCTGGTGGCGAAACTACTATGACAAGCATGATGTTTTGGGTTTTCCTTTGGGCAAAAGCGCGCCAAGCTATGAACAGCTCGCTCAAAGTGGGGCCTTGAAGGATAAGCCGATCAATGCGGGCAAAATCTTTACGTCGTGGAACCCGCTTTCGCATAACGGATACTGGACGGATCGCGATTTGTATGAACCCGTAGCGGACCGGATCAAGGAGATTTTGGCGGCGGTTTGACTTTATAGGTCGGCGTGAAATTCCTCGATCAGGTGCTTGACCACCGCCATGCCCGGATCATCCCCGCGCGCTAAAGCTTCAGCGTAAACACGGCGTTGGCGGGTGGCGGAGGTGCCATTTTCTGCGATCTGCCGAAGTCGGGCGAGTTCGGTCATGGTGCCCAATGCCTCGGTGTCTTCGGCCAACATGCCCATCAGCTCTCCGATCAGTTCAGCCATCGGCTTGATTGAGCGATCACCGAAATCGATCAGACCTTCGCCCACACCGTAGCGCTGCGCGCGCCAACGGTTTTCGCCGATCAGAAACTTATCATATTGCCGCCAACGAAGATTGCGGTCTTTCAGGCGGCACAGCATCCGGGTCAGCGCCTGCACTAGCGCTGCAAGCGAAAGCGTATGTTCAAGCCTTGGCTGTACGTCCATGATGCGTGTTTCTAGGGTGGGGAACCGGTGAGATGGACGTAGGTCCCACCAGATCTTCGAGGTGTCCTCGATCACGCCGAGTTCGACCAGCACGCCAGTGGTGCGTTCGTATTCGCCCCAACTGCCGAACACCGGGGGCAGACCGGTCCGGGGCAGATTGTCGAACACGGTGAGCCTATAGGAGGAAAGCCCGGTATCTTCGCCGTTCCAATAAGGAGACGAGGTCGACAACGCCAGCAGATGGGGCAGAAAGTAAGAAAGCTGGGGTACCAGGTCGGCGCGCAAGGCTTGATCTTCGACGCCCACATGCACATGCATTCCGCAGATCAGCATCCGCCGCGCCACGCCGCCCAAAGCATGCTGCAGGGCGTCATAGCGTTCTTTCCGTGTATGGTGCTGGTCTTTCCAGTTCGCAAACGGGTGGCAAGAGACCGCGATCGGAGCCAAATTATACTCGGCTGCACGTTTTGAAACACAAGAACGCAGGCGCTTTAGATCTTCGCGCGCCGATCTGATCGTAGCATGTGGGCGGGTCCCGACTTCGATCTGGCACTGCAGAAATTCCGGGCTGACCTGGCCTTCGAAATCTGCCTGACAAGCTTCCATCAATGCTGCGGGCGCCTCGGCGAGCTGCAGACTGTCTTGATCGACCAGCAGGTATTCCTCTTCAATGCCGATCGTGAATTCCTGCTGCATGGCGGCCCTCGTTGGTCAATTCACATCAGTGAATACGGAAATTAGCGTTTTGCCAAGGGTTTGGCCTGTCGGTTCTTGCGGAAGTCCTGCGTGCACAGGTAAAGAGCGGGCGCAACGTAATGTGGAGCCGTCCTCGTGAAACCCAGAAAATTTCCGCAGATCAATGCAGCCCTAGATGAGTTGGGCGTCAAGCTGATCGACAAGGTTACGGAACAGGATGAACGGGCGCGGCTGGAAGCGTTCGAACGGGCAGGGGGATTGACCAGGCCCGCTTATGCCCTGTCGCCGGGAATGGACGGATTCGATATCGCGCAACTTGTCGAAGAGTATACGCGCCATTCCGATGCGCTTGCAGCTTTGAAGGACCCGGCGCGAAACCAAACCGGTTATTACACCGGCAACGGATATTACGATAGCCCGGATGCGGATGCGCTTTACTTGATGATCCGCCGCTTTCAGCCCAAGCGCGTGATCGAGGTCGGCTGCGGGAACTCTACCCGCGTGACGCGGCAGGCGATCATAGATGGTGGTTTGGATACGACGATCACGGCAATTGATCCGTACCCGCGCGCAGATATCGCCCATGTCGTCGATCAGTTTGAGCAGAAGCGACTGGAAGAAGTAGATCCCGCGCTGTTCGATCAGCTTGAGGCTGGGGATGTTCTGTTCATCGATTCAAGCCATGTGGTTCGGATGAGCAACGATGTCGCCCATCTATTCTGTCGGATCATTCCGGCGCTGAAACCCGGCGTTGTCATTCATGTCCACGATGTTTTTCTGCCTTATGAATATCCCAAACGGTTCTTCTATGACTGCCCAGGATGGGGTGAGCAGTACATGTTGCACGCCTTGCTGCAATCCGGTTTCTATTCAATGCTTTGGCCCGGATATTACCTTCAGCAGGATCGCCCCGACGCCGTCGCAGCGCTGCCGTTTCTAGAAGAGGGCCGTGCGCAGAGCATCTGGGTTCAGCTCAAAGAAAATTGATTTCTGTGTGATCCGGTTCGAACCCAGGCCCGTAACCCTTTTCATAACAAGCTGGAGAGGAGTTAACAGCCATGTTCCGCCGCACATTCATGGGCGCTGCCGCCGCATTCGCACTTGCACTGCCCGTCAAGGCACAGGCCGCTGATATCGTAGATACCGCAGTTGCTGCCGGGTCTTTCAACACCCTGGTTGCTGCCGTTCAGGCCGCGGGCCTGGTTGATACGCTGAAAGGCGATGGGCCCTTCACCGTCTTTGCACCCACGGATGAAGCTTTTGCAGCTCTGCCTGAAGGCACTGTTGAAACCCTACTTCTGCCAGAAAACAAGGACCAGTTGGTGTCGATCCTGACCTACCATGTCGTACCAGCCAAAGTGATGTCCGGCGACATTGCAGGAAAGCGCGCGAAGGTTTTGACCGTGCAAGGCGACCGACTAAGCGTGAACGCAAAAAATGGCGTGAAAGTTAATGGTGCCAAAGTTGTGCAGGCCGACATCGAAGCCAGCAACGGCGTCATTCACGTTGTCGACGAAGTGATCATTCCCGAATAAATCTACCACCTTCACGAATACAAAAGCCCCGTTCCTGATGGACGGGGCTTTTTTGTGTTTCGTGTATAAACTCGCCGTTTAGACCAAACGTACCTGAGTACCGACCTTTACCAGCGGATACAGCTCTTCAACGTGCTGGTTATAAAGACCGATACAGCCGGACGAGCTCTGACGTCCAATCTTGCGGGTATCATAGGTGCCGTGAACCAGGTAGGCAGGCCAGCCAAGATACATAGCGCGAGTTCCCAATGGGTTTCCAGGTTCACCACCCTCCATGCGAATTGGCAACGAGGGATCGCGCTCGCGCATTGATGGGGTTGGTGTCCAGCTTGGGTTCTCCGCCTTGCGTGTGACTTTGGTATAGCCGCGCTTGGTCAGCTCTTCGCTCATCGGGACAGAACTGGGGTACAGCTTGTAGGTTCCATCCGGCCCCCAGTAATGAACAGCCCGGCTGGTGATATCGGCCAACAATGCGCCGACGCCCAACTCGTCAAAGTGATCCTGCCAATTCTGTTGCGAGAACGATGAAACGTTACGACGTACTGGAAGCTGCGTGCTGATTGCTTCCTCGGTCTGTGGGAAAGCATCAGTGCTTTGAGCACGCACGATAGCAGGGGCCGCAATCAGCGATGCAGCGCCCAAAAGGGCGTGACGACGGGTAAAACGATTTTGGGACAAGGTTGCCTCCAGGGAGTTATGAGCTGTTCGGATAGTTGAATTACCGATAAAATATTAGTGAATGCCTGCTTTTTCCAGAGGGCGACCTCTGAATTTCTTGTGAGGTACGCGATCAGGCAGCAACTGGCGCATGCACGAAAAAACCCGACCCATGTAGGGCCGGGTTTCCTGATTTGTAAGCTGTATGATCAGTCCATCGCTTTGAAGTTGAACTCGCCACCTTCCTTGATGCCCGACGGCCAGCGCGATGTCACTGTTTTGGTGCGGGTGTAGAACTTGAAGCTGTCCGGACCGTGCTGGTTCAGGTCGCCGAACATCGATTTCTTCCAGCCGCCAAAAGTGTGGTAGGCCAGCGGAACCGGGATCGGAACGTTGATGCCGACCATGCCGATGTTCACACGGCTGGCAAAGTCACGCGCCGTATCACCGTCGCGGGTGAAGATCGCAGTGCCGTTGCCGTATTCATGATCCATCGCCAGTTTCAGCGCCTCTTCATAAGAACCCGCGCGTACGGTTGACAGGACCGGGCCAAAGATCTCTTGCTTGTAGATATCCATCTCGGGTGTGACGTTGTCGAACAGGTGCGGGCCGACAAAGAAGCCGTCCTCATAGCCCTGCAGGCTGAAGTCGCGGTTGTCGACAACCAGCTTAGCGCCTTGCTCAACACCCGAGTTGATCAGGCCAAGGATACGCTCTTTCGCGGCGGCAGTAACAACTGGCCCCATGTCTACATCGTCACCTGCTGTGTAGGGGCCGACTTTCAGCTTTTCGACACGCGGGATCAGTTTTTCGATCAGTGCGTCTGCGGTTTCTTCGCCCACAGGCACGGCCACCGAGATTGCCATGCAGCGTTCGCCAGCCGCGCCGAAACCTGCACCGACCAGCGCATCAGCAGCCTGATCCAGATCGGCGTCAGGCATAACGATCATGTGGTTCTTGGCACCACCGAAACACTGCGCCCGTTTGCCGTTGGCGGTTGCACGAGCATAGATGTATTGCGCAATCGGGGTTGAACCCACGAACGACACGCCCTGAATGATTTCGCTGTCCAGCAGGGTGTCCACGGCCTCTTTGTCACCGTTTACGACTTGGAACACGCCCTTGGGCAGACCAGCTTCGACAAACAGCTCTGCCAGCATCAATGGAACAGAGGGGTCGCGCTCGGACGGCTTTAGAACAACTGCGTTGCCGCAGGCCAGCGCCGGGCCAACGTGCCAAAGCGGCATCATTGCGGGGAAGTTGAATGGCATGATCGAAGCGACCACGCCCAGCGGCTGACGCATCGAATACATATCGATGCCCGGGCCCGCGCTGTCGGTGAACTCACCTTTCAGCATCTGGGGCGCGCCGATGCAGTATTCTATCACTTCCAGACCACGCTGCAGATCACCCTTGGCGTCCGGGATGGTTTTACCGTGCTCGCGGCTGAGAGCCTCGGCCAGCTTGTCCATGTCGCGGTTCATCAAGCCAACCATCGCCATCATAACGCGCGCGCGCTTCTGCGGGTTGGTTGCGCCCCAAGCGACCTGAGCTGCTGCAGCGTCTTCGATCGCAGCGGTGGTCTCGGCGACACTGGCCATCGGGCATTGGTACTGCACTTCACCCGTTGCTGGGTTGAATACATTGTCAAAGCGGCCAGATGTGCCAGCGACATTTTCGCCGTTGATGAAATGGGTCAGGTTCTGCATTGCAAACTCCTCCGGATTAAGTTGCGCGAAGAATAGACTTGCGAAAATCACCTGAACAGAGGCAATATTTCAAATCAGTTTTGCAAAAATGCAAAGGGTAGAGCATGACGCCGAATTGGGATGATTTGCGGGTTTTCCTGGCGGTCGCGCGCGATGAAAGCCTTTCAGGGGCGGGGCGGATTCTCAAGATCGACCCGGCGACTGTCGGGCGCAGAATCGCGCGGCTCGAAGCGGCATTGGATGCGGTGTTGTTCACGAAATCACAGCAGGGCTATGTGTTGACGACTGCGGGACAACGCCTGATGGAGCATGGGCTGCAGGCAGAAGAGGCTATGCGCGCTGCGACTGGTGTCATGTCAGGCTCTGCCAAATCGCTAAGCGGTCAGATCAGAATTGGTGCCCCGGATGGAAGTGCCAATTACCTGTTGCCACAGGTCTGCGCCAAGATCAGCGATGCCAATCCTGATCTCGACATTCAGATCCTGGCGTTGCCGCGCATCATCAACCTATCCCGGCGAGAGGCCGACATGGCGGTAACAGTCAGTGCGCCCACCGCAGGGAAACTGCTGGTGCAGAAGATATCCGACTATCGGCTGCATATGGTCGCAACGAAGGAATACCTGAGTCGTCACGCCGAAATTCGATCCATCGAGGATCTAAAAGGGCATCGGATGATAGGCTATATTCCGGACATGATTTTCGACCGCGAGCTGGACTATCTCAACGACATTGGTGTTGAACGTGTCGCGCTTGCATCAAACTCTGTTTCCGTTCAGCTGCGACAAGTTTCGCTGGGAACAGGGGTCTGCGTGGCACATGATTTCACATTGCCGTTCCATCGGGGATTGCAGAAAATCCTGACGGATCAGGTCAGTCTGACCCGGGGGTTCTATCTGGTCCGCCATCAGGGCGATCAGCGCAATGAGCGGTTGAACCGCTTTGCCGAGGCGTTGACGCGCGGAATACGGGACGAAGTAGCGCGGCTTGAGCGCGAAGCTTCACCTTGACACATTCACACATTCCGGCAACGCTTTGGAAAACAGTACGTAATTCCGGAGGTTTTCGCTTATGCTTGTACAGGCCATTCTCAAATCCAAGGCCAGCGGCGGTGTGGAGACGGTCGAGCCAACGGCATCCGTTTCTCAGGCTGCCGAGATTCTTGCGGAAAAGCGGATTGGTACTGTGGTCATTTCCGAGGATGGGGGGCAGACGGCAGCGGGCATTTTATCCGAACGAGACATTGTTCGCGAGTTGGCTGCCAGCGGCAGCGGATGCTTGGATAAACCCGTTAGCAACTATATGACCAAGCAACTTGTGACCGCCAGCCAGCAGGATACTGTTGAGTCTATCCTGTCCCAGATGACCGAAGGACGATTTCGCCACATGCCTGTATTGGAAGATGGCAAACTGGTCGGCATCGTTACGCTGGGTGATGCGGTCAAGGCGCAACTTGCTGAACTTGCTATGGAAAAAGACGCGCTTGAGGGCATGATCATGGGGCATTGAACGCGGGGGCTGTTTCAGCCTCTTGCACCTGCGGCAAAGTTATGTTTGCTTGCGCAGAAATATTGTTGCGCTGGAGAGCCCAATGCGGGTTGGATTATATCCCGGTACTTTCGACCCTATCACCATGGGTCATATAGACATTATTCGCCGCGCGGCTGCGCTGGTGGATAAGCTCGTCATTGGTGTTGCTATCAACCGGGACAAGGGCCCGCTGTTTTCTTTGGAAGAGCGTGTCGCGATGATCGAGGCCGAATGCGCCCATCTAACCGAGCAGACTGGCACCGAGATTGTCGCGCATCCGTTTGAAAACCTGCTGATCGATTGCGCCCGCGATGTAGGCGCTCAGATCATCGTGCGCGGACTGCGTGCGGTTGCGGATTTCGAGTATGAATTCCAGATGGTTGGGATGAATCGCGCGTTGGACGACTCGATTGAGACCGTGTTCTTGATGGCGGAGGCACGGCATCAAGCCATTGCGTCGAAACTGGTCAAAGAAATCGCCAGATTGAACGGGGACGTGTCAAAATTCGTCACGCCCCGCGTCAATTCCGCCTTGAAAGAGCGGTTAGGATAGCGCGCCCATCGCGGCGGCTGTGTCCAGCATCCGGTTCGAGAAGCCCCATTCGTTGTCGTACCATGCAAGCACACGAACCAATGTGCCGTCAGTTACTTTGGTTTCAGCCAGTGAAACCGTCGAGCTATGCGAGTCGTGGTTGAAATCGATCGAGATCAAGGGGCGATTCTCGGCCGCCAGCACGCCGGGGATTTTGGCGGCGGCTTCTACAAAGAGGGCATTGACCTCTTCTTCGGACGTCGGTCGCGAAACCTCAGCAACCAGATCAACGACTGAGACATTGGGCGTTGGGACACGAATGGCTTGCCCGGTCAACTTACCAGCAAGCTGCGGCAGAACCAGACCAACAGCCGATGCCGCGCCAGTTGTCGTCGGAATCATCGACAGTGCTGCTGCGCGCGACAGGTAGGGGTCTTTACCCGCAGTGTCGTGAACCGGTTGGCTGGCCGTGTATGCATGAACTGTGGTCATGTTGCCGTGTTTGATTCCCAGTCCTGCGTCCAAAGCCGCCGCGACCGGTGACAGGCAGTTGGTGGTGCACGAGGCATTGGAAACAACGATATCGTCGGCAGTTAGCTCATGATCGTTTACGCCGAACACGACTGTCTTCACGCCGCCGTCGCCACGGGCAGGGGCCGAGATCAATACTTTCTTTGATCCGTTTTTCAGGTGCCGCTCAGCTGCTTCACGGGTCCGGAAAACACCGGTGCATTCCAGAACCACATCCACATCAGACCAGTCCAGTGCTTCGGGATCACGCTCGCTGGTCAGCCGGATGGGCCCAGCACCCACATCCAGACCTGCATCAGTCAGAGTTACGGGTTTGGAATAGCGTCCATGCACACTGTCGAACTCGAACAGATGTGCGTTCATTTCGGGCTTTGCCAGATCGTTGATTGCGATGATTTCAACATCAGTACGTCCGGATTCCATGACGGCCCGAAGAACGCCGCGCCCGATCCGTCCAAATCCATTGATTGCCAGCTTGAGTGTCATAATGCGCTCCGTCAGAACATGGTCCATAGATGGTTAGCGCTAACAAAGCCAGATTGGCGCGAAAGTCAAGAAAAACCTCTGTCAGCGCCAGAAGGCGAGCCAATCCAGGAAATCGTAGAGCTTCTTGCCCAGGAACAGCAGGTGTTCGGTGCCGAATAGTGCCACGTCCAGCATCAGACCGCCCAGAATTAGGATTCCAAGCCAGATGGCGATTTGATTTGTCATTTCTGCGCCCTGAACGTAAATGCCCGCTCAGATAACCTGAGCGGGCATAAAGGTACAAGCGATGTGCGAAGGGTCAGTTAAGGCGGCCCATCGCCACGGCGACATCCGCCATACGCACCGAGAATCCCCATTCGTTGTCATACCATGCCAATACGCGCACCATTCGGTTGTCGACAACTCGGGTCTGATCCGGCGCAAAGATCGAGCTTTCTTCGGTGTGGTTGAAATCGGTCGAAACCAGCGGCGCGGGCTCATACCCTAGAACGCGCTGCATCGGGCCTTTCGCTGCCTCTTCGACGATGGCGTTGACCTCTTCGACAGTGACGTCGCGCGAGGCGCGGAATGATAGATCAACGGCCGAGACGTTTGGAGTGGGCACGCGGATCGCCGAGCCGTCCAGACGCCCTTTGAGATTCGGCAGAACCTCACCCAGCGCGGCTGCAGCCCCGGTCGAAGTCGGGATCATCGACATGGCGGCAGCGCGGGCGCGATACAGATCGCTGTGGCGACGGTCCAGCGTCGGTTGGTCGCCGGTATAGGCGTGAATCGTGGTCATGATGCCATGCTCGATGCCGATACCTTCGTCCAGAACCTTGGCAAGCGGAGCAAGGCAGTTGGTGGTGCAAGAACCGTTCGACACCATATTGTCGTTTGCGGTCAGGCTGTTGTGGTTCACACCAAATACGATGGTCTTGTCGACATTTTTGCCGGGAGCCGATAGCAGAACCTTACCAGCGCCGCGCTCAAGATGGGTTTTGGCTTTCAGGCCGTCGTTGAATTTACCGGTGCATTCCAGAACGACATCGCAGCCTTCCCAGTCCAGCTCGTTCATATCGTAGGTCGAGAACATCTCCATCGGGCCGCGACCCAGATCCATGGTGTTGCCTTCGACCGAGACGTCGCGTGGGAAACGTCCATGGATGCTGTCGTATTTCAACAGATGCGCCGAGGTTTCCAGCGGGCCGGTGGCGTTGACCTTGATCACTTCGATGTCGTTGCGCGCCGATGCGGCGATGTGCGACAGAGTACAGCGGCCGATGCGGCCAAAACCATTGATACCGACCTTGATGGTCATCCGACGTCTCCAAAAATGCGCTTGCGTTGCAGGCCATATAGCCGCGAATATTGAATCTCAAAAGGGCAAAAATGGCATATTTTTAAGGTGTTAGCGCAAACCTGCGCCGATTGCGCTAACGCTTGCGCTAGCCGTTGGATCAGGTAGGGTCCGATCGAACAGATGAATGGAAAGGAAGCGCGATGAGTGGTCTGTTGGCCCTGTTGGACGACGTGGCGGGCATTGCAAAGGTCGCGGCGGCTTCGGTGGACGATGTGGTGGCCGCTGCCGGCAAGGCTGGGGCCAAGACTGCGGGTGTGATCATTGACGATGCGGCCGTGACGCCCAAATACGTTCAGGGTTTTGCCCCAGCGCGGGAACTGCCGATCATCTGGCGCATCGCGCGCGGATCGATCTTCAACAAGATCATTCTGTTGTTGCCAGTGGCATTGCTACTAGCCAATTTTGCGCCTTGGTTGATCACACCGCTGCTTATGCTCGGTGGTTCATATCTGTGTTTTGAAGGGGCCGAAAAGATTTTTCATGTCTTGTTCCCACACGGAAGCCACGCGATCGAAGAGGATATGAAAAATCCTGATCCTGGCCATCTGGAAGAAAAGAAGGTGAAGGGTGCGATCAAGACTGACTTTATCCTGTCTGCCGAAATCATGACCATCGCTTTGGCGGCCATTGAAGCGCCGAATGTGTGGATGCAAGCCGCGACGCTGGCCGTTGTGGGCGTTGGGGTCACCGTCGCCGTTTATGGCTCGGTCGCTCTGATCGTGAAAATGGATGATGTCGGGTTGTTCCTGGCGCAAAACGCTCCGACGCCGATAGGGCGTGGAACGGGAAGGGGCCTCGTCAAAGCGATGCCCGTTGTTATGAAAGTTCTGTCTATCGTTGGTACTGCTGCGATGCTGTGGGTCGGCGGGTCGATCATGATCCACGGTATGGAGGTCCTGGGCTTTGGCTGGCTGGGCCATCACATTTACGACTGGGCAAATGCTGCGAGTCATGCTGTGTCTGAACAATGGGCAGGCGCGGTAAAGTGGATCGCGAAGGCGACAATGGATGGTGTATTCGGTCTGGTCTATGGGCTGGCGCTGATACCGGTGGCAACCAAGCTGCTGTCCCCCGCGATCAGCGCGATTTCGGGATCTGCGAACAAACACTGAAATCAGGATCATGTGACGTGAGGTTTCATCTGGCACAACGGTAAGAGCGGGGTAAGTTCCAATCGAAGCATATCCGGTGTGAGATCGATGACTAAACTCAGCCTTTCCCAAGTCCTTGCCAGTTCAGATCGGTTGAACGGGATGCTGCAGTTTCCGGTGCCGCCAAACTGGATGCAAGGCCGTACAACATATGGCGGCTTCTCGTCTGCCTTGCTGCTGGCTGCTGCGAGAAATGCGATCGATGTTCTGCCGCCATTACGCTCGGCCCTGATCAATTTTACCGCGCCCATCGGTTCACCTCCGCTGATCGAAACCGAGGTGCTTCGCAATGGGCGGAATGTCACAACGATCAATACACGAGCAAGGATTGAGGGGAATACAGCCGCACTTGGGACATTTACGTTTGGCAAGGCACAGGACAGCCATGTGGCGTTCGAACATCCGGCTAAGGCAGAGATACAGCCAGAGATCACAGAACACTATTTCCCGCCAGATTTGCCAAAACTTCCCATCGCATTTCTTGAGAACTTCGACGTTCGGTTGATCGACGGGGCGCGGCCATTTGCTGGTGCAGAGCGTGGCTATGTGAAGGTTTGGGCGCGCCATAATGATGCCGACATGCGCGATAGGATCGAAGGGTTGATCGCAATTGCGGACCTATTGCCACCGGCCATATTCCCGACATTGAAGAAGCCGGGAAACAACTCGTCAATGAACTGGATTTTCAACGTGCTGTCCGAGGATATTCATACTCGCGATGGATGGTGGTTGATGGAACATCAATTGACAGCTGGACATGACGGCTACAGCTCTCAGGTCATGCGGATGTGGAACACCGATGGTGATCTAATTGTCGATGGTATGCAGTCAGTAATAATTTTCGTCTAACAAAAAAGGCCCCGGTTTTAACCGAGGCCTTCTGACTTATTTGGGTAGGTTCAACCCAGCAGTTCTTTGACCTTGGCGATTGTTGCCTCGGTCGTGATGCCGAAGTGCTTGTAGAGCTCTCCGGCGGGTGCCGACGCACCAAAGCTGGACATGCCGATGAACCCGGCTTTGGCCTCGCGACCACGCTCGCCCAGAAGCCAACGGTCCCAGCCTCCGGCGCGAACCGCAGCCTCGATACCGACGCGGACGGCTCCCGCAGGTAGTACGCGCTTGCGGTAGGCTTCGTCTTGTTCGGCAAACAGCTCCATACAGGGCATGGAAACGACCCGAGTGCCGATGCCTTCGGCCTCAAGTATTGCTTTAGCTTCCATCGCCAGCGAAACCTCGGAACCTGTGGCAATCAGAATCGCCTGACGCTTGTTTTCTGCGTCAGCCAATACATAAGCGCCTTGCGCGGTCAGGTTTTTGGCTTTGTGCTGGGTCCGAACAGTTGGCACGCCTTGACGGGTCAGCGACAGGACTGAGGGGCTATCCTTGAAGGTCAGCGCCAATTCCCAGGCTTCGGCGGTCTCAATCGTATCGGCTGGGCGGAACACATAAGTGTTCGGCGTCGCGCGTGAGATCGCCAGATGTTCCACCGGTTGGTGCGTCGGACCGTCTTCGCCCAGACCAATCGAGTCGTGGGTCATCACAAACACCGTCGGGATCTTCATAAGTGCAGCCAAACGCATCGAGGGCCGCGCATAGTCGGTGAAGGCCATGAACGTACCGCCATACGGGCGAATGCCACCATGCAGCGCCATACCGTTCATAGCAGCGGCCATACCGTGTTCACGAATGCCGTAATGGATATACCGACCCTTGCGGTTTTCCGGAAGGAACACGCCCATATCAGCCGATTTGGTGTTGTTCGATCCAGTCAGGTCAGCCGAGCCGCCAATGGTTTCGGGCATGATCGGGTTAACGACATTCAACACCTTCTCTGAAGAGGCGCGTGTGGCCAGCTTTGGCTGGTCTTCCGACATCTGTTTCTTGAACGACCGGATGGCGCCGGCCAGCTTCTTTGGCGCCTCAAACGCATAGGCGCGGTTGAATTCGGCTTGTTTACGTTCGGAGACTTGCGCAAAACGCTCCTCCCACGCTGCGCGCTCGGCTTTGCCACGTGCACCAATGGCCTCCCAAGCGGCTTTGACCTCAGCAGGGATGACGAACGCATCATGCGGCCAGTCATATGCTTCTTTGGCGGCGTTCAACTGATCCTGATCGGTCAGAGCGCCATGGCCTTTTGAAGTGTCCTGCGCCGCGTGACCCAGTGCAATGTGGCTTTCACAAGCAATCATCGTCGGTTTGTTCGACTTCTTCGCCTGCACGATGGCCGCATCGATGGCCTTGGGGTCGTGGCCGTCAATCTCAAGCACATGCCAGCCCGAGGCCGCAAAACGGCGCACCTGATCGGTGCGGTCGGCGATGTCGACTGTGCCGTCGATGGTGATGTTGTTGTTATCCCAGAAGACGATCAGTTTGCTTAGCTCGTGGCGACCGGCCAAAGTGATCGCCTCTTGGCTGACGCCTTCCATCAGGCAGCCGTCGCCCGCAATCACGTAGGTATAGTGATCAACGATCTTCTTGCCATAATGCGCACGCTGAATTTCCTCGGCCATCGCAAAGCCAACGGCATTCGAAATGCCCTGACCCAAAGGTCCGGTAGTGGTTTCGACACCATCGATCAGGAAGTTCTCGGGGTGCCCGGCAGTTTTGGCGCCCAATTGACGGAAGTTCTTGATCTCTTCCAGCGTAACATCGCCATGACCGGTGAGATACAGCAGCGAATAGACCAGCATCGAACCGTGACCCGCCGATAGGATGAACCGATCGCGGTCCGGCCAGTTCGGGGCAGTGGCGTCGAATTTGAGGTGCTTTTCGAACAATACGGTCGCAACATCGGCCATGCCCATCGGCATACCGGAATGGCCGGAATTGGCGGCGGCGACAGCGTCGAGGGTCAGGGTGCGGATGGCCGCAGCCTTGTCCCAGTGTTCGGGGTTGGCATTGCGCAGCGCAGTCAGGTCCACGGGCGTAGTTCCTTTGGTTTACGGGCAGATGGGCGCTGAATACCATCCGATTGTCAAAGTGCAAGCAGAACCGCGTGGCACACCGAATTGGCGCTTCAAGAGCGGTGTGCAAGTGGTTGAAACCAAACAGTGGGTATTTTCTGTCGCATTCCGTTAGACTAGGGCTGAGCGCCGCCGCTTTTGATTCGGGTAGGCGAATATCAGAACGAACCTTGATAAAGAGGTGACACAGGCATGAGTCAGATCGAAGAACTACAACGCCGTATTATCACCGCGATGGAGCGGATCGGTAATGGTGTCGAGGCCTTGCACGATGCTGGATCCGCAGCCGGTGATGACACGTCGCTGCGAACGGCGCTTGAAGAAGAGCGGGTGGCCAATGCCCAGCTTGAGGAACGGCTGAAAACGATCAAAGAGAGACACGCGCAAGAGATTGACGCGCTGCGTGCGCAACCGGCACCGAGTTCGGAAGTGGATGCGCTGCGTGCGCAATTGGCCGAGGCGACCTCTCAGCTCGCCACGGTTGAGGCTGCGCGGGCCGAATTGGCGGATGCCAAGGCTGCGCTTGAAAACACGGACGAAGTCGAGGGCTTGAAGGCTGAGATTGAGACTCTGCGATCACATCAGGGCGCCGCAGAAGAGGCCAATACGTTGCGCGCGCAGGTCGAGAAACTGACCCCAATCGCGGATCGCGCGGAAGAGATGGAGGCCGAATTGGCGCGTCTGCGGGCTGAACTGGTCGATAGCGAGCTGTTAACCGAACTCAATGCCGAGCTTGAGATGCTGCGCGCGGAACGGGCTAGCCATGGGGCCGCGATGTCCCGGTTGGATGATGATTTGCAACGGCTTCGCAATGCAAACGATCAGCTCCGGAGCGCTGTCGATGAATTACGCGCCGCCGCAGAGGACGGTGTCACGGATGCTGACATGCTGAACCGGGCCACGACAGCCGAATTAGAAGCCATACGTGCCGCGCGCGCGTCGGACGCAGCCGAAGCGCATGCGGTCCTGGCTCGACTTGAGCCATTGCTAAGTCATGCCAATCTGGCCGAGGGAGAGGTGGAATAATGCCCGAAGTAACCATTCATATCGGTGGCCGCGGCTTTGATGTCTCGTGCCAGGACGGTGAAGAACCGTTTCTGCAAGCGGCAGCCAGACTGCTGGATGATGAGGCTCAGGTTTTGTCGGACCAGATCGGACGTATGCCGGAATCGCGGATGCTGCTGATGGCGGGACTCATGTTGGCAGACAAGGCAGCCGCGCATGAAGATCGCATGAAACTGGCCGAGGCCAAGCTGGTTGAATTGGAGACTGAATTGAAGCGGCTCCGCAGCCAACCGCAGCCGGAACCTGAACGGATCGAGGTCGCGGTAGTGCCGCCATCTGTCACGGATACGCTGGCTGAAATGGCGGCGCGCGCCGAAGCCCTGGCGGCAGTCATTGAAGAAAGGACGGCCTAATGCCGATCGCCCGAATGGCCTTTTGCGCGGCCGTCGTCTCGCTGACTGGCACGATGGCAAAGGCCGATATCGACATTCTGTCCGTGACGTTTACCTGTGAAAACAACACGCAAGTGCCGGTGTCCTACTTTAACGCCTCAAATGGCGATGGGGCGGCTGCGATGATGATCGATGATCAGTTGATCCCCATGAAACAGGTTCCAAGCGGCTCGGGCATCCGGTATGAATCCGTCGGAGGGGCAGGGACATACACCCTGCGCTCCAAGGGGTGGGATGCCACGATCAGCCATCAGGCCGAAGGCGACACAGCCCCGGAACTCGTATTGTTCAAGGACTGTAGCAGCCGATAGCTTACGCGTTTGCTTCGCGGATTTTGTCCGCAGCGTCTTTGTTGTAGCCCACACTGTTTTCATCGAACAGTGTGTCTAGCTCACCCGAAAGCGTCATTTCAGTGATAATGTCGCAACCGCCGACAAACTCGCCTTTGACATAAAGCTGAGGCACGGTTGGCCAGTCGGAGTAGTCCTTGATGCCCTGGCGCACAGCTTCGTCAGCCAGAACGTTCACATCGGTGTATTCGACACCCATGTAATTCAGAACACCGGCCACCCGGGATGAGAACCCGCACTGCGGCATCTCTTTGGTGCCTTTCATGTAAAGCACCACATCGTTGGCTTTGACGGTTTCGTCGATCTGGGTCTTAACGTCGCTCATCTTGCTTTTCCTTTTCATCCGCTTGCGCGGCGGTCGTTCGGTTATCGGGCAGTTCAGGTGCCCATCCTTCTTCTTCAAGCCGCCGGTGTTCTGCTTGTGCAAGCGTCACCGGATCAAGCCCGTATCGTTCAATTCCCCCAACCTTGCTAAGCGTATCGGGGTCAGGGCGCATATCCGACAGTTTTCGTTTTCTGTTGCGTTTGACATAGGCTTCGATGAGGGCGGCGACAACTATCAATGCACCAAGAAGAGATATCCAAAAGGGCCAGCCACTCATCTTTTCAAAGCCACTTAGGCGCTTTTTTGAAAGTAGTTCTGTGTCATTCAGGTACCTTCGTCGTCAACGCCAGCGCGTGCAATTCCCCATCAGATCCATCCATCTTGCCTTTCAGCGCAGCGTAAACCGCACGCTGTTGCTGAACGCGGTTTTTGCCGCGAAAGCTTTCGTCCACGACCATGGCGGACATGTGCACGCCATCGCTGCCACCAACCTGAATTTCCGCATTGGGAAAGCTTTCGCGCAGCAGGGTTTCAATCTCGTGGGCGCTCATCGGCATGTAGGTTCACTCCTGTAGGTCTTTCCCAAGATGTAGAGTGATGGGAGCGGGCGTGCAAGATGTCGAGCATTTTTCAGATACGCGAATCCCGCGCCTATGGAAGACGCGGGAATTCTGGAATTCGGAAGAGACGATTTATCAGGCGACCGCGGCGGCAAAGCTCTGACGGAAGGTCTCGGTCAGTTCTGCCAAAGGAGCTTCGGAATTGCCGATCTTCACGCTGTCACCGGTAAATCGACCAACCGAGACCAGCGGGACACCGGCCTGACCGGCAGCGATCATCAGCGCCTCGGCTTGATCGAAGTTGCACGCCACAAGATAACGGGCCTGGTCTTCGCCGAATAGGAACTCGGATGATGCATCATCCAGGCAAACGCCGACGCCTGCAGCTTCAGCAAGTTCAAACGCAGCCAGTGCAAGGCCGCCATCGCTAAGATCAGTACATGCTTTGATCATCTCGCGATTGGCACGGATGAATTCCCCGTTGCGCGCCTCTGCAGCCAGATCAACATGCGGCGCGTCTCCGTCCTCGCGGTTGAATACCTCGGCCAGCAGGGCGGACTGACCCATATGGCCGTTGGTTTCGCCGATGACCAGCGCAACATGGCCATCCCGAACTTCGTTTCCGATTATCTCGTCGCTATGAGCAAGAAGACCAACCGCGCCGATGGTGGGGGTTGGCAGGATCGCCTGGCCGTCAGTCTCGTTATAAAGCGAGACGTTGCCCGACACGATGGGCATATCCAGCGCACCAACGGCGGCACCGATACCTTGGATCGCGCCGACGAACTGACCCATGATCTCGGGCTTTTCGGGGTTCCCGAAGTTCAGGTTGTCTGTGGTGGCAAGTGGTTTGGCCCCCACGGCGGTCAGGTTGCGATAGGCCTCGGCCACCGCTTGTTTGCCGCCTTCCACCGGGTTTGCACGGACATAGCGTGGGGTTACGTCGCTGGTAAAGGCTAGCACCTTGTCGGTGCCATGTACGCGGACCATGCCAGCGCCCAGACCCGGCGTGCGAGTTGAATCCGCCATGACCATGGTGTCGTATTGCTCATAGACCCATTGTTTGCCTGCGTAATTGGGTGAAGAGAGCAGGGCGCGCAGACCGTCGATCGGATCGATCTGTGGTACGTCTTCCAGTGGCGCGGACTCAGGGGTCGGTTCCCACGGGCGGTCGTATTCAGGCGCGGTCGAGGACAGTTTAGACAGGACCAGATCGGCTTTGATCTCACCATTGTGCATGATCAGGAAACGGTCTTCGGCAATGGTTTCGCCTACGATGGCAAAATCGAGGTCCCATTTTTCGAACACGGCGCGGGCCTCGGCCTCAAGCTCAGGTTTGAGGACCATCAGCATCCGTTCCTGAGATTCCGACAGCATCATTTCATAGGCTGTCATGTTCTCTTCGCGCTGCGGGACATTCTCGAGGTCCAAACGCACGCCCAGACCACCTTTGTCGCCCATCTCTACAGCCGAGCAGGTCAAGCCCGCTGCGCCCATGTCCTGGATCGAGATCACGGCACCGGTCTGCATCAGTTCCAGCGTTGCTTCCATCAGGCGCTTTTCGGTGAAGGGGTCGCCGACCTGAACGGTGGGGCGTTTTTCTTCGATGGTGTCATCGAATTCGGCCGATGCCATGGTTGCTCCGCCCACACCGTCACGACCGGTTTTTGCGCCCAGATAGACGACGGGCATCCCAACGCCCGAAGCGGCCGAGTAGAAAATCTTGTCACTGTCAGCCAGACCAGCGGCAAACGCGTTCACAAGGCAGTTGCCGTTATAGGCCGGGTGGAACCGAACTTCGCCACCCACGCAAGGCACACCGAAGCAGTTGCCGTAGCCGCCAATACCCTCGACCACTCCGTTCACCAATTGGCGCGTCTTATGGTGGCCTGGCTCGCCAAAGGACAGTGCGTTCATCGAGGCGATGGGCCGTGCGCCCATGGTAAAAACATCCCGCAGGATGCCGCCCACGCCGGTCGCCGCGCCCTGATAGGGTTCGATATACGAGGGGTGGTTGTGGCTTTCCATCTTGAACACCACGGCTTGACCGTCGCCGATATCGACGACACCCGCATTCTCGCCTGGGCCGCAGATAACCTGAGGGCCAGAGGTTGGAAGGGTGCGCAACCATTTCTTGGATGACTTATAAGAACAATGCTCGTTCCACATCGCCGAAAAGATGCCAAGCTCGGTAAAGGTCGGCTCACGCCCGATGATCTCAAGGATCATGTCGTATTCCTCGGGCTTGAGCCCATGTGCGGCAATCAGATCGGGTGTGATGGCGGGCTCTTGCATCTTCTGTCCTGTGTCCAAGTGGGCCGAGATTGCGGGCCTTTTAGGGCAATGGGCCGCTTGAGGAAAGAGCCAAACCCGCACAGGGGTCATCGGGCAATAAAAAACGGAACCGGCCATAAGACCGGTTCCGATTTTAGAGGCGTGCTGATTTGGTTCAGCCAGCGGCTGAAACGTGTCGAAGCCTAAGTGTCAGGCGGGGTTTTGCCCTTTGTTGACCGCATCTGCGGCGGCTGCGCCGGCGGCAGCTTTTTGTTCTTCAGTTATGTTCTCAGCCTCATCCAACCCCGGGATGGCGACGCGCACCTCGCGGCGGGCGAAGTCGATACCATTTGCGTTGAATTCGGCCTTCACGCGGTTAAAGATTTCCTTACGCAGTGTGAATTGCTTACCGGGCTTGGCCATGAACTTGCCTCGGATGATCATACCGACATCGTCGAAGTCGAACACACCCTGAGATTTGAAGGGCTGCAGGAAGCCATCTTTGTGAACCTCGTCCTGCATCATCTCGGCACCGATCTTCTTGAAGATCTTCTTGACCTTGTTGGGGTCGGTGTCGAACGGCACAGTAAATTTCAACTTCATGATCACCCAGTCACGGCTGAAGTTGGTGAGCTTTTGAATCTCGCCATAAGGTATAGTGTGTACCGGACCACGATGGTGGCGAAGCTGCATTGAGCGGATCGAAATTTTCTCGACCGTTCCCATGGTCCCGCCGACATCGACATATTCGCCGACGCGGAAGGCGTCATCGATCAGGAAGAAGATGCCGCCAACGATATCGGCCACCAGTTTCTGCGCACCAAAGCCGATGGCCAGACCCAAAACACCAGCACCAGCCAGCAGCGGCGTGATGTTGATGCCCAGAGCGCTCAGGGCCAGTAGGCCGAAGATCACCGAGATGGTGACTTGTGCGGTAATCCGCAACAAGGGCAGGACGGTCGCCAGACGCGAACCACCCGCGCCGCCACCTTCTCCGCCGGCTTCTTCATCCAGCTCCTCGGCCGCTGTCTGTTCCTTGGCCAGACGACGGTTAATCCACAGAGAGACGATCTCGTTCAGGATGTAGCCGACAGCGATGATCAGCAGGAACTCGATGATTGCGCCGCCAACTTCGGCACCGATACCTGCGGACGCAACATGGCGCAGATCAAGCTGCCAAACACGGGAAATCATGAAGACGACGAAGAGGCCAGCAATCACCCGACCGATGCGAATATAACTGCGCTTGGCCGATCGATAGGCGCGTTCTGCTAATGGCCCTTCGCCCGACATTGGCGGCTGCAGGTGACGCACCAAACCACGTATCAATGTATCAAGTGCAGGTGCAATCAACAGCCAGAACATGGTTGTGAAATGCGCTCCACCGGACAGCACGCGGATCAGCGCCGGGTTGCGTTGTGCCACCAGGAATTCGACCAGCAGCCAAATCACAACCGAAACGCCGATTGCAAAATACGGGTAATACCGCGCGACTTCTTCGTCGAACTGGGTGTGGTCTGGGTCGGTACCCAGCATCATCTGTGACAAACCTTCGCGCGCAGTCCAGGCGATTACGCCAATATAGACGTGGATTGCAGCGTTCAGCCAGAAACCGATGCGCGTCTGATCGCCGGTTACCCCGTTGAGCGCGTTGAACCTTAGTACGAACAAGGTAAAGCCGATAAGGATCAGCAGACCGATCAGGTTGCGATGCAGGTATTTTGCCCAGTGGTCGTCAATGTTTACCAATCGGAATTGTGGCTTTTGCGGCGCAAGAACAAAGCGCGAGACTGCTGCCCCCAGACGCGGCACCCAGATTAGGTAGAATACAAATGGGGCTGCATAGATGATCTGCTCGGGGCTCAGCAATCCTCGGCCAATCGCCCGAATGATGACGTAGAATACGATAAGCCCTGCAATTTCGCGGCAAAATCGGCGGAACAGGTAGTTCACAGCGCCTCTGAGATCAGCGTCACCCGAGGGCTCGGTTGCCTCATGCCAGCGGCGGGTCAGGAAAATGAATAGCTTCTCAGCAATGAAGCCGACTATCAGGACCGAGAGCACCAGCCCCATTAGCGTCAGAACACCAGCGCCCCCCAATTTGTCAGAGAAATTGCTAAATGCAGTGATTTGCGCACTGATGATATTGGGAACTGTGGTCAGAACATGTGTCCAGGATGCAACCATTTCTGCCCAGATCTCATTGAGCTCGGTCAGCGGGTCTTCCTGACCTTCCTTTTCCGCCGCTTGCTTTTCGGCAACAGCGTCAAGGCGTTCCAGAAGGATTGCCCGTACCTGGTCGTCAGACATGCGCGCAACCAGATCATCAACCTGTTCTGGCGTCAGATCTTCGGGAATTTCAACTGTAGCGGTTGTGCTTGTGTCTTGTGCATGAAGTGGCACGGCCAGGAACAAGACTGAAATCATCGCCAACAATAGGCGGAATGAGTGGAACATGAATTAGCCCTCGAACACGAAATTTAGGTGTTTTTTCGGGATCATAGGCCTACGAATTGGATTTTCCCAGTGCTTTCCACTGAATTGCATCAGCCTCGCGCAAAAAAAAGGCCGAGCACTAAGCTCGGCCGTAGTCCAACAGGGAGGTATGAAGATGATGAGCGTTTCAGCATCACCGCCTTCATGTGCTCATTTAGGGATCAGTTTATTAACGATCAAGGTCTATTAGCAGACCCCGGCGTCATGCCCGCTATGCTCTGAGTGCATGGCTACAGCTTGCCCAATTGCCTCAGCTGTTTGCGATGGGCGATTATCTCATCCTGCACAAAGTCCCGAAATGCCGCTATCCGTTTGGAATGACGCAATTCTTCGGGGTAGGCGAGGTAAACCGGGACATCAGCACTTTCGATGTCTGACATGACGGGGACCAGATCCGGGAAGTCCTCAGTCACATAATCAGGAAGTACTCCGATACCCAGATCATGCAGCACGCCCTGAAGAACGCCGAAATAGTTGTTCACGGTCAGCAACGAGCCGGGATTGTATGTCATAAGGTGACGAACCATCGACGCGCTTGCCCCAACCTGAGGGGCTGCGGGCGTTTGGCAGATCAATCGGTGCTTGGAAATGTCTTCCAGCGTTTCAGGCGCCCCACCATGAGCATCCAAATAGCTGCGCGTTGCATAGAGCAGCATCTGCACAGTCATCAGCCGTTTGCGCACGAGATCGGCCTGGCTGGGCTCTTTCATGCGGATGGCCACATCGGCTTCACGCATTGGCAGATCCAACACCCGCTCTTCAAGCATGAGGTCGATATTGAGGTCGGGATACTGTTCATAGAGCTTCGGTAGGCGCGGGGCGAGCCACAGCGTGCCGAACCCGAAGGTGGTGGTCACCCTCAGTACGCCAAATACCTCATCTTCACTATCCCGGATACGCGCTGCAGCGGCATCCAGACGTTTCAGCATAGCTGTCGTAGCATCGAACAACAATTCGCCTTGTTCTGTCAGAATCAGGCCGCGTGCATGGCGGTGGAACAAGGTTGCATCGAGTGATTCTTCAAGCGCGCGGATCTGACGGCTCACCGCGGATTGAGATAAATTGAGCTTGTCTCCCGCGTGTGTGAGGCTGCCAGCGTCTGCAACCGCGTGAAATATTCTGAGCTTGTCCCAATCCATCGCCGCAACTTTCGTTATCCTCGCGCAGCCCTATATGAAACAGGTAACAAATTCCACAATGAAACCCGGAAATCGTTACGGAATAGAGTAAAATCACTATACAGGTCAGTATTTATGACCTAATATGCACGAGAATAAAGCACACTAATCCGACGAGGGGAGACGTCAGATGAGTCAGCCGAAAATTTCACTCAACGACCGGTTCGACCTGTCCAAAAGCCCGGTTCTTCTGAACGGCACGCAGGCACTGGTGCGTTTGATGCTGATGCAAAAAGTACGAGACACTGCGGCGGGATTGAACACAGCAGGTCTGGTCACAGGCTATCGGGGGTCTCCGCTTGGGGCTGTAGACCTTCAGATGTCTCGTGCAGAAAAACAACTTGCCGAAAAGGATGTCACCTTTCAATTCGGATTGAACGAAGATCTGGCCGCAACCGCATTATGGGGCAGCCAACAGGCGGGGCTGCGTGGCGACGGAAAATTCGATGGTGTTTTTGGGCTCTGGTATGGCAAGGGGCCGGGCGTAGATCGATCCGGTGATGTGATGCGCCATGCCAATATGGCGGGCACGGCGCAATATGGCGGTGTATTGATGGCCATGGGCGATGATCACACGGGTGAAAGCTCGACCGTTTTACATCAGTCGGAATGGTCACTGGTGGACATGTATATGCCCGTGGTCAGCCCGGCAGGTGTGCAAGAAATTCTGGACTATGGCATCTATGGATTTGCGCTCAGCCGCTTCGCCGGGGTCTGGGTCGGGCTGAAAACGATGAAAGATACGATCGAAGTGACTTCCGTCGTAGATGGCCGCCCTGACCGGATGCAGCTGGTCACCCCTCAGTTCGATATGCCAGAGGGTGGGCTGAATATTCGGCTAGGTGATACACCGCATCTGCAGGAAGCGCGCGTAATCGACCACAAGCGCTTTGCGGCAGAGGTCTTTTCGCACGCCAACAAGCTAGACAAGAGGGTCTGGGGAAAACCGGGTGCCAAGATTGGGTTTGTGGCGGCGGGTAAGAACTGGCTTGATCTGACTCATGCCATGTCGCTGCTGAACATCAACGCGGATGAGGCCGAACGGCTAGGCATTACCACCTATAAGATCGGGCAGACTTTCCCCTTGGATATGAAGGGCTTCCACGATTGGGCTGAGGGGCTGGACCTGATCGTGATCGTCGAGGAAAAGCGCAAGCTGATCGAAGTTCAGGTCAAAGAGGCTATCTTTGACGACCGTCGTGGGCGTCGCGTTTATGGCTGGTACAAAGGCGGCGCGGGGACGCTGCACCGCGAAGAACTGTTCCCGACCCGAGGGGCGCTTGACCCGATCATGATTGCCGAGAAGCTGGGTGAGATCCTAATCGAAGAGGGGCGCGATACAGATGGCGTTCGTGCCGGACTGGAGGCGCTGTCCGAAGCGCGCCGGGCTGACAATGCGCAGGAAATCGCGGCGCGTTTACCATACTTCTGTTCAGGATGTCCGCATAACAGTTCAACCAAGCTGCCTGATGGCAGCCGAGCCTATGCCGGGATTGGCTGTCACTACATGGTGCAGTGGATGGATCGCGAAACCACCGGTTTCACCCAGATGGGCGGCGAAGGGGCAAACTGGATTGGCGAGGCTCCGTTTTCGACCACACAACATGTTTTCCAAAACCTCGGCGATGGCACCTATAACCATTCCGGCGTGCAGGCGATCCGGGCGGCACTGGCTGCGGGCACAAATATCACCTTTAAGATCCTCTATAACGACGCCGTTGCGATGACCGGAGGTCAGGAGAACGAAGGTGGGCTAAGTGCCGAACGCATCGTCGCCGAGGTCCGCGCGATGGGAGTCAGCAACGTTGCTGTCGTTTACGACGAAAAAGAAGATGTGAATTTTGGTGCGTTGCCTTCGGGCGTTGAGACGTTCGAGCGTTCAAAACTGATGCAGGTTCAGGAAAAATTCCGCGAAATCGAGGGTGTATCGGTCATTGTTTATGTTCAGACCTGCGCAGCTGAAAAGCGCAGGAGACGCAAGCGCGGCACGTTCCCCGACCCGGATAAGCGAGTGTTCATAAATACTGATATCTGTGAGGGTTGCGGAGATTGCGGCGTTCAGTCGAACTGTGTTTCCATCGTACCGAAAGAGACCGAACTTGGCCGCAAGCGTGCGATTGATCAGTCAAGCTGCAACAAGGATTTTTCCTGCTTGAACGGGTTCTGCCCGTCTTTTGTAACCGTTGAAGGGGCGAAAATCCGCAAAGAGGCGACGACCGACCTCGACTTGCCCGATCTACCGGACCCCGTTTTGCCACAGATCAATGGCACTCATAACGTTGTAATTACCGGAGTTGGCGGCACAGGCGTTGTCACAATCGGGGCGGTTCTGGCGCAAGCCGCACAAATCGACGGCAAGGGTGCCGGTATGATGGAAATGGCCGGCCTCGCACAGAAGGGTGGCGCCGTACATATCCATTGCCGTCTGGCCAACCGGCCCGAAGATATCAGCGCGATCCGTGTTGCCACTGGCGAGGCGCATGCGCTGATAGGCGGTGATCTGGTGGTTTCGGCCGGGGCCAAGACGCTTGGCCTCACGCAAACCGGCCAGACCGGCGCTGTTGTGAACAGTCATGAGATTATCACCGGTGACTTCACGCGCGATACAGAATTCACAATCCCCAGCGATCAATTGCAGCTTGCGCTGCAGGCGCGGTTGAAAGACGGGGTGGCCCTTTTCGATGCCACCGATCTGGCGCGAGCCGTGATGGGCGACTCGATCTATTCCAATATGATGGTCTTTGGCGCAGCCTGGCAGCGTGGTCTGCTACCGATCAGTCACCAAGCGATAATAGGTGCTATTGAGTTGAATGGTGCGGCGGTCGAGCGCAACAAACGCGCCTTTGAAGTTGGTCGCTGGGCGGTGACCCACCCCGACGACGTGGCCAATATTTTGCGCCCCAACGTAGCAGAGTTGCCAAAGACCCTCGATCAAGTGATCGATTTCCGCGCTGCGCACCTGATCGACTATCAGAACAAGCGGTTGGCGAAACGTTATCGCAAGCTGGTCGACAGCGTCGAAGATCAACACGTTCGTGAGGCTATTGCCAAAGGCTACCATAAGCTTTTGTCATATAAGGATGAATATGAAGTCGCCCGATTGCTGCTCGACAGTCGCCAGAAGGCGGAGGCCGAGTTTGATGGTGACTTTAAGATGACCTTCCATCTTGCGCCGCCAACCCTGGGGACGAAGGGTGACAATGGACGCCCGGCCAAGAAAGCGTTCGGAGAGTGGTTTCTTGGTCCGTTAAAGGTTCTAGCCAAGCTGAAAGGTTTGCGCGGCACTCCGCTAGATATCTTTGGCTACACGACAGAGCGCAAAATGGAGCGTGCTCTGATCCGCCAGTATGAAAAGGACATGAAAGAGGTTTTGCCCAGCCTGACACCCGAAACCAGTGATGCGATCGCGGCCCTTGCGGCTCTGCCATTGGACATTCGCGGTTTCGGTCCGGTTTTGGTCGCGAATGAAGCCAAGGCTGCGAAACGTCGCGAGGAATTGTTGGCTGTTATTCGCGATGGCGGGCCTCAGATGAAAGCTGCGGCAGAGTGAGGCTTTACAAGCTTGTCATCAAACCTATGCAAAATGGCTACCCGGCCTTATCTAAGCGGCAGCAAACCGGAGTAGCCAATGCCCTCGCGCCATCACGTCGCTCGTGACATCTCTTACGCCCATTCCGCAGAAACGCGGAGCGGGCGTATAGTGATCAAGCTGATGGAAAACACGACCGGTCGTCTGCGTCTTATCCGCCGCGCTGACGGGTATGAGCAGGAGGTCGCACAGGGGCGTGATTTTTGGTCCGTAATGGTGGATCGATATGGGCTGACATTAGATGTGGTGGGTGGTGCGTTGTCGAACATCCCAAAAGATGGGCCATTGATCCTGATTGCGAACCATCCTTATGGCATTCTAGACGGGCTAATGATGGGACACATCCTGTCTCAGACTCGGACAGACTTTCGCATTCTCGCCAATCATGTTTTTCGCAAAGCTGAAGACCTGAACAGCATCGTGCTGCCAATTTCGTTTGATGCCACAAAAGATGCGATGAAGCTGAATCTTGCGACCCGCAAAACCGCTCTGAACTACCTAAGCGATGGTGGTGCAATCGGGATCTTCCCGGGTGGCACCGTCAGCACTGCGGCCAAGCCATTTTCTCATCCGATGGATCCAGGGTGGCGCGGATTTACAGCGCGGATGGTTGCCAAATCCAATGCGACCGTTGTGCCGGTTTTCTTCGATGGACACACCTCGCGTTTGTTCCAGATTGCCAGCCATCTACACAACACTCTGCGGATGGGGTTGCTGATCAAAGAGTTCAAGAAACGTGTCGATACCCCTGTCCGCGTGGTTGTAGGAGACCCCATTGGGCGCGACATTCTGGACCCGCTGGGCAAGGATACGCGCAAGATGATGGATTTCCTGCGCAAAGCCACGTATGAGCTGTCTCCAGAGCCATTGAAGTCTTATGACTATGGCTATGAATTCGAGGAACGGCATCGCGCCTGAAGGGGCAAATGGCAGTAGGTATCTTTGATTCCGGATTGGGTGGTTTGACCGTCCTGAACGCCGCGCAGAAACGTCTGCCCGACGTTGATTTCCTTTATTTCGCGGACAGCGCGCATGCGCCTTATGGTGTGCGCGATGCCGAGGATATCTTTAACCTGACACGAAACGCTGTGCAGGACCTTTGGGATCGAGGCTGCAATCTGGTGATTCTCGCCTGCAATACCGCAAGCGCCGCCGCCCTGCGTCGGATGCAAGAAGCGGGCGTGCCAGAAGGAAAGCGTGTACTGGGCGTATTTGTGCCTTTGATTGAGGCGCTGACTGAACGGCAATGGGGCGACAACTCTCCGCCGCGTGAGGTTCAGGTGCAGCATGTTGCGCTGTTTGCGACGCCCGCGACTGTGTCGAGCCGTGCGTTTCAGCGGGAGCTGGCGTTTCGGGCGATCGGGGTTGATGTCGAGGCGCAAGCCTGCGGCGGGGTGGTGGACGCCATCGAAGAGGGCGACATGATCTTGGCCGAGGCCTTGGTACGCAGCCATGTGGATGCTCTGAAGCGCAAGATGCCGGAACCGCAAGCAGCCATTCTGGGCTGTACGCATTACCCGCTGATGGCAGAGACGTTTCAGCAGGCGCTCGGACCGGATGTGAAAGTCTATAGCCAGGGTGATCTGGTTGCGGAAAGCCTTGCAGACTACTTGCAACGGCATCCGAATATGCTGGGTGAGGGCACTGATGGCTTCCTGACAACGGGTAAGCCGGGCGTTGTGACGGATCGCGCGACTCAGTTCCTCCGACGACAAATCACCTTTGAAGCCGCCTGACCTAGGTCAAGGACGGCGCTTTTCTGATTCCGTAATTCGTTGACCGTCACAGCGGCGGTCACCCCATGTGACACATGAATGAAAGAGGTCTGACATGACCCACAAAATCGCAATTCTTGGCGCTTCTGGTTACACCGGCGCGGAACTCGTGCGGCTGATCGCCGGGCATCCGAGTATGGAAATCAAATCTCTGGCCGCCGAGCGGAAGGCTGGACAGACAATGGCGCAGGTATTTCCGCATCTGCGCCATATGGATTTGCCGGCGCTTTGCAAGATTTCCGAGATCGACTTTAGCCAAATCGACCTGTGTTTCTGCGCTTTGCCGCACAAGACCAGTCAGGAAGTCATTCGCGAACTGCCCAACACCTTGAAAATTGTTGACCTGTCAGCAGATTTTCGACTTCGCGATGGCGACGAATACAAGAAGTGGTATGGGAATTCACATGCCGCGCTTGGGCATCAGGAAGAGGCGGTTTATGGTCTGACCGAGTTCTACCGTGACGAAATCCGCGGCGCTCGGCTGGTTGCCGGGACCGGATGCAATGCCGCGACGGGTCAGTATGTGCTGCGTCCGCTGATATCGGCGGGTGTGATTGATCTGGATGACATTATTCTGGACCTGAAATGCGCGGTCTCGGGCGCAGGTCGGGCGCTGAAAGAGAATCTATTGCACGCAGAACTCAGTGAAGGGGCGAACGCATATGCCGTTGGCGGGACGCACCGGCATCTGGGCGAGTTCGATCAGGAATTCACGGAACTGGCTGGACGGACGGTGCATGTGCAGTTCACACCGCACCTGATCCCAGCCAACCGGGGTATTCTGGCCACAACCTATGTAAAGGGTGACCCGCAGAGCGTGTATGAGACACTTCAATCGGCCTATGAAGCCGAGCCCTTCATTGAGATGCTGCCATTTGGCGAGACGCCCTCGACCCACCATGTGCGGGGGTCGAACTTCTGCCATATCGGTGTCGTTGGAGATCGGATCGAACGCCGTGCAATCGTGGTGGCAGCATTGGATAACCTGACAAAAGGTAGCAGTGGGCAAGCCTTGCAGAACGCCAACCTGATGTTAGGTGAGGATGAAACCCTGGGTCTGATGATGGCCCCCTTGTTCCCGTGAGGACGGTATGAAAACGCTTAAGAAACGTCGTCGTGTACAAGTCATTCTAGTGGCTGTTGCGGCCCTGATACTGGCGACGGGTCTGATCGGATATGCGATGCGTGATGGCATCAACTTTTTCCGCTCACCCAGTCAGGTGATTGCAGAACCGCCGAAACCGACCGAGGTGTTCCGTATAGGTGGATTGGTCGAAGAAGGTTCGATCATTCGCGGGCAGGGTGAGACTGTGCACTTCGTCGTGACCGACGGCGGTGAAAGCGTAAAGGTCGCTTTTACCGGTGTTCTGCCTGATTTGTTCTCGGAAAATCAGGGTATGGTGGGCACCGGAAGTTATGTGAACGGAGTCTTTGAAGCCACTGAAATCCTTGCGAAACATGATGAAACCTACATGCCCAAAGAGGTTGTGGACGCATTAAAAGAGCAAGGCGTTTATCAGGAATCAGGCGATAGCTGAATGCAGCATCGCTGAATGCCATCGGCGCTAAAAATTCTAAACAGAAGAAGCGGGGCGTTGCGTGCGAGAGGTAGGCAGCGCCCTTTGTTTTGCAGTGGTGTTAACGAAATTGTCCGACCGTTTACCAAAGTTTGGCAGAGGGGGCGGCAATGCGGACAGTGCGGCAGATTGCAAAAGGGATCGTGGCGCGGGAAGGTGGTTTTGTGGATGACCCCGATGATCCCGGCGGTGCCACGAAATACGGGGTGACGATCCATACCATGCGCCGATTGGGTCTCGATCTGGACCGAGATGGTTCGGTGACGCAACAAGACGTGCGCATGCTTAGCAAAGCGCAGGCCGTCGATATTTTTCTGGAACACTATTTTGAGAAACCACGCCTTCAGGTGCTGCCGGAAGCCGTACAGGCATCCGTGTTCGACATGTACGTCAATGCAGGAGCTCAAGCGGTGAAAATCCTGCAGAACCTGCTGCGGCAGATGGAGTATGACATTACGGTTGACGGGGTCATCGGCCCTCAGACTGCGCAGGCGAGCCGGGAGGCGGCTAGTCCAAAGCCTCTGGTGTTTCGTGATGCCTATGGGGTCGCAAGACGAAACTATTACTTCCGTTTAGCAGACCGGCGGATGGCTCTTCGTAAATATGCCAGAACACGCGCGGGCGGCAAAGGCGGATGGATCAAGCGTGCGGAAGAGTTTTTATCGCCCAAGTATCATCTGAGCGAGGACGCGTTTCGGAAAAGGGTTTCGGGATGGGTTTGATCTCGGGTTTGTTGGCGCTCTTGTTTGGCGGAGGTCGCAATGTGGTTCGCGAAACTGCGGAAGTGTTTCGCGAAAATGTAGAAAGCGGTGCCGAGCGTTCTGTCGAACTGCGCAGTGCGGCCATGGCGCAATTCGGCACTGAATTCCAAGCCCCAAGCAAAACCAGATTTGATCGGTTCATGGACGGGCTGAATCGCCTTCCGCGACCGGCGCTGGCTTTGGGAACATTGGGTTTGTTTCTGGCCGCCATGATCGATCCGCTGTGGTTCGCAGCACGTATGCAGGGAATTGCGCTGGTGCCAGAGCCACTGTGGTGGCTGTTAGGGGTGATCGTGTCGTTTTACTTTGGCGCGCGGCATCAGATCAAAGCGCAGGATTTTCAAAGAGAAATCAGCGCGACAATGCTGAGGGCGCCTGAGGTGATCGCAAATCTTGAAACGATCCGCGGGTTGCGCGATGACAGTCCGGGTGTCGCCGATACTGGCTCGGACGCATCGTTGGCCGAAGCAGTCAACCAGCCGGATTCGAACCCTGCATTGGAGGACTGGAAGCGGCTACGAAAGACCTGAGGCGCGACATTATGTGCGGTGATCCGAGGCGAATGTGAATGGCACTTGCACCGGTGCCGCAGTATAAGCAGGCCATGATTACAGAACTCGGCCATTTCGCACTTATCTTAGCCTTCCTCGTTGCCATCGTCCAAACTGTGGTGCCGTTGATCGGGGCTGCCAACCGTTGGAACGGGTGGATGGTTTTCGCTGAACCGGCCGCCATCACGCAGTTCATCTTGGCCGCCTTTTCCTTCGGTGCGCTGGTCTGGGCGTTTACCACGTCTGACTTCTCGTTACGGATCGTGGTGGAGAATAGCCATTCGGCAAAACCGATGCTCTACAAGATTACCGGGACCTGGGGAAACCATGAAGGTTCGATGCTGTTATGGGTCCTGATTGTAGCGATATTCGGCGCGATGGCCGCCATATTCGGCGCTGGCTTGCCTCCGACCTTAAAGGCGCGGGTGCTGGCCGTTCAGGCCGCGATCGGAGTGGCTTTCTATGCCTTTATCCTCTTCACATCGAACCCGTTTGACCGACTGCCTGTTCCTCCGTTCGATGGACGGGACCTGAACCCGCTGCTGCAGGACCCCGGTTTGGCCTTCCATCCGCCATTCCTGTATCTGGGCTATGTCGGCCTCAGCATGGCGTTCAGTTTTGCCGTTGCTGCATTGATCGAGGGCCGGGTGGACGCGGCTTGGGGGCGTTGGGTACGGCCTTGGACATTGGCGGCTTGGGTCTTCCTGACGATCGGTATCGCGCTTGGATCCTGGTGGGCCTACTACGAATTGGGCTGGGGCGGGTTCTGGTTCTGGGATCCTGTTGAGAACGCCAGCTTTATGCCTTGGCTACTGGCGGCCGCTCTATTGCATTCCTCCATCGTGGTGGAAAAACGCGAGGCGTTGAAAAGCTGGACGATCTTGCTTGCGATTATCGCGTTTGGGTTTTCTCTGATCGGGACCTTTATCGTGAGATCGGGGCTGCTGACTTCTGTCCATGCTTTTGCCAATGATCCTGAGCGTGGGGTGTTTATCCTGTTCATCCTGATCATCTTTACCGGCGGTGCGTTGACCCTGTTTGCTGCACGCGCGCAGGCGATGGAGGCGAAGGGTGTCTTCGGAATGGTCAGCCGCGAAAGTGCTTTGGTTCTGAACAACATCTTGTTGGCAGTTAGCTGCTTTGTCGTATTCTTTGGCACAATGTGGCCAATGGTGGCCGAGATGGCGTTCGATAGAAAACTCTCGGTGGGCGCGCCGTTCTTCAATGCTGCATTTACACCATTCATGGTCGCACTCGGAATCGTTCTTCCCGTCGGCGCAATGCTGCCGTGGAAGCGGGGCAAGCTAAGCCGGGCGGCATGGTCTTTGCGCTATGCATTTGTACTGGCGGTCACGATCGCGATACTGGTCTGGGTGATGCAGACCGGACGCAGCGCATTGGGACCCGTGGGCTTGTTCCTGGGGGCGTGGATCACCTTCGGCGCCATCGTCGATCTTTGGAGCCGCACTGGCCGCAAAGGTAGTTTTGGACGCCTATTTCGACTGCCCGGCGCAGACTGGGGTAAGGCGGTGGCCCATAGTGGTTTGGGCGTCACCATGTTTGCCATCGCAGGCCTAACCGCTTGGGAAGTAGAGGATATTCGTGTCGCTCAACCGGGTCAGCCTTTTGAAGTGGGGCAGTTTACGTTGACGTTGCAAGATGTGCGTCAGGTACAGGGGCCGAACTATTTCTCAACCATGGCGGATGTGCTTGTTGAGAAGGACGGGCGCTATATCGCGACCCTTAACCCGGAAAAGCGCGACTACCCTGTGGCACGGATGCCGACAACTGAGGCTGCAATCGACTACCGCTTTCTGCGCGATCTATATGTTGTGATCGGGGATCAACAAGCTGATGGCGGCTGGGTGATGCGAACCTATATCAAACCTCTGGCCAACTGGATTTGGGGCGGATGTATCCTCATGGCTCTGGGCGGTGTGCTCAGCCTGTCGGATCGCCGTTTCCGTGTAGCAGCCGGTGCACGGAAAACGCCTGCAAGCGGGGTTCCTGCCGAATGAAGCGCCTGCTTGTTATCCTTCTGCTGATTGCATCCCCCATCATGGCTATTCAGCCGGATGAAGTGCTTGACGACCCGGCGCTCGAGACACGAGCACGGGATATCAGTACCGGTCTGCGCTGCTTGGTGTGCCGGAACGAAAGCATTGACGAAAGCAATGCTGAACTTGCGCGTGATCTGCGTATCTTGGTGCGAGAACGTCTGGTTGCGGGGGATACTGATCAAGAAGTTGTGGACTTCATCGTTGATCGCTATGGCGAATATGTGCTGCTGAAACCTACCGCGACCGGCGCCAATCTGTTGTTATGGCTGTCGGCTCCTGTCATGCTGCTGATAGCGGCCGGCATGGGGTGGAACTTTTTGCGCAAGCGTGCGCAGCATCAGGAAGTAGCGCATTCAGAAGGCCTTAGTGAGGAAGAACAAGAGCGTCTGCGCCGAATTCTGGAAGACTGACGCGCGGTTCTTCTTTTCCTTTTTCCGCATTTGCGTCAGTGTTTTGCAGAACGCTGCGCAGCTGAGGTTTTGCATGGAATACGAAGCGGTCCTTCTGGACATTACTGATAATTTGGCGGTTTTGACATTGAACCGGCCGGATAAGATGAATGCGTTGACGACGCAGATGCGGGCCGAGATCACCTACGCAATGAAAGATGCCACGCAACACGCTCGCGCGATCGTCCTGACCGGTGCTGGACCTGCCTTTTGTTCGGGGCAAGATCTTGGCGACGCGTCGAGCACAGGAAAGATCGACCTCGAACGCGCGCTTCGGGACGAATATGAACCGATGCTTGAGGCTGTCTATGATTGCCCCGTGCCAACTATAGCGGCAGTTAACGGGCCAGCAGCGGGGGCAGGGGCTAACCTGGCACTTTGTGCCGATGTGGTGATAGCAACCGAGAGTGCCTATTTCCTGCAAGCTTTCGCTCGGATCGGTCTGCTGCCCGATGCAGGCGGCACCTGGTTCATGCCGCGTCAGATGGGGTTTGCCAAAGCGATGGGTGCAGCGTTGTTTGCAGACAAGATCAGCGCGCGCCAGGCGGATGAATGGGGATTGATCTGGGAAGCGGTCGCGGATGATGAGTTCGACGCTCATTGGCGCAAGAGAGCTGCGTATTTGGCGAATGGCCCAACCTCTGGGTTTCGCGCGATCAAACAAGCGATCCGGGGAACTTACGATAGAACATTACCTCAGCAACTTGCAGCCGAAGCCCACCTGCAGGGCGAATGCGGACGTACCCGAGACTTTGCCGAAGGCGTCGTAGCCTTTCTGGAAAAGCGCCCTGCGAAATTCGAAGGGCGCTGATCATTCAATCAGGCCCGGCGGCGGCGACGAGTGCGCCGTTCTGGAACGGCCTCGTCCCCAGTGCCATCTGAGGCTGAGGTAAACGGACCAAGCGCCGATACGATCTGATCCAGGGTCGGGCGCTCGCCGCGCGGGCCGTTGTCTAACGCCTCGCGCATTTTGCGCAAATGCGCAGGCATAGTGCCACAGCAACCGCCAATGATCGTTGCACCTGCATCGCGCGCCATGGCGGCGTACTGGCCCATCAGTTCAGGCGTTCCGTCATAATGGATATGACCGTCCACATATTTCGGGATCCCTGCGTTGCCCTTGGAAATCAGTGGACGTTCGTTTCCTTGGGCAGCGAACCCAAGCACCGTCCGCAGTATATCCGAGGCACCAGTGCCGCAATTCGCCCCGAACGCAACCGGAGGATTGGGCAGAGTTTCCACGATCATTGCCAGATCAGAAGATGTAACACCCATCATTGTGCGGCCAGCCGTGTCAAAACTCATGGTGCCGCACCACGGCATATCTGCCAGAGCGAACGCTTCTGCTGCAGCCCGGAATTCTTCCGGCGCGCTTATGGTCTCAAGCCACAGAACATCTGCGCCTCCAGCCTTTAGCGCTTCAGCCTGTTCATGAAACATCTCGACGGCTTCGGCGTGCGAAAGGCTGCCGACAGGTTCCATGATCTCGCCGGTCGGGCCAACAGAGCCGGCCACGATGATCGGGCGACCTGCCTTGTCAGCGACTTCGCGACCCAGTTCAGCGCCAGTACGGTTCAGCTCGGCCACGCGGTTCTGGGCGTCGTGTAACTTCAAACGCGCGGCTGTTCCACCAAATGTGTTTGTCAAAAACAGATCACTGCCGGCATCGACCGAGCCCTGATACAGAGCACGAATCTTGTCAGGCGCATCGACGTTCCACAATTCCGGCGCATCGCCTGATTGCAGGCCCATGTTGAACAGGTTCGTCCCGGTTGCGCCATCCGCCAGAATGACGTCTACGGTTTCCAGAAGGTTGCTGAGCGCGTTTGTCATTGGAGTATTCCAAAATTGGGGCCACAGCCCGTCAAAATATGAGACGCCCCGTGTCTCACGACCGGGGCGTCAAATCAAATTCATAAAACTCATGAAGATCATGAGTTTTGCAGCTCAGGCATCAGGACTCGGCTTCTGCCATCACCTGCTCTTTGGCTTCGACCAGAAGTTCGACCATCTTCTCGCGGATTTTAGCCTCATCGGCGAGATCACCGAGGTATCCTTTGACCGCCTCGACAACATCGTCTTCGCTGACATTTTGCAGGTCCGTGTGGACCAGTTCCTGCCCGTATTTACGCGCCTGTTCCACAGTCTCGCCTTTCAGCGCCGAGGCCCATACAGCCATAAATCGGTTGCGGCGCATCCGAGCGATGAACTGCATCTTTTCGTCATGAGCGAATTTGTTTTCAAACGCGGCTTCACGTTCGTCGAATGTGGTCATTGGTTGGGGACCTCTTGGGTTAGATGTTCTTTTCTGATGATATGACTATACGACGCCCTGTGCGCAAGGTATTTGCGCTGCGTCAAAGCCTCTCGGGGTTGCGAACTTGCGGGAAAGCGGGGCTTGCACTATGAGGGCGCCAACGTGAAGGGACTCATTCCCTTTCCCCAGACTGGAAAGGTCGCTCATGGCGCGTCGCAAGAAGATTTACGAAGGTAAAGCCAAGATCCTGTATGAAGGTCCCGAGCCGGGCACCATCGTGCAGTACTTCAAGGATGACGCCACAGCTTTCAACGCCGAGAAGAAAGACGTGATCGATGGAAAGGGCGTTCTGAACAACCGGTTGAGCGAATTCTTCATGACCGGTCTGGCCCAGATCGGAGTTCCGACGCACTTTATTCGCCGTCTGAACATGCGGGAGCAACTTGTGCGGAATTGTGAGATCATTCCACTGGAAGTGATCGTCCGCAACTATGCCGCCGGATCGATGTCCAAACGCCTCGGTATCGCCGAGGGTACTCAACTGCCGCGCCCGATTGTTGAATACTGCTACAAGGACGATGCGCTGGGTGATCCGTTGGTGACCGAAGAGCACATTGCGGCATTCGGCTGGGCGAGCCAGCAGGATATGGACGATATCCTGAGCCTTGCACTGCGCGTTAATGATTTCATGAGCGGCGTGATGCTGGCGGTTGGTATTCGTCTGGTCGATTTCAAAATCGAGATCGGGCGTGTGTTCGAAGGCGATTTCCAACGACTGATCATTGCGGACGAAATCAGCCCCGATAGCTGCCGTCTATGGGATATCGAAACCGGTCAGAAGCTGGACAAGGATGTGTTCCGCCGTGATCTGGGTAGTCTGACTGATGCATATTCTGAGGTCGCCCGCCGTCTTGGCGTTCTGCCTAAAAGCAATGTCACAAAACCAACGCTGATCAACTGATCCTGTCTCATATCGACAGGGTTGTCCGACAAGCCCAAGCGGGGTATCCCGCGCCCAACGAAACGGATCGATGCGCGGTCCATCAGTGGAGTTCTCGAAAATGAAAGCACGTGTGCATGTGATGCTCAAGAACGGGGTTCTGGACCCGCAGGGCGAGGCTGTGCGTCACGCATTGGGTGCGATGGGCTTTGATCAGGTCGAAGGTGTCCGTCAGGGCAAGGTGATCGATCTGGAACTGGCAGACGGCGCGACCGAGGCGGACGTAACCAAGATGTGCGAAAAGCTGTTGGCCAACACGGTCATCGAACGCTTCGAGATCGAACTGCTCTGAGTTTTCCGACCTAGGAGGGTCCGCCATGCGCGCAGCCGTCATCGTTTTTCCTGGTTCCAACTGTGATCGGGACCTTGCCGTCGCCTTCGAGCAGGCCGGTTTTTCCGTCGATATGGTCTGGCACAAGGATGCCGCGCTGCCCGAGGGTATAGATATCGTCGGTGTGCCGGGTGGGTTTTCTTACGGCGACTATCTGCGCTGCGGCGCGATTGCGGCCCAGTCGCCCATTTGCAAAGCGCTGGCCGCGCATACCGAGCGTGGTGGCTATGCCGTCGGTATCTGCAACGGTTTTCAGGTTCTGACCGAAACCGGAATTCTGCCTGGCGCGCTGTTGCGCAACGCCGGTCTGAAATACATCTGCAAAACGATCGGACTGAAGGTCGAAACCAGCGATAGCGCCTTTACTGAAGGGTACAATGCCGGGGATGTGATCGATATCCCGATTGCGCATCACGATGGCAATTATTTCGCAGACGATGAGACCTTGGCCGAGTTGAAAGATCAGGATCGCATTGCGTTCACATATGCCGAAAATCCCAATGGTTCGCGCGACGATATTGCAGGGATTTTATCGCACAACCGGCGCGTGTTAGGTATGATGCCCCACCCAGAACGGGCGGCGGATTCAGGCCACGGAGGCACCGACGGGACGGCGCTCTTCCGCGCATTGGCCGGGGTGCTGACGCCCGCGTGACTTGAGGTCATCAGTCGGGACGCGTAGCGTCAGTACATGAGCGCGGAAGATCAAGCAGACAGCAAAGGGTTTCTGAACCGGTTTCGCGGCGCGCCTATGGGCTGGCGGCTGCGTCTTGCCGTGTTTTTGTTGCTGCTTGCTACTGTCGCCACAGTGTGGATCACCAACAGTCTGCTAACCAGTCGCTTCACCGAATCGACCAAAAACCGCGCCGAACTGCGGTTAGCCTTGTATTCCGGCAACCTGCTGAGTGAGTTGCGACGCAACGCCATAGTGCCGCAGTTGCTTGCCCGTGACCCCACCCTGATTTCGGCCCTGCAATCCAGCGATTACACGCTGTCGAGCCAGCGCCTGATCTCTTTCGTTGAAGAAATCGGGGCGGCCTCGCTGGTTTTGCTGGATGGGGATGGCCTGACACGTGCTGCAACCGACCGGAACCGGTTGCAGGAAAGCCACCGGAACTCGCCTTACTTCATCGATGCTATCCGGTCGAATGCCACTATATTCTCGGTTATTCCACGTGAGTCCGGCGGTTACAGCTTTGTGTACTCGCGGCGAATCGAGGCGAATGCAGAGATTCTTGGCGTGATCGTAGTCGAAGTTGATTTGCAGAAATTTGAACGCGCCTGGGCTGGTATTTCTGACGCGGTGATGGTCACAGACAGCACTGGTACGATCATCCTCTCGACCGAGCCTCAGTGGCGAGGTCTGGATGAAAGCGGTGCCATGTTGCGCCAACCCCCTCAGAACGCGATCCAGCGCGCAATCCGGGCCACAACCGATTGGAGCGCTTTGCCCCCCGATGCCTATCTTCAGGGCGAGGCTGTGATGCGGATGGAGACCCGCATTCCGTTCCGGGGCTGGCAAATGACTTCGTTCACCACCTATTCATCGATCCGCGAGCGGGTGAACAGCGTTCTGGCGCTTGAGATCATGGCATTTGCGATTCTTCTGGCGCTGACCTTCTATGCGCTCAGCCGCAGAGCAACGTTGCGCATGACCTTGTTCCAGCGCGAGTCGGCGGAGCTTCGCGCATTGAACGTAAGGCTGCAGCGGGAAATCGCTGAGCGTGAACGTGTTGAAAAGACGCTGGAAGTTGCCGAACAAACCCTTGCCCAGAGCTCAAAACTGGCAGCACTTGGAGAGATGTCTGCGGCAGTCAGTCACGAGTTAAATCAACCTCTGGCTGCGATGAAAACTTATCTGGCCGGCGCGCGTCTGCTTTTGCGTCGAAACCGACCCGAAGAGGCGTTAGCCAGCTTTGGGCGGATCGACGGATTGATCGAGCGGATGGGAGCGATCACGCGCCAGCTCAAATCCTATGCGCGCAAAGGTGCAGATGCGTTTTCGCCAGTAAATCTTGGCGAAGCGCTGGCCTCGTCCCTGTCGATGATGGAACCGCAGCTGCGTCAGCGGCATGTGAAGATAACCCAGATTTTGCCCGAAGAACCTGTTATAGTGATGGGTGATCGGATGCGGATCGAACAGGTTATGGTCAATCTCTTGCGCAATGCGCTGGATGCGACCAAGTCTGTGGATGAGCCGGATGTCGAGATCATTCTCGCTGCAGGTGAAACTGCGGTACTGACCGTGCGGGACAATGGCCACGGGATCGAGGATATCGAAAACCTGTTCGAGCCGTTTTATACGACCAAACGCCCGGGGGACGGCGTTGGTCTGGGGCTTGCCATCTCGTCCGGGATCGTGAACGACCATGGCGGACGGCTGACCGCGCGCAACGGCCAACAGGGTGGCGCGGTGTTTGAGATGCAATTGCCCATATTGGGAAGCGACGGCCTTGAGGCCGCGGAATAGAGGAAGTGACTATGGCACAGGCCATGAAAATCGCCATCGTGGATGATGAACAGGACATGCGCCAGTCGATCAGCCAGTGGCTGGCTTTGTCGGGGTACGACACCGAAACCTTTTCAAGCGCCGAGGATGCGCTCAAGGTCTTGGGGCCAGAATACCCCGGGATCGTGATTTCTGACATCAAGATGCCTGGAATGGATGGCATTCAACTGCTGAAAAAGCTGATGGGGGCCGATAGCACGCTTCCGGTGATCATGATCACGGGACATGGCGACGTGCCAATGGCCGTAGAGGCGATGCGTGTCGGGGCGTTCGATTTCCTTGAAAAGCCGTTTAACCCCGATCGCATGTCCGAACTGGCCAAACGCGCCAGCAATGCGCGTCGTCTGACGCTCGACAACCGAGCCCTGCGGCGTGAGCTGTCTGGCGGTACGCAGATCATGAACAAGCTGATCGGTGCCAGCCCCGTCATGGAGCGGTTGCGTGAAGATATTCTGGATCTGGGGCAGGCGGATGGTCATGTCCTGATCGATGGGGAAACCGGAACCGGAAAGACTTTGGTGGCGCATGCATTGCACGCGGTTGGTAGCCGGGCGGGTAAGAAATTCGTCCTGGTTTCTTGCGCAGCACTTGAGGAAGAAGCGCTGTCGAAACGCCTGTTTGGCCCGATGTTGCCCGAGGACACGCAGTTGCCCGCCATCGAAGAGGCCCGCGGCGGTACGCTGGTTCTCGAGGATGTCGAAGCCCTGAGTGATACGCTGCAGGCCCGTCTCTTGAGCGTTATGAATGAGCAGGGCACCCCTGCGGAAACGCGGATCGTTGCGATTTCGAACCTGCAGGAAGCGGGCAAAACCTCAGAAGATGTATTGCGTCCCGATCTGTTCTATCGGTTGGCGGCGCTGCGCATCACCATGCCTCCGCTGCGACAGCGGGGTGAGGACATCCTGACGCTGTTCACCCGTCTGAGCGAACAGTTCGCAGAGGAATATGGCTGCGACGCGCCTCAGGTCAGTGCGCAGGAAGCGGCTCAGCTGCTTCAGGCCCCGTGGCCCGGGAATGTGAGGCAGTTGATCAACATTGCTGAGCGTGCGGTGCTGCAGTCGCGGCGCGGGTCGGGGACAATTGCTTCGCTGCTGATGTCGGATCACGAAGAGATGCAGCCTGTGATGACAACTGAAGGCAAGCCGCTGAAGGAATATGTTGAAGCCTTCGAGCGGATGCTGATCGACAATACGATGCGCCGTCACAAGGGATCGATCGCCTCGGTGATGGAAGAACTCTGCCTGCCACGCCGGACACTGAACGAAAAGATGGCGAAGTACGGGTTGCAGCGTTCGGATTACCTGTGAAAGCGGAGGAGGGGGCTGGCCCCCTCTTGAGCCTGCGGTTCAATTCAACCCCTGGATATTTCTGAACAGATGAAGGGACTCTTCGGCGCGTTCTTGGGTCGCGATGCAGTTTGCCCATTGTCTTTTCCACAGGACTGCTTTTATTGTGATCGAACGGGCCGGGTATTTTGTGCCTGCAAGCTCCGTGTTTTGAGTTTCGCTGCTGAGCTGATGGTGAGGATAGATCCCGCGCGGCGCGGCAGACCGATTATGCCCCAATGGGGCAGATGAACGCCTGAACCCGTCTATGCGGGTGAAAGGAATAAATGGGCGGGCCGCATTTAGACGCGCCTGTCGGAGAAGAACCGCGATGACGCGCGCGCAACGATTGAGTATACGGGCAGGGGGCCAAAGCGCCAGACCCTGCCGCGCGCCGTCCGATATCGCCCGTACAAGACACCTCCCCAAAAGCGCCTGTCCGCCTGGACGGGTCAGGACAACGCGTTTGGCGCGGTGCACCAAGGACACATGGCTAAGAAAATGCTTATCGATGCCACCCACGCGGAGGAAACCCGCGTTGTGGTGGTCGACGGAAACAAGGTTGAGGAATTTGACTTTGAATCCGAAAACAAACGCCAGCTTGCTGGCAACATCTATCTTGCAAAAGTAACACGGGTTGAGCCGTCGCTACAGGCGGCATTTGTGGACTACGGCGGGAACCGGCACGGGTTTCTGGCGTTTTCTGAAATACATCCCGACTATTACCAGATCCCCGTCGCCGACCGTGAGGCGCTGATGGAGGAAGAGCGCGCCTATGCCGAGGCGATGAAGGCGCGGGATGAGGCCGAGGAAACAAAGCCCAAGAAGCGCCGGTCGCGTTCGCGCTCGAAGGCCGCTGACGTCAAGACGGACGATCCGGTTGAGACGCTGGAGGTTTCCTCAGAGCCGACCGGAATGGAAACCATCGATCTGGATGACGGTGAAGAGACGGAGGTGCCCGAAGGGACGTCTCCGATGGAAATCGTTGCCGAGACGCCGGTGGAAGAGCCAGAGGATGCCGCCGAGCCTGTTGCTGAAGAAGCTCCGACCGAAGAAGCTAAGTCCGAAGATGTAGATCAGCAGGCGGAAGCGCCAGAAGAGACTGCTGAGGTAGCGGAAGACGCGCCTGTCGAAGCAACTGATACCGACCAAGAAGAACCTTCGGATGAGGTCGAAGCCAAGTCTGACGAAGAAGAGGCGGAAGCTTCTGGTGACGAGCCCGAGGCGGATGGCGAGACAGAAAGCAAAAGCGCTGACGCGGCTTCGAAAGACGATACCATCGAGTCGGTCGCAGACGAAGACGATAGCGAGGATATCCGTCCTCCGCGCAAGCCACGCCCGCGCCGCTACAAGATTCAGGAAGTTATCAAGGTGCGTCAGGTCCTGCTGGTGCAGGTGGTCAAGGAAGAGCGCGGCAACAAGGGTGCGGCACTTACCACGTATCTGTCTTTGGCGGGTCGGTACTGCGTACTGATGCCCAATACCGCACGGGGCGGCGGAATTAGCCGCAAGATCACCAATGCCGCTGACCGGAAGAAACTGAAAGACATTGCCGCTGAAATCGACGTGCCCACGGGCGCGGGTCTGATCGTGCGCACGGCCGGAGCCAAACGGACAAAATCAGAGATCAAGCGCGACTATGAATACCTGCAACGACTGTGGGAGCAGATCCGCGAGCTGACGTTGCAATCCATTGCGCCTGCGAAAATTTATGAAGAAGGCGACCTAATCAAACGCTCGATCCGCGACTTGTATAATCGCGACATCGATGAGGTTCTGGTTGAAGGCGAGGGCGGGTATCGCATCGCCAAAGACTTCATGAAGATGATCATGCCGTCGCACGCCAAGAACGTGAAGCGATACGAAGACGCGCTGCCGCTATTCGCGCGATATCAGGTGGAAAGCTATCTGGCCGGGATGTTCAACCCGACGGTTCAGCTGAAATCCGGTGGCTATATCGTGATCGGGGTGACCGAAGCGCTGGTGGCGATCGATGTGAACTCGGGTCGGGCGACCAAAGAAGGTTCGATCGAGGAAACCGCGTTGAAGACCAATCTGGAGGCCGCCGAAGAAGTGGCGCGCCAATTGCGTCTGCGCGATCTGGCCGGTCTGATCGTGATCGATTTCATCGATATGGACGAGCGCAAAAACAACTCGGCCGTTGAGAAGCGACTGAAGGACAAGCTGAAAACGGATCGTGCCCGTATTCAGGTGGGCCGGATTTCGGGCTTTGGACTGCTCGAAATGAGCCGTCAGCGTCTGCGTCCTGGAATGCTTGAGGCGACGACCCAGCCATGCCCGTCTTGCCATGGTACCGGCCTGATCCGGTCGGACGACAATATGGCACTGTCAATCCTTCGCCAGATTGAAGAGGAAGGCACTCGCCGCCGTTCGCGTGAGGTATTGGTGCGTTGCCCGGTTAGCATCGCCAACTTCCTGATGAACCAGAAACGCGAACACATCGCGCAGATCGAAGCGCGGTATGGTTTGTCGGTTCGGATCGAAGGGGACGTTCATTTGGTCAGCCCCGACTTCTCGATGGAGAAGTTCAAGACCGCTAGCCGCGTTGTTCCTGAAGCAACTGCGCCGGTGGTATCGGTTGATGCGTCGCTGATGGATATGGTCGACGCCACGGATGAGGACGAAAACGAAGAAGAAACTGCGGTTCAGACCGAGGAAGAGACTAAGCCCAAGCGTAAACGGCGTCGGCGCCGGCGCAAGAAGAGTTCGGGCAATGGTGACGCGCCGGATGGCAATGCAGACGAGTCTGACGCAGACAGTGTAACCGACTCGAGCAACGAAGCTGAGAGCGTCGAGGCCAAGCAGACCGAGGCTGAGCCTGTTGCTGAGGAAGATGCTGAGAAAGCGGCCAAACCCAAAAAGCGCCGGGCACCGCGTCGACGCAAAAAGGATACTGAGGCCACAGTCGAAGCAAGCGAGACGCAGACCGAAGCGGATAATGCGAACTCCGATCCGCAGAAAGAGCCGGTCAATGCTGAGGCCGCCGAGGCTGAACAGCAAGAGCCAGCCGATGAGTCTGAAAGCATCGAACCAGCCGCTGAGCCCGATAGTGCTGATGCACCATCAGAGCTTGAGATCGCCGAAGCAACGTCGGCTTCTGAAGTCGCCAAAGAAGTGCCAGAGGAACCTGCTGAAGCGCCTGAACCGGTTGCCGAAGAATCGACCGTGGCAGCAGAACCCGAAGTCATTGAGGCTGCCACCCCAGAGCCGGTCTTGGAGGCAGTGGCGGACGAACCCGAACCCGCGCCGGCCAAGCCAAAGCGCCGAGGGTGGTGGTCATTGGGACAGTAAGAAAAAGGCGGGCCAACTGGCCCGCCTTTTTGCATTAGCGTGCGTTCCAAAGAAACCTCAGGCCGATTTTTGGATCACATATATCTGATGACCATCCACTGTTTCTTGCGAGACAAGTGTGTGGCCAGATTCGGTGCAGAAATGCGGTACGTCGATAATCGCGGCTGGATCATCGGCCAGCACGCGCAGCATACCCCCCGCAGGCAAGGATTTCAGGCGCTTCCGAGCCTTCAAAACAGGCAGGGGGCACAACAATCCCAACGCATCCAGTGTTTCAATCTCATTGGTCATGGGGCTGAGATATTTCTAACGAGCGATACTGTCCAGCGCGCAACCACGAGGATGTGACCGAATGGCCTCGTGACGAAACCCGCGCGATACCATATGTGCTGAGTCATGTTCGGAATTGAGATCATAGACGCGGGCCTTCTGCCTGCCATGTTTATCGCCATGCTGGGCGGGTTGATAAGTTTTCTGTCTCCCTGCGTGCTGCCGATTGTGCCACCGTACCTCGCGTATATGAGCGGTGTGACTATCAACGAGATGCAGGATGAGGCGCGCGCGCGGCGCAAGGCGACCTTGGCGGCACTGTTTTTTGTTTTGGGTCTATCGACAGTGTTCCTGCTGCTAGGCTTCACAGCCTCGGTCTTTGGGGCGTTTGTACTTCAGAATCAGGTGCTTTTCGCCAAACTCTCGGGCGCTGTCGTCATTGTCTTTGGCCTGCACTTTCTGAACGTGTTCCGTATTCCTTTGTTGGATCGTGAGGCACGCGTTGATACGGGTGACTCCAGCGGATCTGTGTTCGGGGCATATATTCTGGGACTGGCCTTCGCCTTCGGTTGGACGCCGTGTATCGGCCCACAATTAGGTGCAATCTTGTCGCTGGCCGCCTCCGAAGCATCAGTCACGCGTGGCACCGTATTGCTTGGCGTATATGCGGCAGGCCTGGGCATTCCATTCTTGCTGGCTGCGATGTTCCTGAACCGCTCGATGGCGGTTATGAACCGCATCAAACCGCATATGGGCACAATCGAGAAGGTGATGGGCGGGCTGCTGCTTTTTGTCGGCATCATGCTTGTCACCGGTTTGTTCACCGAATTCAGCTGGTGGCTGCTGGAAACATTTCCGGCTTTGGCAAACCTCGGTTAACCCTCTGGCTTTAAACACGGATGGATAGACGCCAGGTCTTACCTTGGCGTCAACGCTGCGCTAATCTTTGGCGCAGAGGGCCGGGTAATGAGCAGTCAGCAATCCAATCCGCAGGTGCGCAAACGCCGGGTGTTTTACATTCCCGGCTACGACCCGATTCATCCGCGCCGATATCGAGAGCTCTACCGCAAAGAGGGGGGCGCCCAGGCTGAGATATCGGGATACCAGATCGATATTAGCGCTAGGACGGGCGAAGGTCCCTACGGCTGGCAGGTGACTTCTCAGCAGGACGGCAGTCCTGTTGATGCAGATGTTCAGGTTCTGGTCTGGTCGGATATCGTGCGTGACAGCATGGCTCAATCGATACCGGCAACCTATCTGCAACTGGCGAGAACCGCCTGGATATATATCTCGACCGGTACGCTTTGGCGGCTGATGCAGCTGCGCAAGGGGCCCGTAATTGCGGCGCTATACCCGGTGGCAATGCTGCTGCTGCAGCTTTTGGCATCGTTGTTGATTGCTTGGGGTTTAGTCGCTGTATTGAAACCACTCGTTGGGTGGTGGTCTTTGGTACCTGCTGCCGGAGCAATCTATGCTCTGATGCAATGGTTCCGAAAGATCGATAATCGTCTGTTCGCTTATTACCTTATGCATGACTATGCCCACTCGGCGAAGCTATACGGCGCGTATTCGCAAGATCTGCAATCGAGGCTGCGGGAGTTTTCTGACCTGATCACCGAGACGCTGGACACAGACACCGATGAGGTGCTGGTCGTAGGTCACAGCTCTGGCGCCCATCTTGGTGTGTCAGTGTTGGCAGATGTTTTACGACGACGGGGCGGTGTACTGGATAAGACAGTCGTATCCTTTCTGACCTTGGGACAGGTGGTGCCAATGGTTTCGTTTCTACCGCAGGCACACACGCTTCGCGCTGATCTTAAATATCTATCCGAACGCGCGGATATGACTTGGATCGATGTCTCTGCACCGGGGGATGGCTGCGCGTTTGCGTTGTGCGATCCGGTCGCGGTCAGCGGCGTCGCTGGCCCCAAAAAGTGCGGGCCGCTGGTTCTTTCTGCGGCCTTCACCCAAACACTGTCCCCCGCGCGATGGCAGCAATTGCGTTGGCGCTTTTTTCGCCTGCACTTTCAATATCTTTGTGCGTTCGATCAACCTGGACTTTATGACTATTTCCGCATCACCGCAGGTCCTGAAACATTGAAGCAGCGGTTTGAAGGGCGCGCGCCATCTCGGTCGCGCATTGAACGGGCGGTTTCGAAATACATTGCGGTGGAAGCATGACGCCCCCAAAGCCCGAAGCACGACCGGATAAAGTCTCGCTGTGGCGGTATCTGCGTCTGTTTCGTCAAGACTTGCTGTCTGCTCAGCCCCAGCGTCTATATCGAGCGTGGATGGCTGAATTCCGAACGCCGTTCTTTCGCTCGTATATGGTCAACCAACCCAATCTGATCCGCGCAGTTCTGAAAGAGCGCCCGGATGCGTTTCCAAAATCAAATCGCATCAGCGAAGGCTTACGCCCCTTATTGGGCCGGTCCGTGTTCCTGACCAATGGCGAAGTCTGGAAACGGCAGCGCAGGATCATTGATCCCGCCTTTGAAGGCGGACGTTTGAAAGATACGTTTCCCGCGATGTTAAATGCGGCGCAGGCTTGTGCGGATCGGCTTTCTGGCAGGGTTGGGCAGAAGGTGGAATGTGAAGAAATCACAAGCCATGTCGCGGCGGATGTGATTTTCCGCACCCTGTTTTCGGTTCCCATCGAACATGAGGTTGCTGCGCAGGTCTTCGATAAATTCAGAATCTATCAGCGCGAACAGCCCTTGCTGAACCTGGCCGCATTCGTTCCGGTTCCAAGCTGGATGCCCCGATTTCATTCTCGCAAAACTCGCCAAACCGCCAGCGAGATTCGGGATCTGATCAGCCGATTGACGGATGAACGCGCTATAGCAATCGAAAACGGGTCGGCCCCCGATGATCTGGCCACCAAGATAATGACGACAACAGACCCGGAAACCGGAGACCGGTTTGATGCGCAGGAAATGGTCGATCAGGTCGCCATCTTCTTTTTGGCGGGGCATGAAACCAGCGCGTCTGCACTGGCTTGGACGCTCTACCTGATGGCGATGCATCCGGACTGGCAGGAAAAGCTGGCTGAGGAAGCGAAAGCTCTGGACATGCCCAAGTTTTCTACCATGTCCCAATTGAAACTTAGCCGCGATGTGTTTCGTGAAGCTTTGCGCCTGTATCCACCAGTTCCAATGATGGTGCGCGAGGCGACATGTCCTGAACGCTTCCGTGATCGGGATATTTCGCAGGGTTCTCAGATCGTTGTAAGCCCCTGGCACTTGCATCGGCACGAAAGGCTTTGGGACCGGCCGGACGATTTCGACCCCACGCGATGGACGACGGAAAACGGAAAGAAATGCCAGCGCGAGGCCTATATTCCCTTTTCGGCTGGCCCCCGGGTCTGCACGGGCGCAGGGTTCGCGATGGTAGAAGGTCCTTTGATCTTATCGATGCTCTTGCGTCGTTACCGATTCGAAACAATACCAGACGAAACGCCGGTACCGGTCGCGCATTTGACCGTCAGATCGAAAGACGGAATTTGGTTGCGCTTGGTTGAGCGCTAACAAACTACCATCGCTCTTCGGCATGCTGTATGCGGATTGAAAATGCGGAATCATATTGAACGGGATTGAGTTATGTCGAAAGCAGAACAGCGCGCGCAGATGTCCGAAGGCGCAGGATTTATCGCAGCACTGGACCAAAGCGGCGGTTCAACCCCGAAAGCGCTGGCTTTGTACGGCGTTGAAGCATCGGACTACGGATCAGACGAAGAGATGTTCGGCGAGATTCAGAAGATGCGCGCGCGGATCATTCTGGCTGACGATTTCACCAAGGATAAAGTGATTGGTGCGATCCTGTTCGAACGGACCTTGGGCGAAGAAATCGACGGCAAGAAGGTCGCGGATTACCTGTGGTCCGAAAAAGGTATCGTGCCATTTCTGAAAATCGACAAAGGGCTTGAGGATGAGGCAAACGGTGTTCAGATGATGAAGCCAATTCCGGGGCTGGCTGAGACGTTGGCCAAGGCAGATGGTGTTTTTGGCACCAAGGAACGTTCAGTTATCCACGAAGCCAATGCTCAGGGCATTGCCGACGTTGTCGCGCAGCAGTTCCAGGTCGCACGCGTGGTCACTGATGCGGGAATGGTCCCAATTGTCGAGCCTGAGGTAAACATCCACTCGGAAACCAAGGCCGAGGCTGAGGACATTCTGAAATCAGAAATTCTGAAGAACCTGGATCAATTGGTCGAGGGTCAGGAAGTGATGCTGAAGCTGACCATACCCAGCCAGGCCAACCTGTATGATGAGGTGGCGGATCACCCGCGCGTCCTGCGTGTTGTGGCGCTTTCCGGCGGATACTCGACCGAGCAGGCCTGCGACCTGCTTGGCCAAAACAGCAAGATGATCGCGTCGTTTTCGCGCGCACTGACCGAAGGGCTGTCCAAACAGCAATCTGACGCAGAATTCAACGCAGCGCTCGGCGGGAATATCGACAATATCTACCGCGCCTCGATCTGATCGCGGGGTAATCTATTCGGGCTTGATGAAATCGCGGCGTAATTGCGCCGCTTTTTCGCGCATGAAACATCCGTTGGCGTGATCATTGATCAACCCCATGGCCTGCATAAAGGCAAAGATCGTGGTGGGGCCTACGAATTTCCAACCGCGTTTCTTCAGATCTTTCGACATCGCGATGGATTCTTTCGATGTGGAAGCGCTTTGCGGGGCGGGTGGCGCCGTAGGCTCGTACCTCCAGACATAAGCGGCCAATGATCCCTCGTCAGCGATTAGGTCCTGCACGCGGCGGGCGTTGTTGATCACGGCTTCAATCTTGCCGCGGTGTCGCACGATGCCTTTATCGTCCAGAAGTCGATTGATATCTGCATCAGAAAATTCTGCTATCTTGTTGAAATCAAAGTTTCTAAACGCTGCCCTGAAATTCTCGCGTTTTGACAGAATGGTGCGCCAACTCAAGCCTGACTGAAAGCTCTCGAGGCACAGTTTCTCAAACAGTCGTCTGTCATCGGAAACCGGATATCCCCATTCGTTATCATGATAGTCAAAGAATTCGGGGGCGGCGTTGCACCACGAACACCGAGGCTTTCCATCTGGGCCTGTTGCCAAATCGTTCATGAATGTACCCTTTTTGTTCTCCGCGAAGATAAGCGACGCGATTGTTTGAAATCAAGTACTCAATCGGTTTGACGATACCAATTCAGAATGAAGACACGAATGGCCGAAGCCAGTCCGGTTTCCGGGTCGCGCTCAGCATCAATATTTGCCGCCAGGACATTGATTGGGATATCTTTTTCCCGCGCGATATCACGGAAGGCTTGCCAGAACTCATCCTCAAGCGAAACGGATGTTCGATGACCTTGCAAGGTCAGGGAGCGTTTGACAGGACGTCCACTCATTCGTCGACCTTGTGACCGTCAAGGTCCCGGCGCTGCCGGTCTTGCTGCAGCTTTACAACGGTCCTGTCGGCTTTGGATTGTCCGTGTTTCGCAGCGTTTGCATCCGCGCGGGCCTTTTTTTCAGCCCGCGCTTTTTCTTTTCGAAACCGGTTCAGGTTAACCGGTTTACCCATCAGTCCTTGGGTCCAATCATATGCTCGGGCCGCACAACCGCATCAAACGTCGCCTCATCCACAAAGCCCAACGCAATCGCTTCTTCCTTAAGTGTTGTGCCGTTCTTGTGCGCTGTTTTGGCGACGGTCGTGGCGTTGTCATACCCGATTGTCGGTGCCAGAGCAGTCACCAGCATCAGGGATTCCTTCATCAGCTTGTCGATGCGTGGCTCGTTGGCTTTGATGCCCAACAGCATCCGCTCGGTAAAGCTGTCGGCTGCATCGCCGAGCAGCTGGATCGACTGCAGCAGGTTATAGGACATCATCGGGTTGTAGACGTTCAACTGGAAATGGCCCTGCGAGCCTGCAAACTTCATTGCTGCGTCGTTGCCCATCACATGTGCGGCCACCTGAGTCAGCGCCTCGGCCTGTGTCGGGTTCACCTTTCCGGGCATGATGGAGGAACCGGGCTCGTTTTCGGGCAGGATAAGCTCACCCAATCCTGAGCGGGGCCCCGAACCCAACAGACGGATATCGTTGGCAATCTTGTAGCAGGAACCGGCGATCGTGGCCAACGCGCCCGACAGGAAGACCATGGCATCATGTGCGGCCAGAGCTTCGAATTTGTTCGGCGCGGTCACAAAGGGCAGGCCGGTGATATCGGCCATATTCTTGGCGACAGCCTCATCCCAGCCGCCATGCGTGTTCAAACCGGTACCCACAGCAGTACCGCCTTGAGCCAGTTCATAGATACCGGGCATTGCAGCTTCTACGCGCGCAATGCCCTGACGGATTTGGTGCGCATACCCGCCGAATTCCTGTTCCAACGTCAACGGCGTGGCATCCTGCGTATGGGTACGGCCGATCTTGATGATACCGGCAAACTCTTTTGCCTTGGCTTCCAGCGCCGAGGCGAACTTCTCAAGCCCGGGCATCAACACATCGCGCACACTCATCGCTGTGGCGATGTGCATCGCGGTGGGGAAAGTATCGTTCGAGGATTGACCCATATTGCAGTGATCATTCGGGTGAACGGGATCTTTCGAGCCAATCTCGCCGCCCATAATCTCAATCGCGCGGTTGGCAATGACCTCGTTCGAGTTCATATTGGATTGCGTGCCCGAGCCGGTTTGCCATACGACCAGAGGAAAGTTGTCGTCAAACTTGCCTTCGAACACTTCACTGGCCGCTTGTATGATCGCGTCGGCGATCTTGGTGTCCAGCTTGCCGATGGCTTTGTTTTCAATTGCACAGGCCTTTTTGATCACACCCAGCGCGCGCACGATGGCGACGGGCTGCTTTTCCCAGCCGATGGGGAAGTTCATGATCGAACGCTGCGTTTGCGCGCCCCAGTACTTATCGGCAGGCACCTCAAGCGGGCCAAAGCTGTCGGATTCAGTGCGGGTTTGAGACATCGGTCGCTCCGGTCTGGTATGCAGTCGTATGCCGTTTACCCGCAGCAAGGCTGTGGCGCAATCGGCCAGTTGAGCGCACCTTAAACTTGGGCCGCGAAAAGGTATAGACGCGGCACAGCTACAAATAATTTCTGTTAGCGAAAACAGTGCCATTGTACGTCGGCGGGCTAAAGTTAAGATGGGACAATAACCCTGACGGAGGCAACCATGCGCGTGTCACTTCTCAAAAGCCCTTTGTATACGCTTGCGTTATTGTTTGCCGCGAGTTTTTGGCTGGCAGTATTTGTGCAACACGCTCAGGCGACGGGAATCGAGCCGTTCGTGGGCGACTATACCGGTTCGGCCGACGTTGTTGATGCGGATGGTACGGCGACCCCTCGGGATATGAGCGTTTCGATTCAGGAAATCAGAGGGGGCTTCAACGTGAGTTGGACCACCACGACTTACAAAGCCGACGGTCGCATCAAGGATGAGAAATACTCGGTTGATTTTCAAAGCTCGGATCGGCCCGATGTTTATTCTGCGGCCATGAAGCGAAATGTGTTTGGCCATGAGGTGCCGCTTGACCCGATGAAAGGGGAACCCTTTGTTTGGGGGCGGATCGAAGGAGATACTCTGACGGTGTTTTCGTTGTTCATAGCCGAAAACGGTGGCTATGAGCTTCAGCAATTTGACCGGACACTAGCTGATGGCGGGCTCGACCTGTCATTTTCCCGGTTTCGCGATGGGGTTAAGTCGCGCTCGGTCGAGACATTCCTTCAAAAAAAATAAACCCCGCATCAAGCGGGGTTTTCTGGGTCATTTCCGGAAGCTGTCCAGCGAGACCACATCCGCATCATGCTGAGGTTCTGCCTCTTCGGCCTCAAGCTCAATCGGGGCTTCTTCCGTCACATGGATCTCTTCGTCCTCGTCTTCTGGGCTTTCAAAGCGCAAGCCAAACTCAACCGAAGGATCCACGAAGGTCTTGATCGCCAGATAGGGGATGTAAAGGGGTTCCGGCGCATCCCCGAAATTCAGCGTAATCGAAAAGCCATCGTCACCGACTTCGAGGTTTTCAAACCAGTGCTGCATGACAATCGTCATCTCGCCTGGATAGCGCTCACGCAGCCAATCGGCCAACTCAACGCCCTCATGCCGTGTATCAAAAGTGATAAAGAAATGATGCGAACCGGGCAGGCCGATTTCGGACACGTCGGTCAGGACGGTCTTGATCAGGCCTCGCATGGCCGTGTGCATCAGATTCCCGTAGTCGATGTCTTGCGACATGGTTGATCCTCGAAAGTGGTTAATCCCAGCATAGTTCATTCGGACGGAAACGAAAGGCTGTGCTGGGCTGTATTGATTACAAAATCTGCATGCCTAGTCCGGCCAGAACCATGATACCAAGTGTGGTTGCTAAACCGGATTTCATACGAAAAATCAACAGGCCAGCCAGAACGGTCAGCACAAGTGCGCTGAATTCAAGCGACGAAGGGTCGGGTAGGGGGAGAGAAACTGGTCCCCAATGCCACCCCGGAATTGAGGTGAACAAGACGTTTAGCCCGAACCACACGGAGAGGTTGAGAATCACTCCGACGACCGCAGCTGTGATTCCGTGCATCGCGGCCCCAAGACGCGGACGCTCGGCGATTCTGTCCAGATGCGGGGCTGCAAGAAAAATCCACAGAAAACACGGTACAAACGTCGCCCATAGAGCGACAATGCCCGCCGCAAACGCTAGCGAGGCGCCTCCGGCAATCTGACCGCTAAGCATGGCCACAAATTGAGTCACCAGAATCAGCGGCCCAGGCGTGGTTTCGGCCAGACCTAGCGCGTCGATCATCTGGTCCGTGCTGATCCATTGGTAGGTTTCGACCACGGTCTGGGTCATATAGGCCAGCACCGCATAGGCACCGCCAAAAGTTACAACCGCAAGGCGGGCAAAGAACCAGCCCAGATCGCTGAGCAGTTCCTGACCGCTCAAAGACAGAACAAACAACGGCCCCAGCCAAAGAATAAGCCAGAAAACCGCTGTGCGAACAGGATTGGCAAGTGTTGGGCTGGTTTGAACGGCAACGGGCTTGTCGTCTTTCGAAGTCACGAATCCCCAAACGGCAGCGCACAGTATGATTAGCGGGAAGGGCAGGTTGAAGACAAAGATCCCCAAAAAGGCTAGGCCCGCGATAACCCGGTGCTCGACGTCTGTAAGCGCTTTCCTCGATAGGTTCCGTAATGCTTGCAGGACGATGATGATCACCGTGGCCTTGATGCCCAAGAATCCGGCTTGAACCAAAGGCAATGTACCATAGGCCGCATAAAGCAATACCAGCAGCGCGATCACCAGAGCACCTGGCAGTACAAACAAACAGCCCGCGATTAACCCTCCGGCCACGCCGCGCAGCCGCCAACCTGCATAAGTGGCAAGCTGCATGGCCTCGGGACCTGGCAACAGCATGCATAAGGAAAGCGCGCGCAGATAGGTCTGTTCGTCCAACCAGGGGCGCTTTTCGACCAGCTCCTGATGCATCAGTGAAATTTGGGCGGCGGGGCCGCCGAAGGACAGCAGCCCGATGCGCCCAAACACCCTGATCAACTCTTGATATGAAGGGGTCATCTGCCGTGACCCGCGGGCCAGTCATGCGTCTCGCCAGACCCATCGCGCGCCCAGCGATAAAGAGCATCATAGATATGCAATCCAGCCTGCAATTGCTGCTGGTCATCCCGATACTGGCGCGACAAGCCGACCGAAAGGGCGAGCAATCCGGCAGCCTCAGGCGCTAGATCGTGCTTGTTTGTATCGGCTGCACGTATGATCGTGGCCATGCGGTTCAGGGGTTCAGAGCGCAGGTTGAACGCTTCCAGCATCATGTCAAAGGTGCATTTGTCGCCGCGATGGCTCCAATCAGTGCCTTCAACATCAAAGGGTGTAGCGTCAAAGCGTTCGGCAACACCTTGTATTTCGGTTGGAGCGACAAAGAGAAACCGCGCATGTGTATCGACAAACCTTCGGATGAACCACGGGCAGGCGATACGGTCGATTTTGGGGCGGTGCCGGGTGACCCAAAGCGTGCTGCCGTTTACAAGCGCGGGCAGGGCCGAGACCGGCACGAATTGCGCCCCCGGAGTATCACGCCAGGCGAACGTTCCACCTTCCAGATACTCGGCCTGAATCCCGTCAGCCTGCAGCCATGAAACGACGCCCTGACTTATTTTTTTGCCCTTCTGACAAATCACGACACAAGGCCTGTCTCCGATCAGTTGTTGGATGCCATCGATATTGTCATAGGGATGGCGAACCGCAGCCGGGATAAGTCTGGGGTCGTCGTGGAAATCGGCGTCTGTACGCACGTCGACAAGCACAGGCGACTGCGGCGTACCGATCAGACGCAAGAGTTGACGGGGTGTAATTGCATTGGGGGCAGCCATTGCATGTTTCCTTGTTGCTTTGGATACATGCGAACTTGGGCTGCCGCCTCACGGGGTGTTCGCAAGCTTACCCCTTGATCCTCTGCTAGCGCGCAAACGCGGGATGGGTCAAGCTTGCGGTCAAGTTTATCAGGCCCAGTCCAACCTTTGCCCGGTCATGCAAACCGGAAGGGTATCCTGTGGGAACTGCCCCAGTTGTTCAAAAAGTGTAATGAAATCAAACTGATTATAGGCCTCGACCATCTTGTCCCCTTTGAAGCGCGCCATGACTTGTCCGGTAACTTCAAGCGGGGCACCGTTATCGGCCCGGAAGGTGCGGACATGCAGAATACCCGAGACCCAATCACCATTTTCGATGATCTTCGGCAGTTCGACTGTGATCTCGCCCAGAACATGACGAAACGCCATGACCAGATCGCGAAAGTCGTCCGCGCCAACCTGCATTTCGGGTATCAACCCTTCGGCCATCGTATCCGGGGCAAAAAACTGATCGATTGCATCGGTATTGCCTTGTTCCCAGACCTCTGAATACCACGCCCTAAGCCTGTCAGAATTCGTCATCTCAGCCCTCCTGTCGCTTGTTCAGGAAGATGGATCAGAGAAATGAATAAACCCTGAATCCCAGGTGAGTTATGGGCATGGAGCAGACATAATCGGTAAAATGCAGGTTTCTGTTGCCAGGTACCTGCGAACCCCGCCTTACGCGGCTAGGCGCAAGGGCTTAAGTTTCGGTCTTGCTACTGCTTACGCAGCAACTGCAACCGGAGCACGATTGTCGTTTGCAATTGTACTAGTTTCGCCGGTAACGGTGGCAGACAGCCGAGACAAAGCTAACCCCTTTAGACGTTCGTCGATCCTATTTCGGCCCCATGATCCTCAAACGAAGGATGTTGGTGGAGCCGCCGGGTACCGCCCCCGGGTCCGATCCGCTTATTACGAGCGCGTTTATGTCCATAGTCCCGAAGGACCCCTCATATATAGGTTAGGACGTGGTCGGATGCAAACCCGGAATGCTAAGGTTGACTTATATCAAATTCAATAAGTTAAGCAGCTCTGTTCATGTTGGCGAGAATAAGCCAAAGGGCCAGAACAAGCTCGATTCCACCAAAAGTCAGCGCCTTGACGAACGGGGGATTATCCAGCGCCAAAGACACAAACCGGCCCAACGCCGCCCCTGCATAGACAACGCCCAGCATGGCATATGCCATCGGTGTGTTGAGCCAGAGAACCACGGCACCTGTCACCACGAACAACCCGCCAACCGAGGCTCGCATCTCACTAAATCCCATGGTGCTTTTGGTGGGGGCTAGGTCCAGCGCGTTGGCTGTGTAGGCCGGGGCCAGAAATCCGAACAAACCAAAGCCGATGGTCAGCAAGGCGGCAATCACGTTAAGGGCTGTGATCATGGACTTTTTTCCCTTTTTGCTCTGCCCGCAGAGTCTAGCGCAGCACTATGTAAAGAAAAGCATCTAAATCGCTGACCACAAGCCTATAACTCCGACCGCGATCAGGCTGAGAGCCCAGACAAGTTCCAGATTGAACCAACTGCGTGACAGAAATTGAAGGCCCAGCCAGCGATAGACGGCGAAGGCCAGAATGCCTCCGCCAAGGATCATGGCGGCTGTGTGAAGTGCAGCGACCGTCAGTACGAGCAGGCCATTGCTCGCCATGATCTGAGAGACTGCGATCTGGCCCGTTTCCAGCTCGTCTGATCCACACAATCCAAGATAAATCGGAACCAACATCAACGCCGCGCCGTGTGCCAGCGCAACGAGGAACGACCAAAGTGCCAATTTGCTTGGCGGTACGCGCGACAACATCCGAGGATGCCGGCGTGTTATCGCGATGTAAACACCCATTGTGATCACAATCAGCGCAGCGCCGATACGAATTTCGCGTTGATATTCAACCAGAACTGCCATCATAGCAAATGGCAGTAGGACCCCCAGCATGGCGACGAAATGACCACCAGCCAGGGCGGTCAATGCACGCCACAAAGCTGATGGCCGTTGTTCCATCAGCGCCGAAGATACCGCAAGCGGCCAGCCCATTCCGGGATTCAGGCCATGATATGCGCCGCTAAGCACAACGGCCAGCCAGAGACCAGCCGTTGATGTCATCAGAGTTTCCAACTCAGACCGATGGGTAGCAGAAACTATCGGTAGAACAGTCTCCACCCTCAAGCCGGATTTGGTGGGCCCGATATCCGTCGGGGAAGTCGACCCAGAACTTCGGATCCAATGTCAGGCCTCCGTTTTCGCCAACATCCGCCTTGACCATCGCAGCCCCGCGTTCACCGGGATAGAACTGATCATCCCAAGTGGAATAAAGCGAATTGGTCCAATATACCCGCTTTCCATCGCGGCTGATTTCAACCATCTGCGGCCCGTAACCAAAGTCTTGCCCGTTGGGATGTTTTGTTTTCTTGACGATCCCCCCGATCTCGACTTTGCCCGCAAGGGTCGGGTTCATCGGATCAGAGACATCGTATTGATGCATCTCACCCGTGCCCCAACAGGCCACATAAAGGTATTTATCGTCCAAGCTGAGATCGATATCCGTGACCAGTGGCGGAACGGCAGAGAAGCCTTTCAGCAATTCAGGCAAGTCATCTGGATCAGCGGGCTGCGGATCGATCGTGATAGTCTTCTTGGCCTCGAAGGTGCCATCATCATTACGCCACCAAGTAAAGATCGCGCCCTGCAGGTTGGTCGTGTCAACCACCACACCACAGAACCCATATTGTTTGACCGGATCGTGAGCGGGCCGGATTTCCAGGGCCATCTGGTGATTTTCACCTAGATCGATGGTCTGAATATTGGTCCGGCTGCGTAGGTTCCAGAAATGGATGCTGTGCCCGTATTTGTTCGAAAGCAGATCCTCGGCCACGATGCCGTTTTCGAATTGCGGAGGCAGTCCCCATTCCGAACTGACCATATAGTCGCGTGGCAGGTTCCACCAGAAATCGTAGTGTTTGTCTTGGATACCTCGCTCGATCTCGTAGCGCCCAATGATCTCGAAGCTCTCGCAATCCATGATGAAAATGCCCGGAGGACCGTCCGTGCCGTCTTCGCCACCGCCTCCAAGCGTGCTCACGTAGATCCCCTCCGGTCCGCAATGGATCGTGTGCGGGCGGGAATATCCAGTTTTTGCAAAAACTTCTTCGGGTTCGATGATCTTGTGTATCTTGGCCTCAAGCGGGTTCTTGACGTCGATAATGTAGATCCGGCTTGATCGTATGCCAGGAACAATGAGGTAGCGGCGTTCCAGAAACGCATGGCCACTAAGCGGTGACAGCGCAGAGGAACAAGCGTTCCACCCAAAATGGTGAAACTCATCGCCTTTCTCTGGCATGATCACTTGATGGACAATTTTTCCGTAATCATCCGAAGTCGGATCCACGTTCACGACGGCCAAACCGTCTGGTTGGGAAAAATCAGGGCTTAGCATCAACGTGAATGCAAGCGTTTCAGTGGGGCCCTCCATCGCCAGTTTGGCTGATGGGTAAAAGGTTGGGTCCGGTCTTTGGTTCATAACGTCCTCCCGTAAGTCATTGATCTTCAATACATGTTGGAAGTTCCGGTCTTAACGCCGGATGTCATGCTGCCTGCTCGGGCACCTCGCCGTCCTTCGTTCCTTTTTGCCTGTGGTCAGGCGGGTTTGCGTCGTCTTTCGGCCACGTCCTGCGCCAGTTGCCGTGTATAGGCCTCAAGTTTGATCAATGCCGCATCGACCGGGCCGGCATCACGCGCTTCCAGTGCGTCTGTGATGTCACTGTGGAGGGCGATGATCTCTTCGCGGGATCGAGCCGTGAACGTAATCATGTTCATCAGAGGTTGCATAGCCTCGACCGCACCGGCCAATTGGTAGGACAGAACGGGGTTGCCCGCGCCATCCACAAGCGCGCGATGAAAGGCGACGTCGGACGCGCAGAAAGCCTCATCTGTGAGACCTGGTTGCGCCTGACGAAAAATCTCGGCCCGCATGGTGGCGAGTTGATCCGCGGTACGACGTTGTGCCGACAAAGCAGCGCATGCACGTTCGAGCGCATAACGCGCTTCGCATGCGGTGTCGAAACTGACTGCGTTCATCGACAGCAGCAGTGTCGAGGTTGTGACTTGTTGGGAATAGGCGTCCTCAAAACTCAGTCGGTTCACAAACGCACCACCCGATGCCCCGCGTTGCGTGCGGATAAGGGACTGCGCTGCCAGGCGTTTCAGTGCTTCGCGAACCGTAGGCCGTGATACTTTGAACTGATCGGCCAACTCAGATTCTGAGGGCAGACGCTCATCTACGATCAGCCGACCCGAGATAATTGCGTCCCGGATCGCCTGAGCAATTTGAGCGGATAGATCTGCAGTACTCTGAGGGTCGATTTTCATGGTTGTTTTCGGCGATGCGTAATTTTTATTTGTCTGACATTTAAAAGTCTGACATTTGAAAAGCAAGAGAGTTGAGTCGGGAGGAGCAAGTGAGTCGCTCAATTTTCCGCAGCGCGCTTTGGTTGGGCTTCTACATCACGATCCTTTGGTCGTGGTGGATGATGGTCTCGATGAGCCGCGATATGGACGTGGACTGGATCGGTCGACCTGGACCGATGGGTCAGGCGATGGCGGCCATGGATCCGCGTATGGACATGTATATGCCCATGGCCGAGTTCGGCCCACTTTTCTGGATGTGGGCGATCATGATGGCGGCCATGATGCTGCCGACTTTGGTGCCCACGTTGCGCAGTTATGATGATCTGATCCGCAGCGCGAACGGTACGCGGGCAGGGTGGCTGGGCGTTCTATCCGGATACTTCATAGTTTGGGTGGGCTTCGCTGCGCTGATCACTGGCCTGCAATTGGCGCTGCTGTTTGGCGGCGCGGTTGATATGTTGGGAATCGCTAAATCGCCATATCTGGCCGCCGGCCTGTTGATCGCCGTGGGTGCCTTTCAGTTTTCTCGGGCGAAAGAAGTCTGCCACGGTGTTTGCCATGCACCGATGACGTATTTTCTGGGCCACTGGAAAACCGGATTCGGCGGCGGTGTACGCATGGGCGTTGGACTGGGTGCGTTCTGTGTCGGTTGCTGCTGGGGCTTCATGGCGTTGGGCTTTGTCGGCGGCGTCATGAGCCTGCTCTGGATGGGGCTGGCGACCCTGTTCATGGTATTGGAAAAACTTCCCCAGATCGGGCACGCCGTGACCCGTCCTATGGGATTCGTCTTGATTGCGGGTGGTTTTGCACTGCTCGCTCATCACATTGTTTACGGAGGATAAGTCGATGGCTAAAAATAGAAAACCGGATGCAGACAAGCTGCCGGTCAGTCAAAGAATTGACAGCCGGATGCCAAATCCCAAGCGGCGTGAGATGAGCCCGACCGATTGGGCGGTTAAGGGTGAACTGATCCTGAATTGTTCGTGCGACGTATTCTGCCCATGCGTGGTTTCGCTGGGTGCACACCCTCCGACCGAAGGGCATTGCCACGCGTGGATGGGTATCGCGATCGACGAAGGCCATTACGAAGGCGAAGATTTGTCCGGTCTGAATGTAGGTCTGCTGGTTGATATCCCCGGACGCATGGGCGAAGGCCAGTGGAAAGTCGCGGCTTATGTGGATGAACGTGCCAGCGGCAAGGCTTATAATGGACTGTTGCAGATATTCAGCGGTCAGGCAGGTGGCACAACCGGGCTGTTCACTATGTTGGTCAGCGAGATCATAGGGGCTGAACGTGCACCGGTTCAGATCGAAAGGGACGGCACCAAACGCCGGATCATGATAGGGCGCAAGATTCAGGGTGAGATCGAAATGCTGGCGGGCAAAGACCCAGAGCACCCGGTGATGGTTTCAAATTCGAAATACTGGATGGGGCCGGACATCATTGTAGCAAAAGGCACGAAATCCAAGGTGCGCGACTATGGTCGCGTATGGGACTTCGGCGGCAAGTCAGCCGAGATCTGCCCGATTGACTGGCACGGGCCTAAGTAATGATAACCGGTGCCTATGCCCGTGAAATGGCGCGATATAACCACTGGCAAAACAACCAGTTAAAGGGCTTTCTCGAAGCTCTTTCAGACGAAGAATTGGCACGGGATCGCGGCGCTTTTTTCGGGTCGATCATGGGAACTGCCAATCATCTGCTTTGGGGGGATTGGATCTGGATTTCCCGGTTTGACAAGGGACCGGGGCCAGGTGGTGGCATTCCTAAGAGTGTCTCGATCTGCACTGGCATGGCCGACTGGCTGCCGCTGCGCGATACGATTGACGCCCGTATTGCGAGATGGGCCAATACGTTGGGGGATGATGTCCTGAGCGGTTCGTTCACGTGGTACTCGGCTGCAAAAGAGAACGACGTAACAAAGCCTTACGGGCAATGCGTCATTCATATGTTCAATCATCAGACGCATCATCGCGGACAATTGCACCAAATGCTGACCGAGGCTGGTTCGCAGGCACCTGTCAGCGATCTTGTCTTTCTGCCAGAGGATTTCTGACATGGCAGTCATCTCACCGAACCGGCGCGTGCGCAAAACCCCATTCACTCCGGGCGTCGAGGCCGAAGGCGTCACAGGGTATACCGTTTATAATCACATGCTGCTTGCGACGGTTTTTGAAAGCATCGAGGCTGATGCGGCGCATCTGAAACAGCATGTTCAGGTCTGGGATGTCTCGTGTGAGCGGCAGGTACAGATCAAAGGTCCGGATGCGTTGCGGCTGATGAAGATGCTCAGCCCGCGCGATATGGACAAAATGCAGGCGAACCAGTGCTATTATGTGCCGATAGTAGATCACAATGGCGGCATGCTGAATGATCCTGTTGCGATCAAACTGGCGGATGATCACTATTGGTTGTCGGTTGCCGATGGTGACCTTTGGCAGTTTGCTCTGGGAATCGTGATTGCGCTGGGGCTGGATGTCGATATTTCTGAGCCGGATGTGTCGCCCTTGGCGGTACAAGGCCCCAAGGCGGACGAGCTGATGACGCGCGTCTTTGGTGATGAAGTCAGGGATATAAAGTTCTTTCGATATAAACGGTTGGCGTTTGAAGATACATCATTCGTCGTCGCCCGGTCTGGCTGGTCAAAACAAGGCGGGTTCGAGATATACGTCGAAGGGACGGATTATGGCATGCCACTATGGGACACGCTGTTTTCTAATGGCCGAGACCTGAACGTGCGGGCAGGTTGCCCAAACGGGATTGAGCGTGTTGAAAGCGGTCTGTTGAGTTTCGGGTCGGACATGCGGCGCGAGAATACGCCCTATGAATGCGGGCTAGCACGGTTCTGCAATTCTCCGCTGGATTACATCGGCAAAGCCGCTTTGGCGGATCAGGCGAAAAACGGTCCACCCCGGCAGATCCGTCCGCTTGTCATTGAAGGTGAGATCGGACCGTGCACCGAATCTTGGCCGCTGATGGCCGGGGGCCGGCAGGTCGGGCAGGTGGCTTCGGCTGCGTATTCACCCGAGTTTGGAGTGAATGTAGCCATTGGAATGGTCGACCGGTCCCATTGGGCGCCAGGTACGCGGATTGAATTGATGACCGAACATGGAATGCGATGGGCCGAAGTGCAGGAAAAATTCTGGCGCTAAGCCCTTGTTTCAGGAACACAGCCGATTGAGGCAATAGAAGGAGTAAGTTCATGTTTAATGCACTTGTCGTTGAAAAAGATGAAGAAAGTGGCCTCGCAAGCGCTTCGGTGAAGCAGATTTCTCTGGATACGCTACCGGATGGAGAAGTGACGATCGCCGTTGAATATTCAACGGTGAACTACAAGGACGGCCTGTGCATGTCGCCCAAAGGCGGTGGTCTGGTGCGTAGCTATCCTCATATTCCGGGCATCGATTATGCGGGCACGGTCGAGCAGTCCTCGGATGCACGCTACAAACCTGGCGACAAGGTCGTGCTGACGGGCTGGCGCGTAGGTGAAGCGCATTGGGGCGGCTATTCACAAAAAGCAAACGCGCGGGCAGATTGGCTGGTGCCGTTGCCGGATGGGTTGGATACACGGCAGGCGATGGCCGTTGGCACTGCCGGGTTCACCGCTATGCTGGCCGTCATGGCGCTGGAGGATCAAGGTTTGCAGCCGGGTCATGGCCCGGTGTTGGTCACAGGTGCCGCAGGAGGTGTCGGCTCGGTCGCGACGGCCATTTTGGCCCATCTGGGCTATGAGGTTGCAGCTGTGACCGGGCGTCCTGAAACCGAAGAATACCTGAAATCACTGGGTGCAACCACAATTGTCCCGCGTGACGAGTTGAACGAGACCACCAAGCGTCCGCTGGAAAGTGAAACTTGGTCCGGATGTGTTGATGCGGTGGGCGGAGCGATGCTTGCCCGCGTGCTGGGGCAGATGAAGTATGGGGCCTCGGTAGCTGCGGTTGGCCTTGCCGGTGGTGCGGCGCTGCCCGCAACCGTGATCCCATTCCTGCTGCGCGGTGTTAATCTGTTGGGCATCGACAGCGTGATGCAGCCATACGACAACCGGGTCCGAGCCTGGAAGCGTATCGCGACCGATTTGCCCATGGATAAGCTTGAGGCGATGGTCCACGCAGCAACCCTTTCTGATCTGCCCCAGTTGGGAGCGGACATCCTGCAAGGTCAGGTAAAAGGGCGCGTCGTGGTAAACGTGAACGCTTGATAGACAAAACAGACAACGGATCGGCCGGAGCATGCATCCGGCCGACCCAATTGTCGGGAATGAGGCCGAAATGCCGGAAACAGTTCTGGCCATTGCCACATTTCGTGACCATGATTGCTATACATCCCATTTGTGATGGCTTAAGACCCATCCGAACATCACCTGAAGACGGGGAGTGAGCAGCATGTCTGATGATTTCGAACTCGATACCGATGATCTGAAACGCCGCATGGACGGTGCCATGGCCAACCTCAGAACCGAATTCGCTTCGCTGCGGACCGGTCGTGCATCGGCTTCAATGCTTGAGCCCGTCATGGTCGATGCTTACGGCGCGATGACTCCGATCAATCAGGTTGGTACCGTGAACGTCCCTGAACCGCGCATGGTAACCGTGAATGTTTGGGACAAGGGCCTCGTCGGCAAAGTTGAAAAGGCCATTCGGGAAAGCGGTTTGGGTATTAACCCGCAACTGAATGGTACCATCATCATGCTGCCGATTCCCGAACTGAACGAAGAACGCCGTCGCGAGCTCGGCAAGGTCGCGGGTCAATATGCAGAAAGCGCACGGGTTTCGATCAGGAATGTGCGCCGTGATGGCATGGACCAGATCAAAAAGGCCAAGGCAGACGGCATGTCCGAGGACGATCAGAAATTCTGGGAAACCGAGGTTCAGGAGCTGACGGATACCATGATCAAATCCGTCGATGATGCGCTCGAGACCAAACAAGCCGAGATCATGCAGGTCTGAGCCTCGGATATGCCAAAGGATCCCGATACCTCTCCGATTGCAGGGCCGCGCCACGTTGCTATCATCATGGACGGCAACGGTCGCTGGGCACAGTCGCGCGGGCGGCCTCGATTGTTTGGCCATCATGCAGGTGCGCGCCGCGTCCGTGAGGTGGTCGAGGCCTGCCCAGGTTTAGGGATCAAGTATCTGACAGTATTTGCGTTTTCGACTGAAAACTGGAAACGCACTCAGGTCGAAGTTGCAGGCCTGATGAGCTTGTTCCGCCGTTACATCGTCAAAGAGACCAAGACCTTGAAAGATAACGGCATTCGGGTCCGTTTCATTGGGGATAGAGTTCGGCTGGATACCAAGCTGACCGAGCTGATGGATACGCTTGAACGCGAAACACAGAACAATGACCTGGTTCATCTAACCGTTGCCTTGAACTATGGCGGTCGTGACGAGGTGGCGCGCGCGACCAGACGTTTGGCACGTGACGTTGCCGATGGCACTCTGCGCCCCGAGGACGTGGACGAGGAAACTCTGCCCAAATATCTGGACACGCGCGTTCTGCCAGACCCCGATTTGGTGATCCGTACCAGTGGTGAAGCGCGGATTTCTAATTTCCTGCTGTGGCAGTCTGCCTATTCCGAGTACGAATTCATCGATACTCTGTGGCCTGATTTCACCGCTGCAGAACTGGAACGGCTGTGCCGCAACTATGGATCGCGTGAACGGCGGTTTGGAGCGGTCCCGGCATGAGTGATGGCCGATGGTCTGATCTGACTGCCCGGGTTTTGTCGGCTTCGGTTCTTGTGACTATTGCGGCAGTCGAAGTTTGGCTAGGCGGCCTGTGGTTTGAGATATTTATCGGCACCGTCTGCGGTCTGATGATATGGGAACTGATCCGGATGATCGACCCAGAACGTCAGGGTGTCGCGATTCAGCTGGCGATACTGACCGGGTTCGCCGTGGTCCTAAGCTATCATCTACCACCGCTATACAAGCTTCCATGTTTGGTGGCCCCGGCATTGGTAGGAGCAGGACAGATCAACCGTGCGCGCGGGATATACGTCCTGTTTGCCCTTTGGATCGCGATGTCGGGGCTGGGATTCATATCGATCCGAGAAAACCTAGGATTTGGATGGATGGTTTGGCTGATCCTTGTGGTCGTGGCCACGGATGTCGCCGGGTATTTTGTGGGCAAAACGCTTGGCGGACCTAAGTTTTGGCCCAGAGTTAGCCCCAAGAAGACATGGTCCGGTACGGTTGGAGGCTGGGTTGCTGCCGCGCTGGTCGGAACAGTTTTTGCGCACTATGCCGGTTTCGGCATTGCTTTTATCGTTGTCTCGGTTCTTGCCTCTATGGCCAGCCAGATCGGTGATATTGTTGAAAGCGCGACAAAACGTGGCTTTGGCGTTAAGGACAGCTCAAACCTTATACCCGGTCATGGCGGGTTTCTGGATCGGTTCGATGGGATGATGGGCGCGTCTGTCTTTGTGCTGCTCGCAGGGCTCATATACGCGCCCGGAGGTATGTGATGCGGAAAGTATCCATATTTGGTGCAACCGGATCAATCGGCCAGAATACGATTGATCTGATCGCGAGACATCCGAATGCCTATGACGTGGTCGCGCTGACCGGTGGTCGCAACATCACGCAGCTCGCACGCGATGCGATGCGCCTGGATGCAGATGTGGCGGTGACTGCGTTTGATGACAAACTGGACGACCTGCGTGACGCATTGGCTGGCAGCGGAGTGCGGGCGGCTGCGGGGCAGGCGGCACTGATCGAGGCCGGGGCGCGACCGGTGGATTGGGTAATGTCCGCAATTGTCGGCTCCGCAGGGCTGGCTCCGGGGATTGAAGCCTTGAAACAAGGGGCGACACTGGCGCTTGCCAACAAGGAAACGTTGGTGTGTGCCGGGCCGCTGGTTCTGGAAACAGCCCGGGCGCATGGTGCAACGCTATTGCCTGTTGATAGCGAACATTCGGCCGTCTTTCAGGCGCTTGTGGGCGAGGATATGGCAAGCGTCGAACGGATTATCATCACCGCAAGCGGTGGGGCGTTCCGGGATTGGCCGCTTGGCGATCTGGCAAAGGCGACTGTTGAACAGGCGTCGAACCATCCGAACTGGAACATGGGACAGCGGATTACCATCGACAGCGCGTCGATGTTCAACAAAGCGTTGGAAGTCATAGAAACCAAAGAATATTTTGGTGTTCATCCATCGAAGATCGAAGTCCTCGTACACCCAGAATCCATCGTTCACGCATTGGTCGGATTTCAGGACGGCGCTTTGATGGCGCATCTGGGGGCCCCGGATATGCGCCATGCCATCGGATACGCGCTGCATTGGCCCGAACGGCGCGATTTGCCGGTTGCGCGTCTGGATTTGGCGCAACTGGGTCAGTTGCGTTTTAATGACCCGGATGAGGCACGCTATCCGGCCTTGCGTCTGGCCCGCGAAGTGATGCAGCGCGGCGGCTTGTCCGGCGCGATCTTCAACGCCGCCAAAGAACGCGCATTGGACCATTTTATCGAAAACCGGATACGATTTCTGGATATGGCTGACACAGTGTCGGCCGTGTTGGAGCGTTTTGAGGCCTCGGACAGCCTGATTGATGCACCATTGACCCTTGATAATGTACAGCAAACGGACCATCTCGCACGGCAGTGGGTCGATGAAACCGTATTGGAACGAGCAGGATAGAACTTTTGGACATACTTTCTTTGATCCCGCAATTTGGCAATCTACTCTATACCATCATTGCCTTTGTTATTGCGCTTTCAGTGATTGTCGCGGTGCATGAATACGGCCACTACATCGTTGGCCGGTGGTCTGGCATCCATGCCGAAGTGTTCTCGATCGGGTTCGGTCCGGTTCTGTGGAGCCGTGTCGATAAGCGCGGCACCCGCTGGCAGGTCGCGCTGCTGCCCTTTGGCGGTTATGTCAAATTCCTGGGGGATGCCAATGCCGCGTCCGGCAAGGACGAAGACGCGATGAGTGAGATCGCCGAACGAACCCCCGAAGAACTGCGCCGTACCATGCACGGCGCCCCGCTTTGGGCGCGTGCGGCGACTGTTGCGGCTGGGCCGGTCTTTAATTTCGTGATGTCGATTCTGGTGTTTGGCCTGATTTTCTGGTCGCAAGGCGTTTCGCGTGAACCTCTGACAGTTGGGGCGTTGCAACCGTTGCCCGGTACGATACAGGGCTTGCAGGAGGGGGATGAGATCATCGCCATCGCAGGCATTCCAACGCCGGATTTCGATGACGCAAGCAACTGGTCAGATTTCATCAATTCACTGCCTGTAGAACCCGAGCTGGACTATACGGTTATCCGCGATGGCGAGACCATTGATGTCGCCGCCCCTTGGCTCTTTCCGCCGCTGATCCAACAGGTTACGCCGCGCAGCGCGGCGATGGATATTCAGTTGCAACAAGGCGACGTGATCACCGCCGTAAACGGTGATCCGATCTTTGCCTTCGAACAGCTCAAGGAACATGTCGAGGGTTCGAACGGGCGCGTATTGCTGTTGGACGTATGGCGCGACGGGGCGGATTTGGAGTTTGCGCTGGCACCCCGGCGCACGGACGAGCCGAAGTCCGATGGTGGATTCATCACCCATTGGCGCATCGGTATCGTCAGCGGCATGATGATCGAGCCCGAGACCGTTCCAGCGGGAATTTGGGATTCGATCAAAGGTGGCGTGAACCAAACCAAGCGCATCATCGAAGGCTCACTGTCGGGAATGTGGCACATGATCACCGGAGCGATCAGCACCTGCAATATTTCCGGGCCGATCGGTATTGCCGAAACCTCGGGCGCTATGGCCAGCCAGGGGGCACAGAACTTCATCTTCTTCATCGCCGTATTGTCAACGGCGGTCGGGTTGCTGAACCTGTTCCCGATCCCGGCCCTGGATGGGGGGCATTTGCTGTTCTATGCGTATGAAGCCGTGTCCGGCAGACCGCCCAGTGACAAGGCGCTGAGGGTGTTGATGGGGGTCGGAATCACACTGATCCTGTCATTGATGCTTTTCTCGGTCAGTAATGATCTGTTCTGCTGATTAAGGCGATCTTGGCACCGTTCCGACGCAAAATTGCCGCAATTCAAGCCTATCTTATTGGGGTGCATCGATAAGTGTAGGCTTGAGTTCAATGACCAAGGCGTTTCAAAAATCCTATCAGAGTGTCAGCGTCCTGTTCCAGTTGAACTGGGATATGCTGCTTAGCTTTGCCGTGACCGCACTGGCCCTAGCTGTTGGTGGTTATCTGCTCGGTTTGTGATTCTCCTGAACATGTCTGACTTACGTGCAACGGCCTTATGGGCCGTTTTTGCTTTTTCGTCTTTTGACATGGCCTCACAATCGGGCTACTCAGCAGCTAAAGGCTGAAAATTCTGGGTAGTGATAAAAATGACTGACAGCAGGCGCACGGGCACATACTGCGGCTCGCGGGGGCGGAAAAGCAACATTTTGTGGCAGGCACTAACGTTCTTTTTCCTTTTTGCTACACCGGGTTTACTGGTTCTGACGCAGCCCGCGCAGGCGCAATCCTACACCATCAACAGCTTCGAAGTTGAGGGCAATCGACGGATCGAGACTTCGACGATTATCGCCCGCACCGGGATCGAACCGGGGCAGACTGTTACGGCAGGACAATTGAATGATGCCTTCCAGCGTTTGCTTGACAGTGGTGTTTTTGAAACAGTCGAACTTACACCGCGTGGCAGTACGTTGGTCATCGCGGTCGAGGAATACCCGACCATCAACCAGATCAGCATCGAGGGCAATCGCCGCGTAAAAGATGATCTCCTGCTCGAAGCGATATCGTCCCAAACCCGCCGCGTATTCACGCCTCAACAGGCCGAAGCGGACGCTGACCTGATTGCCGAAGTATATTCGGCGCAGGGCCGCGTATCCGCGACGGTTATCCCGCGCATCATTCGTCGCAGCGATAACCGTGTCGATCTGGTGTTCGAAGTCGCCGAGGGAACGACAATCGAGGTCGAGCGCGTCAGTTTTGTAGGAAACCGCGCGTTTTCGGACCGTCGCCTGCGCCGCGTGCTTGAAACAAAGCAGGCGAACATTCTGCGGACCTTCCTTCGCGGCGACACCTTCATTGCCGACAGAATTGAATTCGACAAACAGGTGATCCGTGATTTCTACCTGTCACGCGGTTATATCGATTTTCGCGTCAATAGTGCCAATGTCGAATTCACCCGCGAACGGGATGCATTCTTTCTGGTTATGAACGTCACAGAAGGACAGCGGTTCTCGTTCGGTCAGATTACGACCGTCAGTGAGATCCCGGGTGTGGACCCAGCGCCTTATCAGGCGGCTCTGAAAGTCAAACCAGGTGTAATTTACTCTCCGACGGTGCTTGAGAACTCGATCGCGCGGATGGAGCGTCTGGGGCTGAAAAACGGCGTTGATTTCCTGCGGGTCGAGCCCCGGGTAACGCGTAATCCCCGCGATCTGACGTTGGATGTCCAGTTCGTGCTGACCCGTGGCCCGCGTATCTTTGTGGAACGCATCGATATCGAGGGGAACACAACCACCCTGGACCGTGTGATCCGCCGCCAATTCGATACCGTTGAAGGCGACCCCTTCAATCCCCGCGAAATCCGCCAGAGCGCCGAACGTATTCGCGCCTTGGGTTTCTTCTCGGTCGCTGATGTGGAAACCCGCGAGGGATCGTCGCCAAGCCAGGTTATCGTGGACGTGGATGTCGAAGAACAACCAACCGGTTCGTTGAGCCTGGGTGGTAGCTACTCGGTCTCGGACGGTTTCGGGATCGCAATCGGATTGAATGAATCGAACTTCCTCGGCCGCGGGCAAAACCTGGGTATCACGTTGTCGACAGCTCAGGATTCTGAGCAGTACGTTATCAACTTTACCGAGCCTTATCTGCTGGGCCGTAAGCTACGCTTTGATCTTGGGCTTGGTCTGGCCAGCACCAATTCGAGCTTTGCCAGCTACGACACAAAAACAGTGTTCTTCCGCCCACAGCTGAGCTACGCGATCGGTGAACTGTCGGCGCTGCGTCTTCGCTATGGTTGGGATCGCAGCGAAATGACCCAACAGAGCAATGAGCGGAACGGCGCTGTCATCTCATCAGAGATCGATCAGGGGAAACGAACCAGCAGTTCTCTGGGTGTGTCCTACGTATACGATAGCCGTATTGGTGGCCTGAACCCCACAGCGGGCGTCCTGTTCGAAGTCGGCGTGGATGCTGCTGGTCTTGGCGGGGACAATGAATTCTTCAAAACCACGGCACGGGCGATAGCCCAGAAACGCGTCCTCAACGAAGAAGTCGTATTGCGCGCGACGCTTGAATTGGGTGCACTGAACTGGACCGGGGACGATTTCAGCCGCACGCTCGACCGGTTTGTTCTAGGTCCTAGCACATTCCGCGGGTTTGAGCCTGCTGGTATCGGGCCGCGTGACCTTTCGAACGGGCAGGACGATGCCATCGGTGGCAACTACTACTGGGTTGCTCGTTTCGAATCGGACTTCCCGCTGGGGTTGCCCGAAGAACTGGGGCTGCGTGGCGGCGTCTTCTACGATGTTGGCAACCTCTACAATCTCAACAACGTCAACACCGCTGGCGCTGATATTGTTGGTGAAAGCGGTTCGATCCGGCATGTTGTAGGGGTATCCGTACTGTGGGAAACACCGTTTGGTCCGCTTCGCTTCAACTTCTCGCAGGCCCTCAAGAAAGAGGACTTCGATAAAGAGCAAAGCTTTGACCTGACCGTTCAAGCCAGGTTCTGATCGCGAATGATCACCGAAGTTAAGAACATCCTGCAGGGCCCGCTAAGGGCCCTGTGCGTTTTGGTACTGCTAGCTGTAGCAATGCCGCTGGGTGCGCAGCAATTGGGCGTGCCACAAACAGACGTTCTGACAATCTCCAGTGAGCGTTTGTTTGCAGATTCCGCCTTTGGGCAGCGCGTCTTTCGCGAGATTGAAGCCGAAAGCACCCTTTTGGCTGAAGAAAACGAACGGATTGTGGCGCAGTTGAGCAAGGAAGAAAAAGATTTGACCGAAAAGAGGTCAGATCTTTCGGGGGACGAGTTTCGCCCGCTTGCCGAAGCTTTTGACGAGAAAGTTCAATCACACCGTGACGGCCAGCGCGCCAAACTGGACGCATTAGCGCGGCGCGGCGAAGAGGCGCGTGGTCAGTTTTTTGAAATGGCGCAACCGGTGCTGATCGAATTGCTGCGCGAATTTGGCGCCTCGATTGTGATCGAGCGGTCCAATGTGGTTCTAAGCACGGACGCCTCAGATATTACCAACGCTGCGATCGCCAGGATCGATGCCGCAATCGGCGACGGCGCTACACTTGAAAACAATAACAACGAATAGGCTGGCTTGCCCTTGGGTACGGGTATTGCTAACCACGCTTGAAAGAGACATCCAGAACAGGACATCCGCACCATGACCACGGAAACCAAGAGCGCCGACATTCAGCTGATTCAGCGTATATTGCCGCATCGCTATCCGTTTTTGCTGGTCGACAAGGTTGTGGATATCGATGGCTATCAATCAGCGGTGGGCATCAAGAATGTCACCATGAACGAGCCGCACTTTCAGGGCCATTTCCCCGGAACTCCGATCATGCCTGGCGTGACCATTGTCGAGGCGATGGCGCAGACTGCAGGGGTTATGCTGGGTGTCGGCATGGATGTAATCGACAGCGAGTTGCTGATCTATTTCATGAATATCGACAAATGCAAATTTCGCCGCAAGGTCGTACCAGGCGATGTTCTCGAAATGCATGTCGAAACTGTACGCGGTAAGAAAGGTGGCAAGATCTTCAAGTTCAGCGGCCGCGCGACAGTCGAGGGCGAGGTTGCTGCCGAAGCTGAATTTTCGGCCTATGTCGACTGGGACATGGAAAAAACAACATGAGCGGTATTCATCCCAGCGCCATTATCGAAGACGGTGCGCAGATCGGGCAGGGTTGTACGATTGGTCCATTCTGCCATATCGGTCCGCAGGTCCGTCTGGGCGATCGGGTCGAATTGAAATCCCATGTCGTAGTCACCGGCGATACGTCAATTGGTGATGACACAGTGATTTTTAGCTTCGCAGTAGTCGGTGAAATCCCACAAGATAAGAAATTCGGTGGTGAGAACACACGCCTTGAAATCGGTGAACGCAATCGCATTCGCGAGCATGTGACCATCAACACCGGCACGGATGGCGGCGGTGGTATCACCCGGATTGGCGATGACTGCTTACTGATGGCCGGTGTCCACGTGGCGCATGATGTACAAATCGGCAACCGGGTCATTCTGGTGAATCACGCTGGCGCGGCTGGTCACTGTATTATCGAGGATGACGTCATCGTTGGTGGAATTTCGGGCTTGCATCAGTTCGTGCGCGTTGGTCGCGGTGCCATCATTGGCGCGCTTACGATGGTCCCGAATGATGTGATTCCATATGGGCTTGTTCAGGCGCCTCGGGGCGAGCTGGATGGCTTGAATCTGGTCGGTTTGAAACGGCGTGGTGTAACGCGTGAGGATATCTCGGCATTGCGCGCGGCCTTCAAGGAACTTTCAGAAGGAGACGGCACCTTCATGGATCGCGCCACCCGGCTGGGCGAGGATGCAGACAACGAATATGTGCGCCAGATCGTCGAATTTGTGACGGGGCAAACAGACCGTTCGTTCCTGACCCCGAGGAAGTAGGCCAATGCTGGCATTGATCGCAGGAACTGGCGCTTTACCAGACGAGGTGGTCAATTGTCTGCCAAACCGCCCGCTGATCTGCGCTCTGGAAGGGTTTGAGCCCGATACACTGACCACCGACTTGGTTTTTCCATTGGAGCAACTGGGTAGCTTCGTCGCCGATCTCAAAGCCCGCGGCGTGACCGAGATTTGCATGGCAGGGGCAGTGCGTCGTCCGACTGTCAATCCAGCTCGCATTGATGCGGCGACGATGCCGCTGGTGCCGATCCTGCAAAAGGCCATCATGGCCGGTGACGACGGCGCATTGCGCGCGGTCATTGGTATATTTGAGGATGCCGGTTTGACGGTCCGTGCGGCGCATGAGATCGCACCGGATTTGCTGCCGCCTCTTGGCTCATTGACCGAAGCCCAACCTTCTGAAGCTGATCACGCCGACGCAGATCGAGCGGCAGGAATCCTGCGCAACATGGGGACGGCGGATATCGGTCAGGCTTGCGTAGTACTGAAATCCCAAGCGTTGGCGATCGAGGGCATCTATGGCACCGCATGGATGCTGCAATCCTTGACTCAGCGCCCCGACGCGGGCGGTGGCATTCTGTACAAGGGTCCAAAACCAGATCAGGATCGCCGCGCAGATATGCCTGCCATCGGACCCGACACCGTTTCGGGGGCTGTCGCGGCGGGCCTGTCGGGCATTGTCATCGAAAAGGGCGGCGTCATTGTTTTGCAGCGCGACCGCGTGATTGATGAATGCAATCGCCTTGGTTTGTTTCTTTATGTCCGCGAGCGCACGGTCTGATGCGCGTATTTCTGGTCGCCGGTGAACCCTCGGGCGACCGTTTGGGGGCCGCGTTGATGGAAGGTCTGCGTACCCTTTTGCCAGAGGTGCAGTTTGATGGGGTTGGCGGGCCGCTAATGCAGGCGCAGGGGCTGACCAGCCGATTTCCCATGTCCGAACTCAGCATTATGGGGTTGGTCGAGGTTCTGCCCAAGTTCTTTCACCTAAAACGCCGTATCGCTGAGACTGCTCAGGCAGTTCTAGACACGAAGCCTGATGTACTGATCACTATCGACAGCCCGGATTTCTCGTTGCGTGTGGCTAAGCTGGTAAAGGCCTCCAGCGAGATTCGCACGGTCCACTACGTTGCCCCCAGCGTCTGGGCCTGGAGACCGGGGCGCGCAGACAAGATGGCGAAAGTAATCGATCACGTCCTTGCGCTGTTACCCTTTGAACCGCCTTATATGGAGCGGGCAGGGATGGAGTGTGACTTTGTCGGCCATCCGGTTGTGAACGAACCCATTGCGTCCGATCAGGATATCCAGCGATTCCGCGCGGCTCACCATCTGGGCGACGCGCCCATCGTGCTGGCATTGCCCGGCTCCCGACGGGGTGAGGTCGAGCGGCTGGCTCCGATCTTTGGCGCTGCTTTGCAGGAATTTCTGAGAGACCGTCCCGGTATGCGCGTGGTCGTGCCCGCAGTTGCACATATGGTTGATGCGGTCGCCGAACAGGTTCGGAACTGGCCGGGGAATCCGATAGTTGTTGATCCGCAGGAATTGCCCTCGGACGACGCGCAAGCGCAGAAACGGGTAGCGTTTGCCGCAGCTGATCTTGCATTGGCTGCATCCGGCACGGTCTCATTGGAACTGGCCGCGCAGGCAACACCGATGGTGATCGCCTATAACCTCAACTGGCTGACCACGCTGATCGCAAAACGAATGGTTAAGCTGGACACCGTCACACTGGTCAATCTGGTCTCGGAGACACACGCAGTACCCGAATGTCTGCTGGATGAATGCCAACCGGACAAGATCGCTTCGGCGTTGGAACAGGTGGCCGCCACCCCCAACGCCCAACATCAAGCCATGGCGACGACGATGGAGCGTCTTGGTCGCGGTGGCGAAGCACCGGGTTTGCGTGCGGCAAGGGCCGTTTTGGACAGAATGAAATCGTGATGCTGGATCACACGATCTTCGCTGCTTCGGCCTTCATGGCGCAGGTTTTGACCAATCTCGACAACCTCGCAGCGCTTGTTGCGCTGATGATGGTGTCTGGCCCGCGCCGGACCGTTGCGGGCTTCCTGCTGGCGCAGATGTTAATCATCGCGGCCGCCTTATTGTTGGCCTTGGGTGTCGATGATGTTGTGCCACATTGGGCTGGATATCTGGGCGTGATACCACTTGGCCTCGGGCTAATCGGAGTTGTCCGCCAGTTCCGGGGACCGGAGACCGAGGAGGCCCCTCAAATATCCACGGGTGCTTCGACATTCGTCACCATGCTGCTGTTCATAAGCCTGTCGATGGACACGTTCGCTGTGCTTGCGCCGCTATTGGCAGACTCGGCCCCCAGCTATCGGATTGCGGGTGTCACCGGCGCGGTGGCAGCAGCGCTGACGCTGACCATGCTGGGGCTTTGGGGTGCACAATCCCCGATCATGACCGGCGGTTTCGCACGTCGGCTTGAGAAACTGGTGCCTTATGTAATGATTTGTGCCGGGATCTATATCCTCAGCAACTCGTGGACTGACGCGATTTAGTAACCGCGCCAGATCCAGCCGCCGCCAAAGATACGGCTGCCATCGGTTTCGTAGAACACACAAGCCTGACCCGGAGAGATACCTTCTTCGGGCGTCAGCAATTCAACCTCGGCTGTTGTTTCCGATAGGGGGCGAATAATCGCCTCACGCGGGGGGCGGGTCGAGCGGACTTTGACCGAAACATGCCATTCGTTCTTTGACGTGAACGGTTCGTCACCCAGCCAATTGATCTCGCGCACGGGAACGGTTCTTGTGGCCAACATCTCTTTGGGGCCGACAACAACCTGTTTCTTGTCCACATCCAGCTTGACCACATACAAAGGTTCGCTGAGACCACCGATACCGAGCCCACGACGCTGACCGATCGTATAGTGAATCACCCCGTTATGCTGCGCCAGAACGCGGCCATCGGCGTGTACGATCTCACCGGGTTCTGCGGCTCCGGGGCGCAGTTTTTCGATCACGCTGGCATAGTTTCCGTTGGGCACAAAACAGATGTCCTGGCTGTCCGGCTTGTCTGCCACCGCCAGCCCGTATTGCGCGGCCATTTCGCGCGTGGCGTCCTTGGAGGGCAGGTGGCCTAGCGGGAAACGCAGGAAATCCAACTGTTCCGGTGTGGTCGAAAATAGGAAATAGGACTGATCGCGATTTGCATCCTCAGCACTATGCAATTCGGCCCCGTTTGCGCCCATCTTGCGCTGAATATAATGGCCCGTGGCCATGCAGTCGGCCTCAAGGTCCTTGGCGGTCTCAAGCAAGTCCTTGAACTTCACCCGTTCATTGCAACGGATGCAGGGCACCGGAGTCGCGCCGGCAAGATAGCTGTCGGCGAATTCGTCGATTACAGCGTCCTTGAAGATATTTTCATAGTCCAAGACGTAGTGAGGGAACCCGCGTTCTTCCGCCACGCGACGCGCATCGTGGATGTCGATCCCCGCACAGCACGCGCCTTTCTTGGCCAACGCCGCACCGTGATCGTAAAGCTGCAGAGTAACACCTACGACATCATAGCCTTGATCAGCGAGATGGGCCGCCACAACAGAGCTGTCCACACCGCCGGACATGGCCACGACAACCCGCGTTTCCGAGGGTGGTTTGGCAAAGCCAAGCGAGTTCAGCGGGGTCTCGGTATCGAGGGCCATAGGCGGTTCCTGTCCGGGTTAAGAAAGACCGGCAGAATATAAGAAAATTCTAGACACTCTCAAGGGGCGGTTTCACGCCCTTTTAAGTAAGCTGGGTGCAGCTTTGTCGCAGCAGCAGAAGGTATGAGAGATGTATTTGCACAAAGTGGAAGGTCCAAGGTCGGTCACCCTGCCGGACGGGAGCGTGCTGACACGCGCCGATTTGCCTCCTGCGGATACGCGGCGCTGGGTGGCGTCGCGCAAGGTGATCGTCGTGCGCGGTGTACTTTATGGGTTGATTTCATTGTCTGAAGCCAAAAAGCGCTATGGCATCAGCGATGAAGAGTTCAACTCGTGGGTCTCAGCAGTTGCTGAACACGGGATCGATGCGTTGAAGGTGACGGCCTTAAAAAAATATCGACAACTTAAAGGTGAAAGTGAATAAGTGATTCAACGGTAACGTCAGATTAACCATTTTTATTCAGGCTCAAATCAGTTGAAGAATTTGACCTAAATTGGAGCAGTGAACATGCGCATACTTCTTGTCGAGGATGATCCAACCACGTCCAAAAGCATCGAACTGATGCTGACACACGCCAATCTCAACGTGTATGCGACGGACCTTGGCGAAGAAGGCATCGATCTGGCCAAGCTATATGATTACGACCTCATCCTGTTGGACTTGAATCTGCCGGATATGAACGGCCATGAAGTATTGCGCCAACTGCGCATAGCACGGGTAGAGACACCGATCCTGATTCTGTCGGGCGCTGATGACACCGAAAGCAAGATCAAGGGATTCGGATTTGGAGCAGACGATTATCTGACCAAGCCTTTCCATCGCGAAGAGCTGGTGGCGCGCATTCATGCGATTATCCGCCGCTCTAAGGGGCATTCTCAATCCGTGATTCACACCGGGCAGGTCGCCGTAAATCTGGATGCCAAAACCGTAGAGGTGAACGGAAAAACCGTACACCTGACAGGCAAGGAATATCAGATGCTGGAACTTCTGAGCCTGCGGAAAGGAACAACACTGACCAAAGAAATGTTCCTGAACCATCTCTACGGCGGCATGGATGAGCCCGAGCTCAAGATTATCGACGTCTTCATCTGCAAGTTACGCAAGAAACTCAGCAATGCGACCGGTGGTGAGAATTATATCGAGACGGTCTGGGGCCGTGGATATGTCCTGCGTGATCCGCAAGCCAACAACATGGGTGAAACCCGCATGGCCGTGGGTGCCTAATCTGATCTGATTGCTACCGTCGATGGTCCGGGGCGGTAAATCCACTCGCGTGTCAGCACAACACTAGACCTGACCATGGCCTCGTCCTATCACTGGTTTTCAAGACGACGTGACAGGGCGGGGCCATGAGCGATACCACAGCAATCGCAGATCTGACAGAAGATGAAGCTCGGGAAGAATTGGCCCGGCTCGCCAAGGAATTGCTGCGGGCAAACCAGCTTTATCACACTGAAGATGCTCCAGAAATTTCGGATGCCGACTATGATGCTCTCAAGCGTCGCAATGCCGAGATCGAGGCGCGATTCCCCGAACTGAAACGCTCCGACAGCCCTACTGAACAAGTGGGCGCACGCGTTTCAGATGGGTTTGCAAAAGTGACCCACGCCGTGCGTATGATGTCACTGGGCAATGCGTTTGATGACACGGATGTTGCCGATTTTGACCGCTCGATCCGCAAATATCTGGGACTGGGAGATGAGGCACCGCTCGCCTATACAGCTGAGCCCAAAATCGACGGCCTGTCATTATCCCTACGGTATGAGCAGGGTGAACTGATGCAGGCTGCAACACGTGGTGATGGTGAGACCGGTGAAAACGTTACCGCAAATGCGCGTACGCTTTCCGATATTCCACACCGAATTGAGGGTGCACCAGACGTTCTTGAGGTTCGCGGCGAGGTATACATGTCTCACCATGATTTCGAGGCTTTGAACGCACGTCAGGTCGAAACAGGTGGAAAGACCTTTGCAAATCCGCGCAATGCTGCGGCTGGTTCGCTCCGTCAACTGGATTCCGAAATAACACGATCTCGCCCGCTGAAATTCTTTGCCTACGCCTGGGGTGAATTGTCTGCACCGCTGGCTGAGACTCAGTTGGGCGCAATTGATCGCCTCAAAACCTTGGGGTTCAAGGTCAATGCGCTGACAAGGCGTTGCTCAACGACCTATGAGATGTTGAAACATTACCGTCAGATTGAAGCTCAGCGCGCGACCTTGGGCTATGACATTGATGGGGTCGTATACAAGGTCGATGATCTGAGTCTGCAGGCCCGGCTGGGTTTCCGATCTACCACGCCCCGCTGGGCAATTGCGCACAAGTTTCCTGCCGAACTGGCTTGGACGCGGCTTGAAGCCATCGACATTCAGGTGGGTCGTACAGGCGCGCTTAGCCCGGTAGCGCGGCTGCATCCGGTAACCGTTGGCGGGGTAGTTGTCTCGAACGCGACCCTACACAATGAAGATTATATTGCAGGGCGGGACGCCAAAGGCGGAGTCATTCGTGAGGGCAAGGATATTCGCGTTGGAGATTGGGTTCAGGTCTATCGGGCCGGGGATGTGATCCCGAAAATCTCGGATGTTGATCTGTCGAAACGACCCGATGATGCGCGGCCCTTTGCTTTCCCGACGAAATGCCCGGAATGTGACAGCGACGCGATCCGGGAAGAGGGGGATGCGGTCCGCCGCTGCACAGGGGGGCTGATATGTCCCGCGCAGGCGGTTGAAAAACTCAAACATTTCGTATCGCGCAAGGCGTTCGATATCGAAGGGCTTGGCGCAAAACAAATCGAGATGTTTTATGGCGATCCTCTTCTGCCAATAAACACACCCGCTGATATATTTACATTGAAAGATCGCGACGCCGAAAACCTGGCCCGATTGAAAAACCGCGACGGCTGGGGCGAGACATCGGCCAGCAACCTGTTTGCAGCGATCGATGACAAGCGAACCATACCGTTTGCCCGTCTGTTGTTCGCTCTGGGGATTCGTCATGTGGGCGAAGTTGGTGCACGAGATTTGGCGTTGTTTTATCGGGAATGGGATGTAATGGCGGCCTCCATTGATACGGCCCGGCCTGCCGCGCTTGCGCAGCGTGCAGCCGATGAAGCGGAAGACGCCGAGAGAATCGCGGCTACTGCAGAAGCGAGACGCGCGAAAGTTAAAGAAGTTCGGGATGCGGCTTTCGTGCGAATGGATGTTTCGACAGATGCCGCCAGCGCCTGGGCTGATCTGATTGGTATCGACGGAATCGGCGCCACGCTCGGGTTGTCACTATCTGATGCGTTTGCCAATTCGGAGGAACGCCAAGCATTTGATGATCTGCGTAAACATCTGACGGTTGTTCCACCAGAGGCTCCTGCGTCAGACAGTCCGGTCGCAGGAAAAACCGTCGTGTTTACGGGAACGCTTGAAAAGATGACACGCGCCGAGGCCAAGGCCCGCGCCGAAGCGCTGGGGGCCAAGGTATCCGGCTCGGTCAGTCAGAAAACTGATTTGCTCGTGGCGGGCCCGGGCGCAGGGTCCAAGGCGAAAAAAGCGGCTGATCTGGGCATCGAAACCTTGGATGAAGATAGCTGGCTTCAACTGATTGGCGATCTATGAGCGGCAGGCCTGAACAGCTCTTTCCGCTGTTTGCGGGTCTTGAAACACTAGATGGTGTGGGGCCGAAGACCGCGCAGCTTCTGTGCCAATTAGGGATCGATTCACCGCGCGATGTATTGTTTTCGCTACCCTATGCGGTGATTGACCGGCGGCGACGCGATACGATTCAGGGCGCCGACCTTCCGACGACTCTGACTGTTGAGGTGACGATCGGCGCGCATCGAGCACCGCGGAACAAAGGGGGCGCATATCGCATTCATGTTGAAGACAGTCAGGCGGATTTCCAACTGGTGTTTTTTCATGCCCGAGGAGACTATCTGAAGAAGCTGTTGCCGGAGGGCGCACGCCGGGTGGTATCGGGAAAGCTTGAGCTGTTCGATGGCATGGCTCAGATGGTACACCCCGATCATATGGTCGCGCCTGAAAACGCAGGCGAATTGCCCGAGTTTGAGCCGGTTTATCATCTGACGCAGGGTGTAACGCAAAAAACTGCCTATAAAGCTGCTCAAAGTGCGTTGGCGCGAGTACCTGCATTGGCCGAATGGGCCGACCCCGCTCAGGTGGCACAACAGAATTGGCCAGATTGGACAACTGCTATTCACGCGGCGCATCACCCACAAGGGGCGGACGACGTAGCACCTTTTGCGCCTGCGCGGGAACGTCTGGCTTACGATGAGCTGCTCGCACATCAACTGACGCTGGCCCTGGCACGACAGCGTGAGCGTAAAGCGCGAGGGATCGTCAGTCTCGGCACCGGTGCTTTGCAATCCAAGGTGCTGGCAAGCCTTCCATATCGACCAACCGGAGCGCAGACACGCGCGATCGAGGAAATCTCGGCAGATATGGCCGCTGAGACGCGGATGAACCGGTTGCTTCAGGGCGATGTGGGGGCAGGAAAGACTCTGGTAGCATTTGTTTCGCTGCTTATAGCCGTCGAAGCTGGCGGGCAGGGGGTGATGATGGCCCCTACCGAAATCCTTGCCCGGCAGCATCTTGAAGGGCTGCGACCATTGGCAGAAGAAGCCGGAGTTGTGCTGGAAATCCTGACAGGGCGCGACAAGGGGGCTGAGCGTCGAGCGAAGCTGGCTGCGCTGAAGCAGGGAGATATTCAGATATTGGTCGGAACCCACGCGGTGTTTCAGGACGATGTTGAATTCAAAGCCCTAAGGCTGGCCATCGTTGATGAGCAGCACCGTTTTGGCGTCCGCCAACGCATGGAGCTGTCCGAAAAGGGCCAACGCGCGGATGTGCTGGTGATGACCGCTACGCCCATCCCGCGCAGTTTGGCGCTTGCGCAGTACGGCGATATGGACGTCTCGGTGCTGGATGAAAAGCCGCCGGGTCGTAAACCGATCAAGACCGCAGTCGTCAGCACGCAACGCATGGACGAAGTTGTGGCCCATCTGCGCGGTGCGATTGATGCAGGCAAACAATGCTATTGGGTGTGCCCATTAGTCGATGAATCCGAGGTCTCGGACCTGACTGCAGCTGAAGAGCGTTTCAAACGGTTGCGCGCGATCGTGGGGGACGATGTGGTGGGTCTGGTACACGGCCAAATGCCGCCCGCCGATAAAGACGCCGCAATGGCGGCGTTTCAGAGTGGTAAGACCAAAGTCCTTGTCGCTACTACGGTGATCGAGGTTGGGGTGAACGTGCCCAACGCCACGATCATGGTGATTGAGCGGGCAGAGATTTTTGGTCTGGCGCAGTTGCATCAGCTTAGGGGCCGAGTTGGACGTGGTGAAGATGCCTCAACCTGTTTGTTGATGTATCAGCCACCGCTTAGCGAGGGTGGTCGCAAACGGCTGGAGGTACTCCGAGAAACTGAAGACGGCTTCCGCATTGCCGAGACCGATCTGCAGATGCGCGGTGCGGGTGACTTGATCGGAACCGCACAGTCTGGCCTGCCAAAGTTCCGGATAGCTGATCTTGAAAGGCAAGCTGGGCTGATGGCGGTGGCGCAATCAGATGCGCGCGCTTTGCTGTCCGCAGACCCCAAATTGACCTCGGATCGGGGGCAGGCTGCGCGTGTTCTTCTGTGGCTTATGAAGCAGGATCAGGCGATCCGTTTGATATCAGTGGGTTAGACCGAAAATCCCACTAAGTTCACAAATGTTCTCAAAAAGTTCTTTACCGACTCGTTAAAATATGAGAACAAAAGGTCAACAAAGGATTAAACCTGACCGGAGGTGAGACCATGCTGAGCCAGATCAAAACTGCCTTTACCCGTTCACAATCCACGATTTTGCAGGATGCAGCGGGCGCGGTTTCACTGGTTGTGATGCTGGTGGTTGCCCTTCACCTGCCAACCGGGTTCTAAGCCTTTCTGCCTGCGATCTCGTGCCGATCACACCGCGCTTGTCTCCCCGTCATAGTCAAGGGTGACCTGCCTGTCCCATTTCCCTTGAAGGGGCCTGCCTCGGCCCCGTGCGGTGATCCGGACCCTACATGAGAAACGCATGACTTGCCGCCGCCCTTTCCGCCCGGAAGGTGCGGCGGTTCTTTTTACAGCTGTCCGGTTTTGATGATTTCGATCGTGGCGGATAGAACTGAATTTACGGCGACAGATGCAAGGATCATCCCCATCACGCGGCTGATGATCGCTGCGCCGGAATGCCCGATCATCCGAATGATCGGCTCGGCCAGCAGCATCAGCACAAACGCTATGGCAATAACGACCAGCATAACCAGTGCAGTGATGCTCTGATCGGCAACGCTGTATCGGTTGTTGTCCGTTAGAACCACTATCGCCAGCATCGCGCCCGGTGACGCAAGCGAAGGGACGGCCAAAGGGAATATGGCCGGATTGGTCTTGTGCATTTTGTCGTCCAAGTCTTCTTCGGCCTGGCGCTGCTCGATCACCTGTTTGCTTTCGCCAAAGATCATGGTCAGAGCGAAGAGAAACAGAATAATTCCGCCTGCAACCTGAAACGAGTTTAGGCCGATATCCAAAGCCTCGATCACAAGTTGCCCGAAGATCAGAAAGAACAGCAGAATGCCTGCGCTGACCAACGCGGCCAGTAAAGCGGTTTTACGACGCGCACCCGTCGCGATCCCAGCAGTGACAGCGATAAAGACGGGGATGGTGCCGATCGGGTCGATCACGACCCAGAGCGTCACAAAATGTTCCAGCAAATTGTTCACGTTAGCCCCCCCAATCATTGGGGGCACCCTATACGGCTTTGTATGGAAAAGCCAATCAGGCGCAGTTGGCTTGTTCGGCCTGCTCCATCGCCTCGGCGGTCGCGTCAAGCGCCAGCAGGATTGACGCGTGGCGGTTCTTGTAGTCCCGCGCGGGCATCAGAACTTCGAGCCCGTCAAAGGGCGCCTCGGGGGCAGGGCCGTCTTTCTTCAGCATTGCGGAAAGCTGATCACGTGCGGTTTCGACCTGCGACCGCGTCGCTCCGATCACGGAACTGCCCACGACAGAGGCCGAGGCCTGACCCAGCGCACAGGCTTTTACGTCCTGCCCAAAGTCCGCGATCCGCCCGTCTTCAAGCTTGACGTCAACAGTTACAGTCGATCCACACAAAGGGGCCCGTTTCTTCACCGTCGCATCGGGATTATCCAAGCGATCCAGATGCGGAATATCCGCAGCTAGCGCCAAGATGCGCCCGGAGTAGAGCTTGATCAGATCGGTTTCGCCGCTCATGGCTTTCCCTCGTTGTCCATTCCCCATACATAATGGCGGGATTCTAGGATGCAAAAGGTTTTTGCGATGGCTGACGCAGTCTTGTTCGATCCGTCGACACTGAAATTTAACGAGGCGGGTTTGATCCCCGCGATCGCACAGGACGAAGCGACGGGCGAGGTTCTGATGATGGCCTGGATGAATGTCCAATCCATCGAGCGCACGTTGGGAACCGGACGGGTTACGTATTGGTCGCGGTCGCGACAGGCGTTCTGGATCAAGGGCGAAAGCTCAGGCCACTTTCAGGCCCTGGTGGATTTTCGCGTCGATTGCGACAGGGATTGCCTGCTGGTCGTGGTAAACCAAACGGGGCCAGCCTGTCACACCAATCGGCGAAGTTGTTTCTACACGGCCGTCCGCGATGGGACCGAAGTCGAGCTCATGAAGCCGATGGAATAGTGGGGCCTCTGATGGTGGTCAGGTCAAATGCCCACCATCTCTCTGATTTCAGCAGGAGATGCTCCTTGTTCGCGATAAAGCGAGATGGCGCGTGCGTCGTCACGTTTTGCGAGGCGTTTGCCGTTGTTGTCCCGGATCAGACGGTGATGATGATAAACAGGTGTCGGCAACCCAAGCAGCCCTTGTAAAAGGACATGTATCTGCGTGGCATCGAACAAATCCTCGCCCCGGACCACATGGGAGATGTTCTGATCCGCATCATCAACCACGACGGACAGGTGATACGAACTGCCCATATTGCGCCGAACGAGAATGATATCGCCAACCGCGTTCATGAGGTTGTGCGCATCAAGCTCATGCGTTCCCAAATACTTCGCACCAGTTTCACAAAATCCACGAAGTTCGGATGCCTTGATTGCCTTGTGCATGTTCAGGCGCAGAACATCACCAGCTGAAGCATCCGACAAAGGGCGGTCGCGGCACGTGCCTGGATAGATGCGCCCGTCAGGTCCGAACTGGGGTACACCTTCCTGCGGAGCACCGGCCGCAGATTCGATATCGGCACGATTGCAGCTGCAAGGGTAGACCAGGCCCGTGTTTTTGAGAATCTCCAATGCCTCTCTGTATCGCGGCAGCCTGTCCGACTGGCGCATCACCGGGTGCGGCCAGTGCAGTCCAAGCCAGTGCAGGTCGTCGTAGATCTGGGTTTCCCAACGAGACCTGGATCGCGATTGATCAATATCTTCGATCCGCAAAAGAAATGATCCACCCGCAGCCCGTGCCTGATCAAACGCAAGAAGCGCGGAATAGGCATGCCCTAGATGCAGCGGACCTGTTGGAGATGGTGCGAAACGCGTTGTGAATGTCACGTTTTTTCAACAACATAAACGTCAGATTTCATGTCCATACCCGGTAGGTGCGGACCGTATTCGCGGAATAACAGCCTTGCGTGACCCATGTCCAGCCAGTCGTTCAGCCGCCCGGTGTAAGTGCGGTCAGCCAAAGTGTGATCGTTGAAGGAAAACGCCAGATATCCGCCACGTGGTAGCGCGTTCATAAGTAGATCAAAGGTTTCAGGCGGCGCGGCACCAACACCGATGACGCCAATGCATGTTATGGCTGAGTAAGCTTCGGCCTCAATGGGGTTGGGATCAGTAACTTCGAAGTTTATCAAGTTGCGATAAACCCCCTTGGCAGCGGCACCTTCCAGCATCTTTGGTGTTGGATCCATCCCATCGATGACACGAAAACCCGCCTTGCGAAGTGCTAAACCCGACAACCCGGTACCGCATCCGTAGTCCAGCACCGGCACATCAGCATCTGAGACAAAGGATTTCAATGCTGCCGCAACACGGTCCGGGGTGACATATCCGTGCTCACCGACTTCATCATCGTATGAGGCCGCCCATTTTTGGTAGTGATCGTGCGTTTCCTGGGCAGAATTCAGATTGTATGTGTCTTTCAGAAACTTATCGCTCATACCTTACATGTTAGGCGCAGGCTGGGGGCGACGTCCAGTCAACACTGCTTTACCCAATCGCTCCAGACTTCCTTTGCGCGATCGGTATAGGCCTTGTAGCGGTCCTTGCGGCCTCGGCGCCCCCCCTTCAGGCCGTCGACCGGGCGAAACAGACCGAAATTCACGTTCATCGGCTGGAAGGTCTTGGCTTCGGCGCCGCCCGTGATGTGGTGAATCAATGCGCCCATCGCACTGTCTTGCGGTACGTCGGGAAGGGATCGGCCCAGTATTTCGGCAGCGGCCAAACGGCCTGCCAAAAGGCCCATCGCTGCGCTTTCAACATAGCCTTCCACCCCCGTGATTTGCCCCGCAAAACGAATATTTGGCCTAGACTTGAGCCGCATCTGCGCGTCCAGCAAAGTCGGAGAGTTGATGAAAGTGTTGCGGTGAATGCCACCCAATCGCGCAAAGCTGGCATTTTCCAGACCCGGTATCATACGAAATACCTCGGTCTGCGCTCCGTATTTCATCTTGGTTTGAAAACCGACGATATTGAACAACGTGCCCAAGGCATTGTCGCGCCGCAATTGGACGACGGCATAAGGTTTTACGTCCGGTTGATGCGGATTTGTCAGGCCAACAGGTTTCATCGGGCCATGGCGTAAAGTTTCACGACCGCGCTCGGCCATAACCTCGATCGGCAGACAGCCGTCGAAATAACCAGCGGTCTCTCCCTCGTGGAATTCGGTCTTATCTGCAGCCAGCAGCGCATCAATGAAGGCTTCGTGCTGGTCACGATCCATCGGACAGTTGAGGTAGGCGGTGCGCTCTTCCTCAGTCTCGCCCTTATCGTAGCGTGACTGCATCCAGGCTTTGCTCATATCAATGCTGTCTGCATAGACGATGGGGGCGATCGCGTCGAAAAAGGCCAGCGCCTCGGCACCAGTTTCTGCGCGAATGGCTTCCCCCAATGCGGGCGAGGTCAACGGCCCGGTTGCAAAGATCCACTTTCCGTCTTGGGGTAGACTGGTAACTTCTTCCGCTGAGACCGAGACCCGTGGATGGGCCTTCAGCTTGGCAGTTACGGCTTCGGCAAAAGGATCACGGTCAACCGCAAGCGCGCCACCCGCAGGCAGGCGATGGCTATCTGCGGTCGTCATGATCAACCCGTTTGCCGCGCGCATTTCCCAATGCAGCAAGCCGACTGCGTTCTGTTCATCATCATCCGATCGGAATGAGTTCGAACACACCATCTCGGCCAGATTGCCGGTCTGGTGTGCAAACGTGCCCACATTAGGACGCATTTCGTGGATCACAACATCCACGCCCATTTCCGCTGCCTGCCAGGCGGCCTCGGACCCGGCCATGCCGCCGCCCACGATATGCAATGTCTCTGTCATGTGCTGCCAAATAGGGCAGAGCAGCGCCATGCGCAATGCGCAGTAATCGCTTTAGTTCTGAGGGGGATTCTTGGGGTCGCCGCTGCGGGAATGTCAACGCCGGTGAGAGAAACCAGCTTGGAGGGACCTTCCGCCCACGGCGACCCAAAAGTATGGTCAGGCCTTGGCCTTGACCCAGCTTTGCCACAGTGTCGCCCTTTTGAAAAGTGAAAAAATGCGAACAGTCGGCAAAAATGTATTAAATAATTGCGTTACTGGTGCCAATCAGGCGGGCGCTTTTCGATAAAGGCACTAATCCCTTCCTCAGTATTCCGGTCCATCATATTCTGTGCCATTACCTCGGCGGTATAATCGTATGCCTGATCAGTCCGCATTGTAATCTGTTGATAAAAAGCGGTTTTACCGATTTTCACGGCACTGCTGAGCTTGCCTGCCAACTTCTCGGCCAACGCATTGGTTTCATCTTCCAACAAGTTCTCGGGAACCGCTCGATTGATCAGACCCAGCTCAGCCGCGCGTTCGGCGGTGATAAAATCACCGGTCGTGAGCATTTCAAACGCCTGTTTCCGCGGTATATTCCGGCTGAGAGCCACCATCGGAGTGGAGCAGAACAAGCCGATATTGACACCATTTACGCCGAACCGTGTGCCCTCGGCCGCGATTGCCAGGTCACAGGTTGCTACAAGCTGACACCCTGCGGCAGTGGCGATCCCGTGCGCTTGGGCGATCACGGGTTGGGGCAGGGACTGAATGGACATCATCATCTTGGCACATCGGTCGAACAGATCCTGAAAATAGGAAAGCCCACCATCGGGTGCCTGCCGCCCTTGGGTCATCTGTTTCAGATCGTGCCCCGCGCAAAACGCTTTCCCCGCACCGGAAAGAACAACAACACGAATCGACTTGTCTTCGCGCAGCGCATCGAACTCTGCCTGCAGGGCCGCCAGCATTTCATCGCTGAGGGCGTTCAACCGCTCAGGCGCGTTCATTCGAAGCCGTGCGATCGCACCTGTATCGTTACGTTCCAGAATTGCCATCTTGCCCTCCCGCTGGCGTTCAGGCCAACTCTAGGCGGGCAGAGCGACGAGGGGAAGCATGTCATTAGCACTGAATAAACAAGAATTGACGGAATACCTGGCGCAGGTGTTCCCACAGGTTCATAGCGACTTTGTCGTCGAGGATCTGAGAGAAGCAAACATCACCATGCGCCTGAGGGTCGAAGACCGTCACCTGCGCCCCGGAGGCACAGTATCTGGTCCTTCCATGTTCGGGCTGGCCGATGTCAGTGTATATGCAATGGTTTTGGCACGGAAAGGTCGGCAATCTCTGGCTGTCACGACCAACAGTTCTCTGGATTTCTTGCGCAAGCCGGAAGGCGGGGCGGACCTGATTGCTGAGTGTAAGTTGTTGAAATTAGGTAGAACGCTGGCTGTCGGGGATGTGCTGATTTACTCGGAAGGCTCTGACAAACCCGTCGCGCGGGCCAGCATGACCTATTCGCTTCCTCCAGAAGGCTCAGCCGCTGCTGCCTTTGGGTAAAAAAGGCCGGGGATAAACCCCGGCCAGGAAGAGGTCCCTTAGATGGGACTGGGGATAGTCTATTTCATCCAGAAATAGCGGCTGACTTCTGCATCTGCCCGATGGCGGGTCAGCCCGACATCGCGGAGCAGCCTGTCATCCAGCTTACCTAAGTTTACCCGGCTGCGGCGGCGTTGTTCCCATTGTGTGACCGACGCCGCAAACCGCACGGCCAGCGCGGCGATCAGCGGCAGCCGGGGGCTGTCGTTCAGCAGCAAGAGGGCGGGGTTGTGCATTGCGCGTGTCATCTTGGGTATCCTTTCAAATTGTATTGACACAAAGTAAATATGCTCGGTACACTGCCTTGATACATTCAGCATTGTGTCGAAATCAAAGGAAGAATTGTAATGGATGCAATTTGGCCAGAGGCGTTACCGAAATCCAAAGGTCCAAAATATACTCTGGTCGCTGACACGATCCGAAAAGCGATAGAAAACAAAACACTGGAGGTTGGAAAGAAACTGCCTCCGGTGCGGGAACTGGCGTATCGATTAAAGATTACACCAGGCACTGTCGCGCGCGCCTATACGATCCTGACCGATGAAGGTTTGCTACAAGCCGAGGTCGGTCGTGGTACATTTGTAGCCCCGCCGAGATCGCCCATTCTGGATGATGTCTGGTCGCGGCAGCTACATCTGAGGGACGACAAATATGAATCCAATGTCAGCCTGTTCAGCCCACGCTTGCCGGATGTGGGGCAGGTGACATTAATCCGCGAATGCCTTGAAAAGGTTGCAAAAGGCGATCCGCGGATGTTTATGAACTATCCGACCCGAGATGCCTACCTACCCGTGCGCCAGGTTGTGGCCGACTGGTTGTCAGATCTTCCTCTGGGCTCAATTAATGCAGATGACATTGTACTGACACATGGTGGGCAAAGTGGCATTTGCGTTGTGTTCCAGACCGTTCTAAAAGATCCGAAACCCATCGTGTTGGTTGAGGACTTGTCTTATGCCGGGTTCAGACGGGCAGGTGAGTTGATGCGCGCCGAGGTTGTCGGGGTAAAAATGGACAAATGGGGCATAAGCCCCGATACGCTGGACCACATCCTCAGGCAGACGAAGGCGCAGGCGATCTGCGTCTCACCCGAAGTGCAGAACCCAACGGGCGGGCATTCACCTTTGGAGCGGCGCAAAGAAGTTGTCGAGATTGCGCGAAAGCATGAATTACAGATCATTGAAGACGATTGCTATCGCATGGGCGAGGCCCGCGCGCCCAGCTATCGTGCTTTGGCACCCGAACGGGGCTGGCATGTTTCGTCAATTTCGAAAACTCTCACACCAGCATTACGGGTAGGTTTCGCCATCGCACCGAAAGAGCAGAGCGTCGATCTGCGGCGTTCTGCAGAATACGGGTATTTCGGGCTCGCCCAGCCTTTGGCTGAGTTGACGCGGTTGCTGTTGGGACATCCAGAGGCGAGGCAACTTGCAAAAAACGTCCGTACCAAGATGGGCGAATATGTACGTGTGGCGGTAAACGCCCTGGGCGGCTTCGATCTAAACTGGGATTCTGAAATTCCCTTCGTCTGGCTTCATCTGCCTTCCGGTTGGCGGTCTGCTGCGTTCAGCCGGGCGGCCGAGCGGGAAGGTATTCAGCTGCGATCGGCCGATGAATTCGCGCTGCGGGATGGTCGCGCGCCAAATGCCGTTCGTATAGCGGTGAATGGGCATGTCTCGCTTGAGAAGTTCGAAGATGCCATGCTGCGCCTGCGCGCGCTGCTGGATAACCCACCCGAACAAATAAGCGTCTAGCCGTTATTGCACCGGGGAAGGGTCGCCGAAAAAGCCCGACAAATGTGCAATTTTACCATCGGCATCGAGACGAATGAAATCATGTCCGGCCACCATAATGGAACCATCGGGAGCAACCATATGCCAGGTGAAGTGGACCACATCATGGTGTGAATTCGGCTCACTGGTCAGCTCAACTCGGCCCTTTGTATCACTCAGAACCGCTCCGATATGGGCATTGAGTTGATCTCTGCCGGAAACTTCTGCAGTTGGATCGACGTAACGACCAGTTTGTGTAAAACACTGCTCAAGAAGGCTCAGTCGCCTTTCGGGATCGGTCGACTGCCATGCCGCACCATAGGCAGCGATAACCTGTTCCAATTCTTGCATTGCCACCTCCGACATTGGATGATCTTGGTTGAGTCTAGCTTAGCTAAACTACGTAAAGTTGGATATGCCGAAGAAATTTTGGGGTAAAATAATACCTATTTTATAAGTTATTGTTATTGATAGATATATTATACTTTGCCTGTATTGACCTGCATAACTAGTAGGTCTAAACCCCCTCCATCGAATTCGGGCCGCTCCGCCAAGGGGCGGTCTTTCACATCAAACAGGACTATCCTGCCATGAAAACCTTTTCTGCAACACCTGCAGACATCGACAAGAAATGGATCCTGATCGACGCCGAGGGCGTTGTTCTGGGCCGTCTTGCCTCGATCGTCGCCATGCGCCTGCGTGGCAAGCACAAAGCGTCGTTCACACCCAACATGGACATGGGCGACAATGTCATCGTGATCAACGCTGACAAAATCCAGATGACTGGCAAGAAGCGCGAAGAGAACTTCTACTGGCACACTGGCCACCCGGGCGGCATCAAGTCGCGCACCAAGCAGCAGATCCTTGAGGGTGCACACCCCGAGCGCGTCGTGACCCAAGCGGTCAAGCGCATGCTGCCGGGCAACCGTCTGGCGCGTCAGCAGATGACCAACCTGCGCGTTTATGCTGGTGCCGAGCATCCTCATGAGGCGCAAGCGCCCGAAGTTCTGGACGTTAAGTCCATGAACAAGAAAAACACCCGGAGCTAATGACCGATGGCTGATCAGATCAATACTCTCGAAGAGCTGAGCGCCGTCGCAGGCGTTGAAACCGTGGCCGAAGAAGTTATCGTACGTGAACCCGTACGTGACGAGCTGGGTCGTTCCTACGCCACCGGCAAGCGTAAAGACGCTGTTGCCCGCGTCTGGATCAAGCCGGGTTCCGGCAAGGTCACCGTGAACGGCAAGGATCAGGACAAGTATTTTGCGCGTCCCGTTCTGCAGCTGATCCTGCGCCAGCCGTTCCAGGTTGCTGGTGTGGAAGGTGAGTTTGACGTTGTTGCAACCGTCAAAGGCGGTGGCCTGACCGGTCAGGCCGGTGCGGTCAAGCACGGCATCTCGAAAGCGCTGCAACTGTACGATCCCAACCTGCGTGGCGCTCTGAAAGCCGCTGGCTTCCTGACCCGCGACAGCCGCGTTGTGGAACGTAAGAAATACGGTAAGCGCAAAGCGCGTCGTTCGTTCCAGTTCTCGAAGCGTTAATCGCTACGGATACCGAATTGGAAAGGGCTCGCAACTGCGAGCCCTTTTTCCTTGTTCGGTTTATTCTTCGTAAACCAGTTTCCACGCACCATTTTCGACGACGCTGACAAATACAGAGTCAGCACCCTGATGGTCATCGGGCCCATAGGTGATCTGGTTGCCGACCAACTCATCCATGTAATCCAGAGATTCCATCGCGGCGATGAAGCTATCATGCGTCAGATCAGGACCTGCAGCTTCAAGCGCTTTGACCATCATCTCGGCCGCTGAATAGCCCAGCATTGAAAATCCGACCGGGTCTTCGCCCGTAGCCTCTTTGTATTCAGAAATAAATGCTGCCGGGGCTGGCTCTTCGGCGCGCGCCCAGAGATCCAGCCACGAGGCCGCCGCATAGAAACCGTCGGTCACACCACCGGGCACCTGCGCCACCACGGTTAGGAAGCTGGCAGAGGTGCCGAGGAACTTCATGTCGGTCAGGCCCATTTTCTTGGCCGTTCCAACAACAGTGATTGCCTGACGCACGCCGAGCGCCATCGTGACGATGTCACAACCTTCTTCTTTAAGCTTGCTCAAGGACCCCACGAAATCCGTCTCGTCCGGTTTGTGGGTGGTCTCAGCGCCGAAAGTGATGCCAGCCTCTTCGGCTCCGGCTTTGCTGCCTTCCAGAATTTCCTCACCGAAATCAGTAGGCAGGTACATGGTGCAAACGGTTTGCGATCCAAATTCACCGTTCAGATACTTCACCCCAATCCGAGCTTGATCGTAATAGGTCGAGAACGAGGTGAACTTGTTCTTCATCGGCTCTTGCAGCATTTGCCGCGCGGCGGTCAGAGGGGCGACGTTGGGAATACCTTTCGGGTCCAGCAGCTTGAACCCAGCAACATTCATCGGCGTACCCAGCGACTGCAACATCGCGAAAACCTTGTCACGGTTCAGCAGCTTGTTATAGCCCTGCATCGCGCGTGGCATCTGATAGCCGTTATCCTCGACGACAAAGCGGATCTTGCGGCCATGCACGCCACCCTCGGCGTTGACGCGATCAAAGACCACATTTGCGCCTTTGGTGGCCGGAACGCCCACGGCAGCGAAGATGCCGCTGAGGTCGTTGACTGAGCCAATGACGATCTCGTCATCTGTCACGCCTTGTGTTTGCGCCCAGCTGATCGTGGCGGATGCAGTCAATGCCGTCGCTGCGGCAAGGCCCTTAAATAAGTGTTTCATACTTCTCCTCCCTGTTGGGTCGCCCCTTAACTAATTGTACATATCTTCAATGAGATGTGCGTGTTTCTTTTCCACCAGACCACGTTTGAGTTTCATAGTCGCCGTCAGCTCCTCATCTTCGGCAGTGAGCAACACGTCGATCAGCCGGAAATCCTTGATCTGTTCGACCCGCGCAAAGTCCTTATTGACCGCTGCGATTTCCTCGCCGATCAGCTCCGTCACTTCGGACGCAGCACAAAGGGAAGAAAAGTTCGAGAAGGGGATCTTGCGCTCTTGTGCGAATTTCTCAACATTTTCCTGATCGATCATGATTAGCGCCGTCAGATACTTGCGCCGATCCCCGATGATCACCGCGTCCGAGATATACTGGCTGAACTTCAACCCGCTCTCGATCTCTGCGGGCGTGACGTTCTTACCGCCCGCAGTGATGATGATGTCCTTGAGACGCCCTGTGATGGTGACAAAACCTTCCTCGTCGATATGCCCCATATCCCCAGTGCGCAGCCAGCCGTCGCAGGTGAAGCTTTCGGCTGTTTTGGCATTGTTGCGCCAGTAGCCCTGAAAGACGTTCAGGCCTTTGACCTGAATTTCTCCGTCATCCGAGATGCGCAGGTCGTTGCCAGGAACAGGTTTCCCAATGGTGCCGATCTTGTTGGCCTCAAGCGTGTTCAGCGCTGCTATGCCGGCGGTTTCAGTCATACCGAAGCCCTCGACAATGGGCACACCAATTGCCCAATACCACCTGAGCAAATCGGGAGAGATCGGCGCTGCACCAGAGCCGCCTCGGCGGAGACGATCTAAGCCCAGCATCCGGCGCAGGTTGCGCAGAACAAGCCGATCCCAAAGCCAGAACTGCATAGCGATCGGTGCTGGAACAGGTTTGCCTGCAAGGATAAATTCGGCCCGCGCCATTCCAGACTTGAGCGCCTGTGCAAAGGCGAAGCGCCCTGTGGGCGTTGCTTCTTTCGCCATGAACATGACCTGCGAGTAGATCTTCTCCCACACGCGCGGGACGGCAGTGAAGGTGGCGGGAGAGACCTCTTGCAGGTTGGAGAACACTGTCTCGGGGCTTTCAGCGAAATTCACAGTAGTCTTCATCGCAAGCGGGTAGTAGATCGACACGTCGCGTTCGAGGATATGACAGAGCGGCAGAAAGCATAGCTGTTCGTCGGTTGATTGGGAGGGCAGGGAATGCGCCCCTGCCTCTATCGCGGCCATGATGTTCTCATGGCTTAGCATGGCGCCTTTGGGATTACCGGTGGTACCTGAAGTATATATGAGCAGGGCGGTGTCTTGTGACGTGGTTTCAGCGATTTCTGCTTCGAATGCGCCGGGTTCATCGAACTCAGCCTGCTGCCCCAGAGCATACAAGTCCTCGATCATCATGCATCGCGGATGATCCAGGTCGTGCAGGCCTTCATCCTCAAGGATAATGACCTTGAGCAGATCGGGCAGATCCGCCTCGACTTCGAGGAACTTGTCCAACTGCTCTTCATCTTCAACGATCAGAAACCGGCTGCCACTGTCATTGATCAGGTATTTTAACTGGCTGGCCGAATCTGTGGTGTAGACGCCCGAAGCAATCCCTCCGACACACTGGATGCCCATGTCGAACCACGCCCATTCCTTGCGGTCTTCGGACAGGATCGAGACAACCTCGCCACGTTGCAGACCCAGCTTGCGCAGGGCCAGCCCGATCCATTTGGCGTGTTGCCAGTAGTCGGCCCATGAGTAGGATTTCCAGATGCCGAAGTCCTTCTCGCGATGCGCCGTACGCGGTCCCAGTTCGGCACAGCGTTTCTGGAATAACTCGCATATCGTGACACAGCCATCGACTCGCAGGGGTCTCTGACCGGGCGTAGCGTTGAACTGCACACCGTTGATACTGGTCTGAGGGGGCAGGGGGCTTGCGTCCATCCAGCTCACCTCCACGTCTTTTTGCGTTTCCAGCGGCGGTTTTCTCGCGCGCCTTCTTCCTGAACGCCCAGATAGAAGTTCTGAATGTCCTCGGATTGCAGCAAGGTTTCAGCCGCACCATCCATAACGATCCGTCCGATCTCCATTACATAGCCATGATGGGCGAGTTCCAGTGCCGCATTGGCGTTCTGCTCGACCAGCATCATTGTCATGCTCTGTTCGTCATTCAGGCGTTTGAGAATGCCAAAAATCTCTTGCACCAGCAGCGGCGATAGGCCCAGCGAGGGCTCATCCAGCAGCATGATACGCGGGTTAGCCATCAGGCCGCGCCCAATCGCCAGCATCTGCTGTTGCCCGCCGGACAGAGTGCCAGCCTCTTGATTGCGGCGGTCTTTCAACACAGGAAAGTAGGAAAACACCAGATCGCGGTCATGATCGATCTGTCCTTTATCCGACAGGGTATAAGCCCCAAGGTTCAGGTTCTCGTCGACGGTCAAAAGTGGAAAGACCTCGCGTCCCTCGGGCACATGGACGATGCCTTTTTGCACGACCTTGTGAGGTTCCGATCCCTGTATTTGCTGACCGTCAAATGTGATTGAACCTTTTTCGGGATCCATCACGCCTGAGATTGTTTTCATCAGCGTTGTCTTGCCCGCGCCATTTGCGCCCAGGATTGAAACGACCTGCCCTCGATGCACGTCCAATGACACGCCACGAATGGCCATGATCGGGCCATAAAAGCTTTCAACATTGCGAATGCTAAGGATCGGTTGGTTCATGAAGCTTTGCCCAAATAGGCCTCTACCACAGCAGGATGAGATTGAACTTCGGCTGGGGTTCCAAGGGCAAGCTTCGCTCCGTCGGCCATGGCAAGAACCCGGTCGGATACGCCCGAGACCAGACCCATATCATGCTCTACCATAAGCACGGTAATGCCCATCTGACGCCGGATGTCATCGATCCACCAACGCATATCTGTGGTCTCTTCCACCGATAGGCCCGAGGCGGGTTCATCCAACAGCAGGAGTTTTGGATCGGTGGCCAACGCTCGAGCGACTTCGACCACCTTACGCACGCCATAGGGTAAGCCCGAGATCATCTTGTCACGAAAGGCCTGGAGGTCGAGGAAGTCGATGATCTCTTCAACCTTTTCTCGGTTGTCGATCTCCTGCCTGCGAGCTGAGGGCGAGAACAGAATTTCCGAGATCAGATTGGTTTTGCGGTGCCGGTGGCGCCCGACCAGGAGGTTCTGCAAAACGGTCGCATGTTCGAACAGTTCAATGTTCTGGAATGTCCGCGCGACGCCATAGGCCGCGACACCCGAGGGCTTGATACGCAGCAGATCATGCCCGTCAAAGTGGATCGCCCCTGCATAAGGATCATAGAAGCGCGAAATCAGGTTGAAGACCGTTGATTTGCCGGCGCCGTTGGGACCGACGATGGCGAACACCTCACCTTCTTGCACGTTGAAGGACAGATCATCCACAGCAGTCAGACCGCCGAATTTCAGGGTAACGTTTTCAAACTCCAGCAAGCTCATCTCAGACGCTCCGTCTTGAGATAGGACTTTTGTCTTTTGAACATGTCCTTGCGGTAGAAGGGGAACAGTTCGAACCACGTCCGGATTTTTAGCCATCGACCATACAGACCCATCGGTTCGAACAGGATGAAGGCGATCAGGATCATGCCAAAGATGCCGAATTCGAGCCCCGGAATGGCGACCGTATTACCACCAAACAGGGCTGCTGCGTATTCCTTTGAAATCGACAAAAACTGCGGCAGGAAACCGATCACGATTGCGCCCAAAAACGCGCCATGGATTGAGCCCAGACCTCCGATAACGATCATCATCAGCAATTGGATGGAAATTACGACACTGAAGGTCTCGTTATTGAACGCCCCAGAGAACATACCCATCAAAGCGCCTGCTAGTCCGGTGACGGCGCAGGAGAGGGCGAAAGAGATCGTCTTGGTGCGCGCGATATCCACACCCATCGCCTGCGCTGAGACCTCAGAGTCTCGTACGGCGATGAAGCTGCGGCCCAAGGGCGCGCGCAATAGGTTGATATAGCCCAGTGTCACGATAACGGCGACGGCCAGCACCAGCCAGAAAAACGGGGCCGGGGTGGCCCAACGATCGACCAGATGTCCGAAGATTTCGACACCACCCAGATATTTACCCGCGACACCTCCGGTGACGGGTTCGGCCAGAACGATGATGTCGTCCATGAGCACAGACAGAGCCAGGGTGAAGATCGCAAGATAGATGCCATGCAAGCGCAGCGCAGGGATGGCGACGGTTGCTCCGACGATGCCGGTCAACAGACCCGCCAGAGGGAAAGCGATGAGGAATGGTACTCCAGCCTCGATCAGGATAACATTGGCATAGCACCCAACGGCCAGAAAGGCGGCATGGCCAAGGCTGGCCTGCCCGGTATGGCCGGTTAGGATCATCAAGCCCAAACCTGCGATGGCCCAGATCAGGACATTGGTCAGTTCTCCAAGATAGAAATCATCCAGCCACCACGGCGCAGCGGCTACGACCGCCAACAGGATCAGATAGAGGCTAAGCTGATAGCCATCCTTCCACGGGCGAATGTCCTGCATATAGTTTGTTTTGAAAACAATCCGCATGCGATCAGACCTTCTTGACCCGCACCTGGCTGAACAGCCCATGCGGTCGAAAGATCAGAACTGCCAGCAACAGCGCATAAGGCGCGATCTGACTGTACCCGGCTGCGATATAGCGGCTAGCGAAGGGCTCAATCACGCCGACGATTAGCCCGCCGGCCAAAGCGCCGGGCAGGCTGCCGAACCCGCCGATCACAGCTGCTGCAAATGCCTTGATCCCCAGAAGCCCAGTTGTGGGATCGACCGAGCCTTTGGCCGCGAACAAAATTCCGGCAATCCCGGCGACAACTCCGGCCAATGCCCAGATTAAGCCCTGAACCCGCTTGACCGGGATCCCCATGTAATAGGCCGCCAACTGGTTTTGAGACGCACCTTGCATGGCAAGCCCCAGCTTGGTCTTGCTGAAGAACACATAAAGACCCCAGGTCAGTAGGACGGTGACAACAATCACGGCCACGTCCTCCATCCCCAGCACAAGACCACCGAACCGGATTTCCTTACCAGCCAATGGGTTCTGCAGCGTTTGCGGCTCGTGCCCCCAGATCAGACCAGCTGCAAACCTGATCACAAAGCCCAAGGCGATGGTTAGGATCACCACGGCAGTCTGACTTTCGCCAAAGACGCGGCGGATGATCAGCCGATCGATCAGATACCCAAGTGCGCCCATAATCCCCAGTGAAATCGGTAGCGCCAGCCAGAAGGGCAGCCCCATATATTCCGTATTCGTAAGGCCAATGGTGACAAACGCACCCAGCATCATGAAATCGCCCTGCGCAAAATTCACTGCCTCGGTGGCTTTGTAAATCAGTACAAAGCCAAGGGCGATCAGGCCGTAGACACAACCATTCGCCAGCCCGCTAATCAGCAGCTGTGCGTTATCCAATCTCACCCTCCCTAAGCCGGTTAAGTCCGGCGCTTTGTTCTACTATGGAGTGATTATCACCTTCCCGTCACTCTTTTTCAGAGCATCCGCCAGATTTGGCAGCACTTCTCGTAGCGAAAGCCGTGCGGAAACATCTGTGCGCCAGCGCCCATCTGCAAATCGCGCCTGCACTTCGCTGACAACTCGCATTTGATCAGCCGGGGGTGTGTCCATCATCCAGCGGGTCAGCCAGAAGCCCTCGATCCGTTTGCTCATGAAGATCAACTGGCCCATCTGAGTCAACTTCGGCATTTCCGTACTGAGTTTCCCATAGCAAACCCACCGCGCGCCATTGGGCATCGCGCAGAACACCTGCTCTGACAGTTGGTCGGCAACCGCGTCGAGAAAAACACGAGGTTTCAGATCTGCACTGATCGTGGCAAACCGCGTCGGCGCATCCGTATCGCTGGTCACGACCACCTCTGCCGCACCCAGGCCTTTTAACATCTCGACCGTTTCGGCGCGCCGCACCAGAGCGATCGGTTTCAACCCAAGATCCCGTCCAAGGCTGCACATCAACTTACCAAGCTGGCTGGTGGCGGCAGAGACTACAAAAGCCTCGCCCTCAGCCCGTGCGATATCCACCATCGCCATTGCGGTTAGCGGGTTTACGATCTGCGCCGCCCCGTCTTCATCCGAGATTTCGGGGCGCAAGGGGATACACATCTGGGCCTGCGTCACAACATATTCGGCCCAAGCACCAGAGCCTGCTGCCACAAAGGCCACGCGCTGATCCAGCAGTGCGTCAGCCCCGGTACCGGTGGCAACAACATCTCCGCACCCCTCGAACCCTGCTGCGGCGCCTTTGACCCGCGGCTGACCATATTCCCCTTTGATGAAATGAATATCTGACGGGTTCACCGAGGCTGTGCGCAGTTTGATCAAAACCTGTCCCGCCTTGGGCACAGGCAAAGGCAGCTCGGCCTCCGCTAACCAGTCCGAGGCATTCTCCAGCGTCGGTCCCGTGGCTGTGCCGGAATATCCGTCCTGCGTCTGAACAACGGCAAACATGGTGTCGGGCAGGGTGGTCATCGTTCGATCCTTCTTTGATGCGAGTTCAGCACGAGGCCTTCATCGTCACAATGTAACACACTGACAAAAGGTTTTATTTTTTCAAAACAATCTCAAGAAAGCAATCAAACACGGTGAGCTATGTCAATTGGGTAATGCCGTAAAGTGACGCAAATTAAGTCGCATCCCGACCGGGTGAACCAGCCCTCTTGGGGCTGGTTCTAGAATTGATCACTGCTGCGTCATCAGATTGCGCAGATCCTGTATCTTCGCGACAACCAGCTCAGGCGACGCTTTGATCTCGTCGAGGATCTTCATAACCTGTGTTTTGATGTCCTGAGACAAGGCGCTTTCCTGAACTGACGTGACGATTGCGTCATAGTCGAAATTCTGCGCGGTCAGCATGCCGTCCTGAACCCACGAGTTGAACAGTTCCTGTCCCTGACCGGCAAGCGCTGCGACCTGATCGCCAGCTGCTGAGGCTGCATCATTGGCCTGCTCGGTCAAAGATGTAGCAGCGTCGCTGGCCTGTTCCGATACCGAAGATGCAGCTTCCGAGGCCTGATCCGCAATCGAGGACGCAGCCTCGGATGCTTGTTCAGTCGCCGCCTCAACGGCATTAGCAGCGCCCTCTTGTATTGCCGAGGCTGCTTCACCAACCGCCTCTGAGGCATCTTCAGCCGCCGATTGCAACTGCTCGGCAGGGGTTGGTTCAGGTTTTGTGGCGAAATAGTAAGCGCCTCCGCCGATAACGGCGATGGCTACGATAAGTAAAAGACGCGACATTGGATGTCTCCTTCAAATGATGTGTCGCTCAGATGGGGTTAAGGTACGTTAAAGCAAAGGGGAAAACACGTGAGTTTGCAGCATATTGCGGGTTTGAGCCACACTGCGCTGATTGACACTGCAGGCAGTGGCAACATCATGCCATCCATTGCAGGAATCGCAACACAAGCAAAGAAACAGCCTTGAAGGATGAATTGATTTATGGCGGAGAGACAGGGATTCGAACCCTGGGTGGGCTTGCACCCACAACGGTTTTCGAGACCGCCCCGTTCGACCACTCCGGCACCTCTCCGCGGGGGTCTGTGAGGGGGGGATTTAGTGGTGAACGGGCAGGGGTGCAAGCAGAAAATACCGGATTTTGACGATAGTGGGATTTTCCATTGCCAGAGGTAAGAAAACACCTAGGCTGATATGTATGACTTACTTTATACGCCAGTTCACAATCAGCCTCATCCTTCCAATTTTCTCGCTAGGTGTCATGGCCCCGCCATCTCAGGCCGCCAGTCAGGATCAGATTGAGGCGTTTCTGACCACGACAGGGTTTGACGTTGCCTTGGAAAGCATAGCGCAGGCCTCTGCTTCGGCCCCGCAGATGCTGGGTATCGACCCTGACGGTTTCGGATCGGATTGGGCGCGTCTGACCGAAGAGGTGTTTGATACCGCTTTGATGCACGAAACGGCCGTCTCAATCCTTGAACAGACGCTTAGCGAAGAGGCGCTGGTCCACGCGGTCTCGTTTTACGCCTCGGAGTTGGGGCAAAGACTGGTCGTTGCTGAAAACGCCGCTCATATGGATGACGATGATGATGCCAAACAACTGGCCGGGCAAGAAATCGTCTCGAAGTTGATAAAAGAAGGCTCATCTCGTGTTGAAAGCCTGAAACGCATGAACCGTGCGGTGGACGCCAGCGGAACCTCGCTGCGCGCGCTGCAAGAGATCCAGGTGCGGTTTTTGCTGGCGGCAAGTGCGTCTGGCATTATCGACATGCAACTGAGCGGAGATGAACTGCGCGCGATGATCCAACGCAATGAAGGTGAGTTGCGTCGATCTCTGCAACTGTCAGCTTTGGCAGGGGCGGCTTACACCTACCAGGATTTCTCGGATGAGGATGTCGACGCCTATGTTGACGCTCTGGAACAGCCTCTGATGCAGGAGGTCTATGAGCTGTTGAATGCGATCCAATATGAAATCATGGCGATGCGGTTCGAAGTATTGGCCGCCCGCATGGCCGAATTGCGCCCGGCGCAGGATATCTGATGCGAGTTTTAGCTACGGCACTCTGTTTGACGATCTGGGCGCTGCCTCTGGCCGCAAGCGAGCGTGCTGAAAGACTGATGCATGCGATGCATATTTTGGATTTTATGAAAATTCTTAGTGAAGAAGGTGTGGCGCAAGGGCATGCAATCAACGAGTCGATGCTGGGCAGCTCAGGAGGAGCCTATTTTTTGGCGCAAGTTGAGGATTTGTACGATCCGAGCACGATGCACCATCAACTTTCGCTGTCGGTTGGCGAGATGATGTCCGATGTGCAGCTAGAACAAGCTTCGATCTTTTTTGAAAGCGAACTGGGGCAAAGCATCGTTTCTCTGGAAAACTCGGCGCGCCGGGCCATTGCAGATGACGCGATCGAAGAGATGGCACGCAGCGCTTACGAACAGGCTGATCGCGAGGGCATGTTTTTTCGTCTTGTAGATGAATATGTGCAGGTCAACGACCTGATCGAGAAAAATGTGCAAGGCACCATCAGCGCCGATTATAGTTTTTACCAAGGACTTGCCTCCGGGCAAAGTGCCCTGTTCGACGATGCATCCGTGTTGCAGGAACTGCTATCTCAGCATGAGAACACCAGGGCGGAGACAACTGAATGGATGTACTCGTTCCTTTTATTGGCCTATCAGCCGTTGAACGAGTCTCAGATGCGAGAGAACATCGCCTTTTCCCGCACCGATGCGGGTCGGGCCTTGAATTCCGCCTTGTTCATAGGTTTTGATGAGATGCTAAACGGCATCTCTTACCAGCTTGGGCAATCCGTCGCGCAAGCCATGAAAGCGTCGGATCTCTGAGCCGCAGATTTTCGGATCTCAAAGCTGCGGATTTTTGGTTGACTTTCTTCATGAATGCTTCGATAAGCGCGCATCCCGGCCGGCTTTCCGCGCCGGGTATCGTTATTCTTTGACCTGATGGCATGTGCCAAAGGTCATTCACACAGCCCGAAAAGGGCGCGCTGTTCGAGGTGGCGAAAGCCAGTAACACCCAATCGGGGACCACAGAACGCGGTTAGACAAAGGAAAGACGCATGTTTGCGGTCCTCAAGACTGGCGGCAAGCAGTACAAGGTTCAGGCGGGCGATATCCTCCGCGTTGAAAAACTGGCTGCCGACGCAGGTGAAAAAGTTCAATTCAACGATGTTTTGATGCTGGGCGGTGACGCTCCGGTTGTTGGTGCACCTTTCGTTGAAGGCGCAGGCGTACAGGCCGAAGTGATCGAACAGATCAAAGGTGACAAGGTCATCAAATTCGTCAAGCGCCGTCGTAAGCACAGCTCGAAGCGTACTGTTGGCCACCGTCAGAAGCTGACTCTGGTCAAAATCACCGACATCCTGTCGTCGGGCGCTGACAAGTCGGGCATTAAAGCCGCAACCGGTTCGGCTCCGGCTGGCGAAGCCGCTCCCGCAGCGAAAAAGCCTGCCGCCAAGAAAGCGGAAGCCAAAGCAGAGGCACCTGCCGCTGCTGCTGCCGCCGATGATCTGACCAAGCTGAACGGTGTCGGCCCTGCCGCTGCCAAAAAGCTGGTTGAGGCCGGTATCGAGAGCTTTGCCGCTCTGGCCGCCTTGTCGGACGAGCAGATTGCTGCTATCGACACCGTCAAAGTGAAACCCGAATGGGTTGAGCAGGCCAAAGAACTGGCCAAAGGCTAAGGAGAGAGAGAATGGCACATAAAAAAGCTGGCGGTTCCTCCCGTAACGGTCGCGACTCAGCAGGTCGTCGCCTTGGCGTGAAACTCTATGGTGGCCAGGCCGCCATCGCAGGCAACATCATCGTGCGTCAGCGCGGCACCAAGTTCTGGCCGGGCGAAGGCGTAGGCATGGGCAAAGACCATACCATCTTTGCAACTGTCGATGGCGCCGTGAAGTTCCATAAGGGACTTAAAAACCGCACCTTTATTTCGGTCCTGCCAGTGGCGGAGGCCGCAGAGTAAGCCGAAACCCAGAAGGTTTAAGAAAAATTCATGGGGGACCGGCACAAAGTGCCGGTCCCTTTTTCGTTTTAACGTAGTCGTGATCACCAGAACCGATGACAGTCGCAACCACCAGTTTCCTGATTTTTGCCGCTTCGCAGGTTGGCACGCCGGGACCGGCCAATATGGTCCTGCTGGGAACAGGTGCGCGTTTTGGCTTTCGGTCGGCACTGCCCTTTGTGGGCGGGGTCATTCTGGGTAAACAGCTGATCATCTGGCCGGTTGGTTTTGGCCTGATGCAAGTGGCCGATCAGGCGCCGTTGGTGTTCGAGACACTCAAATATGCTTCTGCTGCATATATTTGCTGGCTCGCGTGGAAAATTGCCAATCTGCGGCTTTCCCGAGGTCAATCGGATAAGCAAGTGCCCGGTTTTCTGGCGGGGTTAATAGTGCATCCTCTTAACCCTAAGGCTTGGGCAATGATTATCGCAGGCTTCACCGGGTTTGTGGCAACAGGAACACCCAGTTTTGAGGCAACCCTCACGATCGCTCTCTGTTTGTTAATCTGCCAGATCGTATTGCACCCGATCTGGACATTTGCAGGAGATCGGATCGCCCATGCGGTTGAAGGTCGGCCTGCGGAAAAATATCTGATGTGGACGTTAGCCAGTTTGACTGTTGCGTCCGTACTTTTTGTGTTGTTCGGAGGAGGAACGCACTCATGAAAATTGAGGCAATAATAAATCAGCCGGTCATTGAAACCGAGCGGTTCGACCTTCGCCCTCTGCGTCGGTCGGATTTGGGTCTCATTGAGCACTATGCAGGCGATGAGCGTGTGGCGCGCATGACGACATCGATCCCGCATCCATTGCCGCCCGGCTCGATTGAAGCGTTTGTGATGCGCGCGATGGCCGAAGACCGGGACGAGGATGTCTGGGCAATGGATGCCACAAAGGATGGTGGCCCGGAGCTGATCGGACTGATTTCATTGACCCGGCTGGATCGCAACCAGTCCGAGGTCGGCTATTGGGTCGCCCCGGTGTATTGGAACACCGGCATTGCATCGCTGGCCGTTGAAACGCTGGTCAACGCCAATCCGCTGGAAAACGCGACCATGTTCGCCAGCGTGTTCCAGGACAACCCGGCCTCGGCCCGGGTTCTGACCCATTGCGGGTTCCAGTATCTTGGCGATGCGGAAACCTATTCGGTGGCGCGCGATGCGAATGTGCCCACCTGGACCTATACAAAGAAACTCTGACTTGTGGCCGATGGGGCCTTTGCAGTAGGGGACAGCTATGAAATTTCTCGATCTTGCAAAGGTCTACATCCGGTCCGGGGCCGGAGGTGGCGGCTGCGTCAGCTTTAGACGTGAAAAGTACATCGAATACGGCGGACCCGATGGTGGGGACGGCGGTAAGGGTGGGTCTGTTTGGGCCGAGGTTGTGGACGGGCTGAACACCCTGATCGACTTTCGCTATCAACAGCATTTCTTCGCCAAGAACGGCCAACCCGGTCGCGGTCAGCAGCGCACGGGTAAGGATGGTGACGACATCATCCTGCGCGTTCCCGTCGGAACCGAAATTCTGGACGAAGATGAAGAGACCGTGATTTGTGACCTGACCGAGGTTGGTCAGAGATTTTTGCTGGCAAAAGGCGGCAACGGCGGCTTTGGCAACCTGCATTTCAAATCCGCGACCAATCAGGCCCCGCGCCGCGCCAATCCGGGGCAGGCGGGGATCGACCGCACCATCTGGCTGCGGCTGAAGCTGATTGCGGATGTGGGTCTTTTGGGCATGCCCAACGCCGGGAAATCAACTTTCTTAGCTGCCACATCCAATGCACGGCCCAAAATCGCCGACTATCCCTTTACTACGCTGCACCCCAATCTGGGCGTTGTCGGTGTCGATAACGTGGAGTTCGTCGTTGCCGACATTCCAGGTCTGATCGAAGGCGCGCATGAGGGGCGTGGAATCGGTGACCGGTTTCTTGGCCACGTAGAACGCTGCGCGGTACTGTTGCATCTGGTCGACGGCACCTCGGAAACTGTGGTCGAAGACTATCGCACAATCATCACCGAGCTTGAGGCCTATGGCGGAGAGCTGGCGGATAAGCCGCGTATCACCGTATTGAACAAGATCGACGCTCTGGACGATGAGGAACGCGAACTGATCAAGGCCGAACTGGAAGAAGCCGTTCGCGGCCCGGTCATGACCATGTCAGGCGTTGCGCATTTGGGCGTGACCGAGGTGCTGCGGTCCTTGCGGGCTCAGATCGATGAAAACCGCCTGCGCCAGAAACCCGCCGAGGAGGCCACGCCTTGGCAACCCTGACCCATGCCCGCCGCCTGGTGGTCAAGATCGGATCGGCCTTGTTGGTCGACCGGGATACGGGATTGCTCAGGTCGGATTGGCTGAAATCGCTGGCGCAGGACGTGGCTTGGCTGAAAGGGCAGGGGACAGATGTTGTTCTGGTCTCGTCCGGGTCAATCGCGTTGGGTCGAGGTGTACTTGGCCTGCCGATGCAGAATCTGCCGCTGGAACAGTCACAGGCCGCTGCGGCGGTTGGACAAATCCGGCTTGCCCGTGCGTATGAAGAAGCGTTGACGCCGCATGAGATCAAAACCGCTCAGGTGCTGGTCACGTTGGAAGACAGCGCGGATCGGCGGCGTTATCTGAATTCCCGTGCAACGCTGGAAACGCTGCTGAGCCTGGGTGTTGTTCCGATTGTCAACGAAAACGATACAGTCGCCACGGATGAGATCCGGTATGGCGACAATGACCGGCTGGCAGCGCAAATCGCCGTGACCATCGGCGCGGATCAGTTGATCCTGCTTTCAGATGTCGACGGGTTCTATTCGGGCAATCCCAACGAGGACACGACAGCCACCCGATATGACGTGATCAAACAGATCACGCCCGAGATCGAGGCCATGGCAGGTGACGCGGGATCGGGGCTGTCAAAGGGCGGCATGAAGACCAAGCTGTTGGCTGCCAAGATGGCAACCGCAGCTGGCTGCGATATGGCGATAACTGAAGGATCACCCCTGAACCCGCTGAAAACGCTTGAAAATGGAGCGAGCTGCACTTGGTTCACGGCCACGCTCGATCCGCATGCAGCCCGGAAACGCTGGATTTCGGCGATGAAACCGCGCGGAGAGATCGTGATCGATGACGGCGCGGCAAGGGCGCTTTCCAATGGCAAAAGCCTGTTGCCCGCTGGCATTGTCGAGGTCACGGGTGATTTCGGTCGCGGCGATCCCGTCGCTGTTCTGGATGCGCAGGCGCGGAGGCTGGCACAGGGGCTAAGTCGCTATACCGCGCAAGAGGCGGATGCGATCAAAGGACGTAAATCGTCTGAAATCGAGGCGACGCTAGGCTATCCAGGCCGCGCGGCCCTGATCCACCGGGACGATCTGGCGCTGTAAGGGCGTGATTTGATAAACTGAGACCGAAAGGCGCTTGAGATGAAGGATTTCGACAACATTCCCGCAATGATGGCCGACCTTGGTGCGCGCGTCAAAGCAGCCTCGCAAGAGCTTGCTTTTGCCACCGCAGAACGCAAGCACGCTGCGCTGATCACAGCCGCAGACGCCGTTTGGCACAAACGTGCCGACATTATCGAAGCGAACAAGAAGGATTTGGAGTTCGGGCGAGAAAAGGGTTTGAGCCCCGCGATGATGGACCGCCTGATGCTGGATGAAGCACGCGTTCAGGGCATGGTTGACGGACTGCGCACCGTCGCCGATCAGACCGATCCTGTGGGTGAGGTGTTGGCCGAATGGGACATGGCCTCGGGCCTCAACATTCAGCGTGTGCGCACGCCATTGGGTGTGATCGGCGTGATCTACGAAAGCCGTCCCAACGTGACGGCGGATGCGGGTGCATTGTGCCTGAAATCCGGGAACGCCGTGATCTTGCGAGGCGGGTCTGAGAGCTTTCATTCGTCAACCGCGATCCACGCCTGTCTGGTTGAGGGGCTAGCAGCTGCTAGCTTGCCCGAAGACGCCATTCAACTGGTGCCGACACGCGACCGGGCTGCGGTGCAAGAGCTTTTGACCATGACTGATTATGTCGACGTCATCGTTCCTCGAGGTGGCAAAGGATTGGTGGGTCTTGTGCAACGCGAGGCGCGCGTGCCCGTCTTTGCGCATCTCGAAGGCATCGTTCATATTTATGTTGATAAAGCCGCCGATCCCCAGAAGACGCTGGATGTTGTGTTGAATGCCAAAACTCGGCGCACCGGTATCTGTGGCGCGGCAGAATGCTTGCTGATCCATCAAGACGTTGCAGAAACACTGGGCCGTGATCTAATCGCTGCTCTTCAAGCTGCGGGTGTTGAAGTGCATGCCGAAGGCGTTTTGGCCAATGAGAACACCATTCCTGCGTCGGATGATGACTGGGGCAAAGAGTACCTAGATAGTATCATCGCTGCACGGCCCGTCGCAGATATCGACGCCGCGATTGCGCATATCCGGCAGTTTGGCTCAAGCCACACCGATTGTATCATTACCGAGGATTCCGTGGCCGCCGAGCACTTTTTCGAACGGCTTGACAGCGCAATCCTGATGCATAACGCCTCGACCCAATTCGCGGATGGCGGTGAGTTTGGCATGGGTGCTGAGATTGGTATCGCCACCGGCAAGATGCACGCGCGCGGTCCTGTCGGTGCCGCTCAGTTGACCAGTTTTAAGTATCTGGTACGCGGAAACGGGACCACGCGGCACTAAAACCGCAGTGTCACCTGGGTTGCGGTCGTTTCTACCGTGATTCTGCGACCCATCGTCGAGGCTGTATCCGGCAGCAGGGCAAATTGAACCTGCGCCGGGCTTACTTTTTCGGTAAATCGCCCCGAGCCAATCCCTTTCCACAGTCCCGTATTGAGGTTCAGCTTGTCAGCAACGCCAGTCACCGTCCATGCGTCGCCCTGAGTTTCGATTTCCACTTCGCCGCCGAAGGGCATCGCACTTTCACAGCACATCACAGCCAGAAACGCGAGTTTAACCTGATTGCGCGGGACAGGTTCGGTCAGGTTCCAACTGATCCTCAGACGCCCGGCCTTTTCCACATCTTTAAGAAGCTCGACCACTTCGGTGCGACCCAATGGCTGATCGCTTGCTGATCCAAAGGCAACGCGGAAAAACCGGATGCGGGCGCCTGCACTGCCAACGCTGCCTGAAATCAGCTCCATTTCAGGGCCTTGGACTGCGCCAACCATCTCCAACAGCTCAAGCCCGTTGGTAATTGCCCCAATGGGGCTGATCAGATCATGACAGATCCGAGAGCCGATCAATTCGGCCAGGTTGACGTCTGACGCGCCCATGCGTACCTCCTGCTGCATCTGCCTTGGACCCGGAGGCCCGATATGACAGATCTGAATGCCATTCTTGCACCGGGCATGTTTGTCCGCCACCCCGATTTCCCCGATTGGGGCGTTGGACAGGTGCAGTCCAATATCGGAGGCAAGATCACCGTTAACTTTCGCGAGCAGGGGAAAGTGGTGATCGACGGGACACGCATAGCCCTGATGCCGGTCTTTGATCCGTGAAACTGGTTTAGGAAAGGTTAACAACTCGGGCAAAACGCGGGCTTGTTGCCTTTGGCCGAGCAATCGCGTTATCAGCGCGCAACAGCGATCGATGGAATTTTCTTGATGCCCGACGAAGGCCCCTCATTCACTGTCAAATTGGCCAATACCGAGGTTGAACTGCGGGCGGCCCAACGACTGCGCTACGACGTGTTTGTTCAGGAATTGGGCGGTGGCGGCGAGATGGTGGATCATGAGGCGAGGCTCGAGAAGGATCGGTTCGATCCATACTTCGATCATATGCTCGCCATCGACGATTCATCTGGAGAGGTGATCGGCGTCTATCGACTGCTTCCTGGTGAGCGAGCGGCCGAACTGGGGCAATTCTACTCCGAGGATGAATACGATCTCACCGTCCTGAAACAAAGCGGGCGCAAGCTGTTGGAGCTTGGACGCTCGTGCGTGCATCCAGATTATCGTGGCGGCACGGCGATGTATCATCTGTGGAATGGTCTGGCTGCATACGTCACCGAGCGTGATATTGAGGTCTTGTTCGGAGTCGCGAGTTTCCACGGAACCGACGTGAGCAAATTGGCGCAGCCGCTGTCGATGCTGCATCACAACCACCTTGCCCCGCTGGATTTGCGGGTTCGGGCCCAGCAAGATGTATTTCGATCAATGGACCTTTTGGCACCCGACGCGCTGGATCGGCGCGCGGCGATGGTTCAGGTGCCGTCTCTCATCAAGGCCTACCTTCGCCTCGGTGGATTCGTGGGCGAGGGGGCATTTATCGATCATGCCTTCAACACAACCGATGTGTGTCTGATCCTTGACACAGCCCGCATGAATGAGCGTCAGCGGCGTATTTATGGTGGAGCATAACCCTGTGAGCGACCCATCGTGGCAGAGTGAAGACGCTCCTGATCCAATTGAGCTTGGTTTCTTAGGTTGGGTCCTGGTGATACTTCGCGGTCTGCCGCTGGCCCTTCTGGTTTTTGGGGGGCTGTTCGTCTTATTGGCCATACGTTTCATCGAACGACCGCTTTATGGCGTTCAACGGCCGGTGACACCGTTCATTTCTCAGTTCGTTTGTCGCAATGCATTTCGAATTCTCGGGATCAGATTTCGCACCTCTGGCGCGCTCATGCAGGAACGCGGCGCTGTGGTTGCAAACCATACGTCGTGGTTGGATATCTTTGCGCTGAATGCCCGTAAGCGCGTGTATTTCGTATCGAAAGCCGAAGTTGCAAAATGGCCCGGCATCGGCTGGCTGGCACGCGCGACGGGTACGGTCTTTATCGAACGTGATCGCAAGAAAGCCCGCGAGCAGACCCGGATTTTCGAGGAACGTCTGAAAGCCGGGCACAAGCTGTTGTTCTTTCCAGAAGGCACCTCGACTGACGGACAGCAAGTTTTATCTTTTAAAACAACACTCTTTGCCGCGTTCTTCACCGAAGAATTGCGGGAATTCATGTATGTTCAACCGGTTTCGGTCATCTTTCACGCTCCCCAAGGTCAGCCCGATAGGTTTTATGGCTGGTGGGGCGACATGGATTTCGGACCGCATTTGCTTAAGACTTTGGGGGCACGTCGACAAGGCACCGTGGAATTGATCTACCACGCGCCAGCCAAGGTTAGCGACTTTGAAAACCGCAAAGCTCTGGCAGCCCATTGCGAAGACGCGGTACGTCATGCGCATTCACTGGCGCGGCTTGAAAAATAGGGGCATTTGGCCCTTGCACTGATGCTAAACCTGCCGTATACGCGCGCCATTCAAACCCGCAGGCGGGGTTTGGGCTTTTTGAGGGAGACATCCTTATCTGGCCCGCCGGTTGGAGCATCCGCTTCTTTCACCCCCGCCGAGGCGTAAACCGGAAAAGGAAAGTAAAGCATGGCTCTTCCCGAGTTCACCATGCGTCAGCTGCTGGAAGCTGGCGTTCACTTTGGTCACCAGACACAGCGTTGGAATCCCCGCATGGGCCCGTTCATTTACGGCTCGCGCAATGGCATCCACATCATGGACCTGACTCAGACCGTTCCGATGCTGGATCAGGCTCTGCAGGCTGTTCGTGACACAGTCGCAAAAGGTGGCCGCGTTCTGTTCGTAGGCACCAAGCGTCAGGCAGCTCAGCCGATCGCAGATGCCGCTGAAAAGTCGGCTCAGTACTACATGAACCACCGCTGGCTGGGCGGCACGCTGACCAACTGGAAAACCGTTTCCCAGTCGATCAACCGTCTGAACCAGATCGACGAAGCCATGGAGTCGGGTGCCGAAGGCCTGACCAAGAAAGAGCGTCTGGGCATGGAACGTGACCAGGCCAAGCTGCAGGCTTCACTGGGCGGTATCCGCGAGATGGGTGGCGTTCCGGATCTGCTGTTCGTCATCGACGTCAAGAAAGAAGCACTTGCTATCGCCGAAGCCAACAAGCTGGGTATCCCGGTTGTGGCTGTTGTCGACACCAACTGCTCGCCCGATGGTGTTGACTACATCATCCCCGGCAACGACGACGCAGCGCGCGCAATCGCTCTGTATTGCGATCTGGCCGCACGTGCAGCTCTGGACGGCATGACCGCTCAGATGGGTGCTGCTGGCGTTGACCTGGGTGCATTCGAAGAAGCTCCGGTTGAAGAAGTCGTAGCCGAAGAAGCACCCGCTGAAGAAGCCGCGCCGGAAGTCAAAGCCGAAGCGTAAGCTGCCCGTCACATAAATGACATATGGGGCAGGGTAGACCTGCCCCAATTCCGTTTGAATTGAGGAGAGCCAAAAGATGGCAATCACAGCAGCAATGGTAAAAGAACTGCGCGACTCGACCGGCGCAGGCATGATGGACGCAAAAAAAGCGCTGACCGAAACCGGCGGCAACATGGACGAAGCCGTTGACTGGCTGCGCACCAAAGGCCTGGCCAAGGCGGCCAAGAAATCGGGCCGTACTGCAGCGGAAGGTCTGGTTGCTGTTCACGTCAACGGCGGCAACGGTGTTGCAGTCGAAGTGAACTCGGAAACCGACTTCGTTGCGAAAAACAGCGAATTCCAAGAGATGGTCGGCAAGATCACCTACGCAGCCGAAGGTGTTGATGACGTCGACGCGCTGCTGGCTGCCGATCTGGGCGGCAAGTCTGTTGCAGATACCCTGACCGACAAGATCGCCACCATTGGTGAAAACATGTCGGTCCGCCGTATGTCGAAACTGTCGGGCGATACCGTCGTGTCCTACGTTCACAACGCGGCGACAACCGGCATGGGCAAAATCGGCGTTCTGGTTGCTCTGTCCGGCGGCGATGAAGCCTTCGGCAAGCAGGTTGCAATGCACATTGCAGCGGTGAACCCGGCGGCCCTGTCCGAGGCGGACATGGATCCGGAAGTTGTCGAGAAAGAGAAGCAGGTCCAGATGGACATCGCCCGCGAATCCGGCAAGCCCGAGCAGGTGATCGAAAAGATGATCGTCGGTCGCATGAAGAAATTCGTCGCCGAAGCGACCCTGCTGAACCAGGACTTCGTTGTGAATCCTGACCTGACCGTTGAAGCGGCCGCCAAAGAAGCGGGTGCCACCATCACCGGTTTTGTCCGCATGGAAGTAGGCGAAGGCATCGTGGTCGAAAAAGAAGACTTCGCAGCCGAAGTTGCCAAGGCAGCTCAGGGCTGAGATTTCTTGCAGCCTCGGATTGAGGCTGCGACAAACACCGAACCCGGTTGCATAGTGCAGCCGGGTTTTTTCGTACCGAAGGTCGATTGACGACTGAAACCAATGTTTGTGCAAGATGGTGAATTGAGGGGCCCTGCATGATGGGGATGGAAGGGCCCCTCAATAATCCCGACAAAGAGACGTGGACGAATAGACGCCTCGGTGTCAGAGCGATCAGAGAGCTTTGGTATTACAAAGATCCGATCAAAACGTTCCCTGGCTAAAGCCACCACTCACGGAACAATATCAATTTGCAATTTTATCGGGAGATTCGGAAAGTCATGTATTCCTTACCCTAGGTCAATTTGATGCTAATTAGCATCAAAATAGGGTCATGCTTCCATCACAAACATCTGATTCTGCAACGCGGCCTTCAACACGGCCTGTGCCGTTGTTTCAACCGAAAGCGCTTCGCGCGCGAGTCTCAGATGTTTTTCCACCGTTGCCGAAGTCAAACCCATCAATAGCGCGATGTCTTGCGTGGTCTTTCCGTCGCCGACCCATTGCAAAGCTTCGCGCTGGCGTTTGGTCAGCGCGCGGTTCGGGGCATGATATGGCAAGGTCAGGATTTTGAGATGGGCAACATTGTTCATCAGAAGGATGTCGTCGCCGTGCTCGTTCCAGACCTCGTCCATCTCCTCCTGGCTGTGATTACGTGCCGCAAGCGAAATCGCCCCTTTGGAACGCATCGACACCGAGTTGAAGCTGACCGTATAACCTACTGTAATATCGCGCGACTTATTGAACTCGAAAACCCGAAGCTCTTCGTTCGACATGACCCCGCTGGACATCATGTCCTGTATCATGCTCCAACTTGCAGCGCCTTCGTTGTTCAGCGCCCATTTCAGCATGGGGGCGTGAAAATACAGGCCGGATTGAAGGAACCCTTCCAAGTAATCCGAGCAGTGATTAGTCAGGATTACAAAGTCTTCTGGATCGCCGAGCGAAGTCGCCGTTCGGTATTGCGTATACCCATACAACAGCCGGTCGAAGCCATACTTTTCCATCTGGCGGCAATGTGCATCCCAAAGCTCTTCCAGAGTTTTCGTGTAGCTCAGAAAATTCAGATACTCTTTGAGGGTCATCCTGTGTCCCTCTCAGCCAGATGCGCGGCAATCGCGTTCAGTGCAAGAACATAGCTTTGCGCGCCAAAACCACAGATCTGTCCAATCGCGACTGGTGCGATATGCGATTTGTGACGAAACGCCTCGCGCGCGTGGATGTTAGATAAATGAACTTCGACCACGGGTACTTCGGCCGAAGATATCGCATCCATCAGCGCAATCGATGTATGCGTGAATGCGCCTGCATTCAGTACTATGCCATCCTGAACGCCGCGTGCCGCGTGGATCGCATCAATCAGCGCGCCTTCGTGATTGGATTGGAGATGGGTTATGTTTTGACCCAGCGTTTCACCATGCGCAACGCACAGGTCCTCGATCATCTGCAACGTCGTTGCGCCGTAGACCTCGGGTTGCCGTGTACCAAGCAAATTCAGGTTCGGACCATTCAGAACCAGGATATTGTGCATATTCAAACTGTCCCCATCTTCCTTTTTTCATAAACATGAATTTAAAGGTCGTCCAGCGACCTTCGCTCTTATGGGTAGAGCTTCATTGACGCATGCAGGTTGCTGGATCGGCTCAATCCCATCCTCTATTCAATTATCTTCCATCGTGACCACAACTTTACCGAGAGCCTCGCGCCGTTCGAGCATGCCAATTGCCTCTGCCGCTTGGGTTAGCGGAAATCGTGCACTGATACGGGGTGAAATCTTTCCCGATCCATATAGGCGGAACAACTCGGCCAGGTTTTGTGCGTGCCCCTTCGGGTCGCGAAGTACGGACGCACCCCAGAACACCCCGACGATCTGACAGCCCTTGAGCAAAGTCAGGTTCAGCGGAATGCTGGGGATGCCGGCAGGAAAGCCAACAACCAGATAACGCCCGCCCCACGCCATACTTCGCAAGGCGGGCTCAGCGTAGTCTCCGCCGACCGCGTCGCAGACCACATCCAAACCTTCGCCCAGGGCCAGTGCCTTTATCTCGGCGGACAGGGCCTTTTGCGCTTCGCGGTCCAGATCGCGTGGATAGATCAGCGTCTGGTCTGCGCCAAAATCTCTGCAAAACAATGCTTTGTCTTCAGACGAGACCGCCGCGATCACATGTGCCCCCATCGCTTTGGCTAGCTCGATCGCCGCAGACCCAACGCCACCGGCGGCCCCCAGAACAAGTACTTTTTCGCCGGGCTTAAGTAGCGCACGGTCCTTGAGGGCGTGGTATGAAGTGCCGTAGGTGAAGACAAAGCTAGCCGCATCTTCAAACGGCATCACGTCGGGTATCTTGACGGCAGTCGCTGGTTTGAGCTTCAGATGCGTGGCGAACCCTCCGTGCCCTGTCAGCGCCAGAACCCGATCACCAGGCGCGAAGTCTGCAACGCCTTCTCCGACCGAGACAACTTCTCCGGCGATTTCACCACCTGGCGCAAAGGGGCGGGGTGGTTTTATCTGATAGAGGTCCCGGATCATCAGCGTATCAGGGAAGTTCACCCCGGCGGCGCGGATACGCATTACAATTTCATCTGACTCAGGGGTTGGATCGGGCAGGGTGGTCAGTTCCAAACTCTCGGGGCCGCCTGGTGTGACGCTGAGTAATGCCTGCATGTTTTTCAATTGCCTCTTGCTTCACCTGTTTTGAAATCGTTGGATTGTCAGCACGTATTGTCAAGAAGACCCCACGCCAGAATCCCAGATCGCCTGAATGGAGTGCACATGACGCCCGAGACTTTGTTTTCGCTCAGTGGAAAGACGGCACTGGTAACTGGGGGTGCCACCGGTATCGGCCGAATGGCGGCCGAGGCGTTGGTACGTGCCGGGGCGCATGTGTTGATCGCTTCTCGCAAAGGCGAGGCATGCGAGGAGGTTGCAACAGAGTTGAACGCTCTGGACGCGCCAGGTTCGGCAGAAGGGTTTGCTGGCGACATCAGCAGTGAGGCGGGTGTAGATGCGTTGGTGGATGAAGTCAAAAACCGCACTCAAGCGATTGATATATTGATGAATAATGCAGGTGTGTCTTGGGGCGCGCCGATGGGGCAGTTCCCTCATTTCGCTTGGGACAAAGTCATGTCGGTTAATGTCGCAGGCGTATTTGATCTGACCCAAAAATTGCTGCCACTTCTGATGAAATCCGCAACCGACGAGGATCCTGCGCGGGTCATCAATGTAGGTTCGGTCATGGGTGAAGTTCCGATGGGTGACGGGGCCTACAGCTATTCCGCGTCCAAAGCGGCGGTTATTCACCTGTCCAAAATCATGGCTAAAGAATTGGCACCATACAGAGTCACGGTGAATGCGCTGGCCCCGGGACCATTCGTATCGCGCATGACGGCCTTTGCCACCGAAGACGAAACCAAGCGCGCGCGCGTCGGCAAAGGTGTTCCACTGGGCCGGGTTGGCCAGGCCGAGGATATCGCTGGTTGCATGTTGTTTCTATGCGGTCGCGGAGGCAGTTATGTCACTGGCGCGGTCATCCCTGTCTCCGGCGGGATAAATGTGCAGACCGGTGGCAATATCTTTGCCGATGCCCTTTAGCCGTGGGTTCATACGCAGGCTGAATATATGACACACACTGAAAACACTTTGGATATCAAGTCCGTCGACGCTTATCTAAACACGCATCTTGTTGGGTATCATGGCCCTCTTGAAGCTACAAAATTCACCGTGGGTCAGTCGAACCCAACCTATCTGCTGCGTACGCCGGCCAAATCCTATGTTCTGAGACGCAAGCCGCCGGGCATATTGCTGAAATCCGCACATGCAGTGGATCGGGAATTTCGCGTACAAGCAGCGCTGGCTGGTAGCAAAGTGCCCGTCCCGCAAGTACACCTGCTTTGTGAAGATGACAGCGTCATAGGCTCTGCCTTTTACGTGATGGAGCATCTGAAAGGGCGCACATTTGTCGACCCTGTCATGAAAGGCGAAAACAATGCGACGCGCACGGGTGTGCTGAAAGAGATGAACCGCGTACTGGCCGAACTGCACATGGTCGATATCGATGCGGTGGGTCTTTCGGATTTCGGACCTCCAGGCAACTATTTCGAGCGGCAAATTGCTCGCTGGACCAAACAATATCGCGCCTCTGAGACCGAAAAAATCGCCGAGATGGATCAGCTGATCGCCGGGCTTGAGCGCCAGATCCCCGAGGATGATAATCAAAGAACACTGGTTCATGGGGATTACCGCATCGACAATCTTATGTTCGAGGCGCATGGCACCGCCTGCATCGGAGTGCTGGATTGGGAGCTATCGACCATCGGCCATCCATATGCCGACCTGGCGGCCGTCATCATGCAGTGGCAGCTGCCCCCGGGCAAGGAGGGACGGGGGCTGGCTGGCGTAGATCGGTTAAGCCTTGGGCTACCGTCCGATCAGGACTTCATCACCGAGTATTGCGCGCGCCGCGGCCTAACGGGGATTGAGAATTTTGGCTTCTACCTTGCTTTTAACTTCTTTCGGATGGCCGGTATTCTGCAAGGTGTCTACAAGCGGGCCTTGGATGGAAACGCGTCAGACCCGGCACGCGCTAAGGCTTTCGGTGCCTATGTGCCTGTCTTCGCCCAACACGGATTATCTGCGCTGCAAAAAACGTAGGCAGTATTCTCGGCGCACTTCAACAAATCCAGCAAAAATCGGCAGAATTCGCTGTTGCCTAGGGTCTTACGAAGGCAAGATCGGCCTGATCAAGATGGAGTTGCCTCATGGGATTTGATCCGACCGCGCAGACCCACATCCGCCAATGGATGCACAGATATGTTGAGCAGAAGAAATACGCAGGCAGCGCCCTTCTGATCCACCAGAACGGGCAAGAGGCATTCTTTCACGCATGTGGCCGCCGCTGCATTGAAACCGACCTCGCGTTCCAGCGCGATAGCCTGGTTCGGATCTATTCGATGACTAAGCCTGTGACGTCCGTTGCTTTGATGATGTTGGTGGAACAAGGGTTGTTTCATCTAGATGCCCCGGTTTCCGATTTCCTGCCAGAGTTTGCAACGATGCAAGCCTTGGTCCCGGGTGCAACGCAGTTGAACCAGACCGAGGACGCGCCGACACCCAGCTTGCATCAATTGCTGACGCACACCAGCGGGCTGAGCTACCCGTTCAATCCCGGTGTGTTACCCGAGGCTATGGATGCGTTTGATCTAATCTTTTCTCCGCAACAGGGTCTGCTGGCAGATCGGGTCAAAGTGCTGGCAGAGTTACCGCTGGCGTTTCAGCCGGGCAGCCGCTGGGAATATTCGGTAGGGATCGACGTGATTGGCCGCGTGATTGAAGTCGTATCAGGCAAACCGCTGGACGTGTTTCTGACCGAACACATCTTTCGACCACTTGGGATGAGTGAAACCGCGTTTTCAGTGCCTGAAGGGGCAGGGGACCGATTTGCCTCGCTCTACACCCCGCTCGAAGGCGATGCCATGGCGCTGAATGCCGCAAAATCGGGTGGCGAAACACTGCGGTTGGTGGATCGGGCCGGAGAGTCCCCGTTTGAGGCGGCAACGACCTTTTCTGGCGGTGGCGGATTGATCAGTACCATCGACGATTACAGCAAGTTCGCCGAGATGTTGCGAAACAAAGGAACCGCAAATGGCGCGCGATTGCTCGGGCCGAAGACTGTAGAATTCATGTTTCGCAACCATTTACCGGACGATATTGCATCCATGGGTCCACAAAGCTTTGCAGAGCAACCCATGGAAGGCACAGGCTTTGGCATCGGAGGCGCGGTGGTATTGAACCCGGCGAGCACCCGAGCCCCAAGCTCGGTTGGCGACTATGGCTGGGGCGGGATGGCCTCCACCTATTTCTGGATCGATCCGGTCAACGCGATTTCAACAGTGTTTTTTACACAGCTCTCTCCATCCAGCTCTTATCCATCCCGAGCCCAGTTAAAGGCGCTGGTTCACGCGGCGCTCGTTGAACGATCGGTGTTTGAGTGATACCGGAAAAGGCCAAGACGCCGGAGAGCCCCGAATGACCGAAGCCGAACGCATATTGCTTGATCTGCTGAATATCGAACCGCTCGAGGTCGATTTGTTTCGCGGAACCGGTTCTGGTGGTGAGACACCAACGCGTATCTTTGGCGGGCAGGTGATCGCGCAAGCGCTTGCCGCAGCGTACAGGACGGTCGAGGATCGTTTATGCCATTCCTTGCACGCCTATTTCATAAGGCCCGGAGATCCGTCAATTCCGGTTATATATCAAGTGGATCGCGCGCGCGATGGAGGTTCTTTTACAACCCGCCGCGTGGTTGCGATCCAGCATGGCAAGCAAATTCTGAACATGTCAGCTTCGTTCCACAAGCGGGATGACGGATGGGAACATCAGCATCCGATTCCGGACGTTCAAGCGCCCGAGCACCATCCATCGCGTGACGAATTGCGCGAAAAATACCTGGATCGCGTTCCCGAAAAGCTGAAAGCTGAATTGCTGCGCGAGCGCCCGATCGAAGTGCGCGAAATCGATCCGCTGGACCTGTTTGCACCCGCAAAGGCAGATGACAAGAATCACGTCTGGTTTCGCATGGGCGCAGCGAACCACGCGGACACCGTCACACAACATCTTCTATTGGCCTATGCCTCGGATATGAGCTTGCTCAGTTCCGGAATGCGGCCCCATGGGCTGAGCTGGTTCACTGGTGAAATTGATGGGGCCAGTCTGGACCATACAATCTGGTTTCATGCGCCCGTGCAGTTTCAAAACTGGCATCTGTATTCGATGGAATCGCCGTGGACAGGGCAGGGGCGCAGCTTCAATCGGGGTTCGATCTTCTCGCAGAATGGCGAATTAGTTGCATCCGTCGCGCAAGAAGGCCTGCTCAGAAGACGGAAACCGCGCTAAGAACTGCCAGCAAACCTTTGATTAAGCTTCATCATTCCACCTAACCATCGGTCGTAATCTTCTGTTTTTAAACGCATATAGTCAAGCACTTGTGGATGCGGAAGAATCAAGAAACGTTCATCCGCCAGCGCCTCGACACAGGCTTGGGCGACCTCATCAGGTTCAATTATTCCGTCAATCGCGGCGACCGAATCCTCATGTCCACGTATCATCTCGGACCGAACGGCCTGCGGACACAGAACCGAAACCCTGAGACCTTTATCGCCATAGGTCATCGCGATCCATTCAGCAAAACCCACAGCCGCATGTTTGGTTACGCCATAAGGGGCTGCGCCGGGTTGATTGAGCAATCCAGCCGCTGAAGCTGTGATCATCAAATAACCACCACCACGCGCAACCATCCTTGGGATCAGGTGCCGCGCGGTCCAGACATGAGACATAACGTTGATCTGCCAGATGCGGTCCCATTCAGCATCCGGCACTTCAAATCCACCTAGGGTGAGTATTCCCGCATTGGCACAGAATAAATCAATCGGAGCGATCGTATCCTCGACAGTCTCAATCAGATTTCGAATATCACTTTCCTTGGACACATCACAGCTGAGTGCATCACCGCCAATTTGCGCCGCCACGGCCTGCGCGCCGGCAAGGTCGATATCGGCGCAGACTACATGCGCACCTTCTTCTGAGAACCGCTTGGCAAGACCTTTACCTATGCCATTTGCAGCGCCAGTGATGACGACGGTCTTCCCAATCAGAACCATTGCTTAGCTCGTGTCTTACTTCTCAAACACAGCGTAACATATTGGCAAGCCACGACCAATGTGTGTTCTATAGTCGTGGCTCGCTTCCTATTTTTTTACATAATACCGATTATACGATTAATAGATGCAATCTCAGTAAAATGCCTGTAGCCCGGTTTGCGCCCGCCCCAGGATCAATGCATGAACGTCGTGCGTGCCCTCATAGGTGTTGACTGTCTCAAGATTGATCATGTGACGCACCACCTGGAACTCAAGTGAGATACCGTTGCCGCCGTGCATGTCACGCGACATCCGCGCAATGTCCAATGCCTTGCCGCAATTGTTACGTTTGATGATCGAGATCATCTCGGGCGCAGCTTCAGCCTGATCCATCAGACGGCCGACGCGCAAGCTTGCTTGCAGTCCCAAAGAGATTTCGGTCTGCATCTCTGCCAGTTTGCGTTGAAACAACTGGGTCTGCGCAAGTGGTCGATTGAATTGTTTACGATCCAAGCCGTATTGACGCGCTGCGTGCCAGCAGCATTCCGCGGCCCCCATCGCACCCCAGCTGATACCATAGCGTGCGCGGTTCAGGCAGCCGAACGGTCCCTTGAGACCCTGAACATGTGGAAGCAAAGCGCCCTCGTCCACCTCAACGCCATCCATGACAATTTCACCTGTGATCGAAGTACGCAGGCTCAGCTTGTTCTCGATCTTCGGTGCGCTCAGGCCCTTGGTGCCTTTATCCAGCACGAACCCACGAATCTTGCCGTCATGCGCATCTGACTTGGCCCAGACCACATAGACATCTGCGATCGGTGCGTTTGAAATCCACATCTTGCTGCCGGTCAGACGATACCCGCCATCAATTTTCTCGGCGCGGGTCTTCATCGCCGCCGGGTCCGAACCCGCATCCGGCTCTGTCAGGCCAAAACACCCAATCCATTCGCCACTTGCCAGTTTCGGCAGATATTTGCGACGCTGTTCTTCGCTGCCATAGGCGAAAATCGGGTACATCACCAACGAGCTTTGCACCGACATCATCGAGCGATAGCCGGAATCCACCCGCTCAACTTCCCGCGCCACCAGTCCATAAGATACGTAGCTCGCACCGATCCCACCATATTCTTCGGGGATTGTCGTGCCCAACAGCCCCATTTCACCCATTTCACGAAAGATCTCGGGATCGGTTTCTTCGTTTGCAAAAGCCTTGGTGACACGCGGCTGCAATTTCTCCTGGGCGTAAGCGCGCGCGCTGTCGGCAATCAGGCGTTCATCCTCTTCCAACTGGTCCGACAAGCGAAACGGGTCGTCCCAGTTGAAACGTCCAAGGTCAGGCGCATCTTTTGCGCGCAGGACAGGCTTTGTATCTGGAGCGTTCATTTTGCTTCTCCGACTTGAATAGATTTGCGCAACTATAACCTGAGAAATATTCAAAAAACAGCGAGACATTTGCATTGTTTCATGATCAAAACGCATAGATGGACACCAAGCGCCCTATCCTGCCGCCTATATCCGCGCTGCGCGCGCTTGAAGCTTTGGATCGCCTTGGATCAGCCTCGGCAGTCGCGGATGAAATGGCACTGACGCAAAGCGCGGTCAGTCGGCAACTGCAGACGCTTGAAGCGCATTTGGACGCAGAATTGGTCAGCCGTGATCGCAAGCGATTGTCACTGACAAAGGCTGGACAGGACTATGTACAAGAAATTCGGCCAGCCTTGTCTCAGATCGCGCAGGCGGCGCTGAAACTGCACATTTCCCCTGTCGGTGGGACATTGAATCTGGCGATTCTGCCGACATTCGGAATGCGCTGGCTGGTACCGCGTCTGCCGGATTTCGCCCGCCGCCATCCGGATATCACAATCAACATGACCACGCGGTTGCGACCGTTTAGTTTTGCTTCGGAACCCTTTGATGCGGCTTTACATTTTGGGGAACCTGATTGGCCTGGAACTGATCGCTTGCTATTAAGTGTCGAGCGGGTTTTGCCCGTCTGCGCGCCCGAGCTTTTACCCAAAGGCACTCCGACGTCACCCCGCGATCTGCTAAAACTGCCGCTGCTGCATATCCAGACAAGACCGCGCGCCTGGCAGGACTGGTTTCAACAGATGGGTGTCACGCACCCGCATCCCCTGCCCGGCACCGTCCACGACCAGTTCAACACCATCAACCAAGCCGCGCTGCACGGCCTGGGTGTTGCCCTATTGCCAAACTATCTGGTGGAACAAGACCTTGCGACAGGTAGGCTGGTTGCAGCCTTCCCTGACGCGATAGAGACGATGGGGGCATATTATCTGGTTTGGCCGCGCGAAAAATCGGATGACGGATCATTGCGAGAGTTTCGACACTGGCTTGCTTCTCAGGCCCAGACCGAAGAAGCACTGCCACGTTAGCCGAGCGCGTATCCTGCCCCGCGCACAGTGCGCACCGGATCTTCACCGCCATGTTGGGTCAACGCTTTGCGCAGACGACCGATATGAACATCAACAGTACGCGTGTCGACGTAGATATCGCGGCCCCATACGCGGTCAAGCAACTGCTCGCGGCTCCAGACCCGGCCGGGCTTTTCCATGAATGTGCTCAGCAACCGGAACTCGGTCGGGCCCAGTTTTAACAGCTTGTTGTCGCGGCTGACCTTGTGGGTCTCAGAGTCCAGTATGATATCGTCAAACTCCAACCGGATGCCCACGGTCGCTGGACGGACTCTGCGCAATTGTGTCCGTACACGTGCCATCAATTCGACAACCGAGTAAGGCTTAACCACATAATCATCGGCACCGGTTTCAAGGCCGCGCACTTTATCAACCTCTTCCGAGCGCGCCGACAGCATGATGATCGGAATTGATCGGGTGTCGGGCCGCGTTTTCAGGCGGCGGCAAACCTCGATACCGCTGAGATTGGGCATCATCCAATCCAAAACGATGATATCCGGGCGGTCTTCTTCGACCAGCAACAAAGCTTCGTCGCCATTAGCGGCACGGATTACCCGGAACCCTTCGGCGTCCAGATTATAGGCCAGTACCTCTCTTTGGGCCAACTCATCCTCAACAACCAGTACCGTCGGTTGATCAGCGGACATGACTGAGATCTCCTAGATCGTTTGCGACGTGTTGTCGGCTTTGGGGCGCGCTTCGCTGGGTCTCTCGCCGGTGACGAGATAGACGACCTGCTCGGCAATGGCGGTGACGTGATCGCCCATGCGTTCGATATTTTTTGCGATGAAATGCAGGTGCATGCACGATGAGATATTGCGCGGATCCTCCGCCATGAAGGTCAGGAACTCGCGAAACAGGCCGTTATACATCTGGTCCACTTCCAGATCCCGCTCGATCACGTCCTGCGCCAGCTCAGCATCACGCTGGATATAGGCATCCAGCGCGTCGCGCAGCATCCGCTCGACCTCGCGCGCCATTCGGCGCAGAGCGGCGGCACTGCCGTTGATTTCGCCGGCATTCACCAGAACGGTCGTTCGCTTGGCGATGTTCTTGGAGTAATCTCCAATCCGTTCAAGGTTGGTCGCAACCTTCAGAACGGACAGCACCAGCCGCAAATCGCTGGCCGTCGGTGCACGCAAGGCAATCAGGCGCGCGGTCTCTTCGTCAATCAGTTCTTCCAGTGCGTCGATAGCTTTGTCGCCTTGACGCACTTCATTTGCCAGTTCTTCGTCGCGGGTCTCCAGCGACCGGGCCGCGCCCATAATGGCGGCTTCGACCAGTCCACCCATCTTCATGATGTGTGCTTGGATGGCCTCAAGGTCGCGGTCGAACGCGGATGCAATATGTTGTTCGCTCATTGCAGTTATCCTGTGCTCAGCCAATCCGGCCGGTGATGTAACTTTCGGTTCGGGGATCTTCGGGGTTGGTGAAGATCTGCCCGGTTTCGCCAAACTCAACCAAGTTGCCCAAATGGAAAAACGCTGTCTTCTGACTGACCCGCGCAGCCTGCTGCATCGAGTGGGTCACGATCACCACTGAATAGCGTGAACGCAGTTCGTCGATCAGTTCTTCAACCTGTGCTGTCGCGATTGGGTCGAGCGCCGAACAGGGTTCGTCCATCAATAGCACCTCAGGCTCGGTGGCTACGGCGCGCGCGATGCAAAGACGCTGTTGCTGACCACCAGAAAGGCCGGTACCGGGGGCATCCAGACGATCCTTGACCTCATCCCAGATCGCACCACGACGCAGGGATTTCTCTACGATTTCATCCAGTTCTGCCTTATTCTTGGCAAGGCCGTGGATACGCGGACCGTAAGCCACGTTGTCATAGATCGATTTGGGGAACGGGTTCGGTTTTTGAAAAACCATGCCGACCTTGGCACGCAACTGTACCGGATCTACGCGCTTGTCGTAAATGTCTTCACCGTCCAGCAGGATATCACCCTGCACCCGGCAAATATCGATTGTGTCGTTCATCCGGTTCAGACAGCGCAAGAAAGTGGATTTACCGCAGCCAGAGGGTCCGATGAAAGCCGTCACAGTCTTGTCTTCGATATCGACGCTCACGTCCTTGATGGCGTGGGTCTCACCGTAGTAGACCTGAACCTGCTTGGCGTTGATCTTGATGTCTTTGGAGTCCACGGTTCTCTCCACTCGTGTCATATCGTTCATTTTAAACCCCTCCTACCAGCGGCGTTCAAAGCGGCGGCGCAGGATGATAGCGATGATATTCATGGTCAGCAGGAACATCAAAAGGATGATGATGCCACCCCAGGCTTTCTCGTAAAAACCCACATCGGCGCGTGCGGCCCAGGTGTAGATCTGTGCCGGCATGGCCGAGTTCGGCTCGGTGAAGCCCGCCAAAAAGCCATCGGGATAGCCTCGGGCGACAAAGCCCACCATGCCGATCAACAGCAACGGAGCAGTTTCACCCAGCGCCTGCGCCAGACCAATGATGGTACCAGTCAGGATACCGGGCGCGGCCAACGGCAGCACGTGGTGGAAGACGGCTTGCATCTTCGAGGCCCCTACCCCCAACGCCGCGTCGCGGATAGACGGGGGAACCGCCTTTAGCGAGGCTCGGGTCGAGATGATGATCGTTGGCAGGGTCATCAGCGTCAGCACCAGACCACCCACCAGCGGTGCCGACTGCGGCAGGTGCATGAATTGAATGAACACTGCCAGCCCCAGGATACCGAAGACGATGGACGGAACGGCGGCCAGGTTCGAGATATTCACCTCGATCAGGTCGGTAAATTTGTTCTGCGGCGCAAACTCTTCCAGATAGATCGAGGCGGCGACCCCAATGGGCAGCGATAGGCACAGCACCACCAGCATCATGAAGAACGAGCCAACAACTGAGGCACCAATACCCGCGCCACCGGGGTTATCCACGCCCGAGTCCGCACCAGTGATGAACGGCCAGTTGAATGCCTGTTTGATGATCCCTGCCTCTTTCAACGCGTCCACCAGATCCAGATCGCTGAGTTGCAGGAAGCGGCTGTCCTGCAGGGTGTCACGAGACACCCGACCCTTGAAGTAGCCATCCACACGGCTTGAAGCCGCCAGATCGAACATGATCGGCTCACCCAGCTTGCTAGGATTATCGGCATAGGAGGTTCGGATCGTACCGCCGATTTTGCCCAACAGACGCTCGATGGCATCCTGATCGAAATCCACGGTGATGCCACTTTCGGCCAGTTGTTCATTCAGTTCCGCAATGAACAGATTGGAGTAGGCCTTTGTCTTGAACATCGTGCCTTCGGCTTCATCGCGCTGCGCTTCGCTCAGCGTGAATTCTAAACTGATAACTGTGCGCTGGAAGGCCGGGATGCCCTGCGACAGGATTGAGGCAAACAGCACAATCAGAAAGAACAATCCGGTCGCGATGGCGACGATCCCATAGGCGCGAAAACGCTTTTCAGCAGCCGCGCGTTTTTTGGTCCGGGCATCGGATGCAGTCAGCGAGGTCGAGGTGTTTTGCATGCTGGCGTCGGTCATTCGTACTGCTCCCGATACTTGCGCACGATATAAAGGGCAAAAACGTTCAGCCCCAGCGTGAGGATGAACAGCGTCATGCCAAGCGCGAAGGCGACGAGGGCCTCGGGCGAGGCGAAATCGGCGTCGCCTGTCAGCTGGCTGACGATCTTGGCGGTGACGGTGGTCATGGCCTCGAACGGGTTCAGGTCCAGACGCGCGGCGGCCCCTGCCCCCAGAACCACGATCATGGTCTCACCGATGGCGCGCGATGCCGCCAGCAGGATCGCGCCGACGATTCCGGGCAAGGCTGCGGGCAAAACGACTTGTCGGATGGTCTCTGACTGCGTGGCCCCCAAACCGTAAGAGCCATCCCGCATCGCTTGCGGCACTGCGTTGATGATGTCATCGGAAAGCGATGAAACGAATGGGATCAGCATGATGCCCATGACCAGACCGGCGGTCATCACGGCCGTACCGGCTTTCATCCAGCCCAATCCGTCATCCCCGAACACGCTCAGCAACAGCGGACCAACGGTCAGCAGGGCAAAAAGGCCGTAAACGATGGTCGGGATACCGGCCAGCACCTCAAGCATCGGTTTAGCGATCGAGCGCACGCGCGAAGAAGCGTACTCGCTGAGATAAATCGCAGCGAAAAGACCGATTGGCACGGCGACCAACAACGCCACCAACGAGATATAGAACGTGCCCCACAGCAAAGGGATGATACCCAGATCTGATGCCCCACCACGGCCCGAGAAACTGGGCGCCCAGGTAGTACCGAAAAAGAACTCTGATGCCGGGTAAAGCTTGAAGAACTCCCACGTATTGAAAACCAGCGAAAGGACGATGCCGACCGTTGTCAGGATCGCAATCGACGCAGCCGCCAGCAGCAACACACGAATTCCCTGCTCAACCACATTGCGGGCACGGTATTCAGAATGCGTCTGGAACCAACTGAACACAGCCCCGGCCAAGGCGACCAGTATCACAGCGGCGGACATGATCGCGTAACCGGTTGAATTTATCGCCCGATAGGCTTGAGCTGCATGCAAAACCGTCTGCGTGATGTCCGAGGTTACGACTTGACCCGCGTCCTTCAACTTTTGGGTCATCTCGGAAATATCCGCCCGCGCATCCTGTGCGAGCGTTTCGGTGAGATGTCCCTGCGCAACGGCACTGTCCAGACCATTTGCGGTCCGACGCACCTCGGCCATAACAAGACTGCGCGACGATCCTTCCTTGATCGCCGTTTCGGGAACCATCTCCGAGACCTGAGAGTTAACGTAGAGCGGCTGAACCAGCAGCCAGACGATCAACAAACCTAAGGCGGGAACTATGACTTTCAGTGCGACGTTAGCGCCATAAAACGAGGGAAGAGAATGCAGATTGCGGCTGTCCCCTCCGGCACTTTGCAAGGCGCGCATTCGCCCCAAAACATATCCGACTGCCGCGATCGCAAGCACGATCAGAATGAGCCAAAGAATTGGCATGACGCCCCCATAGGTCTTGATCGGGATTAGGGAAAAATTGGGGGCGACAGAAAACGCCGCCCCCAGTCAATTCGATCGGGGTGAGGGATTAGCTGCCCGAACCCAAGGTTACTTCGTTGGCAATCGCGTCCTGCGTTTTTGCCAGTTCAGGATCGGCAACCAGACCGTAGTTGGCCAGCGGGCCCGAGGGACCAGCAATTTCTTCATGAGTGAAGAACTGGGCGTATTCTTTCAGACCGGGGATCACGCCGATATGCGCTTTCTTGACGTAGAAAAACAGCGGACGCGAGACGGGGTATTCACCCGACGCGATGCTCTCGGTCGACGGTGCGATACCACCCATCGTAGCCACTTTCAGCTTGTCGGTGTTGTTCTCGTAGAACGCCAGACCAAACACGCCGATACCATTGGTGTTGGTGTCGATGCGGGCCAGAGTTTCGGTGTAGTCACCGTCGATATCGACCGATTTGCCGTCGGTGCGCACGTCCAGGCATGCATCTTCGGCGTCATCTTCGCTTAGGCCGCCCGCGACCATGGCTTCCATCGCGCCCGTCGCTTCACAACCTGCCAGCAGAACTTTGTCTTCGAACACTTCGCGGGTGCCGTGCTTGGTGCCCGGGATGAACATCGCGATTTCCACATCCGGCAGGTCAGCGTTGAACTCGGCCCAGCTGTTGAAGCTGTTGTCGACCAGCGCGCCATCTTTCATCACTTTCGATCCGATGGCGTTGTAAATATCCGCAGGCTCAAACGCAGTGAACGCAGGACCCGACTGCTGGCTTGCAAATACGATGCCGTCATAACCGATGCGGACTTCCATGATGTCGGTCACACCGTTTTCGGCGCATGCTTTAATCTCTTTTTCACGGATGGCACGCGATGCGTTTGCAACGTCGATCGTGTTTTCACCGACGCCTTCGCAGAAGCGTTTCAGACCGGCGGACGAGCCGCCTGATTCAACAACCGGTGTGGGGAAGTCGGTATTTTCACCGAACAGTTCTGCAACGATTGACGCATAAGGCAGAACGGTGGAAGAGCCAGCAACTTGAACGTTGTCACGCGCAGCAGCAGTGGTTGCCGAGACGGCAGCGATAGCCAGCGCAGAAGCCGACAGTTTTACAAAGGACATTTCAGTCTCCTTGAAAAGGATGGGTACTGATCATCCCCATGATGATCTGAGCGCAGCACTATGACGCCTGCGTAAGCCTTTTGTGACAGGTATGTAACGGTTTCATGACAACTCATGAATTTCTCAGAAATTCTTAACTTGACGAAGCGTCACCCCAGTAAAGCCTGCGTTTGGCACGACCTCAGCGTGGTAGAATGACCGTAAACGTCGCGCCCTGCCCCGGCTCACTTTCCACCCGCAACCTGCCCCGATGGCGATTGACGATATGCTTCACGATTGCAAGCCCCAGTCCGGTTCCGCCCAACTCGCGCGAGCGGTGACTGTCTGCGCGGTAGAACCGTTCGGTCAACCTGGGCAGGTGTTTGGCATCAATACCGGGCCCTTGATCAATGATCTTGATACGTACCGCAGGACCGCGCATCGCCGTATCCCGCTCAGACAGGGTTACGACCACACCGACCTTGCCACCGCTGCCCCCGTATTTGATCGCGTTTTCAACGAGATTGGTTATCACCTGACGAAGCTGATCGCTGTCTCCGACCATCTCGATCGCCTCGTTTGGGGCATCCAACGAAACAACAACACTGGCATCATCCGCCAGCGGTCGCAGAGTGTTTAAGGTCGATTGAATCAGGCCTGTTAGTTCCAATGGCTCTTTAGGTCTGACCCGTTCTTCACTTTCCACCCGATTGAGCGACAGCAAATCCCCCACAAGCCGGTTCATCCGATTGGCCTCATCCGCCATGATCTGAAGAAAGCGGTCGCGGGCGGCGGTGTCGTCGCGGGCGGGGCCTCGCAATGTTTCGATAAACCCCATCAAGGCCGTTAGCGGCGTGCGCAATTCATGGCTGACATTGGCCACAAAATCGCGCCGCATCTGACCGGCCTGTTCCAAATGCGTGATATCCTGAAATACCGCCAATACCGCCTCGGTCCCGCCGACGAATCTGCACTGCACCTCAAACGTCGTATCCTGAGCACCATCATTGGAAAGATGCCGCGCTTTGCCGGGTTGCTTCGAGCGCAGGCATTGTTCGACGGCATCGATGACCTGAGGTTGGCGCAGGATCGTGGCAAAATGCCTGCCTTCGATTGCGTGCCCCAAAAGCGTCCGTGCCTCGCTATTTGCGGCGACAATACGCTCGGTCTGACCGACCAGCACGGCGGGCATCGGAATGGCAGAAACCAATTCGGCAAGCAGGGTATCCGTCATGCGCGTTTAGACCGGACGCAATGTTTGGCGAAACTTGCGCATGTTGTCCTGATAGTGCAGCGCACTCAGCGTTAGTTTCTGGGCCGCCGCCTCATCAAGCTGCCGCACAACTTTGCCCGGCGAGCCCATGACCAACGAATTATCGGGAACCTCTTTGCCTTCGGTGATCAGCGCCCCCGCCCCTATCAGACAGTTCTTTCCGATCTTCGCCCCGTTTAGAACGATAGCCCCCATACCGATCAGCGTATTGTCTCCGATCGTGCAACCATGCAGCATGACCTTGTGACCAATTGTGCAGTTCTTCCCAATGGTCAGCGGATAACCCGCATCGATGTGCATCACGCAGTTTTCCTGCACATTGCTGCCTGCGCCCACACGGATTTCTTCGTGATCGGCCCGGATGGTGCACCCGAACCAGACCGAAGCGCCTTGTTCCAGGACCACTTTGCCGATCAGGTTGGCGTCGGGGGCTACCCAGGTGTCTTCGTGAATTTGCGGCGAGTGATCGCCCAAGGCATAGATGGTCATGACAAGCCCTCGAACTCGGTCTGCAACGAGCGAATGTGGTTCTGCAGGCTGGGCTGTTGGATGCGACGCATGCGTTCTGCGCTGACGATGGTTTTTAGCCTTTCCTCGGTGGTATCCAAATCATCGTTGATCAGAACATAGTCGTAGTAGCCCCAATGGCTGATCTCATCCCAGCTTTTCAACATGCGCTTGGCGATCACATCCTCACTGTCCTGCCCACGCCCTTCCAGCCTGCGGCGTAGTTCACGGATCGAGGGCGGGAGGATGAAAATCGACAACGCATGCTTGCCCAGATCCGAATTGCGAATCTGCACTTCTCCCTGCCAATCAACATCAAACAGCACATCGCGCCCCTGTGTGATGGACTCGCGGACCGGTCCAGCAGGAGAGCCGTAGAAGTTGCCGAACACATGCGCGTGTTCCAGCATCTGCCCATCCGCCACCTGCTGTTTGAACTCGTCCTCGGATAGGAAGTAATACTCCCGGCCATGCTCCTCACCCGGGCGCGGAGCACGGGTGGTGGCCGAGATCGAGAATCCCAAACCGACATCCCATTGCATCAAACGGCGGGCCAGAGTGGATTTACCTGCGCCCGAAGGCGAGGACAGTATGATTAATAGACCGCGGCGATCCGCCATGTGATGTTCCCGTCCTTATTCCACGTTCTGCACTTGCTCGCGCATCTGATCGATGACCGCTTTCAGCTCCAACCCAACCGCCGTCAGTTCGGCATTCTGCGATTTCGAGCAGAGCGTATTGGCCTCACGATTGAATTCTTGCATCAGGAAATCCAGCTTACGCCCAACCGGGCCGTCTTGCGTCAAAAGGGAACGCGCCGCAGTGACATGGGCCTTCAACCGGTCAATTTCTTCGGTGATATCGGCCTTGACCGTGATCAGGGCCAGTTCTTGTGCAACGCGATCAGGGTCCGCACCTTGCGTATTGTCGAGAACGCGCGTCAGATTTTCGCGCATGTTTTGCGCCATTTCCTCGCGGCGACGCTCGGCCAGATCAGCGGCCTGATCCGTCAGCTTTGCGACTTGGTCGAGTTGTCCCGCAAGAATGCCTGACAGAGCTTCACCTTCGGAACCGCGCATCTCAATGAATGAAGCAAGCAAGCCACCGAACTCAGATTTCAGGTGTTCGACAAGTTGGGCTGGATCATCCGCGTCAGCTCCGGCTTCCAACATCCCTTTCAACGCAAGAAGATCACTGGCTTTGGAGGGAGCCAACAATACGCCCCGCGCGCCAGCAAGCGCTTCGGTCTGGGCCAGTGCATCCAGCGCAGCTTCCATCGCTGGGGTATTCAACCGGACATCCGCGGCGGATTCTTCCCGTCCCATCCGAAGGGACAGCGTGATGTTCCCTCGGTTGACCTGCTTCGACAGATCGCCTCTCAGCGCGGCCTCTAACCCTGTCAACCAATCGGGAAGCCGCAGACGTAGATCCAGCCCCTTGCCATTGACGCTGCGCAATTCCCAAGTCCAGCTATGGGGACCAAACGCCCCCTTGCCCGAGGCGAAACCGGTCATGGATTTGATCATGCCTGCCCTTTCCGTCAAATTCACTGGTCGCACCTAATGCCATTGACCAGCAAGGGGCAAGACCTTGCTCATTCCCCAATCAATGCCAAGAGGTTAACCATTCGTTAAAGAATTGCTCCAAAATTGTATTAACCCGTGTCAATCTGACAGTCAGAAAAGCTGGCGGATCGCAGCTTTGCCCATTAGATGGCATTTTAGGAAAATCGCGAGTGATTGATGGTAGGGTGATGAAATGAAAACCTTTTTCGGGACTGGTTCCGGCTCAGAACTTGGAAAGATCATCGCAATGGACCGATTTGACAGCGGGCGAAGCCTTTCTCCCATCCGTCAGGCCGAAGCCTATTGGACCGCCTTGCTGACAGGTGAAGGCGTTCCGATGCGCTCGCAGATCGATCCGCGCGGCCTGGAGAATATTCTCGAATACACTTTCATACTGGAACGCATCGCGCCGGGTTTGGCCCGGTTTCGGCTGGCGGGAAGTCACCTGAACAATCTGGCGGGCATGGAAGTTCGCGGTATGCCTCTAACGGCTTTTTTCGAACCGAGTGCCCGCGATGATGTCAAATCCATTCTGGACCAAGTCCTCACCCGCCCCGCAGTTGCTGAACTGGGCTTGCTTTCGAAAGGCAAGCTCGGACGAACCAGCCTTCAGGCCCGCATGATCCTGCTGCCGCTTAAAAGCGATCTGGGCGACGTCAGCCGCATTCTTGGGGTCATGATCAGCGACGGAACCATCGGGGCAACACCGCGTCGCTTCATCGTCTCGGATCGCCGCGTCAACACGATCTCTGATTTGCAACAGCCTCCGAGGCCTGTCCAACAGCAAGCAGAGGGGTTCGCTGAAGACCAGACCACGTTCAAAGGGGCACCGCACCTAAGGTTGGTATCATCACGTGACGACTAAATGAAAACGGCGGGCATGAGGCCCGCCGTCTTACTAATTCAGGATGTATTCGAAGTCAGCTTGCAGCGCGCTTGCTGCGGTCACGACGTAGGTTGGTCAGTTCTTCCGCGACAAGGAATGCAAGTTCCAGCGACTGCGAGGCGTTCAGGCGCGGGTCGCAAGCTGTGTGATAGCGATCCGAAAGATCCTCTTCTGTCACCGCGCGCACACCTCCGGTGCATTCGGTGACATCCAGCCCTGTCATCTCGAAATGAACACCACCGGGGATCGTGCCTTCAGCCTGATGTACGCCAAAGAAATCGCGTACTTCGCGCAGCACGGAATCAAACGGCCGGGTCTTGTAGCCGGTCGCGGATTTGATCGTGTTGCCATGCATCGGATCGCAGACCCAAGTAACCTGTGCGCCCTCTTCCTTCACGGCTTTGACCAGACGCGGCAGATGCTCACCCGCTTTACCTGCACCAAAGCGCGCGATCAGAGTCAGACGCCCCTCTTCGTTTTCGGGATTCAACTTGGACATCAGAACCTTGAGGTCTTCGGCACTGGTTGTCGGGCCGCATTTCAGACCAATCGGATTCAGAACACCCCGGCAGAACTCGACATGCGCACCGTCGGGCTGACGGGTCCGATCGCCGATCCAGATCATGTGCCCGGAACCGGCCAACCAATTGCCCGAGGTCGAATCCAGACGGGTCAACGCCTCTTCGTACTCAAGCAACAGGCTCTCGTGGCTGGTGTAAAACTCCACCGATGAGAATTCGTGGGTGGTGTCGGCGGTGATGCCTGCAGCCCCCATGAAGTCAATCGAATCCTGAATGCGGTCGGCGATCTCAGAGTATTTCTGAACGTCTTGCCCGTCGGCAAAACCCAGCGTCCACGAATGCACGTGGCTCATATCCGCAAAACCACCGGTCGAGAACGCCCGCAGCAGGTTCAGTGTAGCCGCCGCCTGTGTATATGCCTGAAGCATCTTGTCGGGATTCGGAATGCGTGCCTCGGGTGTAAAGGCCAGCTCATTGATGATGTCACCGCGGTAGCTGGGCAACTCCACACCGTCCACAACCTCAGTCGGTGCACTGCGCGGTTTTGCAAACTGGCCCGCCATGCGGCCAACTTTAACCACGGGAACCTTGGCGCCGTAGGTTAGCACCATTGCCATCTGCAGCATCACCTTGAACGTGTCACGGATCGCATCCGCGCTGAACTGCTCAAAGCTTTCAGCGCAATCCCCGCCTTGCAACAGGAACGCTTCGCCACGGCCCGCGGCTCCCAGATGCTGCTTCAGCCGTCGCGCTTCACCCGCAAAAACCAGCGGGGGATACTGCGAAAGCTGCGCCTCGACTTTGGCCAGCGCGGCCGCGTCGGTATAGTCTGGCATCTGAACCCGGGGCTTGTTGCGCCAGTTCGTTTTTTGCCATTCAGTCATAGCTTTTATCTCCGCTGAAGTATTTCAGGTGGCCTCTATACAAAATGCATGAATGAGAGGCCATATCCCTTTTGCGCCTCTTGACGCCATAATCAAGCTTTGAGCATGGTGACTGGCATATCCGCCACCGTGGAAATCCCGGTGCGCGCCGAATCAAGGACAGTTCGCCATGCAAGAGCAACGCCAAGTTGTCACTGTGGATCATAGCACAGGCAAGCCGCATAACTTTGTATTTGTGCTTTTGGACAAGTTTTCCCTTCTGTCATTCGCTTCGGCTTTGGACAGTCTACGGATCGCCAATCGAATGGCCAACCGAGAGCTTTATACCTGGACCTTGACGGGCGAAGGCGGTGAAACAGTGACTTGTTCAGCCGGAACTTCTTTCAATCTTGATTCTGATCTGACCGAATTGCAGCGTGACGACGTCGTCCTGATCTGCGGGGGGGTCGATGTACAAGCGGCAACCACCAAGCGCATTCTGAACTGGGTACGGCGCGAAGCGCGTAAAGGGTTGAAAATCGGCGGTCTTTGCACCGCGGCCTATACGCTGGCCAAAGCCGGTTTGCTGGAAGGCAAGCGCGCAACGATCCATTGGGAAAACTCAGACAGTTTTGCCGAAGAATTCGACACAGTAGAGCTGACCAAGTCGGTGTTTTTGGTTGATGGCAACCGAATGACAACTGCTGGCGGCACATCCTCGATTGACCTGATGCTCAAGCTGATTGCCGAAGATTACGGAGAAGATCTGGCCAACGCGGTCGCTGATCAGATGATCTATTCTTCGATACGTACGGATCAGGACACGCAACGTTTGTCGACCCCTACACGGATCGGCGTACGCCACCCCAAGCTCAGTCAGGTTATCCTGATGATGGAAAAGAACATAGAAGAGCCAATCTCGCCTTCTATTCTAGCCAAGGACGTAGGCATGTCGACGCGCCAGCTAGAACGTCTGTTCCGCCGCTATCTCAGCCGCTCGCCCAAGCGCTACTACATGGAACTGCGCCTGCATAAAGCGCGGAACTTGCTGATGCAGACCGATATGAGCGTCATCAATGTGGCGCTGGCTTGCGGCTTTGCCAGCCCGTCGCATTTCTCCAAATGCTACCGGGCGCATTACAACACCACGCCTTATCGCGAACGCGGTGCACAGAGCGGTCGGTTGTCTGTTTAATCCAAAGCCGCAGGGAAACCTTACAAATCTTTCGCAAAGTAGTGCAGGTGCGGCCGTAACATCGGTTGATCCAGATAGGTCGTGGTTTCGATTGGTGAGTCCAGTTCAACAAAACCAAGTTTGGGGTACAGGTCGCGCATTTCGACATTCGGTGTAAGCGTATCGGCGATGAGGCGTTTCAAACCCATATCACGCGCGGCCTGTTCCCGGGCTTCGATCAAAGCACGCCCGGCACCGGTCCCCCGTGCCTCCTCGGTTACAAAAACCCGCTTAAGTTCTCCGGTTTGGTGATCAAATCGTTTCAGCATCCCACATCCAATGATGTCTCCGGCATCGTTTCGCGCCACCACAAGACATCCATTCGGGGGTAGGTAATCCTCTGTATGCGCCCAAAACTCCGCCAATGCGCTTTCGGGGGCTGCTGGATCAATCTCAAAGCCCATATCCTGCATTCGTTGCACGATAAGCGCGTAATACTGTGCCAGAATCGTATTCAGTTCGCGCTTTGGCGGCATTGTTTCACAAAGCTCGATTACAAAATCACTCATTCAAATCTCCTCATCACCCTGAAGCCCGGAACAGATACACCGTGACCGAATGGCATAGAAGCAAACGCCCTAACCCCGTTTAATACCGTCAGAGGGGCGTCATTCGGTAAACCGCGCCTTGCCCGACGGAAATGAACCAGATCGACCCATCTGGTGCTTCGGCGATGTCGCGAACACGTTCGGTCTCGGGGCCTTCGATCTGCTCAACCTCACGCAGTGGATCGCCCGCCAAACGTGCAATGTAGTCGAATTTCAAAGAGCCAACGAATAGATTCCCCTTCCATTCCGGCCAAAGTTTCCCGGAATAGACCATCAAGCCAGAGGGTGCGATGGAAGGATCCCAATAATACTCGGGCTGTTCCATTCCTTGCTTCGACGTGCCTTCACCGATCTTCTGACCCGAATAATGAACGCCATATGAAATCACTGGCCAGCCATAATTGGCACCGGGTCTGATCAGATTAACCTCATCCCCGCCTTTTGCCCCGTGTTCCGAAATCCAAAGCCGACCCTGCAGATCCAAATTGGCACCCTGAGGGTTTCTGTGACCAAACGACCAGATCTCGGGGCGGACACCGGGATTGCCCACAAACGGGTTATCACTGGGAACTGAACCATCACGGTTGATCCGAATGACCGTACCCATGTGGTTCGTCCGATCCTGCGCAGCCGGGCGATCACCTCGGTCACCGATAGTGACGAACAACGTGCCATCATTCGCTTCAACGACACGAGAACCAAAGTGGCGCCCGCCGGAGCCACCGGGAGAGGCCTCGAATATCACACGCAGATTGGTCAGACGTTCTCCGTTCTCCGATAAACGAGCGACAGCGACAGCGGTGCCTGCACCGCCTCGTTGCGATTTGGAGAAAGTCAGAAAAAGCTCGCGGGTCCGATTGAAGTCACGCGCGATGGTGACATCTAGCAAACCGCCCTGCCCGTTCGCGACCACTTTTGGCAGACCCTTGATGCGCTTCGCCTCACCTCCGGCAACGTACAAAAGCTCGCCATCTCGCTCAGTGACAACAAAGCTGCCATCCGGAAGAATGCCAATCGCCCAAGGTGTATCAAGGCCTCTGACCACCTGAGTAACCTGAACCGGCCCGCCGGTTGTGTTGATGACATCGGACCAGCCTGCAATCGACCAGCACGACAGAATGAGAATCGCAAAAGTCCTGATCATATCGACCCAATCCCTAGTGGTGCACCGCAACAAACTGACCTAGCCTAACAAAACAGATAGGATTGCTGCTTTCAAAAGCACTTTTTTGTTAGGACTTTTCTTTTTCGGACAGCTTGCCTAGGGTCATGCCCAGAACGACGACGTTCAAACGATAAATAGGGAGTAACCTAATGAAAAAGCTGCTTACCGCTACTGCAGCAACCGCTCTGCTGGCGGGTACCGCTATGGCCGAGGACGTGAAACTGGGCGTGCTGTTCGGCTTTACAGGCCCGATTGAATCGCTGGCCCCGGCCATGGGTTCGGGCGCAGAAATGGCGATGGCCGAGGTCACCGAATCCGGCAAACTGCTGGACGGCGCAAGCGTGACCGGAACCCGCGCCGATACCGGCTGTATCGACAATGGTCTGGCCACATCGAACGGCGAACGTATGATCGCCGATGGCGTCGCCGGTATCATCGGCGGCGACTGCTCGGGCGTCACTGGCGCGATCCTGCAGAACGTCGCGATCCCGAACGGCATGGTCATGATCTCGCCGTCGGCCACGTCTCCGGGTCTGTCGACCATGGAAGACAACGGCCTGTTCTTCCGCACCGCCCCGTCGGATGCGCGTGAAGGTCAGGTGATGGCTGACATCCTGAACGATCGTGGCATCAGCTCGATCGCGCTGACCTACACCAACAACGACTATGGCAAGGGTCTGGCGGACGCGATCCAGTCCTCGTTCGAGGCTTCGGGCGGCGAAGTCACCATCGTTGCCGCGCACGAAGACGGCAAGGCCGACTATTCGGCCGAAGTTGGCGCGCTGGCCTCGGCCGGTGGCGATATTCTCGTGGTCGCAGGATATCTGGACCAAGGTGGTTTGGGCATCATCCAGTCGGCTCTGGACAGCGGAGCGTTTGACACGTTCGGTCTGCCGGGCGGCATGATCGGTGACTCGCTGCCGGCAAACGTTGGCCCCGACCTGAACGGCTCGTTCGGTCAGATCGCTGGCTCGGGCGGTGAAGGTGCCGAGAAGTACTTTGCCATGGCTGAAGCTGCGGGCTTTGACGGTTCGTCGCCCTACTCGCCGGAAAGCTATGACGCCGCCGCGCTGTTCATGCTGGCGATGCAGGCCGCAGGTTCGACCAACCCCGCTGAATACGGCGCGAAAATCATGGATGTCGCCAATGCTCCGGGTGAGCAAATCTTCCCCGGAGAACTGGCTAAAGGTCTGGAGCTGTTGGCTGCCGGTCAGGACATCGATTATGTCGGCGCATCGGGCGTTGAGCTGATCGGCCCTGGTGAAAGCGCAGGTTCCTATCGCGAGATCGAGGTGACCGACGGCGAAAACAAGACCGTCAACTTCCGTTGATCCAAGGTTAAAAGTCATAAAAACAAGCAGCCCGGCCCTTGTGTCCGGGCTGTTTCAATGAAAAAAGGCCGCACTCCGGTTAACGGGGATGGTAAAAACGCCGAAAACGGCGGCTAGGGGAAAAGATGATCGTCGTCGATGACGTGCACAAGCATTTCGGCGGGTTTCATGCGGTGGACGGGGCATCGCTGGAAATCCAAAAGGGCTCGATCACCGGTCTGATCGGACCGAACGGGGCCGGAAAAACCACGCTATTCAACGTGATCGCGGGCGTACTTCCACCGACCAGCGGTAAGGTACACATGGACGGTGAGGATATCACTGGCCTGCCCCCGCACGAGCTGTTTCATAAGGGCCTGCTGCGCACCTTCCAGATCGCGCATGAGTTTTCGTCGATGAGTTGCCGTGAAAACCTGATGATGGTGCCCGGCGCACAATCCGGGGAATCGCTGTGGAACACATGGTTCGGGCGTAAGCGTATCGCGGATGAGGAACGCGCACTTAGGGCGAAAGCCGATGAGGTGCTGGAGTTCCTGACAATCGAACATCTGGCCGATCACAAGGCCGGTCAGGTCTCGGGCGGTCAGAAGAAGCTGCTGGAACTTGGCCGAACCATGATGGTCGATGCCAAGATCGTGTTTTTGGACGAGGTCGGCGCTGGTGTGAACCGCACCCTGCTGATGACCATCGCCGACACGATCCTGCGCCTGAACAAGGAGCGCGGCTATACCTTCGTCGTTATCGAGCACGACATGGATTTCATCGGCAAGATTTGCGACCCGGTCATCTGTATGGCCGAGGGAAAGGTGCTGGCCGAAGGCACTCTGGACGAGATCAAGGCCAATGAACACGTGATCGAAGCCTACCTAGGCACCGGCCTTAAGAACAAAGACAAGCTGGAGGCGGGCGCATGAGCGACAACCCCTACCAGGACGACAAGGGCAACAAGGACGCCTCGATCACCAATACGCATGGCGTCGGCACCATGACTCCAGCACATCGCAAAAGCGGTGAAACGCATCGGGTCGAGGGCGGTCCTTTCCTGATTGGCGACACCATGACTGGTGGCTATGGCAAAGGGCCGGACATCCTGCATGACTGCACCATCGCCGTTGACAAGGGCGAGATCGCGGTGATCGTCGGCCCCAACGGCGCGGGCAAATCCACCGCAATGAAGGCTGTGTTTGGTATGCTGGACGTACGCCAAGGGTCTGTGCGGCTGGATGGCGAAGATATCACCAATCTCAGCCCGCAAGACCGCGTGGTACGCGGCATGGGCTTTGTCCCGCAGACCTCGAACATTTTTACGTCGATGACAGTGGAAGAGAACCTAGAGATGGGTGCTTTCATCCGGCGCGACGACATCAGCCAGACGATGGAACAGGTCTATGACCTCTTCCCCATTCTCCGCGACAAACGCAATCAGGCCGCCGGAGAGCTGTCAGGTGGTCAACGTCAACAGGTCGCCGTGGGCCGTGCGCTAATGACCCAGCCCAAGGTGTTGATGCTGGACGAACCCACCGCCGGTGTCTCACCAATCGTGATGGATGAGCTGTTCGACCGGATCATCGAGGTCTCGCGCACCGGGTTACCGATCCTGATGGTCGAACAGAATGCCCGTCAGGCGCTGGAGATTGCGGACAAGGGATATGTACTGGTCCAGGGTCGCAATGCCTATACCGGGACAGGCAAGGAGCTGTTGGCCGATCCAGAAGTTCGCAAGAGTTTCTTGGGGGGATGACGCCAGTGACAGCTACTCTCGTGTTTGATCACTCTGAAATCAGGTCAAAAAGACGTACGAACTTGGAAAATGAGGTAACGAACTAATGGACTTCCTCAACGCCCTTGTGGCGCTCTCCAACTTCGTTCTTGTTCCCGCAATCGCCTATGGCAGTCAGTTGGCGCTGGGCGCTTTGGGGGTGACGCTGATTTACGGCATCCTGCGGTTTTCGAACTTTGCCCATGGCGATACGATGGCCTTTGGCGCGATGATCGCGGTGCTGGTCACTTGGGGCCTGCAAGCCGCAGGCGTCAGTTTCGGGCCGTTGCCAACGGCTCTGCTCGCCCTGCCCTTTGCCATTCTGGGCTGTATCGTTCTGGTGCTGATCACCGACCGGTTGGTCTATCGCTTCTATCGGGAACAGAAGGCCAAACCGGTCATTCTGGTGATCGTCTCGATGGGTGTGATGTTCATCATGAACGGGCTGGTTCGTTTCATCATCGGTCCGGATGACCAAAGGTTCTCGGACGGAGCGCGTTTCATCGTCTCGGCGCGAGATTTCAAGGCGATGACTGGGCTGCGTGAGGGGCTGGCAATCAAGACCTCCCAGGGCATCACGGTGATCGTGGCGGTTGTCGCCGTGGCGCTGTTGTTCTGGTTCCTGAACAAAACGCGCACCGGCAAATCAATGCGGGCCTATTCTGACAATGAGGATCTTGCGTTGCTGTCCGGTATCAACCCCGAGCGCGTGGTGATGATCACATGGATCATCGTTGCCGCGCTGGCGACCACTGCGGGCGTGCTTTACGGCCTCGACAAAAGCTTCAAGCCATTTGTCTATTTCCAGCTTTTGCTGCCGATCTTTGCCTCGGCTATCGTGGGTGGCCTCGGAAACCCTCTGGGAGCCATCGCAGGCGGTTTCATCATCGCGTTTTCTGAGGTGACGATCACCTACGCGTGGAAGAAAGTGCTGACTTATCTGGCACCTGAAAATCTGGAGCCGTCAGGTTTGGTGCAGTTCCTGTCCACCGATTACAAATTCGCTGTCAGCTTTGCCATTTTGCTGATCGTACTTCTGTTTAAGCCAACCGGCTTGTTCAAAGGAAAAGTGATATGAGCGAGCCCGTCAAAAACACGCTGCTTTTTGTGGTCGTCGGCGCACTCATCCTGTTGACCGGATTCACCCAAAGCTGGAACGCCGCAATCCTGATCCTGAACATGGGCTTGATCTCGGCCATCATGTCGATTGGCGTCAACCTGCAATGGGGCTTTGCTGGCCTCTTCAACGTTGGTGTCATGGGCTTTGTCGCGCTGGGCGGGCTAGCGGTTGTGCTGGTTTCGACACCCCCAACCCCCGGCGCCTGGTCTGGTGGCGGGTATGGCGTCATCCTGTCGCTTTTGATGGGTGCGGCAACCGTGGTTGCAGCTGTGATGGTGGCCCAAAAAATGCCCAAGGGACGCACACAAACCTTTGCGATCATCGGTATTCTGGTCGTAGGTTTTTTTGTTTACCGCGCAATTTTTGATCCCAACGTAGCTGCGATCGAAGCGATTGATCCTGCTGTCGCTGGTAATATCGGCGGTTTGAACCTTCCTGTCCTATTCGCTTGGCCTGCCGGGGGACTTTTGGCGGCGGGCGCAGCATGGCTGATCGGAAAAACAGCGCTGGGCCTGCGCTCGGACTATTTGGCAATCGCCACACTTGGTATCGCCGAGATCATCATCGCCGTCATGAAAAACGAGGACTGGCTGGCACGTGGGGTCAAGAACGTCTACGGCATTCCACGCCCCTCACCGGTGGTTGGCTACGAAGTTGAATTGCAGCAAGACCCAACTTTCCTTGCACGGGCCGAGTGGTTCGGGCTGGATCCGGTTACTGCCTCGACGCTTTCCGTCAAGCTGGGCTACTCTTTGCTGTTCCTGTTCGTGCTCCTGGTGCTGCTGTGGATGGCTCAGATGGCGTTGAAAAGCCCTTGGGGCCGCATGATGCGCGCCATCCGCGACAACGAGGTCGCCGCCGAGGCGATGGGCAAGGACGTCACCCGTCGCCATCTACAGATCTTTGTTCTGGGCTCAGCCATCTGCGGCATCGCCGGTGCGATGATGACCACTTTGGACGGGCAGCTGACGCCGGGCACTTACAACCCGCTTCGCTTTACCTTCCTTGTCTGGGTCATGGTGATCGTCGGCGGGTCGGGCAACAATTTCGGAGCCGTACTGGGAGCGTTCCTGATCTGGTTCCTGTGGGTTCAGGTTGAACCCATGGGCCTGTGGCTTATGAACCTGATAACCTCAGGTATGCCTGACGGCAGCGCACTTAAGACGCATCTGATCGATAGCGCCGCACATATGCGCCTGTTCACCATGGGGCTGATTCTTTTGATTGTTCTCAGATTCAGTCCAAGAGGGCTGATCCCCGAGAAATAAGCAAAATTTCCTGCGAAATTCCCCTAACGCACCGTTAATCGGTGCGTTTTATTGTGCGGCGAGTCAGAACGCTCTAAATCAGTGTATCGTGATCCACCACATCACGCTGTGCCCCATACCATGTTTGTTTGGTGCGGAGTTGTAACGATCTGACAGTTAACCAAGATGAGAGCACCGTAGTCGCAATGATTAAACCACTCAGAGTTTTCGCAATCGGGATCCCGCTGATGGCAACGCTATCAGCGTGTATTCCCTCACCCGAACAATTAGAGACCACCCCGGTCAAGGTCCAGACGCCCAAAGGTGTTGTGACCTGTCAGCTTTACCGCCAGGACCGCGTCACCTGGGACCGCGCAATCGATTTTCCGGCCACCAAAATGTCGGTGCCCGAGGCGGATAATTATTGCAGACAGGAAGGCCTGCGCCGGCTTAATCGATAACAATATGGGCGCGCGACTGGTTCGGCGCGCGCCGCACTCCGGCTTCTAGCGATTGCGGAACAAGCCGCCCAGAATGCCCCTGACGATGCGGCGGCCAGTTGTTCCTTTCAGCTCTTTGATCACGGCCTCGCTCAAGGCCGTGGCGAAGGTATCCTTTTTGCGCGAAAGACGAGATGACGATCGCCCAACGCGGTTGCCCGAATACCTTCGGGCCGAGGCGTATTCGCGTTCTGTCGGGCTCTGCTGTTCCAGAACTTCGTCGGATTCCGCCTGTTCCGCCGCATTCGCAGCGGCATCCGCGCGCGCCTGCAGAATCTCAAACGCCGATTTGCGGTCGATACGCTTGCCGTATTTTGCATCCATCGGCGAAGCTTTGATCACCGACTGACGCTCAGCTTTGGTAATCGGACCAAGTTGAGAGCCCGGTGGCCGGATCAAAGTGCGCTCGACCACGCCCGGAACACCTTTCTTTTGCAACATCGAGGTCACGGCCTCGCCCACGCCCACCTCTCGGATTGCGGTCTCAGTATCGAAAGCTGGGTTTTCACGATAGGTCTCAGCAGCAAGTCGCAGATTCTTGCGGTCGCGCGCGGTGAAGGCCCGCAGCGCATGTTGGACCCGGTTGCCCAGCTGACCCAGAATATCTTCCGGGATGTCCGCCGGATTCTGCGTGATGAAATAAACGCCAACGCCCTTTGATCGGATCAGGCGCGCCACCTGCTCGACCTTGTCCACCAGCACCTTGGGGGCGTCCTCGAACAGCAAGTGCGCTTCGTCAAAGAAGAACACCAGCTTCGGTTTTTCAGGGTCCCCCACTTCGGGCAGTTCTTCAAACAATTCGCTAAGCAGCCACAACAGGAAAGTCGCGTATAGGCGCGGAGAGCCCATCAGCTTGTCAGAGGCCAGAATGTTCACCATCCCCTGCCCGTTCGCATCTGTCCGCATCAGGTCGGCCAGGTCCAACGCAGGCTCGCCAAATAGATTGGTACCGCCCTGATTTTCCAGAACCAGCAAGCGGCGTTGAATAGCACCGATCGAAGATGTCGAGACATTGCCATAGCGCAGCGATAGTTGGGCGCGATTCTCGCCTATCCAGACCAGCAATGCCTGCAGGTCTTTCAGGTCAAGCAGCGGCATGCCTTCTTCGTCTGCGACCCGAAAGGCGATGTTCAGAATGCCTTCCTGCGCCTCACTCAGTTCCATCAATCGCGATAGCAGCAGTGGGCCCATCTCGGTTACGGTGGTTCGGACCGGATGCCCTTGCTCGCCAAACAGATCCCAGAACGTGACTGGACACGCGGCGTAAGAGAATGTGCCGAACCCGATCTTCGCGGCCCGATCCAAAAAAGCCTGGTGTAATTTGTGGGTTTCGCTTCCAGGCAGCGCCAGCCCCGACAAGTCACCTTTCACATCGGCCAGAAACACTGGAACCCCCGCCTGTGAGAAGCCTTCAGCCAGAATTTGCAGCGTAACCGTTTTGCCCGTACCGGTCGCACCGGCAATCAGGCCATGGCGGTTCGCATATTTAAGCGACAGCCCCTGTGCCACTGAATAGCCGTCGCCACCACCGCCTACGAAGATCTTGTTGTCCATTGAAAATCTGTCCCGAATTCTACCGATCTGCTGCAAGCATACAAAGTTAACCTTTCGCTGCGAGAGTAAATGTTGCTTCTCGTGGCCTGGCTGCGGGGGCAAACTTCCTCCCTGTCGACTGGCCGTGCCTTTGGGCACGGCTTTTTTTTTAATTTCTACGAAAACCGAAAGACGCAAGAATAGTTTTTTAGGGTTAGGAGTTGACCAACGGGTTCCCCTTTCGTAACGTCTGCGCATAACTAAGTCGGCCAGTCCGACGGGGAGAAAATATTCAGGAAGGGAGCCGCTCCACCGGCTCCCTTTTTCGTTGCAGATCGCGGTGTTTCCCACGCATTTCGGCAAAAAACGATCAATTCCCGGTCTGGAATTCGGATTTACCCTGACACCACTGAATTGCGGTGATAGAGGAAACAAAAAACTGGATCAGTTAGATGAGGCATTCATGATCAGGAAACTTGTCCCTTTTAATGTGGCGGCCGCAGCACTGTTATGCGGAACAGCATTTGCGCAGGAAACCACACAGCAACCTGAAGCCGGTGCTGAAGCCGAAGTTGGCAGCGATCTGGATCTGGGTGAATCCGGTCCCCGTGTTGGCGAGCAATACGTCAAAGAACAAACGGGTGAATGGAATATTTCCTGCATCAAAACCGAAGGCGAAGACGATCCCTGCGCGATGGTTCAGATCCTCAATAACCAACAGGGTGATCCGATTGCCGAAGTTTCGATCGGAAAACTGCCCGAAGGCGGTGCCGCTGTTGCTTGGGCGAATGTCGTTGTACCGCTCGAAACCCTGCTGCAGGCGCAATTGGCTATGTCGATCGATGGGGCACCGCGCAAGCTTTACAATTATCACCACTGCATTCCGGTTGGCTGCGTGGCGCAACTGGGTTTGACTCAGGGTGATATCGACGCGATGAAATCAGGCCAAAAGGCGGTGCTGTCGCTGGTTCCTGCGCGCCTGCCAGATCAGGTTCTGAATATGGACATGTCTTTGTCTGGCTTCACAGCAGGCTTTGACGGGCTGAATGTTTCCATAAACTAAGCCCCGCAAAAACATCGAATAAGAAAGCCGCCGTGATAACACGGCGGTTTCTTCATATACGCTTCAACGCAAGAACGGCGTTCAGCCCACCAAAGGCGAAAGCATTGCTAAGGGCGACATTAACTTTCGCCTCACGCGACTCGTTTGGCACCACATCCAGCGCGCATTCGGGGTCGGGCTCTTCATAGCCAATGGTCGGGGCGATCACCCCGTCGCGCAGGGCCATGATACAGGCTAATAGCTCAACTGCGCCGGTACCGCCGATCAGGTGTCCGTGCATGGACTTTGTTGACGAAATCATCAGATCGTCGGCGTGTGGACCAAACACACCAGCAACGGCTGCACATTCGGTTTTGTCATTTGCAGCCGTGCCGGTCCCATGGGCATTTATGTAACCCACATCGCTTGCATTCAGCCGTGCATCCGATAACGCCCCGGCCATGGCCCGTGCTGCCCCTTGTTTGCTGGGCATAACTATGTCGGCCGCGTCCGAGGACATGGCAAAGCCCACGACCTCGCACAGGATATCTGCTCCGCGCGCGCGCGCGTGTTCGTATTCTTCGAACACAAAAACACCCGCACCTTCGCCTTGCACCATCCCGTTTCGGTTTGCGCTAAAGGGCCGACAGGCATCTTTTGACATGACGCGAAGCCCTTCCCATGCCTTGACGCCCCCAAAGCACAGCATCGACTCCGAGCCACCGGTCACCATTGCGGGCGCTGCCCCGCTGCGCACCATCTGAAATGCCTGCGCCATCGCATGGTTCGAAGACGCACACGCTGTTGATACTGTAAAGCTAGGGCCTTTGAGGTTGTGCTCCATCGAAACGTGGCTGGCCGCCGCGTTGTTCATCAGCTTGGGCACGACAAAAGGATGCACGCGATTTTTACCATCCTCGTAAACCGAGCGGTAGTTGTCATCCCAGGTGGAGACGCCACCACCGGCCGTTCCCAGCACCACCCCCGACCGCGCGGCTGTGTCACCCGAGAATACGATACCGGATTGATCGATCGCTTCTTTGGCGGCGGTTAACGTGAACTGCGTGAACCGATCATACAGCGTCATCTGTTGGCGGTTGAAACGGCCCTCGGCCTCAAAACCCCGGACTTGACCGCCGATCTTGATCGACAGGCGACCCACATCACGAAACTCAAGCTCGGAGATACCACAACGACCCTCGCGCATGGCTTCCAGAGTGTCGGGGACGGAATGGCCCAACGCGTTAATGGTGCCAGCACCCGTAATGACGACGCGTTTCATACCAGCGGTCAGACCTTTTCAGACACGAGTTTTTCGATACCCGCAATGATCGCTGTCACATTCGAAATGTCGAAATCGCCGGATGTGGGCTCGTTTGCGTTGAAGGGCACGGTGATATCGAACTCTTCCTCGATGGCAAAGATACTCTCAACAAGACCCAGGCTATCGATGCCCAATTCTTCGAGCGTACTGTCGGGCGTCACATCCGAAGGCTCAAGCACGGCCTGTTCGGCAATGATTGCTATGACGCGGTCGCTGATGCTCATCTCGATCCCCTGATTTTCGCCTTGGGGATGATTTAATCACTTGAAGGCTGTTTGAAAACAGCCTTTTTCAACGCCTCGACGTCGCGCGACAATCGGGGCAGACGACGTTGGGCTTTATATATCTCGGTATGGCTTTCCATTTTAATGCCCGGGTAGCCCATGATCACGCGACCAGCAGGAACATTTGACAGAATCTTGGTGCCGCCACCGGCAATCACGCCATCACCGATGAAAATATTATCGACAACACCAGTCTGACCACCCAGTACCACGTTATTGCCAATCTCGACCGAACCAGAAACGCCGGTTTGACCACATAACAAACAATCCTGCCCGACTCGGGTGTTGTGTCCCACGTGGACAAGATTATCCAGTTTCGATCCACTTCCGATTACAGTATTGCGTATGGTCCCGTTGTCTACAGTGCAGTTCGAGCCGACCTCGACGTCATCGCCAATCTCGACCGCACCCAGCGAATGGATGCGCAACCAGCTTTGCGCCTTTGCACCCCCCTGATCACCCAGAGTTTTCCGCGCATTTTCGGCACCCGAGACTTCTGGTGTGACATAGCTGAAACCGTCCCCGCCGATACGGGCACCCGGCTGCGCGATAAAGCGATCACCGATTTGAGCCCGCGCACCGATGCTGACCATTTCGCGCAGCAGAGCGTTTTCACCAAGCGACGCATCCATACCGATCACGCAATGCGCGCCGATAACCGAACCCGCGCCGACGCGCGCGCGCGCACCGATAACAGCAAGCGGGCCGACCGATACGTCGACCCCGATCTCGGCGGTTTCATCAATGACAGCCGATGGATGAATTCCCGGCGCAATCCCCTGCCCGCGATCCAGCATCGCGGTGATCCCTGCCATCGCCATGCGGGGGCGTTGCACAAAAATGGCGGCCTCAAGCCCCAGTGCTTTCCAGTCCGCGCCATCCCACAAAACCGCGGCCCGTGCTGAACCGGTCTCCAAAGCTTCAGCATATTTTGGCGACATCGCCATGGCCAGATCGGTTGGCCCGGCATCTCCCGGCTCGGCTGCCCGCAAGATGGTCAGGCCAGTCTGGCCTTCTGCGACGACCCCCAGGGAATCGGCGATTTGTTGAACGGTAAACTGCATGTCGGGCGTCCTCGTGGCGGGATTTGCCTCGTGATTACCCTTGAACGTCCGGCAGGACCACCCCTGCCTTTTGCAGCGCTTCCCAGATCTTGCGATCCCGGTCATACACGTCGCGGCGATACTGCACCTCGCCTTTGGGGCCAATATAGGCCGTGCGATAAATCAGATGCACCGGAATTTTTTTATCCAGTTCAACCTTCGTTTCTTTGCCCGTGTTCAGCACGCGGTGGAAAAACGCCTTTGGATCCTCTTCCTGCTTGGCCAGCAGCTTATAGGCAAACTCGAACGGTTGCGCCAAACGGATGCATCCATGCGAGAATGCCCGAACCTCGCGTGCGAACAGAGATTTCTGAGGCGTATCATGCAGATAGATGTTGTACTTATTAGGGAACATGAACTTCACCAGCCCCAGTGCGTTGCTTTTGCTGGGGGGCTGACGCATGGAAAACGGGAAATTACGCGCAGTGAACTGGGTAAAGTCAACCGCTCCACGATTAACCTGACGGCCACGGCGGTCGGTGATCTGGATATGGCCGACAGCATTTGGATTGGCCCGTAATTGCGGCAGATATTCCTTCGTGATGATCGAGCGTGGCACATACCAACTTGGGTTGATCACCATATGCTCCATCTCATCCGAGAACTCTGGGCTTCGGCGATCATGTGTGTTTTTGCCGATCACGGCACGAGTCTCAAACGTGACCTGCCCGTCATCGACGATCTTGGCAGAAAAATCGGCCAGATTCACCAGAATATGCCGCTCACCACGGTCTTTGGGTAACCAGCGCTCCCGTTCAAGCGCAACGTAAACAGCTTTCAAGCGGTCTGAAACTGGGCGATTGATCTCGGAAATAGTGCCTTTGCCAGCTACGCCATCCGCCTCAAGACCATGAGCAGCCTGAAAGGATTGCACCGCCGCAAACAGCGCATCATCATAGTTTGGGCTGGCAGTAGGCTTCAGATAACCCATCGCGACAAGTCGATTGCGCAGCCTGATGACACTGTTCCCTGTGTCCCCAAGCTCAAGCTTGGAGACAGGAACGGTCTCGCCCCAGCCACCTTGTGTCATCAGCGCTTCCAGCGCCTTCTTCTGTTTCAACAGCGCAAGATACTGGCGCGATTGAGGCATCATATCCCTGAAATAGGTATCACCCTGGCTGGAAACGAGCAGTTCAAGATGCTCTGCGGCGCTGCGTCGTTCCACCGCCCGCACTAGGCCGGGATCAATCTGCGAAGGCGTTACAGAACCGGAATGCAAGTCTCTGGCATATTTGACAAAAACCCGAGTCAGCTCGGCCTCGAGCATGCCCAGATCACGGGTGTTGCGCGCGTCCTGCATCTTTGTCTTCAAAGTCTGGACGTCGTAACGTGCCCCAGGCAATCCATGCAGATCGGTCGTCGAAAGCGCTTCGATCAGGGCTTTGCGTCGTGCAGCATGTTCGGGCGTATCGCCAACCCAAACCGGATCAAACCCGTTTGTGCGATAAAACTCAGCAATTGCCGGGCTGTTGGACACACTTTCCGCAACGGCCATTTGAAACGCTGTGCCATCCGTCCCCGCCTGCGCGACTGAGGCCGAAGCCACAAGGAAAGCGGCGATAAAAACACTTGAACGAGCACGGGTAACAAATGACATAGGATGGCCCTGTTTCTTCAATGACTTGTCACGCCCTATAAGCGGCGTCTGAAAATAATGTTTTGCTGAGCGCCTGATGTCTATTCACAAATTCATCACCAGACCGCTTCTTTGACCCCTGGTGCGCGTTTGCATCGCCGACGCGCGAACTGCGCCAAAAGTAAGCATACTTGCATCAGTTGCGCAAAAAACTGCCGAAATTTCCGCCTTGATTTGACTGCGACCAAAGATTTCTTGGCTGTTGAATCCTACTGTGCCATAAATCCCGCATCTGGGATGGGAAAAAATTAATACGGCGCGCGTAACATCGTGTGCAGGCAGGAACAGTACGGGACGAAACAAAAAATGACCAAGAGCAGTACCTCGGGCCTGACCCGGCGTGCCCTATTGGGCGCATTCGCCGCAACCGCAGTTGTTGCAGCCCCCACATATTCCAACGCAGCTGGTTTCCTTCGCGGCGGAGGTGATATTCGCCGTATCCGCATGTATTCCGGCCGTACCGGTGAACGTATCGATATGGTCTATTGGGTTGATGGCAAATACATCAAAGACGCGGTGAAAGAGGTCAACCACTTCATGCGCGACTGGCGCAGCGATCAAGTCAAGTCCGTGGACCTGAGGACCATCGACATCATGGCGGCCACTCATAACCTTCTGGATGTCAGCGAGCCATACATGCTGCTGTCGGGCTACCGCTCACCGCAAACCAACGCAATGCTGCGCCGCCGCTCGCGGGGTGTTGCCAAGAATTCGCTTCATATGAAGGGTCAGGCTGCTGATCTGCGACTGTCATCACGCTCGGTCTCGCAAATGGGCAAAGCAGCGATGGCCTGCCGTGCCGGTGGCGTTGGACAGTACTATCGTTCGAATTTCGTTCACATGGATTGCGGTGTCATCCGCTCGTGGCGCGGCTAATCGAGCATTTCATCTTTCGCTGTTGCACGACCCCCATCAGATAGTTCTGACGGGGGTTTTGCTTTGCCAGGAAAGAACAGGTTCGAGCACCGTCAGTTCTGCGTAATATGACGACTAGCAAGGGTGAAATGGCGCACCTGAGAGGATTCGAACCTCTGGCCTCTGCCTTCGGAGGGCAGCGCTCTATCCAGCTGAGCTACAGGTGCCTTGGCCGTTAGCTACCCTCGTTCCAATCCGGGTGCAACTGCAAATCCGCAGTACGATCAGGCAAACAGATCGTGGGCAAGCTCCAACGCGTCGATCAGGGTGTCGACCTCATCCGTCGTGTTATAAAGCCCAAAGCTGGCACGACAGGTAGCAGTGACCCCCAAATGATCCATCAGCGGCCCGGCGCAGTGGTGGCCTGCGCGCACGGCGACACCCTTTTTGTCCAGAATGGTTGAAACATCATGGGCATGCCCTGCCCCATCCAAAGTAAAGCTGAATATCGCGGCTTTGTTCGCTGTGGTGCCTTGAACCTGCAGCCAGTTCAATCCATTCAACCGTTGCATCGCATAGTCGCGCAAGCCGGCCTCATGCGATGCGATGCTCTCCATGCCAAGGTCCATCATATAGTCAAGCGCCACACCCAACCCGATGGTCTGCACGATGCCGGGAGTTCCGGCCTCGAACTTCATTGGCGGATCGTTGTAGATCACCTGATCTTTTGAAACCTCTTTGATCATGTCACCGCCACCAATAAAGGGGCGCATTTCAGCCATGCGGTCCGATTTGATAAAAATTGCGCCAGAACCGGATGGGCCGTACAGTTTATGACCCGTGATGGCATAGAAGTCACATCCGATGTCATCGACATTGACGGGCATATGAACCGCGCCCTGGCTGCCATCCACCAGAACCGGAACGCCTTTGACGTGGGCGGCTTGCGTGATTGCTTTGACATCAACCACAGAGCCCAGCACGTTCGAGCACTGGGTCACCGCAACCAGCTTTGTCTTGGGGCCAATGGCGTCGATTACCGCCTGAGGGTCAAGATGGCCGGTCGCATCGACGTCGATCCATTTCAGCACCACGCCCTGCCGTTCGCGCAGGAAGTGCCACGGCACGATGTTGGCGTGATGTTCCATCACGCTGAGGACAATCTCGTCCCCCGCCTGCAGGCGTGGCATTGCCCAACCGTAGGCGACCAAATTGATTCCTTCGGTCGTACCCGAATTCAGGACAATCTCATTCTCGTTTGATACGCCCAGAAACCGCGCAACCGTGCCACGGACGGCCTCATATTTCTCGGTCGCGAGATTTGACAGATAGTGAAGCCCTCGATGCACGTTCGAATATTCGTGCGCATAGGCCTGCGTGATCGCGTCGATCACCACCTGGGGTTTCTGCGCGGAGGCCCCGTTGTCTAGATAAGTCAGCGGCTTTCCGTTGACCTGACGTGACAGGATCGGAAAATCTGCGCGGATTTTTTGTACGTCATACATAGACAGGACTTCCCTATACAGACCCGGCGGGGATCAGCCAAAGAACAAACGGGACGGCCACAAGACCAGAGATCAGGATCACAACAAACGACTTTCCCAACGACTTAAATCGATGCGCCTCGTTGAGAAAATGCAGGGTGATGTAAAGGCTAAGACCCAGCATCGCCAGACTGGCCGGTAAGAATAGAAACGGCAGCGCTGCAACCAGCGCTAGAATGATTGCTTGCCCCGCAATTTGCAGGATTTGCAACCAGACAATCAGCGTCATGAAGTCATTGAACGTTCCCGTTCCACCCAGGACGCGGCCCACTAATAGGAACGTCACGACGCTGATCATGATTGCCGCAACGGAAACAAAAAGCGTCCTCGATAGTGGCTCAGCCAGTTGCTGAACATCCGGACTGATAAGCGGCAGGACGAAGCTGGACGCAGACTGGACCAGAGCGTTCAGGATCACCGCAAGAGAAAAGGCGAGCCACAGTACATCCGTACCCAGCCGCAACGCGAGCAATCGTCTTGCGGCTTCGGCTGGATTGGACAGGGTCAGAACGACCAGGTTGAGCAGTGCGGTGGAATTCATTTAGCAGCCTTTTGCGATTGCTTGAGGCCCGACAACCAGAACCAGAGAAAAACCGCAACCCATAACAGCCCCACAAGTGTTTGCGCTGACCCGGGGCCGATGAAACCGGACACCAGCCCATTCAGCAACACCAAAGGCGCTGACGCGAGAAGCGCCCAGAACAAGGCTAGCCGCGCGCCATAGCTGGTGCCAACGCCCCCCATCATCCGCGCGATAAAATGGGTGAGCCAAGCAAGAAGATAAAAGCACAATGGCAGAATAAAGACCGAGCCCAACAGGGCCCCGCCCATCAGCATGTTCAGCTCTATCCCTTCCAGATGAGCCCTCCGTGCAAGGCCGGGCAATTGCGCGATAAAGCCTATTACACAGAACGCCATCACAAATGCCAATGCGCGATCTTCGCGCGGCCCCATATCAAGCAGCCGACGCACCACACGCCCCGGTCCGCGATACGTGGCCACGATATCAGTTGTGACAGGCATCAGCGTCGGCGTGCCAGCCAATCTTGCAATCGGGACACGATATCAGCTGCCAGATCCTCGTCCTCGATTTCATCAACGGCTTCAGCCAGGAAGGCCAGTGTCAACATGTCGGTTGCTTCTGCCGTTGGGACGCCACGGGAGCGCAGGTAGAACAAAGCCGTTTCATCAATGGCGCCCGAGGTCGAACCGTGCGAACACGCCACGTCATCGGCGTAAATCTCAAGCTCGGGTTTGGCGAGGAACTGACTGTCATCGTCCAGAAGCAGCGACTGGCTGATCTGGTAACCATCGGTTTTCTGGGCACCTTCCTTCACAAGGATCTTGCCCTGAAAAACACCGGTCGCACCGTTGCGCAACACTTTCTTAAACACTTGGCGGCTTTCGCAATTCACCGCATCATGGGTGACAAAGACCGTATCGTCGTGGTGAAAATCTCCATCGCCCACGCACGCACCCGCCACATGTGCGACCGCATCGTCACCGGTCAGCTCGACGACTTGCTCGTTTCGCGTCAAAACTCCGTTCACGGTCAGCGTGAAGGACTTATAGACGGATTCCTTACCAAGCCGCGAGAACATTTGAGTCGCCGCACGACGTTGGTGATCCCGGCCCTGCGCACGGATGTGATGCAGTGTGCCATTGTCGGCGATATCGATCTCCATACATTTGTTGAAGCGCGAAGCTGCGGGTCCGTTTTCAAGGATCGTGACTTCGGCACCGCTTTCAACCCGAACGACGTGATGCAGGATCGCATCCGACGTTTCAGATTCATGGCGATAAATCAGGTTAATCGGTTTGCTCGGCTTGCCGGATACATGAATGGCAACTCCATCTGACGCATAGGCCGTGTTCAGCGCCGCCAAGGGACGCGCCACTGGATCTTGGCCTTTTGCTTCAAGAACGCCGTATAACTCTTTGGCCCAATGGATGTCTTTGCAACAGATATCTTCCAGCCGATCGATCGTTACACCCTCCAGAGACAGATCATCAGACTCTTCCGGGCTGAATACGCCATCAATGAAAACGATCTTCAGTCGGTCGAGCGCGTGGAACAGAGCCGGTTCATCCGTTTTGAACAATGCAGCACTGGGAGCTTCCGCAGAGACCAGAGTGTCTGGACGGGTATATTTCCAGTATTCATCTCGACGACTGGGCAAACCCATCGCGCGTACACGTGCAATTGCGGCTTCGCGCGCTTTGCGTGTGCATCCCGCATCCGGCATGGTCAGCGCTGCCAGCCGTTCCTCGGTTGCTGTCTGTTTTGCTTGGGGCAAAGCCATCAGTTCACCTCGGCCAGTATGTCGGCATAGCCGTTGTTTTCAACTTCCAGCGCCAGTTCGGGACCACCGGATTTCACGATACGACCATCCGCCATGATGTGAACCACGTCAGGTTTGATGTGATCGAGAAGCCGCTGATAGTGCGTGATAACAAGGAACCCGCGCCCCTCATCACGCAACGCGTTCACGCCCTCGGCCACCAGTTTCATCGCGTCCACGTCAAGGCCCGAGTCTGTCTCATCCAGGATGCACATCTTCGGCTCAAGCATCGCCATTTGCAGGATTTCGTTGCGCTTTTTCTCACCACCCGAAAAGCCAACATTGACCGGACGTTTCAACATTTCAGCGTCGATTTTCAGCGCCTTGGCCTTGGCACGAACCTCTTTCAGAAAATCCGTCGCCGACAGCTCTTCCTCGCCACGTGCTTTGCGCTGCGCATTCACGGCGGTGCGCAGGAAGGTCATGTTGCCCACACCGGGAATCTCGACCGGGTACTGGAACGCCAGAAACACACCTGCGGCTGCACGTTCTTCCGGTTCCATCTCAAGCAGATCCTCGCCATCAAGCGTCGCGCCGCCCTCGGTCACCTCATAGCCATCACGACCAGACAACACGTAGCTGAGCGTTGATTTGCCCGAGCCATTGGGCCCCATGATCGCATGCACCTTGCCAGGCTCGAGCGTCAGGTCGACCCCTTTCAGAATTTGCTTGTCTTCTTCCTCAAGTTTGACGTGCAGGTTATTGATTTCCAGCATTTTCTGTCCTTTAGCATCTCGCAAGGGGCGCATTGCGACCCCGATAAGTTCTTATCCCAGCACCTTGCGGATCACGCGGGCGATGATCCATCCAAGCAACGCGCCTGCGCCCACTGCCCAAACCGGGTTTATGAAGTCCATGTACTTGGTATTGACGTAAGCAACCCCCAACAGGCCGCCGAGCACCGGCAACGCATAGCCAAGCACTGTCAGGACATCGTCCTTTCGGATTCGCTGTTGGGGTTTTGGTGTCATCAGCCGACTGATCCCTCAAGGCTGATTGCCACAAGCTGTTGCGCTTCCATCGCAAATTCCATCGGCAGCGCCTGCAGAACGTCCTTGCAAAACCCGTTGACGACCAAGGCCACGGCTTCTTCCTCGTCCATGCCACGCTGACGGCAATAGAACAGCTGATCGTCGTCTACCTTCGAGGTAGTCGCCTCGTGCTCGACCCGAGATGAGTTGTTCTTCACCTCGATATACGGAACCGTATGCGCCCCGCATTTGTCGCCGATCAGCAGGCTGTCGCACTGGGTGTAGTTTCGGCTGTCCTTGGCCTTTGGATGCATCGACACCAGACCACGATAGGTATTCTGCGCCTTACCGGCGCTGATCCCTTTCGATACGATCCGCGACTTGGTGTTCTTGCCCAGATGCACCATCTTGGTGCCGGTGTCGGCTTGCTGCATGTTGTTCGTGATTGCGATCGAGTAGAACTCACCCTGGCTATCGTCGCCACGCAGGATGCAGGACGGGTATTTCCAGGTCACAGCCGAGCCGGTTTCGACCTGCGTCCACATCACCTTGGACCGATCACCCCGACAATCGGCGCGCTTGGTCACGAAGTTGTAGATACCGCCTTTGCCATTCTCATCCCCGGGGAACCAGTTCTGAACGGTTGAGTATTTCACCTCGGCATCTTCTTCGACGATGATCTCGACAACTGCCGCGTGCAACTGAGCGGTGTCGCGCTGGGGCGCGGTGCAGCCTTCCAGATACGAGACGTAAGAGCCCTTGTCGGCGATGATCAGCGTGCGCTCAAACTGGCCGGTATTTTCTGCATTGATGCGGAAATATGTGCTCAGTTCCATCGGGCAGCGCACGCCCGGCGGGACGTAGACGAATGAACCATCCGAGAATACAGCCGAGTTGAGCGTGGCATAGAAATTGTCCGAGACCGGTACGACCGTCCCTAAGTATTTTTTGACCAGTTCCGGATGCTCTTTGATCGCCTCGGAAATCGAGCAGAAAATAACACCGGCTTTCTTCAACTCTTCCTGAAAAGTCGTCCCGACCGAAACCGAGTCAAATACTGCATCAACAGCAACCTTACGGCCTTCTGCCGGTGCATTCTCAGCGCCCTCGACACCTGCCAGGATCATCTGTTCTTTCAAAGGGATACCCAGCTTTTCGTAAGTCGCCAGAAGCTTGGGATCGACCTCATCCAGAGATTTGGGTTTATCTTCCATCGATTTCGGACGGGCATAATAATACTGGTCCTGAAAGTCGATCGGCGGGTAGTGCACCATCGCCCATTTAGGCTCTTCCATCTGGGTCCAGCGCTCGAACGCGGCCAGACGCCATTCGGTCATCCACTCAGGCTCATCATTTTTGTCCGAAATCAGACGTACAATATCGGGATTCACGCCTTTTGGCGCATACTCCATCTCGATATCAGTTTCCCAGCCGTATTTATAAGTGCTGACCTCGCGAACCGCGTCTACGGTTTCCTGATCGACACCCTCTTTCACCTGGGTATGGTCCAAAGCGGCCATAATTCACCCTCCGTCAGATCACGCGGCCCGCGCGCGATGCTTTTTCTCTTTTTCAAGCCACGTTTCCGCGAAACGCAGCACATCTTCTTCTGCCGTCTCTGGCCCCAGCGATACGCGGATTGCGCTAGAGGCCGTCATCTCATCAAATCCCATGGCCGTCAGTACGGCGCGTGCACGAACCTTGCCGCTGGAACAGGCCGAGCCCGCACTGATCGCGAAGCCTGACAAATCCATCTGCATGACCTGTGTCTCGCCCTTCCATCCCGGTGTGGCGAAGCACAGAGTGTTGGGGAGTCGCCTTTGGTCTTTCCCGACAAAAATAGTAGCTTTCGTACCAGCCTCAAGAGCGTTTTCTAGAATATTTCTAAGTTCTGCAACGTTTTCCCAAACGCCATTTGCTAAATCACGGGACGCGGCTTCAGCTGCTGCTCCGAACCCCGCAATTCCAGTGACATTTTCTGTACCCGAACGACGCCCCATCTCCTGCCCGCCGCCCTTGATTTGCGCAGCAAGATTGGTGCCGCGTTTCATCACCAACGCCCCGATCCCTTTTGGCCCGCCAAGTTTGTGGGCTGAAATCAGCGCCATCTCAGCCCCCAGCCAGTTGAAGGCTATCGGCAACTTACCAAAAGCCTGAGTCGCGTCGGTGACCGCAAGACCGGCAGGCAAAGTTTGAACAATTCCAGTTTCCGAATTGGCCAGTTGCAGCGTGGATCGGGAAGCGTCCGGCACGTCAACGTAACCGCCTTGGGAGACAGGCAGAACCTCATTAATCCAAGCTCTTACCGCGTCATGTTCAATCGCTGCACCTTGAAGATCGCGCCCCGCCATGGCCAAAGCCGCTGCCTCCGTCGCACCAGAAGTAAACACGATGTCGGCACCATCTGCCCCAAACGCTGTTGCGATTTGAGCCCGCGCTTTCTCGACCACCGCTTTTGCGGCGCGCCCTTCGGCATGGACCGAGGACGGATTACCCACCAAATCCATCGCCGCGATCATTGCATCGCGGGCCTCGGGCCTCAGAGCGGCGGTTGCGTTATGGTCGAGATAAACCCGTTTCATAGATGTATCTTTTCCAAGATGGGTTTTGACGGAACACAGAAAAACGTCATCAGATCAATCGTCCACGACTGCGAACAAGCTAGGAACAGCGGGACACGGTGCAAGATCATTCCGAATTACATCCGACAGCCGCGTTTGATGCAGGAATACGTAAACATTCGCGCTCAGGCTTTCCCACAACCGATTGGTCAGTGACTGCGCCCGGCTGCCCGAAGACGCGCCCGAGGCACCTGCCCCCTTGTGCATCGCATCCACCGTCTCATCAACCGCGGCCAGTATCTCGACCACACGGATTTCCGAGGCAGGTCGCGCCAGGCGATAGCCCCCACCCGGTCCGCGTACTGAACTGACCAGATCAGCTCGGCGCAGTTTCACGAAAAGCTGCTCCAAATACGGTAGTGAAATATCCTGACGTTCGGAAATCTCGCCCAACGTGACAAGTTTGTCCGAGGACTGAAGGGCGATATCCGCCAGCGCAACCATCGCATAGCGGCCTTTGGTCGACAGCTTCATTTTGTTTCCTTCAGGCAAGAACTGCGCGAAAACATTGACGTCGCCCGAGCCAGTGCGTATCTCCCACTGACAGCGTTTTCACGCGACACAATGTAATTAGAACCGTTCTAAGGTACCTGAGGATTACCGTCAAGATAATCTCGGGGCCGACGCGTCAAAAAACAGGACCAAAGCACACATGCCCGAGGTGATTTTTCCCGGACCCGAAGGCCGCCTGGAAGGCCGCTACCACCCGCAAAAGGAAAAAGACGCACCGATCGCTATCGTGCTTCACCCGCATCCACAATTTGGCGGGACCATGAACAACAAGGTGGTCTATAACCTGCATTACGCCTTTTACAACATGGGCTTCACGGTTCTGCGTTTTAACTTTCGCGGCGTTGGTCGCAGCCAGGGCGAGTATGACCAGGGTGTAGGTGAGCTGAGCGATGCAGCATCAGCGCTGGATTACCTTCAGTCGATGAACAACAACTCCAAGCATTGCTGGGTCGCTGGGTTCTCGTTCGGTGCATGGATCGGAATGCAGCTTCTGATGCGCCGCCCCGAGATCACTGGCTTCATCAGTGTATCGCCGCCCGCAAACATGTACGACTTTTCGTTCCTGGCACCCTGCCCGTCTTCTGGCTTGATCATCAACGGATTGGCGGACCGTGTCGCGCCACCTGCAGACACTGCGTCTCTGGTCGGAAAGCTGCATGAACAAAAGGGTATCACCATCACCCATAATGAGGTGGAAGGTGCCGATCACTTCTTCCAAGACCGCCACATGGACACGCTGATGACAGATGTGACGGATTACGTGAAACGCCGCCTGACAGAGAATACGCGCTGATGTCCGATACCATCACTACCCTCGCCGCCAGATTGGCCGAGGACACGATGAAGGTTATGGACGAGACGGGCGAGGATCGATTCTTTGTGGAGGTTGGAGACGTTCTCGGTGCAGCCTCGCAATCTCTGGAAGAAGCGTTCTTGACCGAAATCCGGGTTAGGCTGGCGGAACGTAAGGCACGGCAATTCGTGGTGAAAAGACTGTCTGAACATCGATCCAAGCTGAAAGCGATCGAAAAGCAGTAAAGATTGCTTAGCGTCTGAAGAAAAGAAAAGGAGCCCGAAAGCTCCTTTTCGAGGATATCGCTCGGTGGGCGCCTAAACCGGAAAACCTGTGAACCGCTCAACACTCTGGGCTGCATCAATGTCGACGGACCCCCCGTCTGCAAGCCACCCCAACGCCACAATCAAAACCGAAGCGATAATGACCGATTTTGCAAAAGTCGTCATCTTATCAAACTCATTAAAAACACACTAAAAACAATCGAGTGTTTAGCACGAATGCAAAGGCCCGAATAGTCGGGTTTACCTGACCTTTGGTAAAGTTAGGGTTTTGATCATCTGCAACTGAATCCCCTTGCCCAAATGATCGCAAGTATGCTCAACCTTTCGCGATAATTCAGAGAGGCATCGCTCGTGCCAAAGACCTACCTAATCCTAATGTTGGCTGTTATCGCGGAAACCATCGGCACGACTGCGTTGCAGGCTAGCCATCAGTTTACGCGATTTTGGCCGTCGGCTCTTGTCGTGGTTGGCTATGGGTCGGCCTTTTATCTTATGGCCCTCACGTTAAAGGTCATGCCTGTGGGCATTGTCTATGCAATCTGGTCGGGCCTTGGTATTGCCCTGATCGCACTGATTGGATTTCTGGTTTTTGGCCAAAAACTCGATTGGCCCGCAGTCTTGGGTTTGGGCATGATTTTGAGCGGCATTCTGATCATCCACCTGTTTTCAGCTACAGCGGGCCACTGACCGCCGGTTAGGGCTGGTATATTTTGTCGCGCCGCGTTATGCGCGCGGCAACTTCCCGTTCAAAGGCTGACCTCTCATGGACCTGCGCAACATCGCAATCATCGCTCACGTGGACCACGGCAAGACGACCCTGGTGGATGAGCTGCTCAAACAATCCGGCGCGTTCCGGGAAAACCAGGCCGTGGCAGAACGCGCCATGGACAGCAACGACCTGGAACGCGAACGCGGCATTACCATCCTGGCCAAAGCCACCAGCGTTGAGTGGAAGGATACCCGCATTAACATCGTCGACACCCCCGGCCACGCTGATTTCGGTGGGGAAGTCGAACGTATTCTCAGCATGGTCGACGGCGTTGTACTGCTGGTCGACGCCGCCGAAGGCCCGATGCCGCAAACCAAATTCGTGACCTCAAAGGCGTTGGCTTTGGGCCTGCGCCCGATTGTCGTGCTGAACAAGGTCGACAAACCCGATGCCGAGCCTGATCGCGCGCTGGACGAATGTTTCGACCTTTTCGCCAACTTGGGCGCCGATGACGATCAGCTGGACTTCCCGGCCATGTATGCTTCGGGCCGGTCCGGCTGGGCCGATATGGAGCTTGACGGTCCGCGCAAGGACTTGACCGCCCTGTTCGATCTGATCGTTGATCACGTCCCCGCCCCCAAGCAGATCGAGAAAAAGGACGAACCGTTCAGGATGCTCGCCACCACTTTGGGCAGCGATCCATTCATCGGTCGCATTCTGACCGGTCGTGTGGAAAGTGGAACTCTGAAAGCAGGTGACAGCCTCAAGGCACTCAGCCGAGATGGCACCCAGATTGAAAGCTTCCGCGCGTCGAAAATCCTTGCATTCCGTGGATTAGCTCAACAACCCATTGACGTCGCTGAAGCAGGCGACATTGTCACGATTGCGGGTATGAGCAAAGCCACCGTGGCAGATTCCCTTGTATCACCGCAAGTCGAAGAGGCCCTACCTGCCCAGCCTATCGATCCGCCAACCATCACAGTGACCTTCGGCATAAACGATTCCCCGCTGGCCGGTCGTGACGGCAAAAAGGTTCAGTCTCGGGTCATTCGTGATCGCCTGATGAAAGAAGCCGAATCGAACGTAGCCATCCGCATCAGCGACACGCCCGGCGGCGAAGCCTTCGAGGTTGCTGGTCGCGGCGAATTGCAGATGGGTGTTCTGATCGAAAACATGCGTCGCGAAGGATTCGAGCTTAGCATCTCTCGCCCACAGGTTTTGTTCCGCGAGGAGGACGGCCAGCGCCTTGAACCTATCGAAGAAGTCACGATCGATGTGGATGATGAATATTCTGGCGCGGTGATCGAGAAAATCACGGGTGCGCGCAAAGGTGAACTGGCTGAAATGCGCCCTGCAGGGGCAGGCAAGACCCGGATCATCGCCCACGTGCCGTCTCGTGGCCTGATCGGCTATCACGGAGAGTTCCTGACCGACACACGTGGAACTGGTGTCTTGAACCGTGTCTTCCACGGCTGGGCGGCCCATAAAGGACAGATCCCCGGCCGACGCGCAGGTGTTCTGATCTCGATGGAAAACGGCCAGGCGGTTGCCTATGCGCTTTGGAATTTGGAAGAGCGTGGCCGCATGTTCGTTGGCCCGCAAACTGATGTCTATCAGGGCATGGTGATCGGAGAGCATTCGCGAGACAACGATCTGGAAGTGAATCCGCTGAAAGGTAAGAAGCTGACAAACGTGCGTGCCAGCGGCTCGGACGACGCAGTAAGGCTGACCCCTCATATTCAGTTCTCGCTTGAAGAGGCAATCGCCTATATCGACGACGATGAACTGGTCGAGGTTACACCCAATGCGATCCGGCTTCGCAAACGTTATCTGGATCCGCACGAGCGTAAACGGATGTCAAAATCAGCCTGATCAATGCTGTGAACTTGTTCACGTTTTGGAAACATTGCCACATTCGTGACATTTTTGCGTCAGGCTAGAAACAACACAGAAAAAGAAGACCTGGTGCAACAGCAGGTCTTCTTTTTGTTTTTTATGGATTAATCGTGTTTGAGTGAGCTGGATCACAGAAATCCAACAGAAAGTTTGCTTGAAAATAGGCGATAGAAAGAGGACTTTGTGTTCAAAGTGTGACGCCGTTTGAGTATACGGCAATTTAGTTAACGAGTGCTTAAGGAGCGTGCGATGCGCATTAGATCCAAACTGTTATCGATTGCTTTTGCTTCTGCAATCTTACCCTTCACCTTCGGAAATTCCGCTCAGGCGGCTGGTACGTGCACTGTGAGCACGGCCAAACAGTCTGTTTCTTCGAACACTCTTTGTGCGTGTGACGTGGTTACTTCGGGCATGCTCCGGTATATCCAGCGACGCGCCGACTTCGAGTCGATCCTGGAGCGTACAATTCTTGATTGCCCGCGATTTGCAGCTGTTTTGACTGACTTGCCTACGGCGAGCATCGGCATTAACCCGCAGCGCACGGGTGACGGTGCCTCAGACGAAAGAACCGAGCGCGATAGGCCTGATACCCCGGTCACACCCGATACGCCTGACACACCTGATACGCCTGACACACCCGATACGCCTGAGAAGCCAAACGGCGACGACGAAAAAGCCAAGGAAGAAAGAAAAAAGGCAAAGGAAAACAGGAAAAAGGCGAAAGAAGAGCGTGAAAAGGCAAGGGAATACAGGGAAAGAGTCAAAGATAAAAGAAAGACAATCAAGCAGCACCGGCAAACGGCTAAAGACTATTCTGAAAAAGCCAAGCAACTACGTGACGCTGGCGATAAAAAGGGTGCGAAGCAGGCAAGGGAACAAGCGCGGCTGTTTGCTGGGTGGGCCAAAGAAAGCCAAGCTTGGGCTAATGAGCAACGTGCCTACGCACAACAACATGCCGCTAACGCCAAGATGTACCGGGAAAGTGCCCGGCAGTCGCAAGAGCGTTTGGGAAAACTGTCAATAGCCGAAGCCAAACGGGTCAAAGACAGAGCCAAATCCCAAGAACGTAGAGCTGAGCGCGAAAAAGAGGATGATCGCGGTCATTAATTCCTTCGATCAGGGTTGGGCGCGACCATGGCGCCACTGACGAGAATAGCGGATGGGCGGCGTGCAGATGCACCCGCCCACTCTAGTTGAGGTCGAAGAACTCAGCTTTTTCCATAAACTCCCAGCCATCTGGCGGGCTGCTTAGGATCTTGCATCCTCAGGAACAGATAGCGCGTCGCCTTCCAAGGCTTGATCTGATTGGTCAAATTATCCAGAACCAGATCGCCGTCGCTTGACCGATAGACCAAAACAGCATGAGAGTTTCTGCGCGTATCCAACACTGTCGCGAGCAGTAGTTTACGAGGGTCGAAACCGGCCTGGATCAAGTCTCTTTTCTTTAGAAGCGCAAAATCTTCGCAGTCACCACCGCGCGACGTTGGAAGCGCCCAAAGTTCACTGGTTTTGTATTGCGACTGATCCGTGACCTCTCGCGTGGATCGATTAACGCGGCGGTTGATCTCTTTGACAAGTTTCAATTCTTGGCTGGTGGATAAGGAACCGATACCTTTTTGCGCACATGCCCAGGAATATTTACCGCAAAGCTGACGCGCACCGGAAGGTGGTGGCGAGGCAGCGATACTCGGGATAAACGCGGCATCTTTCGCCGATGCTTCAGTCCCAAACAACAGCGAACCGTTAATCAGGATAGCCAAACCAAACAGCCCGCCAAGCTTGGCAGCGCTCTTTAAGTGGGCGTCTAAGGTCGTACCAAAGAATTTCATGCCTGTCCCTCGAGTCCTATTAGTCCCTGCAAACTGCGTGGATCAGAACCCATCTGTACACCGGACCATATCCGCAAACCGTGGTTATCACGCAATCAAATCCGAGATTGAGCGGAAAAAACGGCGGAAATTCGTCACTTTTCGTGACCATTTCCGCGCAAGAAAGTGGCGCGAAGTGCCACAATCGGACAGAGAAATATGTTCAAAGCCAACCGGAAGTATGCACAACCCATTGTAATAATGTGTATAAATTCAGAGCGATCGTGAAGAGCCGCCCACGCTAAAATGCATGGCAGGTCGCACGGCTCTGGGCCGGGCAGAATTTGAAAATTTCATGCGAAGGTAGATTGAGCCTGATTCTCAGTCGGTAATTTCAACGACCACCAGCTCTCGTTCGCTGGCGCCACGGGCATGATCCAATGCCTGCTGATATGCAGGAGAATTGTAGCACTCTACCGCAGCCTCGACGGTTGGGAAGCGGGCGACCACATTGCGTGGTCGCTCTTTGCCCTCTAACTGCACGTAACGTGCCGCGCGGGCGATGAATTCACCCCCATGCGCCGCAATTGCCGGCCCTGCAAGCTCGGCGTATTTTCCATAAGCATCGGCATCTGTCACAGTAACGTGTGCGATCCAAAGTGCTGGCATCTTATCCTCCCAAAACCTGTTCAGCGGCCTTGATTGCAGCCTCTGCATTCGAGGCATCCTTGCCCCCACCCTGTGCCATGTCAGGCCGTCCACCACCGCCCTTGCCGCCAAGTTCAGTCACCGCCGCGCGGACCAGATCCACCGCAGATACCGTGTCTGTCAGGTCCGAAGTGACACCCGCTGCGACAGCCGCTTTGCCGCCGGTATCAGCAATCAATAATACTGCACCCGTACCCAAACGGCTTTTGTGCTCATCAATCAATGCAGGCAGGTCCTTTCCGGAAACACCCGAGAGCGACTGCGCAAAGAACGCCACACCGTTTACATCGCGCGCTTCAGCGCCACTGCCCTGCCCCGCACCTCCGGCCATCGCCAGATCACGGCGCAACTGCGCAACTTCGTTTTGCAGCGACTTACGCTCATCCAGCAGAGTCTTAACACGCGCCACAACGTCATCAGGCTGCGCTTTCAACTCAAGCGCAATTGAGGAAAGGCGATGATCCTGTTTCGACAGATACTTAAATGCGTCATCACCGGTCAAAGCCTCGATCCGCCGCACGCCCGCGCTGCTGGCACTGTCGCCCAGCACGACGAAGGTTCCGATATCACCGGTCTGGCGCACATGGGTACCGCCACACAGTTCAATCGACCATGTTTCGCCATCCTGGCCTTTGCCGGTGGGTGCTTTGCCCATCGAAACCACGCGCACCTCATCCCCGTATTTCTCACCGAACAGAGCTTGAGCACCCAGTTCACGGGCGTCATCAGGTGTCATAATCCTGGTTTCCACGGTTGAGTTTTGCCGGATGAATGCGTTCACCTCTCGCTCAACTTTCTGCACTTCTTCCAGTGTCAGAGCCTTAGAATGGCTGAAATCGAACCGCAAACGATCTGATGCGTTGAGCGACCCGCGCTGCGCCACGTGGTCACCCAATGTCTCGCGCAGAGCTTCATGCAGAAGGTGCGTCGCGGAGTGGTTGGCACGAATGGCCGTGCGGCGCGCGTGATCGACTTCCAGCTCAACTGCGTCACCTTTTGAGATCGCCCCATGATCAATCGTGACCTTGTGAGCATAGACTTTGCCATCAGCAAACTTTCTGGTGTCTTCAACACGGGCGATATCGTCGCGCTCATCCAGCCTGCGAATTTCACCGGTGTCGCCGACCTGGCCACCGGCCTCGCCATAGAACGGTGTCTGGTTGACTACGACCCAGCCGGTACCACCCTTCTCGATCTTGTCGACCAATGCACCATCGACCACCAACGCAGCGACCTGCCCTTCGGCCTTTTCAGTATCGTAGCCAAGGAAATCGGTCGCACCGGCCGCATCCAGCACATCGAACCAAACCACCTGATCGGCAGATTCGCCAGACCCGGCCCACGCCGCGCGAGCCTTGGCTTTTTGTTCGGCCATGGCCACGTCAAATCCATCGGTGTCGACGGTTCGACCTTTCTCGCGCAGCGCATCCTGCGTCAGATCAAGCGGGAAACCATAGGTATCATACAGTTTGAACGCCGCGTCTCCGGGTAGTGGATCGCCTTCAGGTAGGCCCGAGACTTCCTCATCCAACAGCTTCAAACCGCGATCCAAAGTTTGCTTGAACCGAGTTTCCTCAAGCAGCAGTGTCTCTTCGATCAGTGGCTGCGCCTGACCAAGCTCTGAATATTGCGCACCCATCAATTGCACCAGCGTGGGTACCAGGCGGTGCATCACCGGATCTTTGGCCCCCAACAGATGCGCATGGCGCATCGCGCGGCGCATGATACGGCGCAGAACATACCCTCGCCCATCATTTGACGGCATCACACCATCCGCGATCAGGAACGAAGTTGAACGCAAGTGGTCCGCAATCACGCGATGATGCACGTTTTGATCCCCATAAGGATCAACACCGGTCGCATCCGCGGAGGCTTCGATCAGCGTTTTGAACAGATCGGTGTCATAATTGTCGTGGCTGCCTTGCAGCAACGCTCCAATGCGTTCCAATCCCATGCCGGTGTCGATCGACTGCATGTCGAGTTCGACCATCGAGCCGTCTTCGAACTGTTCGTTCTGCATGAAAACGATGTTCCAGATTTCGATGAACCGATCACCATCTTCCTCAGCCGAACCCGGAGGCCCACCCCAGATGTGATCACCGTGGTCATAGAAAATCTCGGTGCACGGGCCGCAGGGGCCGGTAGGGCCCATTTGCCAGAAATTGTCATTGGTAGCGATGCGGATGATCCGGTCTTCAGGGACACCAACCTTTTTCCAGATTTCAAATGCCTCATCATCGGTGTGATAGACAGTGGCCAACAGACGGTTCTTATCGATACCAAACTCTTTGGTGATCAGTTCCCAAGCGAACGGTATCGCCTCATGCTTAAAGTAATCCCCGAATGAGAAATTCCCCAGCATTTCAAAGAACGTATGGTGGCGAGCGGTATAGCCCACATTGTCCAGATCGTTGTGTTTGCCGCCTGCACGCACGCATTTCTGTGCAGTGGTAGCACGGCTGTAGTCGCGGGTTTCGACGCCAGTAAACAGATTCTTGAACTGAACCATACCCGAGTTGACGAACATCAGTGTCGGATCATTGCGCGGAACCAGCGGGCTGGACGCAACCACTTCGTGCCCCTGCTTGGCAAAGTAGTTCAGGAAGGTAGATCGAATGTCGTTCAGCGTTGGCATAAGGCTCTCTCGGCGCGCAGTCGTTATGGTCAGCAAAGGTTTAGCCCCACCCCCCGAGAGTGTCCACAGCATTGGCCCATCCGAAACGAAACAAGGCGGCCCCGAGGGGCCACCCTGTTCCAGATATTTTAGCACTACCGGGGTGCCGGGGGATTTCTTCGGTTCCCCCTCAGGCACGCTTTAAGCTTCGAGGATGTCATCCTCTTCCGCTTCGGGTGGCATTTCAAAATCTAACCCATGCGCGGCACGTATTTTGTCTTCGATCTCGAGCGCCGCACGGGAATTGTCACGCAGATATTGCTTGGCATTCTCACGCCCCTGCCCGATCCGCTCATCACCGTAGCTAAACCACGAACCCGACTTTTCGACCACACCGGCCTTGACGCCCAGATCCAGAAGCTCACCCATTTTGCTGATGCCTTCGCCATACATGATGTCGAATTCCACCTGCTTGAACGGCGGTGCCACCTTGTTCTTGACGACCTTGACGCGGGTCTGGTTGCCCACAACTTCGTCCCGATCCTTGATCGCACCGATACGGCGAATATCCAGACGGACCGAGCTGTAGAATTTCAACGCATTACCACCGGTAGTGGTTTCCGGGCTGCCAAACATCACACCGATCTTCATCCTGATCTGGTTTATGAAGATCACCATGCAGTTCGAGCGATTGATCGAGCCGGTCAGCTTGCGCATCGCCTGGCTCATCAGCCGGGCCTGAACACCCACGCTGCTGTCACCCATGTCGCCTTCCAACTCGGATTTCGGCGTCAGCGCCGCAACCGAGTCGACCACGACCATGTTCACGGCTCCCGACCGCACCAAGGTGTCGGTGATCTCAAGTGCCTGCTCGCCAGTGTCGGGCTGAGAGATCAGCAATTCATCCAGATCCACACCCAGCTTGCGCGCATATTGAGGGTCCAGCGCATGTTCTGCGTCGACGAACGCGCAGACTCCGCCGCGTTTTTGCTGTTCAGCGATGCAGTGCAGCGTCAGCGTGGTCTTACCCGAGCTTTCCGGGCCATAAATCTCGACGATCCGCCCCATCGGCAGGCCGCCGATCCCCAGAGCGATATCCAAGCCCAGCGAACCGGTCGAGCTCGCATCGATATCCTGCTTGGAATCTTCGCCCAACTTCATGATCGAGCCTTTGCCGAACTGCCGTTCGATCTGGGCCAATGCGCTGTCGAGCGCCTTTTGCTTGTCTGCGTTTTTCTTGTCGCTCATCGTCAGAAGATCCGCCATTGTCCTGTCGCCTTCTCTTTTGTCACACCCTTGATCGGGCGGCAATCGCTGCTTTGTTCGCCTCTTGTTCCTTATGGGACCAAAAAGAGAACATTTCAACTAAAACTTATGAAAACTACTCTTCAGCAATTGTGTTAAAGAGTCGTTTACGACAATCTGAGACATGAAAGGCATTGAAGAGAAAAGATAAATGCTTGTTTTCTATGAAAAGCGGCTTGCGCTTCTGTCTGTTCCAAAGACCGGCTCCACCGCGTATCAATCAGCTTTGCGCGATCGGGCCGATATCGTCGTGTCCGGACCAACAGACCTGAAACATGCGAACATGCGTCGCTATGATCGCTTCTTCCAGACCATGTTTCGCAAGATGTTTGATGCAGAAATGGACGTCATGGCCATTGTGCGCGAACCTGTCGATTGGTTGGGAAGTTGGTATCGATATCGAACGCGCGCCGAATTGGCAGGTCATCCGCATTCCACAAAAGGTTTAAGCTTCGAGGCATTCCTTGACGCCTATATGCAAAACCCCCGCCCGGCCTACGCAGATGTGGGATGCCAAACCGATTTTTTGCAACCCCGCAGTAACGGTAAAGGTGTTGCGCATATCTTCAAATATGACAGCCAGCAAAAGATACTGGATTTCCTTCAGAATCGGCTGGAATGTAAAATCGATCTACCACGAGAGAACGTCTCGCCCGCTTGCCCGATGGACTTCTCAAAACAAACTGAACTCCGGTTCCAATCATTGAACGCCGCAGAATACGCATTGTATCGTGCTGCCGAATAGCGTTTTCAGTTCATTTGCTGAAACACCGCTTCGGTCAGTTGGGTCAACGAAAACGGCTTGGGCAGGAAGGTGGAATTTTCGATCTGAGGACCAGATTCGCCGAACGCCCCCTCAGTATAGCCTGACATGAAGACCACCCGAACGTCAGGACGTGTTTTCATGGCCTCGCGCACCCAAGTCGGGCCGTCCATTCCGGGCATGACCACATCGGTGACAAAAACATCCACCAGCAAATTGGGGTCGTCCAACAATTGCAGCGCATCTTCGGCTGATTCAGCTTCAAGCACAGTGTAGCCTTTCAAGCGAAGCGCCCGCGTCGCGAAGGCGCGCACCGGGGCTTCGTCTTCGACCAACAAAACCACGCCTTCACCCAATCGGGAACTTTGCACCTCTGACGTATCGGGGGCCTCAGGCTCCGATTCTTGGACCCGGGAACTCACAGGCAAGAGCACAGTGAATTCCGTTCCCCGGTCCTGCACACTGTCGACAAATATGAAACCACCAGTCTGTTTTACGATCCCGTAAACAGTCGATAGCCCCAGCCCCGTCCCCTCGCCTGTGCGTTTGGTCGTATAAAATGGCTCAAACACCTTTTGCAGTTTGTCTGCAGGAATCCCGATGCCGCTATCGATGACTTTGACCGTAACATATTCCCCCGGCTGTACCGTAGCCCGATCGCGCGTGATCGATTGATCCAACGTCACTACTTCGGTCTCGATCCGAATCTCCCCACCCTCGGGCATCGCATCACGCGCATTGACGACCAGGTTCATCAAAACCTGCTCTAACTGGCGCTTGTCCGCGCAGACGGATTTGAGCACCGGATCATGACTGAGCGTCAGGCGGACCTTCTCGCCCACAAGACGGTTTAGCAAATGGATAAGGTCTGAAATCGTATCTCGCAGATCCAGCACTTCGGGCCGGAGCGTTTGTTTGCGCGAAAAGGCCAGAAGCTGGCTGACCAACGCTGCAGCACGGTTGGCGTTCTGATTGATCTGTACAAGATCGCCGTAATTCGGGTCATCTTGGTCATGGCGCAACAGCAACAGATCACAATGCCCCGAAATCGCCGTCAGCAAGTTATTGAAATCATGTGCCACCCCGCCCGCCAATTGCCCAACGGCTTGCATCTTCTGGCCTTGAACAAACTGCGCCTCCATCGTTTTCAGTTCGGTGGCATCGTTCAGAACCGCAATAAGACAGACCTGACCATCCCTGAGAATCCGTGACAGCGTAACTTGCACAAATACCTCTTTGTCCTTGCGCACCAAACGCAGGAATTCAGACCGCGGTGCTGCGCCTTGTTCGGCAGCACTCGCCAGCCAGTCCCTGATCGGATAGCCGAGCCCCTGCATCATGCTTTCGATATTCGTCCGCCCCGGTTGGATCTCACCGACCAATTCAACCGCGAGGTGGTTTGCTTCGCTAACATCTCCATCGGGAGACATGCACATGATCGCAACTGGCAAATCTGCAAATGATGTCGTGTGCTGCGGTCCTTCGGCGTGCTGCAGCGGCGTTAAAAGCAACTCACGCACAATACCGCTGTGCCTTAGCGTTGTGACAGTGAATGATGCTTCGGTTTCCCCGGTTTTAATCTGTATGATGCTACCATCAACTGCACCGCCAGCCTGAACCATCGGCTTGAGGCATGTGGGAATCTGACCAAAAAGCTCGATAGCCGCATCATTGGCATCCAGCACCACGTCATTTCGTCCGACCGTCAGAACCGGCCGCTGCACGCTGCGCCAGATCTGGGGTGCATCTATCCTAAAACGCCAGCAAAACCGATTTTCACCCAGCTTTGAAACAGATACCGGTATTGTTTGTCCGCGCGTGACAACATCTTCTTCCCAAAAGCCCCGTTTCAGGGCACGAGACTGCAAACGCAACAGCACCGCCGACGGGTTTGCAAATACGGTACGCAGAGACTCATCTAGTCGCGTACCCGCGTTCCGAATAAGACGCGCATTGGCCTGAGCGTTTGCAACTAGCACCTCGCCCGTCGCATCCGAAATGACACAGGCATCGGTTTCTTGCTCTAGAAAACCCGTCATCGCAGCGTATGTTTGCGCTTCGATCTGATTCAATATCCAAGCACGCGCCAATGCAAAGACCACTACTACCAGGAAGGACAAGCCAACGGCTGCGACCCCGGCACTTAACCGTGGCGGCAAGACGTCAAAGAAGGAAAGTACGCTCAATAAAATGGCGATCAATGCCAGTGAGGCATAGCGCCCACGATCAATGCCCCATCCACTTGATCGAGAGGGGGTAAATTCAGATTGAATAGACATAAACAGCCCGGATTATTACAATTTCTGATCAATATCTGCCTGCAATGGTTAATTGCTGCTTAATGATCAGTGACATAAACTTCTTAAGGTTGTGTTTTAAAGTTTATATTCGCGTCAAGTGTGCTGTAAAAAATCCATCGGTCCCGTGTGAAACCAGCCACGTTTTGCGGTATCCGCTCTGCCATTCGGGATTGCTGGCCAAGAATCCATCAATAATGTCGTCGTTTTCAATCGCCAGCATCGAGCAGGTCGCATAGGCAAGCACGCCTTTGGGCGCAACGAGAGGTGAAACATCTCGTAGAATGGTGGCCTGAATCTGCGCTAGTTCCTCCAAACGCTCGGGCGTTAGCGCCCATTTCCCTGCCGGCGCGCGACGCCACGATCCGCTGCCGGAACATGGGACATCTGTCAAAACCACATCGAACGGGGCCTGACCGGTGATTTGGCCTGTGGTCAGGATCGTGACATCCGCGCCCGCCCTTGCCGCGCGCGCTGGCAAGTCGCGCATACGGTTGGGATTGGCATCATGGGCAAAGACCTGAACACCCATATACGTAGCCGCTAAAGCAAGGGACTTGCCTCCGCCACCCGCACAATAGTCAAGGACACGCATGCCTGGCTGCAAATCAAGCGCGGCAACTACCGCTTGGCTCGCGGCATCCTGCAACTCAACCAGCCCATCTGTATACGGACCGCTCTGAGATATCTTGCGTGCGCCCTCGGTAACTTCCAATGCAGTATCGCAGGCCGGATGTGGATGCGCCGTGATCTCCTCGGCAGCCAGTCGTTGAATGGCTGTAGGCAGGTCAGTTTTCAGCAGGTTGACCCTCAGATGAATCGGAGCGCGCGATTGTAGCGCGGCTGCGGCAAGTTCAGCTTCGTCCTTCAACGCAGCCTGAAATTGAGGCCACAACCATTCGGGGATATCCAGACGTTCTGCGTCGCTCTGAAATGACCTGGCTTGGTCAGCCTCGGTTACCTCTGCAGGTGCATATCGCTCGCCCGAAAATACTGAAGTTAAGTCTGAGCCCAAGGATCGGGCGGCACCGATCATCAGGCCGCGCCCCGTCTCGGACCCACCGAGCGCCGAGAAGGATCGTTTGCACCGCAATGCATCAAACACATGATCCCGGATCGCAGCGCGATCCTTAGATCCCGCGAACCGACTGCGTCGAGCCCAGCCGGTCAACGCCTTCTCGACCGGTGCACCGGCAAGAATGTCATCGAGGATCTCGATCGAGGCCTGAACCCGAGCAGCAGGTGTCATCGCGTTTTCCGTTCGTCTACACGATCAATTTTGAGAGACCCCCTGAAGGGTCTCACAAACTTACATCACGCGATAATTGGGGCTTTCCCGTGTGATCTGAACGTCATGCACATGGCTTTCCTTCAAACCTGCGCCAGTGATTTTGACAAAGTTGCAGTTCTGGCGCATCTCATCGACGGTGGCACAACCGGTATAGCCCATCGCCGCGCGCAAACCTCCAACCAGTTGGTGCACAACAGCGCTTGCGGACCCTTTGTACGGCACCTGGCCTTCGATCCCTTCGGGCACCAGCTTGTCATTCGCGGCGTCCTTCTGGAAATAGCGATCCGCCGAGCCGCGCGCCATCGCACCCAGACTTCCCATGCCGCGATACGATTTGAACGAGCGGCCTTGATAGAGGATCACCTCGCCCGGGCTTTCATCCGTGCCCGCAATCATCGAACCCACCATGGCGCAAGATGCCCCTGCCGCAATCGCCTTGGCGAAATCGCCCGAGAATTTGATGCCACCATCAGCAATGACCGGAACTTCCCCCGCCGCAGCGGCACAATCCATGATGGCCGTCAACTGAGGGACGCCAACACCCGCGACCATCCGTGTGGTACAGATCGAGCCGGGCCCGATGCCCACTTTGATCGCGTCTGCACCTGCATCGATCAGAGCTTTGGTGGCTTCGGCAGTGGCGACGTTACCGGCGATGATCTGAACCTCGTTCGACAGCGTCTTGGCACGTTTCACCGCGTCCAGAACCCCTTGCGAATGACCATGTGCAGTATCCACAACAATGATATCGACCCCGGAATCGACCAACTGCTCTGACCGCTCGAACCCCGCGTCTCCGACCGAGGTTGCAGCAGCCACACGCAGACGGCCCAACCGGTCTTTACAGGCCGTAGGGTTCAGCACGGCCTGTTCGGTATCTTTCAGCGTCAGTAAGCCTGTCAGCTTGCCCTCGCCATCGACGACCAGCAACTTTTCGATCCGACGCGCACGCATAAGGCTTTTGGCCTCTTCCAGATCGGCGGGCTCTTGCAGCATCGCCAGATTGTCAGAGGTCATCATCGCTTTGATCGGCGTGTCATCCGAGGTCGCAAAGCGCATATCTCGGTTGGTGACAATGCCGACGACACGACCGCTTTCTTCAACGACCGGGAAGCCGGTGAAGTTGTAGCGCTCTACCAAAGCCTGAGCATCTGCCAATGTTTGATCCGCGCGCAGCGTGACCGGGTTATAGACGATACCGGATTCGAACCGCTTAACCCGACGCACTTCGCGGGCCTGTTCCTCGACCGAGAGGTTTTTGTGCACCACGCCGATGCCTCCAGCCTGCGCCATGGCGATAGCCATACGCGCCTCGGTCACCGTGTCCATCGCCGAGCTTAGCAGCGGGATGTTCATCGTAATCTCACGCGTCACGCGCGTGGTGGTATCAGCGGTTGCCGGCAGCACAGAAGATGCGCCCGGAACTAGAAGAACGTCGTCGAAGGTGAGTGCCTCACGAATCTGCATTTGATAACCCCATGCAAAAGCCCGTTTGACGGTGACCCTATTGCATGGATTTCACCCGAGGGAAAGCCCCGAACCCAAGTTGTTTTCCGCTGCGGGCTTCTACCACGCCCGAAAACGACGCAAGCAATGCAAAACGTGCCGCTGAATGCCCTTTCCCTTTGCGTTCAAACCCATATGTTCGCCGGCATACGCGCGAATACAAAGGCAGGCCATTCATGACCACCGATCCTCTTGTCGTTTTTACCCCGTCCGGCAAACGCGGACACTTTCCCGTTGGCACGCCAATCCTGACGGCAGCGCGCCAGTTGGGTGTCGATCTTGATTCAGTCTGCGGTGGACGCGGTATTTGTTCGAAATGTCAGATCACCCCCAGCTATGGCGAGTTTCCCAAGCATGGCGTGACCGTCTCGGAGGACGCGCTGAGCGAATGGAACGCGGTTGAACAGCGATATGACGACAAGCGAGGCTTGAAACCCGGGCGCCGTTTGGGCTGTCAGGCCTCGGTTCAGGGTGACGTGGTGATCGACGTGCCTCCTGAAAGCCAGGTTCACCGTCAGGTGGTCCGCAAGGCCGCCGCCGCCCGCGCCATCACCATGGACCCTGCAACACGCCTGTATTTCGTGGTGGTGGAACAACCCGACATGCACTCGCCCACAGGCGATCTGGAACGGTTAGAACGCGCCTTGCGCGAACAATGGAAGATCGATGCGATTACCGCTGATCTGTCGCTGATGTCCAAGCTGCAGCCAGTGCTGCGCAAAGGGAAATGGGAGGTCACGGTCGCCGTCCACAAAGGCCACAAGGACAACGTGGCCCGTATCGTCGAAATTTGGCCCGGCCTGCACGAACATGGGCTTTACGGTCTGGCTATCGACCTCGGCTCGACCACCATCGCTGCGCACCTGACCGATCTGGAAACAGGTGAAGTCAAGGCTTCTTCCGGCCTGATGAACCCGCAAATTCGTTTCGGCGAAGACCTGATGAGCCGCGTGTCTTACGCCATGATGAATCCCGGTGGCGACAAGGAAATGACCCGGGCCGTGCGCGAAGCGATCAACGATCTGACCACTTCAATCGCTGATGAGGCCGGGATCGATGCCGCTTTGATCGTCGAAACGGTGTTCGTCTGCAATCCGGTCATGCACCATCTTTTGCTGGGTCTGGACCCAGTCGAACTGGGTCAGGCGCCATTTGCGCTCGCGACGTCCGAAAGCATGTCCCTGCCTGCGCATGAGATGGACCTGACCACGATGAATCCACGCGCGCAGGTCTACATCCTGCCGTGTATTGCGGGCCATGTGGGTGCGGACTGCGCTGCCGTTGCCCTATCCGAGGAACCCGGCAAGTCCGACGATCTGGTACTGATCGTGGATGTGGGTACCAATGCGGAAATCTTGCTGGGCAACACCCACCGCGTTCTGGCCTGTTCGTCACCCACCGGCCCCGCATTTGAGGGTGCCCAGATTAGCTCGGGCCAGAGAGCCGCGCCCGGTGCGATTGAAAGAATCGAAATCGATCCTGTCACCAAAGAACCGCGTTTCCGCGTGATTGGGTCCGAAAAATGGTCGAATGACGAAGGCTTTGATCAGGACATTGCCACCACGGGCATCACCGGTATCTGCGGCTCAGGCATTATCGAGGCCGTGGCCGAGATGCGCATTGCAGGTCTTCTGGACGAAAGCGGGCTGATCGGCTCGGCCGCGCAGACGGGCACACCGCGTTGCGTTCCCGAAGGCCGCACCAACTCCTATCTGATCCACGACGCCAGCGCCGAGGGCGGTCCGCGTATCACGGTAACTCAGGGTGATATCCGTGCCATCCAGTTGGCTAAATCCGCGCTCTACGCCGGAGCGCGTCTCCTAATGGATGAGATGGAGGTTGACCGTGTGGATCGCGTGGTACTTGCCGGTGCCTTCGGCGCGCATATTTCGACCAAACACGCGATGGTGCTGGGTATGATCCCTGATGCACCGCTGGAGAAGGTCTCCAGCGCGGGTAATGCCGCTGGAACCGGTGCCCGGATCGCGCTGTGTAACATCGGATCGCGGGCCGAGATCGAACGCGTGGTGCGCGAGATCACCAAGGTCGAAACGGCAATCGAGCCCAAGTTTCAGGACCATTTCGTCGCCGCCAATGCGATCCCGCACAAAACCGATCCGTTCCCTGAATTGGCGCAGGTCGTCACCCTGCCCGCTCCGTCCTTCAATACCGGCGGCGGGGATGAGGAAAAATCTGGCCGTCGACGCCGCCGGAGGTCATAGTCGCCCCATCCACAGGAGGCGAATATGACATCAGTGAACGAGGAACAGGCGGAATTCTGGGGAAACTCGGAACAAGGCACCAAATGGCTGACCTATGAGGATCAGCTTGACCACGCCTTCGCGCCCGTTCTTGATCTCGTTCTGGACCGGGCCGCCCTGTCGGCGGGTATGCAAGTGCTGGATATCGGATGCGGCACAGGCGTCAGTGCAATCGCAGCGGCGCGTGCGGTTGGGGCCGAAGGACACGTATTGGCGGCCGATATATCGCAGCCGTTTCTGGACCGCGCAGCCAAACGTGCTGAAAGCAACGGGATACAGACTATCACTTTTCAGCACGCGGATGCGCAAACCTACGCGTTTGAACCCGGACAAATGGATGCCGCAATCTCCCGGTTTGGTGTCATGTTCTTTAGCGACTCGATCGCAGCATTCCGAAACATCGCCTCGGCACTGAAACCCGGTGGGCAAATGACGTTCGCTTCCTGGGGGCCATTGGACGTCAACCCGTGGTTCAAGATACCCCATGTCGCCGCCGTTCGGCGAATGGGTCAACCGCCCCGCGTAGACCGCTATGCGCCCGGGCCGCTGGCGTTCCACGACATCGACCATGTCAAAGGTCTGATGACCCAAGCGGGGCTGTCTGAAATAGCCGGCGACGCGATCACAGTGAACCTGACGGGTTTTGGCGGCGTTGAAGGCACGGCGAGGCTGGTGACACGTGTTGGTCCTGCGGGCCGTGTTGTTGCTCATTTCGAAGGGAGTGAGGCTGATACTGACGCTATTCAAGAAGCGGTCGCAAAAGAGTTCCGACAGTATCAGTCTGGTTCGGAGATCCTCATCCCGGCGATGATCAACCTCTATCAGGCCCGACGCGCAGAATGATTGGAGCGGGTAGCGGGAATCGAACCCGCGCGTTCAGCTTGGGAAGCTGACAGGCTACCATTACATCATACCCGCCGCTGGGCATTGATTAGCACTGCTCTTTACTGGGGTTCAAGGGTCAACAAACGCTGACGAATCGAAAAGGCCGGATCAATAAATCCGGCCCAATCCATTGTTTTATTTACCTTAAGCGCGGCGACGACGACCACCGCCACGACGTCCGCGTGCACCCTCGCCTTCGGCTCCGGCCTCAGCGGGTGGTTTGTTGAACCTGATCCACTCACCGCCATGTGCGTCGTTGTTGGTCAGCAGGTTGGCGGCGCGGATGGCCTCCATCTCTTTGCCCGCACGCGGAAGGGTCGAACCCAGACCGAACATCTGTACAAAGGTTTCGTCGTCCATATCCTCGGGCAGAATGATACCGGCGGCAGCAACGGCCTCTTTCTTTTCAGCAATCTTCTTCTGCGTAACCGGCAGAGCCACCGGGTTCATGATCGCTGAAGTCATTCCAGCACCCATTGCCATCGGCAGGAAGGCGTTGTTGATACCGTGACGGTTCGGCAGGCCGAACGAGATGTTGGACGCACCGCATGTGGTGTTCACGCCCAGCTCTTCCCGCAGACGACGGACCAGAGCAAACACCTGCTGGCCAGCAGTTGCCATCGCACCAATCGGCATGACCAGCGGATCGACCACGATGTCATGAGCCGGGATGCCGTGATCGGCTGCACGCTCAACGATGGTTTTGGCGACGGCAAAACGCACATCAGGGTCTTCCGAGATTCCGGTGTCATCGTTCGAGATCGCCACAACGGGTACGTTGTATTTCTTGACCAGTGGCAGAACCAGTTCCAGACGCTCTTCTTCACCGGTGACCGAGTTCAACAGCGGACGACCTTCCGCCGCCTCAAGACCGGCTTCCAAAGCGCCTGGAACCGAGGAATCGATGCAAAGCGGTACATCAACAAGCCCCTGCACCAGCTCGACGATCTTGGTCATCAGCGGCGGCTCGGTCTCGTTCGGGTTGGGGTTCGAGTTGTAGACGACGCCTGCGTTGATATCCAGAACGGTCGCGCCTGCAGCGACCTGCGCCAGAGCATCCGTTTCGACTGTCGAGAAATCGCCTGCTTCCAATTCGGCAGCCAGTTTCTTACGGCCCGTTGGGTTGATCCGCTCACCGATAACGCAGAACGGTTCGTCAAAGCCCAGAACGGCAGTTTTTGTTTTTGATTCTACGACTGTACGGGTCATGTCCGTTCCTTAGGAGTTAACTGGCTTTGCCGAAGCGCCGCCGTTGTTGATCGCCCAGTTGGCGTTGGTCTTGATCCCCCCCAGCGGGAAGAAGTGAACCTTGGTGATATTGAAATCCGGGTTGGCCGCTTTGTGATTGGCCAGTTCGGTGACCACATCGGTTGGCTCGTAAGGCAACAGCAGCTTGGACACGTCCATGGCGCGCTTCTGCAGGACTTTCAGCGATGGACCAACGCCGCAGGCGATAGCGAATTTGATCAGCGTCTGCAGCTTCGCCGGGCCCGCGATACCGATATGGATCGGCAGATCAATACCCGCTTCTTTCAGGCTATCTGCCCAAGCGATGATCGGCTTGGCATCGAACGCAAACTGAGTGGCCAGCGCCATTTCGGCGTCGGTGGTTTCCGAAAACTTCTGCTTCCAGCGCAGCGCGTCATCGACATTCTTGGTAGAGCCGTCGGGATCGATATCCTTGTTGCCTTCGGGGTGACCGGCTACGTGCAGTCGCTTGAACCCCGCCTTGTCGAACAGTCCGGTTTCCAGCAGCTGCATCGAGCTGTCGAAATCACCATGCGGTTTGGCGACCCCACCGGCCAGCAGAAGCGCCTGCTCGACACCCGCTTCACCCTGATACATGGAAATCCAGTTTTCCAGCGTCGCGGCATCCTTGATGATCCGTGCCGGGAAATGCGGCATGACAGGGTAACCTTCGTCCGCGATGCGCTTGGCGGTTTTGACCATGTCTTCGATTGGCGTGCCCTCGATATGGGCGATGTAGACACGGGTGCCTTCTGGCAGCAGCGCGCGGAAATCTTCGACTTTTTCCGCAGTGCGCGGCATCACCTCGATCGAGTAGCCCTGCAAAAAGGCTTCGACGGTCGGGTTCACAGGTCCGTTTTCGACCGCATCACGTTTCTTGAAGTTCAGCAAAGCCATAGCGGCCTCCCATAAAGATCTGGGGCTCATGCCCAACCGTCATTGGCGATCAGGGTCTTGATACGGTCCTGATCGTACTCTGTTTCCAAACGCGCGGCCTCGGCTTCGGCAATTTCGGACGGGTCGCCATCAACTGCGAAAGGCTCGGCTTTGCGCCACTCGGCCAGATAGGCATCACTATCCTTGGCGTTCACCTTCATTGCGGCCCGGTCGATGGCTTGTTCAAACCGCTCTTCCAACTGCCGCTTAGCGCCACGACGGCCCTTGCCGACGATGACTTGGGCGGGAATATCGCGCCAATATACGATGGTGACGTCAGGCATTACCGTGATTCCTCCTAACCAGATGGACCGGTTCTAAACTTCAATGTGGGTCCAAGTCGGTCGATTTTCGACATACGGCGTATTTGCAGCGACCTTTTTGCCCACGGCTGCATACCGCAGCTTTTAATGCCTTGGTGGCCAAAACCGAACATCAAAATCCTAATGACTTTAATGAGCGTCTTGCGTGATCCAATTGCGCGACCTATGGTCGGGGTAACTCGAAAATCGGAGGGCGTTTAAGATGGCGCCCAAGCGTCCCAGAGGTGCGGGCGCGTTCCCGAAAGCGGTCGAAAGCCCCGCGCCGGCAAGACCCGATCCAGATGCGTTGTATGCGGCACTGGATTTGGGGACAAATAGCTGCCGCATGTTGATCGCCCAGCCCAAGGGCAGTGGATTTCATGTGGTGGACAGCTTCTCCAAATCGGTGCAGTTGGGTGCCGGTCTGGAACGCACCGGGCGATTGTCGCGGGCGTCCATGGCACGTACCGTACAGGCGCTGCGGATTTGTCAGCAAAAACTCAAGCGTAACAAGGTCAAGCGCATGCGCTTGATCGCAACCGAGGCTTGCCGTCGCGCCAAGAATTCACGCGATTTCATCCGGCAAGTTAAACGCGAAACCGGCCTGACGCTCGACATCATCCAGCCCGAGGAAGAAGCACGTCTGGCTGTGATTTCCTGTGCACCGCTGGTGTCGACCAAGACCGAGCAATTGTTGGTCGTCGATATCGGCGGCGGCTCAACCGAACTGGTCTGGATCGACATCTCCTCTGTTCCTCGTCGGGATCGGCCTGCCGCGATTATGAGATTGCATAACGGGTTCCACACGCCTGAAAGCCCTTTCCCTGCGGCCAAGGTGGTCGATTGGATCAGCGTCCCGCTGGGCGTGGCAACATTGCGTGATCAGTTCAACGACGTCGAAGACGATGCCGCGCGTTTTGCGCTAATGAGCTGGTTTTTCGAAGAAAATCTGGCCGATTTCGCACCTTACAAGGATGAACAGGCCCGCGAAGGGTTTCAGATTGTGGGCACCAGCGGAACGGTGACCACTGTCGCCGCCTCACACCTTGGCCTCAAGCGCTATGACCGGACGAAGGTGGACGGATTGCGGATGACCAGCGATCAGATTGACAAGGTGATACGAGGCTATCTAGAACTCGGCCCTCGTGGGCGCCGCCGTGATCCCCGGATCGGAGAAGATCGGCAGGCCCTGATCATGTCCGGCTCGGCCATCTTGCAGGCGCTGTTGCGCTGCTGGCCCACCGATCGCCTTTCTGTGGCGGACCGTGGGCTGCGCGAGGGTTTGCTTTATGCGCAAATGAGTGCGGACGGTGTATTGGAAGACGGACCGTTCTGATGGCGAAGACACCAACTGGCAAAAGCAACTCGGGTCGCGGGCAACGCGACCTGAAGGTGAAGGTCAAGACAGCGCGCGGGCGCAAGCTCAGCTCGACCCGCTGGCTGGAACGGCAGTTGAACGACCCCTATGTCAAACGCGCGCAGGTCGAAGGCTATCGCGGACGCGCGGCATTCAAGATACTTGAGTTGGACGACAAGTTCCGGTTTCTCGTACCCGGCGCGCGCGTAGTCGATCTGGGTTGTGCGCCCGGTGGCTGGCTGCAAGTCGCCGTGAAACGCGTCAATGCACTCGGCGAGAAAAGCGGCAAGCGCGTCGGCACCGTTCTGGGGGTTGACCTTCAAGAGGTTGAGCCCGTCGCCGGTGCCACCGCGCATGTCCTTGATTTCATGGAAGATGACGCCGATCAGAAGGTCAAGGACTGGCTGGGTGGCAAAGCGGACGTGGTCATGTCTGATATGGCGGCTGCGTCTTCGGGCCACAAACAGACTGACCACCTGCGGATCATGGCCCTGTGCGAAACGGCGGCTTATTTCGCGTTCGACGTGCTGGAAGAGGGCGGCACTTTCGTTGCCAAGGTGCTTGCTGGCGGGGCTGAGGGGGACCTTCAGAAACTGCTCAAGCAGAAATTCAACAAGGTTGCCAATGTGAAGCCTCCGGCCTCACGTTCTGATAGTTCCGAGAAGTTTGTTGTCGCCACCGGCTTCCGGGGTTAAGCGGCGTTAATCCAGATCGATCTTTCCCGGCGCTATGCTCTGTTTCCGCAGAGACGCTGCAGCTATGCCTTGCAGCAATAGTGCTTCGCCATGATTGATATCGACAGGCTTGCGCGCGCGCAGCTCTTCAATACGCTGGTCAAGCGTCGTTTTACGGGCCGCCGTCAGCGGCTTTGCGAGGGTAGCTGTGCGATCCGGCATACATCACCTGTAGCAATCCGAGTGCTTATACCGGTTGGCTAACCGCAGAATGCGCCGTGAAGATGGCGCAAATCTGCCAGTTCCATGCCAGTTATCTCCCGAGTTCCTGCGCCAGTTGCATTAAGTTTGGATCATCGGGAAGAACTAACAAGGCCTCGTCCAATGTCGCCAACGCAGCCTGAACACCGCGATTGATGTGGGCAAGTTGAACCAGCATCGGCCAAGCCTCAACGCGCTGCGGGTCGAGCGTTACAACCTCGCGGAATGCACGTTCTGCAGCCGGCGCGTTTCTGAGCGTAAGCGCCCAGCCACCCAGCACCAAATGGGTCTCTGGAAAGTCCAAACGATTGGAAATGCTACGTTGCCAATCCACCATGCCCTGCTGCGCGCTTGCGCGTTGGTCTTGCGTCATGGCCTGCGCTGGGATCGATAAGAACTCTTTTGCAGCCGAGATGCGTACATTGCGCATGGGGTCGGATAACAACGGCTCTAACCGCGAAGCGCGCAACTGGGCAGGAACCTGACGCTGCAGTACCGGTCCATTGGCTCGTATCAGTGGGTCCGGATCGGTCAGCAACGGTGCTAGACGCTCGGCAAGATCAGGCGTTGCAAAAGGTTGCAACAAATACAGAGCGGTTGCGCGAACGATACCTGCCTGCCCTTCATCCAGAGCGATCGCGACCAGCGTTTCAGGGTCGTCCAATTGACCTCTGCCTGCTGCTGCAAATGTCGTGCCATAATGCGCCACTCTATAGGATGATTCCGGGAACCAGAGTTCAATCTGCTGCGCCGCCCAAGACTGATCTTCATCCGCATGGCAATCGGTGCAGGCATCAGTTCCGAGCCCCAGATCAGGGCGGGGAATGCGGAAGCTGTGATCGCGCCTGCCATCTACCCCCATATAGACACGCTCGATCATGTGGCAGTTCTTGCATTGGGCACCCGCAGAATTTTCAGCATGTTGGTGATGCGCGGGCGTGTCATATTCGGCCAGCCGAAGGGTCGGGAAATCCGGGTTGCCAGCGGGGGAGTGGCATTGGGTACACAACCCATTACCCTCGGCTTTCACCTCAGCCCGGTGCGGATCGTGGCAATTCATGCAACCCACCCCTTCTGCATACATGCGCGACTGCAGGAATGAGCCATAAACATAGACCTCGTCCAAAATCTGGCCATCTGGGTGATACAAACCTGGTCGCAGCAACGCCAGGTTATAGGCGTCGTGATACGGCTTGCCGGGAAGCGGATTACCATCTTCCAACGCCTCGCGCCGGGAATGACAGCCGGCGCATTGCTGAATTTCCGCTTCTGTCTGCCCCCTGCCCCATGTCATAGGGAATCCGAACTCGCTCAAACCTTCTTGCAACACTTTTCCGGTCGTCCACTCCAAATGCGCAGAACCCGGCCCGTGGCAAGCCTCGCACCCGACACCAATTTCGACCTGTGTCGAGGCATAGCGCCTTTCCTCAGAGTCGTAGTTCTTCACATAACCGGTCGCATGACACTCGGCACAGCGGGCGTTCCAGTTTTTGTACGGACCGGTCCAGTGCAGCCCATCATTCGGAGGCAGATCCTGATCCGGGTAAAGGTGGAACCAACGGCCCTTTTCGACGTCCCAAACCACATCAAAACTCTGCAATCGGCCGGGTTCGGTTTCGAAAAGATATTGCTGTAGCGGCGCGATACCGACCACGGAATGGACCGGATAGGTCGTTGTAACGCCGTCTTTTTCGATGACTTGCGCCGTAAGAGCTCCATCTTGATCCGCAAAGGCCACGCTCATTCCATCATGCGAGAATCGTGTTCCATCGAAATCAGCCTGAACATGGCCGTCCTCCACCTCGGTCCAGGCAAGCGCATGGTATGAGCTTTCCCAGGCTTCGGTTTCTTCCTTATGACAATCCGAGCACGCGTCTGATCCAACATAGTCCTGCGCCTGCGACTGCTGCGCGGTCGCCCAAAGGATCGCGATCACCAAGATTGCGCGGAGATACATCATTGCCCCTCTTCGTTTTGCAAATCGATCAGCGCGCCGTTGTATTCGGCCCCGAGGATCAGCATGGCCGAGCATAAGTATAGGAAAATCAGCGCTGCCATTGCCCCTGCAAGCCCGGCATACGTCGCGCTATAGGTCGCAAACTTGGCGATGTAGATTGAAAAGCCCCATCCACCTGCAGCCCACAAAGCCAATGTCAGGATTACGCCCGGCAAGATCTGTAGTAGGCTGTGCCGTCGGGTGGGCAAGATCAGATGGGCCAAAAGAACGGTGCCAGCGGGGACAGCCACGGTAAAGGTCCATCGCAGACGATCCACCGACAGCCAGTTGTCCACATCCACTGCCGTCTTTTCCGAAACCAAACGGGTATAGACCGGTAGAACGACTTCGACCGCCGCGATGGCCAGAATGGCAGCACCGCCGATTATGACCAGCACAAAGCACAGCAGTCGGGTCTTCCAGAACGGCCAATTGTCCGTGTCGTGATAGGCCTGTGCCATCGCCTTTCGCACAGCGGCGACACCGTTTGAGGCAAAGTAGATCGCCAACAAGCCACCCAAAGTGATCACGCCCGAGCCCGCACCGGCCAGAACAGCACGCAGTTCTGAAACGATGGGATCGGCCACATCTTTGGGCCAGGCGCCAAATATCAGTTCGATCAGTTCATCGGTCACATAGCCCTGTGACAAGGCCCCTGCCAACGCGACCGTGAATAGAACGAATGGAAACAGGGCCATCATCAACGACATGGCGACGTGGCTGCTCATGACGAAGCCGTTTTTGTCATTAAATCGGCGCACAGCAAGCCAGAGCGCACGCAGGAATTGGCCGAACGAGGGAATCAAAACAGTTGGCATTGCGCTAGCCTAGCCTGCCTTTTCCTTTGGCAGAACCGCCAATCGGATCAGGCCACCGATTTCATGCGTATAACCTTCTGTATGGATTGCATAAACCCGCCAGCCTGTGCAGGATCAATCAAAACACATCCAGGCAGCACTCAGACCAAGGCCATCTTATGACCTCTGACCCAGAAAACAGCCCTTCCCGTGCGCGTCCGCAACTGAGCGTATTGCGGGATGTAGCGATCGTGGCCACGCTAATGGTGCTTGGCCTCTATGCAGGGGCAAACTTTCTGGTGCCGTTGACCATGGCGTTGCTGGTCAACGTGCTGATCCTGGCCCTTAGCGACCGGGTCATTGCAGTGACGCGGGTGCCAATCTGGTTGGCGAATGTCGCGGGAGTAACGGTTGTATTGGCCGGTTTGTTCATGATCATGTACATACTGGGCAGTCAGGCCACGCAGTTTGCACGCTCGATCAACACCTACGAAAGCCAGTTTGACGGGGCTGTTCATAGAATTACCGGGTTGGTCGGCAACGATGTCACAAGTTTTATCCGAGACAATCTGGTCAGCATCGATATGTCCTATGTCGCTCGGATATTGCTGGGCAGCGCCACATCACTGCTTAACCAGTTCTTCCTTATCAGCCTTTATGTCGCCTTTCTGATGGCCGAGCGGTTGGCCTTTCGCAAGAAAATCCAGCTTGCCGCCGGCAACCCACGGCTGGGGGCTGACCTGGCCTTGGTTCTGGATGCGATTTCGTACAGCCTGCAGCGATATGTCGGCGTGAAGACCTTTATCAGTCTGATCACCGCCACCATCAGCTACGCCGTATTCAAAGCGCTGGGTCTGGAATATGCTGAAACCTGGGCCGTGCTGACTTTCGCCCTGAATTTCATCCCGTCAATCGGTTCGATCATCGCCGTCATCTTTCCCGCAATGATCGCTCTGGTTCAGTTTGAGACGATCGGGCCATTTCTCGTGATCGTTCTGGGGTGCGGCACACTACAGTTTCTAATCGGCAACTTTCTGGATCCGGCTATGCTTGGCCGATCGCTGAACATGTCGACCTTCCTAGTGATTTTGGCATTAACTTTCTGGACTACGGTCTGGGGTCTGATCGGAGCGTTCCTGAGTGTGCCTTTGACCGTCTGCATCCTGATCATCTTCAGCCACATCCCCGCGCTGCGCCCTGTCGCGATCTTGATGTCTTTGGATGGAAGGCTTGGCGAGGATGATCGGTCGTCAACCGAACATTCGGCTTGAAGGTCCGTCAACTTTGACAGCTAGCGACGAGGGCGCGTCGATCTTTCAACCTCAGCCGACCATACCCGCCTTCGATCAAGTCCAATTCGATAAGCCTGTGTAATGCTCGGTGAAGCGTTGGCGCAGAGACTGCAATCATAGCCGCCAGCTCCTCCTGCGAAACCGGTATCCAACCCTCTGCATCGGATGTCACCTCATCCAGATGCAGCAGCCTCAAAACCAGCCGTTTCTCGGTGCCGGTCACCGCAAGATTGGCTACGATACGCAGGGCTTTTTGCATGTTTTCATGACTTAAGGCGTAGAAATCCCGAACAAAGTCAGGAGAATCCTGCACCAAGCGTTCTAACCGCGGGGCCGGAAAGAAAAGCGTCTCGGTTGGACGAGTCGCTACCACGCTGATCAGCCGATGCGCAGTCGCAAACAACGCGAGATCGCCGATCCAAAAGCCACGTCCCTCTTGGTGTATGACAAATTCCTGACCGTCATCTGCGGGGACGGTGATCTTAACACTACCATCCAATACAGCGTGGATCCCGTTGGCGGGATCACCCTGGACAAACAAAGCTTCGTCAGCACCGTAAGTTCGGCGCACGGCGCTGCGCATCAGAGCATCCTGAAAGGCGGGAGATCTGGTTTTGAACCAGGAACTTTCCTGCAGCGCGTCTAGATCAGTTTCAATTAATGCCATCTATATATTTAAACTTCATCATATGATAAATTTCAATCAGGCTCACTGGCCTACATTACTTACACACGAATCCCGCAATCTGGCTATTTTCGCGGGATATCCAATGCTTAACGACTGCAACTAATCCTATTCTGGACACAAGTCTCAGATAGTTCACAGGGACAAATTGTCCACAAGTTCAGGAGTAAAACATGTTAACTACAACCCGGTTCTTGGAAAGCTGGCGTATCGGACTGCGCCGTACCGCAGCAGCGTCGATTGCCGTTCTGGTCGCACTGCCCGCATGGGCGCAGGATCAAAAACCCAACATTCTGGTCATTTGGGGCGATGACATCGGCCAATCCAACATTTCGGCCTACACAATGGGCCTTATGGGATACCAGACCCCCAATATCGACAGGGTCGCCGATGAAGGCATGATCTTCACCGATTATTATGGCGAGCAATCCTGTACAGCTGGCCGCTCATCTTACATCATGGGCCAATCGGTGTTCCGGACTGGACTGTCCAAGGTTGGCTTGCCTGGCGCTAAAGAAGGGATGCAGATCGAAGACCCCACGATTGCAGGGTTGCTTAAGGATCATGGGTACGTAACCGGCCAGTTTGGCAAGAACCACCTGGGCGACCGGGATGAGCATCTGCCGACAAATCACGGATTTGATGAGTTTTTTGGGAATCTCTATCACCTCAATGCCGAAGAAGAACCCGAGCATGAAGATTATCCCGGGGACGCGGTTCTGCCCGACGGGCGCACGTTCCGCGAGGCCTATGGTCCGCGCGGTGTGATCAAGTCCAGCGCAGGCGGCCCCATCGAAGACACCGGTCCACTGACACGCAAACGCATGGAAACGGTGGATCAGGAAACCCTGGAAGCTGCCGTTGAGTTCATTCGTGAGGCCAACCAGAACGGCACACCATTCTATGTCTGGTGGAATGGCACACGGATGCATTTCCGCACTCATGTCGGGGAAGAAATGCGCGAAACAGCCAACGAAATCCTAGGTAGTCCGGCCGATGAATACACGGCGGGCATGATCGAACATGACATTCAGGTCGGCCAACTGCTTGATCTGCTGGACGAACTCGGCATCGCCGACAACACGATCGTTCATTATTCCACCGATAACGGCCCGCATTACAACACATGGCCGGATGCCGCTTCGACACCGTTCTGGGGCGAAAAGAATACCAACTGGGAAGGCGGCTGGCGCGTACCATCCATGGTGCGTTGGCCCGGTAAGATCGAAGCGGGTTCGATCTCGAACGAAATCGTGCATCACATGGATTGGCTGCCCACCTATCTGGCGGTCGCTGGCGACCCCGAAATCAAGGAAAAGCTGAAAGCCGGCTATTCCTCACCTGCCATGGGTCGCGACTACAAAGTGCATCTGGATGGCTACAACATCTTGCCGCTACTGACCGGTGAGACCACTGAAAGCCCCCGCCGTGAAATCTTTTATTTCACGGATGACGGCGACCTGTCCGCTTTGCGTTTTGACGACTGGAAGCTGATCTTTTTGGAGCAAAAAGCATGGGCCACCCTGCGCGCATGGATGGAACCATTCACAGAACTGCGCGTGCCGATCATCGTGAATTTGCGCCGCGACCCTTATGAGCGTGGATACCGTACATCCAACACATACTACGACTGGATGATCGACCGAGTGTATTTCCTAGTACCGGCGCAGCAATATGTGGCGAGTTTCCTGAGTACTTTCCAAGAATTCCCACCACGTCAGAAGGCGGCGAGCTTCAGCCTGGATCAGGTGATGCAGAAATTGGCCACACCGACTTCGAACTAGAAAACAAGACAGGGGCCGTCTTAAAGCGCGGCCCCTTTTTCCAGTATCAGAGGCTATTACATGAGATTTCTCAAACTCACGGCGTTTATAGCCACCGTCCCCCTTGTGGCGTTCGCAGACCCCCTGCCCAGCTGGACCGACTCGGCATCAAAACAGCAGATCATCGACTTTGTTGACGCGGTCAGCGACCCGGCGAATGAACTCTATGTCACTCCCGCCGACCGGATTGCGGTGTTTGACAATGACGGCACGCTCTGGGCTGAACAACCGGTCTATTTTCAGTTCATATTTGCCATGGACCAACTGGCAGAGCTTGCTAAACAAGACCCATCGATCTTATCGACCCCAGCGTTGAAAGCGGCTGCTGAGGGTGATCTGAAAACCATTCTGGACGGCGGGCACGACGCTCTGATCGAAGTGGTCAACGCATCGCATTCCGGCAGCAGCGTTGAAGTATTTCAGGCGTCGGTGGCGGATTGGCTGGACACTGCACGACATCCCGAGACCGATCTGCCCTACGACCAGATGACCTATCAGCCGATGGTCGAGCTGTTGCGCTACCTGCGGGATGAGGATTTCAAAACCTATATCGTTTCAGGCGGAGGCCTGCATTTCATGCGTGTCTTCGCCGAACAGGCATATGGCATCCCGCCCGAACAGATTCTGGGCACCTATGGTGAGACCACGTATGACAATGTGGACGGCACGCCTGTAATCAACAAGGCCCCCGGCATCGCCTTCATCGATGATAAAGAAGGCAAACCTATCAATATCGAGCGCACCATTGGCAAGCGCCCCATATTTGCCGGGGGAAACTCGGACGGGGATTTTGCCATGCTAGAATGGACCACCGCAGGCGACGGGCCACGGCTGGGCGTTTTGATCCATCACACTGATGCGGATCGCGAATGGGCCTATGATCGCGAAAGTCCGATCGGGCGTCTGGTCGATGGGTTGGACAAAGGCCCGGATATGGGATGGGTCATTGTTGATATGGCCAACGACTGGTCCCGCATCTACACTGGGGCAAACTAAGCAACCCGGATCGCTGCGCCCCGATGTGGACATTACTCGTCTCGTTTTTTCTGTTTTCACTCTATTGCGTAGCGGTCGTCTTTGCAGTTCGCGCTGCGCAGACTGCACGCACACCTCAAGGCGCGGTAGGCTGGGTTGTGTTCCTACTGTCGGCTCCGATGTTTGGCGTGCCGCTGTATCTGTTCCTCGGTCACCATCGGTTCAGAGGATACCGGATCGCTCGGCAAGAAAGTGAGCGCGTCGTCGAAGGGATCAAGACCTTTGCCGATTTCTCGAAACCCGACCCTCAAACGATGCGAGTCAATCCTCGCGCGTTTGAAGCGTTGGCCCATTTGCCCGTCTCACGTGGTAATGGAGCCGAGCTGCTGATCGACGGCGAAGCTACGTTTGATGCCATTCTCGACGCCATAGATAAGGCCGAGAATTACGTTCTGATCCAGTTCTACATCGTCCGGGATGATGATCTTGGGCGAAGGGTGCGGGACCGGCTGATCGCCGCGGTCAAGCGTGGCGTACATGTTCGGTTCATGACCGACGCGGTGGGTAGCTATGGCCTGCCGTCCAGCTATTTTGAGACGCTGCGCCAGGCCGGTGTGGATGTTGCAGATCCCCGCGAACAACGCGGGCCCAATTTCCGGTTTCAACTGAACTATCGCAACCACCGAAAAACTGTGATCGTGGATGGCGATGTCGGCTTTATCGGTGGTCACAACATCGGCGTTGAATACTTGGGGCAAAGCCCTCGGTTCGGTCGCTGGCGGGACACGCATATCAAGATGACCGGCCACGTAGTACGGCAACTGCAATTGATTTTTACCGAGGATTGGCACTGGGCGCGCAGCGAAGACCTGATCGACCAACTCGATTGGGCTGGAACTGAATCTGATCAGGACATGAATGCGCTGCTGGTGGCAACGGGCCCGGGCGACGAAACAGAAACCGGCGCAATGATGTTCTTTGCGGCCATTTCTGAGGCGAAAGAACGGCTTTGGATCGCCTCGCCCTATTTTGTGCCCGACATCGACATCATGACCGCGCTACAGCACGCGGCGTTGCGTGGTGTGGATGTACGAATACTCGTGCCGGATGTCATCGACCATCGTCTGCCCTGGCTGGCCGCTTTTGCCTATTTCGACGAAATCCGAGACTGTGGCGCCCGTGTGTTTCGCTATACCGACGGCTTCATGCATCAAAAAGCGTTTGTTGTAGACGATACCTTGGCCGCCGTTGGCACCACCAATCTGGACAACCGATCTTTCCGTCTGAACTTTGAAGCGATGGCCCTGTTCTTTGACCGTCGCGCAGCAGAGGCCGTTGCCGCAATGCTGGAAACCGATTTTGAAGCAAGTTACGAATTGACCCGCAATTTGCCCCAGCAACCGTTCCACATCCGTTTTGGTGCGCCGCTTGCACGGTTGTTTGCACCGATCCTCTAGTTCAGGAACCGTTCTTCAAACACCCGCGTCATGAGGGCCACAAGGAACGCGGTTGACAGCCCAAAGGCCAGTAGGCCCGTGACCGATGCAAACGCTCCGAAGATGCGCAGCCCTTCGCCCAAGACGATGTCGCCGTAACCCAGCGTTGTGAACGTCACCAATGAGAAATAGAGGGCCGAATTCCAATCCGGCAGCACATCACCCCACACCCAGACAATCGCCCAGATCCAGACCTGAACCGTATGGGTCAGTACGATAAACACCAGCGCCACGCTGATCGGGCCTGCGGTTGCAAGGATAGTGCTGCGTGTCTCCCATTTCGCGACCAGTTTTCGGATGACCAGAACGCACCATGTCAGCAGCATGATTTCGATCAGAAAACAAATACCCAGATAGAAGCTGCCCCAAATGATTTGTTGCGACAATGTCATGTAAACGGCCTTTGTTCTGATCGCTGAAAACTGTGCCAGCATGGGGGTTTCGCGCGTTGCCGACAACCCCATGCGATGCGTAAGGCTGCGGCGAATAGAACCGATCTCGGCTCTGGACACTGGCGCGCCGCGTTGCACATTGTGACGGGACCAGATGAGAGTTTGCATGTTGCTATCAATTGATCACGTTCGAAAATCCTATCCCGGTGGGCGACCTGTCCTGACCGATGTTTCATTGACGCTGGAACAGGGGCAGACCTTGGCGCTGACCGGAGAAAGTGGCAGTGGCAAAAGCACATTATTGCATCTGGTGGCGGCGCTGGATGGGTTTGATGGCGGAGAGATTACTCTGGACGGGCGCGCCATGTCGGCCCTGAATGATGCGGAACGCGCCGAATTGCGTCGCGGCACCCTGTCTCTGGTCTTTCAGCAGTTCAACCTGATCCCGTCGCTGACCGTTGCCCAGAACCTCTCGATCCATGCGCGACTTGCGGGTCGGGACGACCCGGATTGGGTTGTCCACCTGACCGAGCGCCTTGGCCTGAGCGAATTGCAAGACCGCTACCCCGAGAACCTTTCGGGCGGACAGCAGCAGCGGGTTGCCATCGGACGCGCCATGGCGATCCGACCACGATTGCTGCTAGCGGATGAGCCGACGGGCAATCTGGACGAAACAGCAAGTGCGGTGGTGCTGGACCTGATGCTTTCATTGGTTGCCGAGACCGGCGCTGCGCTCCTGCTGGTCACCCACTCGAATGACATCGCCAGCCGTCTCGACCGACGTGCCCACCTGACGGGCGGGCATATCGCATGACACGCGCTGCGGTCCTGGCGCTGGTGTCCCATTGGCGGATGCACCCATTGCAATTGATGACGCTTCTGACGGGTATCGCGCTGGCAACTTGTCTGTGGTCGGCCGTGCAAGCCATCAATGCCGAAGCGCGCGCGAGCTATGAACGCGCCAGCACCCAGCTTGCCATCGGACAATTCGACGAATTGCGCGCCTCCGGTTCCACGATCCCTCTTTCCCGCTACGCCGAGCTCAGGCGCGCAGGTTGGCAAGTGGCGGCCGTCTTAGAAGGCACGCTGCGCATCAAGGACCGTTCCGTACGTCTGATGGGGGTGGATTTGGTGGCCTACCCTGTCCTGCCCGCGATCACCCAGATCGAGCAAGGCGCGGATGCCCCCGACCCAGCTGATATGCTGACAGCTCCGGGGCGGCTGCTGATGTCACCCGCCCTGGCCCCGCTGTTTCAATCTAGTGACGACTTCCCACCGGTACTTTCCAGCACCGCGCTGCCAGCTGATCTGGTGCTCACCGATATTGGAGTGGCCGAGCGTCTTCTGAACCGTCCCGGTCAGATTTCCCGTCTGGTGATCTTGCCCAATCAGCCCCGTGGGGTCCCATCTCTGTCAGAACTTACGCCTGAACTTCAACGCATTAGCCCCTCGGCCCAGTTGGATACCGCGCAGCTTACCGACAGCTTTCACCTGAACCTCTCAGCCTTCGGCTTGCTGTCTTTCGCCGTCGGCCTGTTCATCGTTCACGGAACGGTCGGCCTCGCCTTCGCGCAGAGGCGTGGCACTATCCGTACATTAAGGGCGTTGGGCCTTCCCATGCGGGACCTGATCTGGATCGTTCTGGGTGAATTGCTTCTCTTGGCCCTGATCGGTGGCCTGTTCGGGTTAATTCTGGGGTATTTTCTGGCTGGAGCCTTGTTGCCTGATGTCGCCGCCACGTTGCGCGGCCTCTACGGGGCAACAATCGACGGGCAGATGTCATTACGCCCCCAATGGGTCGCCGCAGGTCTTGCGATGGCAACAGGCGGCACGTTGGCGGCCAGTGGCCACGCTCTTTGGCGACTTTCGCGCATGCCCATCCTCGCAGGGCCGGGCTTACAAGCTTGGCGTGGCAATAAAGCCTCGGCCCAGATTACAGGCGCATGTGGCCTAGCCCTGCTAGCAGTGGGCTTTATCGCATATTTCACAATCGGCGGACTTATCGCAGGATTTGCCTTGCTTGCCGGGATGCTGACCGGAGCGGCCTTGTTGCTGCCGCTCGCACTGTCAGGGATATTGACCTTGTGCCTGCGCCGGGCCCGCACGCCTGTTGGTCAATGGGTGCTCGCGGACATGCGGGCGCAATTGCCCGGTCTGTCACTTGCGCTGATGGCCTTGCTGCTGGCGCTCGCCGCGAATATCGGCGTCGGCACAATGGTTTCAAGCTTCCGCCTCACCTTTACTGGCTGGCTCGATCAACGGTTGACCTCCGAACTTTACGTGACCGCAGCCGACAATGCACAAGGCGCAGCCCTTATCGATTGGCTCGACCCAAGGGCGTCAGCTGTCCTACCAATTCGCAGCACCGAATTGCCGCACGAGACCGGGCCGTTGTTTCTGTACGGGATTGTTGATCACGATAGCTATCGCAACAACTGGCCACTGATCGCCAAGGATCCCGACGTCTGGGACAACGTCCTGTATCGCGGCGCCGTACTCATCAACGAGCAACTCGCACGACGCGCGGATCTATGGCCTGGAGATACCATCTCGATCACACCCGAGCACAGCTTGCCGATTGCAGGTGTCTATTCCGATTACGGGAACCCGACAGGTCAGGCCATAGTCGCTATGCCGATGCTAGATCAGATTGCCCCGGATACGGATACACGCCGCTTCGGCATCCGCGTCATACCGGATCAAGCCTCGGAGCTGGCACAGGCGCTGCGTGACCAATTTGACCTACCCCCATCGGCAGTTGTGCAGCAGGCCGCTATGAAAGCGCAATCGATGGCTGTTTTTGAGAAAACCTTCGTCGTCACCTCAGCGCTGAATGTGCTGACACTGGGCGTTGCGGGGTTCGCGATACTCACCAGCTTGCTGACACTGTGGACCCAGCGCCTGCCTCAGGTCGCCCCGGTCTGGGCGCTGGGTCTAACGCGCGCGCAACTGGCCAAGCTAGAGCTTCTGCGCAGTGTCCTGCTTGCGGTGATGACCGCTTGTCTTGCCCTTCCATTGGGCCTTGTATTGGCATGGGTGCTGCTGGCCGTGATCAACGTGCAGGCCTTCGGATGGCGCTTGCCCATGTATTTGTTCCCAACTGACTGGCTGAGCCTGTTCCTGCTGACTCTGGTTGCCGCCGTGCTCGCAGCAGCCCTACCCGCATTACGATTGCTCCGCCTGCCACCTGCTGCGCTGTTGAGGGTTTTTGCCAATGAACGTTAAAGCCTTCATTCTGTTCATCCTCCTTCCAATTACCGGTTGGGCGCAGGGTTATGCCGGGTTGGGCGGCAATGCGGATGGCTTTACGCGTCCTGAACCGGACTACAGCTTTCAGTTTCCGCAAGATCACGGCGCCCATCCTGATTATCGGATTGAATGGTGGTATCTGACGGCAAACCTCAAAGACGCAGAGGGCCGCGACTATGGCATACAATGGACCCTGTTCCGTTCGGCACTGAAACCATCCGAAGCTGACGGCTGGCAAAACCCACAGATCTGGATGGGCCATGCCGCGCTCACAACCCCAGAAACACACTATTTCGCCGAACGACTCTCTCGCGGCGGTGTCGGACAGGCTGGCGTTACGGCCCAACCGTTTGAGGCATGGATCGATGAATGGCACATGCGCGGCGATGATTTGGAAACCCTGAGCCTGACAGCAAACGGATCAAACTTTGGGTATGATCTGACTCTGAAGGCCCAAGGCCCATTGGTGTTTCACGGGGCCGAGGGGTATTCGGTGAAATCCGCCGATGGTCAGGCCAGCTATTACTATTCACAACCCTTCTACTCGGTCGAGGGCACGCTCCACCTGCCCAACGAAGATGTCGAAGTCGCCGGCCAGGGTTGGCTGGATCGCGAATGGTCTTCGCAACCCTTGGCCGAAGATCAAAGCGGCTGGGACTGGTTCTCGCTCAGCTTTGACGACGGTGACAAGCTGATGGCCTTCCGCCTACGCGGGGATCGAGGGGATTTCACGGCCGCTACATGGATTGAGCCTGATGGGCAAACGACCCCCCTACCTGACGGCTCAGTACTGCTAGAACCCCTTGAAACCGCCCGCGTGGCACAACGTGACGTTCCGATCAAATGGCAGGTGTCGTTGCCGGATCGCGGGATCGATGTTGAAGTCGATGCCATAAGCCCGAAGGCTTGGATGGGAACCCGGTTCGAATACTGGGAAGGCCCAATCACCATCACAGGTAGCCACACAGGACGCGGATATCTTGAGATGACGGGGTATTGAAGTTGAAATTTCGTGTTCTTTCAAGCTAGCGGATGTCCCCAAACGGGGTCAGAGCTTGCTGTTCAGGGTCATGCAATACCCAGAGCCCACTTATTCAAATTCGAGACCATGTAGAAATCCAGTTCCCACTCCTGGTCATATTCAGAAACACAAGAAACAACACGCCGAGCCGTCCCACACATCATAGTGATATTCCCGAGCTGTTTGCAGGACGTTGCTGGTATTTGATGTCGGAGCTGAAGATCAGTTTCACGACACTGAACCTCGTCGTATTATAACATACTCTGCTATCCTGAGTGCGATAAACACCCGGTCAGGATTGCACATATTATTAATCGATGGGAGGCGAGGGAATCAGAAAAATCGCTATGTCATAACACGTTAACAAAACACGCAAGGAATAGGCAGAAGACTTGCAATAGCTGTCTGGTCTGAGCGAGGCGCAAGCCAAACATTTTTCCATTTCGCTCATGCGGTTGTGCGGAAAATTGAAAAATTCGATCAAATCCACTAGTGTTCAAAACACGGCAATTTCGCCCGTTTCAACAAAACTATTTTTAACTAATCGAATTCGGGCGTTGCCTGTTACACACACTTATTTGAAAGGAATTGAAAATGGCTAATGGCGTTGAAGTGAGCCGCGAAGAGATCGAAGCCTATTTGAACTCACTCGATCTAGGGCAACCAGAACAGGTAAAAGGTATCGATTTTTGCGATGCGTGGCCTGTGGTACGAGTGGTTCTGGAAAAGATCAAAGAAAAGGCGAACGGTGCAACCAAATTTATCATCAAGTGGATCATTGAATTACTTGATGCCTACTACGAGCAAAAGTGTAGCTAACGCTCTGCCCGCTGCGTTCTACGCAGCGGGTCCCACCCACAGGTCAATTACAAAGCCGCCATCTCGCGCGACTGGGCATCAGAACTATTAAGAATTGCTGGATGTGACTACTTCAGAGTTCCGCGATTTAGTGGACAATGGCGCGTTGCCTCAACCAATATCGCACTGGCGGGATCGAGCGCTGGAACGCGCGTGATTAGCACCCATTCTGAATACCGAAACCGACCGTCCAGAAAATGTTATGGAAGTGTGAAATATCTGCATAAACCTAGAATTGTGAAGCCACGGCTTGTCCAGAAATGGCGATATGACTCGTGCATTCAAAGCAAACTCGTTGATGAATCAAAACAATTCAAAGTAAATGTCCCCAAAAGAAAAAACAGCGAGCCGGCTCCCCTAACTCACTGTTTTTACTTTGGTACCCAAGGCCGGACTCGAACCGGCACGGTATCACTACCGGGGGATTTTGAATCCCCTGCGTCTACCATTCCGCCACTTGGGCCACGAACACTGGATTAGCGCCCTACCGAGAGAAGGTCCAGAGGCAAAAAACAACCACTGCTCTGAATGTTTCATCGAAGGAGGTTGACGGTCAGTCGGGTGCATGGTTTGGCTTGCCGCAGCGGTTACCAGGATACTTATTCTTCATGTTGCGATCCCTTTATGACTGGACCATTCGTCTGGCCGAACATCCTCATGCGCTCTGGGCGCTGGCTGTTGTGGCTTTTGTCGAAAGTTCGTTTTTTCCGATCCCACCCGATGTTTTGATGATTCCCATGATCCTTGCGCGTCCGTCGCGGGCCTGGCTGATCGCGACGGTCGCCTTGGTTGCCTCGGTGCTGGGTGGGATATTGGGTTATGCAATTGGGGCATTCTTTTACGAAAGCCTTGGGCAGCCTGTTCTGGAAGCCATGGGCAAAGCCCACGCAATGGAAGAATTCAATACCCGCTTCAATGATTTCGGCTTCTGGGCCGTGCTGGCGGCTGGTGTGACGCCTTTCCCATATAAGGTCATCACCATCATGTCGGGCTGGACCGGGATGCCGATTGGGACGTTCATAGCCACCTCGATCCTGGCGCGCGCCTTGCGCTTCTTTCTTGTGGCCGGGCTGCTGTGGAAATTTGGGGAACCAATCCGTGACTTCATCGAAAAACGGTTGGGTTTGATGTTTACCCTATTCATAATCCTGCTGTTTGGCGGCTTTCTTGTGGTGAAATACTTATGACGCGCAAAAGACTTCTGGTTCTGGTTGCCGCATCCGGCTCGGCCGCGTTGCTACTTGGGGCTTGGGGCTTTCAATACATCGGTGGGCTCGCGCCGTGCAAAATGTGCATCTGGCAGCGGTATCCCCATGGTGTCGCAGTGATTCTTGGTGCTCTAGCCTTTGCCTTCCCGGGCGTCCGCCCCCTGCCCCTACTAGGCGCTCTGGCCGCGGCCACAACGGCGGGAATAGGGTTTTACCATGCTGGGGTCGAGCAAGGCTGGTGGGAAGGCCCATCGACCTGCACATCTGGTGATATCGGCGGCCTGAGTGCAGAAGAGTTAATGGATCAGATCATGTCCGCCCCGCTCGTGCGTTGCGATGACATCCCGTGGGAGATGTTCGGGATTTCCATGGCGGGCTGGAATGGATTGATTTCGACGGGTCTGGTCCTGATCTGGATCGCAGCCTGGCGCGCGCGCTAGGGTTTATAGCTGATCCAGTTCGGCATCCCAGTAGAGGAAGTCGATCCAGCTTTCGTGCAGATGGTTCGGGGGGAACTTCCGACCGATATTGCGCAAAGCCTCAGCATCCGGCTGACGCGGCGGTTTATTCAGAGACATTCTGGCTTGTCGCAGGGATTTTGAGCCCTTGCGCAGATTGCACGGGCTGCACGCTGCAACGACATTCTGCCAACTTGTGACCCCGCCCGCAGCGCGCGGTACAACATGATCAAAGGTCAGGTTTTCACGGCTGCCGCAGTACTGGCATTTGAATTCGTCCCGCAAAAATAAATTAAAGCGCGTGAAGGCCACGCGCTTTCTGGGTTTTACATAGTCTTTCAGGACAACGACCGAGGGTATTCGGATCTCGGTACTGGGACTGCGGACAACCTCGTCATATTCCGCAACAATATCCACCCTGTCCAGCCAGGCAGCTTTGATCGCCTCCTGCCACGGCCATAAAGACAACGGGTAGTAGGAAAGAGGTCTGTAATCGGCGTTCAAAACCAATGCCGGATGATGCTTGAGCGCACCGGTTTCCCTGACAAATTCGGTCCTGAAGTCTCCGTCCATAACAGAATCGCTCCTCGCTCTGTACTGCCCGTTTGTGACATCAGAGCGGGGAACACCCGCCCCGGCCTTAAGTTGACTATATATCGTGTTAAATCTCTGACAAGTGCCGAGTTCACACAACATCTCGGGTATTGGTTAGGCCGAATACGTAACAGATAAGTGACACTTATCCACAGGTTGCGCAGATGTGGTCTGCAAGCTATGGCGGGGCATGTCCTGGTTCATCCGTTTCAACAAACCTTACGATGTATTGCCGCAGTTCACCGACCGCGCCAATTCTGACTCGCCCCGCAGCACGCTCTCGGAATTCATCGACCTGCCCGGTGTCTATCCTGCGGGACGCTTGGACCGGGATAGCGAGGGTTTGATGCTGCTGACTGATAATGGGCGATTGCAGGCGCAGATATCAGACCCCAAGCACAAGATGCCTAAGACATACTGGGTTCAGGTCGAAGGCATTCCCGATACAGCGGCACTAAAGGCGTTGCGGGAAGGTGTTGAACTTAAGGATGGTTTGACGCGCCTCGCCAAGGCGCGGCTGATTGACGAACCCGAATGGCTATGGCCACGCACCCCGCCGATCCGGGTTCGCCAAACGGTGCCCGACAGTTGGGTTGAACTGACGATAAAAGAGGGCCGCAACCGTCAGGTTCGCCGGATGACAGCCGCAGTCGGGCACCCAACTCTGCGCCTGATCCGAGCCCGTGTTGGAGATTGGACTTTGGACGGCCTTGATCCCGGTCAGTGGGAAAGCCTGCCGATGCCAGCTGTTGACGCAGCACCGTCGCGCAAGCGGGACCGCCGCCCGCGCCGGTGACAAAAACTGCGTGATGTGATAGGCTTAGGGCATGAAGGTAACTCCGGATATCCCTGCCCCGTCTGCCATCCTGGAAGCCGCGCTGTATGTCGACGATCTAGATGCGGCCGAGGATTTCTATGGTCAGATATTGGGGCTAGAGAAAATCCAGCGCGTCACCGACCGCCATGTGTTCTATCGGATCGGCGGGTCCGTCCTGTTGCTGTTCAATGCCAGCGAAACCGAGAAACCGCCAGGCAACCCTGATCTGCCGGTCCCACCGCATGGGGCGCGTGGTCCCAGCCATGTTTGCCTTGTCCTGAGCCGCGATGAAATCACCGTGATGCGCAAGCATCTGTTGGACTGGAACATCCCTGTCGATGCCGAGTTCGACTGGCCCAACGGAGCCCGGTCGCTCTATGTACGAGACCCTGCAGGCAACTCGGTCGAATTCTCGGAAGGAAGGCTTTGGGAGTGATCGATCAGCGAAGCGGCTGCTTCTCGCCCCCGATCACACGGTAGATTTCGCTAGAGACAACGCCGACCTCACCAAGTGCCGCCTGAAAAGCAGCCATATGAGGGGTCGCGAAATGGGCCTCAAGCGCGGCCTGATCCTGCCATTCCTCATAGACCCGAAAGCGGGTCGCCTGACCCAGGATTTGACTGAATTCATAGATCAGGCATCCGGGTTCTTTCAGAGTTTCCGCAACCATTTCCTGCGCGGCAGCAATGGCTATCTCGACCGCTGCATCTGAAACTTCGACCACTCCTGTCACGATCAGCATCATGCTCTCCTTAGATCGCCCCGCAAGTCAGAGGCTCAGCTTATCCCGCATGAAGGCCAGCGCAACACTCAAGCCATCCGGAGCAATCCCGTGGCCGGTGCCCTTCATTATATGGGCATAAACCTCTTTGAACCCGGCCGCCTGAAGTGCCTCAGCTGCTTCTGGCAACGATTGCGGCGGTACAACGTCATCGGCATCGCCATGCACCAGCAGGATCGGCATGCGACTTACGGTTTCGTCTGGCAGCAAATCAGGTTCCAGCAAACGGCCCGAGAACGCTACGATCCCGGCCACTGGGTCCTCGCGGCGCGGGGCTACATGTAAGCTCATCATCGTGCCCTGGCTGAAACCGAACAGCACTACCTGCTCTGGCAGGACATCCTCATCCACCATCAGCGCATCAAGGAACGCGTTGAAATCCTCAACCGCCATTTCCATACCCCGTCGGGCTTCCTCCTCGGATGAGCCATCAATCCACGGGATCGGGAACCACTGGAAACCGTTGGGCATACCGATGATCTGTTCAGGCGCGTCCGGAGCTACAAACAACGTATCCGGCAGATGCTCGCCCAACGGATCAGCCAGCCCCAAAAGATCGGCCCCGTTTGCACCATAACCATGCACAAACACCACGACCGAGCGTGTGTCGCCTGAAACCGGCTCTTTCCTGAGCGCGTTCAAAACCCGTGTCATCTGATCCCTTCTCTGTCTTTTGCGACCCGGTAATAGGCCCACAGCACCCGCGCCGCAACCGATCGCCACGGCGACCATGCTTCAGCCATCTGGCGTAACTCTTTGTCTTTTGGTCGTTCTGGCAATTCATAGAGGATGCGTGCAGCTTCCTGTAAGGCCAGATCGCCCGGTGCAATCACATCGGCGCGACCCAGCGAAAACATCGCATAAATCTCGGCAGTCCAGACACCGATTCCCGGTACCTCGGTCAGAATTGCGACCACTTCGTCATCTGGCGCATCACGCAACGCTTTGTAATCGATCCGCGCCTCAGCCAAGGCGCGGGCATAGCGAATTTTCTGACGGCTGAGACCCACAGCGCGCAGATCATCATCAGTGGCCCACATAATCTTGCGCGGACCGGTCAGTTTTGCGTCCTGCAGCCTCTTCCAGATTGCGTTTGCCGAGGCCACGCTGACTTGCTGACTGACAATCGCGCTGAGCAATTGGGCGAACCCGTCAGGCTTGCGCCTGAGTGGCAGGGGGCCGGTTTGCTCCATCGCATAAGCCATCCGGGGGCAGGCCTCAGCCAACCACTCGGCCCCTTCGGTAACGCTGTCCGGTGTTTCGATGATGCGTCCGACGGACATGCGCTCTCCGATAAGTGATCCTTGTCCGCACGTTAGGCGGATGTGCCGCATATGCAACCCGCTTGTGCCAAGTCTCAATCGTAGATAACCATTCGCCCATGACAATGATCGCTGCCACCCCTGACGATAGTCAGGCCAAACGCAACGTTGCCGTTTTGGTGGCGGCGCAGGCGATTTTAGGCGCGCAGATGCCGATGATGTTCATCGTCGGCGGGCTGGCAGGCCAATCGCTGGCCAGCAACGCTTGCCTTGCGACGCTGCCGATTTCACTGATCGTTCTGGGTTCAATGCTGGCGGCAACGCCGATTTCAGCCATCATGCAACGCTGGGGACGCCGTGCCGGGTTTCTTGTGGGATCAACCGCAGGTGCCGCAGGGGGCGTTATCGGGGCTTACGGCCTTTATCTCGGCTCGTTCCCGATCTTCCTGATCGGCAGCTTCCTGACCGGCATATACATGAGCGCACATGGCTTTTATCGCTTTGCAGCAGCAGACACCGCCTCTGATGCATTTCGGCCCAAGGCGATCTCATACGTCATGGCCGGAGGGCTTGCGGCGGCGATCATCGGCCCTCAGATCGTCAAGCTGACCTCGCAGGCGTATGTGGTCCCGTTTTTGGGCACTTATCTGGCGGTGATCGCGATCAACGTAATCGGCTCAGCCCTGTTCTTCTTTCTCGACATCCCTACTCCGCCGAAACCGACCGAAGATGAACCCAAAGGTCGCACACGGCTGGAGTTGCTGAAAACTCCACGCATCGCAGTGGCGATCATCTGCTCAATGGTTTCCTACGCGCTGATGAACCTTGTAATGACGTCTACACCTTTGGCCGTCGTCGGGTGCGGATATACCGAAGGAGATGCCGCGGATATCGTCACCAGCCACGTACTGGCGATGTACATTCCCAGCTTCTTCACCGGCCACCTGATCGCGCGGTTTGGGGTCGAAAAGATCGTAGCTCTCGGTTTGGCGATCCTTGGCGGTGCAGGCATTGTCGCCCTGCAAGGTGTTGATCTAGGTAACTTTTTCGTCGCCCTGATCCTGCTTGGCATCGGATGGAACTTTGGCTTCATTGGCGCCACCAGCATGTTGGCAGACTCGCATGAAGTGCACGAACGCGGGCGAATGCAGGGCCTGAATGACTTGCTGGTGTTTGGCGGCGTGACTTTGGCCTCGCTTGCCTCTGGCGGATTGATGAACTGCTCGGGCGGTTCAGCGGTCGAGGGTTGGACGGCCGTAAACCTCGCCATGATCCCGCTGCTGACCCTTGCAGGTGGCGCGCTGCTGTGGCTGGTTCTGAGGCCTTCGGACCCACAAACCGTCTGACGTTACCAGCGCCCGGTCGCTGCCGTTTTCATCAGGGTAAACCGACGTCGGATTTCACCCTGAGCCAACGCACCTGCGGCCACCCGGTCCGGTCTGGCCAATGCAGTCCGCAACACCCATTCCGTCTGCCACCCCGCATAGAGCGCAGGCCGTGCTTGTGCCGAGATCTCGTTGCGGGTGGACCGCGCTTGCGCCAATCGGTCCAAAGCCTTCTGCGCCAGCGCCCGAACCCCGTCATGGGTTCCGTCCAGCAAAGGAATGCGCCCACGTGCCTCAAGCTCGGGAATTGCGCGCAGCCAATTCGCGATCCCCGCTGCATATCCGAATTCACGCAGAACAGTTTCATCCGCCGAACCCAAAGCCTGCGCCGACACCACCATTAATGTTCCAGCGCTATGGGCAATATAGGCGTCAAAATGCGCCTCATCCTCGAACGGATCACGATAGATATCCCAACGCCTTACGGCCACATATTCATCCAGCAGCGCTGCCAGATGCGGAGAAATCACGCGCGACACAGGTGTGACAACCTCGTGCCGACGAACAGATGGACCTTCGGCAATCTCTTGCAAGGCATCGCGCCACCATTGCAGCCGCATCTCAGCGATCATGCTCTCTTGCGTCACCCACGGGGCACGGGCCACCTCGACGTTCAGCGCATAAATCGGGAACAAAACTGCCCGTGCCTCAACTGGCGCGGCCATGGCAGCCATAAAGCGATCGGGATCGGCCCGATGAACCAACGCAGCACAAGCCTTGATGTCGTCGTCGAACTCCACCTTATTCGGCGGCCGCTGACTGCGGGGCGCAATCGCTCACCAGTTTCCACTGAATCGCATCCAGCAGCGCTTCGAACGAGGCATCAATTATGTTCGCACTCACCCCAACCGTAGACCAGCGCCGCCCTTGCCCGTCTTCGCTGTCAATGATCACGCGCGTGACCGCCTCGGTCCCGCCCTGAGTGATGCGCACCTTGAAGTCGACCAGCCGCATATCCGACAGTATCTGCGAATACTGCCCCAAATCCTTGGCCAGAGCTTTGGCGAGCGCGTTCACCGGACCGCGATCACTACCGCTTTCGTCCAACGACTCACTGACCGACAGCTTCTTCTCGCCATCCACTTTCACAACAACAACCGCCTCGGACAGGCTGACCATCTTGTTGTATTTGTTTTTTCGGCGTTCAACGGTCACCTTGTAGCGCTTGACCTCAAAGAATTCGGGCAATTGCCCCAGCTCATCCCGCGCCAGCAGCTCAAAACTAGCCTGCGCGGTGTCGTAGGAATACCCCTCGGCCTCGCGCAGTTTTATCCGCTCAAGGATACGTCCCAACGCCGGATCGCCCGCTTCTACGGCCAATCCCGCATCGGTCAGACGTTTGCGCAGGTTCGATTGCCCAGCCTGGTTCGACATCGGAATGATGCGCGCATTTCCAACACTTGCCGGATCGATATGCTCATAGGTTGTCGGGTCCTTGAGGATCGCGCTGGCATGCAGCCCGGCCTTATGCGCAAAAGCCGACGCGCCCACATAGGCGCTCTGCTTGCTGGGCACTCGGTTCAGAATATCATCCAGCATCCGGCTGATGCGCGTCAGCCCCGCCAGCGCCTCGGGCATCACTCCGATCTCATAGCACGAGGCATAGGGTTCTTTCAGCATCAGCGTTGGGATCAAAGCGGTCAGGTTGGCATTGCCACAGCGCTCTCCCAACCCATTCAACGTACCTTGAATCTGCCGCGCCCCCGCATCGACTGCAGCCAGCGAGCACGCTACTGCGTTCTCGGTGTCGTTATGCGTATGAATGCCCAGCCGATCCCCCGGCAGACCGGCCGCAATCACCTCGGATACGATCCGACCGACCTCTGCCGGCAATGCTCCGCCATTGGTGTCACACAGAACCACCCACCGTGCCCCTGCATCGAGCGCAGCGCGGCAGACTTCAACCGCATATTCCGGGTTGTCCTTGTAGCCATCAAAAAAATGCTCGGCATCAAACAGAGCCTCCCGCCCCTGCGCCACGATATGCGCGACCGAGGCGCGAACGTTCTCGGTGTTTTCCTCCAGCGTGATACCAAGTGCGTGGGTCACGTGGTAATCGTGCGATTTCCCGACCAGACAAACGGCTGGTGTTCCCGCGTTCATTACAGCCGCCAGAACGTCATCATTCTCAGCCGACCTGCCCGAGCGTTTGGTCATTCCAAACGCCGTCATACAGGCCGACGTCTCAGGCGCGCTTTCAAAAAACGCACTGTCGGTCGGGTTCGCTCCGGGCCAACCCCCTTCGATGTAATCAATCCCCAGCGAATCCAACGCCTGCGCGATCTGCACCTTCTCGGCTGTCGAGAACTGCACACCCTGAGTTTGCTGCCCGTCGCGCAACGTGGTGTCGTAGAGGTAAAGGCGTTCCTTGGTCATTCGACCTCCTCCAGCTTGGCGGCGTCGAATCCGGCGCCGGGCACCAATTCCACACCATCCTTGCTCATCCGAACCTCAAGCCCGGCGGCGATATATGCCGCCTTTAGACGATCAACCTCAGAGAAATCCTTGCTCTGCATCGCAAACGCGCGCGCAGCGGCCAGCTTTTCTGCATGAAACGACAGATTAGCCGAAGCGGTCTCGGCCCAAGCGCCCATATCGTCCCCCAACAGTCCAACCAGCTGCGCACTTGCCAGCAAAGCCGAAGCATCACCATCTGCAGCCAAACGATGCAGTTCCGCGATGGCACCTGCCGTGTTCAGATCATCCGCAAGCGCATCGATGACCGCAGGTGCCGCGGTGGCGGCGGGCTCGATGCCCGCTGTCAACGCCCGCCACTTGCGCAATGTTGCCTCGGCTTCGCGCGCCTTCTTCTCGGTCCAGTCCATCGGCTTGCGATAATGGGTCTGCAAGAACACAAACCGGATCACTTCACCCGGCACACCCTGCTCAAGCAGATCATGAACGGTGAAGAAATTGCCCAGCGATTTGGACATTTTCTTGCCCTCGACCTGCAGCATCTCATTATGCATCCAGACACGCGCGAATTCACCATGCGGGTGGGCACATTTGCTCTGAGCAATCTCGTTCTCGTGGTGCGGGAACATCAGATCGTTGCCGCCACCGTGAATATCAAAGCTCTCGCCCAGCAATTCATAGCTCATGGCCGAGCATTCGATATGCCACCCCGGACGCCCCCGGCCCCATGGGCTGTCCCAGCCGGGCAACTCATCGGTCGACGGCTTCCACAGCACAAAATCCATCGGGTTCTTCTTGTAAGGCGCGACCTCGACCCGCGCCCCGGCGATCATGTCATCAACCGACCGCCCCGACAGCGCACCATAGTGCTCCTTCCAGCTGTCCACCGCGAACAACACGTGACCCTCGGCAGCATAAGCGTGCCCCTTGGCCATCAGGTCTTCGATCATCGCAATCATCTGCGCGATATACTCTGTGGCGCGCGGCATCGCGTTGGGTTCCAACGCCCCCAGCGCGCCCATGTCGTGCAGATACCAGCCGATGGTTTCGTCCGAACGTTCCTGCACCAACTGTTCCAAAGACCCGTCAGCCCCAGCCTTCTTGCGCGACAATGCGGTGGCGTTGATCTTGTCATCCACGTCGGTGAAATTGCGCACATAGGTCACGTGATCAGCACCGTATACATGCCGCAACAAACGATAGAGCACGTCGAACACAACCACAGGCCGTGCGTTCCCCAGATGCGCCCGATCATAGACCGTCGGACCACAGACATACATCCGCACATTATCGGGATCGATCGGCGCGAAATCCTCTTTCGTCCGAGTCCTTGTGTTGTGCAGTTTGATCGTCGTCATCGGGTCGTGCTCCTGAAACAGCATATACGTCACGCGTTGGCGCGGGCTTAGCAACTTGTCTCAGAGATGAAAACGAAAGAAACCGGCCCGCTTGAGAAATCAGCAGGTAATGCAGCAGATAATGATGCAAGTTTTCCGGTTCATGCGCTTTGCCTAGCACGGGATTGATGCTGAGCCAAGCCTTGAGTTTCAACCTCCACAGAGGCAGTCTGCCCACCATGACCCGTGATTACGTCAATTCCGTATGCGCAGACCTGCCCGGTGCCGAACTTTCGGACCCTTGGGGTGGCGGCCACGACGCATGGAAAGTTGGCGGCAAGATGTTCGCCTGCGTCGGTTCGGTCGGGGATGGTGTATCGGTCAAGACACCCGACATTGAGACCGCGCAGATGTTGATCGACGCAGGGATTGGCACCAAGGCCCCGTATTTTCACCGCAGCTGGGTTCGCCTGCCGTGGGAAACCGCCGCCGACGAAATGCAACATCGCCTGATCACCTCATACGATATCGTCCGTGCATCGCTGACCAAGAAGATACAGGCGAGTTTGCCGCCGCGAAGCTGATTGACAAAATTGCTGTGCTTTGCCCCATTCGGCGTCATAGCCGGTCGGGAGAATCCCTTGAAACTATCGCATCGCATTACGCATCTGACCGAGGGTGGATCAGACGGCTGGGAGGTGTTCATCCGCGCGCGTCGGATGATTGCCGAAGGCCATGCCGTCACCGAGTTGACGATCGGCGAGCATGACATTCGGACCGATCAGTCGATATTGTCGGCCATGGAAAGTTCGGCCCGCAGCGGGCACACAGGATACGCGATGGTTCCGGGCACTGATCTGCTGCGTGATACTGTGGCCGCCCGTGTCCAAATGCGAACAGGTGTAGCGACCACACGCAACAACGTTATCATCACCCCTGGCGGTCAGGCCGCATTGTTTGCGGCGCACACCGCGCTTTGCGATCCGGGCGATATCGCGCTCTACCTGGATCCGTATTATGCCACCTACCCCGGCACGATCCGTGGCGTTGGAGCGGTAGCCAAACGCATAGAAACACGCGCCGAAGATTTGTTCCAACCTCGCGCTTCCGATATCGATGGCGCGGCAGGCGGGGCGGTGTCGCTGCTGATAAACTCCCCAAACAATCCAACTGGTGTGGTCTATTCCGCCGAAACACTTTCTGCCATCGCCGAGGTTTGTCAGCGCCGCGATCTGTGGCTGATTTCCGATGAAGTCTACGATACGCAGGTTTGGGAGGGTGAACACCTGTCACCTCGCGCTCTACCCGGCATGGCTGAGCGCACTCTGGTCGTGGGTTCAATGTCGAAATCTCATGCCATGACTGGCTCGCGTTGTGGGTGGATCGTTGCTCCGGAAGGCGTGATCGACCACCTGATCAACTTGGCAACACACACAACCTATGGTGTGCCCGGCTTTATACAGGATGCGGCCAACTATGCGCTGAGCGTGGGACAACCTCTCGAAGACAAAATTGCCGCGCCGTTTCGCCGCCGCCGCGCTCTGGCGATTGAAGTGCTGGCTGTGCAGCAGGTCGTCACCTTAATACCGGCGCAAGGCGCGATGTATCTGATGCTGGATATCCGGGCTACGGGTCTTAGCGGTGATGTGTTCGCAAATGCGCTGCTGGACACGCATGCCATCGCTGTGATGCCCGGTGAAAGCTTTGGTTCTGCCGCCGCAGGTCACATCCGCGTGGCCATGACAATCGATGACGAGAAATTCGTCACATCGCTACAGACCCTATGCGAATTTGCCGCTCAATTGGCAGAGGGATGACAATCGACCACCGAGTTTCAGAAGCGGAATGTGGTGCGCAAGTTGAACACATTTGCGTCGAGGCTTCGACCAGACTCCGGTATATCATCGAAGTTCTGCCGCAGCGCTTCGCCACTGATTACAAACCGATCGCCAAGCGGATAGGCAACACCGATCCCGTAAACGGCTGCCGTATCACTGTCACCCGACGTACTGGCCCGCGCGGTTCCCAAGACAACATAGCCAAGGGCTGATCCAAAGTCGTAGCCGCCGCGCAACTTCAATCGCGACATACTATCAAGGCTTCCTTCGGATTGTCCCAGATCAAGATTCAGGCGGTTATATTCCAACTCACCGCCAAGTACGAAATTTCCAAAATCATAGTCGTATCCGATCAGCGGGCCAAAACTGCCCCCGCTTCCGCCTGCCCCTCCGGACCCATCAACATCTGCATAACCAAAGCTGAAACCAGCGTACGCGCCTGTCCAGTCTTCTGCCACAACCTGCCCTGCACCTGTTATCAGTGCTGCGGCGAGTGCGGCCAGTAATGACTTCATGCAGACCTCCAAACATCCGTTGCCGGTTTGGGCGCATCCCCGAGGCAGCGATCTGCTGATCAGCTAACCCCAGTATTTACTTAAACCTAAGGTACAAATCCAAATAACTACGTGCAGATTAACAGATTCTTACCGCTATTGGAAAAAAACATTTAGTCACGAGGATTTGCGCCCAGTTCATTTTGACTGACGACCCAATAAAATTAGTCCAAAGTCGCAAACAGAACAGATTGTCCAGAAGTGCATTGAAACAATGGGCGCATCAGACTGAGGAAGTTGATGCATAACGAAGTTTGGAAGATTCGGCTGGTCAGCCGCACCATTGGTGCGGATCGCGGTCGTGCGGCACGAGGACGGCCAGCACTGGTCTAAGTACACTCACCCACAACGTACTTTTTTGACCGGACACACACATGAACGAACAAACCCGAAACTCATCCCGCAGCGGTGGCCGCGCCGCGCGTCGTGCCGCCCGTGCGTCAGCTCTTCCGGAACATCTTCGCCCGATTAGGCCTGGTATGGAGGGCGGAACCCTGAAGGTTCTGACCCAAGCACAGATCGAACGCATCCACGAGGCCGCTCTGACCGCTCTGGAAACCATCGGCCTTGCTGATGCGCCACAAAGTGGGATCGACTATCTCGTGGCTGCGGGATGCACCTTGGGCGACGATGGCCGCATCCGCTTTCCGCGCGCATTGGTCGAGGACACAATCGCCAAGGCCAATCGCTCGATCACTCTGCACAGCCGGGACGGCAAATCAGATCTGGAGCTGTCGGGAACGCGTGTCCATTATGGCACCGCAGGCGCAGCGGTCAGCATGGTCGACGTGCATGGGCAGGAATATCGCGACTCGACCCTGCAGGACCTGCATGACGCGACTCGCATCTGTGAACAGCTTGAAAACATTCACTTTGTTCAACGCCCCATGGTGTGCCGAGATATCGCCGACAACCTTGAGATGGATCTGAACACGGTCTACGCCACCACCTCAGGCACGTTCAAACATATCGGTACGTCGTTCACGGAGCCCAGCCATGTGGCCCCCGCCATCGAGATGCTGCACATGATCGCGGGCGGAGAGGACAAGTGGCGCGAGCGGCCCTTCATGTCCAATTCCAACTGCTTCGTTGTGCCTCCGATGAAATTCGCCACCGAAAGCTGCGAGGTGATGGAAGAATGCATCAAGGCCGGAATGCCGGTATTGTTGCTATCTGCAGGCATGGCAGGAGCTACCGCACCCTCGACCGTTGCCGGAGCGATCACACAAGCCACCGCCGAATGTCTGGCGGGTTTGGTTTATGTAAACGCCGTAAAGCCCGGTGCTCCCGCGATTTTTGGCACTTGGCCTTTTGGTCTGGACCTGCGCACGGGTGCAATGTCCATCGGCTCGGGTGAACAAGCTCTGCTAACCGCTGGCTGCGCGCAAATGCACCAGTTCTACGATCTGCCCGGTGGTGCCGCAGCTGGTGCATCGGACGCGAAATTGCCCGACATGCAGGCCGGGTGGGAACAAATGTGCTCGAACGTCATGGCTGGGCTGTCAGGACTGAACATGGTGTATGAAGCCGCAGGCATGCATGCCTCGTTGCTGGGGTTCTGCCACGAGAGCCTGATCCTGAGCGATGACCTGATCGGACAGGCACAGCGCTGTGTGCGCGGAATCGAGGTAACGGACGAGACGCTGGCACTGGATCAGATGGCCGAAGTCTGCATGGGTGGTCCTGGGCATTATCTTGGCACCGATGCGACGCTAGGCCGTATGCAGGCAGATTACGTCTATCCTACCTTTGGTGACCGATCATCTCCGAAGGAATGGGTTGAGCTTGGCAAACCAGATCTGATCGAAAAGGCAGTGAAGCGGAAGGAAGAGATCCTCGCCGTACCATCCCCGGCCAGATTCGACCCGCTTTTGGACGCGGAAATTCGCGGCAAATTCAACATTTACTTACCCGCGTAAGCCGCTGAAAAATAAGCGGCCCGGATATTCCGGGCCGCCAGCATTCCTGCTTGATCAGCCGTTGGACGACGGCAGCAGGCCCGCTTGTTCAGCGATGGTGATCTCATCCTGATCCAGCGCACCGTCGCCGTTTGCGTCCATCTGCGCAAAGCCTTCGGCATCAACGTCAGGCACGACGGCCTGAACTTCATCGATCGTCAGTACTCCGTCGCCGTTGGTATCGGCGGCGCTTTGGCCGACGGCCAATGTCGGCAGGCCAAGTGCGAAGGTTGAGATAAGGGCCAGAATTTGCGGTTTCATGTTATGCCTCCTGATTGCGTTTTCTTGAGTGTTTGCGTCCGGACAAGCGCCAAAAAAAGGCCATCCTGAAGGCGTGTCACCCGCTCAGATTGATATGGTCGCTTTCAAGCCAATCTCTGCGTGTTTGACTGAGTCGCATTTGCGGAGGCTTGCCGGGCGAAATGGCCAGGACAGGTTTCGGCAACTCTTGCCCGATCCAAACAGGATGATCCGGCGATGCCCTGCTCAAATCCACGACTCGGGGTTGAAAAAAGAGAGGGGGCCGAAGCCCCCTGTCAGTTTCGCCTTCCAGGCTCATTTCGTTGACCGCCCGGTGTTTTTTTGCCTGCGGCCTGGACTGCGCATGGGACGAGCGCACCCGTCCCGTGAGAGAGTGGGAGGGAGCAAATATTCCGCCCCACCCTGTTCCCGGCCGACACGGGCATGTCGGCCGAGTGAAACAAGGCATCGATGGTAAGTCTCAGCGCCTTGCTTCGTATTCGTCGGGGCCGGTTACTGTGGCAGCATCCGACCCCTGCACCCCGGGTTGCCGGGGCGCTAAACTCAGCTACACCCGCTTGTCGCGCCGCAGGTGTTGCATTTCATGCAGGTGCCGTTGCGCACCAGCGTGTAGTTTCCGCATTCGCCGCATGGATCGCCCTCGTACCCTTGCATCTTGGCTTTGGTACGGGCGTCCATTCCGGTCGCAACCGCCGTCTCAGCGGGTGCTTCGAATGTCGCTGCGGTTTCCGCCATACCCGTCACGTCAGCCTGTCCGCCATTGAAGACCATCAGGTCTTGCGGCAGTCGTTTGCGCAGATAGCCGGTTGAACTGATTTGTTTCAGCACTTCCAAGGATTTGGTCGCCGCGCTTTCACTGATTTCCGATACGTTGGACAGACCATCCTCTTCGCCGCGACCCAGATCGTCGAAGGTTGCGCCTTCGGGTTTGACATGCGCCAGATCGGTGCGGTCCAGATAGGACACAGCCAGTTCGCGGAAGATGTAATCAAGGATCGACGTCGCGTTCTTGATCGAGTCGTTGCCCTGCACCATCCCGGCCGGTTCGAACTTGGTGAAGGTGAAAGCGTCGACGAACTCCTCCAGCGGCACGCCGTATTGCAGGCCAACCGACACAGCGATGGCAAAGTTGTTCATCATCGCCCGGAAGCCAGCGCCTTCCTTATGCATGTCGATGAAAATCTCGCCCAATTTGCCGTCTTCGAACTCGCCAGTCCGCAGATAGACCTTGTGGCCGCCAACGATCGCCTTTTGGGTATAGCCCTTGCGGCGATGCGGCAGTTTCTCGCGATGGCTGCGGATCATTTCCTTGACCACAACCTTCTCGATCACCTTCTCGGCCAGAACGACAGCTTTTTCTTGCGTCGAACCGCTTTCCAGAATTTCCGCCGCTTCGTCATCATCTTCGACCAGTGCCGCGGCCAGAGGCTGCGACAGTTTCGAGCCGTCGCGGTATAGCGCGTTCGCCTTCACACCCAGCGACCAACTGAGTTCGTATGCCTTTTGGCAGTCCTCGATGGTCGCGTCATTCGGCATGTTGATCGTCTTGCTGATCGCGCCTGAGATGAAGCTCTGCGCCGCCGCCATCATGGTGATGTGGCTATCAACCCCAAGGAAACGCTTGCCTTTTTTACCGCACGGGTTGGCGCAGTCGAAGATGGCGTAATGCTCTTCCTTCAGATGCGGCGCACCTTCCAGCGTCATGGTTCCGCAAACATGGTCGTTGGCCGCGTCGATATCCGCCTTGGTAAAGCCCAGATGGCGCAGCAAATCGAAAGTCGGGTCATTCAGCTTGGTCGCCGGGATGCCCAGAACACCGGTACAGAAGTCCTCGCCCAGCGTCCACTGGTTGAAGACGAACCGAATGTCGAACGCGCTTTCCAGTGCGGCATCTACTTTTGCCAACTCGTTCGGGCCAAAACCATGACCGGTCAGCGAGGTGTGGTTAATCCCCGGCGCGTTGCCGATGGTGCCATGACCAACCGCATAACCCACGATCTCTTCAATCTGAGCCGAGGAATAGCCCAGCTTTTCCAGCGCCGAAGGCACCGAGCGGTTGATGATCTTGAAGTAACCACCGCCGGCCAGCTTCTTGAACTTGACCAGAGCAAAGTCCGGTTCGATCCCGGTCGTGTCGCAATCCATCACCAGACCGATGGTGCCGGTTGGTGCGATAACTGTGGCCTGCGCGTTGCGATAACCGTTCTTTTCGCCGAGGCTCAGCGCTTCATCCCAAGCTGACATGGCCAGATCGATCAAACGCTTATCCGGGCAATTGTCGTGATCCAGAGGCACCGGCTTAACAGCCAGTTTTTCATACCCCTCGGTCACTCCTTGCGACGCACGACGGTGGTTGCGGATGACGCGCAGCATATGGTCTGCGTTGCGCTCATATCCTTTGAACGGGCCAAGCTCGCCTGCAATCTCTGCCGAGGTCGCATAAGCCACACCGGTCATGATCGCGGTCAGCGCGCCACAGATCGAACGCCCCTCATCCGAGTCGTAGCTGTAACCCATGTTCATCAGCAGACCGCCAATGTTGGCATAACCCAGACCCAGCGTACGGAAATCGTAAGAGAGTTTCGCAATTTCCTTAGACGGGAACTGCGCCATGGTCACCGAGATTTCCAGCGTCAGGGTCCACAGACGCGAGGCGTGCATATAGTCCGCCGCCTGGAACTCACCGTCCTTGAAAAAGGTCAGCAAGTTCATCGACGCCAGGTTACAGGCAGTGTCATCGAGGAACATGTATTCCGAACACGGGTTCGAACCGCGGATTTCACCGTCTTCGGGGCAAGTGTGCCATTCGTTGACAGTATCATGGAACTGGATGCCAGGATCGGCACAGGCCCATGCGGCGTGGCCGACCTTTTCCCACAAATCACGTGCTTTGACTGTACGAGCAACCTTGCCGTCGGTGCGGTTGATCAGTTCCCAATCCGCGTCTTTTTCAACTGCGGTCAGGAACGCATTGGTCACCCGGATCGAGTTGTTCGAGTTTTGGCCCGAGACCGAGCTATAAGCCTCCGAATCCCAGTCCGTATCGTAGGTCGGGAATTCAATGCTATCGTGGCCCTGCTTGGCGTAGTCCAGAACGCGCTTGATGTAAGTTTCTGGGATCGCGACCTTTTTCGCTTCGCGAACCGCATTTTTCAGGGCGTCGTTTGCGTTTGGATTATAGGCATCATCGGCAGAGCCGTCCCAAGACCGGATGGCTTCGAAAATGCCGTTCAGCATCTTCTCGTGCATCTTCGATCCGGCAACGATCGAGGCCACCTTCTGCTCTTCGATCACTTTCCATTCGATGAATTGCTCGATGTCCGGGTGATCTGCATCGACGATTACCATCTTTGCTGCTCGACGGGTTGTACCGCCTGATTTGATCGCGCCAGCGGCGCGGTCGCCGATCTTGAGAAATCCCATGAGGCCCGAAGACTTGCCGCCACCCGAAAGCGCTTCACCCTCTGCACGCAGATGGCTGAAGTTGGTTCCGGTGCCCGAGCCATACTTAAACAGGCGCGCCTCACGCACCCACAAGTCCATGATGCCGCCTTCGTTGACCAGATCATCGTCGACCGACTGGATGAAGCACGCATGCGGTTGCGGATGCTCATAAGCGGATTTCGATTTGGTTAGCTTGCCGGTTTTGTAGTCAACATAGTGGTGCCCCTGCGCCGGGCCATCGATCCCATATGCCCAGTGCAGACCGGTGTTGAACCACTGCGGCGAGTTCGGAGCTGCACGCTGGGTCGCCAGCATATAGCGCATCTCGTCAAAATAGGCGCTCGCGTCCTCTTCAGTCGAGAAATAGCCGCCCTTCCAGCCCCAATAAGCCCACGCGCCGGCCAGACGATCAAAAACCTGTTTCGATGAGGTTTCGCCATCAAATTCAGCATCTTCCGCAGGAACCGATCGCCACAGGAATTCGGGAACGTCCTTTTCCTTAACCTTCTTCAGCTTGGAAGGAACACCGGCCTTGCGGAAGTACTTCTGTGCGATGACATCGCTAGCCACCTGGCTCCATTTTGCAGGCACTTCGATCTCGTCCAGACGGAACACGATTGTGCCATCCGGATTGCGAATCTCGGATATTGCGGACACAAAATCCAGATCGCCATATGCATCCTGTCCCGGTTTGGTGAATTTTCTTTCAATCTTCATGTCCGCTGCCCCAGCTTCGATCTGTCCAAATTTCAAGTCCCGGCACTAAATCTTGATGCTGCGGGGTGCCGCCCGCACTACCGACGAATTTGAGACGCAAGGGACCGGACGCTGCCTAGAACAGCGCAGAACCGCGAATACGGTCTACGTCATAGTGGTATGCTTTCCGTCCCTCGCCCGATGCCTTTTCCGGTCATTGCCTACCAGATTTAGTGGCTCGTCTTTCGGCCCATACAATCTGACGTATATTCCCATAGTTGGTCAACGGGCTTTTTCGGTCATTTATGGAATCTTTTAGCTTGACCTGTTTTGCTGAACCGGCGGAATTTCGCCGCATCGCGATTCCTCCACAGACATGTCCCGGACGACCAGCCCATTCCGCCTTGATGTGTCAGAGTGATTTCTCGTGTTTTCCGCCACAGTTAGAGGCCATTGATCAACCGATCCCGCGTTAAGGACATGTTCAGAGAATCATCGTCACGACATCGCAGCGCGTGCCATACTTGAAATCACACGACATTTCTGGATGGGAAATCTACTCTACATGCGTTTGATTTCATTGTTAACTATTGTGGCGCTAATCGTGTCCTGCACATCACAGGAAGCACCACCTGCATCTCGCAGCGCGCAATTCGACGGTTATCCGCAGAACCTTTTCAATTCCTTCAGGACCGACTGCGCGGGGCCGGGCGACAAGTATATCAAGACCACCGCGAGCATCTTTGAATGCCGCGAGACCTTGCCGCCCGAGGCAACGGCGTATTTGATTCTCAGCTTCAACGGCTATCCGCAGAACTTGCCGCAAATCGTAACGCGACTGAGCTCGACCAAGAATCAGGCCGGGTATCGCGTGGACGCAGAGTTGTACTTTCTGGTTCCGCAGAAAGATGGTTCAACTCTTAGAATACCTATTGAAAGCAAAGATTTGGACAGGGATTTTTCCAAACTCTACACCGACTATGGCGGAACGCCAGTGTAGAGGAAAAATGGTCGGGGCGGCAGGATTCGAACCTACGACCCCCTGTACCCAAAACAGGTGCGCTACCAGACTGCGCCACGCCCCGGACCGTGCGCCTTCCTAAACGTGCCGATCTGATTTGAAAAGCCCTAACAGGGCCAAATTGCAGGACCTTGCGAAAAAACTTCGTGGCGCATCTGCGATCCAGGCCGAATGGCGTAACGCTCGGCTAGGCCAGCGTTGATTTCCAAGACTGCATAAACCGAATCGCCGCCTTCGATTGGGCTCAGATCCCCCGGAATTGCACCTTCGTGCACACGCGTCACAGTGCCCGCGCGATCAACAAAGATCATATCAAGCGGAATCAGGGTATTCTTCATCCAGAACGCAACAGGTTGAGGGGGATCAAAAACAAACAACATACCAGATCTGTTGGGCATGCTTTCGCGAAACATCAATCCGCGCGATCGCTCTTTCGGTGTGATGGCCAGTTCAACGTCGAAGCGAACCTCTGCCAGATCATTTCGAAGCTCGACACGATCCGGACGGCATTCAGCCCGCGCGATCCCGCCAATCAAAAAACTCAGGAGCGCCAGTACGAAAGCCGTTCTCATCATTCAGAACCTAGTCGTTCAGGGCCGCTTCCCAGGCCAGAACCTGCGCGGCCATTCTTCCACGCTTGCCATCAATGACCCGCATGGCCAGCGCTTCGCCCGGTTGCAGATCTGCCAACCCAGAACGACGTAGCACCTCAATATGCAGGAATACGTCTTCACTGCTGCCGAAAACATTGGCAAAGCCAAACCCTTTGCCCTTGTCGAACCATTTGACGCGCGCAGCCTCAAGCGGAGCGCTGCCGATCACGGTTGGATCAAGCTCGGCAAAATCGGCCAACATCATGGTTTCCGCGCGAACAGGCGGGTCAACACTGATCACTTCGACCGCTTGAACACCGCGATCAGTTTTGTGGGTCATGATCTCGATGCCGGCGCCATCCGCGACCGAGCTTTGCCCGAAGTTTCGCAGCACGTTGACGTGCAACAGAATGTCCGGGCCGCCTTCGTCAGACACAACAAATCCGTATCCCTTGGCGGGATCGAACCATTTTACGTGTCCACGGACGCGGTACATGCTGTTCAGATCTTCTGGCACTGTTTTCCCATTACGATAGGCAAGTCGTTAAGGGTTTCTTGTTTATGTTTTGGCTCGCAAATTCAAGCTGAAAAAAGCTATTGTCTGCAAACAGTTGCATTTCACGCAACGCGAACGTCATGGATTTAACCTCAGCACTTGCCAGTCGGAATCGACATTTTGTCGCTTCCACTGAAACCTGTCATGCAACCTGAAGGCACCATCGGCCCAGAACTCGACTTCGACAGGTGTTACACGGTATCCCCCCCAAAATTCAGGGCGAGGCGGGTTGGTACCCAACTTTGCGGTCACTTTAGCCACTTCGGCCATCAGGGATGCACGACTTTCCAGCGGTTGCGACTGGTGCGACGCCCAAGCACCCAAGCGGCTTTTGAGCGAGCGCGAGGCGTAGTATGCGTCCGCCTGCGGCCCATCTTCCTTGGTGATTGTACCACGAACACGGATTTGTCGCCGCAAAGATTTCCAATGCATCACAAAAGCCGCTTTGTGGGCGCTGTCCAACTCCTGAGCCTTGGCGCTGTGATAGTTCGTATAGAAAACAAACGCGTCCTTCTCGATTTCCTTCAGCAGAACCATACGGGCGTTCGGCAAACCTTCCGGGTCCACGGTTGCCAAAGCAATCGCATTAGGATCATTCGGTTCGGTCTTTTCTGCCTCGGCCAGCCACCGATCCGCGATTTCAAACGGATCAGCCCCGGCGAAGATGCCATTATGCTCGTTCATTTCCATCCCCAGGAAACAATTAACATGACCCTAAGGCGAGAACCCGCTGCGGGCAAGAGCGCATGGCCTTGAAGCAGGACAATCAATGGCATAAACCAACCGAACACAATGCGACGACAGGCGGAGAACCGAAGATGTCAAATCAGTTGATGGCCGGAAAACGCGGCCTCATCATGGGACTGGCCAATGACAAATCAATCGCATGGGGTATCGCCCGCGCCTTGTCCGACGCCGGGGCCGAGCTGGCCTTTTCCTACCAGGGGGACGCCCTGAAAAAACGCGTCGATCCATTGGCGGCGCAGTTGGGCAGCGAGATCGTTTTGCCCTGTGACGTCAGCGACGAAGAATCAATTAATGAACTCTTCAGCGCGCTGGAAAAGAAATGGGGTAAACTGGATTTCGTCGTCCACGCCATTGGCTTTTCTGACAAGAACGAATTGCGCGGGCGCTACGTCGACACATCGCGCGCGAACTTTAACCTGACGATGGATGTTTCGGTCTACTCTTTCACCGCCGTTATGCAGCGCGCGGAGAAAATGATGAACGAAGGCGGCAGTGCGATCACCCTCACCTATTACGGCGCTGAACAGGTCATGCCACACTACAATGTAATGGGTGTTGCAAAAGCCGCCCTTGAGGCATCCGTAAAGTATCTGGCCGAGGATTTGGGCAAAGACGGCATTCGCGTGAATTCGATCTCGGCAGGCCCGATCAAGACGCTCGCGGCCAGCGGCATCGGCGATTTCCGTTACATCATGAAGTGGAACGAGTATAACTCGCCCCTGCGCCGGAATGTGACCATCGATGATGTTGGTAAATCGGCCCTGTATCTGCTGTCTGATCTCAGCAGCGGAGTGACAGGTGAGAATCTGCACGTGGATTCAGGTTATCACATCGTCGGAATGAAGGCCGTCGACGCGCCGGACGTTGAAAAAGGATAATAGACAATGAGCGCCAAGGACCGCCTGCCACACGAAAAAGGCTTCCACATCAGCTGGGATCAGATTCATCGCGACTCGCGCGCTCTTGCGTGGCGTCTGGATGGGCAAGGACCAAATGATGGCGCTTGGCGTGCGGTCGTGGCAATTACACGTGGCGGCATGGCCCCCGCGATGATCGTCAGCCGCGAACTGGATATCCGTACGGTCGATACCGTCAGCGTGAAATCCTATCATCATCAGGCGCAGGGCGAAGCAGAAATTCTCAAAGCGCCCAATGCTGATCTGATGGGTGATGGCACCGGTATTCTGATCATCGACGATCTGGTCGATAGCGGCAAAACGCTGGAACTGGTGCGCGAGATGTTCCCCAAAGCGCATTTCGCGACCGTATACGCCAAGCCCAAGGGCCGTCCGATGGTAGACACCTTCATTACCGAGGTCAGTCAGGACACATGGATTTTCTTCCCATGGGACATGGCGCTGCAATATGTCGAACCCTATCGGGGCACCGATTAATCAAGCGTTTTTCATAAGCGCTGAAATCACGGACTCACCATGACAATGACCCGCACTGCCGCCACCTTTGCCCCTCCGGTGATGGAGGCACGCCGTTGGCTGGACGGGGTCGAGTTCGCGGTTGAGCGTCCGTTGATCAATGTCAGTCAGGCGGCTCCGGTCGATCCGCCCCCGTTAGCGCTGCGGCAAGCAATGGCCGAATTCGCGGTCGAGCAGGACAGCGCACATCTTTACGGCCCGGTTCTGGGCAACGATGACCTGCGGTCCGAACTCGCGGCTCAGATCAGCGCACATTATGCGGCTGAGGTATCGGCGAATCAGATCGCAATCACCTCGGGTTGCAATCAGGCCTTTTCAGCCGTGATTTCGGCAATTACCGATCAGGGGGATGAGGTGATCCTTCCGACCCCTTGGTATTTCAATCACAAGATGTGGCTGGATATGGCCGGGGTAAAAGCCGTTGATTTGCCCACAGACGATGATTTGCTTCCCGATCCGGAACGGGCCCGCGCCCTTATCACCGAAAAGACACGGGCGATTTCGTTGGTGACGCCGAACAATCCCGGTGGTGTCGAATACCCTTCGGACTTGGTGCGCCGCTTCTATGATCTTGCGCGGGAAACGGGGCTTCGTCTGTTGGTTGACGAAACCTATCGCGATTTCGACAGCCGATCAGGCGCGCCTCATGACCTGTTCCAGCAATCGGGTTGGGACGATACGTTTGTCCATCTCTACTCGTTCTCAAAAGCCTATCGCCTGACCGGTCACCGTGTTGGCGCGATTTCAACCAGCCCCGCCCTTTTGGCGGAGATCGAGAAATTTCTGGACACGGTCGCAATCTGCCCCGGCCAGATCGGCCAGTTTGCCGCGCTTTGGGGCATGCGGAACTTGACCCAATGGGTTGCGGGTGAACGAGATGAAATTCTCGACCGAAGAGCGGCCATCGCGGAAGGAATGCCACGCCTTGAAGACAAAGGCTGGCGTCTTTTGGGACTTGGCGCTTACTTTGCCTACCTCGAACATCCCTTTGGCATCGCTTCCGACGAATTGGCCCGACGGCTGGTACCCGAGGCAGGTATACTGCTTTTGCCGGGTACCATGTTCATGCCAGAGGGCAATTCCGCGGGAAAGCGGCAGGTTCGCGTAGCATTTGCCAACCTTGACCGCGCCGGTATCGCGCAATTGTTCGACCGATTGCAGGGCTTGTCCTTCTAAGCTTGCCCCCCGGCTGCACGCATCGTATTCAGGGCCGCAACCGACTGGGCAGACATTTGCCGACAAAACCAAGAGGGCACCATGGCCGCAGGCATGAAAAACCTATCCAAAACCTTTGTCTGGATTCTCATGGGTCTTTTGATGCTGGGCCTTGCGGGCTTTGGCGCCACCAGCCTGACCGGAACCGTGCGTACGGTTGCGCAGGTCGGTGATGAAAGCGTTTCGGTCGACGCGTATTTTCGTGAGCTTCAGCGCGAGATCCGGGCCGTCGAAGCGCAAACCGGACAGGCAATGCAGATTTCGCAGGCACATGATCTTGGCCTTGATCAACTTGCCCTTTCGCGCCTGATCGCGCTGGCCGCAATCGATAACGAGGTCGGACAGCTTGGCATTTCGATCGGTGACGAGAACCTGCAGGACGAGATTGTACAGATACCGGCGTTCCAAGGTGTAAACGGTACATTCGACCGCGAAGCCTATCGCTTTCAGCTGGAACAGGTCGGAATGACCGATTCCGAATTCGAATCGGATCTGCGCAAAGAATCTTCACGCACCATCGTGCAAGGTGCGGTCATGAGCGGTGTTGAAATGCCCCGTACTCTGACCGAGGCTTTGTCGAACTATGTGCTGGCCCGCCGCAGCTTTACCGTGGCGACCCTGTCAGCCGACCTTCTCGAAACGCCCGTGGCCCAACCCACAGACGCGCAGATTCAGACATATTACGATGAGAATATCGATCAGTTCACCCTGCCCCGCACCAAGCAACTGACCTACGCCATTCTGTCGCCCGACATGCTGCTCGATACGATCGAAGTGGACGAAGATTCTCTGCGCCGTCTATACGACCAACGCGCTGACGAATTTTTCCAACCCGAGCGCCGCTTGGTCGAGCGTCTGCCCTATCCCAGCGAAGAATCCGCAACCGAGGCGCTGGCACAACTTGAAGTTGGCGGGGCCGATTTCGAACAGTTAGTCCGCGAACGTCAGCTTGAGCTGAGCGATGTTGATCTGGGCGATGTCACCCGTGAAGATCTGGGCGATGCAGCCGACGCCGTGTTTGCCGCCGAGATCGACGATGTGGTCGGCCCGCTTCCCACGGTGTTCGGCCCTGCCCTGTTCCGGATCAATGGATCGCTGGCCGAGAACAATGTCAGTTTCGAAGACGCCGAACCCGAACTTCGTGCAGAACTCGCCGCCGACCGAGCGCGCCGTCAGATCGAAGCACAGGCCGAAGACATCAACGACCTGCTTGCAGGCGGCGCAACACTGGAAGAACTGGCCGGTGAGACCGAGATGGAACTGGGTCAGATCGACTGGACCCAGCAAAGCGACGATGGCGTTGCCGCGTATGACGGCTTCCGCTCAGTCGCTGAGGCTGTGCAAGAAGGTGATTTCCCAGAGGTCGCGTTCCTTGAAGATGGTTCGATCTTTGCGCTGCGCTTGAATGAAGTGCTAGAGCCGCGCCCGGAACCTCTGGAAAGCGCCCGTGACCGTGTCGCCGAGGCATGGCTGCAGGTAGAAACTGCGAAAGCGCTGCAAAATCAGGGCAACACGGTTCTGACCCAGCTGGCAACAGATGGCGACTTTACCGCCACTGGCCTGCCCTTCCGCGTCGAAAATGCGCTGACACGTACCGCATTCCTCGAAGATGTTCCCGTGGACTTCATGACTCAGGTGTTTGAAATGGACCCTGGTGAGCTGCGTGTCATTCCCGGAAACGGTAACGCCCTGATCGTGCGTCTGGATGAAGAGCTACCTCCGGCGGAAACCGATGAGCAACGCCAGATGCAGGATGCACTGGCTGCGCAATTGAGCCAGGCGCTGGCGCAAAACATCTTTGACATCTATGTGCGCAATGCCCAGACACGCGCACGCCCTGTGCTGGATCAGCAAGCGCTGAACGCGGTACGGGCCAGTTACTAAAAGAGACAGAACATGGCCCTGACCCCGGATTTCGAAAGTTTCGCGCGCGCTTATGATGCGGGCGAAAATCGGGTCGTCTATACCCGCCTCGCCGCTGATCTGGATACGCCGGTTTCACTGATGCTGAAACTGACAGGCGCTCAGAAAGACGCCTTCATGCTCGAGTCGGTAACCGGGGGTGAAGTGCGTGGGCGCTATTCGATCATCGGAATGAAGCCCGATCTGATTTGGCGCTGTCAGGGCGAGACATCGGCCTTGAACCGATCAGCCCGCTTCGATGCCGAGGCGTTCGAGCCACAGGATGGCAACCCGATGGACAACTTACGCGCCTTGTTGGCTGAAAGCCGCATCGCGCTTCCCGATGACCTGCCGCAGGCCGCCGCTGGCCTGTTTGGCTATCTGGGCTACGACATGGTCCGGTTGGTGGAATACCTGCCGGATGTGAACCCTGACCCGTTGGGCCTGCCAGATGCGATCATGCTGCGCCCCTCGGTCATTGCTGTGTTGGACGGCGTCAAAGGCGAGGTTACCGTGGTGTCGCCCGCATGGGCCAGCGAGGGCCAAAGCGCCAAAGCCGCCTATGCGCAGGCCGCCGAGCGTGTGATGGATGCCGTGCGTGATCTTGAGCGTGCCATGCCGGCCGAGACGCGCGATCTGGGTGACGCAATAGAAGTTGGGGCTCCTGTCTCTAACTTCACCAAATCGGGCTATATGGAAGCCGTTGAAAAGGCCAAGGAATATATCCGTGCAGGTGATATCTTTCAGGTCGTCCCAGCCCAACGCTGGACACAGGATTTTCCGCAGCCGCCATTTGCCCTCTACCGCTCGCTGCGGCGCACCAACCCGTCGCCGTTCATGTTCTATTTCAACTTCGGCGGCTTTCAGGTCGTAGGTGCAAGCCCAGAAATTCTGGTGCGTGTCTTCGGCAATGAGGTCACGATCCGCCCTATCGCGGGTACCCGCCCGCGTGGCGCGACGCCCGAAGAAGACAAAGCCAACGAAATCGACCTGCTGGCCGACAAGAAAGAACTCGCCGAGCACCTCATGTTGCTGGACCTGGGCCGCAATGACACCGGGCGTGTTTCTAAGATTGGAACCGTGCGTCCTACCGAAGAGTTCATCATCGAGCGCTACAGCCACGTGATGCACATCGTATCAAACGTGGTCGGTGAACTGGCCGAAGACAAGGACGCATTGGACGCGTTCTTTGCCGGGATGCCTGCAGGCACGGTATCAGGCGCGCCCAAAGTGCGCGCGATGGAGATCATCGACGAGTTGGAGCCTGAAAAGCGCGGCATCTACGGTGGCGGTGTCGGGTATTTCAGCGCAGGCGGCGACATGGATATGTGCATCGCACTGCGGACGGCCATTGTGAAAGACCACAAACTGTATATCCAAGCTGGAGGAGGCGTTGTCTATGACAGCGACCCAGAAGCGGAATACATGGAGACCGTCCATAAATCGAACGCCATTCGCCGCGCGGCTGCGGATGCGGCGCGGTTTACAGGCAGCGGAAACAGCTAGTAGGGCGGCGGATGGTCGCTGCCGTCACCCGTCCGTCAGCGATCCGGCAACGCCCTGCTGGACTTCTTTCATCATCACGGCAGAAATTGGGGCCATCGCCACGCGGCTGCCGCGATCCTCAAGCCCCCACAGCAATAGAGCCGAGATCGTCTCGGGACGCAGACGACCCAGCATCACCACGGCACCTTCCTGTCCGGCGCGGAAGGCTGCCTGATCCAGAAAACGCCGCATGATCTTGGGGTCCTGTTTGGCACCATCGAAATCGCGGAACACTACGCTGGATGGAATGCCGTTGCGCGCTGCAAGCTTTTGCGCAGTGTTTAGACCATTGTCCTGCGTCACCAGCCCGCGCCCGGTATCTCCGGCAATCGCCGCAACCTGATCAGCCAGCTTTCGGTTGCCCTGAATGCCGCTTCCGACACCTTCCAGAATGCCTACGGTTTGAGGCAATTGATCCAACCACACCGACAACGACACCTCAGCGTCCTGAGCACTGGCGGCTTCGTGCATGTCAACCAAGGCCAATACTTCAAATCCAGCCTCGCGATGACGGGCCATTTTTTCAGCTGCATTCGGGTCAGACGGGCTGACGGCAAAACTTAGCGGGTATGGGAAATCCTGCAACGCCTCGGCCCCAAAAGCCCCTTCATCATCGATCAAAATGATCGACATCAATGGCTTGGATTCTGGGTTTTCGAAGGTGGCAGCATGTGCTTCGATGGGCTTGGCCACCACTTCTGGAGTAATCACGGCTTGTTCGACGGGCGGGTCATCCCTCTCGGTTAGGGGCACGACACGCTTGCCGATCAACGAACCGGAACCTGTGGCCCCCTCTCCGCCAATTTGCGGCAGGGTCAATACTCGCGGCTGACGTACAGGGCGGGTATCTTCTTCACCCTCAACCGCGATTGGATTTTCATCAGGCACGGGTTCCGCTTCCTGAGCCTCTGGAGCTGCATCCGGCACATCCGCGATCTCAGGCTGCAAGGCAGCGACCTGAGGGGCCTCCTTGGGCGTTTCTTCCGCAACCTGCGGTTTCGGGGCTTCCTCGGGCGCAGGCGCTGCTGGAGCGTCCGCGAGCGCTGCCGGTTCGGCTTCCTGTTGTGGCGAGGTCGGTTCGGCAAGTGGATTTGGCGGTGCCGCGGGCGCTTCGGTTTGAACGGTCACGTCAGAAGATGAGATCGCTGCAGGTGCCTCGGCTACGGTCGGTGCTCCACCCGCCTCAGGACGGGCACCGGGCTCAAGCTCGATACCTGCCAAGCCATCCAGCGAATCTGATGATAGATCGGGGGTTTCAGGGCCGGATGGTGGCAACTCAACCAGATCAGCATCGGCATTGCTTTCTTCAACTTTCGCAGCCTCCAGGGGCTGCGGAGTATCAGCCACTTCGGGCGCTGTTGCCGTCACATCTGGTTTACGTGACAAAGGAGTTGTCAGCGAAAGAACCGCGCCCAGTGCCAATACCGAGACCGCCCCGGCGATCACTCCACCGTAAAATCCGCTCATCGAAATCTCGCCTCTCGCGTTGTTTCGTGCCTCATCTGCCCAGACGCCATCTTCCGCGACGCTCACCTGTACGGCGTCAAGTTGGGTATGTCCTCTTGACGCTGCCGCACAAGCCTGAGCATGTATGTCCCGACATTATACCGCGCTCAGGGACTGCATCGCCAGCCCGAAATGCCCATAGGAAGATAAGTGCCCAAATGCTGCTGCTGATCGACAACTATGACTCGTTTACCTACAACCTCGTTCATTATCTGGGTGAGCTCGGGGCCGAGATGGTCGTGCGCCGGAACGACGCGCTGGACGTACAGGAAGCAATGGCGATGAACCCGGCTGGTATTCTGCTCAGCCCCGGCCCTTGTGATCCCGATCAGGCGGGCATCTGTCTGGCCCTGACCGAAGCCGCGGCCGAGACGCAAACACCGCTGATGGGGGTCTGTCTGGGGCATCAAACCATCGGTCAGGCATTTGGCGGCAAGGTTGTGCGCTGTCATGAGATCGTGCACGGGAAAATGGGCACGATGAAACACACCGGCAAAGGTGTATTCGCTGGCCTGCCCTCGCCCTTCGAGGCCACCCGGTATCATTCGCTTGTCGTAGAACGCGAAAGCCTGCCCGATTGCCTTGAGATCACGGCCGAGCTTGAGGATGGCACGATTATGGGTCTGCAGCACAAAGAACTGCCGATCCACGGCGTCCAGTTTCACCCGGAATCCATCGCGTCCGAGCATGGTCACGCCCTGCTCAAGAACTTCCTGAACGAAATGAAAGTCCCCGCATGAGCGACGCTCTGAAACCGCTGATCGGTGCTGCGGCCGATCGACCTTTGACCCGTGCCGAGGCTGAACAGGCCTTTGGCATCCTCTTTGATGGGGCCGCCACGCCCAGCCAGATTGGCGGGTTGCTGATGGCAATGCGCACGCGCGGCGAGACGGTCGAGGAATACGCCGCCGCCGCTGCCGTAATGCGCGCGAAATGCAATGCAGTGAAAGCTCCCGCTGGCGCGATGGACATCGTTGGCACGGGGGGCGACGGCAAAGGAACACTCAATATCTCGACAGCCACGGCTTTTGTGACGGCGGGCGCCGGTGTCACCGTTGCAAAACACGGTAATCGGAACCTGAGCTCGAAATCCGGCGCAGCAGATGCTCTTGGGCAGCTAGGTATCAACGTAATGGTCGGCCCGGAAGTTGTTGAAAAAGCGCTGAAAGAGGTCGGTATCGGTTTCATGATGGCCCCAATGCACCACCCGGCGATCGCCCATGTCATGCCTTCGCGGCAAGAACTGGGTACGCGCACGATTTTCAACATTCTGGGCCCCCTGACCAACCCCGCCGGGGTGAAGCGCCAACTGACCGGTGCGTTCAGCCGCGACCTGATCCGCCCGATGGCCGAAACTCTGGGTCTGCTTGGGGCTGAACATGCCTGGCTAGTCCACGGCTCAGACGGTACGGATGAGCTTACGATCACAGGGATCAGCTGGGTCGCATCGGTTGAGGATGGCGTTGTAAAAGAGGTTGAGCTTCACCCCGAAGATGCAGGCCTGCCGGTGCATTCGTTCGAAGATATCATCGGCGGCACCCCCGAAGAGAACGCGGTCGCCTTCCGCGCCTTGCTGGATGGGGCACCTTCAGCCTACCGCGACGCGGTGTTGCTAAACTCGGCAGCGGCGCTGGTCGTTGCAGATGCGGCAAGCGATCTGCGCGAGGGCGTTGCGATGGCCACAGAAAGCATTGACAGCGGCAAGGCCCGTGAAAAGATCACCGCGCTGGCGCGCATTACACAGGAAGCCGCATGACCGACACCGTTCTGGACAAAATCAAAGCGTACAAGCTGGAAGAGATCGCTGCGGATAAAGCGCATAAGCCTCTGGAAACACTAGAATCTGATGCACGGAACGCACCCGAGGTACGCGGTTTTGCCGAAGCCCTGCATTCGGCTGTGCGCAAGGGGTACGGATTGATTGCCGAGGTCAAAAAGGCCAGCCCGTCCAAAGGTCTGATCCGCGCTGATTTCGATCCGCCCGCGCTTGCCAAAGCTTATGAAGAGGGCGGCGCGGCTTGCCTGTCGGTTCTGACGGACACGCCTAGCTTTCTGGGTGACAAGTCCTTTCTGACCGAAGCGCGCGCGGCCTGTTCGTTGCCAGCATTGCGGAAGGACTTCATGTACGACCCCTATCAGGTGGTCGAAGCGCGTGCATTGGGTGCGGATTGCATCCTGATCATCATGGCATCGGTCAGCGATGCACAGGCCGCCGAGCTTGAGCAAACCGCGTTTGACTGGGGCATGGATGTTCTGATCGAAGTGCACGACGCCGATGAACTTGCACGCGCATCGCAGTTGAAAAGCCCGCTTATCGGGATAAACAACCGCAATCTCAAGACGTTCGAGACGACTCTCGATACCACCCGCCACCTTTCAAAGCTGGTTCCAGCGGATCGCACGATCGTCTGCGAGAGCGGCCTGAGCACTCCGGCGGACCTCGCCGATATCGCCCGCTACGGTGCGCGCTGTTTCCTTATTGGTGAAAGCCTGATGCGTCAGGATGATGTAGCTTCGGCAACTCGAGCACTGCTCGCCAACCCGCTCATTCCCGGAGTGATGTGATGCCGCTGACCCATTTTGATGCCAAAGGTGAGGCCCATATGGTGGACGTGTCCGACAAGGCTGTCACCGACCGGGTTGCGGTTGCATCTGGATACATCAAGATGGCGAAGGAAACCTTTGATATCATTTCAGAAGGACGCGCTAAGAAAGGCGATGTTCTTGGTGTTGCCAGACTTGCGGGCATAATGGGCGCCAAGAAAACGCCTGACCTGATACCTCTGTGTCATCCGCTACCCGTGACCAAAGTCGCCATTGAACTGAGCTTAGACCCGGACCTTCCCGGCGTTCAGATTGAAGCGACAGTAAAGACTTCCGGCCAGACCGGCGTAGAGATGGAAGCGCTGACAGCAGTCTCGACAACCGCACTGACGGTTTATGATATGGCGAAGGCCGTGGACAAATCGATGGAGATCGGCGGCATTCGTGTTCTACTGAAAGACGGCGGAAAATCAGGGCGTTACGAGGCATCATGATCTCGGTTGAAGAAGCGCGGGCTCTGCTGTTCGATCTGGTCTCACCGCTGCCCGCAGAAACGGTTGCCCTTGCCGAGGCTGCCGGTCGTATCCTGGCAGAAAACGTTGCAGCAACGCGTGATCAGCCGCCCTTTGCTGCGTCATCGATGGATGGGTACGCCGTCAAGGCGGCCGAAGTCGAACTGCACGCAATGTTCAAAGTGGTTGGCGAAGCAGCGGCCGGACGTCGCTTTGCTGGAAGCGTCGGACCCGGCCAAGCTGTGCGTATATTCACTGGTGCGCCTGTGCCGGATGGTGCAGATTTCATCGTCATACAGGAAGATGTCGACCGACGCGGTGATCTGATCACCATAACCGACGCCCCCGGTGAAAAGGCCAATATCCGCCCTGCGGGGATCGATTTCAGCATCGGTACGCAGATCACGGCCCCGCGCCAGCTCAGACCCGAAGATGTCGCATTAATGGCAGCGATGAACATCGCTTCGGTCCCTGTGACCCGCAAACCCGTGGTTGCACTAATCTCAACCGGTGACGAACTGGTGATGCCCGGAGAAACACCCGGCCCCGATCAGATCATCGCCTCAAATACCTTTGGTCTTAAGGCGTTACTGGAAAACGCTGGCGCACAAGTTCGTGTACTTCCTATCGCACAAGATACCTTAGCGTCATTAGAAACAGCTTTTTGCTTGGCACAGGGCGCTGACCTTGTGGTGACAATCGGAGGGGCGTCGGTTGGCGAGTACGACCTGGTTGCGGATGTCTCGGAAGGTCTCGGGCTGAAGCAATCGTTCTACAAGATACGCATGCGACCGGGTAAACCACTGATGGCCGGGCGGCTTGGGCATGCTGCGATGGTCGGTCTACCCGGAAACCCGGTCAGTGCCATGGTGTGCGGCTATCTGTTTCTTATCCCGATGGTGCGCCGCATGTCGGGGATCGAAAGGGTCCTGAACCCGTTCAAGCGCGCCCGCCTTTCTGCCCCGCTCGGAAAAAATGGCCCGCGTGAGCATTATATGCGGGCGGTGTTGGACAGCGGCGGCATCCGCGCCTGTGATGATCAGGACAGCTCGCTGCTAAGTGTTTTGGCGCAAGCCAATGCACTATTGGTACGCCAACCCCACGATCCCGCGCGCGAGGCCGGGGATGAGGTCCTTTACCTGCCGATCTAGCAAATCCGTTGACACAAAACGTGAACATGCGTAGAACAAAAGAAAACGCATGAGCGACGAGGTATGAGCAATGCTGACCAAGAAGCAATTGGATTTGCTGGAATTCATCCACAAACGCGTGCAAGCGGACGGTGTTCCGCCCAGTTTTGATGAGATGAAGGCCGCGTTGGATCTACGGTCAAAATCCGGGATTCATCGACTGATCACCGCGCTGGAAGAACGTGGCTTTATCCGCCGCCTTGCCCATCGAGCCCGTGCCATCGAAATTGTCAAGCTGCCAGAAAGCCTTGGGGGAGAGCCCACGGCAGGTTTCAAACCGCGTGTGATTGAAGGCGATCGCCCTGAAGGTCCACGCCCCGCGAACTTTGAACCCGTCACAGTTGATGCGATGGAATTGCCTGTTATGGGCCGGATTGCTGCCGGTGTACCGATCGAAGCGATCAGCCATGTTTCGCACCGCGTTGCGGTACCGGGCTCGATGGTTTCGGGCCGTGGTGAACATTATGCGCTTGAGGTTCGTGGCGACTCGATGATCGACGCCGGTATCAACGATGGCGATGTCGTGGTGATCCGCGAAACAACGGCCGCTGACAACGGTGACATCGTGGTGGCATTGGTGGAAGATCAGGAAGCCACGCTGAAACGGTTTTTCCGCCGAGGTCAGGCCATTGCGCTGGAAGCGGCAAATCCGGCCTATGAGACCCGCGTGCTGCCAGAGGACAAGGTGAAAGTTCAGGGCCGCCTGGTAGGCTTGATCCGAAGCTACTGAGGCAGCTTGGGGGACCAGAGGCGGCGGCCTGAGATATCAGAACTCGCGAACAAACGCCCCTTGGACAACGCAAGACTGCCTGTCTTCTGCAGAAATTCCGTATCGTAAACGCTGCATTCACCGGTCAAAGTCAACGACACCGGGGCGACAATGATCTGATCTTTCCTGCATTCCTGAAAGGCGCTCGCAGCCCGCTTGCCAGTCAAGTGGACAAGCTCTTTGTCTCCCAGCAGAAAACGTTGAATTCCCGCTGATGCCTCTGGCCATCGCAAAGCGGCCTTTGGTTGATCTGCCCCGTCCCCGTCATTTTCCAGCCAAACCGACGCGACAAATCCGCTGCCTTTCGGTTTGCTCAGCGCGCGCCCGTGTTCAGTCATCACTCCGACCAGCCCGCCGGTATCGGCGATCAGCACGTCTGGGCGGCTTCCCTGACCCCACAGCGCTATCGCCAATGCTGCCGGGGCAATGCCGAGCCACCGTGCGTGCCCTTGCCACAGCATTAGCCACAGAAGAGACAGAGCCAGAACAGGCAATACGAAATAGTCTGGGCTTACCACGTACCCGCGCGCGCCCTCCAGTCCCGCGACCCAATCGGCAACGGTAAGGATCCATCTCAGCCCAAGACCCATTACGTGCAATGCAATCGCTTCAAGCCCAAAAGGTGCAAGAAGGGCGGCGACAACCGCACTTGGAACGACCAGCGTTCCCATGACGGGCACGGAGACGAGATTTGCCAGCAACCCGTAGTGCGAAATAGCGTTGAAATGCGCCGCCCCGATCGGAGCTGTCGCGATCCCCGCGATCGCCGAGGATGTCAACAAGGCCAGCACAGGCCGCAGCCATTTTGGGCCTGGCATTGGGCCATAGTCCCGCAACGCGCCAAACCCTGCGACCAAGGCGGTTGTAGCAGCAAAAGACATCTGAAATCCGGGGCTCAAAAGAGTTTCTGGACGAAAGGTAAGAACAATCAGCGCAGCTACGGCCACCGCCCGCAACGAAATCGCGCGCCGGTCCAACAATACGGCCCCCAGCATAACGCAGACCATCACAAAGGCGCGCTCAGTCGCGACGTTCCCACCAGACAGAAGCAGGTAGATTGTCGACGCGAATAACGCGCAGAGCGCGGCCACCTTGCGTACGGGCATGCGAAGCGCGATGACAGGTACCATTGAGAACCCCATGCGGCACGCCACAAAAACGAAACCGGTCAACAAACCCATGTGAAGGCCCGAAATCGCCAGAAGATGAGCCAGGTTGGACGCGCGCAACGCCTCTAACGAGGCCTGCCCCATCCCGCTGCGATCACCGGTAGTTACGGCGGCGGCAAAGCCCCCGACTTCGCCCGGCAGGATCGTGCGCACCCGATCCGAGATCTCCATGCGCCAGGCCGTGATACGCACTCCGTCCAAACCATCTTGCGCCGCAGCCGACGTCAGGACCGGAACCCGAGTGTATCCAACAGCGCCGAGTTGCTGGAACCAGGCGTGGCGGCGAAAATCAAAACCTCCGGGTTCAACTGGCCCTTGCGGCGGCGAAAGATGTGCTGTGGTCATAATCCGCTGACCCGGGGACAGCGCAACTGACTCCCCGTGAATAGACAGCCGGATGCGCCGGGGTCTTTGATCAGCAGGAACGTCCCCGATCCGCACCTGATCCAATGTCACCCTCAGCGCATCCGACGCAGAGCGGTCCAGCGCTACGACCCTCCCCTCGACTGGGCCATAGTAACGCCATTGCAGGACCGGCTCCGCAACCATATGTGCCCGCGTCCCGGCCAGAGCGAACCCCATCGCGATCAGGGCCAACCCGGTGGCCAGGGGTGACCACGCGGTTCCCATCCAACGGGTGGAGGCAAGTGCCAGACAGGCAAGCACCAGAACGCCGACATAGAGCTCAACCTCGGGTTCGAACCTGAGGCTGAAATACCAGCCAATCCCGACCGACATGCAAATCGGAGACCACGGAAACAGGTGTCCCCGCTGGGTCAGCAATGCGGTCTCGACCCGTGTCAGAACACGCATGGTTGCCCCCGTCCTTCGGGCTGGGTAGATAGTCGCCAAACTATGCCCGCTAAGGTTACCAAAAGGTTAATCCACACCATGTCCGATCAGGTCGTCACCCGTTTTGCCCCCTCTCCCACCGGATTTCTGCATATCGGTGGCGCCCGCACTGCGCTGTTCAACTGGCTTTATGCGCGGGGCCGCGGCGGCAAATTCCTGCTGCGGATCGAGGATACCGACCGGGAACGTTCCACGCCGGAAGCGACCGCAGCTATTTTGCAGGGCATGAACTGGCTGGGGCTGGATCATGACGGCGAAGTCGTCAGCCAATTCGAAGGCGCCGCCCGGCACGCAGAGGTCGCGCATCAGTTGCTGTCCGAAGGCAAGGCATACAAGTGCTTTTCGACGCAGGAAGAAATCGCTGCGTTCCGCGAACAGGCCCGGGCCGAAGGGAAATCGACCCTGTTCCGCAGCCCATGGCGCGAGGCCGACCCGTCCACCCATCCCGACGCCCCTTACGTGATCCGCATCAAGGCTCCGCAAGACGGTGCCACTGTGATCCGCGATCAGGTGCAGGGCGATGTCACCATTCGCAACGATCAGTTGGATGACATGATCCTGCTGCGTTCGGATGGGACTCCGGTCTACATGCTGGCCGTTGTGGTTGACGATCATGATATGGGCGTGACTCATGTGATCCGGGGCGACGATCACCTCAACAACGCCGCCCGTCAGATGATGATCTACGAGGCGATGGGTTGGGATGTACCAGTCTGGGCGCATATCCCTTTGATCCATGGACCCGATGGGAAAAAGCTCAGCAAACGTCACGGTGCGTTGGGGGCGCAAGAATATCAGGCTATGGGATATCCGGCATCCGGAATGCGCAACTATCTGGCTCGGCTGGGCTGGAGCCATGGGGATGATGAGTTCTTTACCGATGCCCAAGCTAAAGAGTGGTTCGATCTGGATGGCATCGGCAAAAGCCCGGCGCGATTTGATGTGAAGAAGCTTGAAAACCTTTGTGGACAACATATTGCCGTCGGGGAAGATGCCGCGCTGCAGCATGAAATTCAGGGATATCTGAAGTCAGCTGGTTTGCCGCCGCTTTCCGAAACACAATCCAGTGATTTGATCCGTGCGATGTATTGCCTCAAGGACCGCGCACGCACGTTCCCGGAACTCATTGAAAAAGCTCATTTTGTGCTTACGTCGCGACCTATCCAGCCAGATGAAAAGTCCGCAAAGGCGCTGGCATCTGTATCCGACGGTATACTGAAAGAATTGACGCCGCAGCTGCAAAATGCTAGCTGGTCCCGGAACGAACTGGAGGAGACCCTGAATTCGTTCGCAGAGGCGAATGGGGTTAAGTTCGGCAAATTGGCTGGTCCGCTGCGGGCGGCACTAGCGGGCCGGGCAGTTACACCTTCGGTATTTGACATGATGCTTGTGCTTGGGCGCGATGAAACCCTGGCGCGGCTTTCTGATGCAGCGAACCCGGCCTGATTTCACATAAGGGTAACGCTGCTCCGTTAAGAACGGACTGCGCGACGGAACGCAGTCGTTGCCTGCTTTGTCGGACAGCGATCCGGCATGCGCACGAATGAAGAAGGGACAAACATGACCGAGAGCAAAAAATCAGCCAAACTGACTGTCCACGGCGAAAGCTATGATCTGCCGGTGTTTTCTCCGACCGCTGGGCCCGATGTGATCGATATCCGCAAGCTCTATGGTCAGGCTGGCGTCTTTACTTATGATCCGGGTTTCACGTCGACTGCAAGCTGTGACAGCACCATTACATTCATCGACGGTGACAAGGGCGAGTTGCTGCATCGCGGTTATCCGATCGAACAGATCGCCTCGAAGTCGCATTTCCTCGAACTCAGCTATCTACTGCTGTATGGCGAGCTGCCTTCGGCGAAGGATCTGGAGAACTTCGAGACCACAATCACCCGCCACACGATGCTGCACGAGCAGATGCAGTATTTCTATCGCGGCTTCCGCCGGGATGCGCATCCGATGGCCATCATGGTGGGTGTGGTTGGTGCCATGTCCGCGTTCTATCACGATTCGACCGACATCGCGGACCCGCGTCAGCGTGAAGTAGCTTCGCACCGTTTGATCGCAAAAATGCCGACCATCGCGGCCTGGGCCTACAAATACCATATTGGTCAGCCCTTCGTGTATCCGCGCAACGACCTGGACTATGCGTCAAACTTCCTGCGCATGTGTTTTGCCGTTCCTGCCGAAGATTACGAGGTGAACCCGATTCTGGCACGCGCCATGGATCGTATCTTCATGCTGCAGGCGGATCACGAACAGAACGCCTCGACTTCGACGGTGCGTCTGGCATCTTCTTCGGGTGCAAACCCGTTCGCCTGTATCGCGGCCGGTATCGCCTGTCTCTGGGGTCCGGCCCATGGTGGTGCGAACCAGGCTTGCCTTGAAATGCTGGAAGAGATCGGCAGCGTGGACCGCATCCCCGAGTTTATCGAGCGCGCCAAAGACAAAGATGACCCGTTCCGTCTGATGGGCTTTGGCCACCGCGTCTACAAGAACTTCGATCCACGCGCGAAAGTGATGAAGCAATCGGCAGACGAAGTACTTGACCTGCTGGGCGTGGAAAACAATCCCAAACTACAGGTCGCGAAGGCGCTGGAAAAACAGGCTCTGGAAGATCCGTATTTCATCGAAAAGAAACTGTTCCCGAATGTCGACTTCTATTCGGGCATCGTGATGGAAGCGATGGGTTTCCCGACCTCGATGTTCACGCCAATCTTCGCGTTGTCACGTACCGTTGGCTGGGTTAGCCAGTGGAAAGAAATGATTGCCGATCCACAGAATAAGATCGGACGCCCACGTCAGCTTTATCTGGGCGCGACCAACCGCGATTACGTGGACATCGAAAACCGCTGATCCACACACAATATCGATGTTAAGACCCCGGTTATCCGGGGTCTTTTTTCCGTAGCGTTACCAAAATGAGACCGTTCGAAACCAAACGTAAATGACTGTTTCGATGCATCTTTCCGCACTGCGTTAGTCCGCCTAATGTTGCCGCGTCCGGCGAATAGTGTTTGGTTCTCATGCGTTTAATCCTCTTTTTCATTATGTTGCTACTTGCGCAATCGGCATCCGCTCAAAGCGTGCTGGAACGTGCTTTTGAGAAGCAGCAGCAGGAAAACGCCGCCGGGTCGCTGGCAATCTTAGGGCTGGCAGGCATCCCGGACGATTCTGCCAGCGCAATCTCGCTGCAATCAAATACAGACAATCGCGATTACGATTTCAAATCCGCCCAGCTGGGCGGCGGGTTTCGCCTTGCTGAGGGCGTGCCGATCTATCTTGAGGGGTATATTGGCTACGCGCGCTATGACCCCGTTCTGACCTTCAGCGGCACCGGAGATACCACGCGTATACCGCTGAAATGGACCAGCCTCGCCCTGACCGGCGGTGTCGGCTATCAGTTCGACATCGGCGAGTATTGGAAAATGACCCCGATGGCCCATATCTCGGTCGGACGTACGCAATCCGACGCATCTGTCGGTGCGCAAGCCATCGCCAACCGCCTGGGGCTTGATCGAGACTTTCTCGAAAGCGGCGGCATCTGGGCTGGTGGCGCAGGCGGATCGATGACGGTCTCGTACGAAAAAGCTCTGTCCAACGACCGGGAATTCGAGGCAAGCCTGCGCTATACCCATATCGAATACTGGCCTATCGGAGACAACGAGGACTTGTTGGTTGAATCAACTGCCGCAAATGCAGTTCTGTGGTCACGCTACCGCTTTCCAACTGGAAAACGCATGTTCGGTCGCCCGGTCCGCTGGGTGGGCGATCTGTCCCTGTCCTATCTGATCGGGGATCAGTCACTTGTATTGGGCACCGACTGGCTGGCCCGCGTAGGTGGCGGGATCGAGGTTGATCTGTCCGACACATGGGTGCCTTGGGTATCAACGACACGGTTTATGGTCCGTTATTACGGCAGCGATACGGTTAACGGATTCTCCGCCGGGATTGGCATCAGTTTCTGAACAAAGGTTTCAGAACAAAGCCAGCTGATCACCGGGCTGAGGTGGCGGCGCAAAAGCCGCACAGTTTAGTGGCGGCATATCAGTCGACAGCCCGAGACGTTTGACTGCGGCCTTGAACCGTTGCGCAATCATCTCGGCATAGGTCCCCTCGCCCCGCATGCGGTGGCCCCACCGGGGGTCATATTCCCTACCCCCATGCATTTCGCGCAGCCGTGCCATCACCTTCTCAGCCCTGCCCGGCTGATGTTCGATCAACCACTCGCGCCAGAGCGCGGATACTTCACGGGGAAGCCGCAGCATGATCCAGCTTGCAGCATCAGCGCCAGCCTGCTTTCCGGCCTCCAACAGGTTTTCCAATTCATGATCGGTTAAACCGGGAATCACCGGAGACGTCATAACGCGCACAGGCACGCCAGCCTCGGTCAGGTTGCGGATCATTCCGAGCCTGCGCTGCGGCGAAGGTGCTCGTGGTTCCATCCGCCGGGAAAGATCCCGGTCCAATGTGGTCAGCGAAATGCCAACCCGGACAAGACCATTGCTGGCCATCGGTCCCAGAATATCAAGATCACGCTCGATCAGAGTCCCCTTGGTCACAATACCGACCGGATGTTGAAAATCTCTCAGAACCTTTAGACAGCTTCTTGTTATCTTGCGTTTTTTTTCGATCGGCTGATAGGGGTCGGTGTTGGTGCCCAGTGCAATCGTGGCCACCTTGTAAGAACGTGCCGAGAGTTCGCGACGCAATAGCTCAGCCGCATTGGGTCGCGCAACAAGGTGGGTTTCGAAATCCAAACCCGGAGACAGCCCCAGATACGCATGCGTTGGCCGAGCAAAGCAATACACGCATCCATGCTCGCAGCCCCGATATGGGTTTATGGATCGGTCAAAAGGTAGGTCCGGCGACTTGTTATAGGTGATCAGATTGCGCGCCATTTCTTCCCGAACTTCGGTCCGCAACGGGGGCAGTTCGTCTGGCAAATCCCAGCCATCTTCGGTCAACTCGGTTGTAAACCTCTCGAATCGACCTGCTTCGTTTGAGGTTGCTCCGCGCCCAGGGCTTTTGATGGCAGCAGTCATTTGTTCGCCTTTTGTTCCTATCCTAGATGTAATTAAAACCAGTTTCACTGGCAAGATTCATGTTTCGATTCCCAAAAATCATCAGATGCTCGAAACCGGCGACGCATTAGACTGCAGGTGAATTTACCGTGGCTAATGAAACCAATGCAGGATGATCTTGCAAAATTCGATGTCGCTGAGTGCGAATATTCGGCCTATAGGTCGGTCTCAGAACGACCTAGGTCGCAATCGTCACAGTAGACCTGCGACGAAATGGCCAAAACGGTGAAAATGCCACCACGGGCCGCAGGCCCGCACAGCTCAGGGAAATACCCATGTCTGATGAAGAAGACATCGTCCTGTCCGAACTGAATGATGACGAACTCGTCGAACAGATGTTCGATGACCTTTATGACGGCCTGAAGGAAGAGATCGAAGAAGGTGTGAACATCCTGCTCGAGCGCGGATGGCAACCCTATGACATCCTGACCAAAGCGCTGGTTGGCGGCATGACAATTGTCGGCCATGACTTCCGCGACGGCATCCTGTTCGTGCCTGAGGTGCTGCTGGCGGCCAACGCCATGAAAGGCGGTATGGCGATCCTGAAGCCTCTGCTGGCTGAAACTGGTGCTCCGCGCGTTGGCAAGATGGTGATCGGCACCGTAAAGGGCGACATCCATGACATCGGCAAGAACCTTGTTGCGATGATGATGGAAGGCGCCGGGTTCGAAGTTGTCGATATCGGCATCAACAACCCGGTCGAGAACTACCTCGAAGCGCTGGAAAACGAACAGCCCGACATTCTGGGCATGTCCGCTCTGCTGACGACGACGATGCCTTATATGAAGGTCGTAATCGACACGTTGGTCGAACAAGGCCTGCGTGATGAGTACACCGTTCTGGTTGGCGGCGCTCCGCTGAACGAAGAGTTCGGCAAGGCGATCGGCGCTGACGGCTATTGCCGCGACGCAGCCGTGGCGGTGGAAATGGCCAAGGACTTCATGTCGCGCAAGCACAACCAACTGGCCGGCTAAGGCGCGAGATCATATCGTGAGACAGGCCGTCCTTTTTGGGGCGGCCTTTTTTGTCCGAACCTCGGGCACATATATAGCTAAAGACCAGCCAGAGAGATCAGATGACCGACTCACAGATCCCAGACGATGACAGCCTGACCCGTCAAGGCTATGTCGCACCGCACAGCGCCGAGTCGATTCTTCTGATCGCATGCGGTGCACTGGCCCGCGAGATTCTGGAGCTGAAAGAACGGAACGGCTGGGATCACATGGCCCTGACTTGCCTGCCCGCCATTTTGCATGTGCACCCGGAAAAGATCACACAGGCGGTCGAGGATGCGGTTGCCAAGCATCGGGACTCCTACGATCGCATCTACGTTGTCTATGCTGATTGCGGAACCGGTGGGTTGCTACAAGCAGCGTGCGAGCGACTGGGGGTCGAGATGATCCAAGGGCCCCATTGCTATTCCTTCTTCGAGGGCAATCTTGCCTTTGCAGCGTATGGCGACGATGAAACCACCGCTTTTTATCTGACAGATTTCCTTGCGCGGCAGTTTGATGCGTTTGTCTGGAAACCGCTGGGTCTAGACCGGCATCCTGAATTGCGAGAGATGTATTTCGGCAATTACACCAAGCTCGTCTATCAAGCACAAACTGATGATCCCAACCTCACTCGCCGCGCGCAGGAGTGTGCCGAACGGATGGGGCTGGAATTCGAACGTCGGCAAACCGGCTATGGCGATTTGGAAACCACGCTTGCTGACTGGGCAGCGCGCAAATCCACCTAAAAGTCAGGCGCTGGCCAATGCCACTTCGCGAATACGTTCTATCATAGCGCGTAACCCGTTCGAACGTTGGGCAGACAAATGATCCTGCAACCCCAGACGCGCGAGTTCTCCACCGGCATCAACACCGGGCACCTCGGCCACCGGCAAGCCGTTATACAGGCTACGCAGAACCGCAATCAGGCCCCGAACAATCAGGGCATCGCTGTCACCGTCAAAGCGGAATTGACCGCCCTCAATGGTTGGATGCAGCCAGACCTGACTGGCGCAACCATTCACCTTGGTCGCAGGGACTTTGAATGCATCATCCAGAGGCTCCATCGCTTTGCCCTGCTCGATCACATGGCGATAGCGGTCTTCCCAGTCCTCCAGGAACTCGAAATCCTCGACTATCTCTTCGAAGGCTGGCGTTGCCATATCGGGTCCGTCCTTGCGTTACGCATTCACAATTGTGAACTATGCTCAGCGCTACCGACTGTCTAGTCCCCAGCGTGGCTTTTCAAACGATCGAATTTGCGTTAACCCGATGCAGGTAAAGTTGCACAAAGTACTGGGTCCATGCACAAAACTCTGCCTGTTCTGATGATCTCCACAATGGCTCTGTCCGCTTGTAGCAACTGGAGCAACTCAAGCGCGAATCCATCGAACTGGTTTGGCAGCAGCACACCCAGCCCATCCGAAGTATCAGCCGATGACGCTAATGCCTTGGTTCCCGAAAATGCCGACAAAAAAGGCCTGTTCGAGCGTCCGGACGCCGAGGATAATAGCGTTCCAATCGCCGTGATCAACGAATTGCGGATCGACCCAACCTCGACGGGCGCAATCATCTATGCGGCTGGCACAGCCATTCGACAGGGTGCATTCAACGCACAGCTCGCGCGCGTAAGATCTGAAGAACTCAGCAAAAATGGCGTTATGGAGTTCACCTTCCGCGTGGATTACCCGGACTACGCCACTGCGCAGGGCACCGAACGGTCGCGGATGGTTTCAGAGGCCGTCAATGTAAGCCGGAAAGAACTGGAAGGTATTCGTTTAGTTCGGGTCAAAGGCCAACAGAACGCGTTGGAATCCCGTCGCCGCTAAAGCGAGACAACCTGCACGGCCTGTCCCTTGGCGGCCAAAGCAATCTTGCCTTCGCAAAGCTTCAGCGCGTCCTCGCCAAAAACCTCGAACCGCCAACCGGACATGGCGGGAACTTCTCGTTCGCCTGCAGCGATCTGATCCAATTCCGCGCTGGAGGCGATCAATTTTGCGGCAACGCCTGCGCTTTCGGTCTTTGATTTCAAAAGAACGCGCAGCAAATCTGCAAGTGCCGGGTTGACCTTCAGCTTGTCGCGGCTGTTGTCAATTTTCGGCAATCGGTCTTGCGGGCAACCTACGCCCCGTTTTACCGCCTCCAGAATGCCTTCTGCGATCGCCCCTTTGCGCGCTTCGCGCAGCAACAAGCGCGACCCGCCCAGATCAGAGGGCGTCTTGGGCTTGGTCGAGGCCATCTCGATCAACGCATCGTCTTTGAACACACGGCTTCGTGGCACATTGTTCTCTTGCGCATAGGCCTCACGGAACTGCGCCAGCTCTCGAACCACGGCCAGAAACTTGGCAGAGTTGGTCCGCGTTTTGACCCGCCGCCACGCCTCTTCCGGGCGAATGTCATATGTCTCGGGTCGGGTCAGTATGCGAAGCTCTTCTGCAACCCAGTGATCCCGACGTGACTTCTTAAGTTCTGCAGCCAAATGCTCGTAGATTTTCCGAAGATGGGTTACATCTGCCAATGCGTATGTTTTCTGCGCTTCCGTCAGAGGGCGCCGTGACCAGTCGGTGAAGCGAGAAGTTTTATCGACCCCTTCCTTGCAAATCTTCCGGACCAGAGTCTCATAGCCAACCTGTTCACCAAAACCACAGACCATCGCAGCGACCTGAGTATCAAACAACGGAGTCGGAAAGACTCCCGCGTCGACCCAAAAAATTTCAAGATCCTGCCGCGCGGCGTGGAAAACCTTAACCACGCTTTCGTCGCTGAACAGCTGGTACAAAGGCTCCAGCGACATGCCGTCAGCCAGTGGATCAACCAGAACGGCGCTGTCTTCATCTTCAGATGGCACCGCAAGCTGCACTAGACAGAGTTTCGAATAATAGGTCCGTTCGCGCAGAAATTCGGTATCTACAGTGACATAAGGATATTGTGCAGCAGCCGAGCAGAATGCGGCCAGCTCTTGCGTCGTCGTCAGGGTTTTCATGCGCGGTGCTGTTCTTGCTTTTGGTTATTGTGACTGCCCGTGCCGTCCTCGTCCCGAGCGATATGCGACCATAAGACGAATAACCTTTGCGTGTAAATCACCCCGCCGCGTTAGGACAGAAGAACTGGGTCTTTGTTGCCCATACAATAACGGCGAAGCACGGCAGGGTAGAGTTTGTGCTCCCACGTCAACACGCGGGCGGCGAGCTCCTCGGGCGTGTCCCCTACCCGTACACCCACGCGCGCCTGACCCAGAATCGGCCCGTCATCCAACGCGGCAGTAACTTCGTGAACGGTGCAGCCATGTTCGGCGTCGCCTGCTTCAATCGCGCGGGCATGGGTATTCAAACCCTTGTACTTAGGCAAAAGCGATGGGTGGATGTTCAGCATCCGGCCCTGGAAACGCGATACAAATTCACCCGTCAATACACGCATGAAACCGGCCAGACAGACAACATCCGGCTGGGCTGCCATAAGCGGTTTAAGCAGTTCTGCCTCAAACGCAGCGCGATCTTTGCCAAAGGGCTTGTGGTCGACGGCTGCGGTCGGAATTCCGCGCTGTGCAGCTTTCTTCAGCCCTCCGGCATTTGCATCGTTCGACAATACCAGACATGGCCGACCGGGATGATCGCCATTCATGCTGTCGACCAGCGACAGCATGTTCGATCCGCCCCCGGAGATCAGGATCGCGACGCGCTTGTGGCTCACAGCAGTTTGCCTGAATAGGCAACACCCGGCGCTGCGGTGACCGTTCCGATGCGCGCAACGGATTCGCCTGCCTCTGCAAGCAGTGTTGTAAGATCATCCGCCTGATCTGCAGCGCAGACAACAATCATGCCGATGCCGCAGTTGAAGGTCTTCAACATCTCGGATTCGGCGATCCCACCGGTCTCGGCCATCCATTTGAACACAGGCGGCAAGTCCCAAGCATTCAAATCAATCTCGGCCCCGAGCCCTTCGGGCAATACTCGTGGCAGATTTTCGGTGAGGCCTCCACCGGTTATATGGGCAATCGCGTGAACGCCGCCGGCCCGGATCGCTTGCAGCGCTGGTTTCACATAAAGCCGCGTGGGGGTCAGCAGAGCCTCACCCAATGTTCCGCCACCGAAAGGCGATTCTGCCTCCCAGCCCAACCCCGAGATCTCGACCAGCTTGCGCACTAGCGAATAGCCGTTGGAATGCACCCCGTTCGAAGCCAGCCCCAGCAGGACATCACCCTGTTCAACGCCCTCGGGCAATGAGGTCCCGCGTTCCATGGCACCAACCGAGAAACCGGCCAGATCGAAATCGCCGTCAGGGTACATACCCGGCATTTCGGCGGTTTCACCACCAATCAGGGCGCAGCCAGATTGGACACACCCCTCGGCAATTCCTTCGATAATCCGCGCGGCAGTATCAGTGTCCAGCTTACCGGTGGCAAAATAATCCAGGAAAAACAGCGGCTCAGCACCTTGGCAGATCAGATCGTTGACGCACATCGCCACCAGATCGATTCCCACGCCATCGACAACGCCGGTATCAATTGCGATCCGCAGCTTGGTGCCCACACCATCGGTTGCACCCACCAGAATCGGGTCTTGATAGCCAGCCGCTTTCAGGTCGAACAGAGCGCCAAATCCGCCTAGCCCGCTCATCACGCCCGAACGGTTGGTGCGCTTGGCGGCAGGCTTGATCCGATCGACCAGAGCGTTGCCTGCGTCGATATCTACACCTGCGTCGGCATAGGTGATTCCGTTCTTGCCCGCTGTCATGGCCAATCCCTCATGAGTTCTTTGCGCGCGGGTTATTCGATTGTGGGCCATGTTGCAACGGTCAGGCTTGACGCGGGCTGCCATCGTGATAGGCAAAGCCCTCAGGCGGGCCTGTAGCTCAATTGGTTAGAGCAGAGCGCTCATAACGCTTTGGTTGGGGGTTCGAGTCCCTCCGGGCCTACCAAAACCGCCATTTTCCATATAAATCAACGCCAAATTGCCCCAAGAACTATTGATAGTACCCTCACGTGATTCCAATGGGACAAAAAAGACAGAGCTTCAACAAAAAAATTTCGCCAGCCAATACGCCGTCACACTTGTCAGCACAAACTATCATGCCCGGACTTGACCCGCATAGTTGGGTATGATTGAACCGAGCGAGGCAGTTAGCGTCATCCTCATTCCAATCAAAACAAAACAGGCTGACAGCGTGAATTCCAAGCGTCCCAAAATTTACTGCCAATTTCTTGATCGCCCTGTCATGGAGCCTTTGTCTGGGGATCGTATAAACGAAATGCGATTCTACCGAAGTCTCTCCAGCTTTGCAGATGTTTACTACAACGACGTCCTCGTTGACTGGGAACGCGGAATCATAGGTGATCCGGGAGGCTTGAGAACACCGACGCGCGACTATGATCTGTATTATGTTCGGGCGAACCCAGAGTTGTTCAAAAGCCTTCCCCACCCTAAGATAACGCTAGCATATCCTTACGACCCGGAAGCCTTTCGTGTAGCCGATGCTCTGGTGGTCACGACAGAGGCGTGGCAGAATTTGTTGTATGAGCATTCCACCAGTGCTGCAGTACGAAAAAAACTATCCAAATGGTATCCCGACAAGATCGTGCTGCCCGATATGATCCTAAACATCCAGCAAACTATCGATCCCCTTTTTCTTCAACCAATCTCTTCCAAGTCGAAATTCATTTGGCACGCAAAGATGACTGGTTCTAAGTCTTTTGGATTCTTTGGGCGTGTCACCAAAGAGACAATTCCAATTGAGTTGATCGACAACCTCAGCATTGTCCGAGAACGGCTTGGCTCTTCAACTAATCCGTTGGCCGCATTTGCTGGAAGCATCCGCACAACATTACCCATGCCAGCATTGTCCTTGGGTCACATTCCCTATGGAGAAGTACCCGGAGCGCTTGCAGCCTGCCGCGGGACACTTGGGCAAATGTGCGCAGACAGCGATTATTTGGGGTCTGGGAAACTGCTGGATGCAATGGCAACCAAAACCCCCATTGTCACCCGGCGAAATGCGGTTCGTGACGAACAACTTGGTTCTGCGTATCCTGGAACGTACGACCACAGTGAGGAGGCTTTGGACATTCTCTGGCGACTTTGTACCGAGGATACGTTTCACAGTGATTTGCAGAATTATCTTGCAGAGCGAACGGGGTATTTTTTGCCGACATCAACCGGACAGCGAATAAGTCAGAAGCTTGAGAGAGCTGGCTTTCTCTAGAAATAGCGCTGTTTGGTTTGGTCGTGTTGACAAGTGGCGCAACCAGAGACGGATCGATTTGATGTCGATAAGACTAGGTTGCATTCCACGGTATTGTCGACACGGTGGGCATTCTTTGGCTTGCTGAAGCAACGTTCTCCCAATTTACGAACGTAATATAGCGATCTGTCGACAGCAACACACTTCTTGCGTGATTTCCGAATGGGGATGACGGCAGAACTTCGCGGTTGTCCATTATTTTGTGAGTGTGAGCCTCCCCATGATTCGTCAAACGACACGGTTTTGTTTCGGTCAGTACACGATAAGGAACCTTGATCGTTGCCAGACAACACTTTTGTAATCACGCCCCACAAAAGCTACGACATCATTGTTGGCAACGTCGTTTAAATCCTGTGGATCGCTTGTTACCTCGTCCGTATCCGGCACGAGCATGTTAAATGAGACGTCTTTGTAAATCATTGTCATGCGACATCTCTCCATAATTCGGGATGGTTGACCGGTATACGCCATGTTCTGGCTTTGGAAACTTGAGAGCGCAGGATCCTGCAACCTCGGCATCAAAACGCATTGTCGACAGATCGGAAGGAACAGCACCGCTAGCTGTCGATATTCCCATAGATGATCCGGCTACTTCAGCTATCGACCGGCCCTCGCCGGCCGCTTCAGACGAACTGCTCGACTACCCAGCTCTTTCACTTTGACGAGACCCTCACCAGTAGCCCTCGATGATCCATAAGGCGATCCATCACCTTCTCGTCCTTCGTGGAGTTACTCTATGCGAGATCATGTCCATTCACGAGCGCGCCCAGGCAAATACTGAAAGGGTTGAACGGATGAGACTGGTTGGAATGGGGGCATCAAAACAGGCCAGGATGGATTGGAAAGCTGAGCAAAGCGGTATTCCAGCCTGGGACACCCACGTTGATAATAAAGGGCAAAACCTAATTCCTGACAGACCCTCCGGGCCTACCAATTCACCGTCCAATCACGATATCCGCGCATAATCCGCCCAGCCTTTCGCTGCTGCCCAGTCGCAGGATACCACCATGTACGCGCGCGATATCGGCAACTATCGCAAGGCCCAAACCCACGCCGGTGCCCTGATTCTGGTTTCGCGCCGGATCAAGTCGCGTGAAGGGTTTGACGGCCTCGGTGCGTTGTTCGATCGGGATACCGGGGCCGTCATCTTCAACCCGAATGCGTAGTGACTTTGGCGTCATCGAAAGGCTGACATCGGCGCGTGAACCATAGCGATTCGCGTTTCCAATCAGATTCTCTACTGCCCTGCGCATGGCCGATGGGCGCAGCATTGCCGTTCCACGCCCCTCGACCGAGATTAGTTCAACGTGCTGGCCCGCGCGCTGTGCATCGTCAACGATTTGGCTCAGCCAATTTTCGGGTTCAATCTCTTCGGGTGCGCTCTCTGCAGCGCCACGCGAGAAGTCCAAGAATGCATCCAGCAGCGATTGCATCTCGTCCACGTCTTGCAACAACGGTGCGGCCTCGTCCTCGGGCAACATAGCTAATCCAAGTTTCAGACGCGTCAGAGGTGTGCGCAGATCGTGGCTGACCCCCGACAACATGAGCGTGCGCTGCTCAATCTGCCGCTCGATTCGGGCGCGCATGTCAACGAAGGCATTGCCCGCAGCGCGAACCTCGATTGCACCACCGGGTGAATAAGGCACGACCCGCCCGCGACCAAAGGCCTGCGCCGCGTCCGCAAGGCGCGTGATCGGGCGCAACTGATTGCGCATGTAGAGAAACGAGATCGTTGTCATCAGAGCCGCAAAGAACACCATCGTCACGATCAGCTGATGCGGTGCAGTCGGCGACAGGCGTCGGCGATCAAACTCTAGCTCAAGCATGCCCAGATTGGTTGCCAGAAAAAGACTCACTTCCTGTCCATTTGGCAGAGCCACATACTGGGTTTCAGGCAACAAGCTGCGCATTTCCGCATCCACCTGCGGGGCAATGAAATCGTACCATCGACGCGGACTGTTTTTCGGCTCTTCATTCGGCGGCAGAAAGCGGGCGGTCATGTTCAAGACCGACAAGTCCTGCCGCGCAGCTGCCAATGCCTGCTGCTGGGTTTCCGCACCCTCCATCACGTCCAGCACCAGTGTCACCTCGCGCGCCGCCGTGCGGGTCATCTGGGCGGTCACTTCTTCAAGATGTTTTTGCAAAAAGGCAATCGCCACCACCAAAAGCACGACAATGACCGGCAGTACCAGAATGAGTGCGGCACGCGCATATAGGCTGCGCGGCATATAGGGTTTGAGCCATTGGGTCGACATGCGCTAAACCTAGCGGGCTGCCCGGGCAAGAGGAAGAGGTCAGAATGCAAGCCCCCGACGATTTCAACCCTCTCCCTGGACAGGTTGCCTTGCTCACCCCGGGACTTAGGCGCATTCTTGCGCCCAATCCCTCGCCAATGACTTATCGTGGTACGAATACCTACCTTCTGGGCGATGAGGACATTGCTGTCATCGACCCTGGGCCATTGAGTGATGCCCATATGCAAGCCATAGTTGATGCGCTGGAACCCGGGCAGCGGATCAGCCACATATTTGTTACGCACACCCATCTGGATCACTCGCCTTTGGCCGCCCCGCTCGCATCCCGCACCGGCGCTCCGGTTCTGGCTTTTGGTGGTCCGCAAGCTGGACGCAGCGAAGTCATGACCGAGCTGGCCCAGAACGGGCTTGCCGGAGGTGGTGAGGGAATCGATGCCGATTTCCGCCCTGATATCGAGCTTGAAGACGGTGAACGCGTCGCGGCAGAAGGCTGGCAACTCGAAGTAATCCACACACCCGGCCATCTGGGCAACCATATCGCGTTGGCCTGGGGGGATGTCTGCTTTACGGCTGATCACGTCATGGGCTGGGCCAGCTCTCTGGTCTCGCCCCCGGACGGGGACCTGACGGATTTCATGGCAGCCTGTCGCCGCCTGCGCGCGCGCAAATGGTCGGTTTTTCACCCCGGGCATGGTGCCCCCATTACGGGTCCTGACAAACGCCTGGATTGGCTGATAGACCACCGATTGCAGCGAGAATCACAGATACTCGACGCCCTGGAAAATGGCCCTGAAACGGCCCAACAGCTTGCCCAGCGAATCTATATCGAAACCCCCGCCGCGCTGCTTCCCGCGGCCGAGCGTAATGTCTTCGCCCATCTGGTTGATCTGACCGGCAGATCCCGTGTAGCGCCCTTGGGGGATCTGTCAGTTGCGTCTCGTTTCAAGCGCATCGCGTGAATCGGAAAAAATTGGCGGCCCGTGCGCTTCCCCTCTGGACGCCGAAAATACGGGTTGTTATACGCCCCTCAGTTCCGGCGTAGCTCAGCGGTAGAGCAGTTGACTGTTAATCAATTGGTCGTAGGTTCGATCCCTACCGCCGGAGCCAAATTTCTCCATTTAGATCATAGACTTAATGGAAACCCTCGCATTTAGGTGAAGGAATGTAGGGCCGTGTTGTCAGTTTGTTGCCAAGAATCAGGTGGCAATGAAGTGGCAACAGCTCCCAGCAAAACCACCGTTCAGCCAGCAACCACCTGTTATTGCTTGATTTTCAGGCAGAACAGATCGGTAGTCAACTGATTCGAGATCAATCGATCATAGGCTACCTCAAAGCTGATGTTTGCGGCACCTTTCGCGAACATCTGGAAACGAGGAAGCCGGTCGTTTACTTTCGCCCGAGCGGAGGGCTACTTTGCCGACAAAGCTGCTGTCAAAGTTTTCCGGCGGAACGTCCGCTTTGTGCACTTTGCGACCGAGGCAACAAATACGGCGGACGGAAAGCTGTTATTCCCTGGAGACGCCAAAGGTAATTGGCACGGGAGTGAAAGCGGACGTTTACGGGAAGATGACACTATGAAATGAAGGCGCCTGGCTGCCAAGGTCAAACCGGAATTTCGCCGCGACCTCGCCGATTGCTCTAGCCATTTTCCTACCGTTGACCTTATATTGGTCTGCCGTTGCCTTAGTGTTCATCCCGCCAATAGTGAGGAGTGACGACGGTTTTCCACAAAGCTCGACGTACTTGACAAAGCAGAAAGACTCTCCTTGAGACCTTATTTCTTAAAATGCAGCAGTGCCGCTTAGAGGTAAATCATTTGGGACAGGTCGCTCCTCCCCAATCGAGTTGGCAATCCATCAAAGGATCGATTGCCCAGTCGAACTCCAATCATTGAGAAACTTCTCGATGCCGATATCGGTCAATGGATGCATGATCAGTTTGCGAATAACGGACGGCGGGATCGTGGCGATGTCGGAACCGGCCAATGCCACCTTTGTAATATGATTGGGGCTTCTGACGGATGCCGCAATGATTTTAGTTTCAATACTATAGTTGTCGTAAATGCTACGGATGTCACGGATCAGATTGACTCCGTCCAGATTGATGTCATCCAATCTGCCAATGAACGGAGATATATAGGTCGCGCCAGCCTTTGCCGCCAAGAGAGCCTGATTGGGTGAAAAGCACAGTGTGACGTTTGTTCTGATACCTTCACTTTTGAAATGAGCACAGGCCCTGAGGCCATCCAATGTCAGCGGCAGTTTGACAACGACGTTGTCTGCGATCGCCGCGAGGTGCACTCCCTCTGCGATCATTCCCGCAGCATCCAACGCTGCAACCTCTGCCGATACTGGCGTATCCGTCAGAGTGCAAATTTCTGCAATGACCTCTTTGAAATCGCGACCGGACTTGGCGATCAAGCTTGGATTGGTGGTCACGCCATCCAATAATCCGAAGCCCATCAGGTCTTTGATGTCGTTTACTTCTGCGGTGTCCACGAAGAATTTCATGAGGTTTCCTCATTTCGTAAGGGGTGACTTGGGTTGCACCTGAGGCTGCCTAGAGGCACTGCATCAAGGGTTGGCTGAAGCCAGTGCGCAGATTCAGAATGCGTTGCGCATCCCGAATTCAGTGTAGTTCTGGCTCAGTATAAGATCGGCTTTCCGGCTATCACGGATGACACGTTCAGCGTTTGGCAGATCGTTCGCTATTGCGCGTTGCAGCGCGGTTTGCGGGTCAAAGCCATGGCTGATCCAGCGGTTTTGCAGCCTGTTTTCAAGCTCTTCCAAAGTTGGGCTGATAAAAACCGTTGCGGCATAGACATCCGTCAGGTTTCTCCACGGGTCGCTGTCCATCAGAAGATAGTTACCCTCAACGACGACGACCGGAGTTGCCGGGTGAACCGCAATGGCGTTGGCAATAGCGAGGTCCATTGTGCGGTCGAATTTGGGATGAAAGGACTCGTGGCGCGTAAATTGAAGCTCTCTGATTGCAGCGCAAAACCCGACCCCGTCGAAAGTCTCTGGCGCGCCTTTTCTCGCCAGCAATCCACGCGTTTCCAGCACGCAGTTGTCCAAATGGTAACCATCCATTGGTACAAGTGTGGCTGACGGAACCGCCGAGCTCTGTTGTGTGTTCAGCGATTGCACAACGGCTTCCGCTAAGGTCGACTTTCCGGATGCGGGGGGGCCGGCGATTGCGATAATCGTCCGGACTCCAACTTGCCGCCGGGAGGAGATCAGGTCGCAGACGCGCTGTACGTCCTGCTCGATCACGCTGCGTCCTCTTTTGGGGGTTCCTTGGCACCGGTCATGAAGGCGACTGCATCGGACATCGTGTAATCCTTGGGATCAATTGTGCAGAGCCTTTTGCCCAACCGATGCACATGAATGCGGTCGGCAACCTCAAAAACATGAGGCATGTTGTGGCTGATCAGGATGATCGGAATGCCACGCGCACGCACGTCCTGGATCAGTTCAAGCACCTTGCGGCTTTCCTTGACGCCCAAAGCAGCCGTCGGTTCGTCCATGATGATAAACTTGGTTGCAAAGGCAGCGGCACGAGCAACGGCAACACCTTGGCGTTGGCCACCAGAGAGAGTCTCAACCGCCTGATTGATCGACTGTACAGTCATCAGCCCAAGCTCGGTCAGTTTTTCACGGGCAAACTTCTCCATCGCTGGACGGTCAAGCTTACGCATGTATTTGCCCATGAACCCCTGCTTGCGGATTTCGCGCCCCATGAACATGTTGTCCGCAATCGAAAGGGCAGGAGACATGGCGAGCTGCTGATAAACAATCTCAATCCCCATATTCCGCGCATCGATCGGAGAGGTGAAGTTAACCTTTTTGCCTTCGATCAGAATCTCGCCTTCATCCGGGATTGTGGCGCCGCAGATCGCCTTCACGATGGATGATTTGCCCGCGCCGTTATCTCCGATCACTGCCAGGATTTCCCCCTGGCGCAGTTCAAAGTCGGAATGGTCGATGGCGGTAACGTGGCCATAGCGTTTTACGATCCCGCGGCCTTGGACGACTGGAGTTGAGTCTGACATTAGCCCGATACCTTTCTAATCCACTGGTCGACGGCGACCGCTGCGATAATGAGAAGTCCGATAAGTAAGAAGGTCCATTGTGCGTCTGCGCCCAGAAGCCTTAGCCCCAAAGTGAACACGCCAACAATCAGCGCACCAAACAGCGATCCCAGGATGGATCCCCGCCCGCCGAACAAAGAGATGCCCCCGATCACAACCGCGGTGATGCTTTCGATATTGGCCAATTGACCGGATGTAGGTGAAACCGACCCGATGCGTCCGATCAAAGCCCAGCCCGCAAAGGCACAGATCAAACCGGATAACATATAAACGGACATCAGCGTTCTGTGCACGTTCACACCGGATAGTTCAGCCGCCTCAGGGTCATCCCCCACTGCATAGACATGCCGGCCCCAGGCCGTGTGTTTGAGCGCGTAAGCCAACACGAAAATCAGAACGAGCATGAATATCACGCCGACCGTAAAGGTCGCGCCACCGATGCTGAATTTGGTACCAAAGAATTGCAGGAACGGGGCGTTGGCCTCGATATCCTGACTGCGAATTGTTTCGTTTGCGGAATACAGGAAGTTTGTCGCCAGAACGATCTGCCACATGCCGAGCGTGACAATAAAGGGCGGCAGCTTTACGCGACTGACCAGCCAGCCATTGAGAGCCCCGATCAGCGTTCCCATTGCCAGCCCGCACATCACAGCAATGGGCACCGGGATACCGTAGCGGAAGGTGAACTGACCCATGATGACGGATGAAAACACCATGATCGCACCGACGCTCAAGTCGATGCCGGCGGTCAGAATGACAAGGCTTTGCGCTGCGGCCACGATGCCCACGATCTGAACTTGCTGCAAGATCAGCGTCATCGCAAAGGGGGAGAAGAACTTGGACCCCAGCAGCAGACCGAAAATTACGATGGCGCCGACCAGAACGATCAACGGCACAAAGGAAGGGTTGACATGGAGAAGATGCTGCAACTTCCCCAGAACACCACGACGGTGATCTTCAAATTCCGCTACGGTTTCTGACGCGTTGGCGGCGGTTTCGAATTCCTGGGCGTTTTGGTTTGCTTCAGACATCTCTCCCCCTTTTCGTGGCTGGCATCGCGTCCACGAAATCAGTTTACAGGAAGTTTAGGTTTGCTGGTTAAAGGATTGATGAGGCGCTACGGCGCGCCTCACCTTGTAGGGCTGCCTTTAGCCCCAGCAGAGATCCAGGCCTTCTGCGACAGACAGCGACTCGACCCCATCAACCGGCTGGTCAGTGATGAGTGCCACACCCGTGTCGTAGAAGTCCTTGCCGGGTGTGTTTTCGGGCTTCACGCCCTCTTCGGCCCATTTCTTCACGGCCTCAACACCAAGCGAAGCCATCAACAGCGGGTACTGTTGGCTTGTCGCCCCGATCACACCGGCTTCGACGTTTTGGACGCCGGGGCACCCCCCGTCGACCGAAACGATCAGTACGTCGTTTTCACGCCCGATGGATTTCAGCGCCTCATATGCGCCCGCAGCAGCCGGTTCGTTGATCGTGTGAACAACGTTGATGGATGAATCCTTGGCCAAAAGGTTTTCCATCGCGCGGCGCCCGCCTTCTTCATTGCCGTCGGTCACGTCACTGCCAACCAGACGCGCATCGGTTTCGTCACCGATGACATTCGGGTCCGCCAGGTCCACGCCGAACCCGTCGAGGAAACCCTGATTGCGCAGAACGTCTACTGTCGGCTGACTGACGTTCAGATCCAGCGTCGCGATCTTGGCATCGGCTGCGGCGTCGCCCATTTTGGCCTTGGCCCATTGACCGATCAGAAGGCCGGCCTTGTAGTTGTCCGTCGCGAATGTCGCGTCCGCTGAGTCAATCGGGCTAAGCGGAGTATCCAGCGCAATGACCAAAACCCCCGCATCCCGCGCCTGTTTGACCGCAGGAACGATTGAGCTGGTGTCGGATGCTGTCAGCAGAATGCCTTTTGCGCCATCGAGAATGCAGGTTTCAATGGCCTGAACCTGAGTTTCATGGTCGCCATCAACCTTGCCGGCAAACGCCTTGAGCGTCATGCCCAGCTCTTCTGCCTTGGCGGTTGCGCCTTCCTTCATCTTAACGAAAAAGGGGTTGGTGTCGGTCTTGGTAATCAGGCAGACGGTTTCACCAGCCGCTTGCGCGGATGCAGCGGCCAAAGTCAGCGCAGTCGCGGATGCGGCGAGCTTGAGTAGATTTCTCATGTTGTCCTCCCAGAAAATTGTTGTGGCCCCGCGCGGAATAGCGACAAGGCGGGCCTCCATCCTCCAATGAAGGTCCCGTTCAAGAAACCGTGATTCTAGCCTCTGTGTCAATAAATAAATAAAGTTTATTTATTAATTTGCCCACGTATCTTTTCATAAGAAAACAAGGTGTTTATGTTTAAGGTTATGGAAAGAGAGGCGTTGAAAATACTAACCGGCGGGGTAAGCCAAAGCGGTGTTCGTGATCATAACGAACGCCTCATTCTGACGGTTTTACAACGGCATGGACCTGCTGCCGGGGCGGACGTCGCGCGGCTGACGGGCCTGTCACCCCAGACCGTGTCGATCATTCTGCGTAAGCTCGAAAAGGACGAGATTCTCAAACGTGGGACGCCGTTGAAGGGCAAAGTTGGGAAACCTTCGATCCCCATGGAGCTCAATCCCGAAGGCATTCTGTCGGTGGGAATGAAGATCGGTCGCCGCAGCGCCGATCTTCTTTTGATCGACTTCACCGGTAAGCCACGCCAACAGCTCTCGACGACTTATGACTACCCGCTACCCGAAGCAGTGTTCGGGTTTCTGGAGGTAGGATTGGAAGAGCTTCTGGCCAATGAACCCCAGAAACTTCGGGACCGTGTATGCGGGATTGGAATCGGAACACCGTTCGAGCTGTGGAAGTGGCACGACCTTTCTGGGCTTGCGGCTCAGAAATTCAGGTCCTGGAGAAACGTGAACTTCTTTTCCGAGGTGGCCAAGTTCAGCGAACTGCCGGTCTTTGTGGTCAATGATGCTACTGCCGCGTGTCACGCGGAGCACCTCTATGGCCGCGGGGCTGAGTATCGAGACTATTTTTATTTCTTCATAGGCTCAATGATTGGCGGAGGCGTTGCATTGAATGGCACCGTATTTGAGGGCAACCAAGGCAATGCCGGTGCCTTGGGTGCCATGCGGACGACGGGTCCTTTGGGTGAAAGCCAGCAACTGATTGACACTGCATCGCTGTTCCTGCTCGAGGACAGGTTGATAGAAGCGGGTGTTGATCCGGGAATTTTGTGGAAAAAGCCGCAGGACTGGAGCGGCATTTCTCGCTATGTCGAACCATGGATCGGTACCACCGCGCAGGAACTGGCCAAAGCTGCGCTGTCTATTTGCGCGGTCATCGACTTTGAGGCAATTTTTATCGACGGCGCATTCCCATCTGAAATACGTGAGGAGCTGGTCTCACGGGTTCGTCGTTACCTAGTCAACCAAGATAAACGCGGTTTGATTCCTCCGGTTGTAGAAGCTGCGGCTGTCGGAGAAAACGCCCGCGGGATTGGGGCGGCAAGCAGCCCGATTTTCCGCCAGTTTCTATTGAACACTAATGCTGGGCTTTCTGGGATGTAGTCGAAACTCATAGGGGGCAGTCTTAATCAAGTAAGAACCGCTCCTACTCAATTTGGAGGCCTTAGAACGGCCGCTCTGACGCAGCTGCAGGTAGCCATCCAATTGGGTAACTGTGCACTGCTTTAGGCCGCCTCGAAAGCGGCCGACGTCGGCTTTCTGCGCATTGATGTCGTTGGAGCATCGCGCAGCATTGGTCGAAGCGGGCTCAAATAGGCCGTTGGCTATGCTATTAGGGAAGGTCCACACTGTGTCGCCTCCGAATTAGATGAGAGGCCGTGCATTTCACCCACAAAAAAACGTTTTTGCATCTGGACCTCCACTTTACCTGTTGATACACGCCCCTCAGTTCCGGCGTAGCTCAGCGGTAGAGCAGTTGACTGTTAATCAATTGGTCGTAGGTTCGATCCCTACCGCCGGAGCCATTCTTCCCAGACTGGCACTTATCTCATCAGCGCATCACTGAAATCCGAGCGCAACGTGCGCTTCAGGACCTTTCCGGTCGCGTTAAGGGGCAAGGCGTCGACGAACACAACCTTGTCGGGCACCTGCCATTTGGCGATTTTGCCGTCGAAGAATGCCAACAAATCCTGCTCGGTCGGTTCTTCGCCCTCGGCCTTCACTGCTACCAAGAGCGGGCGTTCGTCCCATTTCGGATGCGGCACGCCCACAACGGCAGCCGTCGCTAGCTGAGGGTGTGCGACCGCGATATTCTCCAACTCGACAGAGCTGATCCATTCACCCCCCGATTTGATGATGTCCTTCGACCGGTCGCGGATGGTCATGAACCCATCTGGGTCCAGTGTTGCAACGTCGCCAGTCGCGAACCAGCCTTCTTGCAATAAGTCCTCGTCCTGCATGTGGAAATAACTGTCCAGAACCCAATGGCCGCGCACCATCAGATCGCCCTGCGTTTCGCCGTCATGAGGAAGATCGTTGCCATCATCATCAACAATTTTCAGTTCAACCCCAAAGGGCGGGCGGCCCTGGCTTTCGCGCAGCTTGTGTTGCGCTTCGATGGGCATGTCCAGATGTTTGGCCATCGGATAATTCGTCGTGCCCAGCGGGCTCATTTCGCTCATGCCCCAGGCGTGGACGGTATCGACGCCATAGGTTTCGCGGAACGTTTCAATCATTGAGGGCGGGCATGCCGCACCACCGATTACAGTACGATTGAGGCTTTTCAACTTGGTCCCGCATGTCGCGGCATGGGCCAGCAGACCTTGCCAAATGGTCGGTACGCCCATCGCCAGCGTGACGCCATATGTGTCGATCAGATTGACCAATGCCTCGCCATGCAATCCCGGCCCCGGCATCACCATTCGCGAACCAGACATAGCGCTGGCATAGGGCGAGCCCCAAGCGTTGACGTGGAACATTGGCACCACCGGCATCACCACATCCATGGCGGAATAGCCGATTACGTCGCGCGTGTTCGACGCGAAGCTATGCAGAACTGTAGAGCGGTGGGAATAGAGAACGCCTTTGGGGTTCCCAGTGGTACCCGAAGTATAACAGAGGCTGGAGGCAGTGTTTTCATCAAAGCTGGGCCACGCGTAGTCTGTATCACCGGTTTCAATCATCTCGTCATAAAAAACCAACCCCGGCACCTGAGACAGCGCAGCCTCGTCCCGCGCACCCATCAGCACATAGTACTGCACCTCAGTCAGATGCTCTTGCAGCGCGGCGACCAAAGGCAGGAAGGTCGCATCGAAAAACAGGACCCGGTCCTGCGCGTGGTTGATGATATAGGTTAGTTGTTCGGGAAACAGACGCGGGTTGATCGTGTGGCAGACAAAGCCCGCGCCGGACACCGCATAGTAGATCTCAAGGTGGCGGCGGTTATTCCAGGCCAGCGTGCCCACGCGATCCTGCGGTTGCAGCCCCAGCTTTTCCAACGCCGAAGCCATCCGTCGGGCGTTCTGCGCGATCCCGGACCAATTGGTCTCGGTCACGGTTCCGTCCGTCTCGACCGAGATGATCTCGGTCTGCCCGTGATAACGTTCAGCATGTTCAATCAGCGACGAAATCAGCAAAGGCTGCGTCATCATCTGTCCCAGCATGGACATTCCTCCCATCGTCAGCGCTTGGCCGCGCCGTTATGTCTTGGCAACAACCCTGCCAAGAATTCAATTGTCTGACAATAAGAGAGTGCGGCAGGGTGCCGCGTCAACCGCGATGTCGCAATGCGTATCCAACCAGCGCCGAGGTCGAGCCATCTTTGCCATCGGCGCTGACCTCACCGTCCACGATCGGTCCCAGAGACGTTGCCAGTTCCTTGCCCAGCTCAACACCCCACTGATCGAACGAGTTGATTCCAAGCAGCACGCCTTCGACAAACACACGGTGTTCATAAAGCGCAATGATTTGACCCAGCACAAACGGGGTAAGCTGCGGATAGATCAGCGTGGTTGACGGGCGGTCGCCCGAAAACACACGATGGCGTGCCTGACGCTCCAACTCGTCGCCTGTCAGGCCCTTTTCGGCCATGCGTGCGCGTGCAACATCCAGCGACCGACCCCGCATTAGCGCTTCGGACTGGGCCAAGCAATTAGCCAATAGAAGGCGATGATGATGGGCCAGTTCCGGCTCATGCCCGTTTGCTGCAACCATGAATTCGCAGGGAATCACATCGGTGCCCTGATGGATCAACTGATAAAAGGCGTGCTGTCCATTGGTGCCGGGTTCGCCCCAGACGACCGGTCCTGAAGGCATGGTCAGCGCGCTGCCATCCATCGCGACGGATTTGCCGTTCGATTCCATCTCAAGCTGTTGGAAATAGGCAGGCAGGCGCAGCAGACGCTGATCATATGGCAGAACTGCGCGGCTGGCATGCCCAAGCACCTGACGATGCCAGACCCCCACAAGCGCCAGCATAACTGGCAGGTTTTCTGCCCATTCGGCGGATTGAAAGTGCAGATCCATCGCCTGACCGCCGCGTAGAAACGCGTCAAACGCGTTCGAGCCAACGGCGATCATTACCGGCAGTCCGACCGGCCCCCAGACCGAGTACCGCCCGCCGACCCAATCCGCGAAGCCAAACACCCGCGACTCGGGAATCCCGAAGGCCTGAGTCTTGTCAACAGCGCTGGAGACCGCTGCGAATTGCCGCGCCGGATCACCACCACCATCGACCATCCAAGCCCGCGCCGTGCGTGCATTGGTCATCGTCTCGATGGTCGTAAAGGTCTTCGAAGCGACAATCACCAGAGTCCGTGTCGGATCAAGCGGGCGCAGCGTATCCGCAATATGCGCACCATCCACGTTGGAGACATAATGCAGCCTTGGCCCGTCGTGATAAGGTGCCAAGGCATGCGTCGCCATCACCGGCCCAAGGTCCGAGCCACCGATGCCAATGTTGACCACATCCGTAAAGCTGCCCCCTGCCCCTTTGATCGCCCCGCCACGCACTTCTTCGGCAAAGACGCGCATTCGCTGTAAAGTGCCCAGTACGTCCGGCATTACATCCTGACCATCGACCTCGACCGGGCCTCCGTCGAGATTGCGTAGCGCGGTATGCAATACAGCCCGGCCTTCGGTTTCGTTGATCTTTTCACCGGAGAACATCGCGGCCCGACGCTCTGCCAATTCGACTTGATCGCAAAGCTGGATCAGTGCCGTGCGGATATCTTCGTCGATTTGTGTCTTCGAATAGTCAAACAGCAGATCTCCGGTCGAAGCAGAGAAACCCTGCGCCCGGTTTGGATCGGCGTCAAACAGATCGAGTATCCGACGGCCCGTCTGTGTGGCTGCGAGTGAGTTCAATTGATCCAGCTGCATCGTGATTACTCCGCCCAATGTACGGTCATGCCGCTGAGCACGGCCGCGATCGGAGCTTCCTCGGGTGGTAGTGACATGGCACGATCCAGGGCATTCCGTTTAGTTTCTCCGAATATGACGAGATGCTTGGACAAAGCGCCGTCCAGAACCGGACCCGTCAGCGTGATACGCGCTTCGGGCTGCACGTCGGTCCGCGCTACCGCCAGTGTCGGGGCGTTGTTGTTCAGAGCAGCAGACAAGCCCTGCATCCCCGGAAAGAGCGAGGCGGTATGCATGTCCTCACCCATTCCCAGCACCAGAACCGATAGCGGCAGATGCGGGTTAATCAGGCTTTCGATCTCGGGTAAAACCGCCTCAGGCTCATGTTCCGCAACATAGAGCGGAATGTATTGTGCAATGGATGCGCGACTGGTCAGCAACCGTTCCCGGATCAACCTCTCGTTCGAACGCTCGTGATCACCCGGCACGCATCTTTCATCGGTCGGCAGTATGTGCACACGATCCCATTCCAGATCAGCAGCGCACAATCCATCAAAGATCGGCCCCGGTGTGGTTCCGCCCGGAACGGCCAACGAGACAGTATCATGATGTAGCAATGCGGCCTCAAGATCTCCGGCCAATGCATTCGCGACATCAATCGCCAGCATGTCGCGATCGGCGTATTCTTTGATATTCATGGATTTATTCCTTGCCAGCGGCGGTGGTCTCGTTTCATCAGCAGCTCGGCGTCGCCCGGGCCGGTGCTGCCGTTTTCATAGGGTTTGGGAACATCACCGCGCGCCTCCCAGCCCGCGATAATCGGATCGGTCCAGGCCCATGCGGCTTCTACTTCATCGCCGCGCATGAACAGGGTTTGGTTGCCGCGAATGACATCCATCACCAGCCGCTCATAAGCGTCGGGTGGGTCCTGGTTTTCAGGCCCAAGCGCTTCGGCAAAGCTCATGTCCAGCGGAACGTCAACCAGACGCATGCCTCCCTGCCCCGGCTCTTTGATTGTCACTTTCAAAGTGATGCCTTCATTGGGCTGCAACCGGATCGACAGAGCATTCGCATGACGCCCGGCCTCTTCGCCAAAAATCGAATGCGGAGCATCCTTGAACATCACATTGATGACCGAGGACCGCGCCACCAGCTCTTTGCCCGTGCGCAGATAGAACGGTGTGCCCGCCCAACGCCAATTGCTGATATGCGCGCGCAATGCGATGTAGCTTTCCGTCGTCGACCTTTGATTGCCGACAACTTCACGATACCCCCGGCCATCGGCACCGCCTGCAAACTGACCTCGTACGATATGGTGCGGCTCAACCGAATCCAACGCGCGTATGACCTTGAGTTTCTCATCGCGCACCGCGTCCGGATCAAATTTTGCGGGTGGTTCCATCGCGATCAGACACAAAAGCTGCATCAGATGGTTCTGCATCATGTCGCGCATGGCGCCGGCGCGCTCGTAATATTCTTCACGACCGTCAATGCCGACGGTCTCGGCCACAGTGATCTGAATGTGATCGACATACTGGCTGTTCCAAAGCGGTTCGAACAGCATGTTGCCGAACCGAACGGCCATCAGATTCTGAACGGTTTCCTTACCCAGATAATGATCGATCCGATAGATTTGCCCTTCGTCAAAATGCGCCGCCAGTGTCGCATTCAACGCGCGTGCACTTTCCAGATCGTGCCCAAAAGGCTTTTCGACGACGATGCGGGTTTGCGGGGTGGCGAGATTGTGCGCCCTGATTTGTTCGGCCAGCGGGCCAAACAAACGGGGGCCTACCGAGAAATAGAAGGCCCTGATACGATCCGCATTCAGCATTTCGGCCAACTGGGCCCAACCATCTTCGGACAAAGCGTCAAGCGGGACATACTCCACGCGCTGAAGAAAACCGTTCACAGCCTCCTGATCTTTTGCCCGCTTCGGTGCGTGCTGGCGCAACGATTCGGCCACCATCTCGCGAAAGCCATCAACGCTCAGAGCGCCCCGCGCTGCGCCGATGATCCGGGTGGCCTCGGGCCACTGCCCGGCGCAGTAACGCCGAAACAGGGCCGGAACGATCTTGCGCTGTGCCAGATCGCCGGTTCCGCCGAATATGACCAGATCAAATGGGTCAACAGGTATGACACGAGAAACCATGGCTTTTCCTTACCTTGCCGCTTGGGGCATGTCCAATGTTAGCGCAACCAATCAGCAACTTTCTTCCCACATCAAAACTCTGTCAGCGAGGGGTAGATGCTCTTAACTAAACCGGCACGAACGGTTAAGTCGGTTTGGCACAAGCACAGAACCGGATGCCGGAATGAAAGACAACGCCCTACAGGCTGCGAATATCGGGAAGTTTCAGAACAGTTTGGTGACAGCAGACGGGCAAACGCGCGCGTCCGTTGCGCTGACTCATCCCGAAACCCTTTGGTTCAACACCGGAACGCTGTGCAACATCGAGTGCGTAAACTGCTATATCGCCAGCAGCCCAACCAACGATGCTCTGGTTTACATCACCGCCGACGAAGTCCGCGACTATCTGGATCAGATCGAACAGCGCCAATGGCCGATCCGCGAGATAGGCTTTACTGGTGGTGAGCCCTTCATGAACCCCGAGATGATCGAGATGACGCGCGTCGCGCTAGAGCGTGGGTACGAAGTTTTGATCCTGACCAATGCAATGCGGCCGATGATGCGCCGCAAAATGCGCGAGGGTTTGCTGGAATTACAGCGCGACTACGCAGAAAAACTGACGCTGCGTGTCTCCGTCGACCACTACCGCCCCGATCTGCATGACGAAGAACGCGGCAAAGGCAGTTTTGCCAAAACTCTGACGGGGATGGAGTGGTTGCGGGATAACGGCTTTAGGATGGCAATTGCCGGGCGCTCAGTCTGGGGGGATAGCGACGCTGAAAGCCGCGCGGGGTATGCAGCATTCTTTGCCAAGCACGGCTTTGACATTGATGCTCAAAATCCGGGCCAAACAGTTTTGTTTCCCGAGATGGACGAAACAGTTGAAGTTCCTGAAATTACAGCCGCTTGCTGGGGCATCCTGGACAAATCCCCCGATGCGGTGATGTGCGCCAGCTCGCGTATGGTCGTCAAACGCAAAGGCGCCGAGCGCCCGGTAGTGCTGGCCTGTACGCTGCTGCCTTATTCACCGGAGTTTGAATTGGGCGAAACCCTTGAAGAGGCCGAGGCCGACGTGCATCTGAACCACCCGCACTGCGCCAAATTCTGTGTATTGGGCGGCGCGAGTTGTTCGGCCTGAGGGCTAGTTCACCCGAAACTCACCCACCATGTTGCGCCATTCCCCAGGCGCGATCATTTTACGGTGCGTGAACCTGACCGAGTGCAGCGGACCTTCAATCTCTTTCTGCCAGAATTCTACGAATTCGAACAGCTTCGGATGGTCCGGAGCAAGGTCGTAATCCTGCCAAATAAACGTGTTCAGTACGTGAATATAGTCGGGCATGTGGTAGAAAAATTCCGCCGTGGTCAGCCCGTACCCCTTAAGCATGAGTTCAGTTTCACTTTGCGCCATGCAGACCTCCAATCTTGTTACAAGGTCTACTCAGAGTAACACGGAACTGTCCTAATACTTAGATAACAATATGTTACTCAGGTGTTACCGACCTAATTTGGCCGGGGAACGGTTGCTTGCTTGCACCTTATATGCCGGGTCTGATAAGGTGCATCCACAAGATATAGATCAAGAACAAGACACGGGCAGCCTACGTGAGCGATACGCCAGAAATCCCTGAAAACATGGACGAAACCCCGCCCGAGCGCCCCGTTTATGACGGCCCGACGGTATCCATCGAATCCGAAATGCGCACGTCCTATCTGGACTATGCGATGTCGGTCATTGTCAGCCGTGCGATCCCCGATCTGCGCGATGGGCTGAAACCGGTGCATCGGCGTATTCTCTACGCGATGCATGAGACCGGGAACACTCATGACAAGTCCTATCGCAAGTCGGCCCGTCCGGTTGGCGACGTGATGGGTAAGTACCACCCGCATGGTGATAGTGCGATCTATGACGCGCTGGTGCGGATGGCGCAGGATTTCTCGATGTCGCTGCCGCTGCTTGATGGTCAGGGCAACTTTGGCTCAATGGACGGCGATAACCCGGCGGCGATGCGTTACACCGAAGTACGGATGGACAAGCCCGCCGCGTCCCTATTGGCCGATATCGAAAAAGAAACCGTCGATTTTCAGGACAACTATGACGGCAAAGACAAAGAGCCGACCGTCCTACCCGCCCGTTTCCCGAACATGCTGGTCAATGGTGCCGGTGGTATTGCCGTGGGTATGGCAACCAACATCCCACCGCATAACTTGGGCGAAGTGGTCGATGCCACGCTGGCGCTGATCGACGACCCGGATCTGACATCAGAGCAACTGATCGAGTATGTGCCCGGCCCCGACTTCCCGACTGGCGGTGTGATGCTGGGCCGCTCAGGTGCGCGCAAAGCGTACCTTGAAGGCCGTGGCAGCGTTATCATCCGCGCCAAGACCCGCGTAGAAGAGCTGCGCAAGGATCGGTACGCCATCGTTGTGGACGAGATCCCCTATCAGGTGAACAAAGCCTCGATGATCGAAAAGATCGCCGAAGCCGTGCGTGAAAAACGCATCGAAGGCGTCAGCCACGTACAGGACGAATCCGACCGCAATGGTGTGCGTGTCGTGGTCGAACTGAAACGCGATGCAACGCCCGAAGTGGTGCTGAACCAGCTCTACCGCTTCTCGCCGATGCAGACCTCATTTGGTTGCAACATGCTGGCGTTGAACGGTGGTCGGCCTGAACAGCTGACCCTGCGCCGCTTCCTGACCTCGTTCATCGACTTCCGCGAAGATGTTGTTGCCCGCCGCACAGCCTATGACTTGCGCAAGGCGCGTGAGCGCAGTCACATTCTGTGTGGTCTGGCCGTGGCCGTTTCGAATGTTGACGAAGTGGTTGCCACGATCCGCTCGTCGGCAGACGCTGCTGAAGCGCGCGAGAAACTGATGACCCGCCGCTGGCCTGCATCCGAGATCGAAGGCTATCTACGCCTGATCGACGATCCGCTGTCCAAGATGAATGACGACGGCACCTATAACCTGACCGAGGTACAGGCCCGCGCCATTCTCGAACTGCGGCTGCAGCGTCTGACCCAACTGGGTGTCAAGGAAGTCACGGACGAACTGGAAGAACTGGCCGACAAGATAAAGGAATACTTGGATATTCTGTCTTCGCGTGAGCGCATCATGGGCATCATCGCCGATGAGCTACGCAGCGTGCGCGAGCAGTTCGCGGTCGACCGCCGCACCGAGATCGTTGACTGGTCCGGTGATATGGAAGACGAAGACCTGATCGAACGCGAAGATATGGTCGTGACTGTCACCTCAGGCGGCTACATCAAACGCACCCCGCTGGCCGATTTCCGGGCGCAAAAGCGTGGCGGCAAAGGCCTGTCGGGTATGCAGACCAAGGAAGAGGATGTTGTCACCAATCTCTTCGTGGCGAACACGCATACGCAACTGCTGTTCTTCACCACCGAAGGCATGGTCTACAAGCTCAAGACCTGGCGTCTGCCGCAATCCAGCCGGACCGGTAAGGGCAAGGCGATCGTCAACATCCTGCCGATCCCGACCGGTGTCTCGATCGCGGCGATCATGCCCGTGGATGTGCCGGATGAAGAGTGGGAGAACCTGCAAATCGTCTTCGCCACCAGTGCAGGTGATGTCCGCCGCAATCGTCTGTCAGATTTCACGAACGTTCGCCGCAATGGCAAGATCGCGATGAAACTGCCCGAGGATGTGGAACTGGTAAACGCCCGCATCTGTTCAGAAGATGAAGACGTGATGCTGGTCACCAATTCGGGCCGTGCGATCCGCTTCCGGACCACTGATGTGCGCGTTTTCAATTCGCGCGAATCTACCGGTGTGCGCGGCATCAGGCTGAGCAATGGCGACCGTGTCGTCTCGATGTCCGTAATTCGCCATTTCGAGGCCGACCCGGACGAGCGCGCCGCCTACCTCAAGATGCGCCGCGCAGTCGCGGGCATTGCGGATGACGGCGAAACGGACGAGGACGAAGCCGCGCCTGGCAGTATCACGCAGGAACGCTATGCCGAGATGTCGGCAGCCGAGAACCTGATCTTGACCATCACGTCGGGCGGCGCGGGCAAGCTGAGCTCCAGTCATGATTACCCGGTCCGCGGTCGCGGTGGCATGGGCGTTGCGGCGATGGACAAAGCCATGCGCGGCGGCGAACTGGTTGCCTCCTTCCCCGTAGAAATCGACGATCAGATCATGCTGGCTACCTCGAAGGGCCAATCGATCCGGGTGCCGGTCGAGGGCATCTCGTTCCGCTCCCGCAGCGCGGGTGGTGTGCGGGTATTCAACACCGGCAAAGGCGAAGAAGTCGTTAGTGTGGCCTGGATCGCCGACCAGGGTGACGAAGAAGCCGAGGAATAACAAAGCACTACAGAAGTGTAACAAAACGCCCGTATTGCGGGCGTTTTTGTTACTCAGGGTCACGTTCCTGCCAACGGCACGGGGCTGGGCTTGCCCCAGCAGACCCGGCGCGCCTAGCATTTCGATATGTGGTCATTCGCCCATATCCGACCTGCCTACAGCCGTGCTGAACGAATAAGTGACGGTGTTGTTCATGTGCTGGGTGTTTCTTCGGCGGTGATCGCAGCGCCTATGCTGATCATCATGACAGTCTTCTATCGGTCAGACCCGGCGGCGGTTTTGGGCGCCTCGATCTATGGAATAACTCTGGTTTTGATGCTGACGTTCTCGGCGCTCTACAACATGATCGAGCATGATGAGTGGGCAGAGTTTCTGCGCCGCCTTGATCACTCGGGTATCTACGTGAAGATCGCAGGAACTTATACGCCGTTCCTGCTGCTCTCGGCTTCGCAACCTCCGGGGCTTTTACTGGGGCTGTGGTCTTCTGCGACGCTGGGCTCTGTTCTGAAGATGATCGACCCGAACCGCTTCCGCTGGTTCGGGCTGGCGCTGTATCTTCTGATGGGATGGGCCGCGGTTTGGGCCGGACAATCCATGTTGGCCGAACTTTCACCCCTTACCCTTACTTTGATGATCGCCGGAGGCATCATCTATACCGCAGGCGTGGTATTCTACCTTCTGGACTGGCTGCCCTACCACAACACCATCTGGCACGTATTTGTATTGGCAGGAAGCGGCCTTTTCTTCGCCGCTGTTGCCTTGCGTATCGAAATGGTACCGTCATCAGGACCAGTGTAACGCCGGAGCGCCACGAACACGCCTCAAAGCCCGTACAACGCCCCGAACTTCTGCTCCAGATAAGCCAACAGCGGCTCCGGCCCTGGTTCCACCCCACTGGCGCGCTGGATGATTTCGCGGGGCGCGTACAGTCCTCCATGCTGCTGCACATGCTCTCGAAGCCAACCGGTGGCCCTCGAGGTATCGCCAGCAGCCAACTGCCCCTCAAGTCCGGGAATTGCTGCGCGCAGTGCTTGATACAGGCATCCCGCGTAGACATTGCCCAGCGAATAGGTCGGGAAATAGCCAAACAGACCAACCGACCAATGCACATCCTGCAAACACCCGTTCGAGGGCTTGTCGACCGCATAACCAAAATCTGTTTTGAAACGGTTGTTCCAGGCGGTTTCAAGGTCGCCGACCTGCAAGTCACCGGCCATCAGTGCGCGTTCCAAATCAAACCGCAGCATGATGTGCAGATTGTACTGCACCTCATCCGCCTCGGTCCGGATATAGCCGTTGTGGACGCGGTTGACTGTGGCATAGAACGCATCTGCATCGGCGATTCCAAAATCACCGAACGCCTCTTTCATCTGGTCAAACAGCCATCCGGTAAAGGCGCGCGAGCGGCCCAGCTGGTTTTCGTAAATCCGGCTTTGGCTTTCATGCACACCCATCGACACACCACGTCCCAGCGGGGTCAGCAGGTAATCGCGGTCGATGCCCTGCTCATAGGCGGCGTGGCCAACCTCGTGAATGGTCGAGTAAAAGCAGTTGAACGGATCGGTCTCGCTGGTGCGGGTGGTGATCCGAACGTCCAGCCCGCTGCCCGAGCTGAACGGATGCACAGCCTTGTCGACGCGGCCATTGTTCAGGTCATAGCCGAATGTCGTGGCCAGTTTCTGCGTCAGGCGCATCTGGGTCAGTTCGTCAAAGTTGCCGGTCAGCGCGACAGGTTCCGGGCGATCCAGAACGGCGGCGCGAAGAGCCACCAGACGTGGGCGCATTTCGTCAAAGATCGCGGCGATCTGAGCGCCGGTTGTGTAGGGCTCGTAATCCTCAACCATCGCATCATAAACGTCGCCACCCTGTGCCAGCGCTTCACCTTCTTGCCGTTTCAGCGAGACAACTTCTTCCAGCACCGGCAGGAAGGCTGAGACCTCTTCGTCCGCTCGCGCCTGCGCCCATGTGCCCTGCGCGGCGGATGTCACGCGTGCAATCGCCGTCGCCAGATCGGCGGGCACCTTCACCGCGCGGTCATAGGCGCGGCGTATTTCACGCAGTTGTGCCTTGCCGACCTCATCTTGCGGTGCGGCCTGCTCCAACCATTCGGCAACGCGAGGGTCAGAGCGGCGAGCATGCAATACAGCCTCGATCGCTGCCATTTCCTCGGCCCGTTGCGGCGCGGCACCGCGCGGCATCACCGTTTCCTGGTCCCAGCCGAGCCTACCGGCAATCTGGCCCAGGGCCGAGGTTTCGCGCTGAAAGGCCATCAGGTCATTGTATGCTGTCATGGGATCATGCTCCGCGCACAGATGTTGCGATAGGGTAAGCTGTCAGGAAGCGGGCGCGCAGGATCAGTGTCCAGACGACCACGGCTATGAACTGGTGGAAAATGGCGATCTGCCAAGGTGCCGCATAGACGACTGTGATGATGCCCACGACCACTTGCAGTGACAAAGCCGCGAACATGGCGTTGAAGGCAAAGCGGGTCTGTGGGTGCGCGCTGCTGCCACCGCGCCGCCAGACTATGATGGCGAAAATAAAGAGCAGATAGCCGACGCAACGGTGGATAAACTGCACCAGACCGGGACTTTCAAAGAAGTTACGCCACATCGGTTCCAGCATGGCCGCATCGGGCGGCAGCAACTGACCGCCAATCAGGGGCCAGTCAGTGTAGGACCTCCCCGCGTCGATCCCAGCCACCAGCGCACCGATGAGGATTTGCAGGAAGGTGAAGTGCAGCAGTCCGGTCGATATCGAGAAAAGCTTAGCCTCTTTCGCGCGGCGGGCCTGCATCAGGTCGCGTTCGTCACGGCCAAGTTCAAAGATGTACCAGGCAAGAAAGCCGAGGATCACGAAGGCCAAGCCAAGATGCGTTGCCAGACGATAGCTGGCAACGGCGGTCATGCCTTCACCCTGTGTGACGCCCGAGGCGACCATCCACCAGCCTACAGCACCCTGAACACCGCCAAGCAGGCCGGGGATCAGCAGCTTACCAGCCCATCCTGTCGGAATCTTGCGGGTCACAAGGAAACCGATAAATCCAACGGCCCAAACCAATCCTATCACGCGGCCCAACTGGCGATGGCCCCATTCCCACCAATAGATGGTTTTGAAATCATCCAGCTCCATCCATTGGTTCTGAATGCGCCACTGGTCAATCTGCTTGTATTTATCGAATTCGGCTTGCCAGTCGGCAGCGTTCATCGGCGGGATCGCACCCGTAATAGGTCGCCATTCGATGATCGATAGACCACTGTCGGTCAGCCGCGTGAGCCCGCCCACGGCAATCATGATCACGACCAGCGCGAACAGGATCATCAGCCAAACCCGGATCGCGGCTCGCGCACCGCCACGCCCCCGGTCGATCATACCGGGTTGGACGGCCTGTTGTTTTTCGCTGTCCGAGACCTCTTCGAAGATGCTGCGCTTACCGCTCATGCTGTCCTCATGTCCTGATTTCGTCGCAAGCTATGGTTTGGCGGAAGATAGGTCCAGCCTCAGCTTTTGTCTTTCCAGCGGACCATCTGCCGCATGATCCCGTGAAGCATCTGTACATCGGCCCGTGTCAACCGCATCCGCGACCACAGATTGCGCAGGTTCACCTTCATTCCTTCGGCTTTTTCCGGCGGATAAAAGAACCCGGCCTGTTCCAGACGGTCCTCATAATGCTCAACCAACTTTTCAACCTCGATCCCGGTCGCCCAATCGCCCTTGCCCAGATCAGTTGCCTCATGCACGACATCCCCGGTCTGGCGCATCCATTCGTAGGCGGTCAGCAGAACGCACTGCCCGAGGTTCAACGACGCATATTCCGGATTCACTGGCACCGAGATAATCGCATTGGCCTTGGCGATATCCTCATTCTCAAGCCCTGCCCGTTCCGGGCCAAACAGAACAGCGACCTTTTCGCCCACCGCCACTTTCTGCGATGCAAGCTGCATTGCGCGCTCCGGGCTATAGACAGGCTTGGTCAACCCACGTTGCCGCGCTGTGGTGGCGAAGACAAAGGTGGTGTCCTCCAGCGCGCCCGCCAGATCGTCAAATAACTGCGCCTCATCCAAAAGCCGCCCGGCCCCGCTGGACATCGCCACCGCCTTGGGGTTGGGCCAGCCGTCGCGCGGTGCCACGATCCGCATCCGATCCAGCCCAAAGTTCCACATCGCCCGCGCGGCAGCACCGATGTTCTCACCCATCTGAGGGCGCACCAGAACAAAAGACGGCTGTGATGTATCGCTGGGCATGGCTAACTCCGAAAAACTCCGCTTGCTCTAATGGCCGCATGGGTCGAGGGCAAGTCGGCCCGGCGTCTTCTGTTCGCAAAAGGGTACGTAGCCGGCATAAAAGTTTGCTTCCCCCGCGCAATCCGCTAAACCGCGCGAAAGATGACAAACCCGAAGGACGCGCCATGGACACCCCCGAGCAGCCGCAGATTTACCTGATCACGCCTCCTACCATCGCGCTGAGTACATTCCCTGATCAATTGGGCCACGTATTGGACGGGTCTGAAATTGCATGTATCCGCCTCGCCTTGGCTGGAAGCGACGAAGATACCATCGCGCGCGCCGCCGATGCTTGCCGCGAAGTTGCGCATGCGCGCGATGTAGCCATCGTGATTTCCAACCATGTATTGCTGGCGCAGCGGTTGGGTCTGGACGGGGTGCATCTGGATGACGGCGCGCGGTCTGTCAGGGCAGCCCGCAAGGAGCTGGGCGCGGATGCGATTGTCGGCAGTTTTTGCGGGTCTTCCAGTCATGACGGGATGACTGCTGGTGAAAGTGGCGCGGATTACGTGGCCTTTGGCCCGGTTGGTTCCGCCACGCTGGGCGATGGCACTCAGGCCGAAAAGGACCTGTTCCAATGGTGGTCCGAAATGATCGAGGTTCCCGTCGTGGCCGAGGGCGGCCTGACGTCCGATCTGATCCGAGACCTCACCCCCTGCACCGATTTCTTCGGCATCGGAGAGGAAATCTGGTCGCAAGATAACCCGTTGGAGGCGCTGAACTCTCTGATTGCCGCAATGCGCTGAGGGATGCGAGCGTTAACCCTTGCACCCGCGTCGGGGCTGCGGCATGACACAAGGCATGAACAAGAACAGAGAAATTTTGTGCATCGGCTCGGTCCTTTGGGACGTGATCGGACGCTCGGCCAGCGCCATGCGACAGGGCTCGGATGTACCCGGCCGCATTACTCGCCTGCCGGGTGGCGTCGCCATGAACATCGCCATGACGCTGGTGCGGTTCGGAATGACCCCAACTCTACTGACCGCAATTGGCCGCGACGCTGAAGGGGATGAACTGGTCCGGTCCTGCGCGCGTTTGGGGATGGTCACCGATCACATCTATCGCTCGCAAGACCTGCCGACCGACAGATATATGGCGGTTGAAGGAGCCAACGGGCTGATCGCCGCCATAGCCGACGCCCATTCGCTAGAAGCTGCCGGAGCCAAAATCCTGCGTCCCTTGATGCATGGTCCGCTGGGCTATGAAAATACGCCATTCGAAGGGCCCATCGCGCTGGATGGTAACCTGACGCTTACCTTGCTTGAAGAGATCGCCCAAAGCCCCGCCTTTGCCAAAGCCGACCTGCGCGTCGCCCCGGCCTCGCCCGGCAAGGCAGAACGGCTGCTGCCCTTCCTCAAACACGCCCGTGCAACGCTCTATGTGAATCTCGAAGAGGCCGGACTGCTTTGCCAGCGCGAGTTCACCGATTCCGAGAGCGCCGCCAAAGGCCTGCTGGACCGTGGCGCGTTGCGGGTTCTTGTGACCGATGGCGGCAACTCGGCCACCGTCGGGGATGCTGACGCCGTCTTGACCCAAACACCCCCTTCCGTTCTGGTCACCCGCGTGACCGGCGCGGGCGACACTTTCATGGCCGCCCATATCGCGGCCGAGGCGAATGGCGCTGAGAACGACGCGGCCCTCACCCGCGCCCTGCACGCCGCTGCAACCTATGTTTCCGGAGAAACCCCACTGTGATCACCATTCATTATTCTGCAGAGGTCCGCGCCGCCAAGGATGCGGGCCAACCGATCGTGGCATTGGAAAGCACCATCATAACCCATGGCATGCCCTACCCCCAGAACATCGAGGTCGCGGCACAGGTTGAACAAGACATCCGCGATGCGGGCGCCGTTCCAGCAACGATTGCCGTTATTGACGGAGTTTTGCACGTCGGCCTCGAAGCCGACCAGCTGAGCGCATTGGGTCAGGCGCAAGGCGTCGCCAAACTGTCACGCGCTGACATGGCCGCCTGCCTCGCCACAGGCGGCACCGGGGCCACCACCGTCGCCGCAACAATGATCGCCGCACATTATGCAGGCATTGAGGTCTTCGCCACCGGAGGCATTGGTGGGGTGCATCAGGGGGCCGAAACCTCCTTCGACATCTCCGCCGACCTGCACGAGCTCGCGCAGACCCCGGTGACTGTGGTCGCGGCCGGGGCTAAAGCCATCCTCGACCTCGCCAAAACGCTTGAAGTTCTGGAAACGCTCGGCGTCCCCGTCATCGCCCACGGACAGGACGAGTTCCCGGCCTTCTGGTCCGCAAAATCACCCTTGGCAGCCCCGCTGCGCATGGATGATGCCGCTGACATAGCAAAAGCCCACGCAACACGGCGTGCGTTGGGGCTGCCGGGTGGTCAGTTGGTCGCTAACCCGATCCCGCAAGCCGACCAAATCCCGTCCGAGGAATTGGCCCCGATCATCGCCTCTGCCCAGGCAGACGCCGAGGCGCACCGCATCACCGGCAAAGGCGTCACGCCTTATCTGCTGCAGCGTATCTATGAACAGACCGAGGGCCGTTCGCTTACCGCCAACATCGCATTGGTACGCAACAACGCCCGACTGGCAGCGGCCATCGCGCGTGCGCTGATGGAATCAGCCCACTGACCCCAGCTATTGCACCAAGCGCCCGGACTGCTTACCTAATTCCGCAAACCACTCAGGACCGCAATGAACACTCCGTTTGACGAAGAACCCCACCGACGCCCCGGCCTGTTCTCCCGGCTACGCGCGTCCTTTCTGACTGGTATCGTCGTCATTGCTCCGGTGTGGCTGACCATCTGGTTGATCTGGTCTGTGGTTGGCTGGATCGACAGCGCCGTCCTGCCCCTGATCCCGCAACGGTTCCAACCCTCGGAATATGTCGGCATCAACCTGCGCGGCGTTGGCGTGGTCATATTCCTGCTGTTCACGATTATCGTCGGCTGGATCGCAAAGGGCATTCTGGGCCGTTCTCTGATCCATTTCGCCGAGAGTGTCGTCGACCGCATGCCCGTGGTCCGTTCGGTTTATTCCGGGATCAAGCAAATCTCGGAAACTGTGTTCGCCCAGACCGAGCGGTCTTTCGAAAAAGCCTGCCTGATCCAGTATCCGCGCCGGGGCATCTGGGCAATCGGCTTCGTCTCGACAACAGCGCGCGGTGAAGTGAGCGATCGCGCCGAAACCGGGGGCGAGTTGCTAAGCGTGTTTGTCCCGACAACTCCAAACCCCACATCCGGGTTCCTGTTGTTTTTCCCCGCAGAGGATGTGATCCTGCTGGATATGTCCATCGAGGATGCAGCCAAGCTGGTGATCTCAGCAGGTCTGGTTTACCCGAATGACAAAGACCCAACCCAGCCGCCTGAATAATCAACCAAACATTGCCGGCAAATCGACCGTGCTCCGCTGACCCAGATCGTCCTTATGCACGCTCAGAAACTGCTCCGCCGCATCGCGGCCGGACTGTTTCAACCGGTTCAGCACAACCGGGTTTGGCACGATCTTGGTGGCCGCTGAAAGGTCGTTCATCAAGGCGTCATCAGCGATCATATGCACCAGCACCCGGCTCATCTCACCAGCCTTCAGCTTGCCTTCGGCCAGAAGCCGTTGAACGAAATTGATCGCACGCAGCTCGCGAAACAACGATGAGTTAAAACTGATCTCATTGATCCGGTTCTGAATCTGCTGCGGCGTTTTAGGCACCTCATCGCGTTCCAGCGGGTTGATGTTCACAATCACCACATCATCTGGCAATTCCCCACCGAACAACGGATAAAGCGCCGGGTTTCCGGTATAGCCGCCATCCCAATACGCTTCGGTCCGCTCGGATTTCGGGTCATAGATCTCAACCGCCTGAAACAGGTTCGGCAAGCAGGCCGAGGCCAGAATCGCATCGGTCGAAATCTCCTCGCCTGTGAAAACGCGAATCTTGCCGCTGCGCACACAGGTCGCGCAGACAAACAGCGCGGGCCCTTCGTCTGCACAAATCTCATCAAAGTTGAACCGATCCACAACCGGGGTGAGCGGATTGCGATAAAACGGCCCATAAGCGTAAGGCGATACCAGCCGCGACCATGCTTCGGCCATCGAGAACGGAACGGAGTACTCCAACGCTTGTGCAACATGAGCAGGCTCAATGCCCCGCATCCAATGGGCAATTCGCATATCGCCGACGGCACCCATGCGTTTCCAAAGCCCATCCAGACACGCCCGCGCGCCCTCGCGCCCTGCATGCACCATCCCAGATTTGAACGCTGCCCCGTTCAGCGCGCCGGCCGAAGTCCCAGTGATCGCGGCAACCTCGATATCCTCTTCATCCAGCAATCGATCCAGTACACCCCAGGTAAACGCGCCATGCGCCCCACCGCCCTGCAATGCCAGATTGATCCGTTTCATGGTTCCGCCTCTTCATCTGGCCAGAAATACCTCGGGGGTATGGGGGCAGAGCCCCCATGGTCCCTCACAATGCCGTCCATCCCCCATCCACGGATATCGTCGTTCCTGTGATCTGTGCCGCTGCATCCGAGCACAAGAAGATCGTAGTTCCGCCCAGCTGCTCGACCGTGGCAAACTCCTTCGATGGCTGCCGCTCCAGCAGGATGTTCTTCACCACATCCTCGCGGCTCATATTGTACTCTTTCATCGTGTTGGGAATTTGCGCCTCAACCAATGGAGTCAGTACGTATCCCGGACAAATAGCATTGCAGGTGATCGGCTCCTGCGCAGTCTCCAGCGCCACGGTCTTGCTCATCCCGACGACACCATGCTTTGCCGCGATGTAAGCCGCCTTGTAGGGCGAGGCCGTCAGACCGTGAGCCGAGGCAATATTCACGATCCGCCCCCAACCCGCCGCGCGCATCTTCGGAAGCGCTGCCGCCATCGTATGAAAGACCGAATTCATGTTGATCGCGATGATCGCATCCCATTTGTCCGACGGAAACTGATCGATCGGAGCCACATGCTGAATGCCGGCGTTGTTCACCAGAATGTCACAAGCACCTGCCTGTTCGATCAGTGCACGGCATTCATCGCCCTTGGACATATCTGCCTTGATGTAGCGCGCGTTGGTTCCCGTCTCTTTGCCAATCTCGGTGGCCAGCGCATGATCTTCATCCCGGTCGGTGAACGAATTCAGCACCACATCCGCCCCGGCCTTCGCCAGCTCACGCGCGATGCCCAGCCCAATCCCCGAATTCGACCCCGTGACGACGGCTGTTTTGCCCGACAGACTCATGGCACTCTCCTTATGAGTTTTTGTTTCTCAAACACAGTGCCATGCTGCACCTGCAAAGAAAACGGGGAATGATCTGATCCGCGCGCCCGCACGAGTTTTGCCAAAAAAAACGCCCGCACGAAGCGGGCGTTAAGTTATTGAGGCAGGTTTCATACAGGCAAGAAACCTATCGAGCAGTAGAACCTTTATAAGCAATTCCACGCCCTCGTCCAAGCTAAAAGTTTGATAATAAGAAAAATCATGGCTACGGTGAATCCCAAACAAAATAAGGCCAGAGCAGGATTGTTTCCAAAATGAGCCCCGATTATCTCCGCCCCCTTCGTCCCGCGATTGTGGGAATCACCTGTATTTTCGCCGCCTCAATGGCGTCAGCAGAATCGGCCCATGGCATAGCTATGTATGGTGACCCGGCCCTACCACCGGATTTTGTGTCGCTACCCTACGCAAATCCTGACGCGCCCAAGGGCGGCAAGGTCGTATTTGGCAATACCGGCGGCTATAACAGTCTGAACCCGTTTGTGCAAAAAGGCACCGCGCCGTGGCAGTTGCGATTTTGGACGCATGAAAGCCTGATGGGCCGCTCCTGGGACGAACCTTTCACTCTTTACGGGTTGTTAGCCGAATCAGTTGAGACGGATTCGGACCGAACCTGGGTCGAATTCACGCTGCGCGAAAATGCTGAATTCTCGGATGGATCGCCGGTCACTGTCGATGACGTGATCTGGTCGTATGAGACACTGGGCACCGAAGGCCACCTGCGATATCGCGGGCTGTGGGGCAAGATTGATAGCATTGAACAGACTGGACCGCGCAGCGTACGGATCACCTTTAACGAACCGGATCGCGAACTGGCCCTGATCGCCGGAATGCGCCCGATCCTGCAAAAAGCGCAGTGGGAGGGAAAGTCGTTCGCTGACGCTCAACTACACGATATACCCATCGGTTCCGGACCATACGTAATCGATGACTATGAGGCTGGCCGCTATGTGAACCTGCGTCGCAATCCTGACTATTGGGGTGCCGATATCCCCTACCGCAAGGGCACGATGAATCTGGATGACATGCGGATTGAGTTCTACGGCGACGGCACAGTCGCGTTTGAAGCGTTCAAAGCTGGCGAGCTTTCGGCCGTTCGTGAATTCAACGCGGATAAATGGAACACGCAGTACAACTTCCCAGCGGTTCAGCGCGGTGATGTTGTGAAGACGGAAATTCCCCATCAAAAACCATCGGGCATGACCGGCTTTGTCATGAACACACGCAAGGCGCCATTCGATGACTGGCGCGTACGCGAGGCGCTGACGCTGGCCTTCAACTTCGAGTTCATCAACGACACCATTACAGGCGGGGCGCAGCCCAGGATCACCTCCTATTTCTCGGGTTCGGAATTGGGGATGCAACCCGGACCGGCCACTGGTCGTGTCGAGGAATTGCTTCAACCTTACGCCGCCGAGTTGGCACCGGGCACGCTGGATGGATATGAATTGCCTCAAAGCGATGGAACCGAACGCAACCGCCGAAATATCCGCAAAGCGCTTAAACTGCTGGAAGAGGCCGGATGGACCATTCAGGACGGCCAGCTTCGCAACGCCAGCGGTGAGCCGTTTGTGATTGATCTGGTCATCAGCCAGGGCAGCCTGAATGTGGTGCAGGATGTCGGCGTGATCGCGGAAATCTACGCCCGCGCCCTCGAACGCCTGGGTATCCAGTTGACAGTCGAGAAAGTAGATGACGCGCAATATACTTCACGCATCGATGCGCAAGATTTTGACATGACCCCGTTCCGTCGTGCGCTGTCGCTCTCGCCAGGCAACGAACAACGTCTGTATTGGGGCAGCGAAAACGCAAATGCTCCCGGGACGCGGAATGTTATGGGCCTGACCTCGCCCGCCGTGGACGGGCTGATCGACGCGATGCTGGCCTCGGAAAGCCACGAGGATTTTGTTGCAGCAACGCGCGCGCTGGATCGTGTTCTGACAGCGGGTCGCTATGTTATTCCTATCTGGAGCTTTGATGTCGGCCGTATCGCCCATGTCAAAGAGCTGAAACAACCCGACACTCTGCCAATTTATGGCGATGGGCCAGAATATATGCCACAGGTCTGGTGGTTTCAGGATTGACGAGTCCTTTCTATTTCCATATTTCATGAATTATGGAAATAGAGATTCATGACAGGCTGAACGCACTCGCACATCCCAAGCGGCTGGATCTGTTCCGGCTGTTGATGCGTCGCTATCCAGATTCCGTTGCTGCGGGTCAGATTGCCGAGGCTTTAGCGCTGAAACCCAATACTGCGTCAACCTACCTGAATGCATTGAAATCCGCCGGGCTGATCCAGCAGTCGCGCAGCGGGACATCATTGCAATATGCCGCCAACTTACCAGCGGTGCGCGGGCTGTTTGATGAGTTGCTGGGCGGTTGCTGTCAAAATCGTCCTGATTTGTGCATGCAACCCTCGGATGACCCCGTTATGGCGTCCCCTGACCGCGTAATGAATGCGCTTTTCCTCTGCACCGGAAACTCGGCCCGTTCGATCATGGCGGAAGCCATCCTGAACAATGAAGGTAACGGCTTGTTTCGCGCTTATTCGGCAGGAACGGCACCATCGGACGGACCAAATTCAATCGTTTTGGAACTCTTGAAGCAAAAAGACTACGACACGACCTCGCTCCGCTCAAAATCACTGGAAGAATTTGCCGCTGCTGATGCCCCAAAGATGGATTTTGTCTTTACCGTCTGCGACCACGCGGCGAACGAGGCCTGCCCCGCTTGGCCAGGACAACCGATAAGCGCGCATTGGGGTCTGCCCGATCCGGTCAAAGTTGAAGGAACCGACGCGCAAAAGCAGCTGGCATTCCAGCAGGCCTACGGATTGCTGCGCAACCGTATCACCGCCTTTGCAAGCCTCCCGTTCGAAACGCTCGACCGCATCTCACTACAGCACAAGGTGGATGATATCGGTCGAATGGCCGAATAGTCCTCGATCAATCCAAGGATACCCCCATGAACATACTGGTTCTATGCACCGGCAACTCGGCTCGGTCGATTCTGCTGGAGTCGCTCTTCAATCACACCGGCGAAGGGCGTGTACGCGCCTATTCAGCAGGCTCCAACCCGACCGGGAAGGTGCATCCGCAATCCTTGACGCTGCTTGGTGCCGAAGGCCATGACGTCCGCGATTCCCGCTCTAAAAGCTGGGATGAGTTTGCAGCAGAAAATGCTCCGGAAATGGACATAGTGATCACGGTTTGCGGCTCAGCCGCCGAAGAGACATGCCCCGTCTGGCCCGGCGCCCCTGTACGCGCGCATTGGGGTGTCGAGGACCCGGCTGCCGCGTCTCAGTCAGACTGGGAAACCGCCTTTAGGACCGCATATGACATTCTTGGGCGCCGCGCCGAAGCACTTCTGGAGCTGCCCATTGAAACCATGGACAGCGTTGAACTCTCGGCCCATCTCAAACGTATAGGAGCCCTGCTGTGAGCGCCCGCCAATACTTTGCCGAATTCCTCGGAACCGCCTTCCTGCTGATCGGCGTTGTCGGATCAGGCATCATGGCGCAAACCTTGTCCGACGGGAACATCGCGCTGGCGTTGCTGGCCAATGCAATTGCGACCGGCTGCATCCTTTACGCTATCATCACTACGCTCGGCCCTGTCTCGGGCGCTCACTTCAACCCTGCAGTGACATTGGCCTTTGCGCTGCGCGGTGAACATCCCTGGCGTGCGGTCACCCCTTACATGCTTGTTCAGATTGCCGGCGGTATCGCGGGGGTCTGGGCCAGCCATTACATGTTTGACCTGCCGATTCTGCAAACTTCGGAAACGATGCATCGTACCGGGGCACATCAGTGGTTTTCGGAGATTGTCGCCACTTTGGGTTTGCTCTTTGTGATTTTCGGCGGAATTCGGCACAAGCCGGACACGGTACCAGCCCTTGTGGGCCTCTATATTACCGGCGCCTACTGGTATACGTCTTCCACAAGTTTTGCTAATCCGGCCGTTACCATCGCAAGGGGCTTTACGGATACCTTTGCGGGGATATACCCTGCGCACATTCCGATGTTCATAATTATGCAGTTAATTGCTGTATTTATCGGACACAAAATACTGAACTGGTTATTCGAACAAGCAGAATAACGGACCGGCCGCCACTCACTTTACAGCAGGTCCGTGGGCCCGTTGCGGTATCTCCGCAGCGGGTTTTTTGCATCTTATCTCCCGACTCCGGCTGCGACATTTTGTCATGTCTGCAGCAACGCACGGCGCTCCGTAGGCTGTCTTGGGGGAGAGCAATCCTGAAACACCAACTAAGGAAGGCTCGCAGATGCTAAACTGGGCTGATCTGACGCAAGACTGGGACGCGTCATATGCGCGTGCAAAACGTAGGTTTCCGAACCTGCGGGATAGGGATATGGCGCGCGTTGGCGAAGATCGCAAACAGTTCGAAGCTTACCTGGCCGAGCGTCACCACCTGACCGTAAACGAGGCGCGCGAAGAGCTTGAGGATTTCCTGTTCACCGAAGCATTGAACCGCGAAGCGGCCCAAGCCCTAAGCAAGTGACGTCACCCACAGGATCGTCGCATCCTCATCACTGACCGAAATGACGTTATGCCCCATGCTGCCGTCGTAATAAGCGCTGTCGCCGCGGCGCATTTCGACCGGCTCATAGAACTCGGTAAACAACCGCACCACTCCGGTCAGAACATACAGAAATTCCTCACCATCGTGACGCACCCAGCCGTCAAATTCTTCCATCGAGCGTGCACGTACACGGGCGCGATAGGGCAGCATCTGCTTTTTGGTCAGCGTTTCTGCCAGCAACTCATGTTCGTAGGTGGTGGTCGCATGGGCCGCACCCCCGCCCATCTTGGTCACTGCCATTCGACCGATCACCTGATCGCGTTGTGGCGGCGTAAAAAGCTGAGGCACCGAAATCTCCAATCCGGTCGCCAGCTTTTTCAAAGCATCATAGGTCGGAGACATCTGACCATTTTCGATCTTGCTGAGTGTCGACCGAGCCAGACCCGCCTGACTCGCCGCCTGTTCCAGCGTCCAGTTGCGGGCTTTACGCAGTTCGCGCACGCGCGCGCCCAAATCGACCGGCTCCAACTCGGTGTTGACACCATTGTCGCGGGCAATTCTGACGATAGATTTATGATCATTGGTGGCCATGGGTCTTTCTATAGGGCGAGCATGCCCTGCTTGCAACGCGCCTCGCACGGGGATAGCCAGTTCTCATGTTGTCGATCTTTGATCAGGGGCCGCCTACGCCCTGCCCGCGCCCATTCAATCTTGCCGCGCATGTGCTGCGCCATGCGAAAAGTTCAGCTGAGAAGACCGCGCTTTCGGTGCTGAGATCGGATGGTGCAACAGACTGGACCTATGGCGATCTGCATTCGGCGATAATGGGCACCGGTTCAGGATTGCTGCAGAGCGGCCTTCGCGCCCAAGACATTGTTCTCATGCGATTGGGCAATACCGTCGATTTTCCGATCGCCTATCTGGGCGCAATCGCCGTGGGACTGGTCCCCGTGCCCACCTCATCACAACTCACCGAGCAAGAGACCGCAAAGATCATCGACGATCTGAAACCCGCCGCCATTTTGCGAGATCCCCAGGTCGCCTGCGCGCCGCACCCGGATCAGATCATGCTGCCTGAACTGGCCCGGATGCGATCACTGCCGCCTGCAAGTTTTGCCATGGGAGATCCCGAGCGGCTGGCCTACGTGGTCTACACTTCGGGCACTTCGGGCAAACCCCGTGCGGTTGCGCATGCACACCGCGCCATCTGGGCTCGGCAGATGATGGTCGACGGCTGGTATGGCCTGAAATCCTCGGACCGGCTGTGCCATGCGGGGGCATTCAATTGGACCTACACGCTGGGCACCGGCTTGATGGACCCTTGGGCCATTGGTGCAACGGCTCTGATCCCTGAACCCGGGACAGACATACGCGATCTGCCTGCCCTGTTGAAACAACATCGCGCCACCATCTTTGCAGCCGCACCGGGGGTCTTTCGGAAGATGATGCAAAGTGACACGCAGCCCGGCCTTCCCAATCTGCGCCACGGCCTTTGCGCCGGGGAAAAGCTGTCGCGACACCTGCATGAACAATGGGTGCAGTCCACCGGCACCGAGCTTTATGAGGCTTACGGCATGTCCGAATGCTCGACCTTCATCTCATCCAGCCCAAGCCACCCGGCACGCGGCACAGCGTTGGGGCAGCCGCAGCCCGGGCGTCGGATTGCCATCCTTGGGCCGGATGGCCCTTTGCCACAAGGTCAGGAAGGTACAATAGCCGTACATCGCGAAGATCCGGGCCTGATGCTGACCTATCTGAATGCCCCGGACGAGGCCGCTGCTCGGATGCAGGGGGATTGGTTCCTGACCGGTGATCAAGGCGCGATGGCCGTTGATGGGCAAATCACCTATCTGGGTCGAGATGACGACATGATGAATGCGGGCGGATATCGCGTTTCCCCGGTCGAAGTGGAGGCGGCCTTATCCACCCATCCCGAGATCACCCAGGTCGGGGCAGCTGCAGTTGAGGTAAAACAGGACAGTTCGATCATCGTTGCCTTCTACACTGGCCCCGAAGAACTGGACGCGGCGGACCTGCACGCCTATGTGTCTGACAAGTTGGCGCGCTACAAACAGCCGCGTGCCTTTGTCCATCTGCCCGCCTTACCCACCGGAGGCAACGGCAAACTTCTGCGCCGCGCCCTGCCGGCCTATTTCAAGGCGACGTCCGAATGACACACACTGTAAAGCTCGACATCATGTCCGATCCGATTTGCCCCTGGTGCTATATCGGCAAGACCCATCTGGACAAAGCGCTCGCCGAAGTGCCAGACCACCCCTTTGTGATCGAGTGGCACCCCTTTCAGCTGAACCCCGATATGCCCGACGAGGGCATGGATCGGCGCGAATACCTTGAACGGAAGTTCGGCGGCAAGGACGGAGCAGTTAGTGCATACGCGCCCGTTGTTGAACATGCCGAAAACGCAGGTTTGAATATCGATTTCGAAGGCATGAAACGCACGCCCAACACGCTGGATGCCCACCGCCTGATCCACTGGGCGGGGATTGAGGGCAAGCAGGATGCCGTGGTCGATGCACTCTTTAATGCTTACTTCGTCGAGGCGCGTGATATTGGTGATCATGAGGTGTTGGCTGATGTCGCCGACAGCGTAGGCATGGACGCAGCGGTCGTACTGAAACTGCTGCAGTCAGACGCCGACCGAGAAGATATCCGTAACCGCGACAGCCATTCACGCGAAATGGGCGTAAATTCGGTTCCCACATATATCGTTGCAAACCAGCACGCCGTTCCGGGCGCGCAACCTCCTGAATTGTGGGCAAAAGTGATCGCTGAGATCATGTCTCAGATTGAGGCTTCCCCTGCAGAATAGCACATACCCCTGTGCATTTCTGATCTAGTCCAACCCGAAACGCCGTGATAGCGCATTCGGGAAGGAGTTCCCCATGGCCGACCGCATGTCCCGGGGCGAATTCATTGCGTTGATCGCGATGATGTTCGCCACGATAGCCTTTTCGATCGATTCAATGCTGCCAGCCCTGCCCGAGATCGGCGCAGAGCTCAGCCCCTACGATCTGAACAAAGCACAGTTGATCCTGACCTCTTTTGTGCTGGGCATGGGGATCGGCACATTCTTTACTGGGCCAATTTCCGATGCGGTCGGGCGCAAGCCGGTGATTTATGGCGGTGCCGCTCTCTATATACTGGCCTGCGCTGTTGCGTGGTCGAGCTCATCGCTTGAACTGGTGCTGGCTGCACGCATCGCGCAGGGCCTCGGGGCGGCCGGGCCGCGCGTTGTGGCTATGGCGATCATTCGCGACTTGTTTTCAGGGCGCGAGATGGCGCGCATCATCTCGATTGCGATGATGATCTTTACTCTGGTCCCCGCCGTGGCACCGCTGCTAGGCGCAGGCGTTATTGCACTGGTCGGCTGGCGCGGCATCTTTGTGTCCTTCATCATATTCGCCACGATCATCGTGATCTGGATGGCCACGCGCCTGCCTGAATCTTTGGCGCCCGAAAACCGGCGCCCCTTCCGCCTGCCCCTGATGATTGCGGCAGTGCATGAGATGTTCGCACACCCCACCGTGCGCCTCTCGATCCTGGTGCAGACGCTGTGCATGGGGTTGCTGTTCACCATGCTAACGATGGTTCAGCCGGTTTTTGACGTCATCCATGATCGGGCAGACAGCTTTCCCTTCTGGTTCGCCTTCGTGGCGCTGATCTCGGGTTCGGCCAGCCTTTTGAACGCTGCCGTGGTCGTACGCGTCGGGATGCGCCGTATGGTGACCTGGGCCTTGGGCGCGCAGATTCTGATAACAAGCGCCGTCATCATCCTGAACATGACACCACTTTCACCGGGCGCGTCATTTGCTGTTTTTGTGGCGTGGCAGACCTCGATCTTCTTTATGGCCGGTGTAACCATGGGCAACCTGAACGCCATTGCCATGGAACCTATGGGTCATATCGCGGGAATGGCTGCCTCGGTCATTGGCTCGATCGCCACAATTCTGGCGGCTGCCATCGCGGCCCCTATTGGGCTGTTATTTGACGGGTCGATCACACCGCTGACGACCGGCGTGCTGACGATGTGCATCCTTGGCTTCGGCCTGATGCTACATATGGGCCGGATTGAAAACAGACTGCCCGCCTGATCTGTGCAGAGCCGCTGAAACACGCTAACATTCCCGCAAATCGTGGGGAGGGGGCGCCATGAGCGACTATTATGATCTGGGCACGTATTCCTGTGCCGTCACCACAGCATCTCCCGAAGCACAGCTTTGGTTCGATCGCGGATTGGTCTGGACGTATGGCTATAACCACGACGAAGCGGTCACGTGCTTTCAGAAAGCTGCCGAGATTGACCCGGATTGCGCCATGGCCCATTGGGGCATCGCCTATGCGGCAGGCCCAAACTATAACCTGCCTTGGGAATTGCGGGACGATCAGGGCCGGGCCAAATCACTGGCCATCGCCTATGATGCAACACTGAAGGCACTGTCGCTGCTCGACGGGTGCACAGCGGTTGAGCAAGCGTTGATCCGCGCCCTACCCGCCCGATACCCTCAGCGCGACCCCACCGAAAACATGCACCAATGGGACTATGACTATGCGGACGCCATGCGCGCCGCATTTGCCGAACAGCCTGATGATCTGGACCTGCGCACGATCCATGTTGAGGCGCTGATGAACCTCACCCCGTGGCAGATGTGGGACCTGAAAACGGGCCAACCGGCCGAGGGTGCCGCGACCCTTGAAGCGCAAGACGCTTTGGAGAGCGCTATGGTCAATGACCCGGCGTCGATGTCTCATCCCGGTCTACTTCACCTATATGTGCACCTGATGGAGATGTCGCCGACGCCAGAAAAGGCGCTGCAGGCCGGAGACATCCTGCGCACACTTGTGCCCGATGCCGGGCATCTGGTGCATATGCCAACCCATATCGATGTGCTGTGCGGCCATTACCACAATGTTGCCTACTGGAACGAAAAGGCTACCGAGGCCGATCTGAAATATTATGAGCGTGAAGGCGCGTTCAACATTTATACCGGCTATCGTCAGCACAACTATCACTTCACCATCTATGGCGCTCTGTTTCTCGGTCAGATGGAACCAGCCCTGCGTGCCAATCAGGGCCTGTGGGATACCACCCCCGAAGATATGCTTCGGATCGAAAGCCCGCCCATGGCGGATTATTTTGAAAGCTACATGTCCATGGGCCCGCATATCCTGATCCGCTTTGGCCGCTGGGAAGAGGCCAAGGCACTGAATTTGCCAGACGACCCTGACCTTTATCGCACTTTGACAGCAACAACACATTATGCTCGCGCCATCGCCCATGCGGCCACTGATGAGGTGGCGCAAGCCGAGGCCGAAGAGCAGTTGTTCCTTGCCGCAAAAACCTGCGTGCCCGAGACCCGCCGCCTGCACAACAATCGGGTCATCGACCTTCTGGAGATCGCAGCGGAAATGCTGCGCGGAGAAATCGAGTATCGCAAAGGCAACTACGAGATTGCCTATGCACATCTACGCCGCTCGGTCGAGTTGGATGACACGCTGCCCTATGACGAGCCATGGGGTTGGATGCAACCAACACGCCATGCGCTTGGTGCGTTGTTGTGCGAACAAGGGCATGTGAACGAGGCCGAGGCAGTCTATCGTGAAGATCTAGGCTTGGGTGGCACGCTCAGCCGCGCCTCGATCCACCCTGACAATGTCTGGAGTTTGAAGGGTTTGCATGATTGCCTGAAAGCACGCGGCGAGACAGTAGAAATCCGCCAAATCAAGCAACGCCTTGATCTTGCCTTGGCGCGCGCGGACCGCACCGTCGGCGCGTCGTGCTTCTGTGCCCAAGCCGCCATGAGGGCTGCGGAATGAAGCTATTCCTTTTGGTGGCAGGCTTGCTGCTTGCCAGTCCAGCGCTGGCACAGCGCCAGACCTTTCCACCTATCGACGAGGCAGGTCAAAATCCATCACTGGTCGCATTCCGAGCTGACTTGCTGGCGAAAATCGAGGCACGCGATACCGATGCAGTTGTCGCCGCCGCTTGTCCCGACATCTATCTCAGTCACGGCACAGCAGGTGGACCGGAAGAGTTTCGCACCAACTTGACTGTGCCTCCGGAAACGCTTGGTGAAGAATTTCAGGACGAGGCTGCGGAGCTACGTGATTTTTATTGGTCGCAATTGCAGCAAACAGTTTCCCAACCGGGATATTTTGACGATCAGGGTGAATTCTGGATGCCGCACTATTGGCGGATCATTCTTCCCGCTACAGTAGACCCTTTCACCGCCTTCTATGTTTCGGGCGAAAGCATCACACTGCGTCAGGCACCGTCTCGTGGCGCGCCCATCCTCGCGCTGATCAGTCATGAAATCGTGATCGTCCCTGACTATCAACCTGATGGGGAATACCAGAAAATCAGACTAACCGATGGGACATCGGGCTACTTACTCAGCGATTTTCTGACATCGATGGTTGGCTACCGCGCTGCGTTTGTTAAATCCGATACGGGCGACTGGCAAATCTGCACTTTTGTGACGGGGGACTAGGCTTTCGCCTTTTTCTTCACAGCCACGACCTTTTCGGCCAGATCACGGGCGATGGCAAACGCACCTTTGATCTTGTCGCTGTCCTTCTTCCAGTCGCGCCGCACAACGATCTTGTTGTCCTTGACCTTGGCCAGCCCGCGTTGGTTCTGAATGAACTCGACCAACCCCTCGGGTGAGGCGAATTTATCATTGTGGAACTGTATCGTTGCGCCCTTTGGCCCGCCGTCCAGCTTGGCGATCCCGGCACGTTTGCACATCGCCTTAATGCGCACGACAAGCATCAGGGTATTCACCTCTTTCGGCAGGCTGCCGAAGCGGTCGATCAACTCGGCAGCGAATCCTTCCAGTTCCACTTTCGTCGACAGTGACGACAGGCGGCGGTAGAGGCCCAGACGCACGTCCAGATCGGGCACATAATCCTCGGGGATCAGAACCGGGACACCCAGATTGATCTGCGGCGCCCATTGGTCATCGGCATCCGATAGCCCCTCCATCTCGCCGGCTTTGATCTTGGCAATCGCCTCTTCCAGCATCGATTGGTAGAGTTCGTAGCCCACATCACGCATCTGGCCGGACTGTTCCTCACCCAGCAGGTTGCCCGCACCACGAATGTCGAGATCTTGCGATGCCAGTGTGAACCCGGCCCCGAGCGTATCCAGCGAGCCCAGAACCCGCAGCCGTTTCTCAGCCGTCGCCGTCAGGCGCTGGCGCGGTTTGGTGGTCAGATAGGCATAGGCGCGGGTTTTTGAGCGCCCCACCCGCCCCCGGATCTGATAGAGCTGCGCTAGGCCAAACATATCCGCCCGATGCACGACCATCGTGTTGGCAGTCGGGATATCCAGCCCGCTTTCTACGATCGTCGTGGCCAGCAGAACGTCGTATTTACCGTCGTAAAACGCGTTCATGCGGTCATCAAGCTCACCCGCAGCCATCTGCCCGTGTGCGACCACGTAGGACAACTCAGGCAACTGCTCTTTCAGGAATTCCTCGATCTCAGGCAGGTCAGAGATGCGCGGCACCACATAGAAGCTCTGCCCGCCACGATAATGCTCGCGCAGCAGCGCCTCACGGATTGTTACCGCGTCGAATTCGCTAACATAGGTGCGGATCGCAAGCCGGTCGATGGGGGGCGTGCCTATGATCGACAGATCACGCACGCCTGTTAGGGACAGTTGCAGAGTTCGTGGGATCGGTGTCGCTGTCAGGGTCAGGACGTGCACGTCCGAGCGCAGCTGTTTCAGCCGTTCCTTGTGGCCCACGCCGAAATGCTGTTCCTCGTCGATGATCAGCAGGCCTAGATTATTGAACCGTATCCCTTTCGCCAGCAACGCATGGGTGCCGATCACGATATCCACCGTGCCCCGCGCCAGCCCGTCTCGGGTTTGCTGCGCCTCTTTGGCCGAGACAAAGCGCGATAATTGCCGGACCTCCAGCGGGAACCCCCGGAAGCGTTCCTTGAAGGACGCCGCGTGTTGCCGTGCGAGCAACGTGGTCGGTGCCACAATGGCAACCTGTACGCCCGACATCGCGGCGACAAAGGCTGCGCGCATGGCGACCTCGGTCTTGCCAAAGCCTACATCCCCACAGATCAGGCGATCCATCGGCGCGCCGGAATGCATATCCTCCATCACTTCGGAGATGGCGCGCAACTGATCGTCGGTCTCCTGATAGGGGAAACGAGCGCTGAACTCTTCCCACGCATGGGGTGGTGGGTCCATGACCGGAGCCTTGCGCAAGGCACGCTCAGCGGCGATGCGGATCAATTTATCCGCCATCTCGCGGATGCGCTCTTTCAGCTTGGCCTTCTTGGCCTGCCATGCGCCGCCACCCAGACGGTCCAACAGCCCCTCGTCATGGCCATATTTCGACAGCAGCTCGATGTTTTCGACCGGCAGGTAGAGTTTGGACTGTTCGGCATATTCCAGCAGCAGGCATTCATGGGCGGCGCCAGCAGCCGTAACGACCTCCATCCCCTGATACCGCCCGATCCCGTGGTCAACATGCACCACCAGATCACCGGGCGACAGCGACTGCGTTTCAGTCAGGAAGTTCTCGGCCTTGCGGCGTTTCTTGGGTTGGCGGATCAGACGGTCGCCCAGAACGTCCTGTTCCGAGATCACGGTCAGATTGGGCGCTTCAAACCCGTGTTCCAACGCCCAAACCGCAAGATGCAGGCCGCGCTTTCCAACCCGGGTCCCGTCGGTCACCGGGATTGCCTCGGCCAGGCCTTCATCTTCGATCAAGCCGGTCAGTCGTTCACGAGCGCCTTCGGAGTAAGAGGCAATGAGGACCGGCCCCTTGTCCATCTTTTCGGTGATATGCGCCGCCAGAGCGCCAAACAGGCTGATGCTTTCCTGCTGACGTTCGGGTGCAAAGTTGCGCCCGATCCGTCCGCCTGCATCAATCACGCCCGGACCACTCGCCTGCGGCAGCGGGCTGAACTGCAAAACGCGACGATCGCCCACTGCATCTTCCCATGCAGCATCGTCCATATAGAGCAGACCGGGAGGCGTCGGTTTATAAACCGTATCCATACGCGAGCGGTTTTCCAAAGCCAGCTTTCGCGTCTCATACTGATCCGCAATCGTATCCCAGCGCGCCAGCCGAGCAGGCGTGACCTGATCGTCAAGCGAGATTGAGGCCCCTGGAAGATAATCGAACAGCGTTTCCAGCTTTTCATGGAAAAACGGCAGCCAATGCTCAATCCCCTGGTGCTTGCGACCTGCGCTGACAGCTTCGTATAAGGGATCATCCGTACCCGCCGCGCCGAATTCGATGCGATAGTTCTGACGGAATCGGGTGATGGCGGCTTCGTCCAGTATGACCTCGGACACCGGGGCAAGCTCGACCACATCAAGTTTTTCAGTCGTTCGCTGCGAGACAGGATCAAACCGGCGTGCACCATCCAGAACATCCCCGAACAAGTCCAGCCGCACGGGACCGCTCTCACCGGGTGGGAAGATGTCGATGATACCGCCTCGGATAGCGTAGTCTCCGGGCTCCATCACCGTGGGGCTTTGGGTAAAGCCCATGCGCACCAGAAAGTTGCGTAGGGCATCTTCGTCGATGCGCTGATCTACGCGAGCGGTGAATGCGGCCTCTCGCAACACTGCACGCGCGGGTACCCGTTGGGTCGCGGCATTGAGCGTGGTCAGCAGCACGAACCGCTGCGGCATCTGATGCACCAAAGCAGCCAATGTTGCCACGCGGGCAGCAGAAATGTCGGCGTTGGGCGACACCCGATCATAGGGCAAGCAGTCCCATCCGGGGAATACAAATATGGGCATGTCCGGCGCAAAGAATGCCAACGCTGCCCGCATCGCCTCCATCCGTTTGTCATCGCGGGCGATATGACAGACTGGACCGCCCGAGCGCGCGATCTCATTCAGCACAAGCTGTGCATCAAACCCCTCGGGGCCGCCGCCGACTGTTACGTGGTTCGGAGCCGTCATTACCTCGCCTTTCAGGGACTACTAACCCAGGACACCAATCGAAATGTTCTGATACATTCCCCAGAACGCAGTGATCAAGATCGAGAACATACCGATGATCTGAGTAAAGGTCCGACTGCGCGTCAGCGTTTTGGAAACATTTTCTACGGTCGCTTCTTGAGTCTGCAATCGACGCGCTGCCGCAATACTGATCATCATGACAAAACACATCGGGAGCAGAAGAAGGAATACGGCCTGTGCAAATTCCACGTCGTAGAAGAACCCCAACGTCGCAAGGCCAGTCAAAACAAAACAGCAAATTGCCATCAATACCAGACCCGAGGTTTCGACGATGTACAATACTCTGTTCGAGTTGATCCGCGCGACATCCAGAAGGTCTTGTTCTGATTGACCACCTACACGACGGGCGCGCATCACCAGATCATAGGGCACCCCCATCGTCCAGTGGCTGGCAGATGACCAAAGAACGGCCAGACCGATCCAGTACCACAGATTCGAAAAGCTCCGCATGTCGATGAGTTCGAAAATCGAAGAGTATATGTCCAAGCGTCTGCCCTTTGTTCAACGTCCGCAGGGACCGTCATCGCAGCGATGCGTCCATTGTCACCCTTGAGACCACCGGGAATTCATGCCACCCAATGCGCAATTGTTCAAGGAGAGTGCGCCATGAAACCGACTATCGCCCCATATCCCCGGACCCGTTTCCGCCGGGCCCGCCAATCTGAGGCGATCCGGGGTCTGGTACGCGAGAACACCTTGACCGTGAATGACTTTATCTGGCCTGTTTTTGTGCGCGACGGTGAAAATATCGAAGAACCCGTCCCGTCGATTCCCGGGGTCGTGCGACGCTCGGTCGACCTGATCGCCAAAGCCGCGGTTGAAGCGCAAGCCCTTGGTATTCCTGCAATATGTATTTTCCCATACACCGATCCGAGCCTGAAAACCGAGGATTGTGCCGAGGCCTGGAACCCCGACAACCTGTCCAACCGCGCCATTCGTGCGATCAAGACCGCTGCGCCCGAAATCGCGGTGATGACGGATGTGGCCCTGGACCCCTACAACATCAACGGCCATGACGGCTATGTGGTCGATGGCGAGATTGTGAATGACCAGACTGTTGAGGCGCTGGTGAAAATGACGCTGGCGCAGGCCGAAGCCGGAGCTGACATCATCGGCCCGTCCGACATGATGGATGGCCGTATCGGCGCCATGCGCAGCGCACTTGAGTCGGCTGGTCACCACAATGTCATGATCCTGAGTTATGCCGCCAAATATGCCAGCGCTTTCTACGGCCCTTTCCGCGACGCCGTTGGGGCATCGGGCGCTCTGACCGGTGACAAGAAGACCTATCAGATGGACCCTGCCAACTCGAACGAAGCCCTCCGTCTGATCGAGCGTGATCTGACCGAGGGTGCAGATATGGTCATGATCAAGCCGGGGATGCCATACTTGGACATCTGCCGACGGGTCAAAGACAGCTTCGGTGCACCGACCTATGCCTATCAGGTGTCTGGCGAATACGCGATGATCCAAGCCGCTGCACAAAACGGTTGGATCGACGGCGAAAAGGTGATGCTGGAAAGCCTGCTGGCCTTTAAGCGCGCAGGGTGTGACGGCATTCTGACCTATTTTGCACCCGAAGCCGCGCGCATCCTGCAGGGCTAACACTTCAGATTGTCGCAATTTTTCGCCGATTTGCTGCGTGCGCAGCACAGCTTTCCCGTGACAGGCCGGTGCAATCGGCGTATTCTTGCAGACAAGATCGGGAACACCCGACATATCAGGCACATACACAGAGACAGAGAAACATGAGCAGTTCAAACTCCCCCCGACTTAGCCGTCGCGGTTTTGCTTTTGGCATGGCCGGACTGACGCTGACCGCCGCCTGCGGCAACGGCGTTGGCAACTCCAACGCAGTCACACTCGACGCGCGCGTCGACGCGACGCTGAACGAGATGTACAGCAAGTATCCCAACACCGTTGAGATTGCCAACAAGGCCAACGGAATGTTGGTCATGCCACTGATTACAGATGCTGGATTTATCTTTGGTGGCGCCTATGGTCAGGGTGCACTGCGTATTCAGGGCGCGACGGTCGACTATTATTCCGCCATCTCCGGTACTGCGGGTCTGCAGATCGGCGCACAGCAATATGCGCATGTTCTGTTCTTTATGACCGAAGAGGCCTTGAACGATTTCCGCCGCTCCAGCGGTTGGACGGCCGGTGCAGATATCGGATACGTCGTCGACGCGACCGGAGAATCCTTGTCGACCGACACCACTCAGTTGCGCAAACCCGTGCTGGCCGCAGTCTTTGGACAGGCGGGTCTGAAGTTCGGCGCGACGGTCGAAGGCACCAAATATACGCGCATCATCCCCTAAGACCCCAGATACCACCCTCCCCCCTCTGACGAGCCCCGCTACATCTTGTGGCGGGGCTCCGTGTTTTCGCGGTTTTCCACAAATTCCAGTGGCATTTCCCTTTCGGTCGGGCGGAGGTTCCAGTAACCTTGGCGCAAATGACCGCATAGAATTCTCGGGGGACAGATGGGCCTGGTTTTTCGCTGGCTGGTGAGACTTACGACAGGCCTGATCCTGCTGGCAATCGCTGCTGTGGGGTTGGTCTACTTTCTGGCCAGCCAATCCCTGCCTGAATACAATCAAACCCTTGAAGTTGAAGGAATAACTGCCCCTGTCGAGATCGTTCGCGACACTGCAAATGTGCCGCATATACTGGGCCAGTCTGACCCGGACGTGTTCTTTGGTCTGGGCTATGCCCATGCACAAGACAGGCTGTGGCAGATGACCATTCTGCGTCGGACTGCACAGGGCCGCTTGTCCGAAGTGTTCGGCCAGCGCACGGTAGCCATCGACAAATTATTGCGTCGTTTCGATCTTTACGGGCTCGCTCATCGCTCAGTCGAGTTTCAGGACGACTATACCAAGGCCGCGCTTCGCGCTTATTCCGCAGGGATCAACGCCCGGCTTACCGAGATCAACGAACAGGCGCTTGGACGTGGCGCCCCCGAGATGTTCCTGTTCAACGCCCCCGTTCCCCCATGGCAACCGGGCGACAGCGTAGCGATTATCAAGCTGATGAGCCTGCAGCTTTCCGGCCATCTTGCTGATGAAGTGTTGCGCGCACGCACATCGCTGATGCTGGATAATCCCGCACGGCTGGCCGACATTCTGCCCGACGTCCCCGGCCCCGGTATTGCCGCGCTGCCCGAGTATGCTGATCTGTTTCCAGACCTTCCGCGCTATGCCCAAGGCACCCCGATGCCCGACACGCCGCTGTCGCCTTTCCCGCAGCGCGGGCTGGCAGGTGCGTCAAATGCGTGGACCGCCTCGCCGTCCCGCTCGGCCAGCGGTGGCACGTTGCTGGCAAACGATCCGCATCTGGGCCTCACCGCCCCGGGTATCTGGTATCTGGCGCGGCTGGAACTGGCCAAAGGCGGCGTTATCGGTGCAACCATTCCAGGCGTACCGGCAATCTCAGCCGGACGGAGTGAGCGCTTGGGCTGGGGCCTTACCTCCTCCTATCTAGACGATCAGGACGTTCACATCGAACAACTGAACCCCGACAATCCCGAAGAATACCTTACTCCAGACGGCTACAAACGCTTTCAGACCCGCCCTTCGATTATCGAGATCAAAGACGCCGCCCCAATAACCCTGACCCTGCGCTGGACCGAGAATGGCCCGGTTCTGCCGGGCACGCATTATGATCTGGAAACCATCACACCACCGGGCCATGTCGCGTCTCTGTCGTGGAGCGCGCTAAGCCCCCGCGATACATCCATGAGCGCCTCTTTGGCGCTGATGAATGCCGATTCAGTTCGAGACGCCATTGACGCGGCCGAGGACTATATTGCCCCTTCGCAAAACTTGTCGCTTGTCGATAAAGACACGATCGGCATGAAACTGGTCGGCGCAATGCCCCGGCGCGATCTGAACAATCAAAGCCGAGGCCGCATTCCCACCCCCGGCTGGCTGGAACGGAACCGTTGGCAGGGCCGCCTGCCCTATTCAGACAATCCTGAATTCGTGGCCCCGGTCGGCGGAGTTCTGGGTAACACCAACAACAAGATTATCGACCGGCCCTTCCCGCGCCATGTGTCGTACGAGTGGGGCGACACCCAGCGGGTCAATCGCTGGGAACGCCTGATGCAATCGCGCGAGGTACATACGCGTGACAGTTTTATCGAAGCGCAGTTGGACACGGTTAGCTTTACAGCGCGATCACTGCTTCCTCTGATCGGCGCCGACCTCTGGTTTACCGGTGAGTCGGCACCCGAAGGCACGCCCGAACGGCAGCGTCAGATCGCGCTGGATCTGCTGGCCAACTGGAACGGTGAGATGAACGAGCATCTGCCGGAACCCCTGATCTACGCCGCATGGTTGCGCGCGCTGCAAATCCGCCTGATCTCGGACGAACTTGGCCCGCTGGCTGCCGAATACAAGCATGTCGAGCCGCTGTTTATCGAACGGGTGTATCGCGATATCGACGGTGCCTCGGTCTGGTGCGACGTGGTTCAGAGCGCTCCCGTTGAAAATTGCACCGACATGGCACGACTGGCCCTGGATGACGCGATCATTTGGATTTCCGAGCGCTATGGCCCCGCACTCGAATCTTTACGCTGGGGCGATGCGCATCAGGCCACCCAGGACCACCCTGCGCTGGGCCAGGTTCCGGTGCTGCGGTTTTTCGTCAACATCCGCCAATCCACCAGCGGTGGCGATAACACCTTGCTGCGCGGGCGCACGTCAGGCGAAGGACCGGACCCGTTCCAGAATGTGCATGGCGCTGGTTATCGTGGCGTCTACGATTTTGCGGACCCCGATAGTTCGGTTTTCATCACCGCAACTGGCCAGTCAGGCCATTTCCTATCCCGCTATTATGACGATCAGGCCCAACTATGGCGGCGCGGAGAATACATCCCTATGTCTCTGGATATCGGGCTTGCCCGTGCAGCGGCAGTTGGTGTGACTGTCCTGAACCCGCGCTGATCTGATCGGCAAATCCCCGCCCCTTTTTGAACCTCGCGTGGCGCACCCCTTCGTTATCGCCTAAACTCGTCTGGCCGTCGCATTGCACGAAGGGGGAAAATGCATGGGCAGCTTTCGAGACACCTTAAACAATCTCGCACGCGATTATGCCATCGCCTGGAGCTCGGGCGATCCCGACTTGGTCGCCAGTTTTTTCGCCCCCGAAGGTCAGATCAGCATTAATCGCGGTGAGCCCCTGCGCGGCCATGCCGAAATCGCTGAAATGGCCCGCGGGTTCTATGCAGAATTCCCCGATCTTGAGGTGCGTTGCGATATGATGCGTTGGGCCGGAGGGCATGCCATTTTTGTCTGGACCCTCGAAGGCCATCACGTCGAGACCGGCAACCGTGTCGTTACACGCGGCTGGGAAGAGTGGGAGCTTTCAAAGGACAACAAGGTGCTATCGTCGCTTGGGTGGTTCGATGCAGAGGATTACCAGCGCCAGATAGACGGTACCTAGAACGCCGCGAAGCGGGACGCCTGCTTGTCAGTCCAGAGCACCGTGATCTCGAACCCCTCTTCGGTTTGATCTTCAGACCTGACCACATCCTGACGATAGAGCCACGCGCGTTTGTCACCATCGGCAAAGCCCAGTTTCAGGATAGTCTCATACCGCGTGCCCTGCAGGATCGTGGCGATTTCAGACAGCAGCGGATCAACACCCTCGCCCGTTACGGCCGATATGGCAAAGATCGCCGGATCACGCTCTGCCCGGGCAAGCGCGGCTTCGCGGTCTTCCGGGCTCAGCAGATCGATCTTGTTCCAAACCTCCAACCGTGGGCGACTGTCCTCAACACCCAGAGAGTTCAGGATCGCCTCAACATCCCGTGCCTGTGCTTCGGTTTCTTCGTGGCTGATATCGCGGACATGCACGACCAGATCAGCCCCCAGAACCTCTTCCAGCGTGGCGCGGAAGGCCGCAACCAGTTCCGTGGGCAAGTTCGAGATGAAACCCACGGTATCGGACAGGATCACCTCGGGGCCATCCGGCAGCTCAACCCGTCGCATGGTTGGGTCCAACGTGGCGAACAGCATGTCTTTTGCCATCACCTCGGCCCCGGTTAGGCTGTTGAACAGCGTGGATTTCCCGGCGTTTGTATAGCCAACAAGTGCAACAATCGGGTATGGAACCTTCGCGCGCGCTGCGCGGTGTAAGGTGCGGGTCTTCACCACTTTTTGCAATTGTCGGCGCAGGCGGACCAGTTGTTCATCAATAGCACGCCGGTCGGCCTCGATCTGAGTTTCACCGGGACCACCCACAAACCCAAGTCCACCGCGCTGACGTTCCAGGTGGGTCCAGGCCCGAACCAGTCGCGTACGCTGATAGCTAAGCGCGGCCATCTCAACTTGCAGCACACCTTCACGGGTACGCGCACGGTCGCTGAATATTTCCAGAATCAAACCGGTCCGGTCGAGGATTTTGACCTTCCACGCCTTTTCCAGATTGCGCTGCTGAACCGGAGTCACTGGCCCGTCGATCAGAACCAGCTCGATCTCATTGTCGTGGAGGCGTTCGGCCAGTTCCTCGATCTTGCCGCTGCCGAACAGAAAACCAGCCTGCGCGCGCGGTAGGCGCACTATTTCGGAACCGACCACATCCAGATCGGGCAAAGCGGCAGCTAGTGCCACCGCCTCTTCCAGCGCTGGTTCGGGGACACGGCGCTGTTCATCTGATTTGATTTCGGGATGCAGCACCCAAGCCCGGGTGCGCGCCCTCTCATGTTCCATCAAGAGGCGTCTTCGCCCTCATACAGGTTGATCGGCTGTGACGGCATGATGGTCGAAATCGCATGCTTGTACACCAACTGCGACTGTCCGTCGCGGCGCAGCAGCACGCAGAAGTTATCGAACCAGGTGATTACACCCTGCAATTTCACACCGTTGATCAGGAATATTGTGACCGGGACCTTTGCTTTCCGTACATTGTTCAGGAACGCGTCCTGCAGATTCTGTCTGTCCGAAGCCATATTTTGTTATCTCGCCATTGTTCTTGCTACGCGCTGCGGACCAACGCGCTCCCTCCGGCAGAGTATGGAGTGCCGCGCACAGATATTCCAGATGAAAAATCAGGCAGTAACACCAGGTGCCTGACGCAGGGTCAATCGCGCCACAGCGTTGGCGTAATCAGTGCCACGATCGCCAGAGTTTCCAACCGCCCGATCACCATCGCCGCGCAGACCGTCAACTTGGCCCCGCTGGAAAGATCAATCAGACGTATGGGCACATCCGTTGCCAATTCAATCAACGGCCCCGTGGTGCTGAGTGCGGCAACGCTGAGCAGCATGGCCTGTTCAAAACCTACGCCCATGACGGCCAGCAACAAATCGAACAAGGCCAACGTCAGGGCGAACATCATCAGGAAGATCCAGGCGATGAAGGCACCGTCGCTTTGAATGCGGCGGTTGCCGCCACCCTCTCCGCTGACCGAAGAAGGATAGATCAGTCGGTCAATCTCGCGCTTGCCATTCAGATAGAGCGCAAAAACCCGCAACAGCTTTACCCCACCCGCAGTCGTCGCCACGCCTCCTCCGACCAGGGCTAACCCCATCAGAATCAGGCCCGGTGTGCTCAAGCCCGACAATTGCTGCGCGTCGTTCCAGTTGGCGCTTTCAAATCCGGCCGTGGTCAGAAACGACATCGCCGTAAACATGAACCCCCAAAAAACGCCAAGTGCTTGCCGCACTTCGACGGCAATGTTCAGTTCGGCCGTTCCAGCCAAAAACCGGATGAACAGCAGCACAGCGACCGCCAGCACGATGAAGATGCCAATCCTAAATTCTGGGTCTTTGTCCAGCCGCGAATACCCTGAGGTCGCTGTATCGGTCGAAAAGGTCAGCCGCGACAGGGCAAAGAACAGGAACAGGAACAGGATCGCCTCGCCAGTGATTCCTGCGGTCGATCCTTCCAATCCACCGACGGGTGATATGCCGGAAGTCGCAATCACTGACATCGCGTGGCTCACGGCAGTAAGCCCTTGCTCACCTGCGATCAACAGCAGGATCCAGATCACAGCTGTCAAACCCGCATAGACGGGTGCCAATGTGCGCGACACGCGGATCAGATGGCCGCGTGGATCGGACTTCTCGCTCTGTGCCACGCCCGAGACGGGACGCCCTGGTTGCCCCCGGGCTGTGACTTCGAAACCGCCCAACGACAAGGGTGCCAGAATCGCGGCCGCCGAGATCCACATCAGCAATCCGCCCATCCAACCGACCAACGCGCGCCATAAGTGCAACGGCGCCGAAAGGCGTGCGGGATCGGGGAACAGATCAGCGCCGGTTGTGGTCAGCGCGCTGACCATATCGAAATAGGCGTTCAGGAAGCTGGTTGTCCCCAGCGCATCATGAAACGGAATAGCAAGAAATATCGGCAGTACGGTAAAGGCGGCCAGCAGAACCGCCAATTGACCAAGCGTTCCCCGCCGTGGTCGTCGGTTCGACATGGCCAGAGCTATGATCGACACCGCAAAAACACCCAGCAATCCGGAATAGAAGAATGACCGTGAGGTGGCGTGATCATCCAGCGCCAGCGCATAAACTGCGGGTATCCACATTGCCAGCGACACGATACCCCAGATCATCAGCAGCAGCGGCAATCGCCGCAATACTCCGATCCGTTGCTGTCCGCGTGCTTGCAACATCAGAAGAAATCGATTGAAACCTGCATCAGACGCTCAACCTCGGACACGTCTTTGGCCATTGCAAAGATCGCCACCACGTCTTTCTCGTCGATGCGCAAGCTGCCGGTCGGGCGCAGAACCTCGTCACCTTTGCGTACTGCGCCGACCAGAACGCCTTCTGGGAAATCGATGTCGCGCAGTTTTTGTCCAGCCATGGGCGAGGTTGATAGCACTTCGGCCTCGATTACCTCGGCCTCGGCATCTCCAATGGAATACACCTGACGCACGCGCCCGTGCCGAATGTGACGCAGGATCGAACTGACAGTGGTGGCGCGCGGGTTGATATATGCGTCAATCCCCAGCGGTCCCATCAAAGCGACCATGCTGGGATCGTTGATCAGGGCGATGGCCAGTGGACAACCCTCTCCCTTGGCGCGTACCGCGGCCAGCATGTTGGTGCGATCGTCATCCGTGACCGCCAACATCGCGTCGGCGCGCTCAATCCCTGCTTCGCTCAGCAAAGATGAATCTAGGCCGTCGCCGTTCAGAACAATCGTCCGCTCCAATGCTTCGGCAGCGATTTCGGCGCATTTGCGGTCACGCTCGATAATCTTGGCACGCACCCGGCTTTCGCGCTCTTCTAGTGTGCGGGCCACTTCCAACCCGACATTACCGCCGCCGACGATCACCACACGATCTTGCTTACGCTGAGCCTTGCCGAACACCTCCATCGTACGTTCAACGTCTTTTACGCTAGTGAAGACGTAGCATTCGTCGCCTACAAACAGCTGATCCTCGGATTCCGGCGCAAACAGCGTCCCTTCACGGCGCACACCAACCACAATCGAGCTGAGCGTGGAAAACAGGTCGGTCAATTGTCGCAGCGGTGTGTTGACGATTGGGCAGTCTTCCTCGACCCGAATGCCGAGCAGCTGCGCCTTTCCATCCATGAATATCTCGGTATCGAAAGCAGAAGGTGCCGAAAGACGGCGCATCGCTGCGGCGGCAACTTCGCGTTCCGGGCTGATCACTACATCAATGGGCAGATGATCGCGGCGGTAGAGATCGGAATGGATTGCTTCAAGATAGGATTTCGACCGCAAACGCGCGATCTTGCGCTGGATCGAAAAAACCGAATGCGCCATCTGGCAGGTGACCATATTCACCTCATCCGAATGGGTCGCGGCGATGATCATGTCGGCGTCGCGGGCCCCTGCACGATCCAGCACATCCGGATAACTGGCGAAACCGGCGATCCCCTGCACGTCCAGCGTCTCGGTCGCGCGACGTACCAGATCGGGATTGTTGTCGACCACCGTCACATCGTTCAGTTCGCCCGAAAGGTGACGCGCAATCTGCCAGCCGACCTGACCGGCACCGCATATGATGACCTTCATGCTCTTGGCCTTTCTGCCTGAAATCTTTGAATGACAGATGCCCCCAAAGCGGTCAATTGAATTGTCATGCCTCCTAAGCTGCGCCAAAGTAAGCATATGAAAACCATTCTGCCTGCCCTGATTTGCCTGCTGACGCTGTCCGCCTGTGGTCCGCTTTCTTTGTATTATCGCGAAGGTGAGAGCGTCTCGAGGATGCAGACCGAGACCACGAACTGTCAGGTGCAAGCCCTCAAGGACGCCCCTGTCGCCAATCAGGTCCGGCAGAGCCCGCCAGTCTATTGGCCCGGGCGCACCTATTGCGATGGCCGAGGACGCTGCTATCGCAACCCCGGATGGTGGGAGCCTGGGCGGGTCTATACCGTCGACGTGAATCAGGGGCTGAGAAACAAGGTCGAGGCGCAGTGCATGGCCCAAAAGGGCTATCGCCCGGTCAGCCTTCCGCCTTGCAAACAAGGTGTCAAATCGCGGGTCACGCCCACGCGCACCACGACGCTCCCGCCGCTGAACAGCGCGTCCTGTTTCGTGAAATTCGACGACGGGTCATTTCAGATCATCACTCCGGGACAAGCCAGCTGATTTGCGACGCCGCGCCAGCAGCAGATGCGCTATGATCGCGATGCTATAGAACGCGGCGACGGCTACAAACATGCCAGCCTCATCGACGCCCAGCAATATCGCCAGCAATACCGGGGTTCCAAGCAGGTTTCCGGCATTGCCCATCTGCGCCATCGCACCATAACTCAGAGCTTGGGCTTCGGTGGTATCGTTTAACTCTGGCACAGCGGCGAAGCTGCCGCCCTGTACAAGCCCGAGCACGGCAAACAAGGCGATACATCCGAACTTAAGGGGCGCCCCCAGAAACAATGCGATGATCGTCGCGATCCCCAGCATAAAGCCCAGATTGACGACGCTGACGCAGGACAGGACGGTCAACAGCAAGGGCACCAGCAGCCATGACAGTACAATCCCTGCCAGGGGCATAAGTGCCGCAATCGATGCGCCCTGCCCTTCGGGTAAACGCCCCGGCAGGATCGCTAAAAGAGAAACAAATGTCAGCGTGTAAAAGAACCAGCCAATTGCCGGGGCCGAAATAAAGGGTGAGCGGTAGGTCCTGATATGCACATCAAGGAAGGCGGAGAGCCCCCACCCGGTACCCTCCGTCTGGCCTATGTCGGTTTTCAGATCGCTAAGCGAGATCAGCGCGGCGATCAGCAGCATCAGACCCCCGTGCATGGCAAAGTATGTGGGCAGTCCGAAACGATCGACGATGGGCAGCCCAACCCAAGCGTTTAATGCGAATGCAACGCCAAAGAATGTACTCCACAGCACCATGGAATTATACCGCGCCCGACCGGATGTGATCTGAGCAATCAGCGTCGGTGCCGCCACCACAATCGCAAGATGGGACAGCCCCTCGATCACCCGGCTGAGCAGCATCAGTTGAAAAACCGGCAAGCTTGCTTGCAGCAAAGATAACGCGCCACCGAGCACAAGCCCTAATAGCAATAGACGATTTGGCCCAATACGCGCTGTGATCGCTCCGGATATCGCGCCCAAAGCAGCCCCCATTAGACTGATAATGGACAGCAACCAGCCGATCACGGCAGCGTTGTCCGGGTACAACAGCCCCACATCAGAAAATGGTACGGCAATCTTTGCAAATTGGGTTGCCGCACCGAGGCCAGCAAACCAGATCAGCATGACCTGCAAGAATGTACGAAAAGAGTCACTCATGCAGCCGGTCTATCGCGCCTAACCTGCCAGCGGAACGCATAAATTATGCGGTGACTTCGCGCCGCCCGCTGACCAGACGGACCGGAGTGCCATCACCCAGATACAACCGCTCCCACACGATTTGCCCGGCGCTGATCCTGATTTGATCATGCACAGCCTCGGAAGTCAGAAACGCTTTGGGTGAAGGCGAATGCAAATCCCACCAGCCATCTTTCTGCAGTTCTGCTTCGGCTTGTCGGATCTCATCCGTTGCAAATTGCCAAAGCGACACGCCCAGCAAGGCGCGCTGTGAGGTCTTCCAATCCCGCGCCCGGCTGCCCGAATAAGCAAGGCAGGTATGGCTGGCCTCTTCGACAAGGTGCAAGCACTCTGCCGAATGAACGACCAGACGTTTCAGCGCAGAATCCTGCACCCGAACCGGCCCCAACGCTGCAAAAACGGACTGTTGAATATGCGGCGATGGCGTTTGACCCCCGTTTTCCCACCGGGAAATCGTGGTTTGGTCGACTTCAATCAGATCTGCGAGGGCGGATTGCTTAAGTCCAACCGACCGCCGCAACCGCTTCAACCGTTTACCAAAGGCGGGAAAACCGATGGAAACGGCTGCGGTCTTTGTATTTGGCGCGGCACTCACTCGGCTGGTTCGGGCTCGTCAATCTGAGCCACCCGCGCACCGGATTTGTTCGAGGTCACGACGCCCAGCGACTTGAGCTTGCGATGCAAGGCGCTGCGTTCCATGCCGACAAAACTGGCCGTGCGGCTTATGTTGCCACCAAACCGATTGATCTGGGTGAGCAAATATTCACGCTCGAACGCTTCGCGCGCCTCACGCAGCGGCAGCGTCGCCAGTGCGCCAGACAGTACCACGCGCCCGGACTCGTCGGATTTCTCTTCTTCGTTGGGCAACTCGCGGGCCTCGATCGGGCCAGTGCTATCGCCTAGGATCAGCACCCGCTCAATCAGGTTCTTCAGCTGACGCACATTGCCCGGCCATGTCATCGTTTGTAGCAAAGCAATAGCCTCATCCGACAGCTCGCGCATCGGCAGACCCTGTGTATCGTTGCACATCTCGATGAAATGTTGCGCCAGAACCGGGATGTCCTCTCGCCGTTCCTCCAGCGAGGGAACCGCAATCGGCACCACATTCAGCCGGTGATACAGTTCTTCGCGGAACCGTTCGGCGGCGATCTCTTCTTCCAGATCGCGGTTGGTCGAGGAGATGACCCGCAGATCAACCCGCACCTTGTCAGAGCCACCGACACGCTGGAATTGCTGATCAACCAACACGCGAAGAATCTTGGACTGCGTCCCCAGCGGCATGTCAGCGACTTCGTCGAAGTAGACAACGCCGCCATGCGCCTCTTCCAGCAGGCCTGACTCGATTCCGCGCTCAGACGATTCTCGTCCGAACAGAACCTCTTCAACCCTCTCAGGTTCAATCCCCGCACAATTGACCGTCACAAATGGGGCATTCGCCCGGTTGGAATGGGCATGGATATAGCGCGCGGCAATTTCCTTGCCCGACCCAGCCGGCCCGCTGAGCATAACCCGGCCATTCGACTTTGTTACCTTGTCCAACTGCCCCTGCATCGCTCGGAACGACGCAGAATTGCCAATCATGTCTGAACAGCTGACCTCCTGCCGCTTCAGCGAGGCATTCTCGCGACGCAGGCGCGAGGTTTCCATCGCGCGACGGATCACAACCATCAACTGGTCAATATTAAAGGGCTTTTCGATAAAGTCGTATGCCCCCTGTTTGATCGCAGCCACCGCAATTTCGATATTACCGTGGCCCGAAATGATCACCACCGGCACATCCGGGTTATCCCGTTTAACCGCTTTCAGGATGTCGATCCCATCCATACGGCTGTCTTTCAGCCAGATATCCAGGATCAACAGCCCCGGAGGTTCGGCATTGATCGACGACATGCACTCGTCCGAGTTTGCCGCCAGCCGGGTGGAATAGCCTTCGTCCTCCAGAATATCGGACACCAATTCGCGAATATCGCGTTCGTCATCTACGATCAGAATGTCGCTCATCTTTGGCCTGCTTTCAGTTTGTTTGTTTTAATCGCCTGTTTTTCCGGCGCATTTGTCGGGCCGCCTGAGGCCCCGGGTAGACGAATGACAGCCATTGCGCCGAAATGGTCCTGTCCGTCGAATGTGGGCGCGTCTTCCAATGTCAGCGCTCCGCCATGTTCTTCGATGATCTTCTTTACGATGGGCAGGCCAAGGCCGGTGCCTTCGTCACGCGTGGTCACATAAGGTTCGAACAGCCGTGCCCTGTCCTCGGGCAGACCGATGCCATTGTCCGCAATGGTGATCTGCGTTCCTGCATCGTCAGTGGAGACAACGACTTTGATCTGAGGTTTCAGATTGTCCGGTGCGCCTTTTTCTTTCAGCGTTTCAATAGCCTCGCCCGCGTTCTTGATCAGGTTCGTCAACGCCTGGCTCAACATGGTCGAATCCACATCCGCCAAAATGGGCTGTTTAGGTAAGTCCGCATCGATCTGAACATCAGGCTGACCCGCCTGCTGCAACAGAACCGCCTCACGCACTAGCGTCACGATATTCTCTTCGCGCCGTTCCGGTTCGGGCATGCGTGCGAATTTCGAGAACTCGTCAACAATCCGCCGCAGATCATTGGTCTGCCGCACGATCACGTCGGTCATCGATTCCAGGCTATCGCAATCGTCCTCGTCCAGCTTGCGCGAGAATTTGCGTTTGATTCGCTCGGCGCTCAGTTGGATCGGTGTCAGCGGATTCTTGATCTCATGCGCAATGCGACGGGCCACATCACCCCACGCCGCCATGCGCTGCGCGCTTACCAGATCGGTCACGTCATCAAAGGCCACAACGTAGCCTTCCAGCCTTCCATCCTCGCCACGCCGCGTCGCCATGCGTACCAGTAAGTTCTCCAACCGGCCTTTACGGGTTACCTTGATCTCCCCCTGAACCGCCTCTTGCCCGCTGTCCTTAAGGGCTTCGAACAAAGGCAAAAATTCGGGAACAGCGATACCGATAGCCAGGTTTTGCTCTCCACCAGACCAGCCCAGAAGACGTTCAGCGGATCGGTTCACGAAGGTCACACAACCCTCTGAATCAACGCCAACGACACCGGATGTCACCGAGCTTAGAACTGAATCAAATAGCCGCCTTCGACGTTCGATATGGCGTGTGTTTTCCAACAGCGTGTCGCGCTGCCCCTTCAACTGACGAGTCATCTGGTTGAAGTAGCGGCCCAGCATCGCGATTTCGTCGTCGCTGGCCTCTTCGATGACCTGAACACTAAGATCACCAGCACCAACGCGTTGCGCCGCCGTTGTCAGCCGTCCGACAGGGCGAGAAAGACGTTCGGCGAACCACATGCCCAGCGACATCGCGGCCAGAATCAGGATCACAGCAAAGCCGAGATACAGAAGGCCGAATTCGAACAGGACCCTGCCCCGCTCGCTTTCCAGTTGGCTGTAGAACTGTGCTGTCTCTTTGGTTTCATCAAGCAGGGTCAGAAGCTGCCCATCAACCTCGCGACTGACATAAAGATACCGGTCAAGATAGGCATGCAAAGGAACAAGCGCGCGGAATTCGCTGTTCTCCCAATCGGCAATGATGGCCACGCCCTGATCATTGGCCTCGATCATCTCTTCGGGAGTTGGTGCCTCGTAGTCGAACAGGTAGGACCGATCACCGCGCGATCGGATTTCGGCGCTGCCATCGATCACATAGGCCTCGCGCAAACCGCGTTGTATCTGGGCCTGCCCCTGGGCCAGAACCTCTCGCAATTCGGCGTCTGAGACAAAATAATCCAACGATCGCGCGTTATCGAGGAAACGCGCCAGAACAACCGCATCCTGCGTCAGGCCCTCGCGGTGTTCCTGTTCGTAAGCTTCGGCCGCAGTCAGTGACGACCCAACCACCTGCCGCACACGGTCCGAGAACCAACCTTCAAGGCCGATATTCACCGTCAGCCCGGCGAAAATCGCCACGGTGACCGTCGGTACCAGAGCCAACAGCGTGAAAGCGCCGATCAGGCGCAGGTGAAGACGGGAGCCCGCAGATTTTGCGCGACGCGCGGCGATCAGACTGAACAATTGGCCCAACACCAGCGCAGCTACGACCAGCACGTAGACCAGATCAGCCAACAAAATCAGCCGCAGTGTCGGTGCCGCCGCGCCAAGATCAAAAGGGCCAATGACGAGATAGGTTGCAAGCGCCAGAACCGGGCCCAGCATAACCAATCCCAATGTACTGAAATTGCGCATCCTCCGGGACTTGCGCCACCGGTTGATCGATAGGATCGGCCCGTTCTGTGCCCGGGTTGCCACCGTCTGCCCTCATTCTGATGTGCCGCTTGCGCGGCTTACCGCCATATATCGTGGTCGTTCCCGGGGTCGAACCCGAATGCCACTGTTTGTGTGGCGATATTACATCAGTTTGCGACGGCGTGTCACCTGAATATCGAGGTCAGTAATCTTTTTCCGCAGCGTATTCCGGTTAATCCCCAGGAGATCAGCACATTTTGCCTGATTTCCACCAGTCGCATCCAGCGCGATTTCGATCAACGGTGCCTCGACTTCGCGTAGAATACGTTGATAGAGGCCGGGAGGCGGCAGGATGTTTCCGTGCAGATCAAAATACCGGCGCAGGTGACGACCAACAGAAGATGACAGCTTCTCACGCTCGCCATCACCCAGAACTGGTTCGGCCTCGGGCTGGCTACCCAGCACCATCTCAACTTCGGTGCGCGAGATTTCATCAGATCGGCTGGTTAGACCAAGACGCCGGATCGCATTTTCAAGCTGTCGGACATTGCCGGGCCAGGAATACCGGCGCACCAACTCGACCGCTTCGGGGCTGAGGCGACGCTGCGCGCCGCTTTCCCGCTCCTCCCGCGCCAGAAAGTGATCGGTCAGCAAGGTAATATCATCAACCCGTTCGCGCAACGCAGGCACGTGGATCGTCGCACCGCAGAGACGGTAATAGAGATCTTGCCGCACGCGACCGCTTTCCATCGCGTCGGTCAGATCTGATTGACTTGTGGCCATGAAACGCGGCACGTGATCGCCCGGCGTGTCCATCATGCGCACGATACGGGCCTGAATCTCATCATCAATATCGGCAATTTCATCGATCAGCAGCGTACCACCACGTACGCGCGCCATAACCCGTGCCGGGCCTTCCAAATCGCTCAGATCGGCAGTAGTCACGGTGACAAAGGGCAGTGTCCTTCGGTCAGAGAAATCGTGAATAGCGCGTGCTATCAGAGATTTACCCGTCCCACTTTCACCAGAAATCATTACAGACAGATCCGTGTTCATCACCCGAGCGACCAGACGATAAAGCGCCTGCATCACCGGGGTGCGCCCGACAAGCGGCAGTTCATCAGGTCGGTCTTCGCTGGCCATCACCGGCTCAGCCTGTACCCGCTGCTTTTGATCCAGCGCCCTCGCGGTGCGCTTCATCAGATCGGGCAAATCGAAAGGCTTTGGCAGATAATCGTAAGCTTCCGCCTCAGCCGCCTGAATGGCTGTCATGATGGTGTTCTGGGCCGAGATCACGATGACCGGCAAACCGGGACGGTCCTGCGCGATCTTTGGCAGCATCTCCAACCCGTTTCCATCCGGCATTACCACATCCGAGATCACAACGTCGCCCTTGCCTTCGGCTACCCAGCGCATCAGCGTGGTCAGCGAAGATGTCGCGTGAACCTTGCACCCCGCCCGCGTCAGGGCCTGTGTAAGAACCGTGCGGATCGTGCGGTCGTCATCGGCAACCAGAACTGTGCCATCCATCAGATGCTCTCCTTTTCATACGCGTCGTTCGGTGCACGCCGCAGGGACAGTCGAAAACTAGTGCGTCCGGGCACAGATTCAGCCGAAATCCAGCCGTCGTGGTCGGAAACGATCTTGCTGACTAGCGCCAGCCCAAGCCCGGTGCCGTTCTCCTTGCCCGACACGAAGGGGTCGAAAATATCCCTGCGAATATTTTCCGGCAGGCCCGGCCCATCATCAATAATCTCGATCTGCAGAGGCAGCGAATGACCCGAACCGTCGCTGCGCCGCAGTCGGAATGAATGCTCAAAATAGGTACGCAGCCGGATTGTACCGTTGCCATCAGCAGCTTCCGAAGCGTTTTTGAGCAAGTTCAGAACCACCTGCAGGAACTGATCCGGGTCCCCATAGGCCAAGGGCAGCGAGGGGTCGTAATCCTCGATAATCGCCATATGCGCGCCAAAACCCAACAGCGCTGACCTGCGCGCGCGATCCAGTACATCGTGGATATTGACCGGTTTGAAATCGGGTTGAGACAGGTTTCCGAACTGTTCTACCTGCTCCAACAACTTCACGATGCGGCGGCTTTCCTCAACGATAAGGTCAGTGAGCTCAAGATCTTGCTGCGAAATATTCATGCTGAGCAATTGCGCCGCACCGGTGATCCCTGCCAAAGGGTTCTTGATCTCATGCGCCAGCATCTCGGCCATACCAATCGCAGACTGCGCTGCCGATTTCACAGTGTTGCCACGGGTCATCCGACCGGCCAGTTCGCGCGGCGAGATGATCATGATCATTGAACCGGGATGCCCCATCAGCGGCGCGATTTGCAGCGCACATTGTAGCGGCGCGCGATTGCCCGACCCAACGTCCACATCGTTCACGAACAGCGGTGTACCTTGTTGACGCGCGCGCAGAAACGCCTCTTCCAACGGCGCGTCAACCGCGAGTTGATCCCAGACCGGGTGTCCAATCACTGCCTTGCGGGAGGCGTTCAGAAACCCCTCACCCGAGGAGTTGACGTCCGATATCCGATCTTCGGCATCGATAATGAACGCCGGAACCGGAAGCGAGGTCCAGATGCTCTGGTCAGAGGTCATGCTGCTGCCTCCGCCGTGCCACTAAGCGCATCTGCCAAAAGCCGTAACACCTCATTGGTGTCGCGGGATGTCAGGACAGCCCGCCGCAAGGTGGCGGGTGTTCCGGCCTCATCCATGTACCAACCGAGATGTTTGCGTGCGACGCGCAGGCCCAGATCGGTACCGTAGAACTCCAGCATCGCCAGATAGTGGCCACGCACCATCTCGATCAGTTCAGTGCCCGTGGGAATGGTTGGAGAAGCAGCGCCATAGAGATCATGGCAAATCTGCGCCAGCAGCCAGGGCTTGCCCTGCGCCCCCCGACCTACCATGACGCCATCGGCCCCGGACTGATTCAGCGCGATTTGCGCGGCCTCGGTATCGACGATGTCACCGTTTGCGATGACAGGGATCGAGACGGCTTCTTTCACCGCCCGGATCGCCCGCCAATCTGCCCGGCCTTTATAGAATTGACAGCGCGTACGCCCATGGATGGTCACCATCCGGATGCCTGCGTCCTGCGCACGCCGCGCCACATCCGGCGCGTTCAGCAGATTGTCATCCCAGCCTAGCCGCGTTTTCAGCGTAACAGGCACATCAACTGCACCCACAACGGCCTCGATCAGCGTCAGTGCATGGTCCGGAGTTTTCAACAAAGCTGAACCGGAATAGCCATTGGTTACCTTCTTGGCCGGGCAGCCCATATTGATATCGATCACGCGCGCGCCCCGGTCAGCGACTTGCCGGGCGGCCTCGGCCATCCAATGCGCCTCGCGTCCGGCCAATTGCACTGCGGTGTTTTCCACATCCGCCGACAGCTCGGCCCGTTCACGTACGCCTGGTTTGGCCTGTACCATCTCTTGGCTGGCGACCATTTCGCTGACAACCATGCCCGCGCCGAAGCGCATCACAAGGTCCCTAAAAGGCCGGTCGGTGATTCCGGCCATTGGTGCCAGCAGCACCGGAGGAGTCAGATCCTTATCAGCAAGACGCAGGGCCAATGTGCTTAATCCTTGAGCAGTTGCGCATTTGATATCGAAATTGCGGCATATGAACAATAAAACGGGAACATTCAAGCCCGCAAAATCATCATATGCTTATTTTTTAAGCAAATTGACGCGGGTGATTGCCTCTGCATTCACCGCCCCCTAAACAATGCCCCAATCAGGAGACCTTTCAGATGACCACAGCCGCCATCATCGTCGCCGCCGGGCGCGGCCAGCGCGCCGGAGGCGGAGTGCCCAAACAGTGGCGTGCCTTGGCTGGGCGGCGCGTGGCCGATTGGACGATTGATCGCTTCGAAGGGTTGGTTGATCACGTCGTTTTGGTGCTGGCCGAAGAGGACACAGCCGTTTGGGAAGAATTCAGCGCGACAAACCTGATCCTTGCACCCGGCGGTGCAGACCGCGCCGGATCAGTGCGCAACGGGTTGCAGGCTTTGGAAGCGTACAGCGTTGAAAAGGTTTTGATTCACGATGTTGCCCGCCCCTGCGTCAGCGCTCGGATAATCGGCGATGTTCTTAAAGCACTCGACACGCATGCGGCAGCTGCTCCAGGCTTGGCCGTCACGGATGCGCTCTGGACAGGCGACGGTTCGACGGTGACAGGAACGCAGGATCGATCCGGCCTTTACGCTGCGCAGACACCGCAGGGATTTCATTATGGCACAATCACCGCCGCCCATTCAGCCCATCCCGGAGGTGCGGCGGATGATGTAGAAGTCGCGCGCGCTGCAGGAGTCGAAGTCGCGATTATTCCGGGCGATGCGGATAACCTGAAAATCACACGGCCCGAGGATTTCGCCCGGGCCGAACGTACAATGGGTATGAATATGGATGTAAGGCTGGGCAACGGCTACGACGTGCACCGCTTTGGTGACGGAGATCACGTGATCCTCTGCGGGGTGAAGGTGCCGCACAATCGTGGGCTCCAGGGTCACTCCGATGCAGATGTGGGGATGCACGCGGTCACCGACGCGATCTATGGCGCTCTGGCGCGGGGTGATATCGGACAGCATTTTCCGCCCTCCGATCCGCAGTGGAAAGGTGCAGCGAGTGAAATTTTCCTGCGCCACGCAGTCGAATTGGCTGGGCAGTTGGGCTATGAGATCTCGAATGTCGACTGCACACTGGTCTGCGAATTTCCCAAGATCGGCCCTCATGCCGATACCATGCGTGCCGAAATGGCACGGATCATGGGCTTGCGCACCGATCAGGTCTCGGTCAAGGCCACCACATCCGAACGGCTGGGCTTTACCGGTCGCAGCGAAGGCATTGCCTCGCTCGCAACTGCCTGTCTGGTGAAGTCATGACAGCGGCTCGTCTAATCGGAACCGTCTGCGGCGTCGGTTACCTCCGCCCTGCCCCCGGCACCTGGGGATCGCTGGCTGCTTTGCCGCTGGCGTGGGTTCTGCATACGCTGGGTGGCTTCCCCTTGCTGGTCATCTCAACACTCGCGGTTTTCTTCGGGGGCCTGTGGGCCACGCGAGTGATGACAGCTGGACAAGATGACCACGACCCGTCCGAAATTGTCATTGATGAAGTCGCGGGCCAGTTCATCGCGATATGGGCGATTTCCTACCCGTCTTGGGCGCATGGGATAGACATCACAGCGCTCTGGCCCGGCTGGATCGCGGGTTTTCTCTTGTTCCGCCTCTTCGACATTACCAAACCCGGTCCCATTGGCTGGGCCGACCGGCGTGGAGATCCAATGGGTGTCATGCTGGATGATGTGATCGCAGGGGTCTTTGCAGCCATCGGTGTGGTCGTCCTCGCCGGTATCTCACATGGAGTGATGGGTCTATGACCGTTGTCGAGCTGCTGGATCGCGCCAAGGCGCAGGGCATGATGATCGCCACTGCTGAAAGTTGTACCGGTGGTATGGTCGCCGCTGCACTGACTGACATCCCCGGCAGCTCTGCCGTGGTTGAGCGCGGCTTTGTCACCTACACCAACACCGCAAAGCAAGAGATGCTGGGCGTGCGCGCCGATACGCTTGAGACATATGGAGCAGTTTCAGAAGAAGTCGCCCAGGAAATGGCCAATGGCGCCCTGCAGAATTCGCGGGCACAGTTGGCGGTCTCGATCACTGGCATCGCGGGCCCCGGCGGGTCCGAACACAAACCCGAAGGCCGCGTATGCTTTGGCCTCGCTGCACAGGGTCAACTGACCCGAACCGAGACCGTGGAATTCGGAGCGCAGGGACGGGATAACGTACGTCGCGCTGCGCGGGACCACGCTTTGACCCTTTTGAGCGACGCTCTTGCTGATCTGGCTCAGAACTAAGAAAACCTGCACCCTTCATCGCATCATTTCGAATAATGGGCGCTGTATACAGTTACCGCGCGGCAGCCTACGCATTTGTGACGGCGATGGTGGTTGCGCTTCTTACCTCGCCTCGCATACACGTCGATACCGAGATTGAAGGCACGGTCTTGCCGATTGCGGAAAGCGAGCCTGAGAAATGAGCAGTCAAGCCCACCTTGGCTGCTCTGCCCGCAAGGGCATCAAGCGGACCTCTTGGGGGTCCGCTTTTCTTTTAGCGTGCCCTCTCGACTCTGGGCCGGGGGTCAGGCTATCAGCCTGCGACACCCTTTCAGCCCAGAGGTTTGCGCCATGATCCCCAGTTCCTTCCCCGACAGCACCGAAATCGCCCGCCTGACCGCGCGGATGCTGCTGGAGATCAAAGCCGTACACTTTAATTCCCGCGAACCTTTCACGCTGGCCAGCGGTCTACCAAGCCCGACCTATATCGATTGCCGCAAGCTGATCTCGTACCCGCGCATCCGCTCGACCCTGATGGACTTCCTGACGGTTACCGTGATGCGCGACGCGGGGTTCGAAGCGTTTGACAATATCGCCGGTGGCGAAACAGCGGGTATTCCCTTCGCTGCAATGGTCGCCGAGCGCATGGCACTGCCAATGACCTACGTGCGGAAGAAACCCAAAGGCTACGGCCGGAACGCCCGCATCGAAGGCGCGATGAGCGAGGGTGAGCGGGTACTGCTGGTTGAAGACCTGACCACCGATGGAGGCTCAAAACTGTCCTTTGTCGACGCGATCCGCGAAACCGGTGCGACCTGTGGGCATACGGCTGTGATCTTCTATTATGGTATTTTCCCCGAAACCGAGAAAACGCTGGGCGATCACGGCGTAAAATTGCACTCGCTTTGTACTTGGTGGGATGTTTTGGCGGAAGCCAAAGCGCAAAAGGCCTTTGACGAAGAGACGCTTGATGGCGTCGAGGCCTTCCTGAACGACCCGCGCGGTTGGCAGGACGCACATAAAAGCTGACGTTGCGCAAACTGTTTTCAAAATGGAAACACTGACCGCTGCATCGATCGCTTCATCCACAAGATGTTGACGCAACCCTGCCTCATCCTTCAATATGATGGGGCAGAGAGATATGCACAGCATATCCCCAGAAAACATACAATTTGCGCCGACTCACAGGGCCGCGCTATGGCCTCTGTCCAGGGGACAAAGAGAACAGCAATGAACGAGATCAGCAGTATCGAGCAGGCCGCCGCACAGATTCAGAACCCAGAAACAATGCCGCACTCCATCGAGGCCGAGCAGCAGCTTCTGGGTGCGATTCTGACGAATAACGATCTGTATGATCGCGTCGCTTCGATTATTGGGGCCGAGCATTTCTATGATCCGGTTCATGCGCGCATCTACGAAGTCGCGTCGACCCGTATCGCTAAAAATGCGCTGGCTTCACCCGTCACGCTGAAGTCTTTCATGGCCGAGGATGAGGGCCTGAAGGAACTGGGCGGTCCGGCCTATCTGGTCAAGCTTGCCGGTGCCTCGATCAGTGCCTTTGCGGTGCATGACTACGCCCAAATGATCTATGACCTCGCCATTCGGCGCGAGCTGATCCGGCTGGGCCGGGACATTTCTGACAAGGCGGCGCGGGTCGATGTCAGCAGCGAGCCCAAAGAACAGATCGTCGAGGCCGAGCAACAGCTTTATCAGTTATCCGAGCAGGGCCAGACCGAACAGGGTTTTCAATCCTTCCTCAAGGCGGTCACAGAAGCCGTCAACGTCACCAACGAGGCGTACCAACGCGGTGGCGGCATGGCGGGGATTTCCACCGGTCTGGCCGATCTCGACAAGCAATTGGGTGGCCTGCACCCGTCCGACCTGATCATTTTGGCCGGGCGTCCGTCGATGGGTAAGACCTCGCTGGCAACAAACGTCGCATTTAACGTGGCCAAGGCCTACAAACGCGGCACCAAGCCGGACGGCTCTGAAGGTGCGATCGACGGCGGTGTGGTTGGGTTCTTTTCACTCGAAATGAGCGCCGAACAACTTGCGGGCCGGGTTCTGGCCGAGGCTTCCGAGATTTCCAGTCACAAAATCCGCCAAGGCGACATGACCGAGGCCGAGTTCCGCCGCTTCGTTGACGCCGCGAAAGAACTGGAAGCCTGCCCGCTATTCATCGATGACACCCCCGCCCTGCCGATCTCGCAACTCGCTGCCCGAGCACGGCGGCTGAAGCGGACGCACGGGCTGGATTTGCTGGTGATCGACTACCTTCAGCTCTGCCGCGGAATGGCCGACAACCGCGTCAACGAAATCGCCGAGATTTCGATGGGCATGAAAGCCATCGCCAAGGAACTCAACATCCCGGTCATCGCATTGTCACAGCTCAGCCGACAGGTAGAAAGCCGTGACGACAAACGCCCGCAGCTGTCTGACCTGCGGGAATCGGGCTCGATCGAACAGGATGCCGACGTTGTGATGTTCGTGTTCCGCGAGGAATACTACAAGGAACGCGAAAAACCCGGCGATCACGAGTTGGAAAAGATGGAAGAGTGGAAACAGGCCATGGAGCGCCTGCATGGCAAGGCCGAGGTCATCGTCGGCAAGCAGCGCCACGGCCCCATCGGCACGGTAGAGCTGTCGTTCGAAGCTCAGTTCACCCGATTTGGCAATCTGGTCAAACCCTGGCAACAGGATAGCCAAATCGAGGGTTATTGATTCCTTGACCTGCCCGGTCCGATGTGTACGGATCGGGCCATGCAAGCTTGTCTCAATCCCCTACCCCGGCGCGTGATTCTGGCGCGTCATTTCGGGCATCGCCGCAAACGCTTTGCGGGATAGACCGGGGGCATTTTTGCCCCTGCAATCTTCCCAATATAAGCGAGAGAGACATGACTGAATTCACAGAGATCCCCGTTATTCGTCTGGGTGCACGCCCTGATGAGGAAATCGCGGCCGAGTTTCGTTCGGCCTACGGCACGACCGGTTTTGGCTATATCGAAGATCACGGAATAGACCCGCAGCTGATGCGCGATGTGTTCGAAGCCTCAAAACGGTTTCACGCACTGCCGCTGGATCAAAAGCTGGCAATCGCAGTCGACCACACGCATCGCGGATACATCGCCATCAACACATCGACAGATGTGAACTCAACACTGGCCCATGTAAAAAAACCCAACCAATCCGCCAGCTTCATGATGATGCGCGAGGATGCTGGCGTTGATCCCGATATCTACCTCTCGGGTCCAAACCGATGGCCTGATCTACCGGATTTTCGCGACACCCTAGAAACCTACGTTAAGGCTATGTCGTCCCTTGGACGCAGATTGATGCATATCGCGCTGATCGCTTGCGAGGCGCAGGATTTCTCGATCCTTTCCGCCTTTGATGAGCCTACATTCTGGCTGCGTCTGCTTCACTATCCTCCGCAAGCAAAGACCAGCCCCGATGATCTATTCGGCTCGGCCCCGCACACTGATTTCGGATGCCTTACGCTGCTTGCTCAAGATCAGGTGGGCGGCTTGCAGGTCAAAACACCGTCAGGGCATTGGGTTGACGTTCCGTCCCGTCCCGACGCTTTTGTCGTCAATGTCGGGGATATGCTGCACCGGATGTCGAACGGCCGCCTGCTTTCGACGCCGCATCGGGTCATCAACCGTTCGGGCCGTGAACGATATAGCGTTCCGTTCTTCTTTGATCCTCATGTCAGCACAATCATCGAACCCCTACCCGGGACCGGCCAACCTCAGTTTAGCCCCTTATTATTTGCGGATTTCCTGCGTTCCGAGCTGGAAGCGGCCTATGAGGCGCATAAACCCGCCAAGAATTAAGGTGCTCCCCCTTGACCTGGGCCAATCCTATGTGATGAACGGCGTTTATGAGTACCGCACATCTGACGATAAATCTGCACGCGCTCGCCCAGAACTGGCAGGCGCTTGACGCAAAGACCCAGGTTGAAACCGGCGCAGTGGTCAAAGCTGACGCTTACGGGTTAGGTGCCGGTCCAGTCGCCTCTGCGCTGGCTGAGGAAGGCGTTGCAAAATTCTTCGTCGCCGTTGCCGAGGAAGGCGTGGCCGTGCGTGAGGCTGTGGGCCCCGGCCCGCTGGTTGCGGTGTTTTCCGGACATATGGAGGGTGACACGGATCTGCTGCGCCAGCATGATCTGACGCCGTTGATCAACTCGCCCGAACAATTCAAGCGTCATCGTCAGGCCCTGCCCGATCATGGCTTTGGTATCCAGCTCGACAGCGGTATGAATCGCCTTGGGCTTGAGCCTGCGGACTGGGCCGAACTGCGGCACGAAGCTCTTGCCCTGGACCCGCTGGTCGTGATGTCGCATTTGGCCTGCGGGGATGAGCCTGAACACCCTATGAACCGCCAACAGTTGAACACGTTCAAACAGATGACCGATGGCGTCGACGCGCCGCGCTCGCTTGCGGCGACGGGTGGTACTCTGATGGGGCCGGAATTCCACTTTGACTTTTGCCGCCCAGGGATTGGCCTGTACGGCGGGATGCCCTTTGCCGGGGCCAAGCCGGTCGTCACCGTCGATATGCCGGTGATTCAAGTGCGCGACGTCGCCGTCGGCGAAACAGTCGGCTACGGCAACAGCTGGAGCGCGCGTCGCCCGTCGAAGATTGCGACCGTTGCGGCCGGTTATGCCGATGGGCTGCATCGCGCCATTGGGGGCGGCATCGATACATTCGCTGGTGATCAGCCCTGCCCGGTGGTAGGACGTATCTCGATGGACCTGATCACCGTGGATGTGACTGACTTGCCGTATAAACCTGATCGCCTGCGTATCCTGAACGGGCACCAAACCGTCGATGATCTGGCCGAAGCCGCTGGCACCATCGGCTATGAAATTCTGACCTCGCTCGGCAGTCGCTTTTCGCGGGGCTACGTGGAATGAATCCCGTTTCATTGCTGGGTGAGCTGGGGCGTTCTATCCTGACCATGCTCGCCGCGTTTGGCCGCGTCGCGCTGTTCGCGCTCGACGCGGTTTCGCACATTTTTCGACCACCGTTTTATCCGCGCGAGTTCGGAATCGCCCTGCTGAATATCGGCTGGTTGTCCCTGCCCGTGGTCGGCCTGACCGCCATCTTCACCGGCGGCGCGTTGGCGTTGCAGATCTACGCAGGCGGCGCGCGTTTCAACGCCGAGGCCGTGGTGCCCCAGATCGTCGCCATAGGCATGGTGCGAGAGCTTGGCCCGGTGCTGGTCGGCCTGATGATCGCCGCCCGCGTGACGTCTTCGATCGCCGCCGAGATTGCGACGATGAAAGTGACCGAGCAGATCGACGCTCTGGTCACATTGTCCACCCATCCGATGAAATACCTCACCGCCCCACGCGTGCTGGCCGCCCTGATCACGGTTCCAGCGCTGGTCGGGGTCGGAGATATCATCGGCATCGCAGGCGGTTACACCGTCGCGACGCAAAATCTGGGCTTCAACCCGGCAGCCTATCTGAAAAACACCGTCGATTTCCTTGAAACCCGCGACATCGTCTCGTCACTGGTGAAAGGCGCCGCCTTCGGCGTTATCGCCGCCATCATGGGCTGCTACTACGGCATGTCCTCAGGCCGCGGTGCGCAGGGTGTGGGCCGGGCCACCAAAGGCTCGGTCGAGGCTGCAGCCGTGCTGATCCTCGCCGCCAATTTCGTTCTTACAGGGGTGTTCTTCTCGCTATGATCCGGATGGAGAACGTACATAAGGCCTTTGACGACAACCACGTCCTGCAAGGCATGAACCTTGATATTCCCCAGGGCACCTCGATGGTCATCATCGGCGGTTCTGGCACGGGTAAATCCGTGGCGTTGAAATGCATACTCGGCCTGATCAAGCCTGACAGCGGCATGATCTATGTCGACGGCAAGGACGCCTCCAAAGGAGACCGCGACGCGTTTCTGGCCCGTTTCGGGATGCTGTTTCAGGGTGCTGCGCTGTTTGACTCCCTGCCCGTCTGGCAAAACGTCGCCTTCCGCCTGCTGCGCGGTTCACTGAAACGCCCGGCGGATGAGGCGCGCGAAATCGCCATCGAGAAACTGCGCCGCGTCGGCCTGAAATCCAACGTCGCCGACCGCTTCCCCGCCGAGCTATCGGGCGGCATGCAAAAACGCGTCGGTCTCGCCCGCGCCATCGCCGCCGAGCCCGAGATCATCTTTTTCGACGAACCCACCACGGGCCTCGACCCTATCATGTCCGGCGTTATCAACGACCTGATCCGCGAGATCGTGACCGAGATGGGCGCCACCGCAATGACCATCACCCACGACATGAGCTCGGTCCGCGCGATTGCCGACAACGTCGCCATGCTGCACGGAGGTGTGATTCAGTGGACCGGCCCGGTCGAACAGATGGACGCCTCGGGTGATCCTTATGTGGAGCAGTTCATCAGCGGGAGTGCAGAGGGGCCGATTGAGGCGGTGCGGTAAAGTTTGTTAGCCAGACAATGACCCTCCTGCTCTTTACCCCGCTTGTCTTTCTCGGGCTCTATTTGTTGGCCATACATGACTTGCGCCATGAACGCGGACGTTAACGCGATTTCTCAAAGCTAGTGTTTTTCGGCATGTTGCCGATAGTTTTGTTTGCTGTGACGTTGTGGATCGCAAACTCATCCGATCAATACATTTGGGCTTCGAGTGTATCCACGGTTTTGACACTGATCGCATACTTGAAATGCGGTTTTGATTTGATTGCGTTTCGAAAAGAAGAGTCAGCGCCTGTTCGATCAAATATCGCATTGGCAATTTGGTTCGGTTCTTTGGTGGTCTATGCTTTCGTATTTCTCAATCGATTTCTGGGACTCTGAATACTTCGATAGTGCAACGAACTCCGTTGAAAAGGATTGTCTGGGTAACCCACTTGTTAGGATCAAATAAACCCCTTTATCTGTGTAGCATGACCCTCCGCCTCGCCACCCTCTCCCTCCTGATCCTCTACCCCATCGCGTGGTTCGCCCCGCTGATGCGCGCCGGGCTCCTCCCGATCTTTGGCCTCAGCGAAATCAGCGTCATTACCGGGCTCCAATCCTTGTGGAAATCCGACATCTTCCTCGCGCTGATCGTCACCATCTTTGCCCTCTTCGCGCCCTACATCAAAACCATCGGGACCGCGCTGATCCAATGGAACCTGCTGGACCCGCGCGTCCAACCCGCACTGAACACACTCGGCAAGCTTGCGATGGCCGATATCTTCCTCATCGCGCTCTACATCACACTGGCCAAAGGCATCTCATACGCCACGATCGAAACTGCGTGGGGTCTCTATCTGTTTACCGGCTGCATTCTGGCCTCGCTGGCCTTAGGCCACATTACAGAGATGACATTTGGATCACGAAAACCTCAGACCTGATTGATTGAAAACAGATTTCTGAGTATCATCTTTATATTTCGAGCAGTAAATTTTGTAGTTTTCGGGTCCGTAGCGGATCACTTCGCGTCTGTTTAACCTTCCGCTTCGGCCCGGTTTTGTACCGGTTGAAGAAGGAGAACGACGATCATGGCCGCCCTCCACACAATAACATTGCAATTTCAGAATACCTTATTAAGGCTCACTTTTTTCCTTATCTGCGCCGCAGCATTGTTCGCGGTGACGACCACCATTTTATCCGCGATTGGCATCCTGCCCTGGCTCTCGTTGCAGGCCGGTCTCAGTAACGGTGCAACGATTGACGCAGGCGTATATGTTCAGGCCGGATTGACCGCCCTGATCCTGATGCTGGTCTTCTATCTGCCATCGAACGCCCGCATGATGGCGCTTGAAAACACCCATCGTAAGTTCACAATGAATATGCAGGACGTGGCCGGGGCCTATCAGGTCGCCCATGCCGCCGACCGCAGCGGCGCCTTTGCGCTGGCCTCCGAATTCGACGCGGTGAAAGAGCGCATGGCCTTCCTGCGCGATCACCCCGATTTGCAGGGGCTCGAACCGCAGGTGCTGGAACTGGCTGCTCAGATGAGCCAGATCAGCCAGGACCTGGCCGAGACCTATGGGGACACAAAGGTCGAACGCGCCCGTGCCTTCCTGCGGCAACGTCAGGAAGAGGTCGAACAATTCCAGCAGCGCATCGAGGAAGCCCAAATCATCCAGCACGAGCTGCGCCAATGGACCCGCGATATAGAAATCGAAGAATCCATCGCCAAATCCCAGCTCGCGCGCCTCAGGGACGAATTGTTTGACCTGCTGCCCGAGCTGTCGGCGCAATTGCAATCTTCGACCGACGAATCCAAACCTGCCAGCGTCGTCGCGATGACCCCGCCGCGCGCCGCGGAATAGGCGCGTCTAGCGCCCGCAGCGGACGATGGCCCGCAGGGCCTGAGGACGTGGCGCGCCACCGGCGGTGAGGAAAGCCCGCAAGGGCTTGAAGAACCGCCCTTCCTCGGGCACCAAGGGCGACATGGCAAAGACACAATCCTTCACCTGCTCCGCCTGCGGTGCCTCACATACACGATGGTCAGGCCGCTGCGACGGCTGCGGCGAGTGGAACACCATCGTTCAGGAAGCCCCGCTCTCGGCTGGACCAGCCAAGAAATCCCTCGGCGGCAAACGCGGCCAGTCAATCGCGCTCACCGACCTCTCGACCGAAGAAACACCCCCGCCCCGCACCCTCTGTGGTGTTGAAGAATTGGACCGTGTCCTCGGCGGCGGCCTTGTCCCTGCATCGGCCCTGCTGGTGGGCGGAGACCCCGGTATTGGCAAGTCCACCCTGTTGCTACAGGCCGCCGCACGTTTTGCCCGCAAAGGTGTCAAAACCATCTACGTCTCGGGCGAAGAGGCCAGCGCGCAGGTTAGGATGCGCGCGCGCCGGTTAGGTCTGGAAGAGTCGCCAGTGCAATTGGCCGCTGAAACCAACCTTCGGGACATCCTCACGACGCTAGAGGCAGAAAAACCCGGCCTCGCCATCATCGACTCGATCCAGACGATGTGGGCCGACAATGTCGACAGCGCGCCGGGCTCGGTGTCGCAGGTGCGCGCCGCAGCGCATGAGCTGACGACATTTGCAAAACGCCACGGCGTATCGATCATCATGGTTGGCCACGTCACCAAAGAAGGCCAGATCGCTGGCCCCCGTGTAGTCGAACATATGGTCGACACCGTGCTTTACTTCGAAGGCGAACGCGGGCACCAGTTCCGCATCCTGCGCGCCGTTAAGAACCGCTTTGGCCCAGCGGATGAGATCGGCGTCTTCGAAATGACCGGCAAAGGGCTGGCGCAAGTCACCAACCCCTCGGCCCTGTTCCTATCGGAACGCGGTAAGCCCAGCCCAGGTTCCGCCGTGTTCGCAGGTATCGAAGGCACCCGCCCCGTGCTGGTCGAATTGCAAGCACTGGTGGCGCCGTCCCCCCATTCCCAGCCCCGCCGCACAGTTGTCGGATGGGATAGCGGGCGGCTCGCCATGATCCTTGCAGTGCTCGAAGCACGCTGCGGCATCCCCTTTGCCGGGCTCGATGTCTATCTGAACGTCGCCGGAGGGCTGAAAGTCAGCGAACCCGCCGCTGACCTCGCCGTTGCTGCTGCACTGCTCAGCGCTCGTGAAGACACCGCCCTGCCTGCCGATACGGTCGTTTTCGGAGAAATCTCGCTATCCGGGGCACTTAGACCAGCCCCGCAGACCGAAAACAGGTTGAAAGAAGCGCAAAAACTTGGTTTCACAGCGGCAATTGCTCCGGCAGGTGGCAAAACTGGCACTGTGGCAGGTCTGACACTCACCCGACCCTCTGATTTGGTGGGGTTTGTTGGCGAAACCTTCGGAGCAGGGTAAAGTCGCGCCTTGAGGGGCAGAAAACGAACAGGCGAGGGCCATGGAAGGTTTTACAATAATTGACGGGGCTGTGGCCCTGATCATCGTGCTGTCGGGCTTGCTGGCCTATTCGCGCGGTTTCATGCGCGAGGTTTTGGCCATCGCAGGTTGGGTCGCCGCGGCAGTTCTAGCATTCATCTTTGCGCCGCAGGCTGTGCCGCTGGTCAAAGAAGTGCCAGTGGTCGGTGAATTCCTGCGCGACAGTTGTGAGCTTTCGGTGATTACCGGCTTTGCCGCCGTCTTCGCCATTGCACTGATCGTAGTCAGCATCTTCACGCCGCTATTCTCTTCACTGGTGCAGCGTTCCGCGCTTGGTGGGCTGGATCAGGCGCTTGGCTTCTTCTTCGGCATCGCCCGCGGCATCCTGTTGGTTGCCATCGCGTTCTTTGTCTACGACACGGTGATGACCGGCCAGTCTTATACCATGGTTGATGAAAGCCGCTCTGCCAAAGTGTTCGAACAGTTCAGCGGACAGATCGAAGAACAAAACCCCGAGGCGGCGCTGGGTTGGGTTACCGCCCAGTACGAAGAGCTGGTCGCAAGCTGCACCGCCGACAACGCCTCTGAGGGCTAATCAAACCAAATTCCAACGAGAAGCCCGGTTTCAGCCGGGCTTTTTTGCGTTTGGTTCGGAAAAATCAGATAAACCCTTCGCCACCACAAATATTGCAACGGATGGTCTTCAGGCCAAAGCATCCGTCACATCGGCTTGAGATCGGCTTGCCATACTGGTCTCGGCTCTTGATCACTTCACCGGTTCCCTTGCAGATCTCGCAGGGTGCGCGCCCTGCCCCACGACATCGGTGGCAACGCCGCTTGACAGGTTTGTCCTTCGGTGTGTTTTGCTTGTGTTGCCACATGGCGTCTGCTCCACCAGGTATTGCCGGACTGCATGCAAAAAAACCTTCGTAATGATATGACAGCATAGGTCTGTACATTTGTCATCCTAAACCCGCGGCGTGTACAATTCGCACCTGCGTCAAATCGCGAATGTGATCCTTTGATGACACACGCATCGTTTGGCATTATGTGGAGGCCATACCGACATGGAATCGGAGCTGCCGACCTTGCTGTATCTGTTTTCTTATGCGCTAGCCGCTTTCGTGCTTGTGCCTGAGTCCCGTGCAAACGGACCAAAACACACCATTCAGATACCCGTCCGCACCCGATCCGACCTGAACGCCATCCTAAGCAAGTCATAGAAATTGGAGCCCGTGTATGTGTGGGATTTTGGGGATCGCAAGCCGGACACATGATGTCTTTGCGGAAATCTATGACGGCTTGCTGATGCTTCAGCACCGAGGTCAGGACGCCTCGGGGATCGTCACCTACAACGGCGAGTTCTTCCGTGAGAAGAAAGCAAATGGTCTCGTCAAAGACGTGTTCAATGCCAGTGACGCCGAAACCCTGTTGGGAAAGGTCGGCATGGGCCATGTCCGCTATCCAACCGCTGGCTCGCTCAGCGCGGCCGAGGCGCAACCATTTTTCGTGAACGCGCCTTATGGCATCTATCTGGTTCACAACGGCAACATCACCAATACCGAAGAACAGCGCGAAAAGGTAACTGCCAAATACAGCCGTCACCTGCGCACAACTTCGGATTCAGAGGTCCTTCTGAACGTACTGGCCGACAAGGTCGCTGATGCGATCAAGGTCAATGGTAATGCTGATCCGATCCGCAACCTGTTTGCCGGTGTCAAAATGACGATGGAGCGGGTTCAGGGGGCGTATTCGGTGATCTGCCTCGTCGCGGGCGTAGGGATGCTGGCCTTCCGCGATCCTTACGGCATCCGACCTTTGTCTGTTGCCAAGCGTGCTGCAACTGGTGACGGCGATGATTATGCCTTTGCGTCCGAAGATGTGGCATTCGGCATCAACGGTTTTGACAAGCTGCGCGACCTAGGTCCCGGCGAGGCGATCCTTATCGACCTCGACGGCAATATGCACGAGTTCCAGGCCGTTGAAGGTAAACTGACGCCCTGCATCTTCGAGTATGTCTATCTGGCCCGACCAGATTCGCTGCTGGATGGGGTGTCGGTTTACAAAACCCAGATGCGCATGGGGCAGACGCTGGCCAAGCAAATTCAGGACTCGGGACTTGAGATCGACCGGATCATCCCTGTGCCAGATAGCGCCCGCCCTGTCGCGCTTGAGGCCGCAAAGATCACAGGCATTCCCTATCGCGAGGGGCTTGTGAAGAACCGTTATGTTGGCCGCACCTTCATCATGCCGGGCCAGGAAGAACGGCAGAAATCCGTGCGTCGCAAACTGAACGCGGTGCCTTTGGAGTTTGACGGTCATAACGTACTGCTGATCGATGATTCGATCGTGCGCGGCAATACAATCAAAAAGATCGTCCAGATGTGCCGTGAGGCCGGCGCCAAAAAGGTCTACATCGCCAGCGCCTCGCCCCCGGTGAAATACCCCAATGTCTATGGCATCGATATGCCCACCCGACACGAGCTTGTCGCGAATGGCAAAGAGATCGAGGAGATTCGCGAAGAACTGGGTGCGGATGCGCTGTTCTACCAACATCTCGACGATCTGATCTGGGCTGCCAAGGAAGGCAACCCCGAGATCGAAGCCTTTGACTGTTCCTGCTTTGACGGCAACTACGTCACCGGCGTCGATGAGGAATATCTGGGCAGCCTAGAAAACAGCAGTCGGGTCAGCAAGAAGCGTGAAGATATGCAGGTGGTCGGCAGTTCGTGGAACGCGGCGAAACTTGCCTCGGGGTGATCGGGCGAATCGCTTTGTCCTGAGGCGTCGGCCAAGAGACTTGCGCTAGCCGCCATAGGTCAGAATCCGCCGACAACCTATTGCTGAACAGGCTGCATTTGCAACGGGTTCGGTATGCGGCATTCGAACCGCTCCGAACCGAGTGCTGCCGGCCTTTTGGTCCGGCAAATCCCGTGTTACCCGAATGCCGAAAACCACTCACAAAACGGGGTCCGGGCGCGCAGCTCGGCCACAGATCATGGCAAACGCAACGGTGAAAAGCGCCGCCACACAGGCGGGAGCGCTCAAGAAGAACGCGGTCTCGGTATTGGGCATTTTTGGGCCCAAGGCGGACCTGCAAGCCCTGGTCCGCATGTCGTCGGGGCGCATTAAGAAAGTGAAACCCGGCAGTCGTGTCGGCCCGGGTAAGGTCGTCGCCATTGATGAAAATGGTGTTGTGCTGCGACAAAGCGGCCAGAACCGAAGGATCGACATCCCCGGCAGCTGATCCTGACTTGACGCCCTGCGCGTGCAGGTTCAAACCCCCCTCATGACCGATCAGACCAAAATCGCCCTTATCACCGGGGCTTCTCGTGGGTTGGGCGCGGCGCTGGCCGAAGCGCTGGCCCCCGACTATCACATCGTCGCTGTCGCTCGCACTCAGGGCGGGCTGGAAGAGCTGGATGACCGCATCCAGGCAAAGGGTGGCTCGGCCACTCTGGCCCCCATGGACATCACCGATCCCAATGCGATGGCGACCCTGTGCCGGGGCATTCACGATCGCTGGGGCAAGATCGATTTGTGGTTGCATACTGCAATCCATACCTCAGCCCTGACGCCAGTGCATTTCGTTGATCCGAAGGAATGGAACAAGGCAGTCAGCATCAATGCAAACGCCACCTCGGTTCTGATCCCGTATGTCGCGCCTTTGTTGGGCGAAACTGGCCATGCCGTGTTCTTCGATGACCCGAAGGCAGGCGAGAAGTTCTATGGCATCTACGGCTCCACCAAAGCGGCGCAGATGGCGCTGGCTCGCAGTTGGGCGACCGAGACCGCGCGGACGGGACCGCGCGTGTCGATTGTTGTGCCTGCACCGATGCCGACCGCCGTACGTGCGCGTTTCCATCCCGGTGAGGATCGGGATGTATTAACCAGCACTGCGGATGAGGCGGCGCGGATTATAGCACTGTTGTGAGAATGGCCCTGACGGGCCATGCCTCCGGCGGAGGTATTTCTGGCCAGATGAAGCGGGCGGACTAACCGATATGGACGCCGTTTCGCCCGGCGAGGTCGACGAAGAATTGCCAGGCGACGCGGCCCGAGCGCGCCCCCCGGGTGGCTTGCCACTCGATGGCTTCGGCGCGCAGAGTTTCGGGATCAACCTTGACGCCATGAGCGGCGCAGTAGCGATCGATCATCGCTAGATATTCGTCCTGATCGCAGGGGTGGAACCCCAGCCACAGGCCGAAACGGTCAGAGAGTGAGACCTTCTCCTCGACCGCCTCGGACGGATTAATGGCGCTGGAGCGTTCGTTTTCGATCATGTCGCGCGGCATCAGGTGGCGGCGGTTTGATGTGGCGTAGAACACAACGTTTTCCGGGCGACCTTCGATACCGCCGTCCAGCACGGCCTTGAGCGATTTGTAATGCTGATCATCGTGGCTGAACGACAAATCATCGCAAAACAGGATGAACCTGTGCGGCGCGGCACGCAGGTGGTTCAGCAAACGCGCGACCGAGCCCATATCCTCGCGCTGCAATTCGACCAGTTTCAGGTCAGGATGCTCATCCTGCAACGTACCGTGCACCGCTTTGACGAGGCTGGATTTCCCCATTCCGCGCGCGCCCCACAAGAGCGCGTTATTAGCCTTGTAACCCGCAGCAAAGCGGCGCGTGTTGTCCAGCAACGTATCGCGGGAGCGGTTGATCCCCACCAATAGATCAAGGTCGACCCGATTGACCTGTGTGACGGGTTCCAGCCGGTCAGGCTCGACATGCCAGACGAAAGCCGGGGCCGCGTTGAAATCAGGTTTCGCCAGCGGCGCGGGCGCCATGCGTTCCAACGCGTCCGCAATGCGATTCAGGGCTTGGTCGTCCATCGGCTCCTCCGGGATGTTCTGGCGGAGTTCAACCATGTTCCGATCAACACAACAAGAGTAGCAATTGAAAAAGGCGCGCCTACCTTGGGCGCGCCTTTAAAGCTATTGGAACAGGTTACTTGTTCTCTTCGTAATCCTGCATCACGTCTGCGTCGGCTTCGGCCTCTTCATCGTCGTAGTATCCATCGGCGCGCAACTGTTCTTCGCGCTTCTTCTCGACACGGGCGACCAGGAATATTGAAATCTCATAGAGCCCGTAAACTACGACAAAGAGGATGATCTGGGTGATCACGTCCGGCGGTGTGACAATCGCAGCCAACACCAGAATGCCTACCACCGCATATTTACGCACTGCCCCCAGACCTTCGGCACTGACAAGTCCGGCCTTACCCATCAGTGTCAGCAATACGGGCAATTGAAAGCACAGGCCAAAGGCAACGATGAACTTGATGGTCAGGTTGAGATATTCCTGCGCCGAACCCTGAAACACCACGCTCAAAGGTGCGGTTGCGCCTTCTGCTACAGCTTCCCCTTCCGCTCCAAATTGCTGGAAACCGAGGAAGAAGTCATAGGCCAGTGGCGTGACCACATAAAAAGCGAAGCTTGCGCCCAGCAGGAACATGAAGGGAGAGGCCAGCATGAACGGCAGAAACGCGTTCTTTTCCGATTTATACAGGCCCGGCGCCACGAACCTCCACATCTGCATTCCGATATAGGGAAAGGCCAGAATGAACCCGCCCAGCAGCGAAACCTTGATGGCTACAAAGAACCCTTCCTGCGGCGAGATGAAGATCAGCCCGCAATCCTGTCCACGCTCGGTCAGCACCTCACATAGCGGTTGCGTGAGGAAATTGAACAGTGGCGTGGCCACGGTGAAACAGATGATCATACCGATCAGAAACGCCACAACGCAGTGGATCAGCCGCGTACGTAGCTCGGCCAGGTGCTCGATCAGGGGTGCCGAGCTGTCCTCGATCTCGTCGGTCTTGGTCATGTTTTGCTTTCGGTTTTCAGCGCTGCTTCGGCCTCTTCCGCCTTGGCCAGCGCATCCGCGGCTTCCTTGGCTTTGCGTTCAGCGGCAGCGCGGGCCGTTGTGGCTTGGATCTTCTTGGCTTGCTCTGCTCGCTCGGTGGCCAGCTTGCCGGTCTCGCTGTCAGGGTCGAACTTGGTTGGGTCGATGGATTTGGCCACGTCGCGCGCGGCTTCGTTGATCCCGTCCATCGCTGTACTAACCGGGTTGGTCGCCGCGTTCAGGCCCTTCTTGATCTCATTGACGCCTGCTTCGTCCGCAGCCTCGTTCATTGCAGTGCTGAATTCGCGCGCCATGCCGCGCGCCTTTCCGACGAACCGTCCGACATTGCGGAACAGCACAGGCAGGTCCTTTGGCCCCACCACGATCAACGCGACGATGCCGATGACCAGAAGCTCGGTCCAGCCCAGATCAAACATCTAGGCTCAGACCTTGTCTTTGTCAGTCTCAGGCGTGACGTCTTTGGCCAGCTCAGACGCGTCTTGTTCCAGCTCTTCCGAACCTTCCTTGATGCCTTTTTTGAACGAGGTAATGCCTTTACCCACTTCGCCCATCAGCGAACTGATCTTGCCGCGTCCAAACAGGACGAGAACCACAACAGCAATCAGCAGGATACCCGGAAGGCCAATATTGTTGAGCATGACTTGTCTCCTTCTACGTCGGCGCAGCGCGCCGTGAATATGTCTGGCCCCGTGTCTACGCCCGTACGGGCATCAGCAAAAGTGCGACAGATCAAATCCGCGCGCAAAATTGAACGGATCATGCGTTTTTTGCGGACTCGCATTTCTCAACTGACAGGTTTATGTCAGTTGATATCACCTAGAAGGACGATATCGAAACCTGGTCTACGGAGAACCACATGACCCATGTCGCAGAAATCGTCACCTTTACCCTTGCCGACGGCACAAAGCCCGAACAGTTCGTCAGGCTAAGCCAAGCCTCCGAAGCCTTCGTCCGCGCGGCTCCCGGCTTTACCCACCGCCAGCTAAGCCATGGCGAAGATGGCCGCTGGACCGACTATGTCGTCTGGACCGATATGAAATCCGCAAAGGATGCCGCTGCTGCATTCATGCAACAGGATTTTGCACCCGCTCTGATGGCGGCAATCAACCCCGACAGCGCCCAGATGCGTCACGAGACCGTGCTATGGAACATGACCGCCTAAGGGCGGCTCAGACGGCGTGTCATGCGCCGCACTGACCGCCTGTTCGACATCATACAGATCCTGCGCGATGGTAACTTGCACCGCGCGCAGGACATCGCGGACCGACTTGAGGTGTCGGTCCGTACGATCTATCGCGATATGGACACGTTAGTGGCCTCGGGCGTTCCTGTAGAAGGCGAACGCGGCGTAGGTTACATGGTACGCGAACAGATCACTCTGCCCCCGCTAAACCTGACACCCGCCGAGCTTGAGGCTCTGAACCTCGGCATGGCGATCGTGGCCGAAGCCGCCGATCCCGATCTTAAATCCGCCGCGGAATCTCTGGCCGAGAAAATCGACGCCGTCTTGCCCACGCAGGTCATTGCCGAGGCCGACAGCTGGAAATTCGCGGTCTATCCCTTCGCTGATGTCGTACGCGGAATGGCACATATGGCCCCGATCCGCGCCGCGATCAAATCGCGCCAGAAATTGCAGCTCAGCTACCGTCGCATTGACGGCGCGCTGACCGAACGCACCATCCGACCGCTACATATGGAATACTGGGGCCGTGTCTGGACACTGACTGCCTGGTGCGAGCTGCGCAACGACTTCCGCGTCTTCCGCATCGACCTGATAGAAAACGTCACGCCTCTGCCGGAACTCTTTACTGACGAACCGGGTAAACGGCTCAGCGACTACGATCCCAATGCGTGATCCGTCCTTCAACTGGCCCCAAATACCTCCGCCGGAGGCATGGCCCGGAACGGGCCATTTCGGTCACTTCAGGTAAGGCTCGGGATCAACCGACTCGAACCCTTTGCGCACTTCGAAGTGCACATATGCATTGTCGCCCCCGCGAAGCGAGGCGATCTTTTGTCCCCGTCGCACCCGATCACCTTTCTTGATGGTGATATTGTCGACATTGGCATAAACAGTCAGCAAGTCATTGTTGTGTTTCACAACGATGATCGGAACCTGATCCGCATCCGCGGTGATCGCGGCGACCGTGCCTGCCTCGGCCGCACTGACCGACGCGCCTGGCGCTGCGGCGATATCTATCCCCTCATTCTTACCCTTCTTGTAGGTCCGAATGATGGTGCCGCTCACCGGGCTTGCCAGCGCCGAGCTTCTCGAATTGGTCGGGGCCTCGGCTGTGATATCCGGCGCAGGCGTTGCCGCGGCAACTTTCTCATCCGGCAATGGCTGCGTCGCGCTCGGCGGCGTAGGAGTTGGTGAGCCTTCCCCCGGTTGGGTTACCGCAGTTGCCGTGGCGGCCGGCGCTGCTGCCCGAGGTGCCGGTTGATTCTTGACCGGGATCAACAGGTACTGGTCTTCGCGCACCATAAAATCTGGTCCCAAACCGTTCCATTCTGCCAGAGACTCCACAGGCACCTGATAGAGGCGCGAAATTGTATAGGCTGTCTCACCCCGCTTGACCTTGTGCCGGATCGGCTCAGGCCCCGTAGCAACCGGTGCCGGAGCCGCAGCAGGTTGCGCGGGCTCCAATGTCGATGTCTGTACAGATCCTGTGTCCGGTGCCTCGTCAATCGCGGTTCCGGCAATGGTCGCAATATCAACATTGCTCGTCCCACCGACCGAGCGCGGCAAGGCCAGAACTTCACCGTCACGCAGGCTGTCATTTGGCTGCAATCCGTTAAACCGGGCCAATTCGGCCACCGGCATGCCGATCCGGGTGGCGACATCGCCAACTGTATCCCCACGGCGGGCTACCGCGACCTGATAGTTCGGATAGGTGATCACGCCACGCGCATCCGGCGTCGGGCGGTTGGCGGTCGCTGCAAGGGCGGCATCTGCAGTGGAGAACCCGCCGACATTGCCGCGCAGGTCATAGTCATATGGCCCTTCACACCCGGCCAGAATTGCCAGCGCGGCAACACCTGTCGCATAGCGGCGCATTGCTGATTTGGAAACTGCTCTCATTTTACTGTCCTCAACACCTGCCCCTGTTCTCCGGGGTTCTGGCGCCTCTAATATACCTTCACGCTCCGTCTTTTCCCAGCCCCTCAAGCAAGGGCACAAAACGGACCGGCAACAATTCGTCATAGTCCAGACCGGTTTCAGTGCGCGTGACCCGGATTAGGGTCTGCACCGCGTCCGATTGGCCTACGGGTAACACCATGATACCGCCGATTTTCAACTGCGCCAAGAGCGGCCCCGGAGGATCTTCGGCGGCCGCGGTCACAATGATACGGTCAAACGGGGCCTGTTCGGACAGGCCAAACGATCCATCCGACAGCATCGCGGTCACATTCGTCAGCCCCAGCTCACGGAACAGTTCTCCCGTTTCGCGCACCAGCCTCTTGTGCCGCTCAACCGTGTAGACCCGGCGCGCCAGCTTGGACAGGATCGCCGCCTGATAGCCCGAGCCGGTGCCGACCTCTAGAACCGTATCACGCGGACGCACCTGCAGCGCCTGCGTCATCAGCCCCACAACCGAAGGCTGGCTGATGGTCTGGCCACAGGCAATAGGCAGTGGAGTGTCCTCATAGGCCCGGTCCGCGAACAGGCCTTTGACAAACTGCCCCCGGTCAACCTGCTCCATCGCCGCCAGCACACGTGCATCCGTTACCCCGCGCGAGCGCAGGGCAAACAGGAACTGCATTATGGTTTCTGCGCTTGGTCCAGTCATTCGATGACCTTTAGCGCCTCGAGCGTGTCATATGCTGTCAGATCAGCGCGCATCGGAGTGACCGAGATATATCCTTCCAGATTGACCGCCGCATCCGTGCCCGGAGCAGTCGGGTTATGTTGATACCCGCCCTTAATCCAAAGGAACCGGCGACCCGAAGGCGAGCTGTGCGGCTCGACAGAGAAATGTGTATCGCGTCGGTACCCCTGCGGGGCCACGCGCGTACCCAGCACCTCATCTGCGGGAACCGGAGGGAAATTCACATTATAGAACAGACGATAGTCGCCCTGCTGCTCGGGTGTCGCATCAAGAATGCGGCGCACCAGATCGGCCCCAAATTTGGCAGCCGCCTCAAACGGATCGTCCAGCCCCAGATTGCGCGGCCCGAAATATTGCGACAAGGCAATCGCGGGCACACCTTGCAACGCCGCCTCTATCGCGCCGCCGATTGTACCCGAATACAGCGTGTTTTCAGCCGAGTTGTTGCCCCGGTTCACCCCTGACAACACCAGATCGGGCGGTGCGTCCTTCATAACGTCGTGCAAACCGGCTAACACGCAATCCGCCGGAGACCCTTCGGCGGCATAGCGACGCTCGCCCAGTTTGGCGACCATCATCGGGTGGGTATAGCTGATGCAATGGCCCACGCCCGACTGTTCAAAGGCAGGCGCGACGACCCAGACCTCGCCATCGGGACCGGCCAGTTCAGCCGCGATCGCTTCAAGTACAATCAGTCCCGGCGCATTGATGCCGTCATCATTGGTCAGAAGAATTCGCATGCCCGGTCCACCCCTCGTTTTGCCCTTGATAGACCCGCCTCAGCGCTGCGACAAGCAATGCACATGCGCAATCTGAGGCTTTCACGCACCACTTGGATGAAAATGCAGGATTTGAGCGTCAGGCCGGGAATACAAAACACCGGTCGCGGCGAATGGTCAGCCACATGACACGGCCCTCTTTGGGCACAAAGACGTTCGGGACCGTCGCCTTCAGGATCGAGCCATCATAGTCCATGCGAAACTCGACAAGGCTTTCATTTCCCAAAAACCGAGCACGCTCAACCACGCCTCGGGCGGCAATGCCGTCTGTCGGCGTCGGCGCAGGCCCTTTGCCATTGCGGTCGAAGTCCAGCTTGACGTGCTGGGGTCGAAACACGATTTCAACATCGGTCGCGTCCGGCACACCGGGCGCAAGAAAACGGCCAAACGGAGTATGCGCCAACGCACCATTAACTTGAGCCTTCAACACATTGATATCACTAAAAAACGAAACTGCTGCCTTGTCTGCAGGCCGGGTATAGACATTGTATGGCGCCCCCTGCTGCACAATCTTGCCGCGCCGCATCAGCGCGATTTCATCAGCCATTCGCATCGCCTCGTCCGGCTCATGCGTGACCAACAGAACAGCAGCGTCCTCTTCTTTGAGGACTGCGAGCGTTTCGTCCCGAATGCCGTCGCGCAGACGGTTATCGAGGCCCGAGAACGGCTCATCCATCAGCATGATCCGCGGACGTGGGGCCAAAGCACGGGCCAGAGCAACCCGCTGCTGCTCACCCCCAGATAACTGATGCGGAAATCCATCGATGAACCGCATCAGATCGACCTTGGTCAGCAGTTCCTCGACCCGCGCGCGTTTCTGCTCTTTGCTGCCTTTCAGGCCGAACGCGACGTTATCCGCTACGCTGAGATGTGGAAACAGCGCAAAATCCTGAAACATCAGCCCAATCTCGCGCCGTTCGGGCGGTACGCGGAATACCGTGTCACAGATCAGCTTACCATCGACGTAAATCTCGCCCGAGGTCTGCATTTCGACCCCCGCGATCATCCGCAAGGTGGTCGACTTTCCGCAGCCCGAAGGCCCCAGCAGGCAAGTCACCTGCCCCGCGTGTACGGTCAACGATACATCATCCACGACCGTCCGCCCGCCAAAGCGCGCAATCAGATTGCGGATTTCCAATCGAGGAGGAGTTGTCGTCACTGTCACCGATGGACCCCATTGCCTTTCCCGATCAATTCCATCGGGCTTAGGCGGGGATAACAACCCCGCCCATCAGGCGCAAGGGATCAGCAGCACCCGGTCGAGGCAGCTTCGCCCTGTACAACAAACGGGCTATCCCCGCCGCAGCCTTCGAAAATCCCGTAATGGGTCGAAAAATCGCCGATGAACTCAAAATACCGTGCAAAACGGGTGTCTTGCAACATCATCCACGTGTTGCCACAGACCGGGAATACTTTGCCGGCCTCGATCGTATGGTGGTCATCCAGTACAAATTCATGCGGCGCATGCGGCACTGTGCCCTTGTAGATCACAGCCTGACCGTAATCCTCGCACGCAGGCTCCAACTCCGGCAGCTTGAAAAGACGGTAGGTGGCCGAGATAAAGCTCAGCGGTGCGACCCGTTCTTCAAGAATTGGGTTTTCGATCGTCAAAGGACGATGCGTCACCCGACGGGGATCGCCAAATCCGGCAGCACGCGACATCGACAGAAAATCGTTCCAATAGAGCGCACCCGACAGGCATTCGCCATACAGGATCTCATCCTCGGCCATCGCCTTGGGCACCCGGCGATCGGCGTAGACGTCCGAGAAATACATCTCTCCGCCCTCTTTTAGCAGCCGATGCGTACCACGCAGCACAGCAGCCTTGTCGGTCGCCAGATTGATCACGCAGTTTGAGACGATGATATCGAACGATCCCGGTTCGAGGTCCAGCTCATCCAGCTTTTCGATATAGCCGTGGTGAAACTCGACATTGCTGGCCGAATGTCCGAATGCCTTCGCGTGATGGTCCTGATGCGCTCGCGCCACGTCGAGCTGCTCAGGCGTCATGTCAACGCCGACAACACGGCCCTTTTCACCGACCATCGCGGATAAAGCATACACATCGCGCCCCGCACCACAGCCCAGATCCAGGATACGCATTCCCTCCAGATCCAACGGAGCAATCAGCCCGCATCCATAGTAACGTGTCAGCACATCATCATGAATTTGCGACAGAATTTTCTTGAAGTGATCCGGCATATCATCCGGAGTACAGCAGGCATTTGTTTGCAAATCCGCGCTGCCTTGCAACACCTCACCATAGTAGTTCTGCACAGCCTCGTGCTTCATCGGGGCAATCCTTTTGTCACTGGTCTTTTGCAGCTAGTGCAGCAATCCACACCACGCAATCCACCAGCGCCCGATCTGACGAAACCGTGACAGGGCTCAAGCGAGCAGATCGAAATCCACGCCTGCGTGCACGCGGCCGTTCACTTGAATCTCTAACCGATGCGGCCCAGGAACCAACTTGAATGTTGTTGCATTGCCCTTCAGCTTGTGCCGCTTTCTAAGTGTCAACTGACCACCTGTAAGCGCGGCCTGTTTCAACTTGTGAACCTTGGGTGAGATCTTTCCGCCAGGTCGTTGGAAATGAACGATATAGTCGACCAAGACTGGCTGATCTTCTGCGCCGCTCAGGCGGGTTTCAAACTCCAGCGCTTCACCAATCCGGGCCGGGCCGTTTACCTGAATCTCAACCGCAATATCTGCATCGGGATCGTATCCAAGCACCTTCATCGCCTTGGGATGCCCAGATTTCACAAGGCCTCGTAATGCATGAGATGTCATCCAGTTCAGTTCATCCTTGTCCTGCCGCCCTGCCTTGCCCCAATCCCGCAGACGTTCCAGCACCAGATCGGGGTCTTTCTTGGTGATATCATTCAGATGATTGGCGACCGAGCGCGTCACATAGCGCGTCCGATCCCCGTGCAACCGGTCCAATAACGGCAATGGGTCTGACATTGCCAAGCCAACGGCCTGCCCCCACGGTAAACGCGGCCGCGTGCCCTCGCTGACCAGACGACGCACGTGATAGCTGGGATGGGTGCACCAGCCCTGCATCCGCGCCATGGCCAGTTCGGAGTGGTGATTGAGGAACGGGCGGATCGCCCATTCCATCGAAAATCTCTGGGTCAGCTCTTCGAATACATCCAGCGCCAAAGCGGGATGATCCAGGCCGATTGCACAAACCCAATCACCCAAGGGCGCAAAGATAAAGTCTCCGAAGTCATCATCACTTTTGGCGGGGTCCAGCGGAGGCGGCAGCGCCCGCAGAATGATCGGTGCCACTGCCGGCAAATCGCCAGGCACCGATTCTTGCAGACACTCTGCAATCCACGCCATACGCTCTTTCAGTTCAAGCTCGGGCAAACGCGACATCACTTTCGCCGCGAATGCTTCTTCTTTGAAATCGGAATCAGCATTGGCGAACAAGCCCGCAAGAAAGCTTACCTTTTCCGCGTTGAACAACTGATCTTTCAGAGAAAAGTTCTGTGCCATACCTACATCGTCAAATTGGTGCCACCACCGTCCAGCAAAATGTTCTGCCCGACAATGAACCCGGCGTGTTGCGAGCATAGAAACGCGCAGGTCGCCCCAAACTCTTCCCTCGTGCCATAGCGTCTCGCTGGGATGGTTGCAGCGCGTTCAGCCCGTGCCTCGGCCATCGAAATACCTTTCTGCTCTGACACCCCGCCATCCAGCGCGTTCGCGCGGTCGGTGGCGTGGATACCTGGCAGCAGATTATTGATCGTCACGCCATGTGGTGCCACCTGGCGCGATGTGCCCGCAACATAGCCGGTTAATCCAGTTCGCGCCGCATTTGACAGGCCCAGCACCGCAATCGGCGCGCGTACCGACTGCGAGGTGATATTCACCACGCGACCCCAGCCCTTATCCATCATGCCCGGCAGCAGAGCCTTCATGAAAGCTATGGGTGTCAGCATATTGGCATCCAGTGCTTTGATGAAATCATCACGCTCCCAGTCCGACCACATGCCGGGCGGAGGGCCACCCGCGTTTGTGACAAGGATATCAGCACCCTGCGCAGCACTTATCACCTCGGCCTGACCCTCTGGTGTGGTAACATCACAAGCCACTGTCTGCACGGCAACGCCATATGATGATCGCAAACGCGTGGCTTCAGCCTCCAACGTTTCGGCTCCGCGCGCGTTCATCACAAGATCGACGCCGGCTTCGGCCAACGCCTCGGCACAGCCCAATCCCAAGCCTTTGCTGCTGGCACAAACCAGCGCGCGTTTTCCGCGAATTCCCAAGTCCATTCTGACCCTCCCTATCTTCGGCACACATCTAACATCGGCCCGGCAAAGAAGGCCAGAATGGGATCTTGCGGATTAATAAAAGAACTCTTCACGCACGATCTTGCCATCGGCGACGTGATAAACACCGACCTCACGCATATTAAAGCTCTCACCGGTTTCTCTCACCTTGCCCTGCACTTCAAAGATCACGGCAAAGCGGTCGTCACCATGCGGGTACGGGCCACTGACGGACGCGCCCGATACTTCATGTGCGCCTTCCCACCATTCGTGCTTGCCACGAATAGCTTCCAATCCGTGCGTCTCGCGCCCCATGCCCGCAAAATCCTGTCCCTCAACAGAAACAGCATCCGAGGCATAAAGCTTCTCGAGGTTCTCCTTGGCCCGGTTCTCGCGGCATCCAGCAACCAGTTCGTCCGCGATTTCTTTCAAATTCATTGGTCCACTCCATATTTTGTTCACTATATGTTCTTATTGCCACAGCCACATGATTCGAACCACCCCCTTTGTCTTGCCTCAGTTGGATTCCCCGCCTATACGCGCGCTTATGCTTGATACTTCGAACCAACCCACCCTGCCGCCCGAGATCGCTCGTCGCCGGACATTCGCTATCATCTCGCACCCGGATGCGGGTAAGACGACGCTGACGGAAAAGTTTCTGCTGTACGGCGGCGCGATCCAGATGGCTGGACAGGTACGCGCCAAGGGTGAGGCACGGCGGACGCGGTCGGACTTCATGCAGATGGAGAAAGATCGCGGTATCTCGGTCTCAGCCTCGGCCATGTCATTCGACTACGGGAACTTCCGGTTCAATCTTGTGGACACACCCGGCCACTCGGATTTCTCCGAAGACACCTATCGCACCCTGACAGCCGTAGACGCCGCCGTCATGGTCATTGACGGTGCGAAAGGTGTGGAAAGCCAGACGCAGAAACTGTTCGAGGTCTGCCGCCTGCGCGATCTGCCGATCCTGACCTTCTGTAACAAGATGGACCGCGAAAGCCGGGATACGTTCGAGATCATCGACGAAATTCAGGAAATGCTGGCGATCGACGTCACGCCAGCCGCGTGGCCTATCGGCGTGGGTCGCGATTTCATCGGCTGCTACGACATGCTGCGCGACCGGCTTGAGCTGATGGACCGCGCCGACCGCAACAAGGTGGCCGAGAGCATTCAGATCGACGGGCTGGACGACCCCAAACTGGCCGAGCACGTGCCTGCCGAACTGCTGGATAAGCTGCTGGAAGAGGTTGAGATGGCACGCGAATTGCTGCCCAAGCTCGACCCTCAGGCGGTGCTTGAGGGGCACATGACCCCGATCTGGTTTGGTTCGGCCATCAACTCGTTTGGCGTCAAGGAACTGATGGAGGGTATCGGCGCCTATGGTCCGCAGCCGCAGGTTCAGTCGGCTGAGCCCCGTCAGATCGCGCCCGATGAAAAGAAGGTCGCCGGTTTCGTGTTCAAGGTGCAGGCCAATATGGACCCCAAACACCGCGACCGGGTGGCCTTTGTCCGCATGGCCTCGGGCCATTTCAAACGCGGCATGAAGCTAACGCATGTGCGATCGAAGAAACCGATGGCAATATCGAACCCCGTGCTGTTCCTCGCCTCTGACCGGGAACTGGCCGAGGAAGCCTGGGCCGGTGATATCATCGGCATTCCCAACCACGGTCAGTTGCGCATCGGCGACACGCTGACCGAAGGTGAGGCGATCCGGGTAACCGGCATCCCCTCCTTCGCACCGGAATTGCTGCAAACGGTGCGCGCGGGTGACCCATTGAAGGCCAAGCATCTGGAAAAGGCCCTGATGCAGTTCGCCGAGGAAGGTGCCGCGAAGGTATTCAAACCTTCGATTGGGTCGGGCTTCATCGTCGGCGTCGTCGGTGCGCTGCAATTCGAGGTGCTCGCCAGCCGGATTGAGATGGAATACGGCCTGCCTGTGCGGTTTGAGGCGTCTCAGTTCACCTCGGCCCGTTGGGTCAGTGGCAACAAGGTTGAGATCGACAAATTCGTCAACGCCAACAAGCAGCATATTGCCCATGATCACGATGGAGATATCGTCTATCTGACGCGGCTGCTGTGGGACATCGACCGGGTCGTCCGCGATTATCCCGAGCTGAGCCTGACCGCGACGAAGGAAATGATGACCTGACGGACTCTGCGGGCAATCCAGAAGTGACCACATGGGGGATTGTGTCCACGATCCGCGCCCCGCGTGAGGATATTCTGCGCTTTGCCGCCCACCACCTCGATATCGGCGCGGACCGGATTCACATCTTTCTGGACGAGCCGGTCCAGGGGGACATCTCAGCCCTGCGCGACCATCCCCGGATCCGGGTGCGTACCTGCGATGCGGCGTTCTGGAAGCGCCGCAGGCGTGAGAGGCCGGACAAACATCAGGTTCGACAATCCTCGAATGCGAATTTGATCTACAACAGGACTGATCTGGACTGGGTCGCACATATCGATGTCGATGAGTTTTTGTGGCCAATGTCCCCGATCCCAGACCTGCTGCGCGACATTCCCGATGACATCCCCGCCGTCCGCGTCCGCCCGATTGAGGCGCTGGCGGGTGGCCAGGACCTCTACAAAGCGTTCATTCCCGAAGGTCAGAATCGACAAGCGCTGGTCGAAGCGCTCTATCCCAATTTCGGCACTTACGTTCTGGCCGGTTTCATGAGCCACATTCAGGGCAAACTGTTCGTACGCGGCGGTTTGAAAAAACTGAGCGACCGTATCCACAACCTCTATCAGCACGGTGAGTTTCTGCCAGTCAGAACCGAGCTTCCTCAGATCGATCTGTGTCATCGCCACGCCCCGGATTGGGAGCATTGGCTGGCGCATTATCGTTTCCGCCTCGAACGCGGCTCGTACCAGGCCAGCCTGGATCGGCCGCGAAAGATCGGTGCGCTAGACAGGTACGAATTGATCACCCTTCTGGAAACCGAATACGGGCTCGATGGCCTGCGGGAATTTTACGATGAAATCAGCGCTGCTGACCCGGAAGTGCTGGAACGGCTTGAGGATAACGACATGATCCGTCACCGGCCGCTTGATCTGGACCAAAAAGTCGCGAAACACTTTCCCGGAACCATCTGAATTGTTGCGGAAATCCTTGTTACCGGCAGATTTGCCACGGATTAAACCGACTTCATTTGACCCTGCCCCACGTTTTTGTTATGCCCGCGCCACAGCCGAAACGCGCATGGGGCGCATGGCCATCCGGGCCCGGCATTTTCAGACGCGCGGGCCAGGTCTAGTGTCCGCTTGAACCGGACATACATGACAAAGTTTAACGAACTGAACCTGAACCCGAAGGTCCTCAAAGCAATCGAGGAAGCCGGATACGAAACTCCGACCCCGATCCAGGAAGGCGCAATTCCAGCCGCGCTGGAAGGGCGCGATGTTCTGGGGATCGCCCAAACCGGCACCGGCAAAACCGCCAGCTTCACCCTGCCGATGATCACATTGCTGGCCCGTGGGCGCGCCCGCGCACGTATGCCACGCTCGCTGGTCTTGTGCCCGACGCGGGAACTGGCAGCGCAGGTGGCCGAGAATTTCGATACCTACGCCAAGCACCTCAAGCTGACCAAAGCACTGTTGATCGGTGGCGTTTCCTTCAAGGAACAGGATGCTCTGATTGACCGCGGTGTTGACGTGCTGATTGCCACTCCGGGCCGTCTGCTGGATCATTTCGAACGTGGGAAGCTGCTTCTGACAGGCGTTCAGATCATGGTGGTGGACGAAGCTGACCGGATGCTCGACATGGGCTTCATTCCTGATATCGAGCGCATCTTCTCGCTGACGCCATTCACCCGCCAGACGCTGTTCTTCTCGGCCACCATGGCGCCCGAGATCGAACGGATCACCGATACTTTCCTGTCGGCCCCCACCCGGGTCGAAGTTGCGCGTCAGGCCACCGCTTCGGAAACCATCGAACAAGGCGTGGTGATGTTCAAAGGTGGTCGCCGGGATCGTGAGGCCAGCCAGAAACGCAAGACCCTGCGCGCATTGATCGATGCCGAGGGTGACAAATGCACCAATGCCATCATCTTCTGCAATCGCAAGACCGATGTAGATATCTGCGCCAAGTCGCTGAAGAAATACGGCTATAACGCCGCCGCGATCCATGGCGATCTGGATCAGTCGCAGCGGATGAAAACACTGGACGGATTCCGCGATGGATCACTGCGGCTGCTGGTGGCTTCGGACGTTGCTGCACGGGGTCTGGATATCCCCTCGGTCAGCCACGTGTTCAACTTCGATGTTCCCGGCCATGCCGAAGATTATGTCCACCGCATCGGCCGCACGGGCCGTGCCGGGCGCGAAGGCAAGGCAATCACGATCTGCTCGGGCCGCGATGAAAAGGCGCTGGCCGCGATCGAGAGCCTGATCCAGAAGGACATTCCGCGCATCGACAATCCGGTCAAGGCCGATGAACCCAAGCCCGAGGCGCCAAAGCCAGAGAAGAAGGCCAAAGCGTCGGACAACAAAAAGAGCGAGAGCCGCAAAGAGCGAGAGCCCAAAACCCGTGGTCGAGGGCGTCGCGACGATGGCGGGCCAGCAGTTGTAGGCATGGGGGATCACCTCCCCAGCTTTATCGCCCTCAGCTTTGATGAGCGTCGCGCAGGCTAGATTGTCAGCACAAGCGCCAGTATCGACAAGCCAAGCAACGTCATCCCGGCGATCTCGCGCCGGGTGATGGTTTCACGGAAAAACAGCAGCGATGCGAACAGGCTGAGGATCAGTTCGATCTGACCCAAGGCCTTTACATAGGCTGCGTTCTGCAACGTGAAGGCGAAGAACCAGCAAAACGAACCACAGAGGCTGGTCAGGCCGACAAAAACACCGGTCCGGCGAGTCTCCCACACCGCGCGCAGCTCGGCCCTGTCTCGCCAAAGCAGCCACAGCCACATGCTGAGAAACTGAAACGTTACCACGACGGCAAGTGTCACAAGTGCCCGGAACCACGCATCGATGTCGCCCAATTGCAAAGAGGCGCCGCGATAGCTGACCGAGGAGAATGCGAATAACACGCCTGACCCCAGTCCAAGACGCGAGGCTTTGTTTGTCAGATGTTGCCACCAAGCGCCGCTGCCTCCGGGCGTTTTTGACAATAACAGGACGGCCAGCAACCCAAGCAGAATTGCCCCCAGCGCCCCGGTAGAGACCTGATCGCCGAGGACAAGGAACCCCACAATAGCGGTTTGAATCACCTCAGTTTTCTTAAACGTAATCCCTACCGCAAAGTTGCGCTGCTTGAACAATGCCACAACGCAGATCGTGGCCAAAATCTGTGTGGTCCCGCCAATGACAGCAAATATCCAGAACTTCGCCGTCAGCGCTGGCAGTTCGTACCCTGTCGCGCCCAAAGCAATGAAAAGCCCCAGCAAGGCCAATGGCATGGAATAGGCGAATCGTGCAAATGTCGCCCCGGCAGCCGAAAGCTTCACGCTGCTCAGGGATTTCTGCAGCATGAACCGCACCGTCTGGAACGATGCGGCCGCGATGGTGACGGGAATCCATAAACTCATGGCTTCCCTTCTGTCGTTAAATCAAGGCTTTGGCCAGAGCGGATGCGCCACCGGATCCTTGGCGCGCCAGAAATACTCTCGGAATATCTGCCCGTACGAACGGTAGACATAAGCCTCGTTACAGGCTAAGTATCTTTCCTTGCCCGTGCGGTAGAGTGCAGGCAATCGGTACCAAGGTGCTGATGGGTTCATATGATGAACGACGTGCAAGTTATTGTTCAAAAACAGAAATGCAAGGATGCCACGGTCTTCTACGATCACTGTGCGCGCGCGCGATTTCTCATGCGCGCGGTGTTCCAGGAATGTGCGGATCTTGACCAAACCCAACCCGATATATGCTGAAAGGGCGAAGGCCCAGATCGGCATTTGCGAAAGCGCGACGATCCAAAGAACCGCGACAACGCCGGGCATATGCAGCGCCCATGCCAACAAAATCGCCCGATCTCCGCGAAGTGCACCACGCAGTTCATCCCGCAAGAACGCAACCTGCCCGATCGCAGGCCCCAGAACCATCCGCCCCAGCAAAGTATTGTTCACTTGATACATCCGTCTTTGCCATCGAGCCAGAGACGCCCAGACCTGCGGGTCGAGATAGTTGGTCTCAGGGTCATCATAGGGATCGGTTAGGTTCGCGTCACAGTGATGCGCCAGATGCAGGTCCCGAAACCGATTGTAGGGAATGAACAAAGTCAGTGGCAGCGCCATCAGCGTCTCATTCAGCCACTTCTGGCGAAAGGGATGCCCGTGCAAAGCCTCATGGGTCAGCGAGGAATGCAGCGCAGCCACCAGCCCCATGAACGGGATCGCAAGCCAAAGCGATATGCCTGCCAACCAGAAAATCGCACCAATCCAGGCTAAATAGCACGCGATGATCAGGGCAAATGTCGCCCATTCAGGTGATTTGGGTGTGACCGGCTCAGCCATTGCGGCCCCACGTGATTCCGGCCCAGATACGCTCGTAAATTACATACATGGTCAAGCCAATGGCTGTGTTGACCAGAGCAACCATCCCTCCAAGTGCTGCTGAACCCGTGGCGATCAAACCAACCAGCGTCATCATCGCCAGCCCCATCGCATTCCACACCAGCGCCTTCACGACCGACCTGCGTCGTGTTTCCATTCCAGACCCCATTCTTATTTTTGTAACACCAGCGTTACAGACAGACCCAAGGGTCGTGAATTCTGAATATGATTAACAATTCTCACCAAAGGTGATATTAATCACCACATGATTGATAAAATCGACAAACGGGATCGCGCCCTGCATTTTCGCCAGCGCCTGGCCCGAGCGATGCAGGATCGAGATGTCAGCCAAAGCGCCCTGGCACGCAGCATCGGGGTTGACCGATCTACCGTTTCGCAATTGCTGACCGGGGCGGGGGCACGCCTTCCGAATGCTCATGTCGTCGGCAGCTGCGCCTCGGCGCTTGGGGTTTCCGCCGACTGGCTTCTTGGGCTTTCCAACCGACCCGAAAGCGCGGCAGAACTATTGGCCAGTTCCCTCACCCTAACCGAGGCCGCCCGGGCATTGGTTGATGAGCGCATTTTTGAATGGCATCAAGAGGCCGCCGGCTACAAGATACGCTACGTTCCGGCTACCCTGCCCGACATGCTCAAGACCCGCGCCGTGCTTGAATGGGAATACGCTCCGCATCTCGGCCGTACTGCAGATCAAGCCATTGGCGCCTCGGCAGACCGGCTGGCATGGATGCGCAGCGCCCAGTCCGATTATGAGATTGCCATGCCGTTGTACGAGCTTCACAGCTTTGCCTATGCCACCGGTTACTACGAGGGACTACCGCTTCAGGTCCGGTTGGATCAGATCGATCACCTGCTGTCGGTGTGCGAGCAGCTTTATCCACGTCTGCGCATCTATCTATTTGATGCAAAACGTCTTTACTCTGCCCCCGTCACGATATTCGGCCCACTTCTTTGCGTGTTCTATGCCGGAAGCCACTACATGGCTTTCCGAGACCGCGACCGGATTGAGGTCTTTACGCTCCATTTCGACCGGCTGGTTCGAGAGGCGGATATGACCGCGCGTGATTTCCCGGACCATCTGCAGCAATTGCGCTCAGAAATCTCTCAGACATGACCTGGGCTGAAAGCTGTAGTATAGTCACTTGGCGCGAAACTACAGACATTCCGATCTGAGATGGAGGATGACGGGAATGGACGCACTCAAAACCGCTGAATACGCACGTGCCCTTTATACGGCCCATGGCGATCGGGCCGAAGCCGAAGCTGCGCAGAAAATGCGCGAATGTGAAGCCGCCGGAAATCAGCAGGAGGCGCAGGACTGGCAAGCCGTCCGCAGCGCCATCCGCCAGATTCGGGGGCCAAATCAGGGCTGATTCACAGTTTCGGGTCAGGATTGACCGTATGGCCATCCACCGCGATTACCTGACCCGACACCAGCCTCGCTGCATCTGAAGCCAGGAATACAGCCATGTTCGCTATGTCCTGCGCCTCTACAAAGCGGCCCATGGACGTGCCCGAGGCATAGCCGTCGTAAACCTGATCCCGGGTCATGCCCTTGGCATCGGCCTCGCGCTGTAACACGCCCTCCATGCGTGGTCCTTCAACCGAACCCGGGCAGATCACATTGCAGCGGATACCGTGCGGCCCAAGCTCCATCGCCAGCGTCTTGCCCAATCCCACCATGCCCCACTTGGCCGCCGCGTACGGCGCGCGGTTGGGGTATCCGTACTGGCCTGCAGTCGATGAAGTGATCAAGATCGCCCCGCTGCGCTGCTGTTTCATCAGAGGTGCAGCGTATTTAGAGCACAAAAATGACCCCTCTAGATTGATGGAAAGGCATGACCTCCAATCCGTCAGGGAAACGTCCTCAACTGCTGCGGTGGGACCCGCTATCCCCGCATTCGCACAGAGCACATCAAGCCCGTCCCATTCGGTCTCAAGGTCAGTAAACACAGCCGCGACAGCATCCTCATCCGACACATCAAGCTGGCTTTGCTTCCAATGCGCCGGGCAATCCGCCAACGCATCCGCATCAACATCCGCAACCCAGACCTGAGCCCCGGCAGCATCAAACGCTTCAGCCATGGCCCTGCCGACGCCAGAGGCGCCTGCGGTAATCAAGACCCGGCTGCTCATGCGGGCTTGCGGATCGCCGCGCCCGCGCCTTCGGGATAAGGCAACCCGGCCTGCGCCTCGGCAACCCGTGCCATCGCGGCCTCGATCTCGGGTGAAGGTCGGCTGGGGCGTCGGGTCTCAAGGCTGACATGCAGAAGAAAGCTTTCGCCTGTGGCCAACAGCGTTTCACCCTCGTACATGCTGTGGAAGACATGCAGCTTCTTGCCCTGCCCTAACAGCATCTGCGTACGGCATTCGATCCGCGACCCCGCATGGGTCTCCTGCATGTAACGGATGTGATTTTCGGCAGTGAAATAGCTGCCGCCTGTCGCGATATACTCCATATCGCAGCCAATGATTTCCATGAAACGATCCGTGGCTGCTGCAAAGGCCTCCAGATATTTAGCTTCATTCATGTGGCCATTGTAGTCGGTCCAATCCAGCGGAACGGCGCGCGACAGCGTGAGGATCGGCTGGCTCAGATCCGCCTCGTCCAGCGTCGGCAGCGCTCCTGGCTTCAAGGCCGCATCATGCTGGTTCAATACCGCCCCTGCACCATAGTTCTGGGCCTTCAGCGCCCGCATCATACCAACGAGGTTATTGTCCCGGATACGCTCCAACTCGCGGATCGAGTGCTTGCCAGACTGCGCATCCGACTGATCCGCAATCAAGTCGACCAGTTCGTCGGTAAACTCGGGCACATCCATGAGCTTGGTCCAGGGCCATTTCAGCGCCGGGCCGAACTGAGCCATGAAATGCCGCATCCCGGCCTCTCCACCGGCCACGCGATAGGTTTCGAACAGTCCCATCTGGGCCCAACGGATACCAAAACCCATGCGGATGGATTCATCGATCTCTTCGGTCGTTGCGATGCCGTCTTTCACCAGCCAAAGCGCCTCGCGCCACACCGCCTCGAGGAACCGGTCAGCAATATGCGCGTCGATTTCCTTCTTGATGTGCAGCGGGAAGAACCCCACCGAAGTCAAAAGATCTTTGGCCCGCGCGATCAAGTCAGGTGAATTCTTGTCGGTCGGAACCAGTTCGATCAGTGGTAGCAGGTAGACCGGGTTGAACGGGTGGGTCACCACGATCTGCTCGGGTCGCAACGCGCCTTCCTGTAACTCCGAGGGCTTGAACCCGCTGGTCGAGGACCCGATGATTGCATCTGGATCACAAGCCTCCTGCAGGCTTTTGTAAACCTTCAGCTTCAGATCGAGCCTTTCCGGTACGCTCTCCTGAATCCAGATCGCACCCTGAACTGCCTCACTGAGATCGTCATGAAAGCTCAGCGTCCCTTCGAGAGGCAGAGGTACATCGCTCAACCCCGGCAAAGAACGACGCGCGTTATCTAACACCTCACCGATCTTCCTCTCGGCTTCAGGGTCGGGATCGTATACCCGAACATCCCATCCGTTCAGCAGGAACCGGGCAGCCCACCCGCCACCGATCACTCCGCCTCCGATGATTGCTGCTGCTTTTGCTTGCTGTTCTTTGCCCACGATCCGCCTCTTCATCTGGCCAAAAATATCTCGGGGGTTTGGAGGCTGGCCCCCAATCCGCGACTACTTCGCAACCGGAGCCCGCTTGGTAAGCCCCAGCTTCTCACGTACTTCCTGCGGCCCGATCACCCGCGCGCCCATGTTTTCGATGATGCTGCCTGCACGCTCGACCAACTGCCAGTTTTCGGCCAGAACACCCTTTTCCAGCCACAGGTTGTCCTCCAGCCCGACGCGCACATTACCGCCCGCCAGAACCGAGGCCGCGACATACGCCATCTCATTGCGCCCCAGCGAAAACGCGCTGAACGTCCAGTCCTCCGGCACATTGTTCACCATCGCCATAAAGGTGTTGAGATCATCCGGAGCCCCCCACGGCACCCCCATACATAGCTGGACCAGAGCGTTCGGTTCCAGAACCCCCTCTTTCACCAGCTGCTTGGCGAACCACAGATGGCCGGTGTCGAAGGCCTCGATCTCGGGCTTCACGCCCAGATCGGTCATCATCTGCCCCATCGCCCGTAAGGCGCCGGGCGTATTGGTCATCACATAATCGGCCTCGGCAAAGTTCATCGTGCCACAATCCAGAGTACAGATTTCAGGCAAGCACTCCGCTACATGTGCAACACGTTCAGTCGCACCAACCAGATCGGTTCCGGCCTCTGCCAAAGGCAGCGGATTTTCGATCCCGCCGAACACCATGTCTCCGCCCATGCCCGCCGTCAGGTTCAGAACCGCGTCTACTTCGGCATCGCGAATGCGGTCCGTGACTTCACGGTACAGCGCCAGATCGCGTGAAGGCGCACCGGTCTCGGGGTCGCGCACATGGCAGTGCACCACGGCCGCACCGGCTTTCGCTGCAGCAATTGCACTATCGGCAATCTGCTTCGGCGAACGCGGCACATGTGGGCTGCGATCCTGTGTCCCGCCCGAGCCGGTGACGGCACAGGTGATAAAGACTTCGCGGTTCATTTCCAAAGGCATGGCGTTATCCCCAGCTTATACCCGGTTTTACCGTGGGTTTTCCCCAGGCTTCTCCCCGGATTCCGATTTGCGTCAACGCCAACTCTGACGCAGCCTTGAGGGAACCACTTAGCAAAATGCGAATCAGACTTGATGAAATCCGCAAAAAACATACTGCAGCCCGAACATCGCGCCCTGAAAACGGCGGTGCTGGTGCTGGACGAATGCAACACACTCAGCTTCGCGGCCGCCGTCGATCCGATGCGTGCTGCCAACCGACTAGCGGATCGGCCCGCTTTTGATTGGGACTACGTCACGGCAACCGCAGAACCCGCGTTGCTGACCAGCGCTCTGAATGTGCAGGGCATTCCCCTGGCCCGGTTGCAGGGCTGCGATCTGTTGATCGTAGTTGCCGGATTCCAATTGGCCCGTCATGCGACGCCAAGCCTGCTCGCCGGGCTCCGCAGGATCGCGGCCACCGGTGCAACAATCGCCGGGATAGATGGCGGCCCCTGGTTACTGGCTGAGGCTGGATTGCTCGACGGTCACGCGGCGACGACCCATTGGGAGGATTTGGAGAACTTCGCTGCGCGCTTTCCCAATGTCGATGTGCGCCCTGACCGATTTACCGTCTCCGATACACGCCTGACCTCCGGCGGCGCCGTCCCGGCGATCGATATGATGCTCCATATTATTGCTGCACGTCATGGCGCGGGCTTTGCCGCCCGCGTGTCCGGGCTATTCCTCTATGAAGGTGCGTCTCAGCCCTCAAAACCACAAAGCCGCACCGGTGCGCCGCACCGTCACACCGCGCTCACAGCCAAAGCCAACTCATTGATGGAATCCTCACTGGACGACCCCCTGTCCCTTGCGCACATCGCCGATAGACTCGGCACTAGTACGCGCACCCTGCAGCAGCAGTTCCGCCTGCGCCTGAATACAACTCCACAGGATCATTACCTGCAACTCAGACTGGCCGAGGCCCGCCGACTGGTTACCGATACCGACCTGCCGCTGATGGACGTGGCGCTGGCCACCGGCTTCGCCTCGCAATCCAGCTTCGCGCGCGCGTTCCGAACCGCCCACGGCCTCACGGCTCGCGACCTCAGGCAAGACCGTACGCAACCCACCCATCACTGACGCGATCCAACTTCATCTGGCCTAAAATACCTCGGGGGTGTCGCCAAAAGCGACGGGGGCAGAGCCCCCATCCCTTCAATATGGCATCGGAAACGCCCGATGCGCCGCACTGATCTCGGCCATCACTTCGGACGACAGCTTCAAATCCTTACCCGCCAGAATATGTTCTAGCTGCGCTACATTTGTCGCGCCAAAGATGGTTGAGGCCATGAACGGACGGCTGCAACACCACGCCAGTGACATGTGGATCGGGTCCAGCCCATGCCGCGCGGCGACATCCAGATAAGCCGCCACTGCATCAAAAACGCGATCTGTTTTGCGCCCGCCCATATTCGGCACCAGCGCCATGCGTGATCCTTCTGGAACAGCACCCCCTTGATATTTCCCAGTCAGGAAACCTGCCGCCAACGGTGAGAATGATAGTAGCCCGACATCTTCCAGAAGACACAATTCAGCCAGGTCGGTATCGAATAACCGGCAGAGCAAAGAATATTCGTTCTGGATCGACGCGACCCGAGGTCCACTAACCTCATCCGACGCCCGCAACCACTGAGCGGTACCCCAAGCGCTTTCATTCGACAGACCAAAGGCGCGGATATTGCCCTTGTCCACCTGCGCCTGCAGAGCGATCAGGCTTTCGCGCATCTCGTCCATAATCTCGTCCCGGTTGTGACCCGAGGGTGCATAGTCCCAGTTCTGTCGGAACATGTAGCTGCCACGATTTGGCCAGTGGAACTGATAGAGATCTATACAGTCAGTCTGTAGACGACGCAGTGAACCCTCTATCGCCTCAGGTATGGTCTCTTTCGAGATTGGGGCGCCATTGCGCGCATGCACGAACCCTTCACCAGAGTGTTTCGTGGCCAGCACATAGTCACCGCGCCGCGAAGGATTGGCGGCATTCCAATTGCCAAGAATCTCTTCGGTCCGCCCGACCGTCTCTGCCGAGATCGGGTTCACCGGATACATCTCAGCCGCGTCGACAAAGTTGATCCCACCCGCAAGCGCCATGTCCATCTGGCGGTGCGCCTCAGTTTCCGAGGTCTGAGTACCAAAGGTCATTGTCCCAAGACATAAATCCGACACCATGATCCCGGTGCGGCCCAAAGGCTTCATATCCATTTGAAATCTCCTAAAATATATTTGTGGCCGATCAAGCCTCGGCCTTTTTCTCCCATCGTCCGGATTCCTCGGACCAATACTGTGCCGAACACCCCGCCCCGGTCAGAGCCTTCCACTGCCCGCGCGCATGTTGAACCGCCTCCGGATCATTCCCGTCGAACAGAATGCAGACACGCTCCATGGTCGAAACTTCCTCCGCCTCAACCGTTGCCCCATCGACAGCCATTACACAGGTCGCGTCATTTGCTGCCCCTTGGCCGGTCGTCAGCAGAACGGGCTGTGCCGCGTCGTGCGGGCCACCTTCGCGGCCATGCGGCAGGAACCCGTCCTCAGGTCCCAGCCACAATTTCTCATCCAGCCAGTCCATCCGCGCAGGGTCGACACCCCGCACGGCAATCCGCCATCCGGCCTGCCGTGCCTTGTCGAGCAGCACAGGCAATGTGTGCTCCAACGGCTGACGGGTCAGGTGGTAGAAATAGACGGCACCCATGCGCTTACTCGAAATTATCCTGCACGAACCGGCTTAGCGCGCGGACGCCCCAGCCCGTGGCCCCTTTCGGTGCATAAGCGGTCTCGGAAGAGACAGAGGCCACACCTGCGATATCCAAGTGAATCCACGGCGTCTCTTCCTTGACGAAACGCTGCAGGAACTGCGCTGCGGTGATCGAACCTGCGGGCCGCCCGCCCACGTTCTTCATATCCGCAATGCGCGATTTAAGTTGTTTGTCGTAGCCTTCACCCAAGGGCAGCCGCCATGCGCCCTCGTCCTCGGCCTTGGCCGACTTCAGGAAGGCGTCGCAGAAGGTGTCATTGTTTGAAAACACACCGGCATTCTCATGCCCAAGACCAATGATGACCGCGCCCGTCAGAGTGGCCAGATCGATCATGCCCACCGGCTGGAACCGATCCTGCGCGTACCACATGACGTCACACAGAACCAAACGACCCTCGGCATCGGTGTTGATGATCTCGACAGTGTCGCCTTTCATCGAAGTGACCACATCGCCCGGGCGAGAGGCATTGCCCGAGGGCATGTTTTCGACCAACCCGACCAGCCCCACGACATTGGCTTTGGCGTTGCGCTTGGCCAACGCTCGCATGGTTCCGGCAACAACACCCGCGCCGCCCATGTCCATGGTCATGTCTTCCATGCCTCCGGCCGGCTTAAGCGAGATACCGCCGGTATCGAACACGACGCCCTTACCGACCAAGGCCAGTGGCGCGTCATCCTTGTCGCTGCCGTCCCATTGCATCACCACAACTTTCGAGGGGCTGACCGAGCCCTGCCCGACGCTCAGCAACGTGCGCATGCCCAGTTCTTCCAGCTTGTCCTCTTCCAGAACCTCGACCTTCAGGCCCAGCGATTCCATCTCGACCAACCGGTCCGCGAACTCAGTTGTCGTCAGCACGTTTGCAGGTTCATTTGTCAGATCTCGTGTCATGCGCACACCGTCTGCGACGGCATAGAGCGGGGCAAATGTGGCCTTGGCCTCTTCCGGTTTAGAATGACCGATGGTGATCTCGCCTGCCGGATCGGCCTCCTTGGTCTTGTGGACATCAAAATCATAGGTCCGCAGCACCATGCCCAAGGCCAGTTCTTTGATACGCGCGTGATTGGCGGCCATGACCAGCACGGGTTTGCCCGCTGCAGCTTTCGCCAGATTGGCCCCGGCCTTGCGTGCCTCGTCCGCGTCGGGACGGCGCGGCAACACCAGAATATCCAGCGCCTCGGCCACCATTCCGGCAGGCCAGGCCAGCGAAATAACATTACCCGATTTGACCTTGCTGAACCGCTCGCTTTCGACCAGTCGCGCAACCGCGCCTTTGGTCAGGCGATTGGCTCGACGCGCGGCGGGGCTCATCTTGCCATCGGCGGGAATGAGAATGGCCACGCGCCCTTCGGTTTGCGCTATCGCATCAAGGTCAAAGGGGGTGAATCGGACGGGCACAAGACTGCTCATATCATTCTCCTGAAAAATGCGTTGCCCAAGACCTAGCCCGCGCAGCCACCGTTGACCAGATAGCAGTTTTCCCCGCCGGGCAATTGCATTATGGTCGCGCGAAAATAACGGCAGGCTCGGGGGAGAGAACGTGACACCAATCGGCAGTTACAGGCCGTCGCGCATGATTCCATGCCCGATTGTGATTCTTGGATGCCGGGGTTTGACGGGGATGCCCAAGTGATCCTCGACCGCTATTTTGCCCGCCGCTTTATTCAAAGCTTTCTTGTAATCGGCGGTATTTTTCTGACCTTGATGATCCTGATCGATCTGATCGAACAGGTGCGGCGGTTCGATGGTGTTGACCTATCCTTTGGCCAGTTGCTGCAACTGACGTTGCTGAACACACCGGCCGCGATCAGCGAGATGTTGCCCCTGCTGATGATCCTGGCCACGATCGCGCTGTTTGTCGGCCTCGCCCGCAGCTCCGAACTGGTGGTGACCCGCGCTATCGGGCGATCCGGTATCCGAGCCCTGCTGGCGCCCGTGTTGCTTGCGCTGACCATCGGCGCACTTGCTGTGACTTTGCTGAATCCCATCGCGGCCGCGACGTCGGAAGAGTTCCAACGCTTGTCCGATGGCTATCGCAACCAGGGTGGCTCAGCCCTGTCCATCAGCCGCGAGGGGTTGTGGCTGCGCCAGAGCTCAGCCAACGGTCAGTCGGTGATTCACGCAACCGGCACTGTCAACGGCGACCGGTTCGCCCTGCGGAACGTGACCATCACAACGTTCTCATCCGACGGCAAGCCGAACCAGCAAATCTCGGCCCAGCAAGCTGATCTGGAGGATGGATTCTGGACCTTGCATCAGGCCAAAATCTGGCCCATTCAGGACGATCTCAATCCCGAAGCAAATGCCACCAGCCATGAGATCCTGAACCTACCCACAACGCTGACCAGAGACCGGATTCTGGACACTCTCGGGCAAAAGGATTCAGTTTCGGTCTATGATCTGCCACAGTTGATTCGTGATCTGGGCGAGGCGGGATTTTCAACCAAGCAATATGAGGTCTGGCTGCAGGTACAACTTGCGCGACCCCTGTTTCTGGTTTCGATGGTTCTGATCGGGGCCGCCTTCACAATGCGCCATGTCCGGTTCGGCGGCACCGGAGTTGCCGTGCTGACCGCTGTATTGCTGGGGTTCGGTATCTACTTCATCCGGAATTTCGCCCAAATTCTTGGCGAAAACGGGCAATTACCTATTCTGGTCTCGGCCTGGGCCCCACCCTTTGCGGGCATTCTACTGTCTCTGGGCCTGTTGCTCCATGCGGAGGATGGCTGATGCGCTCCCTCCTGTCTTTGTTGCTGTCGAGCGCACTGATCCTCTCGCTGCCTGCAGCAGTTGCCGCACAGTCCGAACCAGAAGGTGCCGCCAGCGAGGCTGACGCGACTGAACAGAATCAACCCGCCCTACTGGTGGCCGATGAGATATTCATTACCCCGGATCGCAAACTGGTCGCAGAGGGGAATGTCGAGGCCTTCCAAGGCGACGTCAAACTGACAGCGCAAAGCGTCACCTATGATCGCGAAACCGGCGAGCTGACCCTGACCGGCCCAATCCGGATCGATCAAGGCGGGAACAGCACATTGCTGGCCGATTCCGCGCAGTTGGACAGCGGGATACAGAATGGACTTCTGATGGGCGCGCGCATGGTCTTTGACCAGCAAGTGCAGATCGCCTCAGTCCAGGCCACCCGTGCGGCAGGTCGCTATACGCAATTCAGCAAGGTCGCTGCAACCTCATGTCATGTCTGCGCGAATGGCAGACCCCCGATCTGGCAAATTCGCGCCCGGAAAGTGACCCATGACCAGCTTGAACGGCAGCTCTATTTCGAAGGCGCACAGTTCCGAATACTCGATGTCCCGGTCTTCTACTTTCCCACGCTACGCCTACCCGACCCAACACTTGAGCGGGCGACCGGCTTTCTCGTGCCGTCGATCCGCACCACTTCGCAACTGGGCACTGGAGTTCAGGTGCCGTATTTCTTCAAGATCGGAGATCACAAGGACCTGACTCTGACGCCGTATCTGTCGTCCAAGACCCGCACACTTGGGTTTCGTTACCGGCAGGCATTCAAACGCGGGCGCATTCGGCTGCGAGGCTCTTATACACGCGACGACCTGCAGCCCGGTCAGGATCGGGGGTATTTCTTCGCCGATGGCCGGTTCGGTCTTGGAAATGACTACCGGCTGACATTCGATATCAAAACAACTTCGGATGACTCGTATCTGGCAGATTACGGCTTGCCCGATTTTGACCGCCTGCGTAGCGAAATTGCACTTGAGCGGATCAAGCGTGATACGGCGTTCAGAACCAGCTTCATCCACTACAAGTCCCTTCGGGATAGCGAAAATCAGGATGAAATCCCATCGCGTGTCTTCGACATCAACTATCGAAAGCGATTCTTCCCCAGCACCTTAGGGGGTGAAGTTGAACTAAGCCTCGATGGTCACACCCACACGCGAACCAGTGACGAAGATATTATTGGTCGCGACGTCGCCAGGGCAACATTCGATGCGGAATGGCTGCGCAACTGGACCTTTGCGACCGGATTACGTGCAGAGGCATTGGTGGGCGCGTCAGTGGATACGTTCAATATCCGCAATGACAGCGAGTTTCCGAACAATGTAACCCGCTCGACCCCGCGTGCAGCTTTTACCCTGCGCTACCCCATGCTGCGCCGCGAGCAGTCCGGTGCAACACAAATCCTTGAGCCAATCGCGCAAATTGGTTGGACGCATGTTTCGAACAATGACGTTCCCAACGATGAAAGTACCTTTCAGGAACTCGATCAGGGCAATCTTTTGTCCCTTTCGCGCTTTCCGGCCCCCGACCGCCGCGAAGACGGTGCAACCGCCGTTGTGGGCCTGAACTGGTCTCGGTACAATGCTGACGGCTGGCGGGCGCTGGCGACAATCGGACAGGTCTTCCGGTCCGATGCGGATCCGGATTTCACGCTCACATCGGGGCTGCAGGGTACCAAGTCCGACATTCTGCTTGCCGGGCAATTGAATAACGGCAAGGGGCTGACATTGGCCGCGCGTGGGCTTTTAAACAGCGATTTCAGTTTTACCAAAGCTGAAATTCGTGCAGGCTGGTCTAATGGAGATACGGCAATCTCCGGCGGGTACATCTGGCTCGAACCTGATCCTGCTGAAGCAAATAATGATGAAATCTCGGAACTACGGGTCGGTGGCCGCTACCGCGTAGACCAAAATTGGCTAACCCTTGCCAGCGCACGCTATGATTTCAGCGAATCCGAACCACTCCGCCTTGGGTTCGGCGTGACCTACGAAAATGAGTGTGTGCAGGTAAATGTGAACGTCAACAGACGCTTTACCTCCACATCAAGTATTGAGCCTTCGACAGAATTCGGCTTTACCGTTGCCCTGACAGGGTATTCCGTCGAAGGCGATGGACAGAAGTTTAAGAGAAGATGCAGTTGATCTCAGGTTTCACAAAATCTCTCCGCTCTGGCTGCCGCAGATCGGTGCTGCCGGTGCTAGCTGCCGCGCTTGTTGCAATGGCCACACCACAGGTCCAGGCTCAAAGCCTGTTCTCGCCTGCAATCCGGGTCAATCAGGACATCGTCACCTGGTATGAACTTCAACAACGTCAGCAGTTTCTCGAACTGCTCGGCGTTCCGGGCAGTTCCGAGCGCGAAGTCCGCGAAGCCCTGATCGAGGATCGTCTGCGCAAACAGGCGATGCGCGATGCCGGCATCGAAGCCGCGCCCGAAGATATCCAGACCGGGATTGATGAATTCGCCTCGCGCGGCAACCTCAGCAGCGAAGAGTTTCTGCAGCTGCTCAACGATGCGGGCGTATCAAAGGAAACCGTCAGGGATTTTGTTGCCGATCAACTGTCCTGGCGCGACTTTGTCAGTACCCGCTTTCTGTCGCAGGCTCGTCCCTCGGAAGATGAGATCAACCGTGCACTGGGTCAGGGTGGCGGCGGCGGCCTGCAGGTTCTGTTGTCCGAGATTATCATTCCGGTAACACCGCAGACCCTGGCGCAGGCTGAAGCCCTGGCCGATGAAATCTCACAACTTCCCGATCAAGACAGCTTTTCTTCGGCTGCTACGCAATACTCTGCCGCTGCCACACGCGAGAATGGCGGGCGACTGGATTGGCTGTCGCTCAACAACCTGCCTCCGGCCCTGCAACCCGTCATTCTGGGCTTGAAAAACGGTGAGATCACCGACCCACTGTCGCTCCCGAACGCCGTTGCTCTGTTCCAGATGCGCGGCATCCGCGAAGTTGCCGCTGGTGCCCCAACCTATTCCGAGATCGACTACGCGATCTACTACCTTCCCGGTGGCCGCAGCACCGAAACGCTTGCGAAAGCCGAAATGCTCAAGGAAGAGATCGACACTTGCGATGACCTCTACGGCATCGCCAAAGATCAATCGCCCGACGTGCTGGAACGCCTTACCCAAAGCCCCTCGGCGATTCCACGCGACGTAGCGCTTGAGCTGGCCAAGCTTGATCCAAATGAGGCATCGGCCACGCTGACGCGCAACAACGGGCAGACGCTGATGTTCCTGATGCTGTGCAATCGCACCCGCAACCTGGGCGAAGACACCACCCGTGTGGACGTGGCAAACGCACTGACCCAGCAGCGGTTACAGGCCCTTGCAAACAGCCTGCTGGAACAGCTGAGGGCCGACGCTGTCATCATCGAACAATGATCGCCCCAATCGCACTAAGCTGCGGTGAGCCCGCCGGGATCGGACCCGAAATCGCAGCCAAAGCTTGGGCAGCCCTGCGCGATACCTGTCCGTTCTTCTACATCGGCGACGCATCACATTTGCCCGATGGAACACCCATTACCCGGATCGCCGACCCGTCAGAGGCCACACCGGCCAGCGCCTCGGCTCTCCCGGTGCTGCATTTCGACTTCCCCGCCCCGAACATGCCCGGCCACCCCGATCCAGCAAACGCACTTTCGGTCATCGATTCTATTGAAAAGGGTGTTGAGCTGGTGAGTTCCGGCGCAGCCTCTGCACTGTGTACCGCGCCGATCCACAAAAAGGCGCTGATCGACGGTGCGGGTTTTGCCTTCCCCGGCCATACCGAATTTCTTGCGGCGTTGGCAGGCCGGTCGCGCGTGGTAATGATGCTGGCCAGCGAACAGCTCCGCGTGGTTCCGGCCACCATCCACATCCCGCTCTCCCAGGTCCCAAGCGCACTCACCCCAGAAGTGCTGCGTGAAACCATCGAGATCACCGCCCAAGGCCTGCGCACCCAATTCGGCATCCCCCACCCTCGCATCGCCATCGCGGGGCTGAACCCCCATGCGGGCGAAGGCGGGAAAATGGGTACGGAAGAACTCGATTGGATCGCGCCACTGATCGCAGACCTCAATCCAGTCGATTGCACCGTGACCGGACCCCACCCGGCAGACACTATGTTCCACGCCGCGGCGCGCACGCGATATGATGCCGCGATCGCGATGTATCACGACCAGGCCCTGATCCCGATCAAGACACTGGATTTCGACCGCGGTGTGAACGTAACCTTGGGCCTGCCCTTCGTCCGGACCTCGCCGGATCACGGCACCGCTCTGGATATCGCGGGCCAAAGCAGCGCGACCGCCACCAGCCTGATCGAGGCCCTGAAACTCGCCCAGCGAATGGCGCAGTCCCGCTAATGCTTCATCTGGCCCCAAATACCTCCGCCGGAGGCAAAAAAATCTCTGGCGCTCTCCCCGCAACCCGCGCGACGGTAAAGTCATGAGCGCCATCGACTCCCTCCCCCCGCTGCGCGAGGTTATCGCAACTCACCAGCTTTCGGCCCGCAAGTCGCTGGGCCAGAACTTCCTGCTCGACCTCAACTTGACCGCCAAGATCGCGCGGCAGGCGGGTGATCTGACTCAATGCGATGTCCTTGAAATCGGCCCAGGCCCCGGAGGTCTGACTCGCGGGCTTCTGTCCGAAGGCGCGCGCAAGGTCGTGGCCGTGGAAAAGGACACCCGCTGCATCGCCGCCCTGAACGACATCGCCACCGCCTATCCGGGCCAGCTGGAAGTGATCAACGGCGACGCGCTGGAAATCGAGCCGCTGGCCCATCTGACGCCTCCGATCCGGGTGGCCGCCAACCTGCCCTACAATGTCGGGACCGAGCTTCTGGTCCGCTGGCTCGCCCCGCCCGAATGGCCGCCCTTCTGGCAGAGCCTGACCCTTATGTTTCAACGTGAAGTGGCCGAGCGGATCGTCGCCCAACCCGGCAGCAAGGCCTATGGCCGCCTCGCCATCCTTGCCCAATGGCGGGCCGAAGCGCGCATTGCAATGTCCCTGCCACCCGGAGCCTTCACTCCACCGCCCAAGGTCTCAAGCGCCGTGGTTCACCTGACTGCCCTGCCCGAACCCCGCTATCCCGCTGACGCCGCAACCCTGTCGCGCGTGGTTGCCACAGCCTTCAATCAGCGCCGCAAAATGCTGCGGGCCTCACTGAAAGGGGCAGCGCCAGATATCGAGGACCGCCTGATCGCAGCCGGTATCAAACCCACCGACCGGGCCGAGCAGATCCCGCTCGAAGCCTTCTGCGCGCTCGCGCGCAAAATTCGCAAACCCTGAACGAAAAAACCCCAGGCCTTTGCCCGGGGTTTTCATTCAATTCATGATCAAAAAGCGCTTATTCAGCTGCCTCGGGTGCGTCGCCCTTGTCAGCGGGTGCATCCTCAGCCGCAGGGGTGGCAGCCTTTGGCTTCCGGGTGCGCGGGCGGCGCGGCTTTTCCTTACGCTCGGTCGCTTCGGGTTGCTCGGCATCCTTGCTTTCCGGCGTCTCGACCAGCCCTGTATCGGGCGCAGCCGCCTCATTCCCGAAATCCACAACGTCCGGCTGCGGAGCCTCGGCCGGATCGGCCTGACGGGCTGCTTCGCGTTCCTGACGCTCGGCGCGTTCACGATCACGCTCGGCCTGCCGTTCGCGGTTCTGACGCTCTTGCTCTTCGCGGCGCGCTTCGATCTCGCGCTGCGCTTCGCTTAGCATGCGCAGATAGTGCTCGGCGTGTTGCTGAAAGTTCTCAGCTGCCACGCGGTCATTCGACAGCTGAGCGTCGCGCGCCAATTGGTTGTATTTGTCAATGATCTGCTGCGGTGTGCCACGCACCTTGCCTTCGGGGCCCGAGCTGTCAAAAACCCGGTTTACGACGTTTCCGCCAGAAGGACGATTGCGGTTGTTCTTGGCCCGCGAGCGGGATTTGGAAGATCTCATCTTACTTTACGTCAGCCTTATCAATTCACTGTCGATCAACCCGTATCTAACGCTGCTCAGTGGCTTGTGCCGTTACGCGCTATCGACTTTTTGGGCTTGGCGTCAGGGGTGCGCTGAAACAGCGTCAACCTCGCCGACTAATCCTGAGTAAACATGTCCTGAGCGTTCAGACAAGGGGATTCTCGAAAATGTCGCAGCTTTTTTACATCAATCGGCATTTTTCGGCCTCAGTTTCGCTTAGAAGGCGGCATTCTGGCCCCCACAACACGATCACGCCTGTCCAGATCGGGGATCACCTTTACGCCGGTCAAACCAGCGGCATCAAAAAGGGCAGAAACATAAGCGCCCTGTGTCGGGCCAATTTCAACCAAGATACGCCCGCCGGGCATCAGATAATCCGGAGCCGACGCCGCAATACGGCGATAGGCATCCAGACCGTCGCCCTCATCCGTCAGCGCCATGCGCGGCTCATGCTCGCGCACTTCAGGGGAAAGCGCGTGCATCTCGTCCGCTGAAATATAGGGCGGATTCGAAACAATCAGATCGAACTGACCTTCAATGTTTTCGAACCAGTCAGATTGCCGAATCTCGACGCGCGCCTGCACCTGATGCTGTACTGCATTGGCGCTGGCCTGCAGACAGGCAGCTTCGCTGAGGTCGGCGCCGACGCCCGAGGCACTCGCCCGCTCGGCCAGCAAGGTGATCAGGATACAGCCCGAGCCCACACCCAAATCGAGTACATGATCAAACGGCTCGCTCAGCGCCGCCTCGATCAATGCCTCGGTCTCCGGGCGCGGGTCCAGCACATCGCGACTGACCCGAAACCGCCGACCATAGAATTCACGCTCGCCCAGCAGATGCGATACCGGCACTCGGATGGCCCTTAGCGAGATCAATTGATCGTAGCGTTCCGCGATATCCACCGGCAGCTCCTCGGGCGCGATCAGCGTCACCCGGCTGGCCTCGATCCGCGCCGCATGCGCCAGCAGCACCCGCGCATCCCGCGCTGGATCAGGCACACCGGCTGCGCGCAAACGTGCGGTTGCAGCGACCATGGCCTGCGCGGCTGTCAGCGCCGCAATCATTGCGCCATTTCGGCCAGAAGCCGAGCCTGATCATCTGCGGTCAGCGCGTCGATCACCTCATCAAGATCGCCCTGCATCACCTGATCCAGCTTATAAAGCGTCAGGTTGATGCGGTGATCCGTCATGCGGCCTTGCGGGAAGTTATACGTCCTAATCCGTTCCGACCGGTCACCTGAACCGACCTGACTGGCGCGATCCGCCGAGCGTTCGCTGTCGATCCGCTGCCGTTCAAGATCATAAAGGCGCGTTTTCAGCACCTGCATCGCTATCTCACGGTTTCGGTGCTGGGATTTCTCGGAACTGGTCACCACGATACCGCTGGGCAAGTGGGTAATCCGCACGGCCGAATCCGTCGTGTTCACGTGCTGCCCCCCCGCGCCCGAGCTGCGCATCGTGTCAATTCGGATGTCATTGGCATCGATCTGAATGTCCACATCCTCGGCCTCTGGCAAAACCGCCACCGTCGCCGCCGAGGTATGAATGCGCCCACCGCTTTCGGTTTCGGGCACGCGTTGCACGCGATGCACGCCGGATTCGTACTTCATCCGCGCAAAGACATTGTCGCCCTTGATGTGTGCCACCACCTCTTTGATCCCACCAAGATCAGACGCTTGTTCCTCGATGATCTCGAACTGCCAGCCCCGCGCTTCGGCATAGCGTTGATACATGCGCAGCAGGTCTCCGGCGAACAGCGCGGCCTCATCCCCGCCGGTGCCGGGGCGTATTTCCAGCATTGCCGGGCGCGCATCAGCCGCGTCTTTGGGCAACAGCGCCAGCTGCAAGGCATGCTCCGCCTCGGGGATACGCGCCTGCAGTTCTGGAATTTCCTCTTCGGCCAGCTCTTTCATGTCCGGGTCGGACAGCATCGCCTCGGCCTCGGCCAGATCTGAAACCAGCTGACGCCACGCCATGATCTGATCGACCACCGGCTTGAGGTCGGAATATTCCTTTGCCAAAGCTGCAATATCCCCGCCCGAGGCACCATCCGCCATGGCCGCTTCGAGGTATTGGAATCGCTGAGTTATCTGTTCAAGGCGTTCTTCGGGGATCATCCGCGCGGTGTCTATCATCCAGAGGCTTTGGTCAAGGCCCTGCCTTGTGCTAGGCTTGGGCCATGAAGCGACTGATCTTAGCCCTGACACTCATTGCGACGCCCGGAATGGCCGATGTTGTTGGCCCCGGAGGCAAAGTGCAAGACTGCTATTGCACCGACAAATCCGGCACCCGCATCGAGTTGGGAGAGATGATATGCCTGCAGGTCGACGGCCGCATGTTCATGGCCCAATGCCAGATGTCGCTGAACGTGCCCATGTGGCGCGAGGTGCAAGAGGGCTGTTTGTCGTCAGGGTTGCAGCAAAGCAAGCCATTGGGTGACCCGGTCCCGATTAACGCCGAAATCTTTCCGGCCAAATCTTAATCTGGCATAGATACGCAGCGTATCGCCGTCTTGCTGCACGGTGGTGTAGTCGGGAAACCCGAACACCTTGGTACGGGTGATATAGGTGATCATGCCCTCTTCTAGAGATCCGGCCAGCACACTGGTGCGTGGTGTTGCGCGCGCAATTTTGTCGAGACGCGCCAGCCCATCAGGACCGGTTTCGACGACCCGAACGACACCACCCTTCAGGTCTCGTTCCGCGTCTTCAGGGGCCACATGCCAGCGCACAGGATCTGAAGGCGCAAGTCTGATATAGGCACCCATTGCAAGGCCCACCGCAATCAACAGCCACAGCACCATTTTCATCTGCCCATTCATTCCCGCTATGCCCTGCTTACTCGGTCAGAGGATGGCGTCGCACCCCTATCGTGACGTCACTCCGGGCAGAATGCACAGCATCTCGAACAGTAGATTGGCTGCGGTCAGTGCCGTATTGCCCGACGGATCATAGGGTGGAGTTACTTCGACCAGATCGCAGCCCACCACGTTCATGTCCGCCAGCGCATGGATTAACTGCAGCGCCTGCGGAGTGGTCAGACCTGCGATCTCGGGCGTGCCCGTTCCGGGTGCATAAGCCGGGTCAAGGCTGTCGATATCGTAGGTGATATAGACCGGGTGATCGTCAACCGTTTTACGGATCAAAGAGCCGATTTCGGTCAGGTTCTGTTGCCACAGCTCCCACGCCGGGTACTGACGGAACCCCCAACCCTGTGCCTCGGTAAAGTCGCTGGCGGCGTAACCCGAACCTCGAATGCCGATCTGAAAGGTCTTGTCAGGGACAATCAGCCCTTCCTCATAGGCGCGGCGGAAGACAGTGCCGTGGGTTTCCTTTTCACCGAACATCTCATCATTCACGTCGGCATGGGCGTCCACGTGCACCAGAGCCACAGGCCCGTGCTTGGCTGCCATCGCCCGCAGGATCGGCAAAGTGATCGAGTGATCCCCACCCATCGCCACCGGGATGACACCTTGCGCCAGAATGCCGTCATAGCTTTCCTTGATGACCCTAAGACTATCGGCAAGCGAGAAAGTGTTGATCGCCAGATCGCCGATATCTGCGATCTGCAAATGGTCGAACGGTGCCGCGCCATTGGCCATGTTATAGGGCCGGATCATCGCACTTTCGCTGCGAATCTGCTTGGGTCCGAACCGTGTGCCCGACCGCCACGAAGTGCCGATATCCATCGGAACCCCCAGGATCGCCACATCCAGCCCGTCCAGCGACGACGCCTGTGGCAACCGCATAAACGTGTTCGGCCCCGAAAACCGTGCCAGATCATTGCCGCCAATCGGTTGGTTGTATTGGGTCATGTAATGTCTCCGATCCGGTGCCTCACCAAGCAGATACCGGGATTATGCCTAACCAAAGGTTAAGGCTTCACCAGCTTGTTCCACCCCAAAAGGCAAATGATCTGTGTTGCCACATGAGCCCCCGCAATCGCCGTCGCACCAGAGGTGTCATACGGCGGAGAAACCTCGACCACGTCGCCACCTTTGAGGTTGATCCCGGCAATGTCGCGCAGGATGATTTGCGCCTGAATCGAACTCAGCCCACCCCAGACCGGCGTACCAGTACCGGGCGCAAAAGCAGGATCCAGACCGTCGATGTCGAAGCTCAGGTACACGGGGCTGTCGCCCAGAATACCCCTGATCTTCTGCGCCACGGCGGCTGGGCCGGATTCGTAAACCTCGCGCGCGTCGATGATGTTGACGCCCAACGTGTCTTCGTTTGTAGTGCGAATGCCCACCTGAACCGAGCGTTTCGGATCAACCAACCCCGATTTCACTGCCTTGTAGAACATCGTCCCGTGATCCACGCGGGACATGTCGTCATCGGCCCAGGTGTCCGTATGCGCATCAAATTGCAGCAGCGACATCGGCCCATATTTCTCGGCATAAGCTTTGAGGATCGGGAAGCTGATATAATGATCCCCGCCCAGCGTGACCGAAGCGACATCGGCCTTCAGAATGGTCCGAATGTGGTCGGTCAGCGTGTCGGGAAAGGCCGGGATATTGGCGTAGTCATAGGCCATGTCGCCATAATCCACGATGGCCAGCTCACTCAGAGCATCAAAAGGCCAGCCATAAGGCGCATCCGGCGATTGCAGCGCGCTCGCCTCACGGATCGCGCGAGGGCCAAGCCGGGTTCCGGGGCGGTTTGTCACCGCCTGATCGAAAGGCACGCCGGTTACAGCAATATCCGCACCAGTCAGGTCTTTGGTATAAAGCCGCCGCAGGAATGAAGTCGCGCCGCCAAAGGTGTTTTCATAGGACAGCCCCTTAAGATCGGGGTTGGTGAATGCCTCATCCACCTGGTTCTTTGCATCTTCCAGTGCCATGTCTTTTCCCTGTCAGCCCAACGGCTGTGCCTTTTCGACGATCCGTGCGAAGAAGGACGCTCCGATCGGCGCGACGTCGTCATTGAAGTTGTATTTCGGATGGTGCAGCCCCGCGCCATCTCCTTGCCCCATGAACAGGTAAGCACCGGGTCGGGCCTGCAGCATGTAGGAAAAATCCTCTGCCCCCATCTCACGCCCAGCATCATCTTTCACGCGTTCCGCGCCGGATACATCCCGCGCCACTTCAGCCGCGAATGCCGCCTTGTCGGCGTCGTTGATAGTGGCGGGATAACCCTCCTGATAGTCCAGTTTGGCTTCAACACCGTACGAGGCCGCCTGCCCCGCCACGATCTGCGCCATTCTCTCTTTGACCATCCTTTGCACGGCCGGATCAAAGGTGCGAACGGTGCCGTTCAGATAAGCGGTATCAGGTATCACGTTATTCACTGTTCCGGTGTGTATCTGCGTCACCGACACCACCAGATCGTCCAGCGCATAGTGGTTGCGGCTGACGATAGTTTGGATCGCCTGCGCCATCCCGCAAGCTGCCATCACTGGGTCGCGCGTCTCATGCGGCATTGCCCCGTGGCCGCCCACGCCCTGAATATGGATCTCAAACGTATCTACTGCGGCCATCAGCGGCCCCGGCGTGGTTTCGAACAGCCCTTCGGGCCGACCCGGAGTGTTATGGATGCCGTAAACCTGAGAGATATTGAACCGATCCATGATGCCTTCTTCAACCATCACGCCCGCGCCGCCGCCCTCTTCCTCGGCAGGCTGAAAGATCAGCGCAACGCGGCCCGCGAAATTCCGCGTTTCGGCCAGATAGCGCGCAGCACCCAGCAGCATGGTTGTGTGCCCGTCATGACCGCAGGCATGCATCTTACCGGGGTTTTTCGAGGCGTAGTCCACGCCCGTCTCCTCGGTAATCGGCAGAGCATCCATGTCAGCGCGCAGACCAATAGTCGGTCCCTCGCCCTGCCCGTTGATGATCGCGACCATGCCGGTTTTGGCGATTCCCTCATGCAGTTCATCTACCCCAAACTCGCGCAGACGCTCGGCCACATAGGCGGCGGTCTCATAGCATTCGAATTCCAATTCGGGGATGGTGTGAAGGTGCTGGCGCCACTTGGCCATATCAGCGGCGTAATCGGCAATTCGGTTGACGACGGGCATCTGGGGTGGACTCCTGATCATGACTGCGGGATGGATGCATCTGACACCGGAACGAAAGGGTTCGCAATGGCCGAAAATCCTCTGATCCACGATACGGACGCTGGCATAGACCGCCTGCTGGAAATCATGCGCCGCTTACGCGACCCTCAATCCGGCTGCCCGTGGGATATCGAACAGGATTTTTCGACCATCGCGCCCTATACGATCGAAGAAGCCTATGAAGTCGCCGATGCCATCGAACGCGAGGCTTATGACGAATTGAAGGGAGAGCTGGGCGACCTGCTGTTCCAATCCGTCTTCCACGCGCAAATGGCTGAAGAGGCTGGGCATTTTACCTTTCAGGACGTGGTGCGCACCATGTCGGACAAGATGGTTACCCGTCACCCACACGTCTTCGGTGATGAGTCCCGAGACAAGTCGGCGGATCAACAGACAAAGGACTGGGAAACCATCAAAGCCGCCGAACGCGCGGGCAAAGAACAAAAAGGTGCACTAGACGGTGTCGCCGCGAACCTGCCCGCCTTGCTACGCGCACATAAGCTGCAGAAACGTGCCGCGCGCGTAGGGTTCGACTGGCCTGACGCCAGCCATGTGCTCGCCAAGATCACCGAGGAAGCCGCTGAGCTGGAAGAGGCGCGCGACAGCATGGATGCCGACGCGCTCGAGGATGAATTCGGCGATCTGCTGTTCGTGATTGTCAACCTCGGCCGCCACTTAGGCATCGAACCCGAAGCCGCCCTGCGCCGCACAAACGCCAAGTTTACTCGTCGTTTTGAGAAGGTCGAAGCCCGGCTGGCCGAACGCGGAAAAACGCCCACCCAAAGTGATCTGGCCGAAATGGACGCGCTGTGGGACGAGGTGAAAATCGAGGAACACCGCGCCAACGGCAAACTCCCGCCGGTGGATGCCGCACGCGAGGCCTGAAACCGCTGGACAAGCCCCGCGACACTTGCGAGTGTCCGCCCTTCACGGCCCCGGAGACCACAATGCCCCGCAAGATCATAATCGACACCGATCCCGGACAGGACGACGCCGTCGCCATTCTTCTGGCGCTTGCCAGCCCCGAAGAGATCGAGGTTCTGGGTATCACCGCCGTCGCTGGAAACGTGCCTTTGGAGCTGACCGCCAAAAACGCCCGCATCGTGTGCGAGTTGGCAGGTCACACCGATATCCCCGTCTACGCCGGATGCGATCGCCCCCTGAAACGCCCGCTCGTCACCGCCGAGCATGTGCATGGCAAAACAGGGCTCGACGGCCCTGTTTTGCCAGATCCCGAAATGCTCCTGGCCGAGGGTCACGCGGTCGATTTTATCATCGATACCCTACGCGCACATGAGCCCGGCACTGTGACGCTCTGCCCTCTGGGGCCGCTGACCAACATCGCCACTGCGTTCCAGAATGCGCCCGATATCATCGACCGGGTGCAAGAGATCGTATTGATGGGCGGCGCCTATTTCGAGGTTGGAAACATCACACCAGCAGCCGAATTCAACATTTATGTCGATCCGGAAGCTGCTGAAATCGTGTTTAAATCCGGCATTCACATCGTAGTCATGCCGCTGGATGTCACCCACGACGCGCTGGTCACGCCCCATCGCAACGATGCATTCCGGGCATTGGACAGCAAGGTTGGTCATGCGGTCGCAGAAATGACCGATTTCTTCGAACGTTTCGACAAGGAAAAATACGGATCGGAGGGCGCACCGCTGCACGACCCCTGCGTCACCGCCTATCTGATCCGACCCGAGTTGTTCTCGGGCCGCCACATCAATGTTGAGATCGAAACCCAATCTGAATTGACATTGGGCATGACAGTGGCCGACTGGTGGAGGGTCACTGATCGCGCACCAAACGCCATGTTCATGGGAGACGTGGATGCCCAAGGTTTCTTCGACCTGCTCACAGAAAGACTTGCCCGCCTATGACCGCCGCACTCCGCCTTGCCCGCCCCGACGATCTGGACCGACTGATGGCGCTGGTCGCAGCGTTTCACTCGGAATCCGGCATCGCGCAGGATGACGAGAAACGTCGCAACGCGCTGGCCCCTCTGCTGGATGGAATACCCCATGGGTGCATATATCTGATCGGTCCGGGCCGCGCACCGCTGGGCTATGTCATCCTCACCTTCGGTTGGTCGGTCGAGTTTGGTGGCATGGATGCCTTTGTAGATGAGATTTACATCCGCCCCGCCGTCCGCGGACGCGGTATCGCCACCGAAGTGCTGCATGATCTCCCCAAGGCGCTGGCCGAGGCCGGTCTGACCGCCCTGCATCTTGAGGTCGATCGAACCAACGAAACCGCGCAGAAACTATATCTGCGGTCAGGTTTTAAACCGCGCGATCGCTACATGCTGATGAGCAAATCGCTTTAGCGCGATTCCCCCCGGAAGATTACCGCCGGATTTGCCATTTCCTGCACAGGATCATCCTGCGAAACCTGCATCCCTGTGATCGGATAGGTCCCAGGCTCTGAACATGCGGCCAGCATCCCCGCGCAAAGCATTGAAATTACGAGAAAGACCTTTGAAGCAGACATATCGTCCCCCTTTCTGCGATGCTTGCAGACTATCGGGAGTCACAGCGCCGCAATAGGAACAAGTTCACACATAACGACATTTATGTTTGTTTAGCTCAACGATCAGCGGCAGTTCTTATTGAACGTCTGCTCCATGGTCTTGAACTGCCGGGGCACGCGTTTGGGTTTGGGCAGCGCATTCAACTGTTCAGTTATGTTCTCACCGGTGTACCAGGACTCGAACAATAATTCTTTGATGTCATCGTCCAAAACCGTGTTGGCGACGTTATAGGTGCACAGGCATTCCTCCATCGTGACCTGCCCGCTGGGATCGCCTTCCACCATTTTCTGGCACACTGCCTGAGGCGGACGATCAGCCCCTGCAAGCTGAGGCAAGATCAATAGCGCCCCAGCGCCAACGATGCGTTTGAATGTTGTCATAAATCGCCCTCTCCCATGTTGGCCTTCGATGCCCAGCTTAGACGGATCGGTAATGACTCAAAGAAAAAAATGGCCCCGGCGTTCTACCGGGGCCTGATCTGGTTTTACCAAGTACGCCAAACTCAGCGCTTCAGGATCGACGCGCCGGCGTATTCTGCGACCTCACCCAGCGATTCCTCGATGCGGATCAGCTGGTTGTATTTGGCCAACCGGTCCGACCGCGCCAACGAGCCGGTTTTGATCTGCCCGCAGTTGGTCGCCACAGCCAAATCGGCAATGGTGGCATCTTCGGTCTCGCCCGAGCGATGCGACATCACGTTGGTATACCGTGCACGGTGGGCCATATCGACGGCGCGCAGAGTTTCGGTCAGTGATCCAATCTGGTTCACCTTGACCAGCATCGAGTTGGCACAGCCACGATCGATTCCCTCGGCCAGACGCTCTGGGTTGGTTACGAACAGGTCGTCGCCGACCAGTTGTACTTCGTTGCCGATGGCATCAGTCAGCGCTTTCCAGCCATCCCAATCGTCCTCGGACATACCGTCTTCGATCGAGATAATTGGGTAATCTTTGACCAATGTCGCCAGATACTCTGCGTTTTCCTCTGAGGTCAGCGAGATGTTTTCACCCGACAGAACATATTTTCCGTCGCGGTAGTATTCAGTGGCGGCGCAGTCCAGCGCCAGATGGATCTCTTCGCCGGGTTTGTAGCCCGCTTTTTCGACCGCCTGCAGGATGAAATCCAGTGCCTCACGGGTCGAAGCGATGTTAGGGGCAAAACCACCTTCGTCCCCCACTCCGGTGGCCAGTCCGGCAGCCGACAGTTCGCGCTTGAGCGTATGGAACACCTCCGACCCCATGCGCACGGCTTCGCGGATATTCGCGGCCGAGGTCGGCATGATCATGAATTCCTGAATGTCGATCGGGTTATCCGCGTGCTCACCTCCGTTGATGATGTTCATCATCGGAACGGGCAGAACACGGGCCGACGTACCGCCGACATAGCGATACAGAGGCTGGGTGGTGAAATCCGCCGCCGCCTTTGCGGTCGCCAGCGAGACACCCAGAATGGCGTTGGCACCCAGACGGCCTTTGTTCTCGGTCCCGTCGAGTTCAATCATCGCCTGATCGATGGCCACCTGCTCGGTCGCGTCAAAGCCGACCAGCTCTTCTGCGATTTCTCCGTTCACCGCAGCGACCGCTTCCAGCACGCCTTTGCCCATGTAACGGGATTTGTCGCCGTCCCGCTTTTCAACCGCCTCATAAGCACCCGTAGACGCCCCCGAAGGTACTGCGGCGCGGCCCATGGTGCCGTCTTCCAGGATCACGTCCACTTCGACAGTCGGGTTGCCCCGGCTGTCCAGAATTTCGCGTGCGTGGATGTCGATGATGGTGCTCATGATACGGGTCCCAATATGGCAACGATTGTATGCCTCATAGCAGCACCCGACGAAAAGTAAACCGTTTCCGTTATCGCTAACACTTATATTTTTCAGCCTTTAGGGCTAACAGTTTGCTGTTTGCGCCAACAGGTCGCGGGCGCTTAGGCCACTGCCAATGCCCGCGCCAGCTGGCGTTCTCGAATGAAAGTATACAGACCTGATCCGATAATCAGACCGGCACCGGCCAACGTCATGCTGTCGGGGCGTTCGCCAAACATCAGCATCCCGGCCGTGATCGAGAACACCAACCGGGTATACCGAAACGGCGTCAGCGCTGAGGCTTCGCCAATCCGCATCGCGGTTACGATACCGTAATAGCCCAATACGCCGAACCCAATGGCACCCAGATAAGGCCCGATCTGCGCAGCTTGCAGCGGCACAACGGGCTGTGCTGTGAACACCATAAGGGCCGCACCAGCCAGCGCCACTCCGATATAGGCCTGCAATGCGACGACCGACGAGGCCACACGAACATCCAACCTGCGTGTGATCAGATCACGTGCCGCGATCGCAACGACCGATACCAAAACAAACAATGATTCCGGCTGGAATCCCTCGAACCCGGGGCGGATGATCATCAAGACGCCGACAAAGCCGATCCCGATGGCGCTCCAACGGCGCCAACCGACCTGCTCACCCAGAAACAGTGCTGCCCCCATCGTGACGAATAGTGGCATCGCCTGAAAAACCGCCGCCACAGTCGACAGATCAACAAGTGACAGCGCGGTCACGAAGCTGAGTGCACCAAAGGCTTCGGTCCCGGCACGGATCAGCGGCAAAGGTTGCCACGCGACCGGGTCGAAGATGCGTTTGCGTGTTGCCATAGACATAAGCGTGAACACAGCCCCGCAGATCAGACCCAATGCGATCATGATCTGCCCGGTCGACACACTGACCGAGAGATGCTTGATGAACATGTCCTCAAGCGCGAAGGCCGCCATCGAGCCGATGATCAGCAAAATGCCGTTTACGTTGTTCATGCGCGTTTCCATTGGAACAGGCCGCTGACAGGCGGACCTTTCCGGCAGCAAAACCGCAACCTTTGCGACGTCGCAAGCAGTATTACGACATGTTCGATGAAATCGCGTTCACCGACCGATCGATTTTTGTGATGTGTCAGTCTTTTTCTAACGGTACGCCGTACAATTCAAGGCGATGGCCTTTCAGCCTGTAGCCAAGCTTGGCCGCAATCTTTTCTTGCAGCGCTTCTATCTCAGGGTCGACAAACTCGATCACCTCGCCTGACTGCATGTCGATCAGGTGGTCGTGGTGATCACGCTCTGCATCTTCGTATCGCGCGCGCCCGTCGCCGAACTCCAGCCGCTCAAGTATCCCGGCCTCTTCGAACAACTTCACGGTACGATAGACTGTCGCGATCGAAATTCCCGCATCTTCGGCTGAAGCACGGGCATAAAGCTCTTCTACATCCGGGTGATCTTCGCTTTGCTGCAAGACCTGTGCAATGGTCCGCCGCTGGCCGGTCATGCGCAGGCCCTTGGCTTCGCAACGTTCGATAATCGTGTCGGACATGGTGACCCCCGGGACTGTTCGGTGTTCTGTCTTAATATGTCTACGCGCCCTGCGCCACAGACGATTTTGCGGTCAGGCGATGCGTCGCAGATCGGCCCAGACCGGCAAATGATCCGAGGCGATATGCGCGGGCCGCGCATCATGCACCCCGTGCAGTGCAGCCTCAAGCCCCTGACCCACCGCGATTCTGTCCAGTGCCCCCAACGGCTGCGCGGCAGGAAAACTAGGAACCGGTGGCAGAAACTGCATGTCCGGGGCCAAATGATCAAGAACCGGCTGGCGTGACCATTCGTTGAAATCCCCGGCCCAGACGGTGGGCATGTGTTCCAGATCAGAATCACATCGACGGATATGACTGATCTGTTGGCGTCGCGACGCCGGCAAAAGCCCAAGATGCATCCCCATCACCCGCAAAGGCCCGATCTGCGTATCAAACTCGACCCGCACGGCGCCGCGGGGCTCCAGACCCGGCAAATCATGATGACCTGCCTGACGCACCTGAATGGCGTCCCCACGCCAGATCACCGCGTTGCCATGCCAACCAAGACTACCGGCACCGCCCAAGTCCACGATCTGCCACCCGGCCTCATCCAGCATGAAATGTGGCAAAGCGGCAGGACGGGGCGGCAATCGTTTGTCCGCCTCCTGCAAAACAACGATATCGGCCTGCATGCTTTCGATGACCTGCAATATCCGTTGCGGCTGCCGCCGGAAATCGAGGCCCACGCATTTCTGAATGTTGTAACTGGCAAGGCGCAAGGTCGAGCGGTAGGTCATCGGCACACTTAAACTGATTTAACCCAAGATCGCCAACTGGTCGGACAAGTGCAAGCCGAACCCAGCGCTGAATGGCAACGCGCCGCTTGCTCCGCTAACATTTGTGCAAAACGGCCTTGAGCCCGCGCAGCCTCTCGGCCACCTTCACGATCATGTTCATAAGGTTTGTCCACCCGATCAAGATAGAAGATATGGACGCGCGTCAGGGGTTCTTCTGCGCTGCCTACGACCTGCGCGACACCACCGCTCTGGATAAATACACATTCGATCGAATTGAGGCGCTACTGGCTTGGTTCCGGGAAAACCTTGAAATCCCCTATCGTTTCAACAGGACAAAATCTAAAGGCGCCTTTCAACGCAACACCAAAGGCCTCAGCTGGTTCAAACCCGAAGCCAATGAGGTTTTGGGCAAGTCGTATGAGATGGTCGCACTGCTCAAAGAAAACGGATATCAGATCGATACTCTGCGATCAGACCGGATCGGCTACGTTGTCTATGAAGATGCGTGTCAGGTGATCGCCGAACCCTTTGCAGACACGCCCCGATAGCCTCGAAACCTGAAACTTCAAAAGTTTCAGGCTCGGTTTCTTCATAAGAAACCGTCTCTTTGTTACGTACCGCAGAATGTCGCGTGTACGACCTCGTTCTTCGCCGGAGGGCGCATCAGGTCAGCTGATTCTGGTTGATCCTCATACGGCCGTGACAGCACTTCATTCAGCCGATTGAACGGTGCGTAATCGCCCTGCACCGCAGCCTGAATCATCTGCTCCACCCGATGATTGCGTGGAATGAAGGCCGGATTGGCCGCATCCATCACGTCCGAAGGCGCATCCTCACGCGCCAAGCGTTCCTGCCACCCCTTTGCCCATTCGTCAAAAGCCGCCGGGTCGGCAAAATGGTCTCGCGCGCGGTCGCTGCCCAGCGCGCGGAACGTGTTTGAGAAATCCGCCTGATTCTGCGCCATCCGCGTCAACAGGTCCGAGATCATTTCAAGATCCCCCTCCTCTGCCCGAACCAATCCGATCTTGGCCCTGAAATGTTCCAGCCAATGTGCCTGCATCAACGCAGGCATGGCATGGACAATTTCGGTGGCCTCTTCGACAGCTGCGTCCTTGTCCTCAAACTGCTGAATTAGGGCCGTTGCCAGCTGCGCCAGATTCCAAACCGCAATCTCAGGCTGGTTCGAGTAGGCATACCGCCCCATCCGGTCGATCGAGCTATAGACTGTATTCGGGTGATAGCTGTCCATGAACGCACATGGGCCATAATCGATCGTCTCACCGGCGATCGAGCTGTTGTCAGTATTCATGACCCCGTGAATGAAACCCACGCTCATCCATCGAGCGATCAACCCGGCCTGCGCATCCCGAACCGCGCGCAACAAACCCATAGCCCCGTCCGCCTCAGGATAGTGGCGCTGAACGGCATATTCAGTCAGCCGTTGCAGGCTCTCTATCTGCCCTCGCGCTGCAAACACCTGAAACGTGCCCACCCGCAAATGGCTCTGCGCCACACGTGTCAGTACCGCCCCGGGCATCGGACCCTCGCGCAGCACGATCTCTCCGGTTTCAACCGCTGCCAAGGCGCGCGTGGTGGGAATGCCCAGCGCATGCATCGCCTCGGAAACCACATATTCGCGCAAAACCGGCCCCAGCCAGGCACGTCCATCTCCCTGGCGCGAGAAAGGTGTCTGCCCTGAGCCCTTCAATTGAATATCCCGCCGAATCCCGTCGGTTCCGACCGTCTCACCTAACAAAACCGCGCGCCCATCTCCTAGTTGAGGGTTATAGGTGCCAAACTGATGCCCGGAATATAACTGCGCCAGCGGCTCGGCCCCTTCGGGCACAGTATTGCCCGCAAAAGCCTGCGCCATCTCTTCTACGTCGCCCGGCGCAATCCGCAACAGTCGCGCCAGATCACTGTTGAAGGCAACAAGCTTCGGTGCACGCACAGGCACAGGCCCCTGCCGCGCAAAGAAGGTGTCCGGCAGGCGAACATAGCTGTTGTCAAACGGGATCGTCAAAGTCATGCGGCAAACATATGCTCTGCATACACAATTGCCATAGCAGATCGTGCGCGTGCGTGCATAATCCCACAAACAGACCCGAGGCTTCCATGACCGCGCAAGACATCATCCAACACCTGAACCTGCAGCAGCACCCCGAAGGCGGCTGGTTCAAAGAGACCTGGCGCGCCGACAATCCCGGACGTGCCACCGGCACTTGCATCTACTTCCTACTGGCAGAGGGTGAGCGCAGCCACTGGCACAAGGTAGATGCGACCGAGATCTGGCTCTACCATTCCGGCGCTCCGCTGATCCTCTCGCTCAGCGCCTCCGATACAGGCCCTGCCAAAGACCACACCCTCACACCTGATCTGACCCAAGGCGCACCGCAGCTTATTGTACCCAAGGGCCATTGGCAGGCGGCGCGCAGCAGTGGAGACTACACGCTGGTCAGTTGCACTGTTTCACCGGGATTTGATTTTGACGGATTTGAACTCGCGCCACCCGGCTTTGATATTCCAAGAGTGTAATTCCATGGACCACCGCGCCCTGATCGCCGCGATCCCGCCCGAGACCAAGGACAGGCTGCAACAGCGGTCAGACATGGCAGGTCTCAGACATCTAGCGATCTATTTCGGCGCTTTGACAGCAACCAGCACCGGTATCATCCTACAGGTTCCCCTCTGGCCACTATTGCTCCTGCCGCAAGGCCTATTGCTGGTTTTCCTCTTTACGCTCAGCCACGAATGCACCCACAAGACGCCGTTCAAAACCCCTTGGATCAACGAAGCGGTTGGGCACCTTGTCTCAATTCCCATCTGCCTGCCGTTCACATGGTTTCGCTACTTTCACCTTGCCCATCACAAATGGACAAACCACCCGACCAAAGACCCGGAACTTGGCGGCAAACCCCGCCCCGAAAACTGGCGCAGCCTTGCGATCTATCTCAGCGGCTGGCCATATTGGACGGGTATGGCCCGTGTGTTGACCGACAACGCGCGCGGCAGGATTGACGCCGCTTACCTGCCAACCCGCCAGCACCGCGCCATACGAACCGAAGCCCGAATATTATCTACACTATATGCCCTGGCCGCACTCAGCCTGTTCTTCAGCCCCTTGTTGTTCTGGCTCTGGCTTCTGCCCGCCCTTATCGGCCAGCCTTTCCTGCGCCTATACCTGCTGGCTGAACACGGCCTCTGCCCGCCGGTGGCAAATATGCTCGAAAACTCCCGTACCACCTTTACCAATCGAATGATCCGATTTCTGGCCTGGAACATGCCCTACCACGCGGAACACCACGCCTTTCCAAACGTGCCTTTCCACCACCTTCCAGCCTTCCACCGCTGGACCCAGGCACACCTGCAATCCACCTCGGACGGCTACACCGAATTCACCCTGGATTACGCCCGCGCCCTAAATCGCTAGATCCGCCTCTTCATCTGGCCAAAAATACCTCGGGGGAGTCGCGCAGCGACGGGGGCAGAGCCCCCTACCCGCTCACCACGACACCCCTCGCCGGAGACGACACGACACCGCCCCCGACCAGCGCACTTACCCCGGTGGTACCCGGGCAAGAGGTCGGCAATCCCCGCGCCACACGCACGGCAAGGTAGGCAAAGGCCTGCGCTTCCAGCATGTCTCCGTCCAGCCCAACCGCCTCAACCGGTTCGACCGGGCAATCCAGCGACACGCGCAGCATTTCCATCAGCACTGGGTTGTGACGTCCGCCACCGGTAACCAGCATGCGCACAGGCGGCTTGGGACAATGCTCCATCCCCTGCAGCACACCCGCAGCGCTCATCCCGGTCAACGTGGCCACCGCATCCGCATCGCTCAGCTCGGTCACCAGACCGATCATTTCCGAGAAATCATTCCGGTCCAGCGATTTGGGCGGCATTCGGTTGAAATAGGGCTCGGCCAGAAACAGCTCCAGTGCGCCGGTCTCGACCGTACCCTCTCGGGCCAGCGCGCCGTCCCGATCCATCGGCAACCCCAACCGCGCCTGCATCAGATCGTCAACCGGCGCGTTGGCAGGTCCGGTGTCGAAAGCCAGCAACGCCCCTGGCGCTTCAGGCCCGTCAAAAGACGGGTCAACATAGGTCAGGTTCCCAACACCGCCCAAATTGAGGAAACACAGCGGCTCTTCCGCCCCGATCCATTTGGCGCAGGCGAAATGAAAGAACGGGGCCAGAGGCGCACCCTCTCCGCCCAGCGCCACATCATCGCTGCGAAAATCCCAGACCACCGGCAGCCCCAAAGCCTGCGACAGACCCAGCCCGTCACCCACCTGCAACGTGCCACGCCCACGCGGCTCATGTGCCAATGTCTGACCGTGGAAGCCGATCAGATCGACCTCTTCGAACTCTGAAAGAACCTCGGCATGTGCCCGGGTCACCAATTCAGCCGAAATATCAACCTTTGGTCCATGCCAAAGCCCCAGCGCCGCGCGCAGTGAGGCACGCTCTTCTTCGGAATAAGCGCGATACCCGCTGGGACCAAAGCCGAATATCTGCTGCCCATCGGTTTCAACGACCGCAGCGTCCACACCGTCCAGCGATGTGCCCGACATGGCCCCCAACGCTCTGATCGCCCCCGATTTGCTGATGACCCTGCCCACGCCGACCTCGTATTGCGTCTCTCCACCCGTTTCGCCGGGTTCTGAGCACAACCTGCACGGTAATGCAAAGCCAAGGCAAGACACATCATGCGCGAGCTTCATTTTTCTTGGAAAAGGTGCCTTTTCCTTGCCTCTTCCCCCGCCTGTACCGTGCGCCGCTACAGAGTTCCGAAAGGTACGAGACCGCGAATGAAGGCGACAAGGCGTTCCCAAACGCAGCGCAGTTCCGAGTGCTCATGAAAGAGCTGTACAAAGTCCATTACCACATGTTCGCAGATCGCTACAGCTGGTGCCAAGCTCTCCCAAGAATGCCCGTCGCCGGTTTCAGTGTTCCACTTGATCTGAAGCACCTACGATCATTCCATATAGCTCAGCTTCGTCAGATTTTCATTGAAACAAAGCGACTGAATAATGGCAGGTACTTTGGGATGTTCAGTGCAATAAAAGCGCAGGCTCAAAACCCCGGATATTCGCAAATGTTGCACCAATGCTTATAGATGAGATATTAATATGCAGCAAAGCACAGACAACAAATTGAGGACGGGTGAGTAGGTTCATACCGCTTAGTAAAAAGCGGCAGTGAATTGGCCTGAACAGGGTTTATGCCAAACATATACGGTGCATTTCGGACGGACACGACTCTGACCACGAACCAGGCCCAATTCGGCGGCGTTGGAACGACATTTCAGATCTCCGCGTACAATACGATCGAAATTACTGATGGTGTTGACCCCAACACCATCGAAGGAGACGGTGTAAACAACGAATTCCCAGACGACCCCACGCAAACCTATCTGGGGAATGCAATTGCCTGGGACTACAATTACATAGTCACGGATGGCACCAACACCTATACGATTGGTGTTTTCGACTATGATTCCAGCGGCAACGGCGCGTTTGGCGGCGGAGCCGAGCAAGGGTTCTTCATCGGCTTTTTGGGGGATGTCCCCCCGCTCAACACAACACTGACGATCACGGCGCTGGGTGACGGTGCCTTCGCCAGTCCAGTCGTAAATCTGCCCGTTGACGACTTTGTTCCCTGTTTCACCAGTGGCACGAATATTCGGGTAAGGGGTGGCCATAAGGCGGTCGAGGATCTGAAAGCCAGCGATGAGATCGAAGTGTTTGATCCCACAGGTGATGGGCCCGGATTTGCCACCCTGCTGCGGGTGTTTCGCCGTACGATATCTGCCCCGGAACTGGCCGCAAACCCCAAACTGCGCCCGGTTCGTATCAGCGCCGGAGCGTTGGGTCTCGGCTTGCCTCAGCGTGATCTTGTGGTGTCCCGGCAGCACCGGATGCTAGTGTCTTCAAAGATCGTCGAGCGTATGTTCAGGACTTCCGAAGTTCTGGTACCCGCCGTTAATCTGACTTCGCTGCCCGGTATTTTCATCGATCACGATGCCCGGAGTGTCGAGTATTTTCATCTCCTTTTCGGGCAGCACGAGGTGATCTATGCCGAAGGCGCACCATCGGAAAGCCTGTTTACCGGACCGGAAGTGCTCAAGTCCATCAGTGCAGAAGCGCGAACAGAAATTCTGAGCATCTTTCCCGAGATCGAAGAACTGGAGTTTACCCCCAGACCCGCCTGCCCGATCCCGTCCGCGAAGCTGCAAAAGCAATTGATTGAACGCCACATCAAGAATGAAAAACCGCTTCTGTCTGGACACGCTGAACGCTAGAAGCAGAGGTTCTCCGGCAGGATTTTCTGCGCTTCAAAGATTGAAGTAACATTCTGCGCTACGCTATGCGTTGTTTCCTTATGTTTCTTTCCCAAAACTTACCCGCACGATGGTTTCGGTGCGGACTGCACTTGCTCTGCAATGACTGGACATTCTGCGAGACTTAGGGAATTAGAAGGCCAATCGCACGAATGTAGCTACCGTCGTGCAACCAAGCGGGTCTGGTTTTGAAATTACTGACCTAAGACTTACACCAGCCCTTGCAGAGAGGGCCAGAACACAGGGCCTGTTGAGCGTCATGACCTACCACCCCAAATCGGATTTCATCGCCACGATGATCGAGCGCGGCTTTCTCGCCGACTGCACCGATTATCAGGGCCTTGACGACGCGCTGATCTCTGGGGTGCAGACGGCTTATATCGGCTATGACGCCACGGCGCAGTCTCTGCATGTGGGTCACCTGATGAACATCATGGTGCTGCGCTGGCTGCAAAAGACTGGGCACAAACCGATCACCCTGATGGGCGGTGGTACCACCAAGGTGGGCGATCCCTCGTTCCGGTCAGACGAACGGCCCTTGCTCGGCCCTGAACAGATCGACGCCAATATCGCTGGCATGAAACAGGTGTTCTCGAAATACCTGTCTTACGATGACAGCGAAACCGGCGCGCTGATGCTGAACAATGCCGAATGGCTCGACAGCCTGAACTACCTCGATTTCCTGCGCGATATCGGGCGGCATTTCTCGGTCAACCGGATGCTGAGCTTTGAATCGGTGAAATCGCGGTTGGATCGTGAACAGTCGCTGAGCTTCCTCGAATTCAACTACATGATCCTGCAGGCCTATGACTTCCTCGAACTGAACCGCCGATATAACTGCGTTCTGCAGATGGGCGGCTCGGACCAATGGGGCAACATCGTCAACGGCATCGACCTAACCCGCCGGGTGCTGGATCACGAGATCTATGGCCTTACGACCCCCCTGCTGACCACCAGCGATGGCCGCAAGATGGGCAAATCACAGGGCGGTGCGGTTTGGTTGAACGGCGACATGCTGAGCGCCTATGAGTTCTGGCAGTTCTGGCGCAACACGACCGACGCCGATGTGGGCCGTTTCTTGAAAATCTTCACCGAGCTTCCTGTGGACGAATGCGACCGCATGGCCGCGCTGCAAGGGTCCGAAATCAACGAGGCCAAAATCCGCCTCGCCAACGAAGTCACAACTCTGCTGCACGGTGCAGAAGCCGCTGCAACCGCCGAGGCGACCGCGCGCGAGGTGTTCGAAAAGGGCGGCGTTGGCGGAGACCTCCCGACCCTGACCCTCAGCGCATCAGAGCTGGGTGACGGCATGTCCATCGTCCAGCTGATCGTCAAATCCGGCCTCGCCAAATCCGGCAAAGAGGCCAAGCGCCTGATCGCCGAAAACGGCGCCAAACTGGACGATGCCCCGCTGACAGATGCGGGCTTGATGATCGACGCAGGCGCGTTGTCATCGCCGATCAAGCTGAGCGCGGGCAAGAAGCGTCACGCTCTGGTTCAATTGGGCTGATCCAAATTGGGCGGTCGCCGCCGGGTGGCCGTCCATTGAAGTAGAAGTGGCAGATTAATTAGGTCGAGACGTAGTGGTCAGCTTTTGGTTTTAGAACCGATCAAGAACCACGTTTTCACAGCACCCAATCCCTTTATCTCCACCACGCCTCGGGGTTCGAAGTCGTAGTCCGCTTCAAGCTCCTCTTTTGCGGCACCCGTTACCTGGATCCTCCCCGGTTCACCGTGGCTCTCCATCCGGCTGGCGGTGTTCACCGTTTCCCCCCAAACATCATAGAACAACTTCTGGTTTCCAATGACACCGGCGACAGCAGGCCCTGCGTGAAGTCCGATTCTTACTTGAAGCCCATCCGGAAAATCAGGTGACATTTCCGCAACCGACCGCTGCACGTCCAGTGCCATCTCGGCGACGCGATGCACCGGGTCGCCGACCGGAGACGGCATGCCTGCCGCGACCATATAGGCATCACCAATTGTCTTGATCTTTTCCAATCCGTGTTTGTCGGCCAGTTCGTCAAATAGGCGAAAGATCTTGTTCAGAAACCCGACTACATCTTCCGGTGGCAGTTTCGATGCACGGGGCGTGAAATCCACGATATCAGCGAAAAGTATTGCAACCTTGGGCAAACTGTCAGCGATAGTCCGGTCTGGCTCAAGCTTCAATCTTACCGCAATGTCTTCCGGCAGCAGATTGTAAAGCAACTTTTCCGACCGGTCGTATTCGGCTTCCAGTTCGGCTCGCTGGGTCTCTACCTGTTCATATAGATCACCCAGACGCGCACTTGTTGCATTCACGTCGTTTGCCAATTTGCCAAGCTCGTCGCGATTGGGGACATTAACTCGCGTCGCGAAATCTCCTTCGGCGACAACGCTGAGTGTTTGACCAATTCGGCGCATTGGCCAGATCAGCGAGGAAGAGATCGCGTAGCCAAGAAAAAGGGCTGCCCCCATTGCAATTGTTGCCGCCGCCACAACCATTTTGCGCGTCGACTGGTAAACTTCGGCGTTCCTATTTGCCCGGTCGTGCATCTCTGCTTCGGCGGCCTGCACAAGATTATACGCATCGCTTTGCAGTGAACGAACTTGGCGAAAAATCTGATCCAATCCCAATTCGGCGAGATTCTGCATGTCTCCGTCTCTTCGAAACCGCACCATGGCGGCGGCCTTGGTTTTGATGTCGCCCAAATCTGCGCGGATTTCATCAATGGTTCGGGACTCTTTGCTGCCCGCCTGCAGGAATCGACGTATCCCTTGCGCGATGTGATGCTGCAGGTTCTCGATCTGACCGATGAAATTGCCGGTTGAAAATGCAAAAATTTCGTCCGAGTCGTCCCCGGGCGTCTGATCGATGACCAAGGACAAGTTCATCAGGTTCAGCTCGCTCAGCGCCAAATGGATTTCGTTGAAATATGCAATCCTCTCCTGATCATGGATCATCGCATCGACACGCCTGTTCGATTGCTGCAAGGCCGACACCGCAAAAAGAGCCAATCCCAAAAGCAACAAGGTGATACCCAAAAACGCCATCAGCAGTTTTACCCGCACAGACAGGGCAGCTTTTGCCACGCTCCTTACGATCAGATTTGGTTGCTGAGAGTTCCTAATGCCCCGCTCCCACATGGATTAAGCCCGTCTCGAATGGTGCCGATACATTAATCAGACTACAGTCTGCGGGTGGACTAGTCACTTTTGGCCGCAATTCTTTGGCCCGATCGTCTGCCTCGCTGCCATTGTGTGATGCCAACACACCCCCCCACAAAGATGCGTTTGAGATGTTTTAGTGAACCTCCTTCGAGTTGCCGTTTATTTGACGAAACCCCAACGTCGCATTTCGCAACAGTCTTTCGCATTCCTGCATGTGCACCCCACCCTTTCCGTTCCACTCTGAACCGGAAGGAGGCACCATATGACCAGAACTGCCACAGCCACACGTACCGGAGGGCGCTCTGCCCGGCGCGCCATGCGCACCGCTCCAAACTTCGAGATGTTGCCGGGCCTGACCCGAGGCATTCCGTTATGCGAAGTGATGGACGGCGCCCAGGTTGAACGCATTGATGCGGCCTCGATGGATATTCTGGAAAACGTAGGCGTTCAGTTCCGTGACCCCATCGCGCTGGAAGACTGGAAGAAGGCTGGTGCCAAGGTCGAAGGCGAACTCGTCTATCTGGATCGCGGTCTGGTGCGTGAGCTGATCGCGACCATTCCGTCAGATTTCACCTACCACGCGCGCGATCCGAAAAAGAACGTGCGGCTGGGCGGTAAACACTCGATCTTCGTGCCGATGACCGGTGCGCCCTTCCTGCGCGATCTGGAAGATGTGCGCCGCAACCCGACGCTGGACGATCTGGCGATGTTCCACAAGCTCAGCCATATGTTGCCCGCGCTGCATTCCTCGGCCCATCACATCGTGGAGCCCTATGATCACCCGATCAGTCAGCGGCATCTGCGGATTACCTATTCGTCAATGAAGCACTCTGACAAAACCTTCATGGGCATGACCACCAGCCCCAAGAATGCCGAAGATGTCATGGAGATGTGCGCCATCCTGTTCGGCGAGGATTTCCTTGAAGATCACCCGGTCACCACTGGCAATTGCAACGGCAATTCGCCGCTGGTCTGGGATGAAACCATGTTGGGCGCGATGCGCGCCTTCTGTCGCCGAAAGCAGCCGGTGTTGTGCTCGCCCTTCGTTCTGGGCGGGGCCAATACGCCTGCCAGCGTTCCGGCGACCGTGGCGCAACTGAATGCCGAGGCGCTCAGCGCGCTGGCCTATACGCAGGTGATCCGCAAGGGCGCGCCCGCGATCTACGGGCACTACCTGTCGACCGTCTCGATGAAATCCGGCGCACCGATGGCAGGCACGCCCGAGATCAGTCTGATGAACTTCATGATTGGACAGATGGCCCGGTATTACGAAGTGCCTTGGCGTACCTCAAACACTCTGGGCGGAGCCAAGACGTTCGACGCGCAGGCAGGCTATGAATCCGCAACCACTCTGCAGGCCGTGATCCATTCCGGCGCCAACTACATCTGGCATTCGGCGGGCTGGAACGAGGCCGGGATGCACTGCTCGACCGCCAAGTACATCGTTGACGCAGAACAATGCGCCATGGCCTATCGCATGGCCGAGGGCCCGAAATGGGGCGATTTCGATCAGGCCGTTTCGGCAGTCGGTGATATCGGTCCGGGCGGGCATTACCTTGGGCATCCGCATACGCAGGACAATTTCCAGAGCGCATTCTTCATGCCGGATATGTTCGACAACAACTCGATCGAACAATGGCAGGCTGAGGGTTGTGTTGAAATCACCGAACGCGCCCTGAAACACGCCCGCAAGCTGCTGGCCGAGTATCAGGAACCAACGCTCGATATCGCCAAGAACGAAGAGCTGCTGGATTACATCGCCCGGCGCGAGCGTGAAATACCGGCTGCGGATGAGCTGAACCAGTCCTACTAAATCCCGGGGAGGTACACGAATGAGGTTCGCTAAAAAAACCGCACTCGTCACAGGGGCGTCGGGCGGGATCGGGGCCGCCATCGTCAGCCAGCTGCGGGCCGAAGGCGCGCGTGTGGCTATTGCTGACCGCGATGTGGGCAGCCTTGAAGCCGAGGCGCATCTGCCCGGCGATCTGCGCGATCCCGACTATTGCGACGGGCTGGCCTTGGCCGCGCATCAGGCGCTGGGTGGTCTTGATATCGTGATCAACAATGCAGGCGTGATCACCCGCGGCCCGGTGACTGAAACATCCGATGAGGACTGGGCCCTGTCCGTCGGAGTGAATGTCGAGGCCCCTTTCCGTATCTGCCGCGCTGCGATTCCAATCATGGCGGCGGCGGGTGGCGGTGCTATTGTGAACACTGCCTCGTGCTGGGGCCTTCGACCTGGCCCGGATCATGCGGTGTACTGCATGACCAAAGCGGGCATTGCCAGCCTCACCCAATGCATGGGGCACGATCACGCCCATCAGGGCATCCGCATCAACGCCGTTTGCCCGAACGAGGTGAACACACCGATGCTGCGTTCGGGCTTTGCCAAACGTGGGTTCGATCCTGATACGGCGATTGCCGAGCTTGGGAAGTCGGTGCCTTTAGGGCGTATCGCCGAACCCGAAGATATAGCCGAAGTGATCCTTTTTCTCGCCTCGGATTCGGCGCGCTACATGTGTGGTGCTCTGGTCGAAGTGAATGGGGGCAAGCCGGTGCAATGAAAAGATTTGCAGGAAAAACAGCGCTCGTGACCGGTGGCCGCAGTGGCATCGGACAAGCCATCGCCCGGCGGCTGCGCGAAGAAGGGGCAAATGTCTACACTGCGCAGCGCGGTAAAGATGATGAGTTCCCCTCTATCCCAGCGGATTTTGCCAACCCGGAAAGCCCGGCGCAGATCATCAAGCTGGTTGTGGACAGCGCGGGCCAGCTGGACGTACTGATCAACAATGCAGGCATGATGCAGGAGGCTTCCGTCAACGACATGCCGCTTGAAGATTGGCAACGCAACCTCATGGTCAACCTGACCGCCCCGTTCCTGCTGATCCAGGCTGCACTGCCACATCTGCGCAAAACCAAGGGCAGCATCGTCAATATCGGCTCGGTCGAGGGGTTGGGCAGCAACCCCGGCCACGCCGCCTACTGCGCCTCTAAGGCCGGGCTGCATGGGCTGACCCGCGCGGTTGCCGTGGATCACGGAGCAGAAGGCATTCGCTGCAATGCAGTGGCACCGGGCTGGATCGACACAGACCTCAACATCGATTTCATCGAGAGCATGAACGACCCCGGCGCATTCCGCCGGGATATCGCCCGCATTCATCCCGTTGGCCGCACCGGCGACCCGAAAGAAGTCGCCGCACTGGTCGCTTTCTTGGCAGCCGAGGAAGCGGGTTTTGTCACCGGTCAAATTTACACGATCGATGGCGGACGGATGGCAAAGCTCAGCCTGCCCTGACCAGCCTGCAAGCTATTCCGCCCCTGATCGCCACTCTTTCCAGCGCAGATACGCATTGGCCCCAACCGATGCGAAGGGCTCGGGTGGTAAACGCGGTGGCATCGGTTGCGCCAGAAAATGATCTGCAATCTGGGAGTCTTTCCCCAGCACAAGCTCTGCCACACCCATTCCCTGCAGTGTTCCTCGCGCTATACCCAATCCGTTTTGACAGCAGGCGGCATATACACCCTGCTCGATCTCACCGAACGCGGCCGAGCCATTGCGGCTGAGGCACAGCATCCCAGCCCAACGGTGCTGCATCTGTACATTCGGCAAGTTGGGAAATCGCGCCTGAAACTTACGATCGTGCACCGCGCCTGCCCGTTTCAAATGGCTGTCGCCGCTGTGGATTTCAGGATGAAAGCTTGAACAGGTCCGGATCAGAATGCGATCCCCATAACTGCCCGAAACCCGCCGGACCGAAGTGCCCATCGGATCCGCTGGCGTTACTGACCAGCGTGGCTGTCCGCCCAGCGTGGCGATCTGATCTGGCGTCAGTGGTTCCGTTATCGACGCGTAGAGGCAGATGTGCATCAGACGCCGCTGGTAAAATCCAAAGCTTTCCAGATGACCATTCGTTGCCATCACGATCCGCCCCGTCGAAACCCGCGCCTGTTCGGTCTCGACCACCCAGCCACCGCCTTGTTTGCGAAACCCTGTCACGGCAGAGTTTTCATAAACACCGATCCGCCCAGCCAGATGCGTTGAGAGAGCCCGCACATAGGCTGCAGGCTGGATCATCACCGTCCCGGGCGCAAACAGACCAGATGTGTAATGCGGGCTGCCTGTCAGCGCCTGCATCTGCTGTGCATCATAAAGCTCGTGGGGCTCTCCCAATCGTGCCAGATGCACTGCGTAGTCTGCGTTGTGCCGATCACCCGCTGCGGTCGCAGCAGCGTTGATCTTGCCGCACGGGTCGAACATCTCCGGCGACAGGTCGCACTCAGCGGCTACCCGGGTCGCAAAGGAAATCGCCTGGCGATTCAGCGCGATTGTGGCCCGATCTGCCTCCAGCCCATCGCTGGCGTAATTGTCCGAGGCCAAGTCATGCGGCAGATCGATCATGAACCCCGAGTTGCGCCCGGCAGAGCCTTCCGCAAAGCGCCCAGCCTCAAGCACCACAACCTTCAGCGCCGGATCAAGCTGATGCAGCCTCAGCGCTGCGGACAGCCCGGCAAAACCACCGCCGATGATGGTCACATCTGCGGTCTGGTCTTGCTCAAGCCGAGGCAGGTCTTGCTGCAGAGGCAGGATGGCATTCCATCCTGCCACGCCGGTTTGCCGGGGCAAACGTTTGGCGGTGTAGATCGTCAATCTACCGCCTCATCTTCGTCATCGGCCAGATCAATCCAGATGGTTTTCAGCTGGGTATACTGATCATGGGCGTGAACCGAGTTGTCCCGGCCACCAAACCCGGACTGCTTGTAGCCACCAAAGGGTGTGGTGATATCCCCTTCACCAAAGCTGTTGATCGTGACGGTACCCGCCCGGATCGCCCGCGCGCCCCGGATCGCGCGTTTGGCGTTGGCCGTGAAGATCGAGGCGCACAGCCCATACTCGGTGTCATTGGCAATGCTGATCGCCTCGTCAAAGCCCGAAACTTCGATCACCGACAAAACCGGGCCAAAGATCTCCTCGCGCGCCAGCGTGGCATCGTCTCCGGGCACCTCGACCACCGTGGCTTCAACAAACCCATTCTCCGCCTTGCCACCAATCAGCACAGTCTCGGCCTGATCCAGATAGCCGCACACCTTGGAATAATGCCCCTCGCTGACAAGCGCGCCCATGCGGGTCTCTGGGTCCAACGGGTCGCCGACATTCCAGTGCTTGGCATGATGTGCGATCCGTTCCAGCAGTTCTGCCTTCACGTCCTTATGCACGATCAACCGCGACGAGGCCGAGCAATTCTCGCCCATGTTCCAGAATGCGCCATTGACGACATGCGCCGCCACCCGATCCAGATTTTCCGCATCGTGCAAGACGATGGCCGGGTTTTTGCCGCCCATTTCAAGCACAACTTCCTTGGCATTGCTTTCAGCGGAATAGCTCAGGAACTTCTTTCCGGTTACGGTCGAGCCGGTAAAAGACACCATGTCGATGTCCATATGCCGCCCGATGGGTTCGCCCACCTCGGCACCACCGCCGGGCACTACATTCAGCACACCGCGCGGCAACCCGGCCTCAGACGCCAGCTCCGCCACCTTTAAAGCGGTCAGAGAAGTCTCGGCCGCCGGCTTCAGCACCACTGAACACCCCGCCGCCAGCGCCGGCCCGATCTTCCACGCCAGCATAAGCAGAGGGAAGTTCCACGGCAGGACCAGCCCAACCACACCAATGGGCTCGCGCACCACCATGGCAATGTGATCATCGCTGGCGGGCGAGACCTGATCATAGATCTTATCGATCGCCTCGGCATGCCATTTCAGGCAGTGGATCGTCTCGGGAACATCAACGGTTTCGCAATCAAAGATGGTCTTGCCGCTATCGATGCTCTCCATCACCGCCAGTTCCCGCGCGTTGCGGGTAAGCAGCTTGCACAGGCGGATCAGAATGTCCTTGCGATCCGAGGGGTGCATCTTTGACCAACGCCCATCCTCAAACGCCTCACGCGCTTTTTCGACGGCAAAATCCACATCCTCCGATCCGCAGGCAGCAATGCTGGTCAGCACCATCCCTGTGGCCGGGTTCACAGTCTCGAACACCTGTCCCGAGATTGCCGGGCGATAGCCGCCATCAATGAACGCGCCCGTCGGCAAATCCAGATGCGCAGCGATGGATTCGTATTCGTCTTTCGTCAGCAAGCCCATGCCTTAACCCTCCGCCACAATATCTGCGATTTTGCGTTTCAGAACGCGCGTCACCTGCTCCAGCGCGCGTTTGTCATCTTTGTTCAAACCTTTCAGAGGCGGCCTCACCACGCCTGCGTCAATCCCGTTCATGGTGACGCCATGCTTGATCGTCTGGATGAATTTGCCGCCCTGCTCCAGCACCCGCATCAGCGGCATCAGCGCGCTCATGATGCGGCGGCCTTTGGCAAAGTTGCCCTCGATCACACAGGCCTGATACAGCGCCACGTGTTCGGCAGGCAGAAAGTTCGACCCGCCACAGACCCAGAACGGCGCTCCCCAGGCGAAGAACTCCAGCGCCTGATCATCCATGCCACAACCAAGTTGGATATGCGGGTAGTCCCGCGCCAGCAGATGAACCCGGTTGATATCGCCCGAGCTTTCCTTGATGCCACAGAAGTTCCGGCTGCGGCCTACGCGGTCCAGGAACTCTTCCCCCATCATCGTGCCGGTCCGGTGCGGATAGTTGTACAGCATCACCGGCAGGTCAGCCGCCTTGTCGATTGCCAGCGCATTCAGCGCATTCTCGCGGTCGGTGGGCACCGAATACGGCGGGCTGGCCAACAAGATCGCATCTGCGCCTAGGTCTCGCGCACCTGAGGCTAAAGCGACGGAATCCCCGGTCAGCATCGCCCCCGTTCCCACAACCAGAGGCACACGCCCCTTTAGTTGTTCATGCGTAAAGCGCGCCAGTTCCAGCCGCTCATCGACGGTCTGCGCATAGTTTTCGCCGGTGGACCCGCCCGAGATCAGCCCGTGCACACCATTCTCGATCAGGTACTCGATCACCTCGGCCAACGCGTCCCAGTTCACGCCACCATCCGCCGCGTAGGGTGTCACCACCGGCGTATAAATACCCTCAAATCTGAAGATCGGAGTCATGTGTCCCTCATGCAGAAGTCTTACCGGGGACCTGCCCCAGCGGAAAATCCAACCCCTCGGGCATCACGAACAGCTCGATCTGATCGCGTGACAGGGTCCAGTGGTCGTCGGCCAGCTGCGCAGCAGCCGCCTCATCGCCCGCCTCGATGGCGGCGATGATGGCGTCATGCTGGTCGCTCGCCTCTGAAAGGTTCTCAGCCATTCGTGCGGTCTGCGGGCGATAAAATGTCATCCCGATCCGCGCGTGATCGATCAGCAACCGGTTGAACGAAGGGGATAAATAGACATTCCCCGCCATCTCTCCGGTCACCTCGTGAAACCGGGTATTGGCCAGCGTCCGCTCCTCAGCCGAGCCTGTACGCAAGGCTTGCCGAAACGTCTCTTGCGCCTCTTTCAACTGATCGATCTGATCGTGCGTCGCATTCGCCGCGGCCAGACGCAGCACCGCGCCATAGACCATCGGCGCAACCAGAAAGAAATCGCGTAGCGTGGTATGAGACATCTCTGACACCCGCGCCCCGCGATGGGTGCGCAGGTCCAGATACCCCTCACCGGCCAACTGCCGGAACACTTCGCGCAAAGGCGTGCGCGACAGGCCAAAGGCCTGCGACAGCTGCGCCTCGTCCAAATCTTCTCCGGGACGCAAACGCAGGGTCAGAACCGACATCTTCAGATGCTCAGCCAACGCCTTTTTTGGTGATTTCCCTTCGTCCCTCATCCGATCCCCTTCATCACGATCCCGCGAATCGATAGCTTGCCCTCTGGTATCGTATAAAAATACATGTTGTATACAGTTAGTTTTCGTGCAGCATGCAGAAAACTGTCAGAACGCCCTGATTCCGGTCCTATCGATGAGCCAAACACAGCACTACGCCTTCATACTGGTCGAGGAATTCTCGCATCTCGCCTTCTCCTGCGCGGTCGAGCCATTGCGGATCGCAAATTTGCTGGCCGAGGAAGATCTTTATCGATGGTCCTTCCTGTCCGAACACGCAGAGCATGCGGTCTGTTCAAACGGATCGGTCACTTTGGTGCATGGCGGATTGGGATCTATCCCAAAATGTGACCAACTGTTTGTTCTATCAGGAATAAACATGCGCAATCACGTCTCGCGTCCGCTGCTCGCAACCCTGCGACGAGAGCGGGCACGGGGCACCAATATCAGCGCCTTGTGTTCCGGTGCATGGCTGCTGGCCGAGGCCGGATTTTTGGATGGGATGCAGGCGGCGATCCATTGGGAATACCATGATGCTTTCATGGAGGCCTTCCCCGAGATCAATCTTGTTCGCAGCGTCTTTGTCGCCGACGAAAAACACATGACCGCCTCGGGCGGCACCGCGACCGCCGATTTGATGCTGCACCTGATCGAACGCGACCACGGCCACGACCTGTCGGTCGCAGTGGCCGATCAGATGGTCTATAACGCCGTGCGCAACGCCACTGCCGATCAGCGCGTCTCGCTGCAATCGCGTAACGGGATGCGGAACGTGCATCTGGCCAAGGCAATCCACATCATGACCGACAATATCCAAAGCCCGTTGTCCCCCTCGGTCATTGCCAGCGATATCGGCATCTCAACCCGGCAACTGGAGCGCCTGTTTGGGAAATTCCTGAACACCTCGCCTAAGAAATACTTCATGGAATTGCGGCTAGACCGCGCCCGCAATCTGCTGTTGCAGACCGAATCTTCGGTGACCGAGGTCGCCTTTGCCTGTGGCTTCGAAAGCGCCGGCCACTTCTCGCGCGTGTACAGGGCTGCCTTTGGAGTCACGCCCATGCAGCAGCGCAGCAGGCTTGATTGATCAAAGCTGTTACTGGACAGGAGGCCATGGTTGGGATTATCTGAACAAGTGTTCAGATCAGGAAGGAACCCGCCATGCAACTCTCAACCACAGCTGCGGTGATCACCGGCGGAGCCTCCGGCCTGGGTGAAGCCACAGCCCGTCACTTTGCCGAGAACGGCGCGCAGGTCACCATCCTTGACCGCGACGCCGAGCGTGGCCCGCAGGTCGCGGCTGAAATCGGCGGACATTTCGCGCAAACTGATGTGACGGATGAGGCCTCGGTCGCTGCAGCGATTGCACATGCGATGGACAAGATGGGTCGCATCACCGCCGCCGTGAACTGCGCCGGGATCGCGATCGGAGCCAAAACGGTTGGCAAAGACGGCCCCCACCCTCTGGAGGCGTTCCAGCGTACCATCGACATCAATCTGGTCGGCTCCTTCAACGTCTCGCGTCTTGCTGCCGCAGAGATGGCAAAGAATGATCCTGAACCAGATGGCGCGCGCGGCGTGATTATTAACACCGCCTCCATCGCCGCCTTTGACGGGCAAAAAGGTCAGGCGGCCTATGCAGCCTCGAAAGGCGGCGTGGTCGGCATGACGCTACCCATGGCGCGCGATCTGGCCTCGACTGGTATCCGTGTGATGGCCATCGCACCGGGCATCTTCATGACCCCGATGCTGGCCGGCCTGCCTGAAGAGGTACAGCAACAGCTTGCGGCGGACGTCCCCAACCCTGCTCGCCTCGGCGACCCGCGCGAATACGGTCGTCTGGCCGGGTTCATCGTCGAGATGGGCTACCTGAACGGAGAGGTCATCCGCATCGACGGTGCCCTGCGGATGCGCTAAGACGGGTTTCATGACCGAGCGGCAGAAAATGGCGGCAGGCGAGTGGTATTGCTGCCTCGACCCCGAACTGGAAGTGCTTCGTATGAAAGCACGCCGCGCGGTCCATGCCCACAACACCTGCCCGCCCGATGACCGAGGGGCTATAGCTCCCGAATTGGCGGCGCTCTTTGCGGGGATCGGGCAAGATTGCTATTTTGAGGCTCCGTTCCACTGCGCTTATGGAATGAACCTGTCGCTGGGCGACCGGGTTTATCTGAATGCGGGCTGTGTCATTCTCGACACCGCGCCTGTTCGCATCGGCAGTGACTCGATGCTCGGCCCCACGGTGCAGATCTATTGCGCCCAACACGCCAAAGACCCAGCCCTGCGCGCACAGGGTCTGGAAATCGACCACCCGGTGACAATCGGCGAAAACGTCTGGATCGGCGGTGGCGCGATCATCATGCCCGGCGTTACTATCGGAGACCGCGCCATCGTCGGCGCGGGCAGTGTCGTCACGAAGGACGTCCCCGCCGGAGCAACTGTTGTCGGTAACCCCGCCCGCCCCATTTGAGCACGCGCAAACCGGTGCATAGGTTTGTACAACTCAGACAATCTAGTCGATTGAGGTTGTACAACTCGGACTCAACCGGCTTCGGCCTTCTCTTCAAGCATCAGCCACTCTTCCTCAGCCGCTGACAGTTTTTCCTGCCGTTCGACCAAGGCATCGGTTGCCTTCTGGAACTTGATCGGTTCGCGTGTGAACAGCTCAGGATCAGACATCAGTTCTTCGAGCTTGGCGATCTCGGCTTCAAGGCGCGCGATCTCTGCTGGTAGCCTCTCAAGTCGGTGTTTCTCCGAGAACGACAGCCCTGCTTTTGCCTTCGCTTCTTGCTTCACTTTCGGTTTTAAAGGCCTTGCTTTTTCTTCCTTTTTCGCAACTACATCACCTCGCTGAGCGATGTAATCGGACCAACCACCAGCATAGACGGTCGCGCGCCCGTTGCCCTCCATGGCGATGGTTGTGGTCGCAACACGATCCAGAAAATCCCGATCGTGGCTAACGAGCAGCACCGTGCCATCATAGTCGTCCAGCAATTCCTGCAGCAGATCCAGCGTTTCGACATCCAGATCGTTGGTCGGTTCGTCCAGCACCAGCAGGTTAGAGGTTTTTGCCATCAGTTTCGCCAACAGCAACCGGGCTTTTTCCCCTCCGGACAATGACTTAACAGCCGCTCTTGCCTGCGCATCATCAAACAGAAACTCTTTGAGATAGCCCACCACATGCTTGGGCTGCCCGCCGACCATCACCTGATCGGCCTTGCCCGAGACCCGCATCTCGGGATCGCCGGTCAAGCTGTCCCACAGGCTCATTTCCGGGTCCAGCTGTGCCCTCGCCTGATCGAACACGGCGATCTCAAGGTTAGTACCCAGCACCACCGAACCCTTGTCCGGTTCGACCTGACCTAGCAGCATTTTCAGCAACGTGGTCTTGCCCACACCGTTCGGCCCAACAAAGGCCACACGGTCACCGCGCTGAACCAGAAGATCGAAATTGCGCACGATCTGCTGAGAGTCAAATGCCTTTGAAACGCCATTGGCCTCGATGACCTTGCGGCCTGATTTCGGACCGGATTCCAACGTCATGGCAGCCGATCCCTGACGTTTGATCTGCGCTGCACGCTCGGCGCGCAAGGCTTGTAGCGCCCGAACACGACCCTGATTGCGCTTGCGGCGGGCGCTGATACCCTCGACGGCCCATCGCGACTCGGACTTGATCAAGCGGTTCAGCTTGTGGCGCTGCTGATCCTCCTCTTCCCAGACCTTGTCCCTCCAGTTTTCAAAGGCCGCAAAGCCCTGTTCCTGCCGCCGCACAACTCCGCGATCGATCCACAGCGTCGCACGGGTCAACGCACGCAGGAATGCGCGATCATGCGAGATCAGAACATAGGCTGCACGGGTCGAGCCCAACTCACGCTCCAACCACGCTATCGCCTCGATATCCAGGTGGTTCGTCGGTTCGTCCAGCAACATCAGGTCCGGCGCTTCGGCCATCAGCTTGGCCAAGGCGGCGCGTCGCCTTTCCCCACCCGAAGCGGTTTCGACCGCACGCTCAGGGTCGAATTTCAGCCCTTCGCCCGCGCGTTCGACCTTATACAGCTCACCCGGTTCCAACCCGCTTGAGGCATAGTCTCCAAGCGTCGCGAATCCCTGCATTCCGGGATCCTGCTCCATGTAACCCACTGATTTACCCGGAGGGATGACGATTTCACCCTGATCGGCCTCAACCAGCCCTGCCATCACTTTCATCAAGGTGGATTTGCCAGACCCGTTCCGCCCGACCAGCGCGACGCGATCACCGGGTTGAACCACAAGGTCCAGATCGGAAAACACCGGATCACCCCCGAACGTCAGAGAGATACCGGACATCTGCAATAAAGGAATTCTCGCCATACCCGCCAGCTAAACCGGCCAAAGCAAGGCGTCAACGCCCCAACTTCACCTTTTCCCAGATACTCAAATCACCCAGCCACCGCGCGCAGCAACCGTTTACGAGCTGGGGGAATTGCTCCGATTTCAAGGCCAGTGAACACATGCAGGGTGTTCATGTGCCTGTCCACCACCGCATGATCGCTGACCCACCCCCCCATCATCAGATAGGTGCGCAACAAGGGCGGCATCCGAAGCATCGCCTGTTTTACATCGGGGCGTCGGCGCAAACGCGCCGCAAAGCGAAACACATCCGGCGCCTTGACTCGTGGCAACCAACGCCTTGGTGCCAGATGCCGGTGTTTGAGCATCGCAAAAGCGTCAAGATATTCGGCTGTTTCGGTTCCAGCGAATGACGAACAACCAAACAGCATTTCGATCCCGTTCTGATCGACATACGCCGTCATTGCGCCCCACGCGACACGCAAGATATCCGGATCATTGTAGTCCGGGTGGATACAGAACCGGCCCATCTCAACCATCGGTCCCGTAAAATCGCGTAGCGCCGACAGATCATAGAACTGTGCCGAGTAGCTGAGTCCGACTTCGAAGCCGCCCTGCATTGTCAGCACACGGAAACAGCACACCAACGCCTCACCGGCCTGCAGATCTTCGACCAGAACATGGGCGCAGCGTTCGTCAAAAGCATCACAATCCTGACCATCAGTAGCAAAGGTCAGCATCCTCAGCGTCTGCGCCGCCGCCACGTCTTGCTTGGTTTGCGCCAAGCGGGCGCGATATCGGCCCTTGTCCAACAAAACCGCCATGGTCGCATCCTCCTGCGGTTGCTGACCGGTCACATCTGTCTGGTCCTTACTACAGAATGTGTGACTGTCCTGTGACCACTGCAAGAGAATTGGTCGCTTTAGTTGTTTGCGCCAGGAATATTTGCCGGGTTGAAGTTGCCGATGTTACCCAGAAGCTGACGCAGGAAGCCTTTGTCTTCCACGTTGGAATCGGTCACGCGACGATCCAGCACGATGACATAGCCGTCTTCCAGGCCGAACCGCTCGATATTGCGAACGACACCGCGCTGATCAAAGCTGATCGCGACCAGTTCACGTGAAACGACCTCGGGTCGTTTGGGCCCATAATGACGGACGCGCGAGGCGACATAGTAATAGCCCGAATCCCGCACTACCCCCGCCGAGCTGGGCGCGCCGATGGTTTCTTCAACACTATCGCGGGTATCGACGCCGACCTTGATTTTGGCCAGATCCTCTGGCGGAGGCACGTAGCCGTGATTCTTGAAGATTGGTGAACATGCGCCCGCGACCGCCAGACAGGCCGCAAAGACAAGCGTTTTCGACGCTGGTTTCAACCTGTTCAAACCCTTCAACATGCACATCCTCTTGCCATGGCCCCTTGCGGACCCTATCCGATTACAGAAACCAAGGCTCCGGTTCAACACAGGAAAACCTCACGAATGAGCAACCAGACATCTTTACGCGTCGCAGACCTGCCGCAAAACGCTCCGACCCCGTTTGAGTTGCGCCCGACCGGCGACGCGCTGGAGGCCATAAAACAAGAGCTCGGACTGCTTGGCCTGCGCAAGCTCAGCTTTGTCGGCGAATTACGCGCGCAGGGCAAACGGGATTGGATGCTTTCTAGCAAGCTGGGCGCAACGGTGATCCAACCTTGTGTCGTGACGCTGGAACCTGTGACCACACGCATCGACACCCCGGTGAGTCGCGTCTTTGTGGCTGATTGGAGCGATCCGGAGGAGCCCGAGTTCGAAATCCCCGAGGATGACGAGACCGAACCGCTTGGCCCCGAGATCGATCCTGCGCTGATCATGGTTGAAGCGCTGTCGCTGGCCCTGCCCCAATATCCACGGAAGGATGGAGTCGAGCTGGGCCAGATAGACTATACTGAACCGGGCAAACAGGCCCTCACAGATGAGGATGTAAAACCCTTCGCTGGTTTGGCGGGGCTGCGGGATGCGATGAAAAAAGACGAGTGACAGGCGAGGGATTTCCTGTCATAGCAGGCCGTCAGAAAAACCGCTTGAACATGACGAGAATCGCAGTATTTTCGCGCGCTCATTGGAATTTGGGTTGGACATTGCGGGGCAAGCCCCTTAAACGCGCGTCAAACCACGAGAAAACAAAGTACGTAACCCGGCTGACAGCGAATCTGTCAGCCCATATCAGACAAAGGTTGAGACCATGGCCGTCCAACAGAACAAAGTTTCCAAGTCGCGTCGCAACAACCGCCGCGCACACGACGCTCTGGTTGCTGCAAACCCGAACGAATGCCCGAACTGCGGCGAGCTGAAGCGCCCACACCACGTTTGCGCATCTTGCGGCCACTATGACGATCGTGAAGTCGTCGCTCAGGCCGACGAAATCGACCTGGACGAAGACGCGGCCTAAGCCTGATTGGACGCAGGCCAAGGCATGACGGATCAGCCCACGCAGACCGGACGGATCATCATCTCGGTTGACGCTATGGGCGGAGATTCGGGCCCTGCCGTCGTTGTGGCGGGCATTGCAAAATCTGCGGACAAGAACCCGAAGATCGGGTTCATCCTGCACGGTCAGGAACAGGAACTACGCAAGCTGGTTGCCAAACGGCGTGTCCTTGATGGGCGCGTCGTTTTTCGTGATTGCCCGGACGTGGTCACGATGGAAGACAAACCAAGCCAGGTTGTCCGCAGCGGCAAGAGCACGTCGATGTGGTCCGCTCTGGAAGCGGTGCGTGCAGGTGAAGCGCACGGCGCAGTGTCCTGCGGCAATACGGGCGCGCTGATGGCCATGTCCATGTTGCGGCTGCGCAAGCTGCCCGGCGTGAACCGCCCTGCCATCGCGATCCTGTGGCCCTCGCGCAATCCGCATGGGTTCAACGTGATGCTGGACGTCGGCGCAGATGTGCGCGCTGATGCCAAGGACCTTTTGCAATACGCGCTGATGGGGGCTTCATACGCGCGCAACGGTATGGCGCTCAGCCGCCCTCGGATCGGGTTGCTGAATGTCGGCACCGAAGAACACAAGGGCCGCGCCGAACTGAAAGAAGCCCATGCGATGATTTCGGACTTTGCCGATCAGGCGAATTTCGAATTCGTGGGCTTTGTCGAAGGCAGCGATATCCCCGGCGACAAAGCTGACGTGATCGTGACTGACGGGTTCACCGGCAATGTCGCCATTAAAACTGGTGAAGGCACCGCGAACCTTATCGGTGATTTGCTGCGTGAGGCGTTCAAATACTCGCCTCTATCCCGGCTGGCCTCGATCCTGGCAATCACCTCGTTGAATCGTCTGAAAAAGCGGATAGACCCGCGCCGCGTCAATGGCGGCGTGTTCCTGGGACTCAACGGAACCGTGGTGAAATCCCACGGCGGAGCGGACGCAACCGGCGTTTCCGCAGCGGTTAAGCTGGCCTTCACTCTGGCTGAATCCGGTTTCGCCGAAAAATTGGCGGCACGGGTTGCATCAACAGCCGCACTTGCACAAGATGCGGCCCATTCCGTGTCTCAATCGGAATAATAACAAAAAAGGCAGTACCCCAGCATGGCAGGCCGCTCAGTTGTTGTAGGTGTCGGGCATTATTTGCCAGAGCGCGTTGTACCGAACTCTGAGTTCGAGAAAACGCTGGATACGACGGACGAATGGATTCGCACCCGGTCCGGGATCGAGCGGCGACATTTCGCGGCCGAGGACGAAACCACTTCCGATCTGGCCACCAAAGCGGCCGAAGCCGCACTGGCTGATGCCGGACTGACGGCGGATGATATCGACGCGATTGTACTGGCAACCTCCACAGCTGATCTGACCTTTCCTTCGGCGGCAACCATGGTACAGGCCCGGTTGGGCATGACCAAAGGTTTTGCCTTCGATGTACAGGCGGTCTGCGCAGGGTTTGTCTTTGCGCTCAGCAACGCCAACGCCCTGATCCTGTCCGGTCAGGCCAAGCGCGTACTGGTGATCGGCGCCGAGACCTTTTCACGAATCATGGACTGGACCGACCGGTCGACCTGCGTGCTGTTTGGCGACGGCGCGGGCGCACTGGTTCTGGAAGAGCAAGAGGGTCAGGGCACTTCGGATGATCGCGGTATTCTTGCGACCGACTTGAATTCGGACGGACGCTACAAAGACCTTCTCTATGTTGATGGCGGGGTTTCGACCCAATCCACCGGCCACTTGCGGATGCAGGGCAATCAGGTCTTCCGTCATGCGGTCGAGAAACTGGCCCGAACCGCAGAAGTCGCGCTGGAGCGTGCAGGTCTGTCCAGCGACGATGTTGACTGGATCGTGCCGCATCAGGCCAATATCCGCATTATTCAGGGCACCGCCAAGAAGATGGGCCTGCCGATGGATAACGTTGTGGTCACCGTTCAGGACCATGGCAACACATCGGCAGCCTCAATCCCTCTGGCCCTGTCGGTGGGCAAGCAAAACGGCCAGATCAAAACCGGCGATCTGATCGTTACAGAGGCGATTGGTGGCGGTCTGGCCTGGGGTGCGGTTGCCCTGCGTTGGTAACCGGCACAATCCGGCTTACAAAGCCTCCTGCAATTCATTGATATTGACAGCGAATTTTGCATAGCCATATGCTCAGACATCAACAGGGGAAAAAGCATGGGCGACAAAACACTGACCCGAATGGATCTGAGCGAGGCCGTCTTTCGTGAGGTTGGCCTGTCACGCAATGAAAGCGCACAGCTGGTCGAAAGCGTTCTGAACCACATGTCTGACGCGCTGGTGCGTGGCGAACAGGTTAAGATTTCGTCATTCGGCACCTTCAGCGTTCGGGACAAAACCGCCCGTATCGGTCGCAACCCTAAAACCGGTGAAGAGGTTCCGATCCAGCCCCGTCGTGTGCTGACATTCCGTCCGTCGCACCTGATGAAGGATCGCGTCGCCGCAGGGAACCGCAAGTAAGTTCAGGACATCCAGGTTATGAGTAAGTCCCCCGATGCCTTTCGCACCATAAGTGAAGTTGCGGACTGGCTCGGAGTTCAGGCTCATGTGCTGCGTTTCTGGGAAAGCCGGTTTACCCAAGTCAAACCCGTCAAACGCGCCGGTGGGCGGCGATATTATCGCCCCAATGATATGCGTCTGCTGGGCGGTATCAAGAAACTGCTACACGAGGACGGGATTACCATCAAAGGTGTTCAGCGTATCCTTCGGGAACAGGGCGTTGCGCATGTTGCATCGCTGTCACCTAGCCTGGACGAAAACGCGCCAGCACCCAGCATCGACGATACTGTGGTTCCGTTCGCTTCAGCGCCGGAACTATCCGCAAACCAGATCGACATGGATTTGGGCGAACCCGCCCATTCCCCTGCCCCAGAGGCTCCGAAACCCGTCGCAACCCCCGAACCCAAACCGATACCGGCTGAGCTGGATGCAGCGCCGCTGATGGGTGGTATTGCCTCGCTGGCATGGAATCGTGACGAGTATGACGATGAGCTGTTGCACCAGATTGCACCCATCGCCAAGGACCTGCGCAGGTGGCTGGATCGCGTCGAACACCACACGGCGGGATAGCAAAAAAGGCGATGATTTCCTCTTGCCCCCGCCGGGAAAGTCTTTATGAACACCTCAACGTCGGGCTATGGCGCAGCCTGGTAGCGCGTCCGTCTGGGGGACGGAAGGTCGCAGGTTCGAGTCCTGCTAGCCCGACCAAATCACACCGACGTTTATGGCACATAGGCCAGATCCCGCTCTGGCAGCAGAGGGGATCGAGATGACAGGTGTTTGCCCAAATCAACAGCTTGAGGCGATGATTGCACGCGGTGAGATCGCCGCAAGCCCAGACATCATCCCTGCACAGGTGCAGCCGGCAAGCCTTGATCTACGTTTGGGAACAGTGGCTTACCGGGTGCGCGCGTCGTTTCTGGCAGGCGAAGGACGGTCTGTCGCAGACCGGCTGGCCGAGTTTGAGATGCACCGCATCGACATCACTGAAGGCGCTGTTCTGGAAAAGGGCTGTGTCTATCTGGTACCGCTGATGGAATCACTCGCCCTGCCCGATGACGTCAGTGCGGTGGCCAATGCCAAAAGCTCGACCGGGCGGCTCGACTTGCTCACGCGCACGATCACCGATGGCGGAACCGAGTTTGATCGGGTTCCCGCAGGCTACACAGGTCCGCTTTATGCCGAGATCTGCCCGCGATCGTTCTCGGTTCTGGTGCGCCCCGGAATGCGTCTGAATCAGATCCGTTTCCGCAAAGGTCAGGCGGTACTCAGCGACGCCGAGCTGACCGCGTTGCATGGTCAAACGCCGTTGGTTGATGGGCCAGCCGTCATTCAGGACGGGTTGGGGTTTTCGGTCGATCTGCAACTGCCCGATACCGATCTGGTCGGCTATCGCGCCAAGCCCCATACCGGAGTGATCGATCTGGATCGGATCGGCGAATACGACCCGCAGGAATACTGGGAAGAGGTGCATACCAAGGATGGTCGCATCATCCTCGACCCCGGCGCGTTTTACATTCTCGTCAGCCGCGAAGCGGTGCATATCCCGCCAATGTATGCTGCTGAAATGGCCCCATATCTCGCTATGGTCGGCGAGTTCCGGGTACATTACGCCGGATTCTTTGACCCGGGCTTTGGACATGCCGAAGCAGGCGGCGCCGGATCACGCGGGGTGCTGGAAGTGCGCTGCCACGAAGCGCCATTTGTGTTGGAACACGGACAAGTCGTCGGGCGCCTGGTTTATGAGAAGATGGCCGAAATGCCGACACAGCTATATGGTGCTGGGATTGCCTCGAACTATCAGGGTCAAGGCCTGAAACTGTCCAAGCATTTCAAAGCTGTGGGCTGAGTTTCAGAACTTCATGAACCGACGCATCTGACGCGACACCTGCCGCATCTGCTTTGCGCTTTGATTTTGGCGCTTGGTCGCATCGCGCATCTGGCGATCCGCCTCGGGGCCATTCTCAACATCAGACTGCCCCGGTTTGCGGCCCACCTTGCTGGCCATATCAATACCCTTGTCCACACTGTGGTTCACCAGGCGACGCATCACCCGGCGCACGATCATATCGATGATCCGATTGGCATTCATTGGCTCAACTCCGTTATGTGCACCCTAGGATAGGTGCGATCTGCGGCAATAAAAGGGCCGTCCGATCACTCTTCTTCGAACAGCTCGGTTTGATCTTCGTCCTCGTCATCACCCTGCCCTTCGCCCAGCGGCACAGCACCAGGGGGTGGGCGATTCTCCAGCAATCCGGCTGCGCGCAACTCCTTCAGGCCCGGCAGGTCACGGGCGTTTTCCAGCCCGAAATGATCCAGAAACTCAGGCGTTACGACGAATGTCACCGGACGGCCTGGTGTCATGCGACGGCGGCCCAGTCGGATCCACTCCATCTCAAGCAGTTGGTCAATGGTGCCGCGCGAAACGGACACGCCCCGGATTTCCTCGATCTCCGCACGCGTGCAGGGCTGGTGATAAGCCACGATCGCCAGCGTTTCGATGGCCGCCCGGCTAAGCTTGCGGGTCTCAACCGTTTCCTTCTGCATCAGGAAGCCAAGATCGGGGGCTGTGCGGATCGCCCAAGCCTCACCAACGCGCACCACACGCACCCCGCGCCCTTCATACCGTTTCTGAAGCGATTCAACAGCTTGCGCGGCATTGCTGCCATGGGGCATACGCGCTTCGAGATCACCAATCGTCACTGGCTCGGCGCTGGCAAACAGCACGGCCTCGACCATACGTTCCTGTTCCGCCAAGGGTGGCGCTTCGAACAGTGTGCCTGTCTCTTCGTTGGCGTCAGTCACGTGTCTCAGTCCTCTTACGCAGATGGATCGGCGCAAAGGTCTCGCTTTGCTTGATCTCCATATGTCCTTCTTTCACCAGCTCAAGCGAAGCTGCGAAGGTTGCAGCCGTGGCCGAGCGTCGCCGCACCGGATCGGCATCCCAGCCTTCGGGCAGGTAGGTCTCCATATCCGTCCACGCACCGGCAAAGCCTATCAAGGGCCGCATCCGCTCAAGCGCTTGTTCCATGGTGAAAACGGCGTCGCGGTCCATGACGAAGGGGCGGAACTCGTCGCGCGTGCGGATACGCGCATAGCCCTGCATCAGGTCCAGCAGTGTGGCTGAATAGGTCACGGTGCGGATACGCGTAACATCCTCACCCTGCCCGCGTTTGAAAAAATCACGGCCCAATTGATCACGCGCCATCAGGCGCGCAGCGGCATCGCGCATGGCCTGGAGACGCTCCAATTGGAATGCGAGGTGCGCGGCGAGTTCCTCGCCCGATGGGCCTTCGTCATCCGGGTCCGGAGGCAATAACAGGCGTGATTTGAGGAAGGCCAGCCAGGCCGCCATCACCAAATAATCCGCCGCCAGCTCAATCCGCAACTGCCGCGCTTTTTCGACAAAGGTCAGATACTGTTGCGCCAACGCCAGAACCGAGATTTTGCGCAAGTCCACTTTTTGCGTACGCGAAAGTGTCAAAAGCACATCGAGCGGACCCTCAAACCCATCGACGTCCACAATCAAAGCCTCGGCGGCCAGCCGATCGGCAACCGAGACCGGGTCTTCGCTGAAAAGGTTATCCTGCATATACCTGCCCGCCCATTAGGGCAGATAGTTCCGCCTCGGCGGCTTGGATGTCAAGTTCCTGTGGCGGTTGTCTCCGGGCCAGCGCCCGATCTGCGCGGGCTTGTGCCGCATCCGACATCTCACCAGCGGCTTCGAGCACTTGCGCGCGTTCTTCAAAGGCCCCGTTGCAGTGCAAAGCAACATCGCATCCAGCGTCCAGTGCCTTTCGGGCCAAGTCGGCGGGCGCGCCGTTCAGGGCTTTCATCGTGATATCGTCGGTCATAATCAGACCGTCGAAACCGATGCGCTCCCTAATCATCGTCATCATTCCAGCAGAAATCGTCGCGGGCCTTGGATCGATCTGGTCATAAACTAAATGCGCCGTCATCCCCATCGGCAAGTCGTTCAGCGCGCGGAATGGTGCAAAATCTGCTGCTTCCAGTGCACTTAGAGAAAGATCCACATGCGGCAACTCGTGATGACTGTCGAGCGTCGACAGACCGTGGCCGGGCATGTGCTTTACTACCGGCAACACTCCGCCATCAAAGTGTCCGTTGGCAACGGCTCGACCAATCGCGGAAACTTTTTCGGGATCGGACCCATAGCAGCGGTTCTTCAGGAACGCATGAGTACCCTCGCGGGCCAGATCGACCATCGGTGCACAATTGCTGTCGATGCCCAATTCCAGCAGTTCATGCGCGATCAGACGATAGCGCAGATACATCGCGCGCTCGGCCTGATCTCCGGCATGCGCGACATGATCCAAAGGAGGCAACCATTCACGGGCTAAAGGTGCGCGCAGACGTTGTACGCGGCCCCCCTCCTGATCGACGGTGATTAGGCAATTTCGGCCAACCGCTGCGCGAAAGTCCTCGCACAAGGCGCGGGTCTGATCAGCGGATTCGATGTTGCGGGCAAACAGAATGAACCCGAACGGGTTCATCTCTTTGAACAAAGCTTTTTCATCCGGCGTCAGGCGCAGCCCTTCGGCATCGGTGATAACCGCGCCAAATCTCACCGGACGGCGACCGGGATACAGTCTGCACCCTGCGCGACTAGGGCCGCGCAAAACTGGCGCGAGTCGCTCAGATCATCAAACCCCATGACACGCAGACGATAGAAGGTTCGTCCTCCGCTTGAGGTCTTCTGGATAACACGCTGTTTTCCATCCATATATTCTCCAAATCGGCCATTCAAACGTGCCCATTCGGCCTGCGCCACATCTGCACTTTCGTATGCCCCAAGCTGAGCCAATCGCGTGCCTTTGGTCAATGTATCGGGATCAACATCCAGACCAACAGCAGCCTTTACTGCAGCATTGATCGCAGCTTCCGTAGCGCTGTTGGACGAAATAGAACTTGGCGTAGCGCGGGCTGGACGCACATGCGGACGCAGCGACCGGCGCACACCAGGCAGTGCAGCAATCTTAGGGTCGGGCTGTTGCGCGGCGTAATCAGCCGGATCAATCGCGGGCTCGTCTTCGGGCGTGACTAGGGAAGCCAATTGCACGCCCTGCTCAGGCGTCTGTTCAGGCAGAGGTTCGGCGGCGAGCCCTTCGGCCAGAGCGTTCACGATCGCCTGATCAGTGGCGGGTTCCTCAATCATTTGCACTGCCTTTGTGGCCTCAAGCGCGGTCATGGGCGTGTCTTCATCAGTCAGAGACACGGGGCGCGGTGCGAGGATCAGACGATCTGCTGGCGGTGCAGCAGTCCCGACAGCGGCAACTGCATTCACCGCTAGGCCCTGATGATCAGCAGGCGTCCCGCCGGGATTTTCGGGCTGCACGCGCATGGGTCCTTCGGCGGCACGCACGACCGGTACCCCGCTGACGTCGCGCATGATCAGTTGGTAGCCCCAAACGCCGACTCCGGCGACCAGCGCCAAAGACGCAACCGCCCCAAGCACGTTGACAATACGGCCCAGCCCAGCGCCTGCGCGCGGGGCGTCATCATAGTTATAGCTTTCATCAGGATAATCATACGCATCTTCAGGATGCGATTGATTCGAGTAATGCATCTGCTCGGGGCTATTCTGCCCCGAGTAATCGTAACGTGCCATTTCCGCCTCACCGCCCGATTGCGCCGTAAAAAGTGGCGCGCGGGTCATTTCTTGTCTGCCTCAGACCGGCGGTTCGGGCGATATTTGTTATCGCATCTCCTGCGCCGGGGTAACGCCAAGAATACCCAAGCCCGCTGAAATCACAACAGAAACAGCCCGGGCCAGTGCGATTTTCGATTGGCTTGTGGCAACATCGCCATCCTGAATGAAGCGCAACTGGGTTTCGTCATTGCCCTTGTTCCACAGCGCGTGGAAATCTCCTGCCAATTCATAGAGATAGAAGGCAACCCGGTGCGGTTCATTTGTGCGAGCGGCGATTTCAACCAGACGTGGCCATTCTGCCAGCTTCTTGGCAACGGTCAGCTCAGAGGCGTGGTCGATCTTGCCCAGATCTGCCCCTGATAGCGTAGTATCATCGGCAGAAATCCCGGCCTCAGCGGCGCGGCGCAGCACACTCATGACGCGGGCATGGGCGTATTGGACGTAGAACACCGGGTTTTCGCGGCTTTGTTCCAACACCTTGTCGAAATCGAAATCCAGCGGTGCGTCGTTCTTGCGGGTCAGCATCACGAAACGGGTTACATCAGGCCCGACCTGATCGACTACATCGCGCAACGTGACAAAGTTCCCTGCCCGCTTGGACATCTTGAATGGCTCGCCATTCTTCCACAACTTCACCAATTGGGTCAGCTTGATATCCAGCGGCACCTTACCATCGGAAAGGGCCGAAACCGCCGCCTTCATCCGTTTGACATAGCCGCCATGGTCCGCACCGAACACGTCGATTAGCGCGTCAAACCCACGGCTCACCTTGTCATAATGATAAGCGATATCCGGGGCGAAATAGGTCCAGCTGCCGTCCGATTTCTTGACCGGGCGGTCGACGTCATCCCCGTGTTCGGTCGACTTGAACAAGGTCTGCTCGCGCGGTTCCCAATCCTCGGGTTTCTTACCCTTGGGCGGCTCAAGAACGCCTTCGTAGATCAGGCCCTTGTCGGTTAGCGACTGAAGCGCAGCCTCGATCCGCCCTGTGCCGTAGAGCGACTTCTCTGAGAAGAACACATCCATCTCAACACCCAGCGCCTTCAGGTCGGCGCGGATCAGGTCCATCATAGCACCGGTCGAGAACTCGCGCAGCTCTTCCAGCCATACGCTTTCAGGCTTGTCGATCAGGCTGTCGCCGTATTTCTCTTTCAGCGCTTCACCGATCGGGATCAGGTAATCGCCGGGATAGAGACCTTCTGCGATCTCGGGGCTCAGCCCGTTAGCCTCGCGATACCGTTCATATGCCGACCGCGCCAACACATCCACCTGCGCGCCGCCATCGTTGATGTAGTATTCGCGGGTCACCTCATGGCCCGAATAGGCCAGCAAGCTTGCCAGCGCATCACCGAACACAGCCCCCCGCGTGTGGCCTACATGCAGCGGACCGGTCGGGTTGGCCGAGACATATTCCACGTTCACCTTCTGACCATGCCCCATGGTCGAACGGCCATAATCGGTACCCTTTTCCAGCACCGCAGCCAGCACGCCCTGCCAAACCGTAGACGCTAGCCGCAGGTTTAGAAAGCCCGGGCCCGCCACCTCGGCGCTGGTGATCCGGTCGTCTGCAGACAGCTTGCCCGCCAGCACTTCCGCAATGTCCCGCGGCTTCATCTTCGCCGGTTTCGCCAGCACCATCGCCGCATTGGTCGCCATATCGCCATGCGCCGCATCGCGCGGAGGCTCAACCGCCACGTTGTCAAAGCTCAGCCCCTCAGGCAGCGCGCCTTCGGACTGCATCTGCGCCAGCGCGTCCAGTACCAGGCCGCGGATCTCGGAAAACAGGTTCATTTCGGATGTCCTTTTGCTTGTCGCGGGGTTTACCACGCAAAGCGCCAAGGTCAATGGACGCCTAAATTTTGCGCTTGGATTAACCGTCATCGGGGCTAATGTCTGGGAAAACCGTGACCGGAGCCCCTGAATGCGCCTTACCCTGCCCTTTGCCCTGTTGCTGAGCACCGCCTTGCCTACGTGGGCCGAGATGCCCTCACCACAAGGCCACGTGTTGCTTACGCTCGGTGGCGCCGTCACCGAAACCAACTTGCCCGCGCGCGGCGAGAATGACGGCGGGTTGTTGGGTTTTCTCGAAGTCACCCATACCGGTGCAGCAGGCTTTGACGCGGCTATGCTGGACAGGTTGGATCAGATCGAAATCACCATCCCCTACGGCCCGCCAGAAAACCAGCGCGACTATACCTTTTCTGGCCCACTGTTGTCTGACGTAATGACGATGGTAGGTGCTAAGGGCAAATCCGCCCTGCCCATGGCTATGGACGGCTATCAGGCTGAAATCCCCTGGGAAAGTATCGAGACACACCAACCCATCGTGGCCACCCACGCGGATGGCGCGCCCATGGGTATCGGCGGTTATGGCCCCACGATGATCGTGTTCCCGCCCACGGATGATGCTGAGCTGGCTCAGACACAAGCCGGCCAACAGGTCTGGGCCATTGCCTATATTTCGGTCGAGTGATCTCCGGTCAGCCGGGCATGGTCTTGCAGCGCAAACCGGTCAGTCATGCCCGCGATGTAATCCGAGACGATGCGGGCCAGCACGGTTTCATCCGTTGCAGCCTCGATATCGCTGTGCCAATGCCGCGGCATCTGTTTTGGATCGGTCAGGTAAATCGGGAACAGATCCTCAACCACCTTGCTGACTCTGGCGCGCACTTCCATCACGCTGGGCGCGCGGTACATGCGCGAAAACAGGAATGCGCGGATTTGTTTGAGCTTCGCCCAGAGCTCATCCGAGAACTGTATCACCGGATAACCCAGATGGCGGATCTCCTCGACCGACTGCGCCCCCGAGGCAGCCATCAGGCCGCGTGATGTGTCAATCACATCCGAAACCATGACGCCAAATACCCGCCTGAGCGCCTCGTGCCGGCGGCGATACGGATCGAGGCCCGGATATTTGGCATCCACTTCGGCGAAACAGGCATCAATGATCGGAAGCTGCTGAATATCTTCATCGCTGAACAAACCCGCCCGCAATCCGTCAAACAGATCGTGATTATTGTAGGCGATGTCGTCCGATAATGCCGCGACCTGCGCCTCGGCGCTCGCATGAGTATGGAGTTCGAGGTCAAAGCCCTGGTTGCATTCGGCCAATGCCCAAGGCAATGCACCAGTGACCGGCCCGTTGTGCTTGGCTATCCCTTCCAGACATTCCCAGGTCAGGTTGCACCCATCGAACTCGGCGTAGTGACGCTCGAGTTTGGTCACGATCCGAATGGCCTGTGCGTTGTGGTCAAAGCCACCATATGGCTCCATCAACGCATGCAGAGCATCCTCGCCCGTGTGGCCAAACGGCGTATGCCCGAGGTCGTGCGCCAACGCGACCGCTTCGGTCAATTCGCCGTTCAAGCCTAAGGCCCCGGCAATCGTTCGAGCCACCTGAGCCACTTCTATGGAATGCGTCAGGCGGGTTCGATAACTGTCGCCCTCATGCTCAACAAACACCTGAGTTTTGTGTTTGAGGCGCCGAAATGCGCTAGCGTGAATAATCCTGTCCCGGTCGCGCTGAAAGCATGACCGAAAACTGCTTTCCTCCTCAGGTACAAGCCGCCCCCTTGCGCGGCCTGGGTCCGAGGCAAAACCCGCTCTGTCCAAAGGTCTTGTCCTTGTCGCCTGTCGTCAGATTCCATATATTGTACGATGCTAAGGAAATAAACCTTTGGAGACCGGCATGAATCTGCCCCCAACAGTCACAGAACGCGCCTTTGAACGCCTGGCCGAAATCGGTGCCGCAGATCAGGGCCAGGCCCTGCGTGTCGCTGTGGAGGGTGGCGGATGTTCCGGTTTTCAATACGAGATCGCCCTGGATGAGCCGAAAGAGGACGATTTGGTGCTAGAGGGCAAAGGCCAAAAGGTCATCGTCGACTCGATCTCTCTGCCGTTTCTGGAGAACGCGGTAATTGATTTCACACAGGAACTCATCGGCGCGCGCTTCGTGATTGAGAACCCCAACGCCACGTCTTCCTGCGGCTGCGGCACATCGTTCTCGATGTAGCGCCAGTGGGGGGCCTTGCCCCCACACCCCCAAGGTATTTTTAGCCAGATGAAGAGGGATCCGCTCTCTGACAGTCAAAGTCAGAGAGCTTCACCTGGCGCGGTCATCGGCGCCTCCGCCTGTACCGCATGCTCAGTTTTGACGAATATGGTTAAGAATCCGTTTCTTCATCTGGCTAAAAATACCTCGGAGCGCGAGGCAGAGCCTCGCTAACTTGTTCGGCAACTTGCCGTTGCGTGTATTCTGCGCGATAGGTTGCCAATGGCACCGGAGGATCACGCATGAAAATCGCCACATTCAACATCAACGGTATCAAGGCACGCGCCGAGGCGTTACCTCGCTGGTTGGATGAGGCACAGCCCGATGTCGTGTTGCTGCAGGAAATCAAATCAATCGATGAGAATTTCCCCCGCGAGATTTTCGGGGAGCGCGGATATAACGTTGAAACCCACGGGCAAAAGAGCTTCAACGGCGTTGCAATCCTTTCGAAATTGCCGCTTGAGGATGTCTCCCGTGGGTTGCCCGGTGATGAAAGTGATGAGCAGGCGCGCTGGATCGAAGCTACTGTCATAGGAAAGAGAGCACTGCGCATCTGCGGATTGTATCTGCCAAATGGCAATCCGGTGCCGGGGCCGAAATATGACTACAAGCTTGAGTGGATGGAGCGCCTCTATGATCGTGCCCGCGATTTGATGGCATCAGAGGAACCCGCGTTGATGGCCGGGGATTACAATATTATTCCGCAGGCCGAAGATGCCAAGCGCCCCGACGCCTGGCGCGAGGATGCGCTTTTTCGACCCGAAAGTCGCGCTGCATTCCGCAAGGTATTGAATCTAGGCTTCACTGAAGCCTTTCGCGCGCGAACGCAAGGCCCTGGTCATTACTCATTCTGGGATTATCAAGCCGGCGCGTGGAACAGAAACGACGGGATTCGCATCGATCACTTTCTTCTGACGCCGCAATCTGCAGATTTGATGCGTGATTGCAGGATCGATGCCGAAGTGAGGGGGCACGAAAAACCTTCGGACCATGTGCCGGTCTGGGTTGATCTCGACCTGTGAACGCTTACGCGGTCGCGTCGTAGCTATAGATCCACTCGTAGCGCCGTGCCAAGCGTGGACCAACCGCCATTAAGGCGGCCTGTGCGGCCAGCCTCATTGGCCCACGAAGATGGAAATTACGCGCATTTGCGCCTGCGGCGCCAACCACTTGCCTGGCACGCGGTCGTCGAGTGGCTTCATAGGTAGCCAATGCGCGGGCGACGCCTGAGTTGTCCTGGAACGCGCGTGTCAGGACCCAGGCATCTTCCAGTGCTAGGCAAGCTCCTTGGGCCATAAAAGGCAACGTCGGGTGCGCAGCATCCCCAAGCAAGGCCAATCGCCCATTCTGCCAGATTTGCGCCACGGGGCGCAGAAACAGCGCCCAAAGGTGAACCTCGTCAATCTTTGACAATATGTCACCAACCGGTCCGCCAAAATCGGCGAACCGGGTTCGCAGGTCGTCGGGATCACCATGACGTCGCCAGCCTTCCTCTTGCCAGTCGGAACGCTCTTCTATGGCCACGATGTTCACGAGGCGTTGATCGCGCAGCGGGTAGGTTACAACGTGTCGGCCTGGCCCCATCGTCAAGGACGCGCATGGCAATTCTTCTCGCTGGGTCCAGGGGATCGTTGCTCGCCAGGCAACCTGATGGGTGAACACCGGGACCTCGGGGCCATTCAAGATCGGGCGGATAGCGCTGCGCGCACCGTCTGCTGCGATCGCGCATTCCGCACGCAGCCTTTCGCCGCTTTCCAGAACGATCTCGGCTTCGCTTGGGTGTTTATGAACCGTGGTGACAGGTGCATCCAGCCGAATATCCACCCCAGAGCGCAAGGCGGCTTTGTGCAACAGGTCCAGCAGGTCTGCCCGGTGATAATAGTAAGTCGACCCAGCGGCAGGGACCGGGACCCGACTGATCACGCGCCCATTACGGTAATCGCGCAGAACGGTCCCACCCGAGATTTGTCCAGCTTCCGGGACCTTACCAGCAACGCCTAGCGCACGCAGTACCGCCATCCCGTTCGCACTGATTTGCAATCCAGCACCAACTTCGGTCAGTTCTGGGGCCTGCTCCAGAACCGTCACCTGAGCACCCTGACTTCGCAGTGCGAGTGCCGCCGCCATGCCCCCAATGCCGCCGCCAATGACGCAGAAATTCAGACCATTGATATTCATGGGCCTGCCATAACGCAAAAACGCCGGGGCGACAGGCCCCGGCGCTGTTGTTTTGTTGCAATTTCCCAGCGATCAATCGTCGCGGTGGACCTTTTCGCGGCGCTCGTGACGCTCTTGCGCCTCAAGCGTCATAGTCGCGATAGGACGCGCATCCAGGCGCTTGAGCGAGATCGGATCACCGGTCTTCTCGCAATATCCATACTCCCCTTCTTCGATCCGGCGCAGGGCCGAGTCGATTTTGGCCACCAGCTTACGCTGACGATCCCGGGTGCGCAGTTCCAGCGCACGGTCGGTCTCTTCGCTTGCGCGGTCAGCGACATCGGGAATGTTTCGGGTGTTGTCCTGCAGACCTTCGATCGTATCACGGCTGCCTGCGAGTAGTTCTGTCTTCCAATCCATCAGCTTGCGGCGAAAATACTCAAGCTGGCGATCATTCATGAAAGGTTCATCTTCAGCCGGACGGTAATCTTCCGGCAGAAAAACTTCCTGCTTCATATTTGCTCCCTCGGTATGGCCTGAAACGTCGGTTGCGATTGTATTACCTGACATTCGGCACCCCCTTCTGCGGAGCGTTTATCCGACGGGGCAGAGATTGTCACTACACAAACGTATGCCTCGCCGCCGCGTCACTCCGACTGCTCTAATTTTGAGACTTGTAACAACAAAACCTTGTTTTTCTGTGGTTCTCGCAAGGCGTTTTTCAGGCAGCTTCAACCCCTGCGATACCCCGCCCCGAACGAATCGCCCAAAACAGATTGGACTTACAGCCCATCCCATCCTTTCGCGACGCTGCGGCCCGGCTTGTAAATAACCTTGCCTCTCTGTAACCCGAGCAGAGCAAACCCAGCCCGCATTCCGCGGAAACCACATGAGGGGTCCCATGACCGCACGTTTTCAAGGCACCGCAGAATATGTTGCCACCGACGATCTGAACATTGCCGTGAACGCCGCCGTCACGCTGGAACGCCCGCTGCTTGTCAAGGGCGAACCCGGAACCGGCAAAACCGAGCTGGCGAAACAGGTCGCAGGCGCGCTGGGGCTGACGATGATTGAGTGGAACGTGAAATCCACAACGCGCGCGCAGCAGGGACTGTATGAATACGATGCGGTCAGCCGTCTACGTGACAGTCAGCTAGGTGATGAACGCGTGCACGATGTCTCGAATTATATTCGCAAGGGGAAGCTATGGCAGGCATTCGATGCGGATGAAAAGGTTGTGCTACTGATCGACGAGATTGACAAGGCTGATATCGAATTTCCCAACGATTTATTGCAAGAACTCGATAAGATGGAGTTCCACGTCTACGAGACCGGCGAGACGATCCGTGCTAAGAACCGCCCGATCGTCATAATCACGTCGAACAACGAAAAGGAACTACCTGACGCATTCCTGCGCCGCTGCTTCTTTCACTACATCCGCTTTCCAGACGAAGCCACGATGCGCCGTATCGTCGAAGTCCATCACCCCGGCATCAAAGATGCGCTGCTGACCACCGCGCTGACCCAGTTCTACGAAATCCGCGAAACGCAGGGTTTGAAGAAAAAGCCCTCGACCTCGGAAGTGCTGGACTGGCTGAAACTGCTCTTGGCTGAGGACTTGAGCGCTGAGGACCTTAAACGCGACGGTGTGAATGCACTGCCCAAGCTGCATGGTGCGCTTCTAAAAAATGAGCAGGACGTACACCTGTTTGAACGGCTGGCCTTTATGGCACGTAGCAAGCGGTGATCACAGCTTGTCATCGGTACGGTCGGGTGTCAGCATTACATCAACGAAAGACCCCGCGCCAATCGGGCCTCCAGAGCAGGAAATAATAAAATGACTAACGCCCTCACAATTCGCCCCTTGCGACCAGAAGACCGGGATCAATGGGCCGAAATGTGGCGTGACTACCTGGCATTTTATGAAACCGAAGTGCCGGATTCGACTTTCCAAAACACCTTTGCACGGCTCTTAGGTGATGATCCGAATGACTTTTCCTGTTTTGTCGCGGATTTGGATGGGCAACTGCTTGGACTGACCCACTACCTGTTTCATCGCCACGCCTGGAAGGAAGAAAGTGTCTGCTATCTGCAGGATCTCTATGCCCGCCCAGAAGCGAGAGGCACCGGAGTTGGACGCGCCCTGATTGAGGCCGTCTATGAAGAAGCGGACAGGCAGAAAGCCCCCTCAGTGTATTGGCTGACGCAGGAAAACAACCATACCGCACGCAAACTCTATGACCGCATCGGCAAGTTGTCGCCGTTTCTGAAGTATCAGCGACCATGAGGCTTTTGGGCGCAACTCTCCTTCTGGCGGCGCTGTCTGCCTGCACCACGGTCGACCGGATCGAGACGCCGACCCGTACCCAGGTGATCGAAGCATCGCTACCGCCGTCTAAATCCTTCGGCGCTGCTCGTCCAAGCCCACCTGCCCGCTCAAACAAGAACATCGCCGCAGATTTCCTATCGCTGCATTTCGCACTTGAGAGCGGCGCAGAGTTGCCCGTTTTCACCCGGTTTGATGGACCGATCACGGTGCGTCTGACAGGGACACCGCCACCAACGATGCAGACCGACCTGAGCCGGCTACTGACACGGTTGCAACGTGAGGCGAAGATCGACATCCGGCAGATTCCAGAGGGTCAGGCGAACATCACGATCGAGGCTGTAAGCCAGAAACAGATCCGCCGCATCCTGCCGCAGGCCGCCTGTTTCGTCGTGCCCAACTCTTCAAGTCTGGAAGAATACCGCCGTGACAGGCGCAAAAGCAAAAGCAACTGGACCGAACTGCGAAAACGTGAACGGATCGGGATATTCATCCCCTACGATGCCAGCCCACAGGAAATTCGGGACTGCCTGCATGAAGAATTGGCTCAGGCACTTGGACCTCTGAACGACCTCTATCGCCTAACCGATTCAGTATTCAACGACGACAATTTCCACACGGTTCTGACCGGATTCGACATGTTGATCCTGCGCGCAGCCTATGCGCCTGAGCTGCAAAATGGCATGACACGCGAACAGGTGGCAGCGGTTCTGCCCGGCGTACTCAGCCGGCTGAACCCCAGAGGGGATCGGGTTGCGCCACAACAGGTTACTGAGACACCTCGGGCCTGGATTAACGCAGTTCAACGCGCTTTGGGGGCTGGCGCTGGTACGGCCAAGCGCGTTAACGCTGCGAACGAGGCAGCGCGAATTGGTCAACAGCAAGGCTGGACCGACCACCGCCGCGCCTATCCGCATTATCTGCTGGGGCGCATGGGGCAATTCGACGACCCCGAGGCGGCGCAGCAGCAATATGAAATTGCCCTGAAATACCTGAACGCCACCCCGGGAACAGAAATTCAGCGCGCTCATATCACGGCACAAACCGCAGCCTTTGCTTTGGCACAGGGTCAGGGCACCGAGGCCCTGCCCGAATTGAACAAAGCAATCAATGTCATGACCAAGGCCGAGAACGCCGCCCTTCTGGCCACTCTGCTGCTGCTCAAATCCGAGGCACTGCGGCAGTCCGGTCAACTAGATCAGGCACGTCGCGTTCGGCTGGACAGTATCGGATGGGCACGTTACGGCTTCGGCTCGGATTTGGTGGTGCGCTCGGTCACACAAGACATCGCGCAGTCAGCCGCCACAAGCACGGGTGGATAACGTCACATGATAGTGGTTCTGGGCATGGCTATTCTGGGCGCGATTCTGGGCGCGTTGACAGCACGCAAACGTAACGGAAGCGGTGCGGATATGGCGCAATACGCTGCGGGCTACGGCATTGCCTTTGCGTTGGTCGGGCTGGTGATTTCACTGGTCATTGTCCGTCTGGTATAGAACGATGTTCCTGCCCTTCTTCGAAAACCTCCGAAACGCTGGCATTCCCGTATCTCTGCGCGAGTACCTGACGTTTCTGGAAGGGATGAAAAAGGGCTTGGCGACATACGATGTCGAGGCGTTTTACTATCTCGCCCGCGTTTCGATGGTGAAAGACGAGCGCAACATCGACAAGTTCGACCGTGCCTTTGCCGCCAGTTTCGAAGGGTTGGGTGAAATCAGTTTCGATCAAGTACTCGAGGCGGTCGATATTCCTGCCGAGTGGCTTGCAAAGATGGCCGAAAAGCACCTGTCGGATGAAGAAAAAGCCGAGATCGAGGCGCTTGGTGGCTTTGAGAAGCTGATGGAGACGCTACGCGAGCGCCTCAAGGACCAACAGGGTCGCCATCAGGGCGGTAACAAGTGGATCGGCACCGCGGGCACCTCACCTTTCGGCGCCAATGGCTACAACCCCGAAGGCGTGCGCATCGGCCAGAAAGAAAGCCGCCATCAGCGTGCCGTAAAGGTCTGGGACAAGCGCGAATTCAAGAACTTAGATGACACTGTTGAACTAGGCACCCGGAACATCAAGGTTGCCTTGAAACGCCTGCGCCGCTGGGCGCGTGAGGGTGCAGCGGAAGAGCTTGATCTGGATGGAACGATCAGGGCTACGGCTGAACACGGATATCTGGATGTCAAAACCCGACCCGAACGACACAACGCCGTCAAAGTGCTTTTGTTTCTGGACGTGGGCGGATCGATGGACCCGCATATCAAGGTCGTCGAAGAACTGTTCTCAGCGGCCCGAACCGAATTCAAACATCTGGAATACTACTACTTCCACAATTGCCTCTATGAAGGCGTCTGGCGCGACAATCGCCGCCGCTGGGATCAGCAAACTCCGACGCACGAGGTCTTGCGCACATACGGGCCGGACTACAAATGCATCTTTGTCGGCGATGCCTCGATGAGTCCTTACGAGATCGCTTATCCCGGCGGTGCAAATGAGCATTGGAATCAGGAATCTGGCCAAGTCTGGCTGGGCCGTGCACGCGAACAGTGGACATCGAACCTGTGGATCAATCCAGTGCCAGAGAAGTATTGGGAATATACCCATTCGATCGGCATGATCCGTGAGATATTCGAAGATCGCATGGTACCCATGACGCTGGCGGGTTTGGAACAAGGTATGCGGGAACTGACGCGCTAGTCACCGTCGGAGTCCTGGTTGACTCAGAAACCGGAAACAATAGGCCTAGTTTTCAGAGATATTCGCGTCAAAAGCACCACCAAAGAAACAATCTCGGCAAAATTCCCTGCCTCTCTCGAATTCGTGATATACGACAAAGGGATTGAAGCTGGGGGGCTGAGATGACCATTTCAAAACTACGAAATATCCTGACATCTGTTTTGACCATTACAGCGTTCGCAATTGCATCGGGTGCGACCGCGACATTGGTACTTTCCCCTGACGCCGCTTATGCCAAGAATGATAATGGCAAGGGAAAGGGCCGCGGCGGCGGCAAAGGTAGTTCTGGAAAAAGCAACGACGGCAACAAAGGCAAGGGAAAGTCCGGAAAAGGCAACGACGGCAACAAAGGTGGCGAAAAGGGAAAATCCGGCAAGACTAAGGGTGCCAAAAGCGCGGGTAAAGATCCCGGCAAGGCCAAGTCCAAAACGCACCGCGTTAAAAAGGCTTTCGGGTTCAACAAGAAGCAAAAGGCAAAACACCACCGGTCAGCCAAAACCTCTGCTAAAGCTAACGGACGGAACGGCAAGGTACAAAAGACCACACTGGCGGGCTTTGGAAGAGAGTTTAAACGCGATGTCGAGCAACTATTTGGCAAGCGTTCGCCGGTAAAAACCAAGTCAAGCGCGAACCGGGTAAAGAAATCGTACCGCAAGGCGTCGGTGGCTCCGGTTGAGTATTCCCCGCGACCTGTTGCTCGCACAGATTATAAATCCAAGCACTATGACGATAAGAAGCCCAGCAAGCGTCGCTATCGCGACCCGCTTGTTGCAGCGATCACCGATCCCGATGGCTCGGACAAGCTGCGTAACCTGAATGCATCCAAGGCAGCGGCCCCGGCGTTCCGCAATGCTTCACCTAACAGCAATGTGGGCAAGATCGCGACCTATCAGGCGGCGGCGGAAACCTATTACGATCTACGCGGTGACCTCTATGATACGCGCCGCGAACTGCGTGATCTGAACGAAGACTACGATGGCCGCAGCAGCGAAGACATCGCCGATGATATCGCCGCGCTTGATCCTGCGGACCCGGACTATGATGACAAGCTGAGTGCGCTTGAGGATGAGTTGCGCGATGCAGAAACCTATGAGGAGGCGCGCGACGATCTGCGCGCGGATCTGAGGGACCTGAAATACGAAACCCGCGACGCGTTGCAAGATGCGGAGGCTGCCTTTTATGACGCTTCGAAAGGGCGGACATTGACCAAGGCGACGCTGGGCGAGTTCCACGGCAATCTCGATCTGCCACAGCCAAACTACCGGCACAAGGACTGGGCAACGGTCCAGCCGGTGCCTTACAATCCTGACGGCTACCGCTATTCGGACGATAAGAAGATCTATGATGAAACCGACTATCGACTGCGCTTCGACAAGCCATATTCCGATCGCAAGAAGGACCGCTACCGCTATTACCGCGACCCGCTTGTTGCAGCAATCACCGATCCCGATGGCTCGGACAAGCTGCGTAACCTGAATGCGTCTAAGGCCGCGGCCCCGGCGTTCCGCAATGCTTCACCCAACAGCAATGTCGGCAAAATCGCGACCTACCAGGCGGCGGCGGAAACCTATTACGACTTACGCGGTGACCTCTATGAGGCGCGCCGTGAACTGCGTGATCTGAACGAAGACTACGATGGCCGCAGCAGCGAAGACATCGCCGATGATATCGCCGCACTTGATCCTGCGGACCCGGACTATGATGACAAGCTGAGTGCGCTTGAGGATGAGCTGCGCGATGCTGAAACCTACGAGGAGGCGCGCGACGCTCTGCGCGCGGATGTGAGGGACCTGAGAGTTGATGCTCTGGTCGCAGAAAAGGAAGCTGAACGCGCATTTTTTGAGGCTTCGAAGGGCGAGGTCTTAACCAAGCAGTCCCTTGCCGAGTTTCATTCGAACCTGCACCTGCCCTCGCCAGGCAGGTAAGGCTGGATTGAGTCGCATAACTGATCGGACGTGAAGGGCGAGTTACCGCTTGCCTCCTCGGGGTGGGCCGCCCATATCTAACTCATGCTTCGCTTAACACCCATCCTGCTGGCCATAGCCTATGCCGTTGTGATGTACCGGATATCCGTCTGGCGCACGCATCGTGAGTTGGATGCGAAGTCCACCGAACTGGCCGATCCTGCGCTAAAACGCATGACGGACCGGCTGGCTGCAGCCTTGGAGATTGATCGGGTCCCAGTCTACATCTACGAGATCGATCCGGTGAACGGGCTGGCAGCGCCGGATGGGCGTATTTTCATCACTCGCGGTTTTTATCGCAAATTTGGCAACGGCGAAGTATCAGCGGAAGAAATGGCAAGCGTAATCGCGCATGAATTGGGCCATGTCGCCCTTGGCCACGCCCGGCGGCGGATGATTGATTTCTCGGGTCAAAACGCCCTGCGTGCTGCGCTGATGATGCTATTGAACCGCTTCATCCCGTTCATTGGAGCCTGGATTGCAAATATGCTGACTCATTTGCTGGCCTCCCGCCTGTCGCGGAGTGATGAATATGAGGCGGATGAATATGCGGCTGCGCTTTTGACAAAAGCCGGGATCGGGATTGGTCCACAGAAGTCTTTGTTCCACAAGCTTGAGGATCTGACTCAGCAGCGTGCGGGCGTTGTGCCCGCTTGGTTGATGAGTCATCCAAAGACGGATGAGCGGATCGCAGCTCTGGAAGTACTTGAACAAAAGTGGGGCGTGGGAGTTTAGGATAGGAGCGAGGGGCCAGCCCCTCGCGCTCCCCGAGATATTTTTGGCCAGATGAATGGGATCCCGAATTAAGTACTCAGGGCTTTGCCAAGGCGCGGCAGGCGGGCTTTTTTCATTAAGCTGCGCAAGGTCCATTGAGCACCGGATAGCCGGTTGGCTTCAGCAAGGACCGCTTTGGAAACCTGCGTCATGCCTTCGGGGTCGGACAGCCAGAGTTCATGTAGCAGTCCGTCCGGATCGCGCCGCTCAAGCCCTTCGTCGGCCAACATATTCTTGGGAAAATCCTTGGCATTGACGGTGACAATGACATCTGCCGAGCTTGTGACCGCCGTTGCGAGAACGTGGATGTCGGCGGCATCCGGCAACCATAGGCGCTGTTCAACACCGAGGTTGGCGGGTTGCACGGCATTTGGCCAATGGGCCTGAACCAGCGCGATTTCGGCGCGCGCCTGCGCCTCGCCCTCGGGGCCAAGCTTGCGGGCGGCGCGGGCCCATTCTTCGAGGATACGTGCAGACCAGACGGGCGTGAAATAACCAAGCCTCGCAGCGCCCAACAGCATCTCTCGCATCACCGTGGGATAGATGACGCAGGTATCCAGAACGGCCTTCACAGACGGTAAAACACGGCTTTGAGGTAGCCGCTTTCTGCCAGCTGCGGCAGTTGTGGATGGTCCGGCCCGGCAAAGCCAGTTCGGATCAGTTGGGCCTGTCGTCCTGCCCGTCCGATCCCACGGGATGAGGCATCGCGGAAGCGGCCCAGATCAGCGGCATGAGAACAGGAGCAGAGGCCAAGATACCCGCCCGGTTTGACCAGCGGAGCCGCCAGACGTGCGGTACTCTCATAGGCACGCAAACCTGCATCCAACGCCTGTTTCGAAGGTGCAAAAGCCGGGGGATCACAGATGACGACGTCGAACAACGCGCCCTCTTCGCCGAGTTTGGTCAGTATATCAAAGGCGTCGCCTTGTCGGGTCTGGAAACGGGCAGAAAATCCTGAGACTTCTGCGCCCTTCGCCGCCAGTTCGAGCGCCGCTGCCGAGCCGTCAACGGACAATGCCTGTGCTGCGCCGCCCGCCAGCATGGCCAGACCAAAGCCTCCGACGTGGCTGAATACGTCCAGCACCTGCGCCTCGGGGTGAACCAACTTGGCGGCAAAGGCGTGGTTGGGGCGTTGGTCATAGAACAGGCCAGTTTTCTGTCCCCCGGTCAGGTCGGCCATGTAGGTTGCGCCATTCATTGGCACCGGCAGAGGCTTATCGGGCGCGGTGCCGCGCAAGGTCAGATTGGTGTCGTCCAACCCCTCGAGCACACGCGTGCGCCCCGAGGCGTTCTTCAGCACGGTGTCGACCCCGGTCACCTTGACTAGCGCGTCGGTCAGAGATTCAAGGTGTGCCTCAGCCCAGGCAGCGTTGGGTTGGATCACGCAGGCGTCTCCGAACCGGTCGATGATCACCCCGGGAAACCCATCCGCCTCGGCATGGATCAGGCGATAGTAAGGCGCATCGAACAGTCGCTCGCGCATCTCAAGCGCGCGGCGCAGACGGGTTTCAAACCAGTCCGCATCCAACTGCGCGCCGATATCGCGATCCAATACCCGGCACATGATCTTCGAGACCGGATTCACTGCGACCAGAGCGATTGGCGCGCGCTTCTCGTCTTCCAGCACAGCCAAGGACCCCGGCCCGATCTTGCGAGTCCGGCGGTCGGTGACGATGTCATTGGCATAGACCCAGGGAAACCCATGGCGCAGGCCACGCGCATTGGCCTTGGGTTTCAAACGGATACGGGGGCGGTCAGCTACGGGTGTCATGGCGCCCTCATAATCGTGAATGCACGGGGGTGAAAGCCCCGTTAACGATTGCGCTTGCGCCAGCCGCCACGACGCTTGGGGGCTTGGGCCGCCTGCAAACCCTCGGTCAGGACCTGCGTCATCGGATGATCAGCAGCCTGTTCCGAATAGACTGCGTGTAGGTTGGTCAAGGCCTGATTTTGATCAAGCTCTCCGGGCAGGCTCAGCGCCCAATCCAGAAAGATGCTGCGACACTCGGGCAAGGTGATGCCTTCAATGCGATACGCCTCGCGGATCAGGCCTTTGTGGTCATTCGGATCATCACTGCGTGCCATCTTCAACGCCTCCGACAACTGCGCCAATCAACGAGGCCGCAGTGCTGTAATTGTCTTGCAACGCGGATTGCAGCTGTTCGACCTGATCGAACCCGGTCGCCCGACACAGAAAGGCCGTACCGCCTTCACCGATCTTGTCGGCCTCGATCACCTTTCCCGACAGCAGACGCGCCGCACATTGCACCGACCAGCATAAATCGTAACAACCCTTCAGGGTTTGCGCCTGTGCGACATCCAGCAGCCCGACAGCGACCGCCCCGTCCAGACCCGAATGGACATCGCGCTGGGGGAATCCGGCCAGCAATGCGCCCGTCTCTGCCATCAGCTCGATATCCATCATGCGGCCCGGCCCATTCTTTGCGTCCCAAACGCCCGCTGGTGCTTTGGCTGCGGCCAGTCTTTCGCGCATCTCGGCGACTTCTTTCAGCACCTTCTGGTGGTCGCGCGTTTGCGATAGGAATTCAGCGCGGAAGCTTTCGATATCCTCGGCCAGACCGGCGTCGCCTGCGACCACATGGGCGCGGGTCAAAGCAAGGTGTTCCCACACCCAGGCCTCATTCTGCTGATAGTTGGTGAAGCTGACCCAGCTTGTAGCCACCGGCCCCTGATTGCCCGACGGGCGCAGACGCATGTCGACCTCATAAAGCCGTCCCTGCGACATTGGCGCGCTGAGCGCCGTGATCAGAGCCTGGGTGAAACGAGCGTAGTATGTCCGCGTTGCCAGCGGGCGAGGGCCATCGGACATGTCCTGATCCTGAGGATCGTAGATGACAATCATGTCCAGATCGGATTGCGAGTTGATGCGCCCTGCCCCAAGTGACCCCATGCCCAAAACCGCAGCGCCACGCCCGGGCGCCGGTCCATGCTTTTTGGAGAACTGGTCGACAACGCAGGGCAGAACCGCCGCAATCACGGCCTGCGCCAGTTCGGCATATTGCTGCCCGGCCTGCGCCCCATCGATCAGTCCGCGCAGATGATGCACACCGATGCGAAAGTGCCATTCCTTGCACCAGCGACGTGCGAGATCGAGCTGTGTTTCATAGTCGCTTTCCTCTGCCAAGGCCTGCGTCAAGTCCGACTGCAAGGTCGCCTGCCCGGGCCAATCGCTGAAGAAACTGCCACCAATCACCGCATCAAAAACCGAGGCGTTGCGCGACAGATGGGTGGCGAGCGCATGTGACGTCCCAACGATATCGACCAGCAGATCAATCAGATGCGGGTTCGCTTCGAACAGGGAAAACAGCTGCACTCCAGCGGGTAATCCTGCCAAAAACCCATCCAGCGCCAGCAATGCTTCGTCGGGTTTCGCAGTTTTCGCCAATCGCGCTAAAAGTTCCGGTCTGAGCCGCTCGAATATCCGCGCACCACGCTGCGATCGAAGCGCCGGGTAAGTCGGCCAGCGGGCCAGCACACCCTTGTCAAACTCAACCTCCTGAAGCGGCTGGGGTGCCGCGCCTGGTCCAGGGGCGAAGAACCCTTCGGTCAGTTCGTGCACTTCGGTCAGGCGGCGGGTCAGTTCGGCGGTCAATTCGGCGCTGCTGATCCCCATCAGGCACGCGACCCGTTCGAAACCGTCCTCTGAACTTGGCACCTTATGGGTCTGCGCGTCATGCACCATCTGGATTCGATGCTCGACCTCGCGGTGGGCACGGTAATGATCGGTCAGCTTCTCGGCGACATCTTCGGGCACCCAGCCTTTTGAGGCCAGCGCCGCCAGACCGGGAACGGTGCCCCGGACGCGAAGGTCTGGATCACGTCCGCCCGCGATTAATTGGCGGGTCTGGGTGAAGAACTCGATCTCTCGAATACCGCCCTGCCCCAGCTTCATATCGTGGCCGGGAATCGAGAGGCTTCCGCCCGTTCCCTTGTTCTCGCGTATACGCAGTCGCATGTCATGAGCGTCTTGAATGGCGGCAAAATCCAGATACCGCCGCCAGACGAACGGGCGCAATGTATCGAGGAATCTCTGACCTGCCGCGATATCCCCGGCGCAGGGGCGTGCCTTGATATAGGCCGCACGCTCCCACGTGCGCCCAAGACTTTCGTAATACCGCTCGGCCGCTTCCATCGCCAGACAGACGGGCGTGACTGCAGGGTCGGGGCGCAATCGCAGATCGGTGCGGAACACATAGCCATCCGCCGTCTTGTCGCTGAGCGTGGCACAGAAATTCCGCGTGGCGCGCACCATGCCCTGTCGCGCTTCGTAGAAATCATCGGGATCAAAGCGGGTTTCGTCGAACAGCACGATCAGATCGATATCCGAGCTGTAGTTCAGCTCATGTGCGCCCATTTTGCCCATCGCCAGAATGACCATACCAGCTGCGGTTTCGACATCATTCTCGGTCATACCCGGCAGCTTGCCGCGCCGGATCAACGCAGCAATTTCGGCCTTCGCTGCCACATCTGCGGCCAAAGCGCCAAAGTCGGTCAGCGCGGCAGTTACCTTTTCCAACGGCCACGCACCTGCCAGATCGGCCAGCGCCGTCAGCAAGGCCATGCGCCTCTTCGCTTGCCGCAAACCGGGTTTCAACTGATCCGACGGCAGCGCGCGCGCCGCGTCCATCACTTCCGACAATGCCTGGTCCGGTTGCTGCAACGCGTGTGGCAACCAGTTCCTTTCTTGGTCAATCAAACCTTTCAGGTAGGGGCTAGAGCCCGCAGTTCCCGCGATCAACTCCCCCTGCTCGGCAGTCAAATCGGGCAGCGCCGCGCGTGTTTCGTCACCCAGATCGGTATGAAAAGCGCGCGGCAAGCGGTTGATAACAAGAGGCTGGCTCATGACCGTTCCAGTGGCGTGTCCTGGCTGAAACTGTTGATCCAGACGTCGTGACGCCGCTCCCACAGGGATGAGATCAGCATCGCCTCCCATTCCTGTGCTTCGGGGCGCAGATAATCTGCCCTGTATGAGAGCAAAACCACATCCGCCGATAAGACGCGCAACCTGGTATCGCTGAGTTCATATTGCGCCATCGTAGGCGCATCGGCGAACTGGCCAACATGATCGTCGCGATTGGCAAAACCCGTTGGATACACGCCCAGAAAATCGGGGCTCAACAGTGCCCGGTCCGCCTGTGCATTGCCTTCAACCAGCGCAGTCCATACCTGTTTTTCCAGCGAGAGGATCTGATCGAGTGACGGTGGGCTGGTGTTTTCAATATCTTCCATTTGCCTATGACTTGTGACGGCCGAAAATCAGATGCGGCCAGCGCACATGATCGGACAGAGTTGGCTTAGCCCTGTCCGATTGAACAGCAGATAGGGCCGAATGTCCAAATCGTTATAGCCACTGATCCACTGGCGGCAAATCGAAAGTGAACGGGTTTTCAATCCCCTGCCCGGCCAAATCCCACTCATCATAGTGCTCGTCTTCACGAAGCTGCAAAAACACCGCCTCAAGCTGATCGTTCAAACTCACCAACTCGTCCCAGGCGTCACCCATATGAGCCTGGAACATCGCCAGTTGTTGGAACAAGCCATCTGGCAAAGGGCCAAATTCCACACTCCCCAGATCGCGAGCTGGGAAATACATATCCTCTTCAAACTCAAAGTAGCGCGACATTCCGTCGTTAAAGTCAATTTGGCCATCGAACGAGACCGCAGCAAATACTTCATAAAGACCGGTCTCATTTATTTCGAGCTCGAACGACACCTCGAAACTAAGTGCAAAATCAGAAATTCCGTTTTGGTGAAGCTTGCCTGCGATCTCGACGACCTCGTAATAGCCGTATGACGCCAATACCAGATCGCCATTTGTATCGAACCCATGCACATCGAACATCTCCCCCTGTTCGCTGGCTATAGACAGATGCTGAAACTGTGCTGCCTGACTAATGTGAACGCCCTCAAATCCAAAGGCTGACCGGGCCTCATAAGAAACAGGTATGTCCGTTCCATTCATGCTTATGGTTTCAAGCGCGACTTGCTGTGTATGGTACAGCTCGGAAATGAGCGTGGCGCTTCCGCGTGTCGCGATCTCGTGGTTCACCATCGAAAGATTGAACTCAACCTCGTGAGACCCAGCAACTTGATACGCGCTGACCGTGCTGTCGATCACCCCGTCCCAAAACCCGCGCAGTTCGATATCCGGCAGATCTTCTTTCCCTTCGAGATCATGGGGATCTAGGTTCAAAAAAGGCAAATCGACCTGATCAATCGAACTAGATACGCCGCCTTGCGAAGCTAGGCCTGGTTCGGTCGACAAGATGAAACTCTCCTCTGACCCGAACGGCCAATGAGTTGTGTTCACAACATTCATTTCAGCGACCTCCCTTGATTGCTCCTCGGAAAACTATGTATGCAGCCATTGCGCAAACCCTATGGAAGGGTTTGATTATTAAGCGTTCTTAATGAAACGTTTAACCGATGGGCTGCGTCGCTCGGCCTGAATTACTGAGACGTAAATCCGCTATAGTTGAATACTCTATACTGCAGTAGATCAGAGGAAGCGGGATAATTGCGAATGGACCTGAATTGGCGTGTAAAATATGGGCTCAAATGCATTTCCTTAGTTTGAAAATCTCATGAGCCCAATGGTTTTCAAGAAGGCCTTGAACAGCTATTTACGCGGTCTGCTGTTTTCTGGGACATAAAAGTGGCAAATGCCCAATGTCTCATGAAGCCAATCAAACAAATAGTTTTGGGCGCTGGTAAGAATGGCTTAGCCAAGCCATGAGTTGTTTTCATTGAATATCTGGCCAGGGTGAGCGCCCTCCTTTAGGCCAATCAGAACGTGCATATAGCCATCCTCCAAGCCAATACGAGAAGCGCAGCGATAGATCTCCAGTTTCAAAAATAGAACTGGCATTGCCTATGCCTAGACAATGCCAGCGCAGGCAGCTGGGAGGAAAGATTGAACTGCCTAATATTTCTGACCTTCGTCGTGAAACCCGCTTCTTACAGATGCACGAAGAGATCACTGCCCTCTACTGATACATCGAAGCGTCTCGTTTTAATGGACGAATCCACAAGAAACTCACCGCTGCGAATGTCGAATTCCCAACCGTGCCAGGCGCAACGGACGATTTCACCGGCGCGATCATAGACAAATTCGGTTGAGTCCGTTTGGCGGGTCGTACCGCAGACCGGGCCTTCGCAGAGGGCCGCACCTTTGTGAGGACAGATGTTGAGCAAAGCGTGATAACCGTCGTCGAGTTTGAAAACGCCGATGGGCATGTTCGAAACTGTGACGATCTTTGCCGCGTCGCTGGGGACTTCATCAGTTTTGCAGGCGAAATACTTGTTTGCCATGGTCGATGTCTCCTTCTTTATTCGGCGGCATGCGCCATCGGGCGTGGCAGACGGGTATATACGTCCAACGCATTGAGTCCGAAGATCTTCTCGCGCCATGCGGGCGGGACATGCAGCTTGTTGACGTCGTCGTAGTCCCAATGCGGATAGTCCGACGCGAACATCAGGGTGTTCTCTCCATCCATCGCCTCAAGCGTGGCCCACAGGTGCTGGATATTCGCGGGCTGCTCCAACGGCTGGGTCGACATGCGGATGTTCGACTTGAAGTACTCGGACGGCAGACGCTTGAGCCACGGCGTTTCCTTGCGCAGCGCCTTGTAGTTCGCATCTAGACGCCAAAGAACCGAGGGCACCCAGGCGACGCCACATTCGATTATTACCACTTTCAAGCCCGGCCATTTCTCAAACACGCCGTGGGCGATCAGGCTGGCCATGTGGGTCATGGCCGTCTGCGGCAGGATCGCGTGGGTTTCCCAGAAAAAGGTCGAAGGCCCGGCCCCGATCGGGGTCGAGTTGATGCCGCCCTGTCCGCCGAGATGCATAGCGAATGGCAAGCCCATTTCGGCGCAAGCCTCATAGATCGGGTGATAGAACGGGTCGCCATAAGGGCGTGCGGCACCGTGGCTCACCAAAACTTGAACGACACGGGGGTGGCCGCCAACCCGGCGGATTTCAGCGGCGGCCAGATGCGGGTCCTGCGGTGCCACCACGATCGAGCCCCAGAACCGCTCGTCCTTGGGCAGCCAGTAGTCGATCATGTAGTCGTTATAGGCTTTGCACAGCGCATTGGCGTAATAAGGGTTGGCCAGCGTTGAGGCTTCGATCGGTTCGTCGCCGGTCAGGATCGCAACGTCGATATTGTATTTATCGAGGTGCTTTTCCTTCATTATCAAGTAGTTGTCGTCTTCCTCAACCGGGTTCACGTCATGGCGGGCAAATCCTTCGGGGTGGAACCAGGGACGATGGCCATGTGGGAATGCACCACGTGGGCCGGTGCGTTCACCCCGGACGAACATGTCCTTGAAAAGACCTTCCATGTAGGGTTCCAGAACCGTGGCGCTGCACCAATAGTTGTGGCAGTCGCAATCGACGATGAACATGAACTTCTCCTGTTGCTGGCGCCAAAAGGGCGGGCTTACATCTTGTTCAACGATGCTTGATATCTGCGAAACTTTGGCAAATAAATACAATTGAAACGCACCTATCGATCGGGATTACCGATTAAATGAATCGCCAGCTTTTAGTGACCTACATGGATGTTCTGGAAACGCGGAACTTCAACCGCACCGCCGAACGTCTGAATGTGACCCAATCCACGGTCAGCGCTCGCATCCGTCAGTTGGAGCAGGAGCTGGACACACGCCTGTTCGAACGGGGGCGCGGCGGGGCTGAACCCACGGCCGCCGGGCGCCGCTTTGAGACCCATTGCCGGTCACTGCTGGCTGCTTGGAGTCTGGCACGACGCGATGTTGAGGCGGGTGGCAGCGGCAACAGGCAACGCTTGCGTATATCAGTTCAGTTCAGTTTGGCCCGATCCGTGCTGATAGACTGGACTAAGGCAGTCAGGGAAAGAAACCCGTATCTGGACCTGTATCTCGAGGCGAATTTCTCACAACAGATACAGCGGGATGTTCTGACCGGCGAGACCGATATCGGTATTGTTTTTGTCCCGCAGCGGGCGCCTGACATGTTTGTCAGCGAATTGGGCAGCGAAAGCTATGTAATGCTGTCCACCGATTGTGACCGGATCGAGGACGTTCCATGGACGCGCTACATTCAGGTAGCCTACACATCATATTTTGACCGCCAGCATGACGAGGCGTTTTTGGATCAGCCGCAAAGCTCGACCCTGGTGGGCAGCAATGATCTGGCTTTGGATTTCCTAAAAGCCAGCGGCGGAACGGCATATTTCCCCGGATTTGCCGCACCGGGTCTGTGTGCCGAGTATCCAACATTGCAACAGGTTACTGACGCACCAGTGATCCCACAGCCCATCTATTCCATCGTGCACGTTCGAAAACGCCATGACCCGCTGGTGGCGCAAGCTGTCACCCTGTTCAAAGAACTAATCCAACACAGATCAATCGCTCTAACCGATTGATACCGCAATTCTGCACCGTTTTTCAGTCCCCTCGCACCATTATCCTCGCGCGAACCCTATTCTGGAGGTTTCCGCAAGATGCTCGTTGCGACGGACAGTCCGTTTTCCCTGAGTTCAGCCAACAACCAACCCTGCTACGCAGGTGGGCCTGCCACTTTGACCTGCAAAGCGGTGATCGATGAAACGCATGACAGCAAGACCTTCGTCTTTGAAGACACGCAAAGCCGCAGCTTCGACTTCAAACCAGGCCAATACGTGACCTTCTGTTTCGAGATCGAGGGCAAGCAGCATGTACGCGCCTATTCGATTTCGTCCACGCCGACCCGGCCCCACAACATTCAGGTCACCGTCAAGCGCGTGCCCGGTGGGATTGTGTCCAATTATCTGAACGATCAGATGGTCCCCGGAACAGAGATCGAGATTGCAGATATCACCGGTGGCTTCAACTGGGTGGATATCCCCAGCGATAAGCCATTGTTCCTGTCCGGTGGCTCGGGTGTCACCCCGGTCATGTCGATGCTGCAATACGTCACCGACGTGACCTTGCCGAAAGACATCGTTTTCGTGCATTTCGCACGCTCGCCTAGGGACATCATTTTCCGCGACCAGCTTGAGTTTTTGAACCGACGCTTCGCCAACGTGACCATCCATACCATTGTGGATGAAGCGAATGATGGGTTTGAGGGTGAAATCGGTCAGATATCGGCAGATTTGCTGCAGCGACTTGTGCCTGATCACGCCGAGCGCAGCATTTTCATGTGCGGTCCCGAAGGGTTCATGAAAGCAGCCCGTGATGTGGCTTCTGTCATTCCGTTTGCCGCTGTCCACGAAGAAAGCTTTGGCGAAAAGATCACTATCGAAGAAAGCAGCGGCACGGGGGGTGAGGTCTATTTCTCACTCAGCGGTCTGCACGGTCATGCCGCCGAGGGCGAGACCTTGCTAGAGGCTGCGCTGAACGCAGGCGTCTGGATCGACTCGGCCTGCCAGCAGGGCGTTTGCGGCAACTGCAAAGTGCGCCTCACTCAGGGCGATGTTGAGATACAGGACATGGGCGGCCTGCAACCCGGTGATACCGAGCAAGGGTATGTGCTGGCCTGTTGCAGTTGGCCGAAAGGCCCGGTCGCGCTCGACGCGTGAAGCGGAGATTCAAAGGGAGGAATACAAATGTCAATGAAACCACCACTATCGGAACTTCCGATAAAAACCGCTGACAACGGTTTTTACCGGGGGTTCAGCGTCAACGTGACGGTAATCAGCAAGATCGTCATCAGCCTGCTGGTTGTTTGGTGCATAGTCTGGCCAACACAGGCGGGTAGAATTCTTGGCGATTGGAATGCCGCCATTCTTTCGCAGTTTGCTGCCTGGTATATCTGGGTTGTTACCGGGTTTGTCATCGTCTGTATTGGGCTGGCCATCTGGCCAACTGCTGGACGTATGAAACTTGGCGTAGAGGGCGAGAAACCCGAGTTCTCTAACTTTTCCTGGTTCTCGATGATGTTTGGCGCGGGCATCGGTGTCGGAATGTTAACTTGGGCGGTCGCCGAACCTGTCGCGCATTTCAAGAACAATCCATCCGTTATTCAGGGGGTGACGACTGCACTGGATGCAGACAATGTCCGAACGGCGTATGTGTGGTCATACCTGCATTGGGGTTTCGGGGCGTGGGCATGCTATGCGATAGCTGGCTTGGCGCTTGCTTTCTTCAGCTATCGTCGCGGACTGCCGCTGACGATCCGCTCCTCATTGACCCCACTGTTTGGTAAATCACTGTCGGGCAACCTCGGTCATCTGATCGACATCGTCGCCGTTGTCGCCACTATTCTTGGGGTAGCCCAGACGCTCGGCTTCGGTGTTGAACAGTTCGTTGCAGGTCTCACACGCATCGGCATCGGTGGGCTCGCACAGCCCGATGGTTCTGCGACAAACTTGGGTATCGTCGTCGCTCTACTTGTCATCATGGGCGCGTCGACCTTGTCGGCCCTGTCCGGTGTTGGCAAGGGCATCAAATGGCTATCGAACATCAATATGGGCCTGTCGATCTTCCTTCTGGGGTTCTTCATCCTGTTCGGAGCGACCTTCTTTGGCGCCAAAGCGTTTTTTGTAGGCATATGGGACTATGTGGTCGCGCTGCCATGGCTGAGCTTCAACGTATACACATCTGATGGTGTTGAAGGGTCGGAAGCGTTCCTTCTTGCGCAGTGGCAAGGCTGGTGGCCGGTCTTCTATTGGGCGTGGTGGATCGCGTTCGCACCTTTCGTCGGTTTGTTCCTGGCGCGGATTTCCAGAGGCCGGACAATCCGTGAGTTCGTGTTGGGCGCGATGATTGTTCCCGCACTAATGTGCTTTGTCTGGTTCGCCTGGGCCGGAGGCACGGCAATCGACCTGGAACTGAACGGAGACGCAAACGGCGTCATCCTGGATGCGGCGAACGGTGACAAGATCTTCGCGATGACAGAACACATGCTTGCTCCGATTGCAGAAGCATTGGCGTGGGCAATGGCCGCTGTGATCGTTGTCCTGCTGATGACGTTCCTTGTCACGTCTGCAGACTCGGCCGTGCTGATCGTGAATACGATCAACGCAGCTGGCGACGAAGGTCCCAAGGCAAGGCCTCACATCATGTTTTGGGGCGCAGCTCTGGCACTTGTTGTCGGGGGCTTGCTTGTCTCAGGTGGTACCGGAGCCATCCAGACCGCTATGGTGATAGGTGCATTGCCCTTCTCTATTGTAATGGCGTTGATGTGCATCGCACTGATCAAAGCAATCTGGAATGATGGGCGGCGCGAAGCAGCGGGCATCGCGACAACAATCTCAGCTGAAGCAACGACTATGCCAGCCGAATAGAGGTTGAGCTAATATCTTTGATTGGCCTCCGGTATTTCGGAGGCCATTTTCTGTCTGGCCCTCAATGCCAACCCATCAAAGGTGTGAGCAAACTGAAACTGATTCAAATCTGTATTCCAGTTTGAAGTTGTTTGCGACAATGTCGGCCAATGTGGACGCTTTACTACAAGTATCGCCCCGCACTTTTTTGCCGACAATCGAGGTCGCGCACATGATCCGTAAAGGTCAGCTAACGCTTGGAGTCTGTTCCTTTCAAAAGCTCAAAGAACTGACCACTTTATACCGCAGGTCAGATGCATTTATTAGAACTTCAGGAGGCTTCGCTGTAGAACCCTTATGCATTCATGCGGCACCATCGGCCTTCGTCTTGACCGATGCCAGTACGCTTGAGATTAACGCCATACCCAACAAACCGTCACAAAGACCGGGCAGTAAGTGGTCCGCCTTATCCTCACATCGGATCAGTTCGGCGGCCTCGGCGTAGAAGGTTGCAAAGCCTTCCAAATATCCTTCAGGGTGGCCCGGAGGGATACGAGTTGCTCGTTGGGCGGCTTGCGGCAGCACCGATCCTGATCCACGTGTCAGGAGCTGCATAGGTTGGCCAAAGCGGGTGAATTGTAGGTGGTTAGGGTGTTCCTGTGACCACTCCAGACCACCACGTTCGCCATAAACCCGCAAACGCAGGCCGTTTTCGTTTCCCACGGCCACGTGACTGGCCCATAGCATTCCACGCGCGCCACTAGCATAGCGCATCAAGACGTGGGCGTTGTCGTCCACCTGGCGGCCCGGAACCAAGCTTGAAAGGTCGGCGGCAAGGTGCGATGGCACTCCGCCCGTTACAAAATGTGCCAGATTGAACGCGTGAGTACCGATATCACCAATTACACCAGCACCGGACCGAATTGGGTCGGTGCGCCGGTCGGACTGGTTGATGTCCGATGCGGTGGGTACGGCCAGCCAGTCTTGCGCATATTCCACTTGCACCAACCGCAGCTTGCCCAACTCGCCCGCACGCACCATGCCACGTGCCTGACGAACCATTGGATAACCCGTGTAGTTGTGAGACAGTATAAAATGAGCTGATGACGCTTGTCGGAAGCGCAGAATGGCGTACTCGGCATCACGTTCGGTCTCAAGATCGCCCTTCTTTGCGAACCAGGCTCTTATGTGCCCGAATAGTTCGGTATCCGGATCGTAAACCTGTTCGAGATCTTACGAGTCGATGACGGGTTCATACAGTTTTCGAACCTGACATGGTGCCCTGTTCAAACCACCATGCTGCAGATTCAGTTTTTGACCGATGCTTAGGTCATCTGGCTTAATACCTATCATGCGACACTGATTGAACGTCTTGGCCCCCTGCTGTCGTCGTCAAAATTGACATGATTCAAAACCGCGTTTGCGCTGTTGCCACTTTATAGAAGCCGGTTCTGTCGTAACGGGACCCGTTGCAATCTTTTGACCATTGACCTTGGTGGATCTAGCGCCTGTTTGGCGAAAGGTATTATCCAGTTGACGGTCTGCTATTGGTCTCCTTCAAAAGGCGGTTCAGTGCAGCGTGGTCCAAGACTACGCTCCGCTCCGACATGGTTTCTTCTGGGTCCCGGCAAGAAACACGCTAGCGCAGGTAGTGGAAAACCGCGTGGATGATCACTTCATAAGGAAAAAGTGCTCCCTTGAGTAAGATCAGTACATACCGCTCCTGTCTGTTTTGCGAACGCCGCCAAAAGAACTACCTTGCAAGAGACATTTGGGATCGTAGATTGCGACAGAACCTATCTGGTTTGGTCCGAAAAACATCGTTTTCAGGCAAGGCTGTGAGTGTTCAGGGTAGTGTGTTGCAGACTTCAGCCATATCGATTGAATGACCACCGAAGTCTGCAGATGTTGCCTGCCCCGGACCTGCCGAGGCAAGCGTGCGCACCCCTACTTCAGTGCCCAATGCGGGCTAAAATCACGCTGCCGCAATCTGGCGAGCCTTTTCGACCATGACCTCAGCCTGGCGGATCGAGGCATAGTCGATCAGACGACCATCCAGCGACACCGCACCTTTGCCTGCGGTCTCGGCCTCGGCCATAGCAACAAGGATACGCTGCGCCTTGGTGACTTCGGCATCGCTGGGTGACATGACCTCATTCGCCAGAGCGATCTGGCTGGGATGGATGGCCCATTTGCCTTCGCAGCCCAACACCGCCGCCCTTTTGGCAGCTGCCTTATAGCCTTCAGGATCCTGGAAATCACCGAACGGACCATCAATCGGACGCAGACCGTTGGCACGGGCGGCGACAACCATACGGGCGAGCGCGTAGTGCCACATATCGCCCCAATGGGTCGCGCGCGTAGCATCGCCATCCGGGTCGGTCAGAACCGAATAGTCGGGGTTCACACCACCGATGATCGTGGTCCGCGCGCGGGTCGAGGCTGCATAGTCCGCCACACCGAAGTGCAGGCTCTCATTGCGGTTCGAGGCCGCCGCGATTTCGCTGACATTCTGCATGCCCAGAGCGGTCTCGATGATATGCTCGAACCCGATGCGTTTCTTGTAACCCATCGCGTCTTCGATCTGCGTGACCATCAAATCGACGGCATAGACATCTGCAGCTGTGCCGACCTTGGGGATCATGATCAGGTCCAGCCGCGCACCGGCTTGTTCGACTACATCCACAACGTCGCGATACATGTAATGCGTATCCAGCCCGTTGATGCGCACCGACATTGTCTTGCTGCCCCAGTCGATATCGTTCAGGGCTTGAATGATGTTCTTGCGGGCCTGCTCTTTTTCATCCGGGGCTACCGCGTCTTCGAGATCTAGGAAGATCACGTCCACCTCCGAGTTCGCGGCTTTTTCGAACATGCCGGGCTGGCTGCCCGGCACGGCGAGTTCGCTGCGGTTCAGGCGCGCGGGGGCCTGTTCGATGGCATAAAAGCTCATGGTTTTTGCTCCTTTGAAGAAGGGTGCGTCAGATCACGCGGTCACGGGGTGGGCGACCAGCGAAGAAGTCGCCCAGATTGTCCAGCACGCGAAAGCCCATGGCTTCGCGCGATTCTTTTGTTGCGCTGCCCAGATGCGGCAGCATCACCAAGTTGTCGCATTGCAACAGGTCAGGGTTGATGCGCGGCTCGCCGTCGAAAACATCCAGCGCGGCGCCGCCGATCGTGTCGAACATCAGCGACTGCACCAAAGCGCGCTCGTCCACCACCTCACCGCGCGCGGTGTTGATCAGGAAGGCGTCGGGCTTCATCAGGTCCAGCCTGCGTCCGTTGATCAGGTGCCGGTTCGCAGCCCCGCCGGGGCAATGCAGCGAGACAAAGTCGCAATGCGGCAGCAGATCATCCACCGTTTCGACTTGGGTCGCATCGAACTGCTTCAGCACGACGGGCGACACGGCGCTGCGGTTCTGGACAAGAATTTTCATGCCAAACCCGTGATGGGCGCGACGGGCCATTTCCTGACCGATGCGGCCAAAGCCGATGATGCCCAGCGTCTTGCCGCTGACCTTGGTGCCGACCAAATGGGTCGGACGCCAGCCGGTCCAGCCGCTTGCGCGCAGCTCGCGCTCGCCCTCACCGGCGCGACGGGCGACCATCAGAAGCAGGGTCATGGCCAGATCGGCGGTGCATTCAGACAGAACATCGGGCGTGTTGGTGACCGTCATACCCAGATCACGGGCCGCCGGTTCACAGATATGACTGTACCCGACGCCGTAATTGGCCAAAATCTTGGTCTGAGCTGCGGCCACGTCCAGCGCCTCGGCGCTAAGCGTGTCGGTGACGGTGGGCAGAACCGCGTCGTATGTCTTCAACGCGTCGCGGAGTTCCGCCGGAGACATCGGAATGTCCCCGGTATTCAGCACGGCGTTGTAGTTTTCGGCCAGTTGCGCCTCGACGGCGGCAGGCCAGCGACGGGTGACAAGGACCGAAGGTTTGACCATCACGCGGCCTTTCCCATGACACGGGCGATAGTCTCGCCGATCACCGCGGGGTTTTCAGCAACCGTTACACCAGCCGCTGACAGGATTTCCACCTTCTCGCTGGCGCTTTCGCCAAAGGCCGAGATGATCGCCCCAGCATGGCCCATGGTCCGGCCCTTGGGCGCGGTCAGACCCGCGACATAGGCCACAACAGGCTTGGTGACGTGGTCACGGATATATTCTGCAGCCTCGGCTTCCTGAGGGCCGCCGATCTCGCCGATCATAGCTATGACCTCGGTGTCTTCGTCCTGTTCGAACCGCTCAAGGATATCGCGGAAGGACGAGCCGTTGATTGGATCGCCGCCAATGCCGACGCTGGTTGAGACACCGATGCCGCGCTCTTTCAACTGCGCCGCAGCCTCATAACCCAGCGTGCCCGAGCGTCCGATGATCCCCACAGTGCCCGGCAGGTAGATATGTCCCGGCATGATGCCCAGCAGCGCCTTGCCGGGGCTGATGGTACCGGCACAGTTCGGACCGGTCAGCACCATGCGCTTGTCCTTAGGATAGCGGTACATGTAGCGTTTTACGCGGATCATGTCCTGCGCGGGGATGCCGTCTGTGATGCAGACGCAATAGCGAATACCGGCATCTGCGGCCTCCATGATCGAATCCGCCGCAAACGGCGGAGGCACGAAGACAAGGCTAGCCTCGGCGCCAGTGGCCTCAACCGCCTGTTTGACGGTGTCGAATACGGGTACGCCTTCGACGGCCTCTCCGCCTTTGCCGGGAACAACGCCGCCAACGACGTTGGTGCCATATTGCACCATATCCTTGGTATGCAGGCGCGCCATGCGTCCGGTGATGCCCTGAACGATGACGCGGGTGTCGCGGTCCAGAAGAATGCTCATTACACAGCCCTCATCTTGGTGTTTTGGGACAGATCGTTGCGCCATGCACCCACAGCGCGTTCAGCGGCTTCCATAAGGGTTGTCGCGCGGATGATTGGCAGGCCCGATTTGGCCAGGATTTTCTGACCTTCCTCGACATTGGTGCCCGCCAGACGCACGATGACCGGCAGGTCGATTTCCAACTCGCGCAGCGCCTGTACTACGCCCTCGGCCACCCAGTCACAGCGGTTGATGCCTGCGAAGATATTGACCAGCACCGCCTGAACGTTGTCATCGGACAGTACCAGTCGGAACGCCTTGGCCACCCGCTCGGGCGAGGCACCGCCACCGATGTCCAGAAAGTTCGCAGGTTCACCGCCAGCCAGCTTGATGGTGTCCATAGTGGCCATGGCCAAACCGGCACCGTTCACGATACAGCCGATATTGCCGTCCAGTCCGACATAAGACAGTCCGCGATCCGCCGCGCGGCTTTCGCGCGGGTCTTCCTGACTTTTGTCGCGCAATTCAGCAACCTGCGGATGGCGAAACAGGGCATTGTCGTCAAAGCTCATCTTCGCGTCCAATGCCAGAACACGGTCGTCACCAGTGATGACCAGCGGGTTGATCTCGACCATAGTCGCGTCCAGCTCGCTGAACGCAGCATAGCAACCCTGCAGGGTACGGACCATGTGCTGAGTTAGGCGAGGTTCCAGCCCAAGATTAAACGCTATTTCGCGGGCCTGAAACTCCTGCAGTCCAACGGCAGGTTCAACGATTGAGCGGACGATACTGTCGGGGCGCTCAGCTGAGATTTCTTCGATCTCCATCCCACCTTCCGAAGAGGCCACGATCATCACCCGCTGACTGGACCGATCCAGCACAAAGCCCAGATAAATCTCGCGATCAATCGGTACGGCGGCCTCTACATAGACGCGGTAGATGCCTTTGCCCTCGGGGCCGGTCTGGTGCGTCACCAGCTTGCGGCCAAACATCTCGTCACAAGCCTCGTATATTTCGCTTTCCGAGTTGCACAGCTTTACACCACCGGCCTTTCCACGCCCGCCGGCATGGACTTGCGCCTTAATGACCCACTTGTCACCACCCAACTCACGCGCGCGATATGCCGCTTGCTCGGGGCTGTAGGCCAAAGCCCCCGAAGGGACCTCGACGCCGAAATTCGAAAGAAGTTCTTTCGCCTGATATTCATGGATATCCATCTGCATTCCCTCCCGTTATGCAGCGATAGATGTGCCGTAGCGACTTTCCAAAAGTGCTTCGATGGCTTCGAAATCAACCGAGCCGCCCATCTCGCGGATGGCCTGGGCGAACAGCCTGACGATGCGACTGACCGATTGGTGGGTTAGCTGGTTCAGGATGCCGATACGGACTTGAACCGGGGCGCTGAGCGTGGGCCAGATGCCAAAGCCACGGGCGCGGCAGTTCTGTACCAACTCCATCTCTCGACCCGCCAGCTCTGCGGGCAGGTTCAGCACCACAAGGCTGGGCATGTCCGATGTGACCTGGCAACCCATCGCGGTGACGGCGTCGCGCAGGACGGCCTCATGCGTGCGATAGGAATGCGCACGTTTGGCCAATCCCTCCTGCAGAGTCAGGCGTAGCGATTCATGGAAGGCGGCGACCGCATAGCCCGAATGGGTACGGTGATAGGTGCCCTTTTCCACGTCTTGCCCATCAACGATGCCCCAGTGGCGTGCTTCGAAAATCGGGTTGTGGACGTATGTATAGGCGCCGGAGGTCTTCAGCGCGTCGATATAGGCGTCGGTGAAGCTGACCGGCGCATAGGTCAGCGGTAGGCAGCACAGCCCTTTTTGCGGGCACGAGGCCCATCCCGCGACACCCGGATAGTCATCGATGCGTAAATCCGCGATACCCAACGACGATACGGCATCGATCAAACCCATCACATCGTGGCGTTCACAGGCATCCGAGAAGCCACGCAGGTCGTTGACCCGACCCGACCCGGTTTCCCAATGCGCCATGAAGGCCCACTTCGGTTTGTGCGTGGCCAACACCTCTTCGACCATCTCGCCTGTGACGGGCTGGCCGTGGGGAATTTCAATAACGGCGACACTCGCGGCTTGCGGGTCCAGAGGGTTGGTCGCGTGCTCTTCCGGTGTTGCAGCCTTGATCCGCAGAGTCATCGCATCGATGCCCGAGAAGGTGCCATTGGTGAAGGCCACAACCTTGTCACCCGGCATCACCGCCGAGAACATGGTGTCCAGCCCACTCCATCCGGTGCCAGCAACCGCGAAGGTATGGGTGTTGGCGGTGCCCCAGATCAGACGCAGCATGTGCTTGCATTCGATCATGCCACGCAGCACGTCGCTCTGCATGTGGTCGGCAACGCCGGCGCTGGCAAACGCCTGCAAAACACGTGCGTCGGTGTTTCCCGGTCCTGGGCCAGCGGCCAGCGTCTCGGGGATGTCGAGCGTTGGATAGATCTGAAACGTCATGTGCTCCTCCTATGCGTCGGGTGTGTTCGATACCGCCGATCGCCTTGACCCAGAGGAAAACTGAAACTTGCGCCGGGGCGCAACGTAACTTACTACAGCTTTAGCATATCTTGTTAGGTGAGTATTAACCTACCCATTTTGGTAAATATGCCAATGTATACTGAAAGCATCCCCACCAAAGTGGGTAGGTTTAGATAAAATCAGACGGGAAAACAATGTCCGACACATCTCAACGCCCCATTGATGTCATGCTGGCCAACAACAACCCTTTGGTGCTGTCGGCCATGTCCGAGATCTTCGAGCGCGACCCGCGATTCTCTCTGGTGGCCACTTCAGCGACCGCCGAGGGATTTCTGGGCACAGTCATGCGGGTGCCTGTTCAGGTGGGGATCGTGTCCTGGGAACTTCCTGCTTTGGGCGCGGCAAAACTGATTGAGGTTCTGCGCGAGCAGACCAACGCGCCACGCTTTGTGGTCTATGGGGACGAGGCTGGGGATGTACCGCGTCAGGCTATGCAGGCCGGGGCCGCAGGGTTCGCGCCGCGTTCGGGCGAGGTCGAAGGCTTGCTGGAAACCTGTGTCGATGTCGCTAAGGGCAAAATGGTATTTCCCTATATCGACGTGCGCAAAATGCATCAGAACCCTTTGCAGACTCTGTCGCGCAAGGAACTCGCTATCCTTGAGGCACTGGCGCAGGGCATGTCTAACAAGGAATTGTCGAAAGAGCTGCAGATTTCGACCAACACGGTAAAGTTCCATCTGTCGAACATATACGACAAGCTGTCGATCAAGAACCGCGCGCAGGCGATTGCCTTCTATTACGCTTCAAAACTAGACAACGGAAACTCGTGAACTGCGAAACCTCGTGGCGTCCGTTGCTAAGGTTTAGATTGTTAAGCGGCTGGTTCAGCGAATTGATGAAACGGACAGATTCCGGGTATGATTTGACCTTTGCGGATCATATGCGTCACTTACCTTTCGTCGAGCGTTACCCCCGCTGATTTGAGCGCGCTGCTCCAGCCGATCTGAGGTTGAGCTTATGAATGACATTTGGGCCATGGACATCGCGTCGGACCGGCTGGCGTAGATCAGGGGCAAACCAGCGGGCTATGCCTACTATGAGGCGTTGTCGCTGTGCACTGAATTTCTGGACGCAGATATACGCTGATGCTCTAGCCCAGATTTTGTGCCCGTAATTCTCGGATATACACGGGACACCAAATTTCTATTAGGCCGCCCAAGGGCAGCGATTCAGTTGGGGGACCCGAACCTGATCGCAACCCTCGTTGCCTTCGTTCTGTAGTAAGCTCGGTTCGAACACGGCTTCGAACTCAGAGCCTTTCACCCTGACTTAACTGGTCGAAAAAGAGCTTTTCCATAGTCTTTGCGACCCGACCACCGTGAGCGGATACATCAACGGGCAGTAATAATCGCCTTCGGTTGTCTTTCGAGCATTCTTTCCCGACGTTGCGCTGAATATTTCAATCATGCGCCCTGCGCATTGCCTGCCATCCGCCGCGGCAAATGATCTTGTACATCAACTAGTTTCAACGATTGAACGCATCAATTAACAATTTTGATAAGCAACATGCCATTGCTACCACTCGACCTCTGACGCAATTAGTTAAAAAAAACCGGCTAGGAATAAGAACAAAGCTTTGACGTCGTCAATCTGGATTTGACAAGGACTTCGGCAAAAGTGACGGCACATGCAACGCCATCTACCACCGGCAGGCCGAACTCTTCGGACAGTTGTGACATCAGATCTGTCATGCCAGCGCAGCCCAGAACAATCGCTTCCGCTCGGTTTTCTTCGATTGCGGCGCGTATCTCTGCCCGTATTATATCGATGGTCTTGGGGTCGTTTTCCTCCAGCTTCAAAACCGGCACATCCGAAGCCCGAACCCTGACACATCTGCGATCTAAGCCGTATCGCAACAAGTTTGCCTCTAGCCCTGCTAGAGATCGGGACAAAGTGGTGATGACGCTAAATTTTGGACTGATCATGGACGCCGCGTGGTAGGCCGCCTCCCCAACGCCGATGACTGGCGCCGAAGTGACGCAGCGCACGGCGTCGACTCCGGTATCATCGAAACAAGCAACAACAATTGCGTCCGCATCAGCATGCGCCTTCACGACCTCCAGAAGACCGGGTACACAGGTAGAGACATCCAGATAGCCGTGAATGCTGGCGGGGCCTTCTTGCGAATTGGCGGCAATGATCGTGGTTTCGGAATGCGCAGCGGCCCATGCAGCTTCTTCGATCTTTCGCGTCATGGAGGCGGTGGTGTTGGGATTTACAACAAGCAGTTTCACAGCGTCCTCACACTTCTCCGCCCAGATAGGCGGCTTTGATCCGGGGACCAGTGAGCGAAGAAACCAGAAAACGACTTGCTGCAATTATCCATGTCGAAATTTGAATAAAACCATGGCGCGCTTCACCCCGCTGATTGACCCGCCCGGTCAGACGCTGGATTCCGAAAAATGTAAATCTTTTTCACATACCCCCTTGCAACCACCTATCCCCCCTCCCATCTTGGTAATGTGAAAAGCATTTACATCCTAACTGGAGAGAGCACATGACCGCATTGTCCGACCACGCCGTTCCCCAAAATCCGGGATGGCTGCACCGAAGCGAAGCCTGGCTTGATAGCAAGGGCAAAGGCGCCTGGATCGCCGCAATGGTCCTTGGCTTTATCTTCTTCTGGCCCATCGGCCTGGCCTTTCTTGCCTATATGATCTGGAGCAAACGCATGTTCAGCAAATCCTGCAGCCGCCGTTCGTCGTGGAACAGCCACATGAGCGCCATGAAACCTTCGGGCAACAGCGCGTTTGACGCCTACAAGGCCGACACCCTGGCGCGTTTGGAGCGCGAACAGAAAGACTTTGAGGCGTTCCTGCACCGCCTGCGCGAAGCCAAGGACAAGGCCGAGTTCGACGAGTTCATGGACGAACGCGCCCGCGATAATCGTGATGACGAAAACGGCGAACAACCTGCCTAATCGCGGCTTGCCCTGTCCCGCCCATCGGGACAGGGTGTTTCTGCACAATACCCGGATTACAGTCTATGTCTCATCTGCCTGACCCCGACAGCCAACCCGAATTCTACCGATCCGTAGCGACCAAGCGCTTTTTCGCGTGGCTGTTCGACATCGCCTTTATCTCATTGCTCTGTACAGTTGCGATTCTGCTGACCTTTGGCATGGGCTTCTTCATATTGGCGCTGATCTACGCAGTCATCAGCTTTGTCTATCGCGTTGTTACCATCGCCAACGGCTCGGCCACGCTGGGGATGCGCTTCATGGGGATAGAATTGCGTGACGCCTTTGGCGCCCGAATGGATACGGGGAAAGCCATTGCACATACGGCAGGTTACTTTGTCAGCATGGCGATCCCGGTACTACAGATCATTTCGGTCATCATGATGATGACCAGCGCCCGCTGTCAGGGCCTGACCGATGCCTTCCTCGGCACCGTGATGATCAACCAGCGCGCCTAAAAACACCTGAGTGAAACACTTGGCTGCGCCAAAAACCGTTGCTATCATCGGTTCCGAGGAAATGCGGGACCTTCATGCGACACACGCTGCCAATTGCGCCACAATTCTATGTGACGGCACCCCAGCCCTGCCCTTACCTTGAGGGCAGGATGGAGCGCAAACTGTTCACCGCCCTACAGGGGGAAGGTGCGGATCAATTGAACAATTGCCTTTCACAACAAGGATTTCGCCGCTCGCAGAACGTTCTGTATCGCCCGTCCTGCACCGACTGCGCCGCCTGTCTGTCTGCCCGTATCGATGTGTCAGCCTTTCAGCCAAGCAAAAGCCAAAAACGGGCCCACAAGCGCAATTCCTACTTGATCCGACGTGCAACATCGCCCTGGGCAACGGATGAGCAGTTCGACCTGTTCCGTCGGTATCTGGACGCGCGCCATGCGGATGGCGGCATGGCCGATATGGATGTCTTCGAATTCGCCGCGATGATCGAGGAAACCCCGATCCGCAGCCGAGTCGTAGAATATGCCGATCCCGAAACCGGCGAGCTGATCGCCGTCAGTTTGACCGATGTACTGGATGACGGGCTGAGCATGGTTTACTCATTCTACGATCCAGAGTTCCAGCAAAGCTCGCTGGGCACTTACATGATTCTCGACCATATCGAGATCGCGCGCGAGGCTGGGTTGCCCTATATTTATCTGGGCTATTGGGTGCCCGGCAGCCCCAAGATGGGGTACAAGGCCAAATTCGCGGGCTTGCAGGTCTATATGCAGGGTGAATGGCAGCGAATTAAAAATCCCGAGCAGTGTGACCATACGGCCCACCACCCCCTATCGTCGGCCCCGATTGCCGAGCAGGTGGCCAACATCCAACTGCCTGACCGCCACCCCACCAAAGGTTAATCTATCATGCGTCAGAGCCTTCATGCGGTGACGCTGGTCGTTCCGGATTATGACGCAGCGATCGCGTTCTACACCAAAGTGCTGTGCTTTACTCTGACGCAGGATATTGATCTGGGCGATGGTAAACGCTGGGTGCGGATCACGCCTCCGGGCTCGGATGGTGCTTCGTTGTTGCTGGCCAAGGCGGTGGGCGCGGAACAGATCGCATCGGTCGGCAATCAAACCGGTGGGCGCGTTGGCTTTTTCCTCGAAACAGATGATTTCTACCGCGATCACGCGGCGATGCTGGAAGCAGGCGTAGGATTTGAAGAGCGCCCGCGCCATGAACCCTATGGAATTGTCGCCGTCTGGCGGGATCCTTTCGGAAATCGTTGGGATTTGATCGAATTTTCAGCACCTGTATCGACAAAATAAATACATTTTTTTCATCACGTTAAACTACCTTCCGCCATGCTGCGCCCAATTGTTAAGCAATCTTAATCGACCTTCCCCCGCCCGTGCGATTGAAAGTTGACGCTAGGTCACCAAATTAGCCGCACTTCTAAACGTCCAGCCCAAACCTGAAACCCGCAGCTCAATCAGACGCTGACCGGGCTGGCTTTATTGTCGCTACGGCAGGCCTCCCACCCTGTCGCAGAGGTTCTGAAGGAGGGGGAAAATGACATATGCCGCACGCCGACTGGTTTCGGCCACGCTGACGACCCAGATTCTGGTCGCGCTCGCCTTGGGCTCGATCTTTGGTCTGGTCTTGAACTATCTCGATATCGCTGCGCTCAACGCAACACTTGTGCAGGGTGTGCTGTCCATGTTTGGGCAAATGTTCCTTAATGCACTTCAGATGCTTGTTGTGCCGCTGGTTGTGTTCTCACTGCTGTGCGGCGTTGTCGGCATTGGCGATGTCAAATTGCTGGGCCGTGTCGGAGGGCTGACCTTCGTTACCTATCTGGCCACCACCGCCTTGGCCGTGACAACTGCCTTGATCTTTGCGGGCCTCATTGGGCCGGGCACAGGATTCACGAGCCTGCATCTGGCCGGTGATAGCGTAAGCGTCGCCGACCCGCAGACCACTTGGGAAATACTGGCGAACATCATCCCAAAGAACCCGATCAACGCTCTGGCCAATGGTGAGATGCTGCAGATCATCTTCTACGTGATGGTCGTTGGTATTGCAGTGCTAATGATGGGCAGCCGCGCCAAGGCCTTTGTGGAAGGCTGCGAGTTCATGAATGAACTGGCGATGAAGATCGTCAATATCGTCATGGCCTTCGCCCCCATCGGCGTCTTCAGCCTGATTGCCAAAACCTTTGCGATGGAGGGCTTTGGCTTATTCGGACCGGTGATCGGCTATCTGACCACGATCAGCCTGACGCTGGTATTCCATCTGTGTGTCACGTTGATGGCGCTGCTGTATTTTACGACCGGGCTGAGCCCTCGGGTATTCCTGCGCAAGATGCGCTCGGCGCAGGTGTTTGCGTTCTCGACCTCAAGCTCGAACGCGACAATTCCGGCCAGCTTACAATGCGTGACTCAGAGAGTCGGCGTTGACCGTTCCGTGGCGTCGTTCGGTATTCCCCTAGGGGCGACGATCAACATGGATGGCACCGCAATCATGCATGGAGTGGCGACCGTTTTTCTGGCTAATGCCTATGGCATTGATCTGGGGCTAAGCGGTTATCTGACCGTGATTTCAATCTCGGTTCTGGCCTCAACCGGCACGGCAGGTGTGCCCGGTGTGGGGATAGTGATGCTGGCGATGGTTCTGAACCAGTTGGGTATGCCGCTGGAAGGCATCGGCATCATTCTGGCCGTCGACCGGATCCTCGATATGATGCGGACGGTTGTGAATGTCACTGGCGATGCGGTGGTGACCACCATTGTCGGGCAAACGGTCGGCAAGCTGGACAAGGCCACGTTCGACAATCCCAATGCCGGACTTGTCGAGACCACAGACCTTGCAATCGATCATGCCACTGAAGCGGAGTTTGAAAGGCTGACACACCCACAGCCGAATTCCTGAAAAACAAACGGAGGCCCTAATGGGCCTCCGTATTCGTCAGTCTATGCGACAGATCAGTTCGGGATCAGGTCAGGAACGATGGTTACAATCGACGGGAAGAACCACAGGATTGCGATGCCCACAACCTGAATGATCACGAACGGTATGATGCCGCGATAGATGTGGCCAGTGGTGACCTCTTTCGGCGCAACACCCCTGAGATAGAACAGCGCAAATCCGAACGGAGGCGTCAGGAACGAGGTCTGCAGGTTCACCGCCACCATGATGGTCACCCATTTCGGATCAAACGATCCGCCATAGATCACGGGGCCCACGATCGGGATCACAATGTAGATGATCTCAAGGAAATCCAGCACAAAGCCAAGAATGAACAGCACCAGCATCACGATCAGGAAGACCGTGAATTCATTATCAAAGCTGCGCAGGAACTGCTGGATATAGTGCTCTCCACCAAAGGAAATCACCACCAGGTTAAGCAGTTGCGATCCGATCAGGATGGTGAAGACCATCGACGTCACCTTCGCTGTCTCACGCACCACCGGTGTCAGAACCCCGCTTGAGAACAGCACCCAGCAGCCGTAGATCAAGCCGAACAGCGCATAGAGGTAGGCCGAATAGGCGATGATGAACGCGATCCAGCTTTCAACTGAAACATTGCCCTGATTGATGCGCAGATCAAAGTTCACTCCCATCACCAGTGCGATGATCACTGCAAAGGTTGACCAGATGATCACTTTGCCCGACCGGTTCTGATCCTGAAGTTTCCGATAGGCCGCTAGCATGATCGCTCCACCCGCCCCCAGTGCCGCAGCCGGCGTAGGGTTGGTGACACCGCCAAGGATCGAACCCAACACCGCGATGATCAGCACCAGCGGTGGGAAGACCACACGGATCAGATCATTGGTCGCGCAACGGGCGGCAGCTTCTTTGCACCCATACATTGCGAGCGCAAAAGGTATGGCGAGTATCAGGAACGTAGCCCCGGACGAAGTCGTTGGCGCGATCAGCAACACGTCGACCAACAACATCAGCAACAGGCCAATCGCTCCGACGATCAGAGGCTGCGGCGCTTGCGACGGTGCAATCCCGCGACCCAGCACCAGCGTCAGACCCAACAGCACCACAATAACGGCGACGCCGTTGCCGATTGGCGCTGCAGCGGCAATCTTGGCCTCTTGCGCAGCAGCCAGTTCCTCTTCGCTCAGACGCTGCGCTTCGGACGAACCACCTGCTTCGTCAATCGCTTCCTGCTCGGCCACGGCCTGATCCCAGGCTGATTGCCCATGCAGTTCGATCATCGAAGCCTTACACTCTTCGGACACGTTCGTGCGCAGCGAGGCGCCCTGCCCGATATCCGTAAATGCCGAGACCGAGATGTTCTGGCTGCCAATCACTCCCGCGCTTCCCAGAAGCACCGTGCCAACAATCAGAGCAACCGGAGCGCCCAGCAGCCAGGTCAGCCCTTCCGAGCGCGTGATGGTTTCACCCGAGCCTCCCGACAATTCAACAGCCGGGGCCTTTTCCGGGTTCAACAGCGCATAGCCAAAGGCATAGAGCGCATAGAGCAGCGCCAACATGATCCCAGGCAGCAGCGCCGCCTGGAACAGTGTACCCACCGAAACAACTGCAGGTTCGCCCAGATAGGTCAGCGCGTCGGTGCACCCGGCCTCAACCGCGCGTGTTTCCTGCGCGGTCGAATAGAGGTCACCAGCCAGTGTACCTAGCAGAACGATCACGATGGAGGGTGGAATGATCTGCCCCAACGTACCCGAGGCCGCGATCACACCTGTCGCCAATTCCGGCGAATAGTTGTTACGCAGCATGGTCGGCAGGGCCAACAGTCCCATGGTAACAACGGTCGCGCCGACGATTCCGGTCGAGGCAGCAAGGAACGCGCCCACGACCACAATCGAGACCGCAAGGCCACCGGGCAGCGGGCCAAAGACGCGCGCCATCGTGGTCAGCAGGTCGTTTGCAATTTTTGAACGCTCCAGCGTGATGCCCATCAGAACGAACATCAGCACCGCCAGCAGCGTCTCGATCGACTGCCCGGCCAGAACACGTTCGTTCATGCGGTTCACGATGAAGGAAACATTCCGGTCCAGCGCGGTTTCCCAGCCTTGTACAAAGACCGGCTCGGCGATCCTTGGCAAATCCGGGTATCGGAACACGGATATCACGTCAGGTTTGACGCCAGAATTCACCACGTCGCGGTAGGCTTGCGAGCCGGTGTCGATCGCCTGGTGGATCAACAGTCCGGCACTATCCAATGCAGCGATAATCCCGAACGAAATCACCCCGGCCCCACCGATGGCAAAGGCCACGGGGAAACCCGAAAGAATGCCTCCGAAGAGGCAGAAAAATACAATAATGAGGCCTATCTCGACGCCATCAAGTCCGAATAGCATTGTCTGGTTCTCCGTCCCTAATGCGCGCCTTCGTAGGCTTCTTCACCCTCGCCAAGGCTGTCCTTGTCGAGGTATTTTCCTTCACTTTCCGGCCCTTCCACGTATTCCAGATACGAGCGATACAGGAACGCAATCGCGTGCAGGAACACCATGGCGGCAAAGGCCACCAGCAGGATTTTGAACAGGAAGTAGGCGTTGAACCCGTTGGGACTAAACCCGATGGTTTCCACGTTCCAACGCAGCGCTCGGGACTTGGCCACAAGCCTATCCAGCGTGTCACTGGCCGAGGGTTTCGGCACGATCAGGTGCCGCCACATGAAGTACCATCCATACATCCAGGTCAGAACGGCCATGGGCATCATGAACAGAACCGCCCCGCACATATCAACGACGCGTTTGGCCTTGTGACTGATGCCCGCATAAATCAGGTCAACGCGCACATGGCCGCCCTGCACGAATGTGTAGGTGCAGCAAAGGCACACAACCATCGCGTTGTAGAGTTTAAGTTCTTCGGCGAACCAACTGATATCCATTTGAAAAGGGATACCCAGCCCAAAGGACATATCCGGCCGTGTGAACACCCGCTGCATGAATACGATAACGATCTGCTGAATTACCATCAGCAATCCCGCCCACGCAAAGAAGCGGCCAGTGGTATTGGCGAAGCCCTCGAGCCCGCGCACCATTCCCCACATGAAGTTCCGATAGTAAAGACCAATGGCCGTCAGCACCAGAAACAGCGCGAAGATCACGAAGAAGAACTCGACAGACCCGCCATAATAAACAAAGCGCATGATTGCTTCTTTGTTCGACCAGTCCAGCCAGAGCTGCGGATGCGTGATGGCGTATCCGAAATTATAGAAGGCTTCGGCAATGTTCTGAATGAACCAGACCAGTCCATTCCACAGGGCGCCGAAGAACGAGATACCGTTTTCGTCCTGCATGTTGTCCCCAGGTCGCATCGGTTGCACGTTTGGTTATGACGGCATATCCGGGCCGCTTATGTGCAACAGGAAAGGCTCCCCCGCTGACGGGGGAACCGATTGCATTGAGCGGATTGCTTAGCCGCGTACGCGGTCACGCTGCGAGGTGTAGACACCCGACGACAGGTTGTTCCATGCCGACGATGCTGCCATCGACTCCATGGCGCTGTCGTGAATGCGCTTGAACAGCTCATCACCCATGTTTTCATCCAGAACTTCTTGGCTGGCTGCGCCAAACGCGTCCCAAACGCTGTCCGGGAATTCCATGACCTTGACACCACCGGCCTGCAGACGCTGCAGCGCTGCACCGTTGTTGGCCAGGAATTGTGCCAGGTTCCACTGGTGGCACTCGGCAGCTGCGATCTCGATGATCTTCTGCTGCGCGGCGGACAGGCTGTCATAAACCTCGCGGTTGGTGGCCAGCGACAGACCCGCACCCGGCTCATGGAAGCCCGCAGTGTAGTAGGTTTTGGTGATTTCCTGGAAACCCGCTTTTTCATCAGCCCAGGGACCGATCCACTCGGTTCCGTCAATAGCACCGGACGACAGCGCCTGATACACTTCCGACCCCGGAATGTTCTGAACGGAAGCGCCCAGTTTGCCCAGCGCCTTGCCGCCCAGACCCGGCATGCGGAATTTCAGGCCGTTAAAGTCTTCGGGGCTGTTGATCTCTTTCGAGTACCAGCCACCTGCCTGCGCGCCAGTGTTACCGGCCAGGAAGGATTTCAGGCCGAAGATTTCGCCCAGCTCATCATGCAGCTCCATGCCGCCGGCATGGTAGTACCAGTTCACCAGTTCCTGCGCGGTCATGCCAAATGGAACAGCGGTGAAGAACGCATAGCCCGGGTGCTGACCCACAAAGTAGTAGTCTGCCGCGTGGTACATATCGGCCTGACCGGACGATACCGCGTCAAACACCTCAAAGGCACCAACCAGTTCACCAGCGGCTTTGATTTCAACGTTCAGGTCGCCATCCGACATTGTGGTAATGCTGTCGGCGCAACGCTGCGCGCTGTCGAACACACCTGCGAGGCCACGGCCCCACGAGGTGACCATAGTCAGCGTGCGCTTGCCTTGCGCATAGGCGGGCGCTGCCAGCGTGGTGGCTGCAGCGGCCGAGCCGCCCAGTGCTGATGTTTTCAGAAACTTACGACGATCCATATGAGTGATCCTCCCCTTCATATTCATTCCCCGGGTGATGCCGGGTCGATCGTTTCTAGTGCGCGTTAGCCTAGTTCCACACACATGAATGTGAATACCTACTACTACGTAGCCAGTCGGGTTTTTCCACATTCAAAAGCACAAATCCGGTTGATTTTAGCCGCTCGCGCCCAAATCACTGTGGCCGAGCACTGTGTTCTTCCAAATTTTTTGCAATTTCCCGGCAGCTTGCGTATCGATTCGAACATGGGAGGAATCCGGAACCTAATCTCGCTAACCTATGCGCAAAAACTGTCGCTGGTTGCCGCAATCCCGCTGATCGCAGCGGTTGCGGCCATTGCAATGGTGGTCGCTTATGAATCCCGCGCGACCGCCGAGAGTGAGATACAGGCCCTCGAGCGCCGCCTGATCGAAGCCAAAAAAGAAGAGCTGCGTAATTACGTGACCCAGGCGCGGAATGGGTTTGCCTATATTTACGGTCGCGCCTCCCCGGATGACGAAATCGCAAAAAACCTCGTGACCCAGATTCTGTCGGCGATGATTTACGGCAAGGACGGGTTCTTCTTTGTCTATGACTATGACGGCAACAACCTCGTCAGCCCGCGCCAGACTGAATTCATCAATCGCAACTGGGCCGATCTGACCGACAGCGATGGCACCCCGATTGTGGATGAGTTTATCACGCTCGCCCGACAGGGCGCGGGCTGGCACAGCTTTATGTGGCAAAAACCATCGACCGGTGAAGAGGCTCAGATGATCGCCTATGTTGTTGGCCTGCAGGACTGGCGCTGGGTGGTGGGCACGGGTGTGTTCATCGATGACATCGTCGCCACCGTCGCCAATGCTCGTGCTGAGGTTGAGGCGCGCGTGCAGCGCACATTCCTTTATATCGGAGGCATTGTTCTGGCCGCTGTTCTGATCGTCTTTGCCTCGGGCATGTTGCTGAACTTCCGCGAACGGCGGCTGGCTGATGCCAAGCTTAAGGAACTGACACAGCGGGTATTGGACGCTCAGGAAGAAGAGCGCGGGCGCGTCGCCCGCGAATTGCATGACGGCATCAGCCAGATTCTGGTTGGCGTACGCTATGCACTGGACAACGCCCGACGACGTCTGATCCGCGGGGATGACGAGTCGGCGCAGGAACCATTGCAAACAGGTATCGACAATCTGGCCACCGCCATCACCGAGGTTCGCCGCATCAGCCGCGACCTGCGTCCTGGTGTTCTGGATGATCTTGGGCTTGGGCCAGCGCTCAAGGCTTTGACCGACGATTTCAGTGAACGCACGGGGATTGAAACCGATTTCTCGACCGTGGTGTTCCGAAACCGATTGGATCAAGACAGCAAGATCGCCCTCTACCGTATTGCGCAGGAAGCCCTGACCAATATCGAGCGCCACTCGGGAGCAACCCGTGTTACCATTGACCTGCGGGGTCATAAGAAAGGCGCCACGATGCGGATTACAGACAATGGTCGCGGGTTGCGGAACGAACCAGGCCATGTCAGCACCGGGATCGGGCTACGCAACATGCAGGAACGGATCGAACAGCTTGACGGCACTTTACGCATCCTCTCATCGCGCGGCGGGCGCAGCGGCACCGTGATTGAGGTCAGCTTGCCGCTCAGTCATATGCTGCCACCACAGGAAGACCCAACGCCAAAACGAAAGGCCGGTATCTGATGTCCGACTCAATCATCCGAGTCCTTATTGTCGACGATCATCCCATGGTCGCCGAAGGCATTCAGTCTCTGCTGGAAAGCTATGATGAGATCGAAGTTGTCGGCACACTTTCCAACGGACAAGAAGCTGTCGATCGAGCAACCCACCTGCAGCCGGACGTGATCCTGATGGATCTCAACATGCCCGGCCTGAGCGGGTTGAACGCCACCGAGATCATTTTAGAGCGCCTGCCCAAAACCCGCGTTCTGATCCTGTCGATGCATGACAGTCCCGAATACATCTCAACCGCGCTCAGCCACGGCGCCAAAGGCTATATCCTCAAGGACGTTCCCACCGAAGAGATCAAGCAAGCCATCGATGCCGTGATGCGGGGTGAGCGGTATCTTTGTACCGGGGCCAGCGGCTCGCTGGAGCCCAAGGACGGCAACACGCGCGAGGCGCTGACCGGCCGGGAACAGACAATCCTGCTGGAATTGGCGCAAGGTAAATCCAACAAAGAGGTGGCACTGGCGCTGGACATTTCGGTGCGCACGGTTGAGACGCATCGCAAGAACATCAAGCGCAAACTTGGCATCTCCTCCACCGCCGGCTTGACCCGCTATGCCCTGGAGCATGGCGTCCTGCAGGGCACCAGCCCCGGGCTATGACCGCAGCGCGAAACGCGCTGCCCGGCCCAACCGAAGGAGATGTGCCAACGGCACATTGAAGTCGGGCGGGAGCACTACCCGCTGCCGCGTTCACTGATATCTTCACCAAAGAACACCAAAGTCCCGTCTTCATCGAGGACATGAAATTCGCGCTGCTGATAGGGCTGATCGAATGGCGGGCGCACCCGCCCTTCAGGCAGTTCCTCCAACCCGGGGCGCAGGCTTTCGAACAAGCTGTCGATTCCTTTGACGTCAACATAGAACGACTGCTCATCCCCCAATGCGCGCCCATCCTGACGCGGTGGACATTCCAATAATCGGATCGCTACAGGATCACGGCGCAAAAAGGCATAATTGTCCTGCCTGAATGTGCAGGAAAACCCAAGCCGCTGAGTGTAGAACTCAATCTGCACGTCCCAAGAAGAACAAAGGACAAATGGTGTAAGTTGTAATATCTGCATCAAAACAGCCCTCTTCCAACCTCGGGCCCGAGACTAGCACAAATCAGTCAAGCAGTTGATCACCCCGCAACCCTTCACGCTCATAATGATGCGGCAGCACACGGCCATAGAGTTGACGGGTCCGCTCCACCCCACCACACATGCCTTCGGTTTCGACAAACGAAAAGATACCAACATAGCGTTTCCGTTGTCCTTCAACCGGCGCTACCCGGTGCAAGGCATAGCGCCCCTTGAATATCTGCAGGTCGCCCGGTTGCAGTTCCAGTTGGTGTACGCCCCTCCTGCTGCCATCCAAAATCGCAGCGACGCCTTTGAAATTCTCGTCTTCACTGGTCCGCAGATTGGGTGCGTATTCGAATGCACCGCCCTCCTCGCCATTCTGGATTGCCAGCGTCACGGTGTAATTATTGGTGTCAAAATGCCACGGAAAGCCGCCTCCCTTCTCGACCACATTGATGATCACATCCGCCAACGGGTCATCATATCGGAAGAATCGATCCTCCGGCTCGTTCAAAGCCATGCGGATGAAAGGCATGAAACCTTCATACTCATAAATACGCCGCAGCGGGCTTGTGACAGGGAAGTTGTCAGCCGGAACAAAGGCGTTGGATCGGTCATAAAAACGTCGGATTGGATGACCGATCCCGTAACTGGGATCATCCTGCGTAAAATAGGCATTCGTGCGATTGAACGATCGATGAGCTTTGGGAGCGACGTGATCGGCCTCAGCGATCAGTTTCCCAAGGCCATCTTTGTGCACAAAGCCGGGGAGGACCGCGCATCCATCAACTTCCAGATCCCGCCTCAGGTCAGCGATCAGCTGCCTGTACCCGTATGAATCAGGCCGATCGATCGGATAGCGCCCCAGATCCACAAGATCGTGCAGCATGTCTGACCTCCCGATTTAGCGCTGTTTTCACCAGCCTGCCTCAGCATCGGGCGCTGCTCTGGTCTGTTTCAGACATAGGCCTGACGCAATCAGACCACTGTTGATCGCGGGATCGCGCCCCAAATTTCGGCGAATTTTCGCGGATATTTCTCGACCTGCGTCATTTTGCGCAACAAAATATCAAATCTCACAAGCCCAGACTTACAATATTTTTGTATTTGCCTGTTGACGCCCCTTTCCCTCAACCATAATGTCCCTGCACGCAAAGAAGGAGCCTCTGGCGATGAAAGCGCTAGTCGTAATCGTAGGAAACACGCGCATGGGCCGGTAACGGTAAACCATAATCGAACCCATGCGCCTCCGAAAATCTCGGGGGCTTTTTTTTGGCAACACGCAAGACACATGTCGCGAACGGAGCAAAGCAGATGACACGTGAGATGACCGGCGCAAAGATGGTGGTTCAGGCCCTCAAGGATCAGGGCGTGGACACGGTATTCGGATACCCAGGTGGCGCCGTCCTACCGATCTATGACGAGATCTTTCTGCAAAATGACATCCGTCACATTCTGGTACGGCATGAGCAAGGTGCGGTACATGCTGCCGAAGGCTATGCCCGCTCGACCGGCAAGCCGGGCGTTGCTTTGGTCACATCCGGTCCTGGCGCGACCAATGCCGTGACCGGCTTGACCGATGCGTTGTTGGATTCAATTCCGATCGTTGTTCTGACCGGTCAGGTTCCGACCTTCATGATTGGCTCTGACGCCTTTCAGGAAGCAGACACTGTGGGCATCACGCGCCCCTGCACCAAGCACAACTGGTTGGTGAAGGATACGGACTCGCTGGCGGCAACTATGCACGAAGCCTTCCATGTGGCCACTTCCGGTCGCCCCGGCCCCGTGCTCGTTGACATTCCGAAAGACGTTCAGTTCGCCTCGGGTGAATACACGACGCCAAAACCGTCGACCTCTCACTATCAGCCAGTATTGAAGGGCGATCTGGAAGAAATCACGGAGCTTGTTGCAGCAATCGAGACCGCAAAGAAGCCAGTCTTCTATACCGGTGGTGGCGTTATCAATTCTGGTCCAGCTGCCAGCCAGCTGCTGCGCGAACTGGTGGATGCAACCGGCTTTCCGATCACTTCGACTCTGATGGGGCTTGGGGCCTATCCGGCCTCGGGCGAAAACTGGATCGGTATGCTTGGGATGCATGGGCTCTACGAGGCCAACATGGCGATGCATGATTGCGATCTGATGATTAACATCGGCGCGCGATTTGATGACCGTATCACCGGCCGGATCGATGCGTTCTCGCCGAACTCAATCAAAGCCCATGTAGATATCGACCCTTCGTCGATCAACAAAGTTATCCGTGTCGACATCCCAATAGTTGGCGATGTTGCCCACGTGCTTGAGGATATTCTGAAAGTCTGGAAAGCACGCGGTCGCAAAACAGACGCTGCCAATATCAAGCAGTGGCAAGACCAGATTAACGAATGGCGCAACGTCAACTGCCTTGCCTTCACAAACAGCGAGAAGACCATCAAGCCGCAATACGCGCTGCAACGGCTTGAAGAGCTGACGAAGAAATATGACCGCTATGTCACGACCGAGGTTGGACAGCACCAGATGTGGGCGGCGCAATACCTGGGATTTGAAGACCCCAACCGCTGGATGACTTCGGGCGGGCTGGGCACTATGGGCTATGGTTTCCCCGCCTCGATCGGTGTGCAAATGGCACATCCCGATGCGCTGGTCATCAACGTGGCTGGTGAGGCCTCGTGGCTGATGAACATGCAGGAAATGGGCACGGCCGCGCAATACCGCCTGCCCGTGAAACAGTTCATTCTGAATAACGAGCGGCTTGGAATGGTACGACAATGGCAAGAACTGCTGCACGGCGAACGCTATTCGCATTCGTGGTCCGAGGCCCTGCCTGATTTCGTCAAGCTCGCTGAAGCCTTTGGTGCCAAGGGTATCCTGTGTTCCGACCCGGCCGATCTGGACGACGCGATCATGGAGATGATCAATTACGACGGTCCGGTCATCTTCGACTGCGTGGTCGAAAAGCACGAGAATTGCTTCCCGATGATCCCATCGGGCAAGGCCCACAATGAGATGCTGCTGGGCGAAGCCGAAACGCAAGGTGTTATTCAAGCTGGTGGAGCTGTGCTTGTTTGAGCACCGCTTTGCCACATCTAGGTCAAATGCCGGAGCTAAGGTCGCCGCACGTGACATGAAAAAGGGTTAGATCATGCGTGATCTCAGCAGTCAGTTCTCAGCCAGAGCTTCGAGCCCGGAAGAGAATTTGTCGATATTCACCGGCCGTCGCGGTTGGCAAGTGGGGCTCATGGTTCCACTCTTCGTACTAGCGTTGATATTGTTCTGGGTCGGCACAGGCTGGTATGCCGTTGTTGATCAAGGAAAAATGGCGTTATCCGTTGATTTCAAGGTGTTCTGGGCTGCAGGTCACCTCGCGCATTTAGGCGAACCGCTTGCGGCATTTGATATCGACAGATTGTCGGAAATACACGAAGCGTCCAAGGAAGACGATTGGATGCCTTGGTCTTATCCTCCCTCGTTCCTTGTCGCACTCCAACCACTCGGGGCATTGTCGTTTTCTCCGGCTTGGGCGATTTTCACAGCGATTTCAATTGTCGCGATGTTTCTTGCTGTGCGGCCATTTTCCTGCGGAATCGTACCGGTTTGGTTTGCTTTTGCGCTCTCCCCCGCCATGTTGCCAAACTTGTATATGGGGCAGACCACAACCCTTTGGGCAGCAGGCCTTCTGGCCGCACTAGCGGCGCTAAATAACGACCGCTTCGTACTAGCAGGGTTCTTTATTGGATTGCTGACGCTTAAACCCCAACTCGGCCTGCTCATACCGCTTGCGCTTTTGGCAAGCGGTGCGTGGAAGACGATCATATCAGCAACGGTCACGACGGTGGTCTTGTCCGTTCTGGCCACTCTGGTCGTTGGCGTCGAATATTGGACCGAAATGCGCAACATGATGGGCGTTCACTTTGAAGAGATACGAAGCTCAATCCACCTGAATACGGTCATGCTTAGCCCTTATTCCTTGCTAGCCAGCATCGGTGTGCCAGAAACGCTCGCGCTTGCGATGCAATGGACTTTGACAGTGTTGTCTGGAATTGCAGTCTTCGTTGCATGGCGCAGCCCAAGAGTAGGTTTTGACTTGCGGGTAGCGGTACTCTTTCTAGGTATTTCCATGTCTACACCGTACTTCTGGTTCTATGAATCTGGGCTGCTTGCAATCGTTGCACTGTTCCTGCTTCGAGCTGGCGTGCTGACAACTTCTCCATGGCGTCTGATACTGGCCGCCGCAATGTGGATCGGTATCGGACCAGCAACACATATGGTGCTTTTCAAGATGACCGAGATATTGTCTTTGCGCCTCGTGTTTGCCCCGATCCTAATACTGGCTTGCGTAGTTTGCCTCCAAGCGCTGATTTCTGCGCTACGAAAGCCCGAAGAAACTTATGTCCAAGATGAGGTCTATCAATGACTCCGCTAAACATCGTCAAAGGCTCCACCCGCCATTCTGCATATAACCTACGCCCAACATTCTCGGACGTGCAGGAACAACACACGATCGCGGTGCTGGTTGAAAACGAACCGGGGGTTCTGGCCCGCGTAATTGGTCTGTTCTCGGGTCGTGGCTATAATATTGAAAGTCTAACGGTTGCCGAGGTTGACCATACCGGGCATCTCAGCCGAATTACCATCGTCACCACCGGCACCCCGCAAGTGATTGAGCAGATCAAGGCGCAGCTTGGACGCATCGTGTCGGTCCGTGACGTCCATGATCTGACAGTCGAAGGTGCTTCGGTCGAGCGCGAGCTGGCGATCATAAAGGTTGTCGGTGAAGGCGACAAACGGGTCGAAGCCCTGCGACTGGCCGACATTTTCCGGGCCAATGTCGTCGATAGTACGCTGAATTCGTTCATCTTCGAGATCACCGGTGCACCGGACAAGATCGATGCCTTTGCCGATCTGATGCGCCCTCTTGGCTTGATTGAAATCGCCCGTACCGGAGTTGCAGCCCTGTTGCGCGGTGACTAAGCCCCATTTCCGCCCCGGGACTGAATTCATTCTCGGGGCGGCGGCCTGCTTGGCCATTGTGCCCTGCTAACCTCAAGAAGGCTTAATGCGTTCATCAAATATGAGCAACAGCATGAAAAAGATCATGCAAATAGGCTGAAAGCCTATTGATTTTGCTTATCATCAGACTAGCCTGTGAAGCGTAGCGAGGCGCTTTGCAGCGCCCGTTGGGGTCAACTTTACGATTTCTGAATACTGCGCGGCCGCTGTGCCGCCGCAAACCTGTTTTTGCTGAAGATACAAACGGAAATCTGGGACAGAAGTGACCGACATCAATCGCAGCCCCGCAGAATTGCGCAGCATATTCGGAGCCAACCTTAGGCAGCTCGCAAACAGTTATCGGTCGGTTTCAGAGCTTTGCCGCCAATTGGGTATCAATCGAACTCAGTTTAATCGCTATCTGTCAGGTGAAAGTTTTCCCAGGCCGGATGTGCTGGACCGGATGTGTCGATTCTTCGATATCGACGCGCGTATCCTGCTGAAACCTTTGGATGAAATAGAACCGGTCGCCGCTCATCCCGCATCAGAAATCATCGATCGATTTCTCGTCACCGGGTCAGAAAAAACTATGGCGACCGGATTTTATCACGCCGCTGAGGCCTCACCAAACCGACGCGAACCAACACTTCACCGGCTACTGTTTATGCGCCGCATTCGGCATTGCACCTTGCTGCGCAGCTATGAACCCTTGTCGCATATGCCGAAATGCTCCGCGCCCATGCGTGAGGTTCAGGGCATCGTTTCTCACATCGGCGGACAAGTCTGCGCATTGATGTCCCGGCCCGGCGCACAGGATTGCAGAATGATGGTTCTGAACCTTCCGCCTGAATGGGCACCTCAGGAATGGTCGGGTTATGTGTATCGGTTGGCCGGTGGCAGTGGATCCGATGTAAGACGGCTTACGCTGCATCACCTTGGGCATGATTTGTCCGCAGCACTGCAATCGGCCCGAAAGGCGCACAATTCATCAGGGCCTGACTTAAACGGACAGATTTAAGAGGGTGTCGGCTGAGCAACCCCGGACGGATCGTTGTCCAAGATCAAGCGATAAAGATGCCAGCTGGCATGCCCCAGCAAAGGCAGGACGATAAACAGGCCCAGGAACCAAGGGATCATCGCCAAAAAAGTGATGATCGCTATGAAGGCCCCCCACGCCAGCATCACACCCATGTTCGCTTTGACATAGGCAAAGCTGGTGATCATCGCGGTCACAAAATCCAGCTCACGATCCAGCAGCATAGGGATCGACAGCACGGTGATCATGTACAGAATGATCGCAAATACGGCCCCGACCAGTGTGCCCAATACCAACATGCTCAGCCCATTCGGGGTCAGGAACACCTCAAATGATGTTGAAATGTTGGTCATCGTCGACAGCCCCATGAACAGGGCAAAGATCATGTGGCCCAGAAAGAACCAGAACAGAAAGATCACCACGATAATGGCGCAGATTGACGGCAGTTGCCTTCGGCTTTGCTGTATGACCACGCCAAATATCGCACCGGGATTCAACGGCTCGCCCTGTTCCAGCCGGTGCGAGACTTCATATAATCCCACGGCAGCAAACGGCCCGATCAGGGGAAAGCCGATCGCGGCCAAAACCAGCCAGAACGACGTTCCCGTCTGCAGCGTGACCCACGCCATCAGCCACCCGGCCAGCACGTAGAAGCCCGCAAACAGAAGCCCAAAAAGCGGCGCGCGGCGATAATCCTGCCACGCTCGACGCAGTGCCTCTTTCAGCATCGCGGTATCAACGGGTTTCAGCGTCGGCACACCAAAGGGTTTGTCCATTCTTGTTTTCTCCTCCCGGACGGTTGTTCTACATGGCGGGTCGTTTCTGAGGCCAAAGCGTTGCAGAATGATATGCTGCCCCAATCGACAAGATCCGTGCATCTGCACCACGAGGACCGAACAGCTGCATTCCCATCGGCAGCCCGTGTGGTCCGAAACCGACAGGCGCACCCAGACAGGGCAACCCTAAAAGGCTGACGGGTGTCACGACCTGCATCCAGCGATGGTAGGTATCCATCCCCTGCCCCTTGATTTCGGTTGGGTACGGCGTTTCAAGCTCGAACGGCCAGACCTGCGCTGCGGGCAACACCAAGGCGTCATAGTCTTCGAAAAGCTCCACCGCCCGTCTGTGCCAGCCTGACCGGATCACACTAGCCCGGTGCACATCCATCGCGCTGAGCGCCAGTCCGCGCTCCAACTCCCATTGCGCAGTGTCTTTGAGCGATGATTTGTTCTTGGCCAAAGGCTCCAACCCTGCGGCCACTGACCAGGAGCGCAAAGTAATCCAGCTGTCCCAGATCAGGTCCGCATCAAACGGTGGTGCAAGCGCCTCAACGCGCGCACCGCGTCCTTCGAAAACGTGCAACGCATCGCGGCATAGCGCGAGGATACCCTCTTCGCACGGAAACGCCCCGCCCCAGTCGCCCAACCAGCCTATGCGCACCCCTGTCAGATCAGCCGCTTGAACGGGCGACACGCGCTCGACCTCTGTGCTTAATGGCATCCTTGGATCGGGGCCGGATATGACGTCAAGCAATAGCCCGATGTCTTCGGGGCTGCGCGCCATAGGCCCCAGTGTTGAAAGCTGATGCAGATAACTGTCCCCAACTGGCTCAGACGGAACGCGCCCCCAACTTGGCCTGAACCCGTAGACGTTGTTCCATGCGGCCGGGTTGCGCAGGCTGCCCATCATGTCCGAGCCGTCTGCCAGCGCCAGCATTCCAGTCGCCAACGCCACTGCTGCACCGCCCGACGAACCTCCACAGGTTTTCGTGGGATCATAGGGGTTGCGGGTTGCACCATAGACAGGATTGAACGTGTGCGAACCCAGTCCGAATTCCGGCGTGTTGGTCTTACCGATCAGAATTGCCCCAGCAGCCCTTAGCCGGGCGGCCAGCAGATCGTCAGTTTGCGGCATATGATCCTTGAACAATGGCGAACCCTGCGTCGAAGTGATCCCTGCCACATTTACCAGATCTTTCACCGCTATCGGCAACCCGTGCAGCGCGCCGCGAGGTGACGCGGCATCCGCCGCCCGCGCCTCGGCCATCAAAGCGTTTTCATCCCGCAGCGCGACAATCGCGTTTACCTCACCGTTCACCTGGGCGATCCGTTCCAGCGTCGCGCGCATCAGTTCTGCAGCTGAAAGCTGTCGGCGGGATAAGGCGTCAAGAAGGTCCGTCGCGGATGCTCTGGTCAAATCCATGCGGGTTGGTCCTTTGGCTGCTCGTCATCAGCCTAGCGACGTGCTCGGACCATTTAAAGCCACTGTTTAAATGTATCTTTTTAGAATTTCGCGAAGAAGAGCGGCGCAAGAGCGCGCATCATCTGATCCTGAGGTCGATCCGCACATTGCTGTCGCGGCCCAGCACATTCATCAGACCAAAGACGATCATCACCAGACTAAGCACCAGCCACAACCCGCCCCACATCATGGTGGTTCCGCCGAATTCTTCAGCCAGCATATATGCATCTGATCGCAATCCCGCGCGTCGGATCGTGTCATCGAAAATGTCAAACGGAACGTAGATCATGCTGGTCAGCCCGATGACCCGTAGAATCAGATCACACAGGTTGCGGTTCAGGAACCACGCGGTGGCCAGCAGCACCGCTCCACAGCCCGCGCTGAACGCCATGGCAAACGGTTCCCGGATATACAGGAGCGCAACAATCAGCATGACTCCCCCAAAGAGACCAAGCGCAGCCCGATCGGCATTGGTGCGCAGGGCGATCATCAGCAGGCCCATCCCAAGCATCAAGGACCCAAGATATCCCGCTGACAGACTGACAAACCGATTGCCTCCTCGGCCAATAACCAGACCACCTTGTTGTGGAGAGACCGAGAAACTTTCAACCGAACCACCGGTCAGGATAATGGCACCGGCATGTGAAAGCTCATGCAGGAACACAACCAGGATTTTCAACGGAAGCACCAGCATCGTGTTCCAGAACACAAACACCAACGCGACAATTGCGATCAATTGCCAGTGGCCCTTGATCAGGTTCACAGCCGAGGTCAGGGACTGCCGCAATTAGCCCTCGCCCTGCGCCTCGGACCGGCTTTTGCCCGAGACATTCAGGGCCAGTGTCGCCGCCATGAAACCATCCAGATCGCCATCCAGCACACCCTTGGTGTCCGATGTCTCGTGATTGGTCCGCAAGTCTTTGACCATCTGATAGGGCTGCAGCACGTAAGACCGGATCTGGTTGCCCCAGCCCGCATCACCCTTTGCTTCGTGGGCGGCGTTGATCTCGGCGTTTCTGCGATCCAGCTCTTGCTGGTACAGCCGGGACTTGAGCGCCTTCATGGCAATATCTCGGTTCTGGTGTTGCGATTTCTCGGAACTGGTCACCACGATTCCGGTTGGAATATGCGTGATCCGAACGGCCGAGTCCGTCGTGTTCACGTGCTGACCGCCCGCGCCGGACGAGCGATAGGTGTCGACGCGGATATCGGCCGGGTTCACCTCAATCTCTATATTGTCATCCACCACAGGATAAACCCAGACCGAACTGAACGAGGTATGACGCTTGGCCGCCGAGTCGAACGGAGAGATACGCACCAGACGGTGCACGCCACTTTCCGATTTCAACCAGCCATAGGCGTTGTGGCCAGTTATCTTGTAGGCGGCGGACTTGATCCCCGCCTCTTCCCCCGCTGTCTCGGATTGCAGTTCGACCGTATAGCCTTTTTTCTCGGCCCAGCGGACATACATCCGCGCCAGCATCGAGGCCCAGTCGCAGCTTTCCGTACCGCCCGCGCCCGAGTTGATCTCAAGGAAGGTATCATTGCCGTCCGCTTCGCCATCAAGCAGCGCCTCAAGCTCTTTCTTTGCGGCCTTGGTCTGCAGCTTTTTGATCGCTTCTTCGGCGTCGGTCACGACCTCTTCGTCCTCTTCCATCTCGCCCAGTTCGATCAGCTCAATATTGTCGCTGAGATCGGTCTTGATAGATTCGTAGGTCTCGATGGCATCGACCAGCAACTGCCGCTCGCGCATCAATTTCTGCGCGTTCTCGGGATTGTCCCACAGGTTCGGATCTTCAACACGCGCGTTGAATTCCTCCAACCGGTGCGGCGCTGTTTCATAGTCCATGCGCTGCGCCAGCAGCTCCAGCGACTTTTCGATTTCCGCCACGATATTCTGGGTTTCGGCGCGCATGGTCAGGTCCCAACTTGCTCAATCAGGTGTGCGTGATAGCAAGAGGTGCGAGGCACCACAAGACGACTGAGCCGGGAAACTTGGGCGGATCAGTAAAGCCCGCCGCCCTGCAGATCGCCCTGGCTGGCATTGGGGCCAACCGTGATCGTATCCCCGGTTGAGGTGGTCACCTGACGGCCCGAACTTGCCTCTTCAAACAACGGCAGGTCAGATCCCATCGCGAAGCCACCGTCATAGACGCGATCGATAAAACCATCCACGCCATCACGGAAATACTCGGCGACCACATATTCTCCACTCGCGTCTTCTGGCAGGCGCGCGCCGCTGAAACGGTCAATCTTGATGAAATGGCCACCCGGAGGCACCTCGAACGGGCCACCGCCGTATTTCTCGACTGCTTTTTCCATAAAGCTTTGGAACACAGGACCGCACAAGGTGCCGCCGTAGGCTCCTCGGCCCATCGGGCGCGGGCGGTCATAACCGATGTAGCAACCGGCCACGATATTTGAGGTGAAACCGATGAACCACGCATCCTTGGATTCGTTCGTGGTGCCGGTCTTGCCCGCTGTGGGCACGGGCAGGTTCACAACACGTGATGCAGTGCCGCGATCAACCACGCCCTTCATCATCGACGTCAACTGGTAGGCGGTGATGGCATCCATGACCTGGCTGCGATCGGTGAGGATCGTCGGCGATTCATCAGGCTCAAGCCAGCTAGAGTTACAATCGACACACTGGCGATCGTCATGGCGATAGATGGTCTTGCCGAACCGGTCCTGAATACGGTCAACCAGTGTGGGTTCAACCCGCTCGCCACCATTGGCGAACATCGCATAGGCAGCGACCATTTTGTACAGCGTAGTCTCTTCAGACCCTAGCGAGTTCGCAAGGAACGCCCCCATCCGGTCATAAACGCCAAACCGCTCGGCATAGCCTGCGACCACGGGCATTGTGACTTCTTGCGCCAGACGGATGGTCATCAGGTTCCGCGACTGTTCGATCCCGGTACGCAAGGGCGTTGGACCGTAAAACTTGTTCGTCGAGTTCTTGGGTCGCCACAGTCCCTGCGGTGTATTCACTTCAATCGGCGCATCCACAACGATCGTTGCGGGGCTGTATCCGCTGTCTAGCGCCGCTGCATAAACGAACGGTTTGAAGCTCGACCCGGGTTGGCGCTGTGCCTGAGTGGCGCGGTTAAACACGGTATCCTGATACGAGAACCCGCCCTGCATCGCCAGAACACGGCCCGAATTCACGTCCATCGCGACAAAGCCGCCCTGCACTTCTGGCACCTGACGGGCAGACCACTGCCCCTCTTCGCCAGCCATTACCAGAATGACATCGCCGCGTTCGAAATTGTCCTGGAAATTGCCCTGCATCCACTTGATGTCTTCGCGCGGGACGGTGCCATCTGCTGGGCCATCTTCGATACCAACGGTCAGGGATTGGTCGGCCACGTTCAGAACAACGGCAGGATACCACTGCGTCGGCAGCACCACGTCGCGGGGGATTTCCATGATCGCCAGCGCCTCGCGCCACTGTGCTTCATCCGCCAGCTTCTCCTCGGCGATGACCTCGCCTGTGCCGCGCCACCGCCCGCGAGAGCGGTCGTATTTCTGCAGCGCCGTGCGTAGGGCTTTCGCCGCTTCGACCTGCATTTCCTCATCCACCGAGGCGCGTACGGTGAAACCGCCAGTGAAGAACTCACCCTCGCCAAAATCCTCGCTCAACTGGCGTCGGATTTCGTCGGTGAAATAGTCACGCGGCGGCAGTGCAGTGCGGAAGCTTTCAAAATCCCCGTTCTGAACCGAACGCAAAGGCATCTCGACTTCGGTCTCATAGGTGGCCTGATCGATATAGCCGTTCTGCTGCATCTCGCGCAGCACATAGTTGCGGCGGTTCAGCAAACGTTCTTTCTGCCGCACAGGATGGTAGTCCGATGGAGCCTTGGGCATCGCCGCCAGCATCGCGGCCTCATGCGGGGCCAGTTCCTGCAGAGTTTTGTTGAAATAGGTCTGCGCAGCAGCGGTCACACCATAAGAGTTCTGACCCAGAAAGATCTCGTTCATATACAGCTCGAGGATCTGTTCCTTGTCCAAGGTATCCTCAAGCCGGGTGGCGAGGATAATTTCCTTGATCTTGCGCTCGGCCCGGCGGTCACCGGACAACAGGAAGTTCTTCATCACCTGCTGCGTGATGGTTGACGCACCACGAACGGTTTCGCCTTTAGTGCGTACGGCCTCGACCCCGGCAGCAATGATACCCCGCGGGTCATAGCCCTGATGGGTATAGAAATTCTTGTCTTCCGCTGAGATAAACGCCTGTTTTACCAGATCGGGAATTTCCTCGGACGGCGTGAACAGGCGGCGCTCCTGTGCAAATTCGTCGATCAGCTGGCCCTCACCCGAGTAAATCCGGCTGATCGTCGGTGGTTTGTATTGCGCCAATGACTCGTGGCTGGGCAGGTCTCGGCCATACATCCAGAACACCGCGCCAACGACCAGCGCGGCCATAAAAATACCTAAGGTCACGAGACTGAAAATTGCCCCGAAGAACGAAAGAATGAACCGGATCACGTTACTGCCTTTTACTCGCGATGACGCCTATATAGTGTCGCCCCCGCGCAGGGTCAAAACACGAAAGGCTACAATGGCTGTTTTGCGCCGCTGCGTCATTGTCCGATCAGAGATCGCTTCACCAGATCGTCCCGACGCCAGTTCTCAAGCCCCTGCACAAGCCCATGCGCCATGGATGCGCGCCAGTTTGGATCAGAGATGTTCTTGAAATCGCGCGGGCTGGACAAAAAACCCAGCTCAACCAGAACCGACGGGATATCTGCTGCCTTCAACACCGAAAACGACGAAGAACGTAGCGGACGACGATTCATCGGGCCTCCCTGCTGCGTCATTCCATCCACCAGCGAGCGCGCCAGTGCGCTACTGCGTGGTACGGTCTCTTGCCGAGCCAGATCCAGCAACACATCAGCGACCTGATCGTCTGCACCGCTGAGATCAATACCTGCGATCAAATCACTCCGGTCATGCCGTTCGGCCAGCTTTTGACTGGCAACGTCTGAAGCTTCCTCTGAAAGAGTGTACACGACCGACCCATGCGCCAGCCCTTCGGAAAGCGAATCCGCATGCAGTGAGATAAACACGTCGGCCCCGGCCTGATGTGCCAGCGAGATACGGCGTTCGAGCGAGACGAATTGATCGTCAACACGCGTCATCACCACTTCGAAACCGCCGGTACGCAGCAGCGCCTCTCGCAGCTCTCGCGCGAAGGTCAGCATCAGTGTTTTCTCATTGGTATCAGCGAATTCTGCCCCGGGATCAATGCCGCCATGCCCGGGATCCAGCATGACCCGTACCGCCCGCACGCCGTCGCGCCGCGGCAGTGCCGGTGTCACTGCGGGTTCCGGCAAATCCCAGCCAGGCTGACGGGGGGCACCTGCGCTGGCTGCAAAACTGTCAAAATCAGTGCCTTTCAGGTGCAGCGATAGTTGAGCAGTGCCCGTCGCCTGATCAACCCGCAGATCAGCTGTTTCCACCGCCAGCGGAGCGCCCAGCTCCAACACCAGACGCGACCAACCGGGCACGTATGCGCCGAATTGAACACCGCTGATCCGGCTGGTTTGCAGAAAGGTCTCGCGGTTCAGGCCAGACCAGTCGACCTCTTGGAAATCCAGCACCACGCGGTATGGATCGCGCAGCGTGAACACGCGGTATGGCACGCCTTGAGTCAGCCCAAGTTCGACCCTTACGCCGGTATTGCCATCATCGACGATGCCGCTCTGGTCCGGAAGGACGCGTGCGAGCGCGCTGAAGTCCTGCGCGACAGCGACACCGTTCAACGCCCAGATCAGGGCGATTGCGTAGAAAATCCTGCTCATGGCCTCAAGTTATCCCGAGATCGTTTGAGGCAGAGCCTATCGCATGACGCCGCCTTTGTGAACGCTTTAGGCCGATTGCGGGATCGCACCTCGCTTGGCCATAAAACGTTGCAGCCGATCCAGCCCCTCCTGAATGTCTTCGGTCGATCGCGCATAGGAAAATCGCAGCGTCGTGTGCCCGCGCACCGGGTCGAAATCCAGCCCCGGCGTCACGGCAACCCCGGCTTTGTCGAGAATCTCGGCTGCAAATGCCCGGCTGTCGTCGGTCAAGTCTGAGACATCCGCGTAAACATAAAACGCCCCATCCGGCGGTGCGATACTGTTAAAACCGGCCTTAGGCAACCCGTCCAGTATCAACAGACGATTGCGGCGGTATACATCCAGATTGGCCTGCAATTCGTCGTCACAATCCATAGCTGCCAATGCGGCCACCTGACTGGCGTGAGGCGCGCAGATGAACATGTTCTGGGCAATCCGCTCAACCACCCGTACATGATCTTCGGGCACAACCATCCAGCCAACGCGCCAACCGGTCATCGAGAAATACTTGGAGAATGAGTTGATCACATAGCACTCATCCGTCAGCTCGAGCGCAGTGACGGCTTTGGCCTCGTATTCCAGCCCGTGATAAATCTCGTCACTGATGAACGATGCACCCTGCCCGTGCGCCGCATCGATCAGCGCCTGCATCGCCGCATGATCCAGCATTGTCCCAGTCGGGTTGGCAGGCGAGGCAACCATCAATCCCTGCAAATCAAGCCCCGTGAAATCGGCGGGCACCGGCTGCAGCCGGTTTTCCGGTGCTGTCGGCAAGTCTACCGGCACCAAACCCAATGCTTTCAGGATTTGCCTATATGAGGGATATCCCGGGGCACCAATCCCCACCCGATCACCGCTGTCGAACAGAGCGGTAAAGGCGAGCAAAAACCCGCCCGATGATCCCGGTGTGATGACCACCCGTTCTGGATTGAGATCAACGCCATACCATTCACCATACATCTGCGCGATCCGCTGACGAAGAGCGGGCAAACCCAAAGCCACCGTATACCCAAGCGGCCCTTGTTCCATGGCCTTCGCCAATGCTTCGGTTGCCCCTTTGGGTGCGCCGGTCCCCGGTTGACCTACTTCCATGTGAACGACATGCCGCCCGGCTTCTTCCGCCTTGCGCGCGGCCTCCATCACGTCCATCACGATGAAGGGATCGACCCCGGAACGGGTTGAGTTTCTCATGGCCATCTCCCATGTTGCAGCCATGGCTTTTGAACGCTTATCCCGGCTGGCGTCAATCCCGGCCGTGTTGCTGCTGGCAGTGACATGGTCGATCAGCGCCATGCAGGCCAGCGCGCAAAGCCTTATCCGCGATCCCGACATTGAACACGGGCTGCAAGAGCTCGCCTTTCCGATCCTGCGGGCCGCTGGCCTGAACACCAACCGGGTGCGCGTACTGATCGTCAATGATGGTACGTTCAATGCCTTCGTGATCGATTACAACACGATCTATATCAACTATGGCTTGATCCTAAGCGTCGATACGCCCGAGATGCTGCAAGCGGTGATCGCACACGAGGCCGCGCACATCGCCAACGGCCACCTGGCCAGACGCTCAGAGAACCTGCGCGCGGCGCAACGTAATGCGCAGCTTGGGACGCTTTTAGCGCTTGCAGCCGCGGCCGCAGGTGGCGGAGAAGCTGCAGCAGGAATTGCAGCGGGCACACAAGCCTCGGCGCTGCGCAGCTTTCTGGGCCATACGCGGGCTGAAGAAGCCTCGGCGGATCGAAGTGCTGCCAGCTATTTGCGTTGGGCGGGAGTATCTCCGCGCGGGATGGTCATCCTGCACCGTAAGTTCGCGGGGCAAGAGCTGTTGAACCCCGTCAATCAAGACCCCTACATGCGCTCACACCCTACCAGCCGCGAACGTTTGCGCGCCGCCGAGGCCTTTCTGAACGAATTCGGCGACAAGGCAGAGCAAAACGCAAATGCCGATTACTGGTTCGCGCGGATCAAAGGTAAGTTGTCAGCCTTTCTTCGATCCCCGACCTGGACCATGCGTCGCGCGGGCGAAGAAAAAGATCGTGACATACGCCTGATGCGCGAGGCATCGGCCCATCATCAAAATCGCGATCTCGCCCGTGCCCGCGCCGCAATCGATGGTGCGCTGGAGATTCGCCCTGACGATCCGTTTTTTTATGAATTGAAGGGCCAGATTCTATTGGAGAACCGGCGCGTGCCCGAAGCTGTGGATGCCTACGGTGCAGCCGTTGATATGGCGCCCAACAATGCCCTGATCCTCGCCGGTTACGGACGTGCTTTGCTGGCGGATGGCAAGACGAAGAAAGCCCTGCAAGTGCTTGAAAAGGCGCGCGCACGCGACTATCGCAATGCCCGGCTGATGCAGGATCTGGGTTCTGCCTATTCGCAGGTGGGCAACAACGGAATGGCGTCTGCGGTGACTGCAGAACGCTATGCGCTGCAGGGCCGACTTGATGATGCGGGCATACATGCTAAACGGGCTGTTGCACAGCTCCCCGAAGGCTCTCCGGGTTGGCAAAGGGCACAGGATGTGTTGATTGCCTCGGAGCGCGCAAAGAAGAAGAAAAAGAGGAAACGGAAATGATCCTGAGACATGCTGCACCGGCCCTATTGGGTCTTTCCCTGATCACTGGTCCTGCGCAGGCGCTGGAATTGAACGCGATGAGCGACGCCGAGAAGGCCGAGTTTGGCGCACAAGTGCGCGAGTACCTTCTGGAAAACCCCGAAGTGATCCTCGAGGCGATCAACATCCTTGAGGAACGCAATGCCGTTGCCGAGGCTCAGGCTGACAAGGAGCTTGTCGCGGCCAACGCTGACGAGCTTTTTAATGACGGTTACAGCTGGGTCGGTGGCAATCCGGACGGCGATATTACTCTGGTCGAGTTCATGGACTACCGTTGCGGTTACTGCCGGCGCGCCGTGCCCGAAGTGGCCACCCTGCTGGCCGAGGACGGCAATATCCGTCTTGTGATTAAGGAATTGCCGATCCTGGGCGATGCCTCTGTAGCGTCATCCCGCTTTGCCATCGCAACAAAACAGGTGGCGGGAGACGATGCCTATAAGCAGGTCCATGACGCTCTGCTGGAATTCAGCGGCGAGCCCTCCGAGGTGACCCTGCGCCGGATTTCAGATGGGCTGGGTCTGGACAGCGACGCGATCATCGCGGCAATGAACAGCGATGAGGTCACCGAAGAAATCGCAAAAACCCGCGATCTGGCGCAAAAGCTGCGGATTTCAGGCACACCGTCCTTTGTTCTGGGCACCGAAATGATGCGCGGGTACCTGCCCGCAGACCAAATGCTCCAGATCGCAAATGGTGTTCGGGCAGAACAGGGTTAAGTCATCACTGTGGGTTTCCAGCATGGATCGACGGAACCTCTTACTCACTGGAGGTGCGCTGAGTTTTATGGGCCTGTCTAAGCAAACCCTCGCTCAGCGCACCTCAAACTTCTTTGTACCGGCGGAAGAAGCGCCCCACGAACGCACATTTATGCAATGGCCGGTCAGCCGCAAAGTTTACCGTGACCAGATCTTTCTGGATATGGTGCAACAAACCATCGCGGAAATCGCGAACGCCATTTCCGCCTTTGAACCCGTGACGATGCTTGCGGCGGGAAAGCACCATGCGGATGCGCGTCAAAAACTCTCCTCATCAGTCGAGCTCTGGGATGTTCCAACCGAAGATTTGTGGTGCCGCGACGCAGGTCCAATCTTCGTGATCGACAATCGAGGCGGGATTGCGGTCACTCATATCCAGTTCAACGGCTGGGGTCGGAAACAGGTGCACAAACACGATGCGCGGATCGCTGCCAAGGTTGCCGACCATCTCGGTCTGCCCCTGCTTCCGACCGGCTTGAAAGGCGAGGCCGGCGGTGTAGAACAAGACGGTCATGGGTTGATCATGGCCCATGAAAGCTCGTGGGTGAATGAGAACCGCAATCCAGACCTGTCACGCAATGAAATTGAATCTCGATTACTGGCTGCATATGGGGCCGACCGCATGGTCTGGTCTGATGGGGTCTGGGGCGAGGATATCACCGATTACCACATCGACAGTCTGGCGCGCTTCACCGGCCCTGGGCGCGTTTTGATCAACCTGCCAGACGAGCCGGATATGGATGATCCGTTTCATGTCGCGGCCCTTGATACTCATGACCGTCTCGTCGCAGAAGGATTGCAGGTTGAGGTGATCCCTGAACCCAATAGGCGCCGAGTTAACGATCCCGAATTCGTGGCGTCTTATGCGAATTACTATGTTTGTAATGGCGGCATCGTGATGGCCCAGTTCGGAGACCGCGAAACCGATGAGATTGCACAGAAGGCATTAGCTCGTCACTACGCCGGGCGCGAGATCATTGCATTGAATGTCGACGTATTGGGCGAGCTGGGCGGCGGCATTCACTGCGCTACACAGCAAATGCCTGTTGCATAGGCCTTGTTACTCAGCAGCTTCAGCTGCCGCATCCAGCTCTGCTGCCTTCTTTTCGACCTCTTCAACGATGTGATCAATCATCTGGTCGTTTGACATCTTGTGGCTGGCTTTGCCTGCCAGATAGACCATGCCCGAGCCTGCCCCGCCACCGGTGAAACCGACATCTGTCATCAGCGCCTCACCCGGACCGTTCACGACACAGCCGATGATCGACAGGCTCATGGGTGTCTTGATGTGTTCCAAGCGATGTTCCAACGCCTCAACCGTTTTGATTACGTCAAAACCCTGTCGCGCGCAGGAGGGGCATGAGATGATGTTCACGCCGCGATGGCGCAGGCCCAGAGATTTCAGGATCTCATAGCCGACCTTGACCTCTTCCACCGGATCAGCAGACAGGCTGACGCGGATCGTGTCGCCAATGCCCATCCACAGCAGATTGCCCAGACCGATGGCCGATTTGATGGTGCCGCTGACCAGCCCTCCGGCCTCGGTGATGCCCAGATGGATGGGCGCATCCGTCGCCTCGGCAATGCCCTGATAAGCCGCGGCTGACAGGAATACGTCGCTGGCTTTCACACTGATCTTGAAATTGTGAAAGTCGTTGTCTTCGAGAATACGGATATGCTCCAACCCGCTCTCGACCATCGCTTCGGGGCACGGCTCGCCGTATTTCTCAAGCAGGTGCTTTTCCAGGCTCCCTGCGTTCACCCCGATCCGGATCGAGCAATTGTGGTCTCGCGCGGCTTTGATGACCTCTTTCACCCGTTTTTCATCGCCGATATTGCCCGGATTGATCCGCAGACAGGCCGCACCGGCCTCGGCGGATTCGATTCCGCGACGGTAGTGGAAATGAATATCAGCCACGATAGGAACAGGGCTTTCGCGCACGATCTCTTTCAGCGCTATTGACGAGGCCTCATCCGGGACCGAGACCCGCACGATATCCGCCCCCGCCTCTGCTGCCGCCTGCACCTGTGCCACGGTCGCAGCCACATCGGTGGTCAGCGTGTTGGTCATGGTCTGCACGGCAATCGGTGCGTCACCTCCGACGGGCACATTGCCAACCATGATCTGGCGGGATTTGCGGCGATAGATATTGCGCCAGGGGCGCACGTGATTGAGCGACATGAGGATCGATCCGGATCAGCCTGAATTGACCCTTAGATAGTTCGCCATCCCTTGGGGAGCAATGCCAAGATCACTCGGCTGGCGCTTCTGCCGCCTCGGTCTGCAGCTCGGCCACCAGTTGCTTGAGTGCGCTGTTCTGATCGGCCTCAAGATCGGCAACTGCGAAGGTTTCTGCAACGGCATCTTTTGACAGAACAACACCTTTGGCCACCGTACCCGGCGCGCCCACAGGACCAAAATGTTCGCCATTCATCGAGAAATAGACCGACCCCGCGGCTCCTGCTCGCAGTTGCGGGGGTTCCTCGGTGAGCGGCACCTCGAACGTGCTGCCCTGCTCAACGGTGCCCAGAGTTCCTTCGAAAATCACGCTGCCATCGGCTGCCGTGACACGCATCCAAGCGGGGTTCACGGCCACGATCTTCAGCGTCGTATCCAGCTTTTCAACCACTTGAGGCAAGGCCGGGCGTTCAACCGTATGAACTTCGGTCACCTTGATCTGCGGAGGTTCGGGCGCGCGGAACGTTCCGACATTGCGCGGATCAAGGGTGGAAATCGGCGCATCCCGCGCCACCAGCACCGGCACATCAAGTGCCTGCGGACGATACAGACGATCCAGCGCTTCAGAGCTTGGCACCTCGGCGCTGGCCAGTTCCGTTGCCTCGGGCCGGGCCTGTGCGGCATCCAGCGGGTCAAGGTCTGTAAGCACGACGGGGGCCTGCTCAACCGGGCTGACCTGCACCTGCTGAATGCGGTTCAGAACCGACCAGCCCCCATAACCGATGCCGCCAATGACGGCCAACAGCACCAGCGTCGATCCAATAGCACGCGGTTCAATCTGGCTGACTACGGATTCTCGGCCCGGTATATAAGGCGTATTGGGCGAGACAAACGGATCACGTCCCATCGGCCCGCGTGAGGGCACTCCACCTTGCGCCTTTTTGACCACCGACGCCTCAGCCGACATGCCATGCGCAACCTCGAAACCGCTTTCTTGACAGAAGGTCGCAAAAGTCTCATCGGGGTTCATGCCCAGATAGCGGGCATATGAACGCACATACCCGGCGATGAAGCCGGGTGTGTCAAAGGCATCGGGATCTGCATTTTCGATGGCGGCGATGTAGTTGGCTTTGATTCGCAGTTCACGTTGCACATCCAGAAGCGACTTGCCCATCGTTGCACGTTCGCCGCGCATGACATCGCCAAGCCGTACCTCATAGTCATCAAAACCCTTGGGTCTGACGTCCATGTCTTCTTCGGAATCGCGCTGTGATCTGCGCCCAATCATTCCTGCTGCCCCATCTTTGCCTGTCGCGTGTTACGCGCAAACGTCGAATCGCCCCTATAACGATTCGTCCGCTTCTTTTGTTAGCGTAAGCTTAACACGCAGCAAACTCGTTGCACACTTTAGCGTGAGGTTATCCAGCAAGTTCGGCGCGATTTAGCGCACAATGTGACCAAAGTTCGTCCATCGCCTGCACCAGACGGTTCATTTCGTCGGGTCCATGCACCGGAGATGGCGTAAACCGAAGACGTTCGGTGCCGCGCGGAACGGTCGGGAAATTGATTGGCTGCACATAGATACCATAGTCATCCAGCAGCATATCGCTCAACTTCTTGGTGTGGACTGGGTTGCCAACGATCACCGGCACAATGTGGCTGCCGTGATCAATCAGAGGCATGCCAAGTCCTTTCAGCCTCAGCTTAAGAATGCTGGCCTGGGTCTGGTGCTGCTCGCGCAGTTCAGGCGCGCGCTTGAGATAGGCCACCGAGGCTGCCGCCCCTGCCGCAACCGCAGGTGGCAGCGAGGTAGTGAAGATAAAGCCCGGCGCATAGGACCGGATGGCGTCACACATCTTGGCACTCGCCGCGATGTAGCCGCCCATGACACCGTAGGCTTTGGCAAGCGTTCCGTTGATGATGTCAATGCGATGCGCCAACCGATCACGCTCGGTTACGCCCCCGCCGCGGGGGCCGTACATGCCAACCGCGTGAACCTCATCAATATAGGTCAAAGCACCGAATTCATCGGCCAGATCGCAAATATCTTCAATGGGTCCGAAATCGCCATCCATCGAATAGACCGACTCAAACGCGATCAGCTTGGGGGCTGCAGGGTCATCAGCCTCAAGCAACTCACGCAGATGTGCCACGTCATTGTGGCGGAAGATGCGTTTGGCCCCCCCGTTGCGGCGCACGCCTTCGATCATCGACGCATGGTTCAGTGCATCGGAATATATAATCAGGCCGGGGAACAGTTTTGGCAGAGTGCTGAGTGTCGCGTCATTGGCGATATAGGCACTGGTGAATAGCAGTGCGGCTTCTTTGCCGTGCAAGTCCGCCAATTCAGCTTCCAGCCGTTTGTGATAGACTGTCGTGCCTGAAATGTTGCGCGTTCCGCCCGAGCCTGCGCCTGCGGCCTCCACCGCCTCGTGCATGGCCTCCAGAACAACAGGATTCTGACCCATGCCCAAATAATCATTGCCACACCACACGGTGATGTTCTGCTGCGAACCATCGGGACAAGTCCGTACCGCATGCGGAAAATGACCGTTCCGGCGTTCAATATCGATAAAGGTCCGATAACGTCCTTCGTCATGCAGCCTGGCAATCGCTGTATCGAGCTGAGCAGTATAGTCCAACGGACCCTCCTTGGATGCCCGGTTATTATAGCCCCGGGCGACTTTTTTCGCCACTTCACAAGCCGGGCTGGAAGTATGGCGTCGCGTTCATCTGTCCAACTGGCCTACAGCCGAATAGCTGAACCCAACTTTGATTTGCATCAAATAACGCCAAACGCCTAAACCGACAAGCAAAGTTACGACCACAAGACGCGAGGAAACGCCGCAGGCCTTTCCCCCAGATCCAGCACAGAAACCTGCTGGACGGTACCGCCCATGCTGATAGGCTCTGCCCAATTTCAAGACCTTCCCAGGAGACCCCTATGTCGCTTGACGCTGTACTGAGCCGGATCGATACCGATCTGACCACCTCCATCGACCGCCTGATGGAGTTTCTGCGCATTCCCTCCATCTCGACTGACCCGGCCTTCAAGGACCAAGTCGACCAGGCTGCCGATTGGCTGGTGGCGGATCTGAAAAGTATCGGTATTGCAGCCGAAAAGCGCGAAACTCCGGGACATCCCATGGTCGTTGGCCATGTCGGTGAGGACAGCGGTGGGCCGCATGTTCTGTTCTATGGGCACTATGATGTGCAACCTGTCGATCCGCTGGAGCTGTGGACACGCGATCCTTTCGATCCGGCTTTGGAAGACACTCCACACGGACAGGTGATACGCGGGCGCGGCGCTTCTGACGACAAAGGCCAACTGATGACCTTCGTCGAGGCCTGCCGCGCCTGGAAAGCAGTGCATGGCACCCTGCCCTGCCGCATCACGTTTTTCTTCGAAGGTGAGGAAGAATCTGGGTCGCCCTCGCTCGTGCCATTTCTCAAAGCAAACAAATCCGAGCTTCAGGCGGATCTCGCGCTGGTCTGTGATACTTCGATGGTGTCGCGGGGGGTGCCTTCGATAGCGTCGCAATTGCGCGGCATGCTCAAGGATGAATTCACAATCATCGGTCCCCGCATCGACCTGCATTCGGGCCACTATGGCGGGCCGGGTCTGAACCCGCTGCGGGAACTGTCGCGCATCGTCGCATCCTTCTATGATGAAGAAACCGGCCGCGTCGCAGTCGAAGGTTTTTACGAAGGCGTACACGAAGTCCCGGCCGAGCAGTTGCGCCAATGGGAGAATTGCGGGTTCGATGAAGCGGAATACTTGAATTCGGTTGGCTATACTGAGCCGCACGGTGAAACAGGCTATTCCACGCTGGAACAACAATGGGCGCGACCCACGCTCGAAGTGAATGGCCTTTGGGGAGGTTACAACGGCGCGGGCTCCAAAACCGTTATCCCGTCCGAGGCACATTGCAAGATCACCTGCCGCCTGGTCGGCGACATGGACCCGGACGCGCTCCGCAAAAGGATCCGCAAACATGTCGAAGAGCGCCTGTCTACGGATGCTAAAGTGGTCTGGGACAGTGATCTCGAAGGCTCGCCTGCTTCGGTGATGAACCTTAGCCGCCCAGAATTCGAAGCGGCCCGCGGAGCACTTTCGGACGAGTGGAATCGCGAGGCCGTTTTCACCGGGATGGGCGGATCAATCCCGGTGGTTGGATATTTCAATACAGTGTTGGGGCTGGATTCGATGCTGGTTGGGTATGCCAATGACGATGATGCCATCCACTCGCCGAACGAGAAATACGACGTCAAAAGCTTCCACAAAGGCATCCGCTCGTGGGCCCGTATATTGGAAGCAATAAATAAATGAGGATCCTTTGCGAGGCTCTGCCTCGCGCTCCGAGGTATTTTCGGCCAGATGAAGTACGGATCCCCTGCTTCATCTGGCTATAAATATCTCGGGGGAGTCGCGGCTTGCCGCGGCGGGGGCAGAGCCTCCTGTCCTTACATGTGGATCACGCGTCCATAGGCATCCAGCACGCTTTCATGCATCATTTCAGACAGCGTCGGATGCGGGAAGACGGTGTTCATCAGGTCTTCTTCAGTGGTTTCCAACTGGCGACCGACCACATAGCCCTGAATAAGCTCTGTGACTTCGGCACCGATCATGTGTGCACCTAGCAGTTCCCCAGTCTTGGCATCGAAGACGGTCTTGATCAGTCCCTCGGGCTCACCAAGCGCGATGGCCTTGCCGTTGCCGATGAACGGGAAGCGTCCGACCTTGATGTCAAAGCCCAGCTCTTTGGCCTTGGCTTCGCTATACCCAACCGAAGCGACCTGAGGCTGGCAATAAGTGCAGCCCGCGATGCTTTCAGGCTTGACCGGATGTGCGTGTTTGCCCGCGATCAGCTCAGCTACCATCACGCCTTCGTGGCTGGCTTTGTGTGCCAGCCAGGGCGCCCCGGCGATATCACCTATAGCGTAAAGCCCGTCTACCCCAGTGCGGCAGTATTCATCGGTGACCACGTGCGTGCGGTCGATCTTCACACCCAAGGCTTCAAGCCCGAGGTTTTCCACATTGCCGACGATGCCCACGGCCGAGATCACCGTGTCAAAATCGTGTTTCTCAACCTTGCCTTTCACCTCGATATGCGCAGTCACCTTGCCCTTGGCGCGGTCCAATTGTTTAACCATCGCCTTTTCCATGATGGTCATGCCCTGCTTGGTGAAAGCTTTCTTGGCAAATGCACTGATCTCGGCATCTTCGACAGGCAGCACTCGATCCATCACCTCGACCACGGTCGTGTCCGCGCCCAAAGTGTTATAGAAGCTGGCGAATTCGATCCCGATCGCACCCGAGCCGATGACCAGCAGTTTCTTGGGCATCCGCGGCGGTTGCAGCGCGTGTTTGTACGTCCAGACCAGATCGCCATCCGCTTCAAGGCCCGGCAGTTCGCGCGCCCGGGCACCGGTGGCCAGAACGATATTCTTCGCGGCTAGGTCTTCCGTGCCTTTGTCTGTTTTGACGCTGACCTTGCCCTTGGCGGGGATCGATGCCTCACCCATGACAACGGCGACTTTGTTCTTTTTCAGCAGATGACCTATACCGCCGGACAACTGCGCGGCAACACCGCGCGAGCGCTTCACAACCGCATCCAGATCGTAGCCGACCTTGTCTGCTTTCAAGCCAAAATCTTTGGCACGCTCCATCAGGTGGAACACTTCCGATGATCGCAGTAGTGCCTTTGTCGGGATACAGCCCCAGTTCAGGCAGATACCACCCAGATGTTCGCGCTCGACGACAGCGGTCTTCAGGCCCAGTTGCGCCGCGCGAATAGCGGCTACATAGCCACCGGGGCCAGCCCCGATTACGATCAGATCATAAGATTGTGCAGCCATGTTTCCCTCTCGGCACAGGTCAGTTCAAAAACTAGTTTACCGTTAAACTATTTTTTACAACGCATCAACATCAGAGCCCGCGACATATGTGACGCGGGGTCAAATCAGGTATTTGGAGCTGAATTCAGCCTATACCCACGTTACCGCAAAGGCTAGAACTGACGAATATGCACTACCAGTTTTTGACCTTCCCGATTTTCGAAAGGCGTATCATGGCTAAAACGCTCAAAGATTTACTGCTCGCTCTTTTGAACGCGACATTGATATTGTTGGCTTTATGCCTGTTTTTGGGGTGGAAACTTGCGCAGTCTGTCGATCAGATCCGGGTCGGGTTTGCTGAGAACCTGCAGGTCGTGGCGCCGCTACGAGATCAGGCGCAGGGAATTCGTGGGGAACTGGCCGCGTTGCGCAGCGATCTTGCGACCCTTGGCAGTCAGGGCACGCAGCTCGATGCGGTCACGCGCCAACAGTTGAATGCGGCATTGCGACGTTTGGGTGATCTGGAGGGGAAGCTGGAAGACACTCAGGCCCGATTGGCGGGCCTGGTCGAAAAACCAGAAGACTTGATCGACTATGCCATCACGACATCCGCCGACACTGTCACCGACCGCCTTCTGATCCTAAAAGGCTGTGAGCCCGCGACCTAGGTCGCGGCCTGCAACTCGCGCACAGTCGAACCATATCCGCCATTACTGACATATGCGGCTTCGTGTTCAGTGGTCGCGCGTTCCAGCGCATCGTTTCGATACGGGAAACGACCGAACTTGCGGATCACTTCACGATGAGCGCGCGCATGAAGCAGATTGCTCTCGCCGCCTTCCGGCATCCGTTCGATCATAAGGCGCACACAGCGCTCCTGATCGCACAGATTTTCCGAATGCATCATCGGCAAATAAAAGAACTGCCGCGCCGGTTCGTCGATCTTAAGATCCCAGCCTTTGTCGACCGCGCATTTCGCTGCAGCCAGTGCTGCCCGATCCGATGCAAAGGCCTGTTTGCTTCCCCGGAACATGTTGCGAGGCAACTGATCCATAAGAATAATATAGGCCAGCGAACCGCTAGGATAGGTCAGCCAAAGCGAGAATTTACCCTCACACGCGGCTTCCCATGTTGAAAGAAATTTATCCCGGATCCGCGCATCCAGCGCTTCATCCTGCAGGTACCACCCCTCGGGGCCAACCTCATCTAACCAAAAACTCAATACTTCTTCAGGACCTACCATTGCCCTAGACTCCGTAATTGCCCTCCCCAGGACGTAACGTCATTAAAATCACTTTTACAGATTTGTGACAGTAACATATTGCAACACAAAAGTCACATTTCCGACGTTCAGGCGGGTTCTTGCGTATCCTGCTCGTCTTGGGCGGCCTCAATGGCGACCTCTTGCGCAACTTCCAGGGCAACGGGCGAAGATGTCGGGTAGATCGGGGCAATCGATCCGGTTTCATCCACGGGTTTGTAGACGCGCTGGGTCATACGATAGGCCGCGTAGGCGGCCATGATGAACATCAGCGCCGCGATGAACAGGAAAAAGCCTTGTGGGCCGAGCACGCCAGCCCCCATTAGCCAACCGGTGATAATTGGACCTGCGATTGCGCCCAAGCCGTTAATAAAAACCAGACCGCCCGAAGCCGCCGACATATCGTCATACTCCAAGTAGTCATTGGTATACGCGATCAACAGAGAATAGAGCGGGCTTGTCATGCCGCCGATGATAAAGGCAGCTACGAGAAGCATGGTGAAAGTGACGCCAAGTATCATGCCTATCACGGCGCCTACCCCACCAACAGCGGCCACCAGCATGATCAGCAGACGGCGGTCCATTCTGTCGGACATCCAGCCCAACGGATATTGCAGGACTACGGCGCCGATATAAAACACCGCTACGAAGGTCGAAATCTCGACCAGACTCAATCCAACCTGAGCGCCATAAACGGCGCTCATCCCGAATTGCGCTGAAAATATCCCGCCAAGCAAGAACATGCCGACGCAGCCCAGCGGCGATGTTTCCATCAGCTGGCGCAATGTCATCGGTTTGGTGGTATCGAACGCCGGGGTCGGAGAAATGGACAGCAGGATAGGCGCAAATGAGATCGAAACCAGTATAGAAGCGATGACAAAGGTCTCATATCCTGCCGGGTCACCGACCAGCAACAAGGCCTGGGCACTCACCACACCTGTCATCTGCACCATCATATAAAGCGACAGCGCCTGCCCTCGGTTCTCGTTGTTTGCGGCATTGTTCAGCCAGCTTTCCGCGGTCACATACACGCCCGAAAAACAGAACCCGATAATCACGCGGCCAATCGACCATGCAATTGGATCGGTCAGCATCGGATACATGATCATGACAGCCGAGATGAACGAGGCCAGCGCCGCAAACACGCGCACGTGCCCCACGCGGCGGATCATTTCAGGTGCCAGACGCGAGCCGCCAAGGAACCCAAGGAAATAGGCCGACATCACAAAGGACATCTCTAGGGTCGAGAATCCCTCGATTTCTCCACGCACCCCCAGCAACGTGCCTTGCAGGCCATTGCCGACCATCAGCAACCCCATTCCCAGAAGAAGCGCCCAAGCGCTGGAAAGAACCTGAAGCATTCTGCCTATCCAAAATTGCTGGTGTGTTTTGTCCGCTTTGCCGTCAATGACGAAGCACGTCGCGTTTGTCTACGACATTGTAAGGGCGCAGATGGCCAAGATACGACTATGGTATCAGCAGAGACGCGTCGCCGTATGAGAAAAAGCGATATTCTTCTGCGATAGCGTGGTCATAGACCGACTTGACCCGATCCTGCCCAATCAACGCCGAAACCAGCATCAGCAATGTGGATTTCGGCAGGTGGAAGTTGGTCATCAGCGCATCAGTGACGTGAAATTCAAAACCTGGGTATATGAAGATATCGGTCTCGCCCTCCCACGGCGCGATCCGGCCGCGTCGTGCTGCGCTTTCGATCAGTCGAAGGGCAGTTGTGCCCACCGGGATAACGCGCCCGCCCGCTTCTTTGGTCGCCGCAATCTCGGCAGCGGCCTGCGCGCTGACCCGTCCCCATTCGGCGTGCATCTTGTGGGTGGTCACGTCTTCCACTTTGACCGGCAGAAATGTGCCTGCCCCCACATGCAGTGTGACATGCGTGAACTCGACACCGCGCTCCGATAGCGCCTGCAAAAGCGCATCATCAAAATGCAAGGACGCGGTTGGGGCCGCTACGGCTCCGGAGTTTCGCGCCCACACAGTTTGGTAGTCGGTCTTGTCTTGTTCATCCGCCGCACGTTTCGCTGCGATGTAGGGAGGCAACGGCATCGCGCCGGCCTGCTCCAACGCTTGATCGAAATCCTCTCCGGTCAGGTTAAAGCGCAGATAGGCTTGGCCATCGGCAACTCGGTCCAGGGTTGCGCTCAGATCGTCTGAGAATACGATCTCTTCGCCCGGTTTGATCTTCTTAAGCGGCTTGATCAGCGCGGCCCAACAACCATCAGATTGCGGGTCCAGCAATGTCGCCTCAATCGCGGCAGATACCGGCCCTTGCGCGCTGTCACGGTGGCGGCGACCGCTGAGGCGAGCGGGAATGACGCGGGTGTCGTTCAGCACCAGACGGTCCCCGGGCTGCAATATGTCCGGCAGATCGAACACGTGCCGGTCCTGAACAGCATCACCCTGCGCAAGCAGCAGTCGCGCGGACGAGCGCGGGCTGGCGGGACGCGTGGCAATCAGGTGTTCGGGCAGGTGGAAGTCAAAGTCGCTGAGTTTCATGGCCGCGCCATACATCGGCCCGACAGATTCGGCCACAGCTCAGATCAGCGATCCTCACCACGTGTCTGGAAGGCGGGATTGGGTTCGCCAGATCGATCCGGTGTGGCATTCGGGCCATCCGAGACCGTTGGCGCAGGTTCGCGCAACAGGTTGCGCAGAAACAGGGGTGCGAGACCAGACAGAGGATTGACCGAAACTTGCGGGTCGGACAGCGGTCCGGACAAAGTGTAGTTGAAGGCAAAGATACCTTCCCCCTTTTTGGTCAGAACGCTGCCAATAGCATTGACCAGATAGATCGGTGAAATCGCGCCGCGCAGGTTCAGCATCCCGGCTACAGTGTCGACCGTACCATCAAAGGACAGCCCCATTGATGGCCCCACGGCACTACCGCTCAGCACTTTCACCTCGGTCGGAGTGATACGCATTTTGCTGTCGATGGCTGCGAAGAAAATACCTTGCCCCGCCATTTCATCCAGCAACCCCACCAGACTGATCGCGTTCAATATCGCTGCCATGGCCGGGGCGTCCGTGATCCGCGTATTTTTGATTTTCAGGTCGACGTCATAGTTTCCAGGCTCCGCGATCGGATCCAGCTGCAATTGCATTGTTCCACCGCGTGCCTGCGTCAGAACCCCCGCTGATCGCAGAACTGCCCCCGCATCGTCCGAGGTTAGACCAACCGCAGATCGGGACGCGCGCGGGGTGACCTGTCCGCGGATCGCTGCACCGCCATTGACTTGCGACGCAAAGCTGCCGGTCAGTCCGCCAGTGGTTTGAAACGAGCCAGTCAACCCGGTCAACGCAACGGATTCAGTGACTTGTAGTCGGTCCAGCTTCACATCCAGCTTTGGCCCGGGCCCGGCAGCACCACCGCTGCTACCTCCCTCACCGATGGTGGATTTTCCCAGATCAAGCACGCCGCCCAACACACGGATATCTGGCAGCGCGGCACCACGCCCAATCAATTCCGCCGGAACTGCAAGCCAGTCGCCCAGTTCGAACGTGCTGAACCGTACCCTTTCGAACCCGCCATCCCGGAACGAGATCGCTGCAGTTGTCCGTAGACCAGCAGCGTTGATCCGAAGGGAATCGACACTTAGCTGAGCGCCCAGCGTGGCCTCGGCAGTCAGAGAGCCGCCAGTGCTGGCTGATTTGCGCCATCCAAGCTCAGGGATCGCCAACGCGACGCCAACCAAATCGGACTGTGCCGATAAGCGCGGGGGCTCACCCGCACCAAGACTCAGGCTGAAATCGGCGATCCCCTCTCCGGTCAACATGCCGCGCGGCAATCCGGCATTGATTTGTTCCATCAGACGCGGGGAGAGTTCGATTTGACCTGTCAGTTCGCTTTGCTGCGGGGTTTCGCCTCCGATCGGCTGCCGCCAAAGCGCTTCAACCGGTACGACACCAAACAGCCCCTCGCCCTGGATGGCCACTTGCGTCTGGTCGCCGCTCAGGTCCAATCGGTCTGCGCTGACTTCAAATCCGGGTACCAGCTTGCTGCTGTCCAAATTCGACAACTCGCCAATGAAATGGAACCTGGTATCTTCCAGCTTCAGGCCCTTGATCAGCGGCAAGGAAAGCGTTCCACTCAGACTGACCTGACCGTCGGCCAGATCCACCGGCAGATTGGCCTTGGTCAACAGTTGCAGCGGCGGGCGGTCCAGCAATGACATGGCTGCGGTTACACTGCCGCTGGCCTTAATCCGCGCAATGGCCGGGGTGGTTTTTTTGATGCCGGTATCGGGGATGATGAACGAGGTGCCCGAGGCATCAACGGTACCTCCTTCATCCGCGATCACAATCCCCTTTTGCGCCGAGACGGTAAAGCGCCGGTTGAGCAGGCTGGCCTGCCCCTGCGCGTCTTGGATAGTTGGCAACGTCTTGGCGAACCGAATCTCGGTCTTGTCGAATTCGAAATCCGCATAGATGTCCGGCTTTTCGCCGGGCCGTAGACGCAGGGCGAAATCCAGATCGGACATTTCTCCGTGATAGAGGTTATCGGTGACCCAAAGGCGCGGTTTCGGGGCAAGTCGTTCGGGCCAGTAGTTCAACAGCTGATCAGAGCTCATCCGATCAATCTGCGCATCGATGGCTGCGACCCAGCCGTCGTTCAAACCAGCCAGAGACCCGCTGAGCCGTGCGCGATGTGCACCGTCTTCAACCGTCATTTGCCCCAGCTGTATACGGAACGGCGCAAGTTTCATCTGGAAATCAACATCGGCCCGCGTCAGATTCAGTGCTTCGGGGAACAGATTGGCCGGGTTGATCTCAATCCCGCTGAGGCGGAACTGCCCCGACATACTGTCCAACCCGCCAGCTTTGACCCCATGTAGAAAGGCCTTGCCATCTGCCTGCACCGTACCCCAGGCAGACTGGATCGAGACTTCGTTGAAATCCAGCGCCTGTTGTTTCGGGTCGTAGGTAAAATACGTCCGCGCCGCGTCGAATTTGATCGGTGTTGTTTCAGGCGTGGGCTGCACGGCGCCTGCACCCAGATTCAACGTGGCAAAGACCGGCCCCAGCGCGCCCTCAGTATCAATGCCACCCCTCAAAGCACCTGAGATCGGTGTGCGAAGTACCTGCATCCATGCCAGCGCCGGGCTGTGGCCTGCGATATCCTCGGCGGGAAGATCGGTGATCGAGATGCCGAACTGCGCAGCCGGACTACCCAGCAAACTGGTATAGTTGGCCTCGATCGTACTGACATAATCGCGACCGGCCAGCACCGAGAAATTGGTGGCCAGACGAACCTCACCCGCGTTGCGGTTGGCCTGAATGCGCCCGCCGTCCAGCACCCAGGACCGGCCCAACCGCAGGTCTTGATAGTCCAGCGTAATTGCATCCAGTTCGACCGAGGTCAGGGCTGACAAAATAGGTGCCTGGAACACCTCGTCCGATGATTCAATCAGCTGCGCCAGGTTCCGGGCCTGACCGACCGGCGCACTTCCGGCACCGACCGTCAGCGACAGCGCTCCATCGACACCCCGTGTCAGTGCAATCTGCGCGCCTTGCAATATGATCCGCTTCGGGCGCACATGCCCACGCAACAGCGGGCGCATCGACAGGCTGGCCCGCAGGTCGGACACTTCGGCAATCTGCCGTCCGTCCGCATCGCTGATACGAACATCGGTCAGTCGCAATCGCGGACGCCAGCCTTCATGAATGATGAAACTGACATCGCCGAACCGAACTTTGACGCCACCCAATGTCTGATCAAGGCGCGCCTCGACCCGGTCGCGCAACCAATCCGGCGCGTGCATGCGCTGGCCGACAACCATAAAGCCGGTGACCAGTGCCAGAAATCCAAGGATGAAGACACCGCGCAATGTCCACAGCCCTGCGGTCCGACGCCGCGACCGACGGCGGGGTTTCTTATCCGCCTTCGTGTCATCCTGCTGTTCTTGCTGGACCAATTTGCGTCTCACGCCTTTCAACCTGTCAACGGAGCCCTATGATATGCGGCAACCGTTAATTTCTCAGCCGGGGTTTGAATATGCCCGAAGTCTCAGACATCGCACCCGACTTTACACTGCCTCGCGACGGCGGCGGCGAGGTGACCCTGTCGGAACAGCGTGGCCGCGCGGTCGTTCTGTTTTTCTATCCCCGCGATGATACGCCGGGCTGCACCAAGGAATCCATCGGTTTCTCGGAACAACTACAAGCCTTTGCGGATGCGGGTGCTAACGTTTTCGGCATCTCGCGCGATACCGTGGCAAAGCATGACAAATTTGTCGCCAAGCACGGCCTGACGACGCCGCTTTTGTCCGATGAGGGTCAGAGCGTGTGCGAAGATTATGGCGTCTGGGTCGAAAAGAACATGTACGGACGCAAATCCATGGGCATCGAACGCTCGACCTTTCTGATTGATGCGGATGGAAAAATCGCCCGCGTCTGGCGCAAGGTGAAAGTGCCGGGTCATGTGGACGAAGTGTTGGAGGCCGCACGCGCGCTCTAGCCCTCTCGACCCGCGCGGGCATCAAGGGTAGGACCCGCGCGGAGTGCAGCGTAAGGGGGCAAGCGTGTCAAAAACACTGACCGAAATGGCGACCGAGATTCTGACCACATCGGTCGGTCGCGAGAAAACCGCCCTGTCCAAACGATACGCCGCTGCCTGGTTCGCAGCCCGGCAGGGCGACGCGCCCAAGATCGAAGTGGGCACCGCAAAGCCACCGCTATACCCTGCGCGACCTGAAAAGCCCGAACTGTTGTCGCCTCGTGATGTACCGCGCCGAAGGGCGGGGTCCGAGGCCGGCCGCATCGCACTGTTGCACGCTGTCGCTCATATAGAGTTGAACGCCGTGGATCTGCATTGGGATATCATTGCCCGGTTTGGCCATGTGCCCATGCCCATCGGCTTCTATGACGATTGGGTGAAATGCGCCGAAGAAGAATCGCGCCATTTTGAGATGGTCTGCGACTGCCTCGAACAGATGGGGAGCCATTATGGCGCCCTGCCCGCCCATGCAGGCATGTGGCGCGCCGCCGAGGACACTGCCGAGGATCTTATGGGTCGTCTTGCCGTCGTCCCAATGGTGCTTGAGGCACGTGGGCTGGACGTGACCCCCGGAATGATCGACATTTTCCGCAAGGCCAAGGCTGACGACGCAGTCGCTGCACTGGAAGTGATTTATGCCGAGGAAGTTGGTCACGTCGCCTATGGCTCGAAATGGTTCCACTTCTTGTGCGGGCGCGAGAATGCCGACCCCAAGGATGTATTCCACGCCCTCGTCCGCCGCTATTTCCACGGCGCGCTGAAACCACCATTTAACGAAGAGAAACGGGCCGAGGCCGGACTGCCGCCAGATTTCTATTGGCCCCTGACCGAAGACCTGCCACCACCCGGAGTTGTGTCGGACTGACAGCAAATGCTCGCTATCGGCAAGTTCTCGCCGATCACGTGCGGTAATTCTCCGTTCATAGCTCTTGATTGGTTAACAAACTTGCCCGAATGCCTCGACCGCTTTATGCAATCGCGTCAAGGAGCGGCTACTCACTCACGACCGGCTCCGAGATATGGGGACAATTGAGGTAGGACGCGTGCGGACACGTCTGGCAATTAAACTACACTCACTGCTCGAGCGGCACTTTCCAGAGCGCCGTGTTTTTCTGAAATCTGACAACGACACGCGGTTCATCCGACTGAGTTCTGAAACTCAGATCGCTGCAGTCGCCGGTGTGTCGGTGATGGTCGCCTGGACCGCGATTGCCACGTCAGTTCTGTTGATGGACAGCATCGGATCGGGCAATTTCCGGGAACAGGCCAAGCGCGATCAGGCTACGTATCAAGAACGTCTGAACATCCTGTCGGAAGAGCGCGATGCGCGTGCGGCGGAAGCTCTGGCTGCACATGACAGGTTCAACGCGGCGTTGGAACAGATTTCGGTCATGCAGTCCGAATTGCTGGAATCCGAGAACCGCCGGCGCGAGCTGGAAACCGGCATCGAGGTGATCCAAACCACGCTGCGTGCCACTATGAAGCAACGCGAAGACGCGCGGACCAAACTGGCCGAACTGCAACCCAGCACTGATGCGGACGCGGCTTATGCGATGGCATCGGCAAACCCGGAACAGATGGCGTTCATGACCGATGCCCTGGCCCGGACCGCGGCGCAGCGCGACCAGATCGCTGCCGATGCGCAAGGCGCGTTGGACCAGCGTGACGAGCTCGAGCTTGAAATCCGCCTGATGCAGGAGCGCAGCGACGAGATTTTCCGCCAGTTGGAAGAGGCGATGCTGATCTCGGTCGAACCTCTCGACAAGATGTTCCGCAGCGCGGGCATGCCAACAGATCGTATCCTCGACGAAGTTCGGCGCGGATATAGCGGTATGGGCGGTCCGCTGACCCCTTTATCCTTCAGCACCCGCGGTGAGGAACTGAGCCCCGACCAGATCCGCGCCAATATCCTGCTGGAACAGATGGACCAGCTGAACCTCTATCGCATCGCTGCAGAAAAGGCCCCCTTCGCCAGCCCGGTGCGCGCCGCTGTCCGTTATACCAGTGGCTACGGAACCCGCCGCGACCCCAAAACCGGCGGCCGGCGCATGCATAACGGGTCGGATTTCGCCGGTCCTCGCGGGACCGATATCTTTGCGACCGCCGATGGCGTTGTCACCCATGCGGGCTGGCAATCCGGTTTCGGAAAGCTGGTGAAAATCAAACACGCCTTCGGGATTGAGACACTTTACGCTCATAACAGCAATCTTCGCGTTAAGGTTGGCCAAAGGGTCTCGCGCGGGGACCATATTGCTGATATGGGTACCACCGGACGATCGACCGGCACGCATCTGCACTATGAGGTGCGCGTGAACGGAAAACCCATGAACCCAATGACTTACATCAAGGCTGCGAGAAATGTTTTCTAAGAGCAAAATCAACGAACCCGGGTCGAAAGAGACTGAGGCAGCAAAACCGGCCGCTCCGGCCACTCCGGCAACACCTGCACCGGCTGAAACAAAGGCCAGCACCCCTCCCAAGCCCAAGCCACCGGCATCGGTGCTGTCCTCGGATCTGCACATCACCGGTAACATCAAGACCTCGGGCGATATCCAGGTCGAGGGCACCGTCGAAGGCGACATCCGCGCCCATCTGCTGACCATCGGCGAGACCGCCACCATCAAGGGCGAAGTCACTGCAGATGACGTAGTGGTCAACGGCCGTATCGTGGGCCGCGTCCGCGGCCTGAAGGTCCGCCTGACCTCAACCGCCCGCGTCGAAGGTGACATCATCCACAAGACCATCGCCATTGAAAGCGGTGCGCATTTCGAAGGTTCGGTGCAGCGTCAGGACGACCCGCTGAACCCGGGCCGCAGCGGCAAATCGGGTGCCAACCCGGCGGCGGAAGTGAAGCAGTAAACACTTATCGGCAAGACAAATCAGCAACGCCGCAGGATACCCTGCGGCGTTTTTTTTGTTTTGGGGTGTTCGTCTAAATCTGACAATGACCTCAATGCGGGACGTAGCGGCCCCACACCGCGCAAGTGCCGCAATGCGCTTGGTTGATCAGGAGGGCTTGGTCTGCGCTGCCCCCGCTACTCGTACTGCACGATCACCGAAAGAAAATCATCATCGCTTGTTACTACTGTGTGGTGGCCTTTGCCGTGTTTGTCTTCCATATGCCAGACGTCACCCGGACCAATGTCTCTGAATTCCCCGTCGCTCGCGGTCACGCGCACTGAGCCAGAAAGACAAATGAGCTTTTGAGCGACAGGTGTGGGATGAATTGGCTCATCCCAACCCTTCTTGAGTCTCAAGAACATGGTTTGCTTGACAGCTTCTGGCTTTGAAATCTCGATTGCTTTTGCAGGTGGTGCAAAGCTTTGCTCTTCAAGTTCGACTTCGATGTCTTTCCAATGGCTTTCGCCTTGAGCATCCGAATACAGCTTTTTGAACTTCACTTTGATACCCCCGCCACATCGCAAGCCCACAACCGATACCGGACATTGGGGCGCAAAGGAGAAAAACGCAAGTTGGGCCGAGTGTGTCGTTCTTAATCGCCAACACACCGGAATAAGCATATTCCCTAACAGTCCCCCCTATCTGACGTGTCTTGAAGGAAAATCCCTCGCATTCTCACAGTTTCACAAAAAGCGTTTTTTGAATTAACCTTAAAGTCATTGATTTCTGGAGGGCTTTTCATGTCATCAAAACTCATGGCCGAATTCTTCGGTACATTCTGGCTGGTACTGGGTGGCTGTGGCAGCGCGGTACTGGCTGCAGGTGTGGCCGATGTGGGTATCGGCTGGCTGGGCGTTTCGTTCGCTTTCGGCCTAACGGTGCTGACCATGGCTTATGCGGTCGGTCATATATCGGGCGGGCACTTTAACCCGGCGGTCAGTCTTGGGCTGATGATCGGAGGGCGGTTCGATGCCAAAGATCTGATCCCTTACTGGATCGCGCAGGTGATCGGAGCGATCGCCGCAGCAGCGGTGCTGTACCTGATCGTCAGTGGCGCGCCCGGCTTTGAAGGTGTCGGAGGATTTGCTTCGAACGGGTATGGCGAGGCGTCACCCGAAGGCTATTCGATGATGTCCGCATTGATCATCGAAATCGTCATGACCGCGTTCTTCATCGTGATCATTCTCGGCGCGACCTCCAGCGGCGCGCCTGCCGGGTTCGCCCCGATTGCGATTGGTTTGGGGTTAACGCTGATCCACCTGATCTCGATTCCGGTGACCAACACCTCCGTAAATCCCGCCCGGTCAACCGGCGTGGCGTTGTTTGCTGACGGTCCGGCACTGGCGCAGCTCTGGCTGTTCTGGGTGGCACCTTTGATCGGCGGTGCGATTGGCGCACTGATCTGGCGGGCGATGTCGGACGAAGATTGACCCGGCCGCATCAAGAACCCCCGGCCCGCAGAAGCGCGCCGGGGTTTTCTTTTATTCGGTCACCGTGACCTTTTTCATCGCATCCGGTTGTCCGATCACTGCGCCATTAGGGCCATCGCCCCGCTTGATCGCATCGACCACGTCCATCCCTTCTGTCACCTGACCGACAACCGTGTACTGACCATTCAGGAACGGGCCGGGCTCGAACATAATGAAGAATTGCGAGTTCGCGCTGTCTGGGTCCTGCGCCCGCGCCATACCCACGACGCCCCGGTCATAATTGAAATCCGAGAACTCAGCAGGCAGATCAGGGCGATCCGATCCACCCGTACCCGCACGACGCATGTCGCCACCGACCCGGCCAAACTCAACATCGCCGGTCTGCGCCATAAAGCCGTCGATCACACGGTGGAACACAACCCCATCGTACTGACCAGCAGCGGCCAGAGCGGTGATCTGCTCTACATGCTTGGGTGCAATATCCTCGAATAGATCAACGGTGACGGTGCCATTGGCGCCCTCGCCCTCGATCTCAATCTCAAGCCCGGTTGCCAGCGCAGGGCTGGCCAGAAGGGCAAAAACAGCGGCCAGCTTATGCATCGGCGGCCACCTTGACGCTGATCATGCGGTCGGGGCTTGCAGGCGGTTCACCGCGTACGATGGCGTCCACATGCTCCATCCCGTCGATGACGCGGCCATAAACGGTGTACTGGCCGTTCAGGAAGTGGTTGTCCTTGAAGTTGATGAAGAACTGCGAGTTTGCCGAATCCGGGTTGGCTGAGCGTGCCGCACCCAAAGTTCCGCGATCATGGGGCAGTTTCGAAAACTCTGCCGGAACGTTCGGCAGCGACGATCCACCGGTGCCCGCCATACGAATGTTGAACCCGTCTTCCATGTCGCCATGCTGCACATCGCCGGTTTGCGCCATGAACCCGTCGATCACACGGTGGAAGGCGACGTTGTCATATTCACCACCACGCGCCAGCTCTTTCATGCGGGCCGAGTGCTGAGGGGCCACGTCGGGCAGCAATTCGATGACGACATTGCCGTCTTTCAGCTCAATGATGATCGTGTTTTCGGGGTCTTTGATCTCGGCCATCTGGCCCTCCTGTCTTTGAAACTTGCGCAAATACCTATGACGCGGGCGCGCGAATGCCAAGTGACGCATTGACCTGAACGCAAAATGCAGGAAAAGAACCGCTGAAACTGGATGCAATGGGCAAGGATGAGCGCGATGGGCTGGAAATCTCTGGACGATATGGATCTTGGCGGTAAGCGAGTTCTGGTGCGCGTGGATATCAACGTACCGGTCGCGGATGGCATGGTGACCGACGACACCCGCATTCAACGGATCGTGCCAACCGTACGCGATATCCTCGGCGCAGGCGGTAAACCCATCCTGCTGGCCCATTTCGGACGCCCCGGTGGTCAGCATGTACCCGAGCTGTCATTGAAGCAGCTTGTGCCAGCACTTGAATCCGCTTTTGGGGCTCCCGTGCGCTTTGCCGATGATTGCGTAGGCTATGAGGCTGAAACCGCAGCCTCCGCCCTGGCGGAAGGTGAGGTTCTGCTGCTGGAAAACACCCGCTTCCATGCCGAGGAGACCAAGAACAGCGTCCCACTTGCCCAAGGCATGGCAAAGCTGGGCGACATCTATTGCAACGATGCCTTCTCGGCCGCGCACCGCGCCCACAGCTCGACCGAGGCGCTGGCCCGTCTGTTGCCCGCCTGTGCCGGGCGCTTGATGCAGCAGGAACTGAGCGCGCTTGAAGCCGCCCTGGGCGCGCCCAAGCGGCCTGTCACAGCGGTTGTCGGGGGCGCCAAAGTGTCGACCAAGCTGGACCTGCTGGGCAACCTGATCGAGAAGGTTGACTATCTGGTCATCGGCGGTGGCATGGCCAATACTTTCCTGCTGGCCCAGGGGATCGATGTCGGCAAATCACTGGCCGAGCACGCCATGACCGATACCGCCGCCGAAATCCTCGGCAAGGCCGAAGCCGCTGGCTGTACGATCGTCCTGCCGCGCGACATCGTCGTGGCCGAAGTGTTCGAGGCCAACGCGCCGCATCAGGTGCTGCCCGTTGATCAGTGCCCTTCGGACTCGATGATCCTGGACGCCGGTCCCGAAAGCGTCGCAGCCGTGTCCGAAGTGCTGGAAGAAAGCCAGACCCTGATTTGGAACGGCCCACTGGGGGCGTTTGAGCTGACCCCGTTCGATGCCGCAACCAATGCGGCGGCGCTGAAGGCCGCAGCACTAACCCGCGATGGCAAGCTGACCTCGGTCGCGGGCGGGGGCGACACGGTGGCCGCACTGAACGCATCCGGTGCCGCGGTTGATTTCTCGTACATCTCGACCGCCGGTGGTGCCTTCCTGGAATGGATGGAAGGCAAGACCCTGCCGGGCGTGGCCGCGCTGGACCCGTAAGCGCCCAAACCTCAGGTCTCAGCTTTTTCTACACAGGGGATTCACAACCCGAATCACCTGTGACATAGTGCGTCGAGACATCCAAAAAGGGTGCGTTTCTGAGGCAGTATTTCACACGGCGGTTAACACAGTGTCCCGTTCCAATCGGCCCGGTTTAGGGGCTTTCATTTTCTTCACGATCGCCTTCATGCTGGGGGTGTATTTCACCTTTGCCGCCGTTCAAGGGGATTACGGTCTGTTTCGCCGGGTCGAGATTGCCGCCGAGCGCGATGTTTTGTCTCGCGATCTGGCGCAGCTGAACGCCGAGATCAAGCAGATGGAGAACCTGACCCGCCGACTGTCAGACACCTATCTGGATCTCGATCTGCTGGATCAACAGGCCCGCTCAGTGCTCGGCATGATCCGCGCGGATGAGATCGTCATCCGCTGACGAAATTTTTGACTAAGAATCTCTGTACCTTAACGCCTGGAAGATAAGCTGTGGCAGGCCGCAACTCGCGTATCCTGCCCTCGCGTAACATTAGTACTCGCCAGAACGTGTGAAATGCTCTATGAGATAGTTTAACGCTAAACTATCTTGCCGAAAGGGGGAGATCGCCACTATGGCTGCGCGAAAAACCACAAAGAAACCAAATGTTTCTGCGGAAGAACTGACCACATATTACCGCGAGATGCTGCTGATCCGCCGATTCGAGGAAAAGGCAGGTCAACTCTACGGCATGGGTCTGATCGGGGGTTTCTGCCACCTCTACATCGGTCAGGAAGCGGTTGTTGTCGGCCTTGAGGCCGCGGCCAAAGAAGGCGACAAGCGCATCACGTCCTATCGCGATCACGGCCACATGCTGGCCTGTGGAATGGATCCGGGCGGCGTAATGGCCGAATTGACCGGTCGCGAAGGCGGGCTGTCCAAAGGCAAAGGCGGCTCGATGCACATGTTCTCGAAAGAGAAGAATTTCTATGGCGGCCATGGCATCGTCGGCGCACAGGTTCCGCTGGGTGCGGGTTTGGCCTTTGCTGACAAGTATAAAGAGAACGGCGGCGTCACCTTCACCTATTTCGGTGATGGCGCGGCCAACCAGGGTCAGGTCTATGAGACCTTCAATATGGCTGCTCTTTGGGAACTGCCGGTGGTATTCGTGATCGAGAATAACCAGTATGCCATGGGCACCGCGCAAGCACGCTCGACCTCTTCGGCCGACATCTACCACCGCGGTCAAGCCTTCGGAATACCGGGTGAAATGGTGAACGGCATGGATGTGCTGGCCGTCAAAGCCGCAGGTGAAAAAGCGGTCGCCCACTGCCGTGCGGGCAAAGGTCCCTACATCCTCGAGGTGAAAACCTACCGCTATCGCGGCCACTCGATGTCTGACCCGGCCAAGTATCGTACACGCGAAGAGGTTCAGAAGGTCCGCGAACAAAGCGACCCGATCGAGCACGTGCGCGAGCTGCTGCTGACCGGCAAACACGCGACCGAGGATGACCTGAAGGCGATCGACAAAGAGATCAAAGAGGTCGTCAATCAGGCCGCCGAATTCTCGAAAGAAAGCCCCGAGCCGTCGCTGGACGAGCTCTGGACTGATATCTACGCCTGAGAGGACGAATAAGACATGGCAACCGAAATTCTCATGCCCGCCCTTTCGCCCACGATGGAAGAGGGCACATTGGCCAAGTGGCTGGTCAAGGAAGGCGACACCGTATCCTCGGGCGACATCATGGCCGAGATCGAAACCGACAAGGCTACGATGGAGTTCGAAGCCGTCGATGAAGGCATCGTCGGTAAGATTCTGATCAGCGAGGGCACCGAAGGGGTCAAAGTAAACACCCCTATCGCGATCCTGGTCGAAGATGGTGAAGACGCCTCCGCCCTGCCCGTGGCTGCGCCCGCAGCCGCAGCGGAGGCCGAAGCCGCCCCTGCGGCGGTTGAGGCCCCCGCTCCTGCCGCAGCAGCCCCCGCTGCTCCGGTTGTGGACCTGTCGCCCGATTGGCCTGCCGACGCCGAGATGGCGCAGCAAACCGTTCGCGAAGCCTTGCGCGACGCGATGGCCGAAGAAATGCGCGGCGACGAAGATGTCTATCTGATGGGCGAAGAAGTCGCTGAATATCAGGGCGCCTATAAAATCTCTCAAGGCCTGCTCGATGAATTCGGTGCCAAACGTGTCATCGACACCCCGATCACTGAACACGGCTTCACCGGCATCGCCGTCGGCTCGGCCTTTGGCGGGCTGAAACCGATTGTCGAGTTCATGACCTTCAACTTCGCCATGCAGGCGATTGACCAGATCATCAACTCTGCCGCCAAAACGCTTTATATGTCTGGCGGTCAGATGGGCTGTCCGATCGTATTCCGTGGCCCTAACGGTGCCGCTGCCCGCGTGGCCGCGCAACACTCGCAGGACTACGCCGCATGGTACATGCAGGTGCCAGGTCTAAAAGTGGTGATGCCCTATTCCGCAGCCGATGCCAAAGGTTTGCTGAAATCGGCCATCCGCGACCCGAACCCCGTGGTCTTCCTGGAAAACGAAATCCTCTACGGCCGGTCCTTCGACGTGCCGCAAGTGGATGACCTGACCATCCCGCTGGGCAAGGCCCGCATCTGGCGCGAAGGCTCTGACGTGACCATCGTCAGCTTCGGCATCGGCATGCAATATGCGCTGGAAGCCGCCGACAAGCTGGCCGAAGACGGCATCAGCGCCGAGGTGATCGACCTGCGCACTATCCGCCCGATGGACACCGGCGCGATCATCAACTCGGCGATGAAAACCAACCGTCTTGTGACCGTCGAAGAAGGCTGGCCGCAAGGTTCCGTTGGTAGCTACATCAGCTCGGTCGTCATGCAGGAAGCGTTCGATTATCTCGACGCCCCGGTCATCACCCTCACCGGCAAAGATGTTCCGATGCCATATGCGGCGAACCTCGAAAAGCTGGCGCTGATCACCACTGATGAGGTGATCGCTGCGGTGAAACAGGTGACCTACCGGTAATGGAGATCAGGGGCCGCGATCCAGCAACCGAATGCTACCGTGTCGAGATTGACATCGACAACCGCATCGTGCGGGCGCTTGTACCCGAGCGATTGGCGGCGGATATGCGGTTGATCGGCGCGCGCCCCTCACACCAGACCGCCTATGTCTGGATGGCGGAGAACAAAGACAAAATCGAGGCTGCGATTGCGATACTCGCACGCGGCACCGGGCGCCCCAAGGCGCCCTTTGACCAAATTACTCTGATTGAGGAGCGCTGAAATGCCCACCGAAATCCTGATGCCTGCCCTGTCCCCGACGATGGAGGAAGGCACACTTGCAAAATGGCTCGTCAAGGAAGGCGACACCGTCTCCTCGGGCGATCTGCTGGCCGAAATTGAAACCGACAAGGCAACAATGGAGTTCGAGGCCGTTGACGAAGGCACCGTCGGCAAGATCCTTATTCCTGAGGGAACCGAAGGCGTTAAAGTCAACACCGCCATCGCAGTCCTGCTGGAAGATGGGGAAAGCGCTGATGATATCGGTGCAACGCCAACCGCTGCTCCCGCGGCTGCGCCAGCTGCCGCAGCGGGCAACGAGGCTGCCGCACCAGCGGCACCCGAGGCGCCCGCCCCTGCCCCAGCGGCACCGGCCAAAGCGGATGGCGGTCGTATTTTTGCTTCCCCCCTTGCTCGTCGGATTGCCGCGCAAAAGGGTCTAGATCTGGCTCAAATCTCAGGTTCTGGCCCGCATGGCCGTATCGTCAAAGCCGATGTGGAAAGCGCCACAGCCGCACCTGCAGCGGCACCTGCGCCTGCTGCTGCAGCCGCCCAAACCGCCGCCGCTCCCGCAGGTCCATCGGCGGACGCCGTGGCCAAGATGTACGAAGGCCGCGAATACGAAGAGATCAAACTCGATGGCATGCGCAAGACCATCGCCGCGCGTCTGTCTGAGGCCAAACAGACCATCCCGCATTTCTACCTGCGTCGCGATATTAAGCTGGATGCGCTACTCAAGTTCCGCAGCCAGTTGAACAAGCAACTCGAAGGCCGGGGTGTGAAGCTCAGCGTCAACGACTTTATCATCAAAGCCGTCGCCAACGCACTACAGCAGGTTCCCGAATGCAACGCCGTCTGGGCGGGCGACCGGGTTCTGCAACTGAAACCTTCGGATGTGGCTGTTGCCGTCGCCATCGAGGGCGGTCTGTTCACTCCGGTCCTGCAAGATGCCGACACCAAATCGCTGTCGGCGCTGTCGACTGAGATGAAAGACCTCGCCGGACGCGCCCGCGAGCGCAAGCTGGCCCCGCACGAGTACCAAGGCGGTACTTTCGCAGTCTCGAACCTCGGCATGTTCGGCATCGACAATTTCGATGCCATCGTGAACCCGCCGCATGCAGGTATCCTCGCAGTTGGTACCGGCCTCAAGAAACCCATAGTGGGCGATGACGGAGAACTGACGGTCGCAACCGTCATGTCCGTCACCATGTCGGTCGATCACCGGGTCATCGACGGCGCGCTTGGCGCTCAGCTGCTGCAAGCCATCGTCGACAACCTGGAAAATCCGATGGTCATGTTGGCCTAAGCCCAGAAGATCATGCACAAAAAAGGCCGCCTCGAACCCCGAGGCGGCCTTTTTCATCTATTCACTCCGAATTACTGGTCTTTCCCCAGCATATGATCCATCGAGATTGACGGCTGGTCGCACCCGGCCTCACCCACGATCTTGGCGGGAATGCCAGCAACCGTCGTGCACGGTGGCACTTCCTGCAGCACCACTGATCCAGCGGCGATACGGCTGCAATGGCCAACCTCGATATTGCCCAGAACCTTAGCACCCGCGCCGATCAGAACGCCGTCACCAATGGTTGGATGGCGCTGTTCTTCTTCCTTGCCGGTCCCGCCCAGCGTCACCGAATGCAACATCGAAACATTGTCCCCAACCACAGCGGTTTCACCGATCACGATAGAATGGGCATGGTCGATCATGATGCCTTTACCGATGCGGGCAGCTGGATGGATATCAATGCCGAATATCTCGGAAGATCGCATCTGGAAGAAATACGCCAGATCATGGCGCCCCTTGTTCCAAAGCCAGTGGGCTACGCGATAAGCCTGCATCGCCTGATACCCCTTGAAATAAAGGATCGGTTGCAGCAGGCGGTGGCAGGCCGGATCGCGTTCATAAACAGCCATCAGGTCCGCGCGCGCGGCTTCAATCAACGCGTTGTCGTCAGCATAGGCCTCATCCACGATCTCACGCAGTACCATCATCGACATCTCATTCGAGCATAGCTTGGCCGAGATGCGATAGGACAATGCCCTCTCAAGACTGCGGTGATGCAAGATACAGGCGTGCACCAACCCACCCATCAGCGGCTCTTTCTCGACGGCTGCATGGGCTTCCGAGGTGATGCGGTCCCAAACCGGGTCCACAGGTGTCACTTGGCTGCGCGTTTCGAACATGGCTTTTCATCCTTTGCTGCGCTTAGAATAGCCATCTAGTCGTAAAATTACCAAACGCAAACCCTTGATATGCACTACAACAAAAAATGAACTCAGCCGATCTGGACCATTTTCGGAAGCTTATTCACCAGCGCCTTCGCGATCTCGCCGCGCAATCCGCCGCCGGTCAGGATGCGCAATCAGTTGTGGAGCTGGATCAACAGGCAGTGGGTCGGCTCAGCCGGATGGATGCGTTGCAAAATCAAGCAATGGCCAAGGCGCAACAGGCCCGGCGCGACACCGAAACGCATCGGCTTCGGGCCGCGCTGAACCGGATGGACGAAGACGAATTCGGCTATTGCGAAGATTGCGGCGAGGAAATAGCGCACGGAAGGCTAGAGCTGGACCTTGCCGCCTCAAAATGTGTCAGCTGCGCATCTGGCTGATTTGGAACCCGATCAGTTTTCGCAGAACCATCTCGAAACATTGGCAATATTGCAGATCGTCGAAATTTGGCTCGTCTGCCAAGGGCCGGCAGCGCGCGGCTGCCATCAACGAGCCATTTCCATAAACAGGATGCAACCGCCCTGTTCTGGCGACATGTCGATCCGCCAGTTCGGCCTCAGCAATCAGGAGGGTGCTTATCCTATCGCGGTCGGTTCGCGGCGCGGCCAGCAAAGCCCGCGCCGCCGCGCTGAGATCTCCGTGCAGGACTGGCCGCACGGCTAGCCGACCGAAAGGCGCGCAAACGCCCCGGGTCCGTAGGTAGCCGAAACCTGCGCGACTGCGATATCGTAGGGTCCGGCCAGCCCGTCATCGGCTTTCATCGCGGCAGAATACTGCCAAACCGGATCACTGGTGACAGTTTCGCGCAACAAAGCACCCTCAGTGAAGACGCGGATCAGATAGGATTCGCTTTCTTCGCCCAGAGGCACATCCAATACGCTCCAGTCATCGCCATCAATCCGGGTGCGGCGCACCCACGAGATCTTGTCCCCGGTAGCCGACGCAGAAGCCTGCAAATGCACTGGCGCATAAGGTCTCAGCCCATTGCCATCGAACGCTTCAACCAGATGCACATATGCCGGGTCCTCGTAGCCGCGCGTTGCAGGGCCGATACGGTAATGCTTGGCCACGCGGCGTTCGGTGCGCAGCAATCCAGTCTGATAAACACGTTCATCCAGTAGGACAAAGGTAGACGCTTCAGGCCATACATCCGGCATCAGGGCATCCGTACCCAACTGACCACGCAAGCGGCCTGACAAATTGTAAACGCCAGTCTCCTGCAAGACCGCATCCGAGAACTGAAACACTTCCCAATTGCCCGGTGTTCCGTCACCGATGGCAGCCAGATTGGCACCACTCAGCAACGCCGAGCGTGGACGCGACTCCAAAACGCCATCGATCAGGTTGACACGCAACGCGGCCCCTTCGTCCCAGATCCCAGCGCCTGCGCGTCGCAGGGGTGTTTCGGTGAAGCCAATCACCGCCTGCCCCGCGATCACTTGATGCAAGGTATAGTCCTCATCCTGTGCAGCCGAATAGACAGCCACGTTACCGGGCCAGGGCTCGGCCGATATCGCCAGATACGGCGCATGGGGCGCTTCGGATCCAGTGATCAGCGGCAGATCCATGAACACCGGCAGAACTGGCACCGGAGCAATGAATGGCTTGGCTGCCGCTACATCATCCAAAACATCGGACGGGGTATAAACTCCGGGTTCAATCCGCACCGCATCCGCCAATTGCATCTCGGCCTGTTCCAGCCGGTCGATCCGATATAGCGTTCCGTCCCCGCCATCCGGCAAACGCACCACATCGCCGGCCCCGACATGCAGCAGCGAGGGCGGCAGAGCAAATCGCACAGTCTCGCGCGAGATGCGGGATTCGCTCAGCCAGCGCTCGACCGTCTGACGCCCTTCGGCGCGAGTCATCGACAAGGGCATTTCGTTGACGGCGACCGAATGGGTTCTGTCATCAGGCAAGACGGCCTCTTCCGCGACAACATCATGGTCCGCATCCGATTGGACGAACCGTAGCCGCACGCGCCCGGTCATCTCGGCCTCTGCCTCGCGGCGATGTTCCACCGGCCCGTCGATATCCGCGCTGATGGCGATCTGCTCGGGGTCAATGTCAACGGCCCGACGCCCGTCGCGGGTTCTGAACTTCAGCACCCCGTCCCGCTCGATCGCGTCGAACCCATAGCGCAGCATCAGCGGCTGCAAGGCCTGCCGAGCGTTCATCACATCCTCTACCGCGTAACCACGCACCACGCCGTAGAGCTCAGACACATCAATCGCCGTCACCCCTGCCTCATGGCAGATTTCTGTCACGACCGAGGCCAGAGTCCGCGACCCGGACCGCCCGTTCAGCCAATGCCCACGTGCATAGTTATCGCCGTCCGACCAGTGCGTCCGCAGGTTCGGGAAAGTCGGGAACGGACGCGCATCCCAAGCCCAGACAAAGGCGTTCGAAAGGTCCACCATCGGGCCGTCATAGATATCTGAAACCGGGTTGATCTCAGCATCACCCCAATAGCCAAGGACGGCCCGAAGGTACTGAACCATGATAAAATCATCCCGTACTCCGTTGGAATAGCGCGGCAAATTCGATTCAGACGACTTTGGGTCCAAGAATTTGTTCGGCTGGTTCGTACCCTTGTCGATGGCCGCGCAGCCCAGTTCGGTGAACCAGATTGGCTTGGACCCCGGAACCCAACCCGTGGGTGTTTGCTGCCGCACGCCCCCGATCCGCTCATGATGTCGGTTCGCCCACCAGTTGCGCAGGTCCTTGTACCGCCAGACCCACGGCTCGCCATGATCGTCATCAGTGATCGGGCTTCGGATCTGCGCTTCGGCTTCCTCGGGTGACGCATAGTACCAATCATACCCCTCGCCGCCTTCGATATTGCCGCGCAGATAGTCCAGATCGTAGATCGACCCATTCGACACCTCAGCGTCCAGATGCGAGGCCCTATCCCGCCAGTCGGACAGCGGCATATAGTTGTCGATGCCGACAAAATCTATGTTCTCATCGGCCCAAAGCGGGTCGAGGTGGAAATACCGGTCTCCGGTGCCGTCTTGCGGCTGATACCCGAAATATTCGGTCCAGTCTGCGGCATAGCCGACCTTAGTTTCCGGCCCCAATATCGCGCGCACTTCCGCGGCCAGAGACCGCAGCTCCGCAACTGCAGTGAAGCCAGACGCGCCGCGGATTTGCGTTAGCCCGCGCATCTCGGACCCGATGCAGAAGGACTCCACGCCGCCCGCCGCCTTGCAAAGGGCCGCATAGTGCAGAATGAACCGCCGTAATCCCCATTCGCTAGGGCCGCGATAGGTCACTTTGCTGCCGCTGGTCGAGAAATGTGACGCGCGCGCCGTACCAAAGAACGCCGCCACCTGCGCATCCGCATCGGCAGTTTGATCCGGCGAGCCTGGCCGCCCCGGAGCAACATCCAAAGTGATCCGCCCACGCCAAGGCAAATGTGGCTGATCCGGCGCATCGGACCACGGATCAGGCAGGCCGTTGCCCTCTGATTGCTCCATCAAAATAAACGGATAAAACATAACCCGTTTGCCCGAGTTCTTCAGGTGCCGGATCGCCTGCACTACGGCCGCATCAGCCGGTGTGCCGCCATAAACCGGACGCCCATCCTGCCATTTCACCTGCCCCGCCGCAGTTCGGGACAGACCTGAAACACTCCAGGGCATGTTTGCGCCCTCGATATTCTTGCGTTCAACCTTGGGGCGGATCTGGCATTCTCCGCAGCGCAAATCATCGCCGAACCACGACACGATCAACGAAGCCGCCTCGCAGCCCGGCAATTCCTGGCCGAGCGCCCGCGTCGAGGTCACCAGATCGGACTTGCCCGATGGTGAATTGACATTCGCCGCCCAACTGCGCCCCCGGCCCTTGGTGTAATTAACCTGAGATGAAGCCAGTGCGTATTCACCCGTACCCGGCATCAAGGCCACCCCCTTGATGATCCGTGACAGCCCGTCCTCGGCATCCGGCATCTCGTCTTGTTCCTGCCGCACCACCTCGAACGAGAATTGCGGCACGCGGTTGCCAAAGGGGCCCAGCGCCAGATCTTCGATCACCACATAAGCCGTGCCGCGATAGGCGGGCACCGTGCCTGCCCCTTCCACCGCTTCAATCAGCGGGTCGGGCAATTGCTCGTGATCGCCGCGATATATCCGCATGTTCAGCGTTCGGCGCTCGACCTCTTCACCATCGGCCCAGACACGCGTGATATCCGCAACCTGTCCCGCGCCCACCGCAATCGCCAGAGACACCGAATAGCTGTAGCTATGCGTGGTTGTCGTTGTCGTCACTTCAACGGGCTTGGGTTTCCCCTTGCCTCCACCGCCACCGCCTGATGTTTGCGTCGTCGTCGAGGTCGATCGGGTTTCCAGAAAGTCCGAGGCCCAGATGACCTGTCCTCCAACTCGCATCCGGCCGTAGACCGTCGCGACGGTCGCACCCTCACCGGTTTCGGTGAGACGGAAACGATCCAGACGCCCGGTCTCGACCACCTCGCTGCCGCCGCCCATTACGGATTGGCTGGCCATCAACCGGTTGTCGATCACCCGCCCCAGCGTCGCCCCGACCGCGCGGCCAATCACCGCCGTTGACAGGCCCGCAACCGAGCCCCCGATCGAACCACCTATTGCCGCACCTGCAGCAGACAGAACTATTGTGGCCATCAGAAATCCTCCAGCGGGAATTCGAAACAAGCGACCACGCGGCGACGCCAAGGCTCGCTCAGCGTGTTTTCAACAACACCATGCCCGGTATAGGCGTGGATGAATCGCATCGGGTCTTGGGCGCTGACGATGCCCAGATGCTTTGCCACTGCCGCATCCCGCATCCGAAACAGCAATACATCCCCCGGGGCCAAATCATCGGGCGATTTCTCGACTAGATGGCGACGGGCTGCGGCCCACATGCGTTCCTCACCCTGCGGCTCGGACCAATCCATGCTGTAGACCGGCACCGCCTCGGGCTCATGCCCCATCACCGCGCGCCAAACGCCCCGCAGTAAGCCGAGACAATCGGCGCCTGCACCCCGAACAGAGGCCTGATGAACATAAGGTGTGCCCAGCCATCCGCGCGCTTCGTCCACGATATCTTGTTTTGTCCGCATCACCGCCTACTTCCCCCTTTGTGTTGACTACTGCGCTTGGGTACGGCCATGACCCAATCCTCGTGCGGCAGGTCAGGGAAGCCCTGAAAATTCAGCATGTTGTTGAACTTCAGTCGGCAAGTGGTCATACGCTTGTCACACCCAGCGGTCAGCTGGACCCGGTCCCCAACCGCCAGCCCGCCGCCAATCGCCGACCACAGCGTGACATCGCGGCCATCTCTGACCTGTTCATCCAGCTTGATCGAGGCCCACAGGCCCTGCGCCGCCCCGTCCAGCACATCCAGCCTGCCGCGTTCAAACCAACCCGCATCAGAACTCTCCGCGCCCTGCAAACGCAAAGCCGCGCCGTCCAGCGCGACAATTTCAGCCTCAGCGCGATAACCCGGCGTCTCCAGGGCAAAGCGGCACGCCTTATCCCCCAACACTGCCGTACAGGGCTTCTGATAAATCCGCCCAAAAGGCCGGTTCAGCAGATCGGTCAACCCGCGCAATTCCGCATGAAACGCCCCGCCAGCGCGACGCAACTCGCCAATCGAACCACGAAACTGCAACATCCGCTGCTCAGGATCGGCCCAATTGACCAGCCAAGCCCGCACCTCGGCCCCATCAAATCGCCCCGCCTCGATATCCTCTTCCCGGACCGAGGCATCAGACAGCGCGCCCATCGCCTCGGTATTATCGATCGACAGGCCGGTTGCCTGCTCGATCGCCGCAGCGGTCAGACCGGTGCTGGCTCTGAACACCAGCCCGTCAAAGCGCAACTCCATATCGTGATCCGTGAAACCATAGACCTGTGCGTCGCTGCGCGTGATCGCCCAGCAACGACAGGTGGTGGTCAGCCCGCTTTGCAAATGCGCCTGCAGCGCCTGTTTGTCCCCGCTCATCAGACCCGCACCTCGACCACCGGTACGTTCGGGACGTCACCGGCCTGAAAGCTGGCGACGCTGGTCTGGATCTTGTCGGTGTCGAACCGTACCGGAACGTCGAACTCAAACCCGGCTGTAATCTCGACCTTCTCAGGCGGCGGGGCCGAGAACATCACGCGTCCGGTCGCCAGATCGACCTCAAAGTCCACGCCTTCGCGCAGCGCGTCCTGATCCAGCCCCAGTGTCACAGTGCCCAGTACCGGCTTCAGGATTGGCCGCACATAGCTGAACCCGCCCGAGCTGTAGGTCTTGACCAGCTGAAACGAGACCGTCTCGCCATCTCCGCGCGCAATCACCTGATCGCCCTTGTCGACCTCAGCCGTCGCCGCGCCCGACTTGAAATCCGACCAATCCTTCCAGCGGAACCCGAACATCTGGCCCTGTCGCGCCTCGAAGAAGGAAATCAGCGTTTCGATATCGTCCAGCGACCGCATCCCCAGACCCGCATCATAGCGCCTGCGCGAATGCGCCCAGGGCGTGTTGCGTTCTTCGAACCCGTTGGCCAGCGTCACGATATCCGTGCGCCGTTCCGGCCCACCGACCGAGCCAAAGCTCAGGCTGGCGGGAAATCTCACCTCGTGGAAATTCATCGCCTGCTCCCCTTATCTGTTGCGATTGCCGCGGCCCAATGCGCGGCTCATCTGCGCCGCGATCTGGCCTTGAGAGCGGCGGAACCCCTGCACATCCGGTGTTGAGATATTCATCACCACGTTGACCGCTCGCGCGCCGCCCTGTGACCGCACACCCAGCTTGCCATCGGCCCCGCGCGCCAGTGGCATGATCGCCTCAGGCCCCGCCTCACCCATCAACCCGGTGCCGCCTCGCATCGGGAACATGGTTGGACTGCTAACGACCCCACCATTGGCAAACGGCATCACACGGCCCTGAGAAAAACTGCCTCCGTCCGCGAAGGGCAGAATCCCCTGAACCAACCCACCAACCCCGTTGGCCAGCATGCCGCCAAAATGATCCGTCACAGGTTTGATCGCCGCCGAATACGCCGTGCGGATCATCGAGTTCTTCAGCACATCCAGCGCGCCTGAAAGGTTCATTCCGTCTAGCACCACGCCATCAAACGCCTTGCGCAACCCGCCGGACATGCCACGCTCGAGCGTGGCCACATCCTTGCCGGTCTCTTCAAACGCGGCCTTGATCCGCCGCATCTGGCCATCAAATGCCGAGGCCATGGTCGCCGCATCGCCCAGCGCATCACCCAGCGCCTCTCCCCGCTCCTGCAGGTCGTCAAAACCATCACGATCCGTCATTACGCTCTCCTTGTGTCTTGTCCGGATAGGCCGCCAGCAGCGCATCCAGCCCTGCCCGGTTCATCGCGGGCATCCCGGCGCCCTGCCCCAGCATCAGCCGCAGCTCAGCCGGGGTCAGACGCCAGAACTGATCCGGCGTCAGGCGAAGGCCGAGGAACCCGGCCCGCATCAGTACGGCCCAGTCGAACCCGCTCACTCGGGCACCATGAAGGCCCGCGCCAGCAACTCGGCTGCCGCCTTGGCCCCCGCCATCGGCCCGCCCGCAATCTCGGCATGCAGCAGATCATCGCGGGTCACCTGAGACCCGCCGCCGCGCAGCCCGGCGACAAGCAAGGCGAGCACATCGCCGCTGGAATACGCGCCACCCTCGAACCGCTGCACCAGCTCGACCAGAGACCCGGCCTGCAACTCTTGTTCCAATTCCGCCAAAGCACCCAATGTCAGCTTGAGCACCCGCCGCTCCCCATCGATTGTCAGCGCCACCTCGCCCGTCCACGGATTGGCCATCAGAGCGCCGTAAAGCTCAGCGCGCCGGCGCTTGCCATGCTCATCTCATAAGTCGCCTCACCGTTGTGCGAGCCCGCATATTCGATGCTGCTGACCTGAAACGGGCCTTCGACAATACCGAAATCGGGGATGATCACCTGAAAGCCGGGCGTCTCACCGTCAAAGAACAGCTGGCGCGCACGCTCATCTGTGCCCGCATCCTTGAACACGCCCGAGCCCGAGATCGCGGCCGATTTGACCCCGGCCCCCGACAGCAGCTCGCGCCACCCGCCTTGGCTTTCCAGACTGGTCACATCCACACTTTCCGCGTTGAAACTGATCCGCGTGGCGCGCAGCCCCGCGATGGTCTCGAACAGGCCGGTGCCGTTCATATCCACTTTGACCAACAGGTCTTTTCCGTTCTGGGCAGCCATATGCTCTCTCCGTTGATTGCTTAGTCGTCTTCCACGCGGGCGCGGAATCTCAAATCGATCTGGCGGATCGCGCCGCCAGTTCCCGTGCGCCGGGCGCTAGCGCGTTCAAACCACAGCCCCACCAGATGGCCCCGGTCCAAGCTCAGCGCCGCACCTTCCAGCGCGTCACACACCGCGCCCGCCAGTGTCTTGGCCGCACTGAAGCCCGCCACCTCGGACACCACCGAAACCGTGAACCGGTGCAATGCGCCCGCCCCGGATCGGTCCGAGGCGTCCCGCACCTCCTCCGGCCCGAGCGTCACATAGGTCTGGGGCAGCACTCCCGATGGCACCGCGTCATAGATCGCACCGCCTGACAGGGTGCTTACCTGCGCATCCCCCAAAAGCTGTTGAAACACGGCCGCCTGCAACGCGGCTGCAACGCCATAGCTCATGCCGCCACCTCTTCATCTGCGAAACAGGTCAGGTACTGGCCGCGTCCATCACGCTCGGCCACCGCGCGGATGACAAACCGGCGCGCCCCTTCTGCAAACCGCTGATCCGGCGCAGGCCGCATCGAGGACCCCACGGGCGCGCCGCGCACCACGATCCGATACCCAACCCGCGACACCGAGGCACCACCAACCGCCCGTTCCGCACCGCTGCGCGCCGTCACCTCGGCCCAAAGCGAACCCAGCGCGGTCCAGGTCTCGGTATACCCCCCCGCGCCGTCCGCGCTGCGCACCGGACCCTCCAGCACCAGCTTGCGGTTCAATCGCGGCGCGCTCATTGAGTCACCCCTGCACTGAAGCGCACCGTGCGATAGCGCTGGATCAAACTTGTCACGCCAAAGGGCATGCACCCCGCGCCCAGCGCCGTCTCATCGCGGTATTCGTAGTAATGCGCCGCCAGCAGCAGCACCGCCTGCCCAAGGTCAGCGGGCAGCCCGCCCCAATCCGTGGCCATCCCGACAGTGAAGGCAATCTTCACCGAGCCGCCGGTCTGCACCCTTGGCAAGCAAGTGCCAACCGGACGCAACCGAGGGCGCTGCATGTCGCGCTCCAAACGGTAAGCTTCGGCATCCACAACCATGTCGGTCCCCGCCGCATCCGTCAGCGTGATCGCAGCAACCGAGACCACCGGGGCCACCGGCAGCACTTCACCTGCTGGATCGCGCCAACCGTTCAGGCTCCACGAGAAATCCCGTTCTATCAGCACCTTACCGGTGCGCGCCTCAATCGCCGCAATGGCCGCACGCAGAAAGCCATTCAACACCTCGTCCTGCACATTGCCCTCGGCAAACCCCGTGCCCAGCCGCAGATGCGCCTTGAACTGATCCACCGGCAGCGCCGCATCCGCGATGGCGGTTTCTTCGATCAACATCATCCATTCACTCCGCAATCTCGGACCCCTCCGGGGCCGTATCCTTGGAAAATGACGGGCACGCGCCGCCCCACGTTGCTCGGACGGAGGGGAGCAGCTAGACAACGCGAGGGATCTCACCCCGGCCCGCGCCCGCCGCCCGAGGGGCTTGCAGCCCCCCGGATCCGCCACCGCTTAGGCGATGCCGAATTTCAGCAGTTTGATTGCAGCAAAATCGCTCACATCACCGCCCACGCGCTTGGTCGCGTAGAACAGGACATGCGGCTTGGCGCTGAACGGATCGCGCAGCACCCGCAGATCGGGACGTTCGGCTATGGTGTAGCCCGACTGGAAGTCACCGAAGGCAATCGAATAGCTGTCGGTTGCCGCATCCGGCATGTCCTCGGCAATCAGCACCGGATAGCCCATCAGACGCGCAGGCTCACCAGCGGCTAGGCCATCCGACCAAAGGAAGCGGCCATCGCTGTCCTTCAGCTTGCGGATCAGACCCGCGGTTTTCGAGTTCATCACGAAAGTGCCGTTCACCCGGTACTGCGCGCCCAGCGCATAGACCACGTCCACAATCGCATCCGCATCGACGCCACCATCAATGCCCGACGCGACATAACCCAGGCTATCCCAGCCCCAGCTGCCGTTTTCCATCGTGCGGTGGGTCAGGATACCCTTGGGCTTGTCCACACCGTCGCCATTGATAAACGCCGCTGCCTCGGCCCGGGCAAACTTGTCGGCGATACGACCGGCCAGCCAACCTTCGACATCAAACGCACTGTCATCCAACAGACGCTGCGACGCCTTGGGCAGCGCGCTCAGCTCGTGCAGCGGGATCGAAATCCGATCAATCGATGGGGTCGAGGTCTCAGCCGTGGCCGAGTTTTCATCCGCCCAACCAGCGCCCACATCGGTGTGGTCGATCAGCACGTCGAACGAGTTCGCCTCGACATTCACAACTGACGCAATCGAACGGAGCGAAGCGGTTGAATTCAACACCGACTTGATCATCTCAGCCGTCTGCGGATCGACCAGATAGCCACCGTCGCTGTTCACCGCCGTCGAAAGCGACTTGGCCTCAATCTCCAGCCCGCGCAGCCCGTCATCCTCGCCCGAACGCACATAGGCGTCAAAAGCCTTCTGATGCGGGGCGCCTTCTTCGATCGATGCCGCAAGGTGCGGACGCGCCGCGATGGTTGATTTACGATCCAGCATGGTCAGTCGCTCTTCTGTCTGTTGCAGTTGGGTTTTAACTTCGGCCTTGAGGCCGTTGAATTCATTCACGAAGCCAGCCATCGCCTGCTTCACCTCCTGAACCAGGGACGCACCCTCTCCGGTCAAGGCCGGGGTCTCGGTCTTGCTCATCAGCACTTCCTTATTGGGGGGTTAGAGGCGCTAGATTCGCGCCAGCTCCTGCCGGGCGTCGTTGAACACCTCAGCAATACTGCGCCAGGTGTTTTCAACGTCAGGCTCAACACCCTTCGCCGCCACCCGCGCACTGGGCAGCATCGGGAAAGTCACCAGCGACACCTCCCATAGCTCCAGTTCGGTCAGGACCCGCTGGCCCTTGTCATTCTTCACGGCCCGTTTGGTGCGATAACCAATCGACAGGCCATCCATAGCGCCCGCCCGGATCAACTCGGCCGCCTCACGGCCCTTTTGCGTGGCCTCCAGCAGACGCCCTTTGACCCACAGGCCCTTGTCGTCCTCGCGCACCTCATCCCAGACGCCGATAGGCTGCGCCGGATCGTGCTGCCACAGCATCTTGACCCGCTGACCTGCCTTCGCCAGCCCCTCCAGCGAGCCGCGATACGCCCCGCGCTGCACCACATCGCTGCCCTGATCGACCTGCCCAAACAGGCTGGCATACCCTTCGATCACCGCATCGTCGGTTACCGACAAGCTGTCTCCGAACTGTGCGAATTTATGTTCCAAATCCATGAACTTCTCCATGTAACCCACTGACATTATGGCGTTACCACAAGGAATGACTGAAACGCCTGCGCCAAAATCACCGCCGCCACGCCGTACACTGTCAGCCACAACCGTTTCTCCAGCCGCTCCATCATCTCTTCGATCTGATCCAACCTGCGGCACAGATGCGCATGCTGGATCTCGGCCACCCTCTCATGCGCGGCCAGACGTAGGCCCGGCGCACAGTCGAACGGAGGATACCCGTCACCCATCGCCACGCTCCGGCAGCCCCAGCAACGCGCGTTTCTCGGCATCCGTCAGGAAATCCGCCCCGTTGACCCGCGCCCATTGCGCATCGCGTTCCGCCGACAGCGCGGGCACCTGATCCAGATCCGGCTTCAGCACCAAATCCTCACCCGAGAAGCCCGCCAGCCACTCGGACATCGCCGCCGCCACCCGCGTCACCAGAGGCAATACGGTCAGGCGATAAAACGCCCGGTTGGCCTCCTGATAGTTCGAATAGGTCGCGTCGCCTTGGATCCCAAGCAACATTGGCGGGACACCGAAGGCCAGCGCGATCTCGCGGGCGGCGGCTTCCTTGGTCTTTTGAAACTCCATATCGGACGGAGAGAACCCCATCGGCTTCCAATCCAAGCCCCCTTCCAGAACCATCGGACGGCCCGCATTCCGCGCCCCGCGATAGTTCTGCTCGATCTCATCCGACAGTCGCCGGAACTGATCTTCAGCCATCACCCCATGACCATCACCCTTCCACACCAACGCCCCCGAAGGCCGCGCCGCATTGTCCAGCAGCGATTTCGACCACCGCGACGCGCTGTTATGCACATCAATCGCCATCGCCGCCGCCTGCATCGGTGAAAATCCATAATGATCATCCTGAGGATGGAACGATTTGATATGACAGATATTTTCCGCCGCAAACCGGTGCTTCTTGCCACCAACCGCGTAATCATAAGCCTTGGGCCACCCATCCGCACCCGGCACCACGCTCATCCGGTCGGATCGCAACACATGCAGTTCAACCGGCAGGCCCTCATCAGCCTGCACCCCTTCGACATAGGCATTGCCCGACAGCAGCAACTGCCCAAACAAGGCTTCCATCAATTCCGCCCGCCCCTGTGCCGCATTCGGGCGGCGCATCAGCGACAGGATCGGATGGGTATCAAACCGCTGCGCCTGATCCTGCAACACCAAAGGCAACGCAGCCGCCGCCTCGGCAATCAGTTTTACCGAGCGAAACCCCACCGGGTTCCCCGAAAATCCCGTCCGCGTCAGCGACACCGCATCCCGAGGGCTCCACGCCACTCGCCCGCCCGTCTGCCACGCCACCACAGGCCCCGCCGCGCTCGCCTTCGCCTCGGGCGCTGCCTCAGCCGATCCACGACGCAAGAAATCGAATACCATCTGTGCTCCTTTCTGCCGCCGCTCTGCCCGGCTTGTTGAAAGGAGTTATGAGGGAAAGAAGTTTAAGCCTTGGGAATGGGGCGTTCGGGGGGTAGGCAACGGGTCAGCGACCATTCTCCGACTGCCATCAGACAACAAGACAATTAATCGGCAGCTCCGGACTTTCGAAGCTTACGATCTGCACTGCCCACGCCTCGAAAACAAACATGACCGACATGTGATGTCCACGACATTTTGGCTAAATCACTAGGGTGGGTATCGATCCCAAAGAGCAATTGTTGCAGCTTTCATACGTCTGCTGCGTGCTTATTTACAAACTCTTTTACGACGTTTGAGTAATCAATATTGAGAATGTCCAAATTGCGGATAGCTGATTGAATGAGCCACTTTGACTCATCCTCCACCTCAAAGAACAACTCAGCACTATTCCCAGATGCAACACTATCCATATGCTTGATACTGTTTTTGGGGCGCACAAGTAATTTTCTGAGCTCTTTTTCACTCAACTTCTTCCAGCCGAGTTGCTCCACGCCCACTTTTTGGATGACGTTCAAACGATTAACTGCTTCAGTCATTTGGTCCACATCGCCATTTGCACGAATAAGCTTGCCAAGAAGCTCCTCTGCCACTCCGGCCAAATTCATTGCGGCGAAATATCTTTGACGCAACTCTCTTTCTTCAATAGCTGCTTCTAAGTACTCGAGAGCTATGTTTAATTTGGGGTATTTGCTCAAATGCCTTCTCCATACTCTCAAGTAGTATCGGCTGGTATTGGCATGAATTGAAACTTCAAACCAGTGTCGCAATTTGATCGTTGGTCTGCGGTTAGCACGCCGGTTTGACCTATTGTTCTTTTCCGTTGGTCTGGAAACAGGCCTGCTAAAGGCTAAGCATTGTCGTAGAGCCACTAGCTTCGAAATACGCGTTTTAATCACAAACTTCGCACCCGACGCCGACCATACGCTCCCGCAGGCACCACAATCAATTCATGCGGCGCCCATACCAACGCATCTATTCTGTCTGGCGAGCCCTGGCCCTGACTCCAGCTTGGACTATTACAATAGCCGCGGCGCGCTCAACGTCCGACCAAATTCCTTTGCAATCACCGCCAAGTTCTTGTGATTTCGTGCCACGGCAATTGTCTGCGTTTCACATGCCCCCACGTGTGCTTCAAATTGAAGAGGCCACCCGATGAATGAAAACGAACCTGTGCCGTCCGGACACTCCGATACAAACAATAACTGGACCAAGGAACCGACTGCTGCCGACAAACACGTCTATGAGGTGTTTGCCTCCAACGTAGTCGTTCTTGTGCAGCTGCTTGACGACTACAAAACCATGATGTCGCCGGATGTCCATGCAAGGCTGTTTTCTTCGCTGCTGACATTGTCGCGTTTGCTCGGCGAATACGAGGACAGTTGGAATCAAGAGTACCCAACGTCCTGAACCTGAATGCGCCCAGCGAAAGAGCAGCCCTTAAGGCGAAATATGATTGTTTGTAGAGCAACCCTCAAAGTGCTCACAAACTCCGCACCCTGGGCCGCCGAAACGCCCCCGCAGGTGCCACAACTAACTCATGCAGCGCCCAGACCAACGCGTCGACCCGGTCGGGTGAGCCCTGCCCTTCGAACCCGCGCGCGGTCATCTGGCACATCTGCTCCTCTAGCGCATCCAGCCCGGCCACATGGCTTACCCGCCCCTGTTCGTACAGCGCCGCCACAGGCTCAGCCCGCGCGACCTTGCCGCGTGACGCCCGCACCGCGCGATAAGGCACCAGAGGGTCCACCTGCCGCACGACCTCTTCCACCAGTTGCCCGCCCTGATTGACCTCGGCCACCAGCCGTTCGGCCCCGAACTCATCCATCGCGTCAATCGCCGCCTGCGCCCAGCCCGCCGGGCCAACGCCCTGCACCGTCCGGTCAGCCAGCACATAGGCCCGCCAGTCCTCGGGCGGCCCCTCTAGCTGAGCACCAACGACCACGATCCCGCAAGCATCTGCATCCGCCCTCGCCGTTACTGCCGGGTCCAGTGCCACGACGATGCGGTCCAGCGTAGGCACCCGCGTACAGCGCGCCGCCTCCAGCATCGAACCCGTCCACAACGCGCCTTCGGCATCCGACAGCAACACCCCGTCTAATTCCTGCCGCCCCAGCCGCGTGCCTGCATAGCGCGCGCGTACCTCTTCCAAAAAGGAACCCGCCAGATTGGCCCGGTTCGCCTCGGTCGGCGCGTGGGTCTGCACCGTGGACGGAGACGCCAGCAACTCCTTCAAAACCTTCACATTGCGCGGCGTCGTGGTCACACAGACCCGCGGCCGTTCCCCCAGCCGCAGCGCAAATTGCAACATATCCCAGGTCTCGCCCGCCTTCTTCCACTTGGCCAGCTCATCCACCCAGGCCGCATCAAACTGCGGCCCCCGCAACCCCTCGGAATCATGTGCCGAAAACGCCTGCGCCTCGGCCCCGTTAGGCCAAACCAGCTTGCGTTCGGACGCCTTCCAAACAGGCCGCCGATCCGGCGGTGAACACTGCAATATCCCGCTATCCCCAAAGATCATCACATCGCGCACCTGATCAAATGTCTCACCGACCAGAGCCACACGACACGCCTGCCCCCGATCCAGAGGCAATGACCCCTCGACCACCGACCGCACCCACTCGGCCCCCGCCCGCGTCTTACCGGCCCCGCGCCCGCCCATGATCACCCACGACCGCCAGTCGCCCTCGGGCGGCAACTGATGCGGCAGCGCCCAGAACTCGAACAGGAAAGGGAGGGCACACAGCCCCCCCTCCCCGATCTCACTCAGAAATCTGTCCTGCACCGCAGCAGGCGCGGAGGCGAGCCAGCCTGCACCCGATCTCAGATCGTGCCCGATCAAGGTCGAGCGCATAGCCCCCTTGGGCAATTCCGGCTTGTCTGTGATGTTGTTCGACAAAGCTTGTCTCCACTTTCTGGCAACTGCGGATCAGCCCCTCTAGCTGACCCAGTTGCTTGCCTGTTCCGGCAAGGTCTGCATCCTCCCCGGCACCGATCTGTTTTCGCAGTTCTTCCGCCGCTTGGCGCAGATCGCGAATGGATCGCTCAAGCGACTGCAATAAATCAGCCGTCTGAGAAATCCGCTCTTCCGGGGTAATCAAAGTCATGTTTGCCTGTGACCTCATGCGTGAGTTTTTCCGCACGAGAGAAACGAAAAACGACCGCCGGGTCGCCCCGGGGCCGTTGCCCACCTCTTCTAGCATGACATAATTCATACCAAGAAAAGTACGCAAAGTCAATGTGTTACGCAACGAAGATGCAACACCCGGCGTCCGATCCGTTAACGATCAGCCCCGCATGACCTCAAGAAACGCAGCGCTTACGATCAAAGCCGCACCCAATACTTCTCTCATCCCAAACGGCTCGCCCGAGAAGACCGCCGCCGAGATCAGGCCCACCACAACTTCGCTCATCAGCAGTAGACCAACGCGTGCCGGGGTCAGCTTGGTTGCGGGCCAAATCGTCAGAAAAAACATCGGCAAGGTGTACAGGACCGACAGCAACGCGACCGGGCCGATTCGTATAACCATCTCGCCGACTGCCTCTGATGACGCCAAACCGCCGCCGAATGGAAGGCTCAGCAGAGACAACACCAAAGCGCCTGAAACAAAGGCAAAAACCTGCCCCGGAACAGAGATACCGGACGTCCGATAAAGCCCCAGAGATCCCATCGCCCAAGTGATCCCCGAGATCAGGGCCAGCCAGTCTCCAGTATTGCGCGGCCAGGGAAACCCCTGTTCTCCGCCAAGCACGATGAACATGCCACCCAGACCGCAGAGTAAGCCCAGCACGCGCGCCGGGCCAAGACGTTCACCCAGAAACACCATTCCAAGGATCGTTCCCCAGACCGGTGTCAGATAGAACAGCAGGATTGACCGGACGACATCTGTGTAAACCAGACTGATGGTAAACAAGCTGAACGCAGCACCGGTGAACATCCCGCTCAAGATCAGCCCGCGCCAGTCTTTCAAAAGCGCTTGCCGTTCGCGCATCAGGAAAGGCGTCAGTACGATCAACGCCGAGGTGTACATCACAATACCGGGCCATGGGCCATCCAGTCCTTGGTCGACAAAGTAGCGAACCGGAATCCAGTACAGCCCCCACATCATCCCGCCGATGACAAGGGCGACGCTGGCGGTCCTCAAATCCGCTCCGTGTAAAGCTCTGAATGTCATGACCCGACTCATAAAACCTTCCGAACCGTATCTGGCAAACGCGCAACCCGCGCAAGCTTATGGCCGACACGGCGCTTGACAATCGCGACCGCAAGGCGCATGTGCCCCTCAAACAGCGCTACCGCGTGAGCACGTGGGCGACACCGCCCCCAACAGCGCCCGATTCACCCATAGTTCCCCATCACGCAGGGTTCTTGACGCGACAACCAGATGCTGCAGGGAACGCCTGCACGTCCTGAGGTTTCGCACAACCCCTGCCGGTCGCGGAAGCGGCCCATCACGACTTGCCCGTGGACCTTTGCCTCGGGCTGTAAAGGATAGTTATTTGTTCGACTTCGATATGCTGGGCCTTGCGCCCGCTCTAAATGATGCGCTCAAACGCGCCAACTTCACTCAACCGACCCCGATCCAGAACCAGGCGATCCCGCTGGCCCTGAATGGTCACGATATCCTTGGCCTCGCCCAGACCGGTACAGGTAAGACATTGGCCTTTGGCCTGCCGCTGATCGACCATCTGCTGGCCCAGCCCGGCAAGCCCGATCCCAAAACCGCCAAGGCGCTGATCCTTGCGCCCACCCGCGAGTTGGTCAACCAGATCGCCGACAGCCTTTGCAACTTGACCAAGAAAACCAAGATCCGCGTCGCGACCGTGGTTGGCGGTCAGTCGATCAACAAGCAGATCATGTTTCTGGCGCGCGGCACCGACATTCTTGTCGCCACCCCCGGTCGCCTGATCGACCTGATGGATCGCGGTGCGGTTAATCTGGGTTCAGTCAAGCACCTCGTACTGGACGAGGCTGACCAGATGCTCGATATGGGCTTCATCCATGCCCTGCGTCGGATCGCGCCGGAACTGGGCACGCCGCGCCAAACCATGCTGTTCTCAGCCACCATGCCGAAGCAAATGGAAGAGCTCAGCCGTGCCTATTTGACCAACCCGCAACGGGTGCAGGTCTCGCCCCCCGGCAAAGCAGCCGACAAGATCACACAGTCGATCCACTTTGTTGAAAAGCCTGCAAAACCCGCCAAACTGCGCGAGATCCTCTCGGCTGACATGGACGCGCTGACGTTGGTCTTCTCCCGCACCAAACACGGGGCCGAAAAGCTGATGAAGGGGCTTGTCGCCGATGGCTACAATGCAGCCTCGATCCACGGCAACAAAAGTCAGGGCCAACGCGACCGCGCCATCAAGGCGTTCCGCGCCGGTGAGGTCAATGTTCTGGTCGCTACCGACGTCGCCGCGCGCGGCATCGATATTCCGGGCGTGGCCTATGTGATCAACTACGACCTGCCCGAGGTACCGGACAACTATGTCCACCGCATCGGCCGCACCGCTCGTGCAGGCCGCGAGGGCGAGGCCATTGCCTTCTGCTCGGCGGAAGAGGTCGACCTGCTGCGTCAGATTCAGAAGCTGATGAAGATCGAAATCCCGGTCGCCAGCGGTGAGATGCCTGAAGCAATCTCACCAAAGAAAACCCCGCGCCGCCCAAGCAACCGCCGTCGCAGCCCGAAACCTCAGCACTCTGGTGCGCCCAAACCGGGCGGTCAGAAACGCCGCCGACCGCGTCGCGCGAAAGCGGCCTGAATAAGAAACGGCCCGGTCGATTGACCGGGCCGTTGCTTTATCGGGGTCAGAGATTCGTGTTGTACAAGTCGGACAAAGTGCCGTTTCAAACCTGTACAACACGGACGATTGAATCAGTTCCCGGAATTCCGCTCGGCCTCGATCTCACGCCACTTTGCGACGTTGCGATTGTGCTCTTGCAGGGTCTCGGCAAAGGCATGACCACCGGTTCCGTCCGCAACAAAGAAGATGAAATCCGTGTTGTCAGGTGCCACCGCAGCCTCAAGGCTCGCGAGACCCGGATTGGCAATCGGGGTCGGCGGCAGCCCTTCGATGACATAGGTGTTCCAAGGCGTCGCACGGCGCAGTTCGCTTTGCCGCAAACCGCGACCCAAAGCACCCTGCCCTTTGGTTACACCATAGATCACCGTCGGGTCTGTCTGCAGCCTCATACCTTGGTTCAGACGGTTAACGAAAACGCTGGCTACCTGGCCACGCTCTTCCGGCTGACCTGTTTCTTTTTCGATGATCGAAGCCAAGATCAGCATCTCTTCGGGGCTGTTCAGAGGTAAACCATCCTGACGCCCCTCCCACGCCGCGTTAATTCTAAGCTGCTGTTTTTCCTGCATTTCAGAAAGAATTACATTCCGATCTTCACCGGGTCTGACCTCATAACTGTCAGGGGCCAACATCCCTTCAGCGGGCAAATCGGCTACTTCGCCGGTTAGCAAATCCATCGCCTTTAGCGACTCCACAATCTGCCAACTGGTGACGCCTTCAGCTAACGAGATGCGATAACGCGTATCCGCCTCACCGCGTTTTTCTGCATAAACTTCCGGGGCGTCCTCTTCGCCGATCACAAAGGAAGCCACCTCATCAAAATCCAGAGTCGCCGGGTTCAGCTCCCGCACGCGGGTCTGCATACGGGTCACGCCAATGCGGTATTCGATCTCGGTCCCGCAAGTGCTGGCGCCGCTATGAGTTATGTCGTCGACGATTTGCTCCATCGACGCGCCTTCGCGAACCAGAAAGCTACCCGCTTTCAGCTGCTGAGATTTGTCTGTGTAATCAGCAGCTAAGCGGAAAATCAACCCGCTGCTGATCGCACCCTGATCCTCCAGATCACGGCTAACCCTTGTCATGTTAGAGCCCGGCTTTACCTGCAAACAGATCGCAGTTTCTAGGGGACCTTCGGACTTGTATTGCGACTGCCCCCACAGGACGACACCGCCCATCAGGAACAGCCCAACGATCAGTATTGTCAACGCGTTCGAAGCGAGCGCTCGCCACATTTAGTTGACCTTTCCGAAGATCACACTTGCATTGGTGCCGCCGAAGCCGAACGAATTTGACAAGGCCACGTTGATCTCACGCTCGCGCTTGGCATTCGGGGCCAAATCGATCGGAGTTTCAACTGCTGGATTGTCCAGATTGATCGTCGGTGGTGCAACCTGATCGCGGATCGCAAGGATAGAGAAGATCGCCTCAATCGCGCCAGCGGCGCCCAGCAGGTGACCAGTGGCCGATTTGGTCGAAGTCATCGTCGCGTTGCTGGCGTGATCCCCCAGCAGGCGTTCTACCGCGCCCAGCTCAATCGTATCCGCCATGGTCGAGGTCCCATGCGCGTTAATATAATCCAGATCCTTCGGCTCAAGCCCCGCACTACGCAGCGCTGCTTTCATCGAGCGTTCGGCCCCATCGCCATCCTCGGACGGCGCGGTGATGTGATAAGCGTCACCCGACATGCCATAGCCCAGAACCTCGGCGTAAATCTTGGCACCGCGCGCTTTGGCGTGTTCGTAATCCTCAAGAACTACAATGCCTGCACCTTCGCCCATGACGAAACCGTCGCGGTCGATGTCATAGGGGCGGCTCGCTTTCTTCGGATCATCGGCGTATTTGGTCGACAGCGCCTTGCAGGCGTTGAAGCCGGCGATACCGATTTCGCAAATACAGCCCTCGCCGCCGCCTGCGATCATCACGTCTGCATCCCCGGCGCGGATGATGCGGCTGGCATCACCGATCGCATGGGCACCGGTCGAGCAAGCAGTCACGACCGAGTGGTTCGGCCCTTTGAACCCATGACGGATCGAAACCTGCCCTGAGGCCAGATTGATCAGCGCGCCCGGGATAAAGAACGGAGAAACCCTGCGCGGACCTTTGTCGCGGATCAGGTTGGCCGTGTTGGCAATTGATCCCAGCCCACCGATACCGGACCCAATCAGAACGCCCGTGCGCAGGCGGTCTTCTTCGTCTTCGGGCAGCCAATTGGCATCCTTGCAAGCCATCTCGGCTGCAGCGATGGAATATAGGATGAAATCTTCAATCTTGCGCTGTTCTTTCGGCGGCATCCAATCGTCAGGATTAAACGTCCCGTTGGTGCCATCTCCGCGCGGCACTTCGCAGGCATAGGTCGTGGTGACCCCGCTTGCCTCGGCATCAAACTGCGTGATTGGTCCTGCGCCGGATTCTCCATCCAGCAGCCGTGACCATGTTTCCTCGACCCCACTGGCCAAAGGAGTGACCAATCCAAGACCGGTTACAACGACTCTGCGCATGAAGTGCCTCTTGCCTGCTTCCTGTTATGAGAACCGCTCATACCCCGGCCCGGGGTGCGGGGGCAAGAGCAACGGCATATTCTGAACCGGCATCCTTGTGCCGTAACCTGTTCAAATCCTCTGTCAATTGAGTTGAACGATGCCTGAAAGGCAAAAACCCGCCCTTCCTTCAACGGGAAAGGCGGGTCGTCTGGTACTGAAGTTTACTGGAACTCGGCGACTGGCTCGTGTGCCGATTGGGCGACCTCCAATGCTTCGGACAGATCGACGGACTTGCGGAACAGTGCCCGGCCAACGATCGCACCCGAAATATTCGAGATATAGGCGAGACGAGATATATCGTCGCTGGTACGCACGACACCGCTGGCTATGATCGGTGTACGCGATTTTTCGGCCAGTCCTGAAATCAGACCCAGCTGCGCCTCGACGTCTTCCATATCGCTATCGATATCGGTCACCAAAATTGCTGCAAGCGGCGTATCCGCGAAAGCTTCGATGAAGGCTTCCGGGGTAAACGCACTTTGGCTGCGCCAACCTTCGGTCATCACTTGCCCTTGCCAAACATCGACCGCCAACACGATCTGATCGGGATAAAGCTTAGCCAATTCCTTAACCAATTGCGGGTCCCAAGCCGCAAGTGTGCCAATCACGATTCGGCCAGCCCCTTTATTGATCCAATGTTCAACATGCTCGCGGGTCCGCATCCCCCCTGCCAACTGCACTGACATTTCAGAGGAGCGAATGATTTCTTCGATCAGTTCGGAATTGGTATCCCGGCCTTCGATCGCATCAAAATCCGTAAGCTGCATCCATTCCGCTCCAGCCGCAGACCAGCCGCGCGCGGTCTCGACCGGATCGACATGCCAGATCATCGCTTCATCCAGACGCCCCTTGTCCAGCGTAACGCACCGACCGTTCTGCAACTCCATCGTGGGGTAAATCATCATGATTCATATCCTCCGCTGAATCATTCCGTAATTCCACGATAGCATAGAGTCTCAGTTTGCCGCTTTATTTCACAAGATCGGCAAAGCTCGTCCATTTTGCGGCATCGCACTGCCCAATGCGTTTCACACCCGTGTCGGAGGTCCGTCACGGCGAAACAGATGAACGGGGGTGTCGCGGTATTCAGCTTCGCGCAACAGCTTGTAGCCCAGCTTTTCAGCCAATCGCTGTGAGGCTGCATGGTCCGCGTCGATCAGCGCAACCAACGGGCCCGGAATGATCCGGTCGAACCAGTCGTGCGCCGCCTGCGCGGCCTCACACCCGTATCCTTGCCCCTGCATGTCCGGGGCCAGAACCCAGCCGGCTTCGGGAAAACCATCAAAATCATCGCCCAGGGACCGGTTGCCATAAAAGAACCCGGCTTGCCCGATCAGAGTACGATTCGACTGCAGCATCACACCCCATTGACCGAACCCGGTCATCTGCCAATGTCCAGCGTTGCGCAGGAAAGAATCCCACGCCTCGCCGCGCGTTTTCGGGGTGCCTCCAATATGGCGTACAACCTCGGGGTCGCGCCAGATTTCGGCGAACCGGTTGAAATCTTCGGGGCGCATTGCACACAAGGTCAGACGCGCCGTGTTGATCATCGGGGTGGATCTTATCATGCCCTTGCCCGCTCAGAAACTTGCCTCAGGTGTCAGAGTGCGGAGCCTCAACGCCTCAAAGCAAGCGCGAAATGTGGCAGAGCATAAAAAAACGGCGCTTCCGTTGCCCGGAAGCGCCGTTTTTGTCTCAGTCAGGTCAGCTTAGGAAGCTTCGCTGATGAATTTGACCGCGTCGCCAAAGGTCTGGATGGTCTCGGCTGCGTCGTCCGGAATCTCGATGCCGAACTCTTCTTCGAACGCCATTACCAGCTCAACGGTGTCCAGGCTGTCTGCGCCCAGATCGTCGATGAACGAGGCGTTTTCGGCAACCTTGTCCTCTTCAACACCCAGGTGCTCAACAACGATCTTCTTTACGCGATCTGCGACGTCGCTCATGTCTATTCCTCATTTCAATTTCAGGGCTGTCCGCCCGGTTCTGCCCTTGCCCGTTCGGGGTGGACTTGTTTTGCCCTTTCCGGGCGGTTTGGGTCCCGGGTCCCCGGGAAATCAGAGAACCGGCCCTTGGACCGGTTCCTGCGCATATGCGCCGCCTATAGCACAGACAACGCACAAGGCAAACGCTTTCGCGCCCACCCTGAATTGCGATTACAACATGGCCATACCGCCATTCACATGCAAGGTGCTTCCGGTAACATAACCTGCTTCAGGGCTTGCCAGATACAGCACAGCGGCTGCGATTTCCTGCGGATCACCCATACGACCGGCCGGAACCTTGAGCAGCAGACCCTTCTTTTGCTCATCCGTCAGCTTCTCGGTCATCGCGGTGGTGATAAAGCCCGGCGCAACCGCATTAACGGTAATGCCACGGGTCGCAACCTCATGCGCCAGCGCCTTGGAAAAGCCGATCATGCCGGCCTTGGAGGCAGCATAGTTCGCCTGCCCTGGGTTTCCGATCGCAGCCACAACGGACGAGACATTGACGATCCGACCCCAGCGCGCCTTCATCATGCCCCTGATCACGCCTTTGCACAGCTTCATCGTTGCGGTCATGTTCACGTCGATCACGCTCTGCCATTCTTCATCCGACATGCGCATGAACAGGTTATCGCGTGTGATGCCTGCGTTGTTCACCAGAATATCAACCGAGCCCATCGCCTCAGCCGCTTGTTTCGGCAGGGCCTCGACGGCTTCGGGATCGCTCAGGTTACACGGCAAGACATGCGCACGATCGCCAAGGCTGTCGGCCAGAGCTTGCAGAGGCTCCACGCGCGTTCCGGAAAGGCCAACAGTTGCACCAGCGTCGTAAAGCGCGCGGGCGATATCGCCGCCAATACCACCCGAAGCACCGGTGATTAGCGCATTCTTACCTGTCAAATCAAACATCTATGTTTCCTCTCTGGCCGCCGAATCCGGCGGCTGTCCCTTGTTCATGCGCCGGGGTTAACGGCTTTTTGTACATCTTCAGGCGTCCCGACCGCTGTGCAGACCAGAGCACGGTCGATCTTGCGGATCATGCCCGACAAAGCTTTGCCCGCGCCGATCTCCCACGCTTCGGTCACACCCTGCGCGACCATGTACTGTACGCTCTCACGCCACCGAACCGAGCCGGTGACCTGTTCCACCAGCAACTGACGGATCATATCTGGATCAGCCACAGCTTCGGCGCGAACATTCGCAACCAAAGGCACGGCAGGCGCTTTGATTTCAACCGAGGCCAAAGCCTCTGCCATTACATCTGCCGCAGGCTGCATCAGCGCACAGTGAAATGGAGCACTTACCGGCAACATAATTGCACGCTTGGCACCTTTTTCCTTGGCGATCTCGGCTGCGCGCTCAACAGCGGCCTTTGAACCAGACACAACAACCTGGGTCGGGTCGTTGTCATTGGCAGCCTGACAGACCTCATCTTGCGCGGCCTCTTCCGCAACGGCGCGCACCGCTTCAAGATCGAGCCCCAGAATGGCGGCCATTGCGCCCTCGCCCACCGGCACTGCACTTTGCATCGCCTGCCCGCGCGTCCGCAGCAGGCGGGCAGTATCGGCAACCGTCAAGGCTCCGGCCGCAGCCAGCGCCGAGTATTCACCCAGCGAGTGACCCGCCACATAAGATGCCATTGAAATCGAAACGCCTTCGGCCTCAAGTGCGCGTATTGCGGCCATCGAGGTTGCCATCAGCGCGGGCTGTGCATTCTGAGTCAGGGTCAGCTCTGCGATATCGCCGTCCCAGATCAGATCGCTCAGTTTTTCGCCCAAGGCCTCATCGACCTCATCGAAAACGGCGCGGGCGGCTGGATATGCCTCAGCCAAGGCCTTGCCCATTCCGATGGTCTGGGCGCCCTGCCCGGGGAAAACAAACGCGCGTGTCATTGGTGCCTCTTGCGTGACGTCAGATTTCGGCGGGGTTTAAACTGACAATCGGTGCGGCACAAGCATTGCCTGCGTTCTGCATCAGGACACCTTTACTGTGCATTTCTCTGTCTTGTGTCCACACGGCATCCATTTAACTTACCCTCAATTCAGAAACTCGGAGAGCCAATCGATGCCCCTTACCAACACCCGGTCCAGCTATGGTGGTGTAACCAAAGCATTTCACTGGCTGACCGCGCTACTGATCCTGACGGCTCTGCCGCTGGGCTGGTTCGCGAACCAATTGGCCCATGCGATTTACGATCCGAGCATTCCCACGACCGAGGATGATATCGCCCGCGCCGCCCAGCTGTTTTCACTGCACAAAACCATTGGTGTTACCGTGTTCTTCGTCGCACTGGCCCGAATCCTTTGGGCTGTTACCCAGACGAAGCCGGGCTTGCTGAACGCTGAAAACAAACCCGAGGCCTTCGCCGCCGAAACTGTGCACTGGCTGCTGTACGGCTCGCTTGTTCTGGCTCCGCTCAGCGGCTGGATTCACCACGCCGCCACCGACGGCTTCGCGCCGATCCTATGGCCCCTTGGCCAGAACCTGCCGCTTGTTCCGAAGTCAGCTTTCCTTGCCGACATCAGCGCCAGCCTGCATTGGCTTTTCGTCTGGGCCCTGGGTGTGGCGCTCGTGCTGCACATAGCGGGCGCGCTGAAACACCATGTCGTGGACAAAGACAGTACCCTGCGCCGTATGCTGCCCGGCCAATCGGACGCGCCGGAACCCCCGGCACAGCACCATTCCATTGTTCCCGCCTTCGCCGCCTTGGCAATCTGGGGCGCGGTGCTGGTCGGAGGTTGGTCCACCGGTGTCTTTGACGACCAGTCCAAAGCATCCGAAGACACGGCCGAACTTGCGCAAGTTCAATCGGAATGGGAGGTCGAAGACGGATACCTGTCGATTACTATCTCGCAATTGGGCAGTCCCGTAAGCGGCGAGTTTGCTGACTGGACTGCAGCGATAGCGTTTGAGGATCCCGCCGAGCCGGGATTGGCCGGTTCCGTCGATGTAACGATTGCCATTGGCTCACTCAGCCTCGGCACAGTCACCGACCAAGCGATGGGTGCGGATTTCTTTGACAGTGCGCAGTTTCCTACGGCTCAATTTAAGGCCGACCTGTTCAAAACGGATGCGGGTTATGAGGCGCGAGGACCTCTGACAATCCGGGACAAATCTATCGATGTCGTCCTGCCATTTACGCTGGAACTGGCCGACGATGCAGCGACGATGTCGGGGAATCTGGAACTCAACCGAATGGATTTCGACGTTGGAACATCGCAACCCACCGAAGATTCGTTGGGGTTCACGGTTATCGTGGCAGTCGAATTGACGGCAGAACGCGACAACAAATAAAAAACCGCCGGGGCGCATAACCCCGACGGTTTCTTTTTGGGATCATGAAGGGATTAGTCGGCCTTCTGTGCCTCGATCGAAATCTTGACCTCGACCTCATCACCCACGAATGGAGCGAATTGGCCCAAATCAAAATCGCTGCGCACCAGCGTTGTGGTGGCGTCAAATCCGGCCCATGGCTTGCCCGCCATCGGGTGCTCACCCACCTGGTTAAGCTTGGCATCCAGAACCACGGATTTGGTGACACCATTCATGGTCAGATCACCGGTGATGTTGGCTGTGTTTTCGCCAGTGACCTCAATACCAGTTGAAGTGAAGGTCACCAGATCACCTTCGGCTGCGCCAAAGAAATCTTCGGTCATGAAGTGATCTTCGCGCGGTTTCCAACCGGTGATCATCTCAACGACCGGCATCGAAACAGTCACGCTCGATGCTGCCGGGTCTTCCTGATCAAACATGATTTCGCCCTCAAAGCCCGAAAACATGCCCGTGGTGGTCGAAAAGCCAAGGTGGTTATAGCTGAAGATGACCTGGCTGTGGCTGGGGTCCAGAACGTATTTCTCGGCGCTGGCAAACGCCGAGGTCGCTGATACGGCCAAAGCAGCAGCAAGAAGGGTGGATTTCATGACAATCTCCGCAAATTTGTGAATGCAAACCGAATGGGTTGCTCGATAACAAAAATGTGCTGCCCAAGGGCAGCACACAAGTTTTTTTGATTCACAACTTCTGTTCCTTTTTGAACAGAATAAAAATCAGGCGAAAATTGTTACGTTTTGGCTGAGTTGACCTTTGAGCGCTGAGCCAACATCCGCCGATTCCAGTGGCAGCTTCATCAGCAGGCTTCCGTCTACATCGTACAGTTCGACCTGGTCGTCAGCGAAACGCGCGCCACCCAGCGAGTCGTAGCTGCGGCGCAATACCGTTTGCGGCCGACCGTTTTCGTTTTTCTGCAGAATGCGAACCTCGCGGCGGATTGGGTCAAAATAGGCGTCTGGGCGCGCATCCATCACCTCGATGGTCAGCAGGCTGACGCCAACAATCAGGAACATCAGCGAAGCGACCAACTTGATAGGCCAAACCTCGGCTCCCATAACCGAACCCGGCATCAACCACATCGAAAAGGCCGACACGATCAGAAAGACACCAACGGCACGCAGAAGAAACATCCGCGCCCGCCAATTCGGTGCAAACGTAATCAGAACGGGCACGGATTTATCAAATATCGCGGCAGGCGTCGATTGTTCAAAAGTGTTTGTGTTCATGACGGCCATTGTCTTGCCCTGTCTATGTTTTCCAATCTACCGGGTTCTCCCGGCTTCATGAACAACCTCGGGGCGAAAAGCGTCAGGAATTGGGCGCACCAGTGGAAATAGGGCGACTTCACAAAGGCATATGTGGCAGGGCTTGCCCCGCCCGCTCAAACGTGTATACGGAGCCATCCTTCGCAGGAGTTATGAATCGCGCAGCCTCTCGTGGCAGGGTCGCGAAGGACCATATGGCCCCGCCTTTGAAATGCGCCTTGATATAAACAGGAGTGCACATGCCACTGTATGAGCATGTAATGATCGCGCGTCAGGATTTGTCCAACGCGCAGGCAGAAAGCCTTGTCGAACATTTCGGCACAGTTCTGGCTGACAACGGCGGCAACGTCGTCGAAAGCGAGTACTGGGGCGTCAAGACGATGGCTTACAAGATCAACAAGAACCGCAAAGGCCACTATGCCTTCCTGAAAACCGATGCCCCTTCGGGTGCGGTTCAGGAAATGGAACGCCTGATGCGCCTGCATGATGACGTGATGCGCGTTCTGACCATCAAGGTCGACGAGCATGCCGAGGGCCCCTCGGTCCAGATGCAGAAGCGCGATGAGCGCGAAGGCCGCCGCGAGCGCCGCTGATCAACGCCTGACGAAAGGACATAAACCATGGCCGCAAAACCATTTTTCCGCCGCCGCAAGGTCTGCCCGTTCTCGGGTGAGAACGCGCCGAAAATCGACTACAAAGACACTCGTCTGCTGCAGCGCTACATCTCTGAGCGTGGCAAGATCGTACCTTCGCGCATCACCGCCGTTTCGGCGAAAAAGCAGCGTGAACTGGCCCGTGCTATCAAGCGCGCCCGCTTCCTCGCCCTGCTGCCCTACGCCGTGAAGTAAGGAGAGACTGACATGCAAGTTATCCTTCTGGAACGCGTTGCGAAACTGGGTCAGATGGGCGACGTCGTTGACGTCAAGCCCGGCTACGCCCGCAACTTCCTGCTGCCCCAAGGCAAAGCGCTGAGCGCATCGAACGCCAACATCGCGTCGTTCGAAGCCCAGAAAGCCCAGCTTGAGGCACGCAACCTGGAAACCAAGAAAGAAGCTGAAGCGCTGGCTGAAAAGCTGGACGGTCAGCAGTTCATCGTGATTCGTTCGGCATCGGATGCCGGCGCTCTGTACGGTTCGGTCACCCCGCGTGATGCCGCAGACGCCGCAACCGAAGCTGGCTTCACCGTCGACAAGAAACAGATTGCCCTGATCGCTCCGATTAAGGAACTGGGTCTGCACTCGGTCGCAGTCAACCTGCACCCCGAGGTAGAAGTCGAGATCAAAATGAACGTCGCACGTTCGGAAGAAGAAGCCGAACTGCAGGCATCGGGCAAATCGATCCAGGAACTGGCTGCTGAAGAAGAAGCCACCGCCGAATTCGAGATCGCCGAGCTGTTCGACGACATAGGCTCTGCCGCTTCGGAAGACGAAGATCTGGTTGCCGAAGAAGCTCCGGTCGAAGAAGACGAAGCAAAAGCCTGATCTGGCTGCATATCCAATATCAAAGGGCCGCGCTTTTACGCGGCTCTTTTTTCTTTTTGTTACATCGCAAGCAAAATTCGGCCCGATTGTTCGCCTGGCCTTGCAGACCGGCGAGGGTTTCATATCATCGCCATTCGCAATCAGGAGTATTTTGATGACCCCCCTCCTTCGTCGCCGCGTCTTAACCTTGTTGCTTATGGCACCGCTTGCAGCTTGTGGCAGTCCTGGCAGCTCGGGTTCCGGCGATACGTTCGATCCCCCCCTCTACCCCAATGAAACACCCGAGCTTCGCGTTTCGATCAATAAATGGGCTGACCACTACGAGCTCCCGCGGGAGTTGGTGCACAAGCTGGCGATCCGTGAAAGCACACATCGGCCGTGGGCGGTGAACCGCCCCTATTATGGGCTTCTGCAAATCCTCCCGGCCACTGCGCGATCAATGGGTTATACTGGAAATGCCAAAGGCCTGCTGGACGCCGATACCAATCTGGAGTTTGCCGGAAAATACCTGCGAGGCGCCTGGCTTTTGTCTGATGGAGATCAGCAGCGTGCCATCTTTCTTTATGCCAAAGGATATTGGCCCGAAGCAAAGGCCAGGGGCATGCTCGTCGAGACGGGTCTGGTTTCTGCCACAGAATAGGCATGTTTAATTCGCATTTCGATTGTAATGCACATACATAACCTTCGAAATGCCACGGCGAATCCCATGACCTACTGCACAACTCTGACGTTAAATCTTTTAAAGGTGCGTAATTGTGTGCCCGAAAGGCACATTTACCTATAAAAGGCAGACATTTCCCACATCTTCTTGTCTTGACAAGCGAAATGTGGTGTCCTGCTTGACGTCAGGGAAGACAGTATCATTTTCCTGGCCAAGGGGATCCGCCCGCTCACTCGGGTCTAACTGGTCGTTACCGTATGGATATTGTTGATCTCAGCACTCTTCCCGAACAGGATACTCGGTATGACGAGTTCCTGCGTCAGGTCTGTGACAAATATGAAATGGACCACGCAGCCTATGCGGGTATGAATCCTGCTGCAGGTACGATTCACGGCCATGTGACTTATGGGGACGACTGGAAAACCCACTATCAAGAGCAAGGCCTGCACCTGATCGATCCGACGCTGCACATGAGCCAGCGCAGTATCGCTCCGGTCGACTGGAGCCGTCTGGAACGCGGTAAAGATTTCCAGCGCGTTTTTCGCGATGCACATGATTTTGGCATTCCAGATCAAGGCATTACGATTCCGGTCCGCGGGCCGTACGGAGATATCGGCTTGCTTAGCGCAGTGCGCGAGTGCAGCCGGGATGAGTGGAAGAAACTGGTGCCCAACGTGATAAGTGACCTGCAATCATTGGCCGTACACATCCATGACAATGTCATGACATCGGATACGATCAGCCGGATGCTGTACCACCCGACCCTCTCCAGCCGAGAATTGGAGATTTTGCAATGGGCCGCAGCGGGTAAATCGCAACAAGATATCGGCGATATCCTGTCGATTTCGCACCGCACGGTTGAGGTGCACTTGCGCTCTTCTCGCGAAAAGCTTAATGCACTGACGACTCCGCAGGCTGTCGGTCGGGCCATCGGAATCGGCTTAATCTACCCAGGATAAAGCCAAATTTTGCCGAAATTGGGCTAAAAAAAGCCAATATTACGGGAAACCCCCAATAGATTCGCTGTGGAAACCGGGTAACGTCTTATCCACAGACAGATCACTCGAAGGGGGTTAACATGATTTTGGTAGTTGATGGGCTGAACAGACATCTGTTCACCGAAGTTCTTGACGATATGTTCGAACTGCGCGCTCGGGTTTTTGGTGGACGACTTGGATGGGACGTCCACATCGAAGACGGCAAGGAAATCGATCAGTTCGATCACCTGGATCCTGCATACGTAATTGGTCTCGACGATGAGGGGAACGTCGTAGCCGCAGTACGTGCACTCCAGACCACCGGCCCGCACATGCTTTCAGATGTGTTCTCGGATATCTTATGCGGCGAAGCGCCGATGCGCAGCGCGACCATGTGGGAATCCACCCGCTTCTGCGTCGACACGCAGCGACTGACCCGAGGAAAAGAGAAGAACTCGGTTTCTTACGCGACCTGTGAGCTGATGATCGGATCTCTGGAATACTGCCGTAGTGCGGGTATCCAGGACATCATCACCGTGATTGACCCGGTTATGAACCGCGTTCTCAAACGCTCGAACTGTGCGCCTTACGACTATGTGGGCGAAACCGTTCCGATGGGCAAGGTACCGGCCATGGCGGCGTTGCTGGATTGCACAGAAGAAAGGATTTCGGGTCTTCGCGAATTCGCAGACATTCACCACGATGTCTTTATCGAAGAAGAAAAGGCGTTGGAGTTCTTCGAGGCCAAAAAGGCCGCCAAACTCAGCCCGGCAAATCGTGACCACAAGCCGCTCACCGATCTTGAGAAGTACTTTGTCGAACAGATGAGTGCGGCCAAGACGGAAGAAGAAAGGCAGGCAGTGCTGAAACTGATCGAAGCGCTGTCCGACACATTCACCCCAGAGCAGAAGACCGCTCTGTTACAGACCCCCCGTGCTTTTGCTCATGAGGCCTGACCCCCTCACCTCATAGTACAAAGCCACCCATGCGGAGCCGTCTAATTCGAGACGGCTCCGCTTTTTTTTAACCCCTAATGGGGGAAGGAAGAGGATTATTCCTCTTCCAGTGCCTCAACGGCTTTTTGCAGATCGTCCTTGCTGACTTCTTTGTCCGCAACCTGAGCCAGTTCGAAGACGTAGTCGACAACCTTGTCTTCAAAGATAGGCGCACGCAGCTGCTGCTGCATTTGGGCGTTCTGCTGCACAAATTCAAAGAACTGGCGCTCCTGGCCCGGGTACTGACGCGCCTGGTTCATGATCGCTTGTGTCATTTCCGAGTCGGTCACTTCAACCTCGGCCTTCTGGCCCAGTTCGGCAAGCAGCAGGCCCAGACGCACGCGGCGTTCGGCAAGCTTGTTATGCTCGTCGGTTGGTTCGATCGGATCGTGATCGTGACCTTCAACGTCAGGGTTTTCCTCGTGCCACAGCTGGTGTGCGATCTGCTTGGCTTCGGCTTCTACCAGTGACGGCGGCAGGTCGAACGAGACTTTCTCGTCCAGCACGTCCAACAAAGCGCGCTTCATAACTGCACGGGACGCACCAGCATATTCGGCTTCCAGACGCTCGGCGATCTGTGCCTTCAACCCAGCCAGATCTTCGGCACCAAATTTCTTGGCCAACTCGTCGTCGACCTCAGCCGCGACCGGCTCTTTCACCTCTTTGATGGTGCAGGTGAAAACGGCGTCTTTGCCGGCCAGATGCTCAGCACCGTATTCTTCGGGGAAGGTGACGTTGACGTCTTTTTCTTCCTCGGCCTTCACACCAACCAACTGCTCTTCAAAGCCGGGGATGAAGCTGTTCGAGCCCAGAACCAGCGGGTAGTCCTCGGCCGATCCGCCTTCGAACTCTTCGCCGTCAACCTTACCAACAAAGTCGAACACGATCTGGTCGCCATCTTTGGCTTTGGAACCCTTACGGCGCGCTTTGAAGTTCTGAGCGGTCTCGGCCAGGTTGTTCAGCGCTTCTTCAACGGCTGCGTCATCAGCTTTGACAACCAGCTTCTCCAGCTCGACCGATTTCAGGTCGACCTCGGGAATCTCAGGCAGCGCTTCGTAGGACATCGCGACCTCGACATCGTCGCCTTCTTTCCAGTCCTCATTGGTCATCTTGACCTCGGGCTGCAGCGCAGGACGCTCACCGCTGTCTTCAAAGTGCTTGTTCATCGCACCGTCGATGGTTTCCTGCATCGCTTCGCCAAGCAGGCGCTGGCCGAACTGCTTTTTCAGCAGAGCCATCGGCACCTTGCCTTTGCGGAAACCCTTCATTTCAACCTCGGGCTGCGCTTCGGTCAGTTTCTCGTTGACCTTGTCGTCCAGCTCGGCTGCGGTCACAACGATGTTGTAGCCGCGCTTCAGACCTTCGTTCAGCGTCTCGGTAACCTGCATTTTGGTAGTCCCCATAGGATTCGGGGCGCGCAAAACGGGCGCGCCGGGCAAATTTGACGCCTTCTATTTGCACAGCCGCCTGCGCGCAAGAGGCAAAGGCCCTTTCAGGCTGGTTTTACCCCTATTACAGACGAAAAAACGCCCCGGCACAGGCCGGAGCGTTCGATCATCGAAAGCTGAGAAATCAGAACCTCCAGCGGGCCCCCAGCACCCACGCCTCGTTGTTGTCGAACGAAGCGCCATCTTCGAAATCGTGATTGCGGTATTTCAGATACGCATCTGTGTTGATGCTGTCGATACGCTGAACAACAGCGATGCCCCAAGCATCGGTGCTGGAACCGTCATTTACGAAGTCCGAGCCCGAGTAATAGTCGATCCCGATACCGGTTTTACCCCAGGATACCCACTGATCCTCATAGGCAATCTTGCCGTAGAAGTAGTTCGGGTCAGACGCACCATCCGCGTCATTGTCCCGCGTCCCGGCGGCTACGGTGAAGCTCAGGCCGTTTTGCAGCATAACCGAGGCCGACCCGATCGTATCCTTGCGGTCCCCCGATCCATCGTCAGCCGAGCGCACCGAGTATGCAACCGCCGCTGCAAATTCAACCCCGCCGCCGAAGGTGTTGTTATAGCGAAGGCCGATATCGTAATAGTCATCGTCATCGCTGCTGGACAGAATGTTCTGACCATAGGCGATGCCGGCCTTAAAACCGCTGAACTCCGGCGTGTCATACCGAACGCGGCCACGGCGCGCACCGTCAAAGTTGCTGCTGGAATCGCCAACGGTGATGTCGCTCAGCAAACCGTCAGTACCGCGATAGAAGAACCCGCCATTTTCATCGTTGGTAAAGGAATACAGCGCAGTTCCAACGTAAGACAGATCCACTTCGGCAGCGCCATCGGCCACCATGCTGCCCTGACCGGCCGAGAATTTACCCCAGTCACCGGCAAGTGCGAAATCCACGTGACGGATATCTTCACGGGTCCAGCCGCTGAAATCTGTGCCCAGCTGGTTCCACTCGCTCGAGCTCGGCAGACCAAGCCCGGTTTCAAAACGGAAGGTGAAATCGTTGTTGCCGAAGGGCTGCAACAGTTCCAAACCGACGCGGCTGTTTGACAGGTCATTGTCCAGAACGCGCGTTTCGGTCTCTTCACCGTCGTCAACCGAGATTAAGGCCGGGTGCAACTGACCATAAAGCAGGACATAACCGCCCGTGTTGTTTTCGTATTTCAGTTCGGCGGCGGCGGGGATTGCCGTTGTTGCGACAAGCGCCGCTGCTATCGAAGTCAGCTTAATATTCACTGTCATGTCATTCACCATAGATGGGTCAGTTTTTTTGATATTGCCGATATGCGCACCTGGATTAACGGTTCCAATGATTGCTAAAGCTTATTAGCCCGGCATTGCATTTCTGCCACAGGCGGAGGCGGGGACCTTCAGGGAAAGCGTTTTATAATCAATATTTTGACCTAGTTCGAAAGCAGCGCCCAGCTAACCTGCAAGACAATTCTTGCGCTGCGTGTTGCAGCTTGCAAACACCCGTTATGCGCACAGGTAAATCATAAGGCGAAACATTGCCGCTTTGACCCGCGATCGGCCAATATTTGCCTATGACCCATTGATTTCAAGCCGCGCGAATACCGCTGGCACTTGTTCCGGCAGATCTTCAGCAATCAACCCCGGCCCAAATTGCCTGGCGCATTCCACATGTAACCAAGCTGCGGTCTTGGCTGCAGCCATCGGGTTGAAGCTCCGCGCCAGTAGTCCCGTTATGAACCCGGCAAGCACATCGCCCGACCCTGCTGTCGCCAGCCAGGGCGCCGCCCGGTCAAACAGCGCCGCATTGATCGCACATTGCCCATCCGGTGCAGCAATCACCGTGTCAGGGCCCTTGTATAGTACCACACAGCCAGCCTGCTTGGCCGCCTCACGCACGGCATCCACTTTGGAATAAGCCGGCCCTCTGCCCGGCTTGACCGAGAGCTTTTCGGTGATCTCCGGGAACAATCGCGCAAACTCGCCCCCGTGCGGAGTCAGAACACATCTGTCATGGAGCATGTCCAACAGCACCTCTGGCGCATCAGCAAAAGCCGTCAAAGCATCCGCGTCCAGCAACGCGGGACGCCCCGAGGCCAGCGCCGCAGGAACCAGCTCCTGCGCACGCGCCAGCCCCAATCCAGGACCGAGGCATAGTGCATTCAACCGCGCATCCATCAGGACTTCCAACAGATCATCACCGCTCTGGACCCGCTGCAGCATCAGCGCAGTGATATGGCTGGCAACCTCCATCTGAGCCGAGGGTGGAACACCCAGCGTCACCAATCCGGCCCCGATGCGTAATGCACCACGTGCCGCCAGCCTTGCTGCGCCGGTTGCCCCCGCACCTCCACTAATAATCAAGGCATGCCCATGCGCATATTTGTGTAAGGCAGTTGCCTTCGAAAAATCAGCATCCGGGGTGGTCACTAGTTTGACCGCACCCTGAACTCCCTCCTCCAAACCAATGTCCTTGACGACCAATCGGCCACTTCTGACCGGCCCCAGCCCCAGATAATGCCCCAGCTTTGCAGTATGAAACGATACCGTGAGCCTGGCCTGAACCGTCGCGGTCCCCGGGGCCAGCTCACGCCCACTATCGGAACACAGGCCAGACGGCATATCAACGGATACTGTCTTTTCGGCGATGGCTGGATCCGAGGCAGTCATTTCTGCCCATTTTAGAACATCACCCTCAAGCGGTCGCTGTAAGCCCGTCCCGAATAACGCATCGACATAAAGGTCAGCCCCTTGATGCGCGGCAAACACTTCGGAAAATGGGTGAACCTCCCCCAATTCGCGCCACCTGTCATGATTCACACGCGCATCTGGTGGCAGCTTCGCCGGATCACCAAGAAGAAATGCCGCCACCTCCCAGCCGCGCTCCCGCAGCAAGCGTGCAACAACAAATCCATCCCCCCCATTATTTCCTGGCCCGCAAAGAACTACCGCACGCAGCGGATCCTCTTCATCTGGCCCCAAATACCTCGGGGGTGCGGGGGCTGGCCCCCGCTGCAGCTCTGGCCATTCTTCAAATACGGCTTGAAGAACACCGCGCCCCGCCCGCTCCATCAGCTCCAGTCCGCTCACGTCACCGGACTCAATCGCGGACTTTTCGATCGTCCGCATCCGTGCCGCTGTCAGCAACTCTGCCATATTGCGCCCCCACGCGATTCAATTCCGATTACATTTTGTGCATATCGATCAAAATTTAACCCGTTGCACGATTTCGCAGCACCACAAGGCGACCAAATTCGCGGTTCCATTGCCGCCCGATCTTAGACGTGATCATTGCCATCAAGACAACCATACAAGGTGAGCCGGAATGAAAAAGATCGAAGCGATCATCAAGCCGTTCAAACTGGACGAAGTGAAAGAGGCGCTGCAGGACGTGGGAGTCCAGGGCCTCAGCGTGGTCGAGGTGAAAGGCTTTGGTCGCCAGAAAGGTCACACCGAACTTTATCGCGGCGCAGAATATGTTGTTGACTTTCTACCCAAGGTAAAGGTCGAAGTCGTGCTGGATGATGATCAGGTTGACGCTGCGATCGAAGCCATCGTTGGCGCCGCAAAGACCGACAAGATCGGGGACGGAAAAATCTTTGTCTCACCTATCGAACAAGCCATTCGTATCCGCACCGGCGAAACCGGTTCGGAAGCCCTGTAACACAGCAATCTTCAAATCAGAGGAACAAATAGTATGAGCAAGGACGCAGTTCTTCAGCTGATCCGTGATGAAGACGCCGAATACGTCGACATCCGCTTTACCGACCCGCGCGGCAAACTTCAGCACGTCACCATCATGTCCGATCAGGTCGATGAGGACTTCCTGGAAGAGGGCTTTATGTTCGACGGTTCGTCCATCGCGGGCTGGAAGTCGATTGAAGCTTCCGACATGAAACTGATGCCCGACACCGACAGCGCCTATGTCGATCCGTTCTATGCGGAAAAGACCATCTGCCTGCACTGCTCGGTTGTGGAGCCTGACACGGGTGAAGCTTATGAACGTGACCCGCGAGGCACCGCTCAGAAAGCCGAAGCGTACCTGAAGGCTTCTGGTATTGGTGATGTGGCCTACATGGGTCCTGAGGCCGAATTTTTCCTCTTTGATGACGTTCGTTTCTCGAACAGTATCAACAAGGTATCCTACGAAGTTGATGCGACTGATGCATCGTGGAACACCGACACCGAATACGAGATGGGCAACATGGGCCATCGTCCGGGAGTCAAAGGTGGTTACTTCCCCGTAAACCCCGTTGACGAAGCGCAGGACCTGCGCTCGGAAATGCTGTCGACCATGAAACGTCTGGGCATGAAGGTCGACAAGCACCACCATGAGGTTGCATCGTGTCAGCACGAACTGGGCCTGATATTCGACAGCCTGACCAAGCAGGCCGACGAGCTTCAGAAATACAAGTACGTGATCCACAACGTTGCACATGCCTATGGCAAATCGGCGACCTTTATGCCGAAGCCAATCGCAGGTGACAACGGCACCGGTATGCACGTGAACATGTCGATCTGGAAAGACGGCAAGCCGCTGTTCGCGGGCGACAAATACGCCGACCTGTCTGATGAGGCGCTGTACTTCATCGGCGGCATCCTGAAACACGCCAAAACGCTGAACGCCTTCACCAACCCGGCAACCAACAGCTACAAGCGTCTGATCCCAGGGTTCGAAGCCCCCGTCTTGCGCGCCTATTCGGCCCGCAACCGTTCAGGCTGCGTGCGTATTCCGTGGACCGAAAGCCCGAAAGCCAAGCGCGTCGAGGCCCGCTTCCCCGATCCGGCCGCAAACCCCTATCTGGCGTTCGCCGCGCTGCTGATGGCCGGTCTGGACGGCATCAAGAACAAGATCGATCCGGGCGAAGCCATGGACAAGAACCTGTACGATCTTCCTGCCGAAGAACTGGCCGACATCCCGACCGTATGCGGCTCGCTGCGCGAAGCTCTGGAAGCGCTGGCATCTGATCACGACTTTCTGCTGCAAGGCGACGTGTTCACCAAAGACCAGATCGACGGCTACATCGCGCTGAAGATGGAAGAGGTAGAAACCTACGAGCACACACCTCACCCGGTTGAGTACGGCATGTACTACAGCTGCTGATTAAGAATTTTCGACGAAAATTCTCAGGGGGCGCCCATCGGGCGCCCCTTTTTCTGTATCTCCGCGAGATTTGACGGATCGATGATGATCTTTCAAAATTTGAGCTCAACATCAGGCGGAGAGAGCACATGCCCGCAAGCGACAATCCCTTTTCTGAGTATTCAGGACTTGTAACCTCGGAAAAAGATCTGGAACGCATTTGCGGGCAACCCTTGCCGCAGATCATTGCAAAGGAATTGCCTGCACTTGATGAGATGTGTCGAGACTTCATCGGCATGTCCTCGTTCTGCCTGATCGCTTCGGCCAATCCCGATGGGCATCTCGATATTTCGCCTCGTGGCGATCCTGCGGGGTTTGTGCAGGTGCTCTCGAACTCGATGATTGCGATCCCGGACCGGCCCGGGAACAAGCGCGTGGATACGTTTCATAATGTGCTGAAAGATCAGCGCGTCAGCGTGATATTCTTTGTCCCCGGAAAATTGGAAACTCTGCGCCTGCGGGGATCCGCGAGAATTAGCGCAGATCCCGAACTTCTTTCAAACATGGCCGTCGGTGGACGCGTGCCCAAGCTGGCCCTGTTGATCCATGTCGAAACCGTCTTTGCGCACTGCCCCAAATGCATCATTCGATCAAACCTGTGGCAACCCGATGAATGGCCGGACTCATCCAGTCTGCCAAATATGAACGCGATGATGGTCAAACATGCCAAGATCGACAAAACCCCGGATGAATGGTTCGAATCCCTGAAAGGCACAGACGAGCTTGATCTCTATTAAAGCACTTTGCGGTAGGTCGAACTCGGCTTAGGCTGAGCGTAGTTTTTTTTGCACTCGGATTTCCTCTATGCCTCGTCTTCGCCTTTACGCTGCACTCGCGTTCCTTCTGCCCTCGGTGGCACTGTCCGCCCCTTGTGGGAATACCAGCAGCGGGTTTGAGGCCTGGAAAGCCGACTTTGCCAAAACCGCCAAACGAGCGGGTGTGAAAAAGAAGGGTCTGCAAGCGCTCGCACAAACGCAATATGCAACACGTACGATTGCCGCGGATCGCAATCAGAAGAGCTTTAAATACTCATTGGAGAAATTCATGCAGGTGCGCGGGGCAAACACCATCGTTGCGCAAGGGCGCAAGCGCAAAGCTCGCAATCCGCAGTTTTACGCCGCGCTCGAGCGTCAATATGGCGTACCGGCGGGTGTGCTGATTGCCATTCACGGCATGGAAACCGGCTTTGGAGGTTTCATGGGAGATAGTCAGGTTGTTTCCGCAATCACGACATTAGCCTATGATTGTCGCCGATCCGAATTCTTCATCCCGCACGCTATCGGCGCCTTAAAACTGGTTGACCAAGGTACCCTTACGATGGCGACAAAAGGGGCAAAACATGGCGAGCTGGGGCATACACAGTTCCTGCCCGGCAACGCCCTGACCTATGGTGTGGACGCCACGGGCGATGGTCGGGTCGATTTTTATAACATGACCGACGCGCTCGCCTCGACCGCGAATTTTCTACGTAAGAAAGGGTGGAAGCCCGGTCGCGGCTATCAACCCGGAGAGCCGAATTTTGCGGTCATACAGCAATGGAATGCGGCCTCGGTCTACCAGCAATCCATTGCAATCATGGCGGCGCGAATCGACAACTAGGGCAGTCATAGGCTTGACGTCAGAGCACCTGAATTCGGCCACATTGTTGCCACATAGTTTTAAGGAAACCCCGATTTTCTTGGTTTCCAAAGCGTAATCAATCTTGGAATATTTCGACTTTTTTCCATTTTGGTCAAAATTTGCGCCATTTCGCCTGTTAATTTGTTGTGAAGATTATGACAGCAAAGGAACATGCTGTGACTGCAAAGCATAGTTACCACGGTGGGCTCCAGTTTGACGGGTCGGCAGATGGCGCGCTTGAGCGTATGTGCGAGGTCGTCTCGACGACGCTGGGTGACTATGGCCATCTGGTCGAGCGCAAGACGCTTCTTAGCGCATCGGAGGCCAGTATCGTCAGCAGCCAATATCTCGTGCGTCTGACATTGGACTCGGAACCAACCCAAGTAGATCACAATCACCATGAGCGGATGGATCGAACCGCTGGTCTCAAAACTATGCCGCGTGCTGCGGTAACCCTGCCGGGAAACCGGCTGACGATCTCGATTTGTCCGGTGTCAAAACTGCTCGATGACAGTGAAATATCCGAGTTGATGCTTGTGGTGATCCTGTACCGAATGGTCGACATCTGCACGACCCGTCGTGTCGAATGGTTGTCGCCCAAAACCGTTCTGACCATCGAACAATTCATGAGTGCCTTTGATTCAATTGCGCCGCGCAACGCCCGGAACCGAAAGCAGATATTCGAAGCAGTCAGCGGCCCATTTGCGGGGCTCGATCTGCCTGATCCTGATGCGGAAGATGCACAGACCAAACACGCCAAGCCGCGTCCGATCAAGCTAAGTGACGACCAACTGCTCAGTATCGCCTTCCGGACCGAGGCTGATGCTCCCCTGCCCGCCGGCAACATTCACCAGTCCGAGGACGAAACGGAACGCCCAAGCGATATTCTGCGACTGACCAGCTGGGGCATGACTGGTGCTGTGGCAAGCATATCGACACCGATTGCCATATCCCTGGCAGCAGTCAATCTGATCCGGGGTGAGGATTTCCGCCTCAACACTCAGGTTCTGGCTTTTACCACAGCGATTTTTGGCCTGAACGCTACGAATGCTTTTGCCGAGGTCGCAAGCGCGATTGGCATGTAATCAAATTACCCAAGACCCTCCTTGGAGGCCCCGCCGTCAGGCGGGGTTTTCCATTTTAAGGACCTGATCAGCGGCCATTACATAAGTGTGGATCGCGAACACCACCGCGTTTGTCTCAGGTAAACGCAAGAGAGTCTGACGTTCACTACGCAGATATCGGGCCGAATTTTCATCCCGCGGTGTGCGTCGCTGCATGAGACTACGCGGTTGGAACAATTCGGCATCATTGTACCAAAGCGCATTGAACCGCCAGAGTGGCCGGTTGGGCTGAATGCCGTCAAACAAACGTTGAACTCTGCGGGCAATATTGGCGTCGTAGGCGTCAACCGGTTCATGGATCCCAATCAACGGGCGCATGAACTTTTCCGACAGCATCCAGCTTGCAGGAAAGCACAGGATCGCGCCAGTCAAAACATGCTCGTCATCGTGTTTCTGCAGAATGCAGAAATCCTCTTGTACCAAATGGCATAGCGTTTCCAACGGGCGTTCCCGGTCAACCTCAACCCGTACACCGTCGGGCCGCACAACGTGATCGGAGACATTCGGATAAACTTGCTGAATGACCAGTTCCAGCAACTCCTGCGCGGGTGCCAACGCCTCGGGGCTTTGCGCCAAGACATCCTGTTTTTGCTGCGTCAACAGCGCCGCGCGTCGTTGCATCTGGGCAGAAAATGCATCGTCGCGATGCAACCAAGCCCTGGGGTCCGCGGGCTTAATGCCAGGCAGCGGGTTTAGGGCGAGTGGATCATAGGGAATGGCTTGCTGTAATATCACGATCATAGTCGAGGCATAACACCCTGCTCTGGCGCTGTCGGTCAAAAAGCGACCAGAAGACGGTCGCAAACCTAGAAGACGCAGCGCATCTGGATTTGCAGGTTGGGCAGGCAAGCAGAAAGGTCCAACCGTGAACACACCATATCGTGACACCCGTAAGATTGACCCGACCCGGGGCGCCACCCTCGGGGACGGGACACCGAACGACAATGACAGGATCGAGATCGGACCGACACAGCTTGCCTTCGACGAATGGGCCGCTGCCGGGCTTAGCCTGCCCAATCTAGAACAGATGCGTAAATACCGCTGGAAACGCCTCACTCAGGCCATCGTGCAGCGCGATTGGGGCGGGATCCTGCTGTTTGACCCCCTGAATATCCGCTATGCGACTGACAGCACCAACATGCAGCTCTGGAATACCCATAACCCGTTCCGGGCCGTTCTGGTTTGCGCTGACGGGTATATGGTGATCTGGGACTACAAGAACTCTCCGTTCTTGTCGAAATTCAACCCGCTGGTGCGCGAGCAGCGCTCGGGCGCCGATCTGTTCTATTTCGACCGGGGCGACAAGATTGACGTTGCCGCAGATGTGTTCTCAAACGAGGTGCGCGCCCTGATCGAAGAACACGGCGGCGGCAACATGCGGCTGGGTGTCGACAAGATCATGCTGCACGGCCTGCGCGCGCTTGAGGCTCAGGGGTTCGAGGTGATGGAGGGCGAAGAGCTTACCGAGAAAACCCGTGCCATCAAAGGCCCAGACGAAATCCTCGCCATGCGCTGCGCCAGCCACGCCTGCGAGACCGCAGTGGCCGAAATGGAGCGCTTCGCACGTGTCAATGTCGGAGACGGGAAGACATCCGAGGATGACATTTGGGCAGTGCTACATGCTGAAAACATCCGGCGCGGTGGTGAATGGATCGAGACCCGCTTGCTTGCCTCGGGCCAGCGCACCAATCCCTGGTTTCAGGAATGCGGCCCGCGCATCACGAGGCAAAATGAAATCATCGCGTTCGATACCGACCTGATCGGGTCTTACGGCATTTGCGTCGACATCTCACGAACCTGGTGGATCGGCGATCAAAAACCGCGCCCCGACATGATCTATGCCATGCAGCACGCGCATGAGCATATCATGACCAATATGGAAATGCTGAAGCCCGGCGTCATGATCCCGGAACTAACTGCGAATGCCCATCGGCTGGATGACAAGTTTCAGGCACAGAAATACGGCTGCCTGATGCATGGAGTTGGATTGTGCGATGAATGGCCCTTGGTAGCCTATCCCGACAAGGCGGTCGAGGGATCCTATGATTATCCACTTGAACCCGGAATGGTGTTGTGCGTCGAAGCGGCAGTTGGCGAGGTTGGCGGCGATTTCTCGATCAAGCTGGAAGATCAGGTGCTGATCACCGAAGACGGCTATGAAAACCTCACGAAGTATCCGTTCGACGCACAGTTGATGGGGTCTGGCTAAGCGCTATCGCCTAGTTTGACCAGTGGGACCGTCTGACATTACCGTGCCAATCCTCAGGCGCTGTGAGAGTTGGCGTGTCCTCAGACGTATTCGTCAGCGGCCAGCTTTGTCCCAGTGCAAAACCAATTGCGCCAGTCACGAGAATTGCCAACAGAACTCCGGCGTGGAGTGTCGGGCTTAGCGGTGCAGATGTTGTATGTGCCATTTTGACCTCTGCTTTGGATAAGAAGGATGATTGCAAGTTGGGGTCCAAGTATAAATAAGTAAAATGAATGTTTATCCGAATTATCATCACATTTTTTGATTGTTCAGATACCAACCCCAACAATGCATTGATGCGACGCGCCAAGGGCTACGTGGTCCCAACCCCTCACCTTCCTGTTACGCCACTGACACAGGGGTTGAGAGAACCGCACACAGCACACAGTATTGTCGAAACCTGGACCACCAAGGATTCATCATGCCCACCGAACGCATTACTTTCGCCGGTCACGACGGCAGCCAATTGGCCGCGCGCCTTGATCTGCCGGACGGGCCGGTACTGGCAACGGCTTTGTTTGCGCATTGCTTTACCTGCTCTAAGGACATACCTGCCGCACGGCGCATTTCGGCGCGTTTGGCGGCGATGGGCATCGCCGTGCTCAGGTTTGATTTTACAGGCCTTGGCCACTCGGATGGAGAGTTTGCGAATACGACATTCACCTCAAATGTCGAAGATCTGATCGCTGCAGCGCACTACCTGTCCGGCCGCAACATGGCCCCCGCCCTGCTTATTGGCCATTCACTTGGCGGCGCTGCGGTACTGCGCGCACGCGCTGGCATACCGTCGATCAAGGCGGTCGTCACATTGGGTGCGCCTGCTGACCCGGGCCACGTATCACACCATTTCGAGGCCGCCCTGCCCGAGATTCAGGCGCAAGGCAGCGCAGAGGTTTCGCTTGGCGGTCGCCCGTTCCGCATTGGCAAAGCTTTTGTCGATGACATTTCAGAGGCCGCGCTTAGCCCTGCCGTTTCAGATTTGAAAGCAGCGCTTCTGATCCTGCACGCACCGCGCGATGACACGGTCAGCATTGACAACGCCAGCACCATCTTTCTGGCTGCGAAGCATCCAAAAAGTTTTGTCACGCTGGACGATGCCGACCATCTGATCACACGCGCCGCTGATGCGGATTACGCGGCGGATGTCATTGCGGCTTGGGTGTCGCGATACGTCAAACTGTGCCCGCCCGCCCCACCACCCGGCGCCCCGGAAGGTGTTGTTCGCGTGACCGAGGCAGACCCGGCAGGGTTCCTGCAAGACATCCAGTCCGGCCCGCGCCACCATGCGGTCGCTGACGAGCCCGCTTCGTACGGAGGAACGGACCGAGGCATGTCCCCTTATGGATTTGTGTCCTCGGGATTGGGCGCCTGTACCTCGATGACCATTCGCATGTATGCGCGGCGCAAGAAATGGCCGCTGACAGGTATCACCGTCGATGTCTGCCACGACAAGGTACACGCCCAGGACGCCGGACTGGCCAGCGATGGCAAGGTCGATCAGTTCCGCCGCAAGATACGGCTACAAGGGCCGCTGGATGCCGCGCAACGTGCTAAGCTATTGGAGATCGCAGATAAATGTCCCGTGCACCGAACCCTTGAAGGCTCGGCCCATATCACGACTGAGCTGCTGGACTGAAAACCACCTTTGTCAGCTTATGATAATGATTGAAGGGGGCTTTTGCCCCCTTTTTCTAACGGCGCCTCGGTGAGGGTCGGTGAATTGGTGGCCGTGCCGTCGGAGGACGCGCCACCGGGGGATGCGGACGCGACGGCGGTTTGGCGATCGGTGGCTTTGGCCGCGGTGGAGGGTTCGGACGAACCGGTCGATCGGGGCGGTCGGGCCGGTCTGGGCGGTTTATGTCAACATCTACATTCACGTTACGGTCGTGGTAGTAATCATTCCACAGCATCGAGTCGTAGAACGGGTCATACCCAACGCCATACCCTACCCCGACGGACACGCCATCGCAGGCGGACAATGTAAACGTTGCAGTACCCAACCCCAGCGCCAGAACAGACCGTTTTAACAGTTTGCGAGTCATCCGAGCCTCCTTACTGCAAAGACCGGAACGACGCGAAAACGGCGTTCAAGGCATCAACATAAGACGGGTCGGCCCCGTCACGCAGGATCGCAACCCCTATCGCAACACGGTCACGCGGCAGGTCAATCACGGTGGCGGTAAAGTTTACGCCTCGCCCATCCCGATTGCCGGTGCCTCGAATAACGTGGGCTGGCCGCCCACCAATCCTTGTATTGCTGGTGCTGGTCACGGTCGGGTCTTTGACGAGGAATTTGTCGATATCCTCAAGATAGCTCAGCCCGCCCTGAATGCTGGAAACCCGTGATGGTGAGACGAAGCCCATCCAGACATTATCGTCGGTCACCGGTCTGATCCCCATGACGCGCGAAACCGCACGGGCATCGCCCAGATTGGTATCCTCGATTTCACGCGGGCCACCGGTACGCAATGTCCAGAAGTCGGGAACCTCAAAGCGGAACAGGGCGCGTCCTTCATCGGTGTAAGTCACCGGCGTGTCGGCTTGCACAGGCGTTACAGCCAACCAAGTCACGGCACTTGCAGCAAGCACCAAGCTTAACAAAATACGCATATCTCAATAACCTGATCAGTTTTCTGATGTCAGGTTGCCCATGCAGTTTGACTTTGTCCAGCATCCTGTTCTGCAGACAATAAAAAACCCGCGTCCGGAAAGCTCCGAACGCGGGTGTATCTTGCGCAAGAGCGCGCTATCAGGTGCGTGCGTCGCCCAGCAGCTTCCACAGGCCAGGGATCAGCAGAGCGGCCAGCGCCAGCTTGATTGCGTCACCCAGCAGGAACGGTGTCAGACCCCATTCCAGGATCGGCTTGTCCCAGCCATACAGCTGACCCAACCACAGCAGGCCCGGCACATAGATCAGGACATTGGCCAGCACCAGCGCCAGCGCCAGCTTGCCGACCGAACGATCCCAGCCGCGCGCGGCCAGTGCGCCCAGCAGAATGGTCGCCATCAGGTAACCGACCAGATAGCCACCGGTGCCACCCATCATGTAGGTCAGGCCGAATTTTTCGGCCGAGGAACCCGCAAACACGTCAAAGCCCAGAGCACCAACCAGCAGGTAACCCAGCATCGTGATCAGGCCAAGGCGCGCGCCATAGGCGGTGCCGATGGTCAGAACGGCGAATGTGCCCATGGTGATCGGAACCGGCCACATCGGCACTTTGATTTTGGCTGCAACAGCCAGAGCAACGATACCCAGGGCAACCAGAGCCACCTGCTTGACGCGCAGCGCCGTCCCCTCACGCGGGCCAAAAGCATTGGCCAGTACGTTTGCGTTCATCTCATTTCTCCACATTCGGACTTATTTGCACATGCAGCAATGCCCGTTCCGGGCCGTTGCTGCAAGATGATTACGCTATCGCAGCGCGTATTTGGTCTCCATTTCATAGGATTTTCGCGGTCCTGATACAGTCCAACGGACTGTCCAGCGCGGCCATCCTGAGAAATCATAGTCTGCATCATAGCTGTCCGGCGGGCAATCGTGATGATCCTTGACGCGGGTTTGGCCAAGTTTGAGTGCGTGAAAAAACCGATCATCATCAAAATGGATAGCGATCCGATCACCGGCGTCGCGCCAAAGGTATCGACGCGTTCCCGTCATTGCAGGCTGCCCCGGAACACGCAGCGTGACCGTCTCATCATAGACCAACCCTTGGGTATCTTGCCGTAGCTCTGCCTTACCCTCGGCCTGAATGACCTGGCCTGCACGCTCGTCCCGGATGAGGCGGCTCAGGTCCCAAACCCCCTGGAAATCATGAATATTTCTGGGCAGGCTCACTTCAAATAGATTCCGTCAGTTGTATTGCCTGAATCATCCACAAACCGGATGGTTTCACCGCTTTGCTCAACATCATAACAAGCCCAGAAATCCGAAGGCGGCCAGACCGAGCAATAGCGATCATCACGAACGGCCCATCGTCCCGAACTTGGGCGGCCTGAAAAGTACTGCGTTTGCATATTGCTATCGAAGGTCTGGGTGATCCCCTCGCCATAGTCGAGCTTCTTGCCAGCAAGCGCCATCAGAATCTCATCACCCGTCAGTTGCTGAAACTCGTCGGCGGCCACAAATCCGGGCCAAAGCAATAAAATCAGGGCAAACCGTCTCATCCCAGCACTCGCGCCTTGTTCCTTGGTCAATGCGCGGCTAAACCCCGCGCCAACGCCTCATCCCAATCATAAAAAGGTGCTGCCGCCAATGATTCCCCGCTATTCACGCCCCGATATGGTCGCCATCTGGTCACCCGAGAGCAAGTTCCGCATTTGGTACGAGATCGAGGCGCACGCCTGCGACGCCATGGCCGATCTAGGCGTGATCCCGCGTGAAAACGCCGAGGCCGTGTGGAAAGCCAAGGATGTGGAGTTTGATGTCGCCCGTATCGACGAGATCGAAGCCGTCACCAAACACGACGTCATCGCCTTCCTGACCCATCTGGCCGAACATGTGGGTAGCGAGGAAGCTCGTTTCGTGCATCAGGGCATGACCTCCTCGGACGTGCTGGACACTTGCTTCAATGTGCAACTGACCCGTGCCGCCGACCTGCTGATTGCAGACCTCGAAGGTCTGTTGGCTGCCCTGAAACGCCGCGCGATCGAGCACAAAGACACCGTTCGCATCGGTCGCAGCCACGGTATCCATGCCGAACCCACCACGATGGGCCTGACCTTTGCCCGCTTCTATGCCGAGATGGACCGCAACTTGTCCCGGATGCGCGATGCCCGCGCGGAAATCGCCACCGGAGCGATCAGCGGCGCGGTCGGGACGTTTGCGAATATCGACCCGCAGGTTGAAGAGCATGTCTGCGACAAGCTGGGTCTGGTGCCTGAACCGATCAGCACGCAGGTCATTCCCCGCGACCGTCACGCCGCATTCTTCGCCACACTGGGTGTTATCGCCAGCAGCATCGAAAACATCGCTATCGAAATCCGCCATATGCAGCGGACAGAGGTGTTGGAAGGTGCCGAGTTCTTCTCGATGGGACAGAAAGGTTCCTCGGCGATGCCGCACAAGAAGAACCCGGTCCTGACCGAGAACCTGACCGGTCTTGCGCGCATGGTGCGTGCGGCCGTGATCCCGGCGATGGAGAACGTGGCGCTGTGGCACGAGCGCGATATCTCGCATTCCTCGGTCGAACGCATGATCGGGCCGGATGCCACTATCACGCTGGACTTTGCACTCGCGCGATTGACCGGTGTAATCGACAAGATGCTGATCTTCCCCGAGAACATGATCGAGAACATGAACAAGTTCCCCGGTCTTGTCATGAGCCAACGAGTGCTGTTGGCGTTGACCCAAGCAGGTGTAAGCCGCGAGGATGCCTATGCCATGGTTCAGCGCAACGCGCTGAAAGTCTGGGAGCATCGCACCGACTTCAAAGAGGAACTGTTGGCCGACGCCGATGTCACCGCCGCGCTGAGCCCGAAAGAAATCGAAGAGAAATTCGATCTCGGCTACCATACCAAACATGTAGATACGATTTTCGCCCGCGTATTCGGCGAATAATTCAAACTCAAACAGTGCTAAAAACTTGGCCCGGCTTGCTCAATGCAGCCGGGCCTTGTGTCTTTGCCAGATTGGCAAAAATCGGTTAATCTGTTGGCACAGTTTCCGCGAAAGGAAAACTCGATGCTACGAACTGCTCTATGCGCAATTGCTCTTATCTGTGCGGGCACCGCCGGATTTGCCTGTAACGGTAACACCAAGCAAACCCAATCCTGTGCTGAAGGCACAATTTGGGACAGCGAAAGCCAAAGCTGCATGAAAATCGTCAATAGCTGACATTTTTATTTCCTGCTTGTGAATAAAAGCGATCAGTCAATCGTTAGCTTTTTTGAAGATCAAGCTATGATTGTAACAAGTCTCTTTGACAACGGAGTAGGAAAATGCGTCTTGTACTAGCCTCGGCCATCGCTCTTCAGGCCTTTACTTTCGCGCCCATGGCCATTGCTGCGGGTGGTGGGGACAGCAGCCCGCCCAAGCCCACCAACACCACAAAGAAATGCCTGTTTGGCCGCGTCTATGACGAGGCAGCCGGGCGCTGCGTCAAACCCAACAAGACAAATTTCACCGAAGACCAACTGTATGATGCCGTGCGCGAGTTGGCTTACGACGGGCAGTACGAAAATGCTCAGGGCATTCTGCGTATCATGGATCAAGATGATGATCGGGTGCAGACCTATTGGGGGTTCACCTATCGCAAGATGGGTGAGCTGAAACTGGCTGACGCGTTTTACCAGAAAGCAATTGAATCCAACCCCGACAACATCCTCGCCCGCAGCTACATGGGTCAGGGATTTGTTACCCAGGGCAAGACCGAGTTGGCCATCGCACAATGGCGCGAGATCAAGGCGCGTGGTGGCGAAGGCACATGGGCTGAGACATCGCTGCGCGAAGCGATCAGAACAGGGCTGACATATAGCTACTGAGTTTCAGGGTTTCTTTACCCGACTCTCTATATTCTGCCTGCAACGCGAATGAGGCATTGCAGGCAGATGCAGGACACGAACCTAATGGTGCAGATGACGCCGGGCGCGCAACCCCCGGTCGTTGAACAAGACGATGATGCGCCACGTGTTGTGCCGCGCGCCCTCAGCAACCGAGAGAAAGCCGCAGTTGTGGTTCGGCTGCTGCTGAACGAGGGGGCGGATATCCCGCTGGAAGAGCTTCCCGATCCACTGCAGGAACAACTTACCCACCAACTTGGACAGATGGGGTTGGTTGACCGGGTAACGCTGGCCGCCGTCGCGCAGGAATTTGCCGATGCGCTGGATGGCGTAGGGCTTGCATTTCCCCATGGGCTAGCCGGTGCTCTGGACGCGGTGAACGGCAAGATCGCCCCAGCCACCGCCGCCCGGCTGCGCAAGGTAGCTGGCGTGAGGCAGATCGGTGACCCATGGCAGCGTTTGCGCGAAGTACCCTCAGAAGATCTGGCCGAGATGGCCAAAGCTGAAAGCACCGAAGTCGCCGCCGTTATGCTGTCGAAACTCGAAACCGCCAAGGCTGCCCAGTTGTTGGGCCACCTGCCCGGCCCCACAGCGCGACGGATAACCTATGCTGTATCGAAAACGGCCAACGTGACGCCCGAGGCAGTAGAGCGGATCGGATGGTCCTTGGCCGCTCAGCTGGATCAACGCCCCGAGCCCGCCTTTCGGGATGGGCCGGGTGAGCGTGTGGGCGCGATCCTCAACCAGTCGGCCGCGGCGACGCGTGATGGTTTGCTGACCGCGCTGGACGAAGAAGACTCCGATTTTGCCGATACCGTCCGGCAATCGATCTTCATCTTTTCGCATGTGCCCTCGCGCATCCAACCCCGCGATGTTCCAGCGATTCTGCGCGGTGTGGATCAACCCGTTCTCATCACGGCGTTGGCCGGAGCCAATAGCGACGAAGACCTCGCCACGGTCGAGTTCTTCCTAGCCAACATGTCCTCTCGCATGGCGGAAAACTTACGGGAAGAAATGGCCGAACGTGGCAAGGTCAAACAATCCGACAGTGAAGATGCGATGTCGCAGATCGTTGCAGCCATCCGCGCGCTTTTGGACGAGGGCGCGATCGCACTGGTCGAGGCGGAGGAGAATGCAGAATAGTCTGGCAAGGCGCGACCACTTGTGATCGCACGATGGGGCCTGTATGTCTCGTCGCGCAGTTCACAACGCTCAGGTGTCTCTCCCTATGCCCGTCGAAAAGTCGGAACTAAGCCGATTTGAGCTTGGAAAATACTACGTCGCCAACCTGTTTCTGACCGGCGTAATCCGCGGCATGCGCCTGCTGCCATATGAGCGCCGCATCGGAGCGATGGGCGCGATTGTGCGCTGGCTTGCCCCTATTGTCGGGTTTCGAACCCGCGTGCGCCGCAACCTGAAACTCACCTGCCCAGACCTGCCCGAGGCCGAGGTCAAACGCATCTGCCGCGCCGTGCCTGACAATGCCGGGCGCGCGATCATGGAGCATTTTTCAGCCGACGGTTTCATCGAGCGACAAAGCAAGGCCAAAGTATCGGGCTCGGGTGTCGAAGCATTTGATGCCGCCGTGGCGGAAGGGCGTCCAGTGATGATGATCACTGCGCATTTCGGGCACTATCTGGCCGCGCGGGTCGCGCTGCAGGCGCGTAGCGGTAAACCCATCGGCAGCCTCTATCGCCGCATGGCAAATCCATATTTCAACGACATGTATGTCGAGGCATTCTATCAGACCGGGTCGCCCATGTTCGAACAGGGCCGCCGAGGTATGGTCGAAATGGTCCGTTCACTGAAAAGCGGAGGCATCATTGCCATTGTATCCGACCTGCATGCGCATGGTGGTGAGGAGCTGACCTTTTTCGGCAAACCCGCCGTCACCTCGGTGCTGAACGCGGAACTTGCGATCAAATACAAGGCTGTGCTGATCCCCTGCTATGCAGTGCGCCAACCCAACGGGATCGATTTTGAGATCGTCCTACACGACCCGGTCCCGCATACTGATGCCAAAACCATGACCCAGTTCACCAATGACGACCTGGAAGCGATGGTGCGTCAGCACATGGGACAATGGTTCTGGATTCATCGGCGCTGGAAGTCCTGGAGGGGACTGGGGGTCCAGCCAAAGGATATGCCCTGATCACTTAACCCGCGCTGCGGCCACGATCGGACCATGGCCACTGCGCTGGATCAGAACAACGGCAGGCAATTCCGATGACAATGTTGCGGTGAAACTCTGCGGTGTTTGGCCATCCCAGCGACCGGCAATCTGCCAATTCTCGACCACGTTTGCATAATCCAGATCATGTCCGGCCAATTCGCCACGCCGGATCGAGGTGCGACGCATCGGCGAATACTGCACAATCCGAACATCATAGGTTTCGTCGTCTGGTAACTCGATCGGAACGACATTCATGGATACTTCGTTCGCGGTACGCGTGGCACTGACCTCGGCCTCCGGCGGCGCAGTCAGGTGTGCATCGATTAGCCGGTTCAGTTCAATTGACTTGGCCCCAACCACATCCTGCTGCCCATTCACAACCATCTGCGGCGTATAGATCATCGTCCGCCCGCCTTCACGTGCATAGGCGCGCTGACGATAGGTATGGTCGGGATTGGCGTATTCATCTTTCCAGCCAATGTAGTCCCAATAATCCACATGCAACGCCAGACCGATTACATCATCCCGCTTGGCCAATTCATGCATGATCCGGTCTGCTGGCGGGCAGGACGAGCACCCCTGCGAGGTGAACAGTTCGACCACCACCGGGTCATCCTGCGCCTGAGCCGGGGCAGCAAGAAAGAGTGAAACAAACGCGGTCGCAGCGACTGATCTGAGCATGTTTTCTCTCGATAGAGGATGATTGCCTGAAAGGTTTAAGTCGGAACCGAATAAACTGCCAATCAAGGTTTCTTGAGACCTCAGACACAAGCTTTCGACAAAATGTGTGCAATGGTATACAAAAAATCACCCAAACTGCCCGTTGCACCTTGAAACAACGGGTGTGGTAATGCAGATAACCCTTAGCGAAGCCCGTATTCCAAGTCATTTGAGAGGGAGGCCACAGATGCCCATCAAGGTCGGACAGGACACCGCCAAGACACGCCGCAGCCTGAACGTGAATGGCAAATCCATTTCCTATTATTCGATTCCAGCCGCGCAAGAAGCAGGCTTAGGCGATTTTTCGAATCTGCCTGCCGCGTTGAAAGTGGTTCTGGAAAACATGCTGCGGTTCGAAGATGACGGGTTCTCGGTTTCCGTCGATGACATCAAAGCCTTTGCCGAATGGGGTGCCAACGGTGGCAAGAACCCACGTGAGATCGCCTATCGCCCTGCCCGGGTTCTGATGCAAGACTTTACCGGAGTTCCGGCCGTGGTGGATCTGGCAGCGATGCGCGACGGCATCAAGGGCCTTGGTGGGGACGCGCAAAAGATTAACCCGCTGAACCCGGTCGATCTGGTCATCGACCACTCGGTCATGATTGATGAGTTCGGCAACCCACGCGCGTTTCAGATGAACGTGGACCGCGAATATGAGCGCAACATGGAACGCTATCAGTTCCTGAAATGGGGTCAGAACGCGTTCAACAATTTCCGCGTCGTGCCTCCCGGCACCGGAATCTGCCACCAAGTAAACCTGGAATACCTGGCGCAGACCGTCTGGACGGACACGGACCAAAGCGGCGAAGAAGTCGCTTATCCCGATACACTTGTTGGTACTGACAGCCACACCACCATGGTCAACGGCATGGCCGTTCTGGGTTGGGGCGTTGGTGGGATCGAGGCCGAGGCAGCGATGCTGGGTCAACCGATCTCGATGCTGATCCCCGAGGTTGTGGGCTTTGAACTGACCGGTTCGATGGTCGAAGGCACAACGGGAACTGACCTTGTCCTGAAAGTCGTCGAGATGCTGCGCGAGAAAGGCGTGGTTGGTAAATTCGTTGAATTCTACGGCGAAGGTCTGGACCGCTTGCCCTTGGCCGATCGCGCAACCATCGCCAACATGGCCCCCGAATACGGCGCGACCTGTGGTTTCTTCCCGATTGACGGCGAGACCTTGCGCTATATGCGCAATACTGGACGCGACGAAGTCCGCATCGCATTGGTCGAGGCCTACGCCAAGGAAAACGGCTTCTGGCGCGATGCCGATTACGCGCCGATCTACACCGACACTCTGTCGCTGGATATGGGCACAATTGTTCCTGCGATCTCGGGCCCGAAACGGCCGCAGGATTACGTCGCACTAACCGACGCCAAGGCCGCATTCACCAAGGAAATGGCCGAGACCTTCAAACGCCCGATGGGCAAACAAGTAGAGGTCAAAGGCGAAAACTACGGCATGGAATCGGGCAAAGTCGTGATCGCCTCGATCACCTCCTGCACCAACACGTCGAACCCGTATGTAATGATCGGCGCGGGCCTCGTCGCACGCAAAGCCGCCGCGCTGGGATTGGATCGCAAACCGTGGGTAAAGACCTCATTGGCGCCCGGCTCGCAGGTTGTGTCCGCCTACTTGGAAGCTGCGGGTCTGCAGGAAGATCTGGACAAGATCGGCTTCAACCTTGTTGGCTATGGCTGCACCACCTGTATTGGCAACTCAGGTCCGATCCAAAGGGAAATCAGCGAAGCGATTGCCGAAGGCGATCTTGTTGCCACTTCGGTTCTTTCAGGCAACCGCAACTTTGAAGGCCGCATCTCGCCCGACGTGCGCGCCAACTATCTGGCTTCACCGCCGCTGGTGGTGGTTTATGCTTTGGCTGGTACGTTGGACATCGACCTGACCTCGGAACCGATTGGACAGGATCAGGCCGGCAACGATGTCTACATGAAAGACATCTGGCCGACCCAAAGCGAAATCGCCGAATTGGTTGAGGCAACTGTGACCCGCGAGGCGTTCCAGTCGAAATATGCCGATGTCTTCAAAGGCGACGAGAAATGGCAGGAGGTCGAGGTTCCACAACAGGAAACCTATGATTGGCCACCGACGTCAACCTACATTCAAAACCCTCCCTATTTCCAAGGCATGGGGCCTGAGCCGGGCACAATCTCGAATATCGATGGTGCAAAGGTTCTGCTGATCCTGGGTGACATGATCACCACCGACCATATCTCGCCCGCCGGTTCGTTTGCGACAACGACACCTGCCGGGAAGTATCTGACCGATCGTCAGGTTCAGCCGCGCGAATTCAACTCGTATGGCTCACGCCGTGGCAACCACGAGATCATGATGCGCGGCACCTTCGCCAATATCCGCGTCAAGAACGAGATGCTGGATGGCGTCGAAGGCGGTTATACAAAAGGCCCGGATGGTGAACAAACCTCGGTCTACGAAGCATCGATGGCCTATCAGGAGCAAGGCACCCCGCTGGTCGTCTTTGGCGGCGAACAGTACGGTGCAGGTTCGTCACGCGACTGGGCGGCCAAGGGCACAGCTCTGCTTGGCGTCAAGGCAGTGATCGCCGAAAGCTTTGAGCGCATCCACCGTTCAAACCTGGTAGGCATGGGCGTCATACCATTCGAATTCACCGATGGTGATACCCGCAAGACACTGGGTCTGAAGGGTGATGAGACCGTTTCGATCCACGGGTTGGATTCGGTTGAGCCCCTGCAGGAAGTGCCCTGCACCATCATTTACGGAGATGGTACCGAAAAGACGATCACCCTGAAGTGCCGCATCGATACCGCGCCCGAGATCGAATACATCGAAAACGGCGGTGTGCTGCAATACGTGCTGCGCAATCTCGCAAAAGCGTCATAAATCAGCAGGTTGATATCCAACCTCAGCCCCCGGCCCTGCGCCGGGGGTTTTGTTTTCTGGCCATTTATTCAAAAATCTGAAACTGTTGGGCAAGACAGTCTTCGGAATTCCATCACCATGAAAAAGCCCAACGCCCTACTGGTTTGCTCGCTTAGCGTCATCGCCGTGATCGGGATCTGGGGCGTCGTCGATATCGAAAGCTTGGTGACTTGGGCCAACAGCATCGTGCAACAAACCTTCCACAGTCGCGGTTGGTTCGTGATGCTCGCGGCCTCAGGCATGTTGATCGGGTGTTTGGTTCTGGCCTTTTCACCCTATGGCAAAATCCGTCTGGGCCGGGATGATGAAGAGCCCGAGTTCTCGACCGCCACCTGGATCTCAATGCTGTTCTCCGCAGGAATGGGCGTTGGACTGCTGTTCTGGGCGGTCGCCGAGCCCCTGACCCATTTCAACTTCATCTCGGGCATGGCACCCGACTATGTCGCCGCGCAGCAGGCCATGCTGGCAACAAACTTCCATTGGGGCCTGCACGCATGGGCGATTTACGGTTCGACCGCGCTGACCATTGCTTATTTCAGCTTTCGGCGCGGGACAGGCATGATGGTCAGTGCACCGATCAAAAGCCTGTTCCCAGGAGAACGCTGGGCCGAGCGGGTCGGGTGGCTGTCGGATTTCATGGCCATTGTTGCAATCTCTATCGGTGTTGGCGGTTCAATGGCCATGGGTGTGTTCCAGGTTGCGGACGGGATTGCGGTTCTGGGTGGCCGGGAAACGGTTGGTGCCCTTCTGATCGGCGTTGTTTTCCTGGCGATGGTCGCAGCCTACATCCCTGCTCTGTTAATCGACCTTGGCCAAGGCATGGCGCGCTTGTCGAATGCGGCAATGCTGATCGCGATCTGCCTTGTGGCCTACACAGTGGTCCTCGGGCCTACAGAGTATCTGTTGAACACTGTGGTTCAAGGGTTCGGCGATTACGTCACCAATGTCATCCCTCGGGGCTTTCAGACCTTCACCTTCTTCGGCGATGACGTCACCAAATGGTTCAGCGACTGGACCCTCACCTATATGGTCTGGTGGATCGCCTGGGGACCTTTTGTTGGTGTGTTTGTCGCGCGTATCTCTCGCGGTCGCACGATCCGGGAATTCGTGATCGGAGTACTCTTTGCGCCAACGCTGTTCTCGATCCTTTGGTTCGGTGCCTTCGGCGGCATCGGTCTGTTCGAGGCGCTCAACGGTGCCGGAGAACTGCTGGCCTATACGCAAACAAACATCGAGCGTGTGACCTTCGCCCTGCTCGACCGTTTGCCCTTATCGCAGATCACAATACTTGCAACCGTAGCAGCGGCGTTTCTGTTCATCGTAACCAGCGTTGTAAGCGCGGCCTTTGTGCTGGGTACATTCTCGTCCCAGGGGGATGAAAACCCGCCCCCGCGCGTGCGGCTGATCTGGGGTGCATTGCTGGGCTTGTTGAGTGTCGCGATGATCCTGTCGGGCTCGGTGGAATCGGTCAAAGTCCTGATCTCACTCGGGGCGCTGCCCTTTGTGTTCATCTCGGTTCTGCTGATGGTCTGCCTGTTCCGAGGGCTACGAGAAGAGGGGCTGAGCCATGCTGATCGGTGATCTGACGGATACGCTTATGAATCTGACCACTTTTGCATTCATCGGCGCGATGATCTGGATTTTGGTCCGTAAGTAACGGCTTGAATCCCGGCCATTTTACCGATTTCCTACGATTATGGACAAAGTCGCATTGATAACCGGCGGTGCACGCGGAATTGGGCGTGCAATCGTCGAAGACCTCAGCCGTGATCACCGCGTCGCGTTTACTTGGTTGTCGAGTAAACCCATGCCCGAGCTACTGGGTGGGGATGTTCTGGCCATACGCTCTGATCTATCTGCGCCCGACCAGCCGGCTATCGTGATTTCGCAGGTGATCGAGAGGTTTGGAAGGCTGGATGTGATCGTCAACAATGCCGGCCTTGTGAAATCTACCCCCAAAGAGGAATTTCGGGCCGAGGACCACCGCGCCATTCTGGATTTGAACCTGCTGGCCCCCGCCGCATTGTTGGCTGCTGCGCTACCACATCTGAAACGCGACGCCTCAATCGTCAGTATCTCATCTATGAACGCGGTCTTACCGCCTCGGGATGCGGTGACCTATGGGGCAAGCAAGGCCGCCCTGAATCTATGGACCCATGCCATGGCAAAGGAGCTTGGGCCAAAGGGGATACGCGTTAATGCAGTCGCACCGGGTGCGATCAACATCCCCGAAGCGCCCCGGTCCGAGGAGTTGACCGCGCTGTTTGTCAAAGAAACCGCTTTAGGTCGCGCGGGAAAGCCCGAGGATATCGCCAAAGTCGTCAGGTTTCTGGCGTCCGATGCCGCATCCTTCATCACTGGTGAGGTTCTGGGCGTCACCGGTGGCTATCGCTTATGAGCCACCTGCGGCTTTCTCAAGTGCTGGGCGGATCGTGCTTTCGATCACCCGCTGAGTGACCGGACCAGCCCAGCGCAGGATGATCGTGCCCTCACCGTCGATCACATAGGTTTCGGGCACACCGTAGACGCCCCAGTCCAGCCCCATGCGGCCCTGTTCATCCCGACCGATACCGGCATAGGGATCGCCCAGTTCGGCAAGAAATCCTTCGGCGTTGTCCAGTTGATCTTTGTAGTTGATACCATAGACCGGGATACCCTCGTCAGACAGAGCCTGCAGATTGGGGTGTTCGACGCGGCATGGTGCACACCAACTGGCCCAGTAGTTGACCAGCTTGACCTCGCCATCACGCAGTGTGGCATCATCGAAGCCCGGTTTGCCCGCGAACTCGGTCAGTACAACCGGCGGTGCTGGCTGACCCTCGCGCGCCGAGGGCAAGGCGTTGGGATCGTCACGGAACATGCCGATGCCCGCGAGCACAGCGAAGGCGCCGAAAATCAGCGGAGGCGCGATCATCAGGGGCGAAATCTTAGCCATTGCGTGACATCCTTTGTTCAACCTTCTCCATCTCGGCCCGTACCTTACGGCCCCGGATCACGCTGAAACCCACCAATGCGATCAGAAGTCCGATTGATACGACATAGGACCACAAGACGGTATCGGCATATTTTCCAAGATCAGGCATCACCCGCTCACCCTTTCACGCGCCATAAGCGCCTTGGTCCGGCGGGCGCGAATTTCTGTGCCCGTACGATAGAAGACCAGCGCAATGAACAGCAGTACAAAGCCGATGATGCAAAGCAGCAGTGGATAGAAGTAGATATTGCTTACCTTCTCCTCAGTATCCGTGCCTGTGATCGCCCCGGCGCGCATCACCGAAGCCCCTTGATGCAGCCCCTGATTCCAGAAGTTCACCGCATACCGGCTGAGGAACGCAAAGACAGAACCCACAAGGCAAAGGACCGAGGTCAGGTCAGCCGCGGTGTCCGGGTCTTCGATGGCTTCCCACAGGGCGACATAGCCCAGATAGAACAGGAACAGGATGAGAAACGAGGTCAGGCGCGGGTCCCAGGCCCACCATGTCCCCCACATAGGCTGCCCCCAGATCGCTCCGGTGGCCAATGCGATCAGCGTCATCACGATGCCGATGGGCGCAGCGGCGCGAGCAGCCAGCGCACTGACATGGTGGCGACGCACCAACCAGACCAGCGAAGTTGCCAGCATCATCAGCCAGCAATTGATCGCCATCAACGCGGCAGGTACATGCAGGTAGATGATCTTTACGGTCGAGCCTTGCTTGTAGTCATCCGGGGTGAAGAAAAAGCCCCAGATCAATCCGACGACCAGACAAAGACCTGAGCTGATCCAGAAGAACGGAAGGACCCGTTCGCTGGTCGCGAGGAACTTACGCGGGTTGGCGTATTCCCAAAGGGCATTGGCTTTGGCTGCGATTGTCATGGGCTCTATCTAGTCCGAGTCGGCGTGGTTCTCAATTGACCTCAGTCAAGCTTTGTGGCCATCACCTAAGATTGATGCGCAGTACCGCTGCGCTGGCAAAGGGTAAAAGTGCGACCGTTGCGGCGGTAATCCCTGCCAGCATTAGCAGGGGCGTTTGCGTCTCCATGCCTGTCGCACCGCGTCGGGCGACCTCGGCTCCGAAAATCAAAGTCGGCACGTAGAGCGGCAAAACCAGAAGCGACAGTAGCAGACCGCCCCGTTTTAGACCAACAGTAAGGGCCGCGCCAAAGGTGCCGATAACGCTCATCGCCGGAGTACCGAAGAGCAGTGAGATCACTAGCCACGAAAACCCGGGTACAGGCAGGTTTAGCAACACGCCTAGGAACGGCGCGGCCAGAACCAGCGGCAATCCGGTGGTTAGCCAATGGGCTAGCGCTTTGACGGTAACAACCGATTCCAACGGAAGCGGCGCGGTCGCGAGCAGATCAAGCGAGCCGTCTTCCCAATCCAGCGCCAGAAGGCGATCAAGTGACAGCAGACACGCCAAAAGCGCGCCCAGCCAAAGAACGCCCGGTGCGATGGTCGAAAGCAGCGAAGATTGCGGGCCAACCGAGAATGGCACCAGAACGGTGACGATCAGGAAGAAAGCAAGACCGAGACCAAAGCCACCCCCCGCACGGAAGGCCAATTTCAGATCACGCAGCAATAAGGCGATCACAAGAAACCTCCGTCGAAATCGTCGATGGGCTTGGGCTTGGCCTTGTTGGGGCCAACGTCCAGAACCTCTCCGTCCAAGCCAAGATCAATATGGGTCGCGATCAGGGCCGAACCACCCTGCCCCAGATGCGCGCGCACAGCATCCGCAAACATCTGCACGGCGTGACGATCCAGCGAGACCGTCGGCTCGTCCAGCATCCAGATCGGGCGGCCAGTAACCAACATACGCGCCAATCCCAGACGCCGTTTCTGCCCTGCCGAAAGGTTGCCCGCATGGCGGTCAGCCAACTCGTTCAGCTCAAACGCATCAAGGGCGTGCTGGATATCACGGGTGCCAAAGACCGACGCCCAGAAGTTGAGGTTTTCGACAACGGTCAGGGTCGGTTTTAACCCGTCGGAATGGGACGCGTATGCGATCTGGTCTTCTGCCCCGTCGATTTGCCCTGCCAGCGGCGGTTGCAGGCCCGCAAGCGTACGCAGTAATGTTGTCTTTCCAATCCCATTCGGTCCACGCAGAATCAGCGCCCTTCCTGCCTCGAGCGAGAAGCTCAGCCCTTCGAGCACGGGAACTCCGCCGCGTGCGATGGCCAGATCGGTTACCTTTAAAGTCATGAAGCCCGCTTAGCGGATTGTGCGTGTGGGCAAAAGGTCGGAATTGCCGCAGAGCGGCTGGTCGGATCGCAGTGAGGGGCCAGCCCCTCACACTCCCCGGGATATTTTTAGCCAGTGGAAGAACAGATCCTCAGACCGGGATCAGCGCAAGCGCAATGCGGCGGCCTTCAGAAAGCAGCACGTTGTAGGTGCGGCAGGCCGCCGGAGAGTTCATGATTTCGACACCCAGACCTGCCTCTTCCAATGTGGTGCGCAAGTCGGCTGGGATGTGGGTCAGTTCTTTGCCCGTACCGATGAACAGAACATCGACATGTTCGGACAAGGCCAGCAGGGTCTGGGCGTCGGAGTAACCCGCCCAAGCCGATGTACCGGTGGGGCCGGTCAGGACTGCCCCATCATGAACTTCCCCGCCTATCCGAAAGAACCCGGGGCCATAGCCATCAACCGGCTGAGCGTTTGTATATGTGATCTCGTTCAGGCGCATGTGCAGGGTTCTAGCCCCAAAGCGGCAGGCCGGACAAGGCCGCTGTTGCAATCACCAGATAGGCTGCGGCGCGGTAGAGGTTCTCGTACTCGGGTCGGAACATCCAGCCCCCCAGCCAGTTGCCCGCGATGTTGGGAACCGCAAGCGCAAGGCCCAATCCGATGCTCGCGATCGAAAGACGCCCCATCCCGCCAAGATATCCGAGGATCAGCAAATCGAAAGCAAACAGGAACAGCAGGATCGTCGCGCGGATGATCTCAACCGGTAAGGGCCGTGACATATAAAACAGGATGACAGCAGGCCCCGGTATCCCGGCTACCCCGCCAAGTAGCCCTGCAGCCCCGCCGATCGCAGCAACCATGCCACGCGATACCGCTCCCCGGTAGCGCAGACCAAAAACCAGAACGGCCAGCATCGACAATGAAATCAGGCTGACGATATAGCGGAACACTTCGGGATCGGTCCGGGTCAGCAGCCATAAGCCAACCGGTAGAAGTAGCGCGCACCCGACCAAAAGGCGCATCAGATCTGCCTTGTCAACAACCGTCCATGCGCGGCGCAGGTTCGGGATCGGGCCAAATATGTCCATGACCGTCAGCGCGATGATGGCACCGAAGGGGCCAAGATACGGGCTGGCGATGGGCAGGAAGATCAGGGCCGTCCCAAAGCCGGAGAACCCGCGCACGATGCCCCCAACAAAGGCGGCGAAAATAATAACGGCCAGACCGGTTGGGGTCTGGCCGAAATACTCAGGCATCAATGTTGGCAAACTGGTTGCCCGCCGTATTCGACGGCTTCGACCAGTCGCGCTTGACCCCCAGCCACAGCAGGATGGTCGAGGCCACGAAGACCGACGAATAGGTCCCGACGATCACGCCCCAGATCATCGCGAAGACAAAGCCTCGGATCACGTCTCCGCCAAGTACATAGAGCGAGATCAGCGCCAGCAGCGTGGTCACAGAGGTCATCACCGTCCGGCTGAGCGTTTCGTTGATCGAGATGTTCAGCACCTCTTTGAGGTCTTTCTTCTTGTACTTCCGCAGGTTTTCGCGAACCCGGTCGAAGACGACCACGGTGTCGTTCAGCGAATAGCCGACGATAGTCAGAAGAGCGGCGATGATCGCCAGGTCAAAACGGATTTGTAGTTCCGAGAAGATGCCGATGGTCAGGATCACGTCATGCACCAACGCGGCGACCGCCCCGAGTGCGAACTGCCATTCGAACCTAAGCCAGATATAGACAAGCACTGCGCCAATCGCCAAGGCGACCGCAATGACCGCGGTCTGGATCAACTCACCCGAAACCTTGGGGCCAACCGATTCTACCGAGACGAACTGGATATCCGGCGCGGCGACGGTCAGCGCTTCTTCGACGGCTGTGACGGTTGCGGCCGCCACAGCTTCGGCCCCGTCCTGCGCCTGAATGCGGATCATCGCGACGTTTTCATCCTCGCCAAAGGTGGGATCAAAAATCTCGGTGATAGTCACATCGCCAAGCTCAAGCGGCGCGATGGCGTCGCGATAGGCGCCGACGTCGATCTCTTGCGCGCTTTGGGTCCGAATCGTGGTGCCGCCGCGGAAGTCGATGCCGAAGTTCAGCCCTTGCAGCAGGAATGACGTGAAGGCGATCACCATCATTAAACCCGAGATACCCAGCCAGACCTTCCAACGGCTAAAGAAATCGAACGAGGTGTTTTGGGGTACGAGTTTCAGTCTCATGTCAAACCTCGATCGTTTTCGGACGGCGGCGTTCGAACCACATCACGATCATCAGACGCGTCACAAAGATCGCGGTGAAGACCGAGGTCAGAATACCCAGACCAAGCGTAATGGAGAAGCCGCGCACAGGACCACTGCCCATGGCAAACAGGATGGTTGCAGTAATGAATGTGGTCACGTTTGCGTCCAGAATGGCCGAAAGCGCTTTTTCGTATCCCAGCTCGATGGCACGCGCCGGACCTTTGGCAGATTTCAGCTCTTCGCGGATACGCTCGAAGATCAGCACGTTGGCGTCAACTGCCATGCCGACGGTCAGCACGATACCCGCGATCCCGGGCAAGGTCAGCGTGGCGCCGATCAGTGAGAGCAGGCCAAACAAAAGCCCCACGTTCAGGATCAGCGCAATATTGGCGAAGATGCCGAACAGGCCGTAGCTGAGAGCCATGAATACCAACACGGCGACAAAGGCCACGATTGTCGCGACTTTACCTGCGTCGATACTGTCCTGACCCAGCTCAGGGCCGATGGTGCGCTCTTCCAGGAAATCCAGACCTGCAGGCAAGGCACCTGCGCGCAGCAGAACGGCCAAATTGGTGCTTTCTTCAACTGTGAAGTTGCCAGTGATGATGCCCGAACCACCTGGGATATGGCTTTGGATTACAGGGGCCGAGATCACCTCGTCATCCAGGACGATAGCAAAGGGTGCGCCAATGTTTTCCAGCGTGTAATCGCCGAATTTGCGCGCGCCAGAGGTGTTGAACCGGAAGCTGACCGCAGGGCGGCCGTTCTGGTCGAACGACGGCTGTGCGTCGACCAATTCTTCACCGGTCACGACGGGTGCGGCGTCCAGAGTGTAATACACACCATCTTCATCGATCGATGGCACAAGCTTCTCACCAACGCCCGGAATGGCATCCGGGTCAGTCCCGCGCCCAACGACAGGATTGAACGTCAACTGTGCCGTCGTGCCGATAATCTCTTTGAGCTCCCCGGCGCTGCCGATACCGGGCACCTGAATAAGGATACGATCAGCGCCCTGGCGCTGGATAGTTGGTTCGCGTGTGCCAACCTCGTCGATCCGACGGCGGATGATCTCAAGGGACTGGCGCACGGTGCGGTCATCCGAAGCAAGCTTTTCGGCCTCGGACAGTTGGACAACGATAGTGTCCCCCTCCGCGCGGGCCTCTATATCTGTTGCCCCTGCCCCGGTCAGCGTCTGCACCTGTCGGGCCAGACCGCGCACAACCTCTAATGCGCGGGACATGCCCTCGGGTTGGCTGATGCGCACGCGAATCTCGTCAGGCGCCGAATCCTGACGACGGATCGTGCCGACCGTCGCGCGTTCATCACGCAGCGCGTCGCGGATTTCGGGCCACATAGCCTCCATCCGGGATTCGTAGACATCATCAACCTTGACCTCGGCCAGCAAATGCGCGCCGCCGCGCAAGTCGAGCCCGAGATTGACCAGAGACGACGGCAGCCAATTCGGCCATTGCGCGGCCTCGGCCTGCATTTCAGGTGTATCAATGCCAAGCTCAATCGCAGCCTTGGCATCGTTAGATTGTTCGACGCGCGTATAAAACGCATTCGGCAGGGCAAGGAATAGACCGATCACACAGACCGACCAGATCAGAACCCGCTTCCAGGAATCAATTTGCAGCATTACCCTGCCTTTTCAAGGAATTGTCGCGCGAAGTTACTTCGCAGGTTCGGTCTTGTTCAGAACCTGAGCGATGGTCGATTTGACCACGCGAACCTTAACGCCCTCGGCGATCTCGACTTCGATCTCGTTGTCGCCTTCCTTGACCTTCGACACCTTGCCGATCAGCCCGCCTTGGGTGACAACCTGATCGCCCCGGCGCACGGCTTCGACCATGGCCTGATGTTCCTTCATCTTTTTCTGCTGCGGACGGATCAGCAGAAAATACATAATCGCGAAGATCAGGATCAGCGGGAGAAACTGGGCGATTGCGCCACCTTCCATGGGATATTCCTTTGTTCTGATGATGCAGAGAGCTCTCTGCAAAGTTTGCGGGAACCTATGCTTTGAAACATGGGTTTGCAAGCAAACCTGGCCCCATTTCGACCATCGGGTTCAAAGGTTTGCTGCCGGACGTTGCAGATATGTTCTAGGCAGACCCTTCCAGTCAGATATAGTCCTGTGGCAGGAGGCCTAATGATTCAATCAATCCAGACCCTTGGCGCATTTGTTCGCCTGATGCTCGTGACAACCTGTATAGGTCTTTTGGCGTCGCCCGTATGGGCACAGAACGCCACTAGCGAAGAGCCTGCTATAGAAGACACTGAATCAGAGATTTTTCAGGCTCCGGTTATCGTTGACGGCGACACCTTGTTTCACCTGCGCGGCTCCAGCGCGCTGCCCGCTCCGGAACGGGCCGCGAGTGTACAGAACAAGATCATCGAAATCGCCGAGGCCTCAGACGCCGAGCAGGTCTCTATAACCTTCGAGGACTCAGAGTTCGGCATTCGAATCTTTGCCGATGGTGTTCAAGTTTCGATCGTGACCGATGCCGATTCCGAGCTTGAGCAGATGGACTTGAACGTTCTCAGTTTGTTGCACGGCGACGCTATTAAACAATCCATTGAAAGCTATCGCGCAAACCGCACCGAACAGGCGCGTGTTTCGGGTGCCATCGAAGCCTTAGCATGGACAGCTGGATTCGCGCTTTTTGTCGTCGTTATCCTGTGGCTGCACCGGCGCATTCGCCGCCGTACGCTGAAACTGGTCAAGCGTTACCTCAAGGATGTCGAAACCGCGACCGCAAAAAGCGTTCAGGCCGAGGCCATCGCCGCGTTGATCCGGTATGCTCTGAATTTTGTCCTGCTGGTGATCTTTTTCCTCGGCTTCTACTACTACCTTTCCTTCGTTCTGCTTGCCTTTGCCGAGACGCGCTATTTCGCGCAACTCCTGCTGACCTACTTGACCGAACCGGTCCTGCTAATCTTCAAAGGCATCCTCAGCTACATCCCAAACCTGATCATGTTGATACTGATCGCATGGATAACGCTGTATATTATCCGGGGCATGCGTGTGTTCTTTGACGCCGTCGAGGCGGGAACCTTTGACATGGGCGATTTTGAAAGCCACTGGGTGAACCCGACCTTCAACATCGCCCGCGTCGTCGTTATCCTGATCGCTCTGGTCTTTGCTGTCCCTTACATCCCCGGATCAGATTCGGCGGCGTTTCAGGGGCTGACGATTCTGGTTGGTGCCATGCTGTCGCTGGGCGCAAACTCGGTCGTGTCGAACATGCTGGCGGGGCTCTTCGTGATCTATCGCCGCTCAACTTCGATCGGTGATCGGATCCAGATCGGGGACCATATTGGCGATGTGGTGCAGATCAAGTTGATGGAGACGCATCTGAAGTCCATCAAGAATGAACTGATCTCGATCCCGAACGCCCAATTGATGAATTCGGACGTGGTGAATTTCTCGAAGAGAACCGACGGTAGCGGGTTGCTGCTGCATACGACCGTCGGGATTGGCTATGAAGAGCCGCCCGAAAAGATCGAAGCGATGCTGATCGAGGCCGCCCATCGCACCAAGGGAATCAAGGCCAAGCCCGAACCCTTTGTTTTATGGACCGCATTGGCCGATTACGCGATCAACTATCAGATCAACGGCTATACCACGCGAGGCAGCATCATTCCCAAAATCCGCTCGGATTTGCACCGCAACATCGTGGCCGTGTTCAATGAGAATAACGTGCAGATCATGACACCTTCGTACATGGCTGATCCGCCCGAGCCGAAGATCCCAGCGGAAGAGTGGGATGGCCACCTGGCACATGAAACTCCGGACACAATCGACTAGTTAAATTTGAGGCTAACTCTATATCCGATGAATAAATCAACCTATCCTCGCGACCGTTTAGGGAACCGCTCGGTTTCAGTTCAATTTGTATTCGAAGCAAGAGATATTGAAGGTGACGACATTACCGATTGAGCCGGAGGTTTTCTGGGGCATTATCTGGGCCGGGGGATTGCTGACAGCAATCTTGGTGATATTCGGAGCCTTCCCCGAAGGAACGCACCACACAGCCCCGTTGGAGCGATTTCAACAACGACTAAATCTGGACAAAATCAATCCGGGTATCTTTCTGATCTCTCTGATCTTATGGGGCATCCTGTTCGGGTTGCTGTTCGTCAGTATAATCAGTCTCATTTGGGACTTCCTGTGGCTGCAAGCGCCCAGGAATCCTGATGAGCGCATCGACTGGCGCTTTACGCTGGTAAAGTTGACCGCAACAACGGCTGTTTTGGGTGCGGTCGTGGCGTTTCCGATCACAGTCATGAAAGCCTCTTACAACCGACGCCAAATCGAAACGCAGGAAAAAGGACAAGTCACGGATCGCTTTACAAAAGCAATTGAAGGCCTTGGTGCGGATAAGGTGATATTCAAGGACGGTGTGCAGCATACTGTGCCCAACCTTGAAGTACGGATTGGCGCTATTCTGGGACTGGAGAAAATCGCATTTGAAACCTCTTCAGAGCTTGAGCCCTCGCTCGAAACACTTTCAGCGTACGTACGTGAGAACGTTGCAACAAAATTTGAAACACCACAAATTGAAGCAAATGAAGCTTTTATTGCGGAATACAAGCACTTGAGTTTCCCTCGCTCGGACGTGCGGGTCGCGATGAGAGCACTCTCAAAATTGGCTGATGGCTATGAGGACAGAGATATAGATCTGAGAACAAGTAGCTTTAACGGCTTGGCGCTGGTCAACCTAAATTACTCACAATTCGATCTGAGGATGTGCGATTTCACCGATTCTTTCGTAGCAAATTGCAACTTTTCAGACATAAACTTTCATGGCAGCTTCTTTTCCAAAACATACTTCTCGGCGACAAATCTGAGTAGAGCTCAATTCGTCGAAGTGTTTTTCAAAGGGGAACCCGACTTCGAAAACAGCAATCTGAAAGGTGCCCTGTTCTTAGAATGCGACTTGTCACAATCTTCCATTACAAAAGAACAATTGTATTTTACCTATGGCGATGCTTCAGTGAAACTCCCTGAGAACCTTAGACCACCAAAGCACTGGAGCAAACAGATACGGCCCTATGAAAAAGCGCGTCTCAGGTGGGAAAAATTCCTAGAGTACAAAGGTTACAATCGTGATGAAGAATCGGCATAAGGCTGCAATACCGATTCACGCATTAAGGATCTAGGACATGCACGACATCCGCGCCATACGCGAAAACCCAGCCGCCTTCGACGCCGCCCTTGCGCGCCGCGGGGACGCGCCGGTGTCGTCAGACCTGCTGAGGCTGGACGAAAGCCGCCGCGCCAAGATTCTGGCTGCTGAGACAGCTCAGGCCGAGCAGAACAAGGCCTCCAAAGAGGTTGGCGCTGCCAAAGGGCGCGGGGATGAAGCTGAATTCGAACGCCTGCGCGCTCTGGTCGCCGAGAAAAAGGCCGAAGTGGCGCGGATGCAGACCGAGGCCAAGGATCTGGATGCTCTGCTGGCCGATCAGCTGATCCGCATCGCGAACCTGCCCGCCGAGGATGTGCCCGAAGGCGCGGATGAGAACGACAATGTCGAGATCAACCGCTGGGGCACACCACGCGAATTGGATTTCGCGCCGAAAGAGCATTTTGAAATCGATGCCGTTCAGAATGGCATGGATTTTGAGACGGCTGCCAAACTCTCCGGCTCGCGCTTTGTGCTGCTTTCGGGCGGCGTCGCGCGCATCCACCGCGCTTTGGCGCAGTTCATGCTGGACACCCATATCAATGAGAACGAGCTGACCGAGGTCAACGGCCCGGTTCTGGTTCTCTCGGAAATGATGCAGGGCACCGGCCAGTTGCCGAAGTTTGGAGAAGACAGCTATCAGACCCGCGAAGGCTGGTGGTTGATTCCAACCTCCGAAGTGTCGCTGACCAACATCGTCAACGACACGATGATCGAGGAGAGTTACCTGCCTCGCCGCTATACCGCGCATTCGCTGTGCTTCCGGTCCGAGGCTGGTAGTGCGGGCAAGGACACACGCGGGATGCTGCGGCAGCACCAGTTCGAAAAGGTCGAGATGGTCTCGGTCACCCATCCGGACAAGTCGGATGATGAACAGAAACGTATGCTGCGCTGCGCCGAAGGCATTCTCGAAAAGCTGGGCATCCCCTATCGCACCGTGATCTTGTGCACCGGCGACATGGGCTTTGGTGCACGACGCACTTACGACATCGAGGCGTGGCTGCCGGGCCAAAATACCTATCGCGAGATCAGCTCGGTCTCGACATGCGGGGATTTTCAGGCGCGCCGCATGAATGCGCGCTTCCGGCCCGAGGCCGGGGGAAAGCCAGAATATGTCCATACCCTGAATGGTTCGGGCCTGGCCGTGGGGCGCTGCCTGATAGCTGTGTTGGAAAATGGTCAGAACACGGATGGGACGGTCACCCTGCCCGAGGTTCTGGCACCCTATCTGGGCGGCAAGCTAACCCTTCAAACCAACGGCACGCTGACTTAAAAAAACCGGCGCATTCAGGCGCCGGTTCCCGATCGGATAAGGCGGAGAAGTATCACTTCTTCGCCTTTTTCTTATCTTTCTTCTTTCCGGGCTTCTTGTCGGACTTCTTCTTATCGTCCTTCTTTTTGGCGTCCTTTTTCTTAACGTCTTTTTTGGGCTTCTTGTTTTTCTTACCCTTCTTGGTCTTTTCCTTGACCTTTTCCTTGGCTTTGGAAAACACCGCCTCCATTTCAGACTTCTTCTTGGCCGCCTTTTCAGCCTTGGCCTTGGCTTTCGCCTTTTTCTTTGCCTTGGCCTCGGCAGCGGCCTGTTCTGCCGCCGCGCGCTCCTTTGCCGCCTTACGCTCGGCCTCGGCCTTGTTCGCAGCCGCATTGCTTTTGGCTGTCGCGCGCTGCACAGCCGATTTCCGCTCTGCAGGCTTGCGGGTAGCAGCGCGACGCGCGGGCTTGGGCTTGGCACCGACGACTTCTTTCGCAGCCGCGATCAGCTTAGCTGCGCGGGTGGAACCGACGCGCGGGGTGCCGGACAGATCTTCCGGTTTGGCCTTGGCAATGGCTTCTGCTGTTTTGTAGCCCTTTGCATTCAATGCCTTAGCAAGCGCTGGCCCTACGCCACGCACCTCAGTAACTGCGGTCATTTCGTTTCCTTTCGTTAACTCCCCCAGATTGTAAATGCACAGCACATACGTTCCTGAGAGAGCGCCAATTCAAGAATTAGATAGGAGGTTACCCGCTTTCGGCCAGGCGATGGCCTGCAGTTCGGCTGGGAAATGGGACAAGTCTTTTGGCGTCTTCATCCCATAGTTTCAGATTCAGCGCAGCCACTGCCTCGGGAAACTTGATCCGTCGCGGTGTGTATTCTGGCGGCAGGTTATAGTGGCACGCGCGCAGCCGGTAAGATGGGATGCGGGCATTGAAATGGTGGATGTCATGCAATGTGATGCAGGCCACCGCATTATCGAACCACCAGCCGAAATCCAGCGCCGAGGACCCCTCCAACGCAGCCAGCTTCGGATCCAGCTCGGGGCGGCGATCCCAGTAGGTGTCTTCGAAATTGTGCTGCAAATACACCAGGAACACCCCAAGCATCCCGCCCAGGAGCGAAAACACCAGCCAGACCAGAATGCCGGTGGCACCGGCGATCAAATACAGCAGTCCCAAAAACACAACAATCGAGAGGTTGTGCAGCACCACGCCCATAACACCGAACCGCACGGTGTTCTTGGGCCAGCGATAGCGGATGAAGTATGTGAACAGCGCGCCAACCGGCACCAGAATGAAGGGATTCCGATACAGTCGGTAAAACAAACGCTTTTTCCAATCCGCCTCGTTCCATTCACGCAGCGTCATGGTGTGGATTTCACCGGTCTCGCGATGCTCGAGGTTGCCGATTCCGGCGTGATGCAGATTGTGGTTCTGCTTCATCACCTCGAACGGGGCAAATGTGAAGGGCGATAACCCATGGCCAGCCCATTCGTTCTGCTCGCGCGTTTCAAACAACGAATGGTGCCCGCAATCATGCTGCAGGACATAGAGACGCACGGCAGAGAAGGCAAAAACGATCCCGGCCGGGATCATGATGTACCAGCGGTCGACATAGGTGATCGCCAGTGTAAGCGATGCGAAATACACCGCGAATGTTCCGAAATAACTGAGCGCGGCAAGCTTGTTGTCCTGCACCGCGTATTGTCTTGTATATTCTCTCAGATCCATCACGCCCGCTCCCCACGGAGGTCCGACCAATCACAAATTCAAAATTAAGTGCGGAGATCCCGCAAACAAGCAGCACGTGCAAAACAAATGCACGTGCTTGAATGCTAACGCGCAGAAACGGGGCTGTCACGCCCCCTCTCTGAAAATGCTGGAAATTAGCGCAGTTACGCCCGTCCCTTGAGATGCTTGGCCAGTGCGCCTGCGTTTTTCTTGCGCCGCCCTTTGTAGGGGTTCTTATCGCCCTGTCCGCGCAACGTCAGGCGGATAGGGGTGCCCGGCATATCAAAATCCTCGCGCAGGCCGTTGACCAGATAACGCGAATAGCTGTCAGGCATCTTGTCCGGATGCGAACACATGACCACAAACCCGGGCGGGCGGGTCTTGGCCTGCGTCATATACCGCAGCTTGATCCGGCGCCCCTGCGGGGCTGGCGGCGGGTGCTGTTCCAGCATGGCGGTCAACCAACGGTTCAGCGCAGCGGTCGGCACGCGGCGGTTCCACACGTCATGGGCACGCAATATCGCGGCGCGCAAACGTTCCAAACCGCGGCCTGTTTTAGCCGAGACTGTGATCAGCGGCGCTCCACGCAACTGCGGCAGCAAGCGTTCGAAGGATTCTTTCAGATCGCGCAGCTTTTCCTGTTTGTCTTCTTCGATGTCCCATTTGTTGACGGCGACGACCACAGCACGACCCTCACGTTCGGCCAGATCGGCAATGCGCAGGTCCTGTTGCTCGAATGGGATAGCCGCATCCAGCAACACGACGACGACCTCGGCAAACTTGACTGCGCGGAGCCCGTCGGAAACCGAGAGTTTCTCAAGCTTCTCCTGCACCTTGGCCTTCTTCCGCATCCCGGCGGTATCAAAAATCCGCATCGGGGTGCTGTCCCCGTCAGGGTCGGCCCAGTCGATCCGCAAGCTGATCGCGTCGCGCGTGATCCCGGCCTCGGGGCCGGTCAGCAATCGATCCTCGCCGATGATCTTGTTGATCAGGGTGGATTTACCGGCATTCGGACGGCCAACTACAGCGACTTGCAGGGGTTTGTCAGCGGTGATCAGCGGGGATTCGCCTTCCCCGTCTTCGTCCAGCTCGATATCGGTTTGCGGTGTCTCTTCTACGCGCGCCTCTTCAGCCGCGTCAGCCAGTGGCATCAACTGCGCATAGAGGTCCGTCATCCCCTCGCCATGTTCGCCCGACAGACGCACCGGCTCGCCAAGGCCAAGGTTGTATGCTTCAAGCACGCCCGCATCTGCCGCGTTCCCTTCGGCCTTGTTGGCTGCCAGGATCACGTGTTTTGAGCGCTTACGCAGAATCTCGGCGAACATTTCGTCCGTGGGCGTCAAGCCCACCCGCGCGTCAATCATGAACAGGCAGACATCGGCCATGTCCACTGCACGCTCGGTCAGGCGGCGCATCCGACCTTGCAAGCTGTCATCGGTTGCGTCCTCAAGACCCGCCGTGTCGATCACGGTAAAACGCAAGTCGCCCAGCCGCCCTTCACCTTCGCGCAGGTCACGCGTTACGCCGGGCTGGTCGTCGACCAATGCCAGGCGTTTGCCCACAAGGCGATTGAACAGAGTGGATTTGCCCACATTCGGGCGCCCCACGATGGCGAGGGTCAGCGACATGATACTCAACTTTCAAGACTCAAGATGCGCCCTTTAACGCATCTTGTCGTCAACGGAAAGCGTGCAGTTCGCCCTTGGTCGACACAACATACAGCGTCTGACCCGCCACAACCGGTGCCGTGGTCGCGCCACCCGGCACTTCGACCTGATGCACCAGCGCTCCGTCGACGGGATTGAAGAAGCGCAGATAGCCGTCGTTCGAAGCCACGACAAGGCGTCCACCGGCCATGATCGGGCCGTAATGGGCAAAGATCGGACCTCGGCGGCCCGGCTTGTTCTTGACGAAGCCCGGCAGATCGATGGCCCAGACAGTCGAGCCATCGGCGGCATCCAACCGTACCAATTGACTGCGATCACTGATCAGAAAAACACTGTTCCCCGCCGGCCAGACTGTATCAACGGCCCCCTCCGGTGCAGTCCAGTTCCGCTCACCCGAATTCCCGTCGAAGGAAACCGTGCGCCCCGAGTGGTTGCCGATTATGACCGAACTACCCGACACCATGGGCCCGGCGGTCACATCCACGATCTGAGCTGCCGCTCGGCCCCGACGCCCGCCTGCAACGGACGCGTTCCAGCGTAAAATACCGCCCCGGCGGAATGTTGCCGCGACATCACCCGATCCAAAGGCAAAGACTGACAAGTCCGAGGCAATCACGGGCGCAGGTGCACCCAGAACGTTGCCGACGCTCGGCGTGCCTTCGATTTGCCAGATGATCCGCCCATCCTTGGTATTCACCGCCCAACCGGTTTCGTCCCCGGCCACCAGATAGAGTATGCCGCCGCTAACCAAAGGAGCACCGCTGCCAGTTGCATTCAGACGTTTCTGCCACCTTTGCGCCCCGGATTTCGCATTGAGCGCGGTCAGCCTACCGAAACCCGACGAAACATAAAGCACACCGTCGGCATAGGCGAGCCCTCCGCCTGTGGCATCTCCGTCCTTTTCATTCGGCGGGATCAGGTTTGTGCTCCAGGCGACCTGCCCTTGGGGCGTAACAGCCGAGACATTTGCCCCGGAATCGAGCGTATATATCAGGCCACCAGCAACAACAGGGTCTGCGGTGATCCGCTGTTTTCGGCTATCGCCGGACCCAATGTTAGCAGACCAAATACGCTGCGGTGTGGCACTCAGCGCTGCGTTGGTAGTGCGGAAGGCGGGTGTACCCGCGCTTTGCGACCAGTTGGCGTTGCGGCTTTGAGCCGGAATACTGATCGGTTTGGCGCCACGGGTTTCAACGGTTTCGTTGTCGATGGAGGCACGAATATCCTCACGCTCACCCGGCAGAATGACTTCGGGTTCCTGACAGGCGCTGAGAACGGTGAGCGCGGCTGCCGCAACGGGCAATCCGAAGCCTGAGAAATAACGTGATAGCATAATCTACAAACTCGCCTGTGATGTTCCGTTTCGCTGCCGGTTAACCCTGCTGGTTCGCCACGGGCTCGGGTTCGCCCCCAAGCGCGACGATCAGTTGAGCCGCGCGCTGTTGCAGATCGACGCTGGCCTCGGCGTCCTGGCGCAACGCCTGCAAACGGTCCAAAGCGGCTTGCGTATTGCCCTCGGCCACATCGATCAGGGCCAATTGTTCTTCGGCGAGCAGACGCAACGGAGCACCAGGTATGGCCAGCGCTTCGAACTGCTGACGACGATCCGCCACTGGCATCGTGTCAGTTTGCAGTAGCAATGCCTTGAAACTTGCAATCGCGCGATAGATTTCTGGCAAATCCCCCTGCGTGGCGATCGCGTTCAGGCTGTTCACCGCATCTTGCGCCGATCCGGCCTCGGCCTGAGAGGCGGACAGCAACATGTTCAAAACCGCGTCACCGCCGACAGACGCAGCATCGATCGCCTGCAGGCTTTGTGCCCGTTCGGCTGATCCGTTTTCAGCCAGCGCCGACAGAATCGCATCACCCAGAGCCTCGGCCTGGTTGGTATCACGTGCTTTTCGGTATTCGTTGAACGCAGCGCCCCCGACAATGGCCACGACAGCCAGCACACCAACCCAGCCCCAACGGCGCAAAAGAAGGTACATGCGATCGCGGCGCACCTCTTCGGTGACCTCTTCAATAAAACTGTCGGCGTCGCTCATCCCTGCCCCCAGGCTTAAGTGTCCGGTTTTCTAGCGCCATGTCATACCCCGGCGATCAGGCCAAGCCAAGTGCCCGAATTCATACATTTGCCACCATGTGGGTGACCCTTGCGTAAAAAACTAAACCGAACTATTCAGTTCAGTATGGAAAAGACATGGCCACAGCCCCATTTTAAGGGATAGCGGCTAAAGCCGACCGCGCGAACAGATCTGGAGATTCTACCGCATGCGATTGATTTCATTCGTTAACGCCATTTTGGTTATTGTTGCGTTGTATTTTCTTGTTTTCGAGCGCGACGCGCTGTTTGCTTTTGCAGGTCGCGGAGACGAGCCATCCGAGACCGCGACCGAGGCCTCGGAATCGGTGCAATCACCGGACTCGATCGGCGTTGTCGTGCTGCGCTCGACTGCGCGCGAGATCGGCAGCGCCGTTCAATTACGGGGTCAGACCAAGGCAAACCGCCAGGTCGAGGTCCTTGCCGAAACCATTTCGACAGTCCTGTCCGAGCCCAAGCGCAAAGGAGCTTTTGTCGAAGCAGGAGATCTGCTGTGCGAGCTTGATCCCGGAACCCGGCCCGCGAGCCTGGCCGAAGCCATGGCAGCCAAGCTTGAGGCCGAAAGCCGCGTTCCCGAGGCCGAAGCGCGCCTGGAAGAAGCCCATGCCCGTTTGGCTGAAGCCGAAATCAATCTGAAAGCAGCCCGCAAGCTGTCGGAAACCGGGTTTGGATCAGAAACGCGCCGTATCTCAAGCGAAGCTGAAATGAGCACTGCCGAGGCCGGAATCAAATCCGCCGAGGCCGGTTTGGAAGCTACGCAAGCCGGGATTGAAGCCGCCACCGCAGCAGTAGCAGCCGCTCAGCGCGAGATTGATCGCCTGACCATCAGCGCACCGTTCAAGGGTCTGCTTGAAAGTGATACTGCGGAATTGGGCAGCCTGATGCAGCCCGGCTCGCTCTGCGCAACCGTCATCCAGCTCGATCCGATCAAGCTGGTGGGTTTTGTGCCTGAATCAGAAGTGAATCGGATCATTGTCGGATCGATGGCAACTGCGCAGTTGGTTACGGGTCTGCAGGTCGAGGGGCGCGTGACCTTCCTCAGCCGTTCGGCCGATGAAACCACGCGGACATTCGAGGTCGAGATCACAGTGCCAAACCCGGAACTGCTGATCCGTGACGGCCAAACCGCCAACATTCAGATCGCGGCCGAAGGGGTCAAGGCACATCTGCTGCCCCAATCCGCACTGACCTTGAACAATGAAGGTGAGCTTGGTGTTCGCACAGTGGTAGCCGACAATGTCGTTGATTTTGTTCCGATCCGCCTTCTACGTGACACCGCTGATGGTGTATGGGTTGGTGGCCTGCCGGAAACTGCTGATATCATCGTGATCGGGCAGGAATTCGTCACACGTGGTGTGACGGTCGCGCCGACATACAGGGAAGCATCGCAATGACGGGTATCGTCAGTTGGGCCGCAAGCCGTGCCAGAATGGTGCTGGCTTTCATCGCGATTTCGCTGGTTATCGGCGGGTATGCTTATGTCGGGCTCCCAAAAGAGGGTGAACCCGACATCGATATCCCGATGCTCTTTGTGTCGGTGCAGTTTCCAGGGATTTCAGCCGAGGACAGCGAAAGCCTGCTGATCAGGCCGATGGAAACCGAGATGGCCGATCTCGACGGGTTGGACACGATGACCGCCACCGCCGCCGAGGGCTACGCAGGCATTCTGCTGGAGTTCGAGTTCGGTTGGGACAAATCCGCCACCATCGCGGATGTTCGCGATGCCATGAACACCGCGCAAGCTGATTTCCCTGATGGGGCTGAGCAATACACGATTACCGAGGTCAACTTCTCCGAGTTTCCCATCGTCATCGTCAACCTGACCGGCCCGGTACCAGAGCGTACAATGGCGCGCGTTGCCAAAGATCTGCAGGACGAACTTGAGGCGTTGGACGCAGTGCTGGAAGCTGGCATTGCCGGAAACCGCGATGAAATGCTTGAGGTCGTGATCGACCCGCTGCGGCTTGAGGCCTACAACGTCACGGCCGCCGAACTGATCAACGTTGTGCAAAACAACAACCAACTGATCGCTGCAGGTGAGGTCGAGACCGAACAGGGCACGTTCTCGGTCAAGATCCCGTCGTCATTTAAGACTGCTCAGGACGTCTATGGCCTGCCCGTAAAGGTCAACGGAGACCGCGTGGTCACCTTAGGCGAACTGGCCGAAATCAACTATACGTTTGAAGACCGCGCGGGCACGGCCCGGTTCAACGGCGAACCCACCGTCGCGCTGCAGGTGGTCAAGCGCAAGGGCTTCAATCTGATCGACACCGTTGCGCTGATCAAAGCCACTGTCGCCGAAGAACAGATCAAGTGGCCAGCCGAGCTGCAGGCCGCTGTTGATGTGGGCACCTCGAACGACCAAAGCCGCATCGTCGATTCAATGGTGCGCCAGCTTGAAGGATCGGTTCTGACCGCCGTCGCGCTCGTGATGATCGTGGTGCTGGCTTCGTTGGGAACACGCGCCGCGTTGTTGGTGGGTTTTGCCATTCCAACCTCGTTTCTGTTGTGCTTCGCCTTCCTCGCGATGATCGGGGTCACCATCTCGAATATGGTGATGTTTGGCCTGATCCTTGCCGTGGGCATGCTGGTCGATGGCGCCATCGTTGTTGTGGAATATGCCGACAAGCGCATTAAAGAAGGCGTTGGTCCGATGCACGCCTATGTCGAGGCGGCGCAACGGATGTTCTGGCCGATTGTTTCGTCGACGGCCACTACACTGTGTGCATTTCTTCCGATGTTGTTCTGGCCCGGTATTCCCGGCGAGTTCATGAAGATGCTGCCCATCACGCTGATCTTCGTTCTGTCGGCCTCGCTGATTGTGGCACTGATCTACCTGCCGGTCGTGGGCGGTGTCTCGGGCCGTATGAGCCGCAGTTTCGAGCGCAGCTCGAACTGGCTGCGAGCCCGCACGCCTTGGTGGCTGCGAGTGCTTCTGGTACCGCCTTCACTGTATATGATCTTCCTCGGCGCAATGCAGGTCTTGAACCCCAACTATCTGCTGCCCGGCGGTTCACTTTCTGGCGTGCTACTGTTTCTGTTCGGCGCCTTTGCTGGGTCGGTCACGCTGAGTGCTGCCAAGATCGAACGCGCCCCGGATGAACATGTTCATACCGCTAAAGAGCACACGCCCTTCGGTTATGTGATCAAGTTCCTAGTCGGCAATCCGGTCATGCCGGTGGTGTCCATCGCAGTCGTCTTTGCGGCGGTGTTCTGGGTCGCATTCATCATATTCCCGCAAAACTCTCGCGGCGTTGAATTCTTCGTGGAAAGCGAACCGGAACAGGCCACGGCCTATGTCCGGGCGCGCGGCAACCTGTCTCTGGCTGAAAAGGACGAAATGGTTCTTGAGGCCGAGCGCGTAATCAGCGAACACCCGGCGGTGATCAACGTATTTGCCTTTGCGGGCGAAGGCGGGCTCAATCAGAACAATGGCGGTGCAGAAGCCCCCGCCGACACAATTGGTCGCGTCCAGTTCGAGCTCATTCCTTGGGAAGATCGCCCAATCAGCTCTGAACAGATTACCGGTTGGTTCTGGGGACCGATTGCAGGCCTACTTGGCTTTGCAAAGGAAGAGGTCGCGGCGGAATATGACGGCAATTTTGTTCTGGACGAACTGACCGCAGAGCTGGCAACCCTTCCTGGCTTTATCGTTGATCTTCAGGCGCTGGAACAAGGTCCTGCTTCCGCCAAGCCCGTTCATCTGCGCATCAAAGGCGATAGCTGGGAGGATCTGACGGCCGCGACCGTCACAGCACGAGAAGCCTTTGACACCACACCCGGCTTGATCAAGATCGAGGACACCCTGCCCCTGCCCGGCATCGACTGGCAGATCGACGTGGACGTGGCCAAGGCGGGTCGATTCGGCGCGGACGTCGCAACCGTTGGCGCGATGGTACAGCTTGTGACGCGTGGCATCTTGCTGGGTGAAATGCGACCGGATTCAACCGATGAAGAGGTAGAAATCCGCGTCCGCCTACCTGATCAGGATCGCGTCCTGTCGACGCTGGATACGCTGAAAGTTCGCACACCGGACGGGTTGGTCCCCCTGTCGAACTTCGTCACCCGCAAACCCGTGGCTAAGCTCGCCGAGATCAATCGCGTGGATCAACAGCGCTACTATGACGTTAAAGCGGATGTCGAGCCTGGGCTGAGCAAGATCGTGACCACCGGTCCTGACGGTGCAGAGCTGCGTTTGGCAACCGTGCGCGCGATTGGCGAAGGTGCCACACCAACTGGCACCACGATTACCAGCGCGGACGGAGCAGAGTTCGAACTCGTACAACTAACGGGTGCCGAGAACGTGGGTGAAGTGCGGTCCGCCATCGAAAGCGGTGACGCTCGGTTTGCCTTGATCAATCCGAACGAACGGATTGCCGTGCTGACCGAGTGGCTGGAAACCGACCCTTTTGGTCGCACCATCACTTGGGAATGGACCGGCGATCAGGAGGATCAGGCTGAAAGCCAGGCGTTCCTGTCCAGCGCATTCCTGGCAGCACTGGGTCTAATGTTCGTGATCCTGCTGGCGCAGTTCAACTCGTTCTACAACTCGGTGCTGGTGCTGCTGGCCGTGGTTCTGTCTACGACCGGCGTGTTGCTGGGCATGATGGTAATGCAACAACCGTTCTCGATCATCATGACCGGGACCGGGATCGTGGCGTTGGCCGGGATCGTGGTGAACAACAACATTGTTCTGATCGACACCTACCAGGAATATAGCGGCTACATGTCTCGCATTGATGCAATTGTCCGCACGGCTGAGGCGCGCATCCGTCCGGTTCTGCTGACTACGCTGACAACAATGGCGGGTCTGACCCCGATGATGTTCGGCCTGTCGCTGGATTTCATCGGCGGAGGGTATTCGATCGACAGCCCCACGGCATTGTGGTGGAAACAGCTGGCCACGGCGGTGGTCTTTGGCTTGGGTACGGCCACGGTGTTGACACTGATCGTGACGCCGTCATTCCTGGCGCTGCGAGTGTGGGTCACAACCTACGCGGTATGGCTGGGTAAGGCGCTGGCTCGCGCCACGGCGGGCCGATCCAGCCAAATCGCGCAGGACATGGCAATCGGCCAAAGCGCGAGAGATGTGCAAGCAGCCGAAATGATCTGGACCGATGAACAGGACAAAGCTGCCCCTGATCAGAGCGCTCAGGACGACCGCCCTGATCATCCTCCAACAACACCGTTGAAGGCGGCGGAATAAAAAAAGGCGAGCCTTCGGGCTCGCCTTTTCAATTCTGGCAGACGCGTTACTCGACGAACGCGTATTCGCCCAGATCACACAGGTTCAGACCATAGTCTTCAATCGATTCTCCGTCGCTGAAAACACCGCGGATGTCATAGACACAGGTGGTCAGCCCGTCCGCAATAAGGACGTCTACTTCGTAATCCGCGCCCAGATAACCACCCTCAAGCAGGTTGCCTTCCCAGCTGCCGGACGAGGCCGGAGACACGTTGAACTCAACCAGGTCATAGCTGGTTTCGTTGATAATCAAGAATTCCAGATCCTCGGCTGCCGCCGAAGTGGCCATCAACAGTGTTGCAGTCAACGCTGCTGCTGCTCGCATTTTCATGAAGTTTTTCCTTGTCTGTGTTTCGGTCTGCAAAGTGTCGCGGCGGCGGATCCGCGTCAAACGGAAACCGTACCACAGCAGTCGATTTTCTTTTCGAACCGATCCGCACAATCATAGGCAGTCAAGGCTGTCGGGCCTAGGCCGCTTCGCTGTCGGCCTGTTGACGGTTCCATAGCTGGGCATATCGCCCTTCGCGGCTGAGCAGCTCATCATGCGTGCCCTGCTCAATGATCTCACCACGTTCCAGCACGACGATCCGGTCCGCCTCGGCAATGGTGCTAAGGCGGTGTGCGATGGTGATCACCGTCCGCCCCTCACCCGCTCGGGCCAAAGCATCTTTGATGTCCTGCTCGGTATCCGTATCCAAGGCTGACGTCGCTTCGTCCAACAACAGGATCGGCGGGTTTTTTAGCAAGGTTCGGGCGATGCCGACGCGTTGCTTTTCACCGCCTGATAGTTTCAGGCCGCGTTCACCGACCTTGGTATCGTATCCTTCTGGCAGGCTGACGATGAAATCATGAATCTGCGCGGATTTGGCGGCGGTCTCTACATCCTGCTGGGTCGCGCCTTCGCGCCCATAAGCGATATTGTATCGGATCGTGTCATTGAACAGGACCGTATCCTGCGGAACGACACCGATCGAGGCATGCAGGCTTGACTGGCTAACATCGCGCACATCCTGCCCGTCGATTTTCAGCGACCCGCCGGTGACATCGTAGAACCGAAACAGGAGCCGCCCGATTGTGGATTTCCCAGACCCGGTGGCGCCGACAATCGCAACGGTCTGACCGGCTGGTACGGCCAAGGAAACGCCCTTGAGGATTTCGCGATCAGGCTCGTATCCAAAGCGGACATCTTCAAGCGTGACCTCCCCACCATTTACCTTCAGGTTCGGGGCGCAGGGTTTGTCCATCACTTCTGCTGGCTGTTCCAACAGATCAAACATCTGCCCCATATCCACCAGTGACTGACGAATTTCGCGGTACACCGTGCCAAGAAAATTCAGCGGTACGGTTATCTGGATCATATAAGCATTAACCATCACGAAATCGCCGACGGTCAGCGCCCCCTTCTGCACGCCCATTGCAGCCAGAACCATCACGCCAATCAGGCCACATGTGATCAGGAACGACTGACCAAAATTCAGGAATGCCAGCGAATAGGCCGTCTTCAGCGCGGCCTTCGCGTAACCTTTCATCGAAACATCATACCGTTCGGCTTCGCGGGTTTCGGCATTGAAATACTTGACTGTTTCGAAGTTCAGCAGGCTGTCGATGGCGCGCTGGTTGGCCTCGGTATCCTGATCGTTCATCTCGCGCCGCAGCTTCACGCGCCACTCGGTCACCGCAAAGGTGAACCATATATAAAGCGCAATCGTCACCGCAACGACGACCAGATACCAGACGTCGAATAACCATAGCAGGATGATCGACACCAGAAGCAATTCCAGGATCAGCGGCCCGATTGAAAACAGCAGAAACCGCAACAGAAACTCTACGCCTTTCACGCCCCGCTCGATTATCCGGCTGAGACCACCCGTGCGCCGGGTCACGTGATAGCGCATCGAGAGCTGGTGAATGTGCTGGAACGTCTCAAGCGCCAGCGCTCGCAGCGCGCGTTGCCCAACCGGCGCAAAGAACGCATCCCGCAATTGCTGGAAGCCAACAGTCATCATACGGGCCACACCATAGGCAACGGTCAATCCGATCGCACCCGACGCAAGCGGCGGTACACCTTCGCCCGCCAAACCATCCACGGCACCTTTGTACAGGATGGGAGTATACACAGCGATCAACTTGGCCAGCACCAGCATCGCCATCGCCAAAATGACACGCCGTTTCACCCATGGCTCGTCCTCGGGCCAAAGATAGGGCGAAACCTTGCGGATGGTTCGCCAGCCCGAACGATGCTCGTCCGTGTCGGTTTTGATCGCGGATGGTTGTCTCATCACGTACCTTAACTGCGGTCAGAGAAAAGCCCTGGCCCGGGTTGGGCCAGTGGTCATGTTTATTCAGGAATGGTGAAAATCTGCCCTGGATAGATCAGGTCAGGATCACGGATCGAATCTTTGTTAGCCTCGAAAAGTTTGACATACAGCACACCGTCACCAAACCGGTCGCGCGAGATCGCCCAAAGCGTATCACCCTTTTGAACCGTGACCGAGCGGATCGCCGGAGCGTCGGTTGAGGCCTCACCCGGATTGGTGGTTTCGGTCGCGCGCAGGACCTCGACGGGTTCGCGTTTGAACGGCGTTTCAAGCCTGCTGACCACAGTGCCATCAGGGGCAACCTCATCCACTCTCAGAGTGTATACCCCGGGGTCAATGCCCTCGACCTCGCCGCGCCATTGCCCGTCAGTCGCTGGCGCAATGTCGGCCACAAGCTGGTTGTCCAGATACAAGCGTACGGCCGATCCATCCTGTGCCCGCCCGGTCAATTCCACATCACCCGCGTCCGAATAGCCAATCGTGTCCAGGGCAATCTGCTCTGGCGGCGTATCCTGAACAGTGGGTGCTTGCAAAAGTTCAACCCCTTCTTCGCCCGAGCGCAGGATCGCAACCTGCTGGTCAGGCGCGTCGCCTGATTCCGGCTGAGTTTCAGTCGCGGGCGCGGTCTCATTCACAGGTGGCGTTGCGGCACCTGCAACTTCTGGTTCATTCTCTTCGGTTTCAACTTGGTTGGCTGCTTGCTGATCGGTTGTTTCCGTATCCGTCGTCTGTGCCTCGGCAACCTCTTCGACCGGCTCATCGGCAGCGGGCTCCGACACGGCCGGTGGAGCCGGTTCGGGCAGCGCCGCGATCAGATAATCATCTGAACGGCTGGTGTCTTCGCCTTTCCGGGTCTCAAGAACAAGCCCGCGAGCGTCGTCTGCAAACGGGATCGATACAAACTCGGCGAACTGGCCGCTGTCATCGACGGTGAAGCTGTGAACAGTCTCACCGTCCAGCAGAACACTGACCTCGGACCCCGGTTCGGCATTGCCGGACAGTACCGCGTTTCCATCGGACTCAACGAATATCTGATCCAGAACCGGCGCGGCCAAAACCGGAACATCCGCTTCTTCGCTACCCGGAGTTTGATCGGAAATCTCGGGCGGTGTGTCTTCAGCAACAGATTCGCCGGCTTCCGCCGCCTGGCTTTCGGGCTGTGCCTCCGCTGGCTGGGTTTCCGGCTCGGCGACCTCCGCAATCGGCTCGGATGTTTCGGTTGCTTCCTGCTCAGCCTGCTGTTCCGGCTCGCCGAACAGACCGGACAGGTACAACCCGCCCGCAACGAGCACCACAACGATCCCGGCAACCAGCCCCCATATGAAGGTACCAGAACCTCCGCTTCCCGATTTGGCGTTCATTCTTTTCCTTTCACTCCGCCCGGGAAATGCCCAGTTTGGCGCGCATTTCATGGAGCGGTTGAGCCAACCTATCAATCCCGCTATCAGGGGTCAAAACCCCTAACACAAGAGCAGAGAGCCCTACCTATGTCCCAGAAATCCGTCTGTGTGTATTGCGGGTCACGCAATGGTGTGAATCCTGCCTACTCCGCCGCTGCCCACAGCTTTGGAACCTTGTTGGCCAACGAAGGCTGGCGGCTGGTCTACGGGGCCGGAGATGTGGGTCTTATGGGCGAGGTCGCGCGTGCAGCGCAATCGTCCGGCGGCGATACATTTGGGGTGATCCCGGTGCACTTGCTTCAGCGCGAGGTCGGCAAGACCGACCTTACCCGGTTCATCGTGACCGAGACGATGCACGAGCGTAAAAAAGTGATGATCATGAACGCGGATGCCGTAGTTGTCCTGCCCGGCGGCCCCGGATCATTGGACGAGCTGTTCGAAGCGCTGACTTGGCGTCAACTGGGGCTGCATGACAAACCCATTCTGGTGATGAATGTTGACGGGTACTGGGACACGCTACACACGCTGCTGGATCAACTGATCGATCAGGGGTTTGCAGATGGTTCTCTGGCAGAATTCATCACCTGGGTCGACACACCGGATGCGACCATGTCCGCGCTTCACAAATTACTGAACTAAGAAAAACCGGCAATCGGGCGGCGCAAACCGCCCGAGTCTCAGCATTCGATTAGGCAGGTTTTGCCAACCGGGTCTTCAGTATCCGTTCGACCTTGTGCAACGGGTGGTTTGTGAGTGTTTTGTCGACTTCGGCCACGACCTTTGCCAGTACTTCACTGTGCAGCCGACGGCGCAAGAGGCCCAGAACATGCGGACTGGCAACCAACACCAATCGTTTATAGGCCCCTTTCAGACCCTTGCGATTCAGAAGGTTCGCCACATCCTGAACGAACAGAGATTTGGCGTGGGTCTTCCATGTCTCTTCTTCAACCGCTGATTTCTGGTTCGGTCCCGTATCAGGCCGCCGCCCTGCCCGGTCTGTTGGCTTGGACGGCGCCGCGTCCTGTTCTTCGACCGACACGACAACCAGATTGGGGTCTTGTGCGTCCGTGATATTCTCCATCACCAGCGCTTTTTCCCCATCGGCGATGATAACCCATGTTCCCTGTTCAAGTGCAGCCATTCGTGATCTCCTGTATCGCTTTGGTTGGCCTTCGCCTGTCCCTTAGACACACTCGTCCGGCTATGCGGCGTTGGTGTTTCGCGCGCAGTCTGGTCGGTATTTGGTTGATTGGCGGTTCTCTCCCTCCGCCTACTTTACGTAGGTGCTGGAAGGCGGCACACAATGGGTGCGAGCATGAAAGTTGACGTACCGGCAGGTTTTCACCGGCCACTCATCATTTCCTAAGAAAAAGGCCCGCCAGCATCACTGCCAGCGGGCCATTCGTTAAGTTCTACCAAGCGTGGATCACATCCGCGAGGCGACGTTTTCCCAGTTTACCAGGTTGTCGAGGAAGTTCGACAGGTAAGCCGGACGCTTGTTGCGGAAGTCGATGTAGTAGGAATGCTCCCACACGTCACAGCCCAGCAGCGCGGTCTGACCAAAGCACAGCGGGTTCACGCCGTTCTCGGTCTTTGTGACAGCCAGCGAGCCATCGGCATTCTTGACCAGCCACGCCCAACCCGAGCCGAACTGACCAGCACCGGCAGCGCTGAACTGCGATTTGAATTCATCAACCGAACCAAAGCTTTCGGTCAGAGCTTTCTCCAGCTCGCCAGGCATCGCGTTGCCGCCGGGGCCCATCATCTCCCAGAACTGGTTGTGATTCCACAGCTGGCTGATGTTGTTGAAGATACCGTTCTGCGCGACGGCGTTTGCGTCGTAGGTGCCAACGATGATCTCTTCCAGCGACTTGCCGTCCCACTCGGTGCCCGCAATCAGCTTGTTGCCGTTGTCGACATAGGCTTTGTGGTGCAGGTCGTGGTGATATTCCAGCGTTTCCGCGGACATACCCTTGGCTGCCAGCGCGTCATGTGCATAAGGAAGATCAGGAAGTTCAAAAGCCATCTCGGCCCCCTGTTGAAAATGAATGTTGCGGTTCCAAAGGTTAAATGCTTTGACAGCCGCCGCAGGTCAAGGGCCGCAACACAAAAACCCGGAGGTCCGCGATGCTGACACAGGCGCGCAAAATGTTCTATCGCGCCCGCGGATACTATGCGGGCAACTTGAACGGTGAACCCTTTCGCCTGGACCCTTACCACTCGAAATTCTGGCGCAAGGTATCAGCCGGGGAGTGGGAACCCGAGACATTTTCGGTGCTGGACCAATATCTGTCGCCCGAAAAGGACTATCTTGATATCGGTGCATGGATCGGCCCCACGGTCCTCTATGCCGCGCGCCGCGCTCGCCATGTGTGGTGTTTTGAGCCTGACCCAGTGGCCTATCGCCATTTGGCCTGGAATCTGGAGCTGAACGACATCCGCAACGTATCAGCTTTCAGCATCGCATTGTCTGATGGGTTTGGAGTAACCCGAATGGCATCGGCGCACGGAGAGGCAGGCGATTCAACGTCATCATTGCTCCACGAAGGAAGCCATGGCACTGACGCACTTACCATCGGTTGGGATCAATTTTCTGAATCCGTCGACCTGTCTAACGTGTCTTTGGTCAAAATGGATATCGAAGGCGCTGAATTTTCGGTCCTACCTTCTCTGCTGCCTTGGTTAGAAAAAGATAACCCAGCGCTGTTTCTCTCAACGCACGCACCTTATCTGACCGCAGACAACCGCAGCGCGGCCATGAACAAACTATCAGAAGGCCTGGCTTTCTATCGCCATTGCCACGACCCACACACAGGCGAAACCGGCAAGTCAGCCCTCACCGGCCAGCGTGCACTCACTCAGTTCCCGACATTCCTTTTCAGCGCGAACCCCTGACACCCGAACCAGAGATCCGGCCTTCATCTAGACAGAAATACCTTGGGAGTGAGGCCGCAGGCCGAAGGGGCAAAGCCCCCTCACCCACATATCATCAGGCGATCAGGGCTTAATAAACCCCGACCTCGCTGCGGGGCTGCGCCGCAACCTTCAGCAATTTGAACGCATAATCCGCCGCAGAGCGGAAGCAGACGATGCGGAAGGTTTCAGCTTCGTCCATCCAGAAAGCACCGGCCACCTGCGCCAAACGAGAGCGGCGGATCTGGCCGGGTTGGAATGCTTCGGCGGATAGATCGACCGGAGCCAGCTTGCCCAATACCTCGCGCGCACTCGCGCCCGAAACGCGGAATACGGCCCGCGCGTCGGAGACGTTAACCGCCAGCGCGTGCGTACCGCTTAGCGCGTTGGTCATCGCGGCCAGCTTGGCCTCGACCTCGGCATAAGGCACAAGCACCAGAAATTCGTCGGTGGACATCCAGCAAACACCGGTGTCGCCATTCACAAACGCTTCACGCTGACCGGGCACTTTCTGCCCGGTGGCATCTTTGACAGCCTTGGCCAGTACCTTGTCCGACAGATCACCGCGCAGTGTGATCATGCCCTGCAGACCGCATTCCTCAACCTTGGCGATGCCATCATAAGAGGCGTGGTTCAGTGCGCTGATGGGTTCAGACATTCTGCTTCTCCCCGTCCTTGTCATAGAAGATCGGGTCCACGATCTTGGCCTTATAAGTTTTGCCGTCGGTTCCCGGGAACTCGACCACTTCGCCCATCCGATCGGGGCCGTGTTTGATCAGGCCCATGGCGATGCCTTTGCCCAGATTGGCCGAGTAGTAGGTCGAGGTTACGCGCCCGATCATGTTGCGCTGACCATTGGCATTCACGCCTTCGCCAACCGCATATGCTCCGTCGGGCAGAACCGATCCATCCACAGTCTCAAGACCAACCAGTTTCCAGCGTTCAGGATCGGCCATATGGGTCCGCGAATGGGCGCGTTTGCCGAGGTAGTCCTCTTTCTTTTTGGAGAGCGCCCAGTGCAGCCCCAGATCCTGCGGGATCACGGTGCCGTCGGTCTCATCGCCGATCATGATAAAGCCTTTCTCGGCACGCAGAATATGCAGACATTCGGTGCCGTATGGCATCACTCCGAACTCCTGCCCTGCCTCGATCAGAGCGTCCCAGAACGCCTGACCTTGGCTTGCAGGGACCGCGATCTCATAGGACAGCTCACCCGAGAACGAGATACGGTAGGCCCGCGCGTCGAATGCGCCGATCTTGCCATCGCGCCATTCCATGAAGGGCAGCGCCTCTTTCGACAGATCCATGCCGCCCAGCTTCTCAAGTACCTTGCGGGCGTTCGGACCTACCACGGCGACCTGCGCATATTGCTCGGTGACGTTCGCGACGTAGACTTTCCAGTCCCACCACTCGGTCTGCAGCCATTCTTCCATGTGGCCATGGATACGCTCGGCCCCGCCGGTGGTGGTGTGGCACAGCCACGTGTCCTCATCGATGCGGGCAACAACGCCGTCGTCGATCAGGAAGCCATTCTCGGAACACATCAGGCCATAGCGGCATTTGCCGACCTTCAGCGTGGACATCATGTTGGTGTACATCATGTCCAGGAACTTGCCTGCGTCGGGGCCTTTGACGATCAGCTTGCCGAGGGTCGAAGCGTCCAACAGCCCGAGGTTTTCGCGGGTGTTTTTAACCTCGCGATTCACCGCATCATGCACGGATTCTCCGGGTCGCACATAGGCATAGGTTCGACGCCAATGGCCGACCGGCTCCCAATCGGCCCCGTTCTTATCGTGCCAGTTATGCATCGGCGTTTGACGGATCGGCTGGAACACCTCACCACGCGCTTCACCACCAATCGAAGCCATCGAGATTGGAGTATATGGCGGGCGGAAGGTGGTGGTACCGACCTTCGGGATCTCCGAATCCAGCGCATCAGCAAGGATTGCCAGACCGTTGATATTACTCAACTTACCCTGATCCGTTGCCATGCCCAGCGTGGTGTAACGCTTGGTGTGCTCGACACTTTCATAGCCCTCGCGCGCAGCCAGTTGCACGTCCGAGACCTTGACGTCGTTCTGGAAGTCCAGCCACGATTTCATGCGCAGATCAATCTCGGCATTAGAAGGCATGAGCCAGACAGCGGCCATTGGGGCCTCGGCCGTAGTCTCACCAACTGGCGCTTTGGTGCGCTTCGCGGAGAACCCGGCCGCCTTCGCTGCCGCTTTGCCGGCAGTATCTGCATCCTTCAGGACATCCCCCAGGGCCAGCGGGCCGTTCGAAGCCCCTGCCGCCAGAACAAAACCTTCACCGTCTGCCCCCAGCGGAGGACGTGAAGGATCGGGGCGGAAATGCGCGTTCGCCTCGTCCCAGATCAGCTTACCGCCGCAATGCGACCACATATGCACGACCGGAGACCAGCCACCTGACATGGCAATCGCATCGCATTCGACCTCTTCCCGGGCGCCTCCGATCCCCTCTTGATTGCAGATCGCAACTTTCTTGACCCGCTTGCCGCCTTTGACCTTTGCGATCGCCTTGCCCGGATCGACGCGGATACCCAGCTGACGCGCCTCTTCGGCCAGAGGTCCGGCGGTGTCGCGCGCATCAACCACGCGCAGGACATCGACACCGGCCTGTTTCAAGGTAATTGCAGTCCGGTAGGCGTCATCATTGTTGGTGGCGACAATCACACGCTCGCCCGGCGTCACGCCCCAGTTGACCACATAGTCGCGCATGGCAGAGGCCAGCATAACGCCAGGCACATCATTGCCTGCGAATGACAGCGGACGCTCGATGGCACCGGTCGCGGTCACGACCTGCTTCGCACGAATGCGCCACAGGCGGTGACGCGGCCCCTGAACACCCGGTTTGTGGTCTGTCAGACGCTCATAACCCAGTACATAACCATGGTCATAGACCCCCGCACCCATGCAACGATTGCGCATGGTGACGTTGTCCATTGTTTCGATTTCGGAAACCAATTGTTCCACGAACTTATCCACAGGCTCACCATTGATGGTTCCGCCATCAACCGGAGCACGACCACCCCAGTGCGCAGTCTGCTCGATCAGCATCACCTTGGCACCGGTTTGGGCTGCCACCTTGGCGGCCTGCAAACCCGCGATACCACCACCAATCACCAAGACATCAGTGAAGGCGTAAAAATGCTCGTATGTGTCCGCGTCACGGTTGTCCTTGTCGGGCGCTTTGCCCAAACCCGCCGACTGGCGAATAAACGGCTCGTAAACATGTTTCCAGAACGGTTTCGGATGGATGAACATCTTGTAATAGAATCCGGCTGGCAGAAACCGCGACAGATGCGTATTGATCGCGCCGATGTCGAACTCGAGGTTCGGCCAGTGGTTCTGTGATGCGGATGTCAGACCATTGAACAGCTCTGTCGTGGTGGCGCGCTGGTTCGGCTCAAACCGGTTGCCCTCACCCAGACCGACCAGAGCGTTTGGCTCTTCCGCGCCACTGGCGACCACGCCGCGCGGGCGGTGATACTTGAACGACCGGCCCATCATCATCTGATCATTTGCCAGCAAGGCAGACGCGAGCGTATCGCCCTCGTAGCCCTGCATCGAGGTGCCGTTGAAGGTGAAGTTGACCTTTTTCGACCGATCAATCAAACGGCCATGTTTTGCGAGACGGGTGCTCATGATGCGGACCTTTCGCAGGCGGTATTTTGGATGGCTGTACAGATCATTTGTACTCTCTCCACGTCCAGCCGGGACGCTTGGCGGTGATGGCGTCCTTGATCTCTTGGGGCGGCTCGGTTGTCTGCGCCGAATAGGTGCCAAAGACCTCAAGCGTGTTCGTACAGCGCGCGGCGTGGAACCACTTGCCGCACCCATTGGCATGGCGCCAGCGTTCGAAATGAACGCCCTTGGGGTTTTCGCGCATGAACAGGTAGTCGTGGAACTCATCATCTGACGAGCCCGGGCCATAACGCTTCAAATGCGCCTCGCCACCTGCAGCCAGTTCAGTTTCTTCGGCTTCGACGCCGCAATAGGGGCATTTCAAGATCAGCATGTGATCATCCTCTTGGCAGCAGGCGAGACGTATCTGCCTGCAGATTCTGCGTGACGGGCGTGCGAGATTTTTCGACGAAAAATCTTCATCAGTGCGCCACCCCGGCCGCGACGCTTTCGTCGATGAAGCGGCCTTCTTTGAAACGATCCAGCGAGAAGGCTTCGGTCAGTGGTGAATGCCCCGTGGCCATCAGCTGTGCCATGCCCCAGCCCGATCCCGGAATGGCCTTGAAGCCGCCGGTGCCCCAGCCTGCGTTGATAAAGCAGCCATTAAGCGGTGTTTTCGACAGGATGGGTGAACGGTCGCCGGTCATATCCACAATACCGCCCCACTGGCGCAGCATTTTCAGGCGCGAGATCATCGGGAAAGTTTCGACCAATGCGCGTACCGTTTCCTCGATATGATGAAAGCTGCCGCGCTGGGTATAGTTGTTGAACCCGTCCGTGCCACCACCAATCACCATCTCGCCCTTGTCGGACTGAGACATGTAGCCGTGTACGGTGTTCGCCATCACAACGACATCCATGCAGGGTTTGATCGGCTCAGATACCAGCGCCTGCAGCGCGACGGCCTCAAGCGGCAGACGGAAGCCCGCCATCTCAGCCAACTGGCCGGAATGCCCCGCAACCACGATCCCCAGCTTGTCACAATCGATGGCCCCTTTTGTGGTATCGACCCCGACAACACGACCGTTTTCGGACCGGACGCCGGTGACTTCGCATTTCTGGATGATGTCCATACCCATGGCCGAGCATGCACGGGCATAGCCCCATGCCACCGCATCATGGCGCGCGGTCCCACCACGTTCCTGCCAAAGCCCGCCCAGAACCGGATAGCGCGGACCTTCCAGATTAATGATCGGCACCAGTTCTTTCACACGCTCGGGCCCAATCCATTCGGTCTGAACACCCTGCAGCGCATTCGCATGCGCAGTACGCTGATAGCCGCGAATCTCGTGCTGGGTCTGCGCCAGCATGATTACGCCACGCGGACTGAACATGATGTTATAGTTCAGTTCCTGGCTTAGATCTTCGTAGAGACCGCGAGCCTTTTCGTAAATCGCCGCTGACGGGTCCTGCAGATAGTTCGATCGGATGATGGTCGTGTTCCGACCGGTGTTGCCACCGCCCAACCAGCCTTTTTCTATTACGGCGACGTTCTGGATGCCGTAGTTCTTGCCAAGATAGTAGGCTGTTGCCAAACCGTGACCACCGGCCCCGACGATAATGACGTCATAGCGCTTCTTAGGCTCCGGCGAACGCCATGCGCGCTCCCATCCGGTGTGATAGCGCAGCGCTTCGCGCGCTACAGCAAAGGCTGAGTAGTGTTTCATGTGCGAATCCGTCCGGTCTTCGATGATTGGGCGCAGGTATGCCGTGCCCATACATTTTAACCCTGCCGCGCAACGCCGCAATAATGCACTATTGCGACATGAGCGCCCTTCGCGGCTATTTGTCCCTTTTTTCCATGCGCCGACAGGTCTAAGTCAGGGCAACCATTTTGGAGGGACCATGCCGTTCTGGGTTCTCATCTTCTTGATCGCGCTGCTGATCGCGATTTTCCTGGGTTACACGATGCTGCGCGGTCGTCGCGGCACCGGCCCGACAGCTGCTTATGATCTGCGAGTCTATCGTGAACAGCTAGCAGGCGTTGACAAAGACTTGGCGCGCGGCGTGATCGCGAAAGCTGATGCCGAGCGTGTACGCACGGAAATCTCGCGCCGTATCCTGGCCGCAGACGCGCAGATGCGCAATGAAGACAAAGGCACCGGGCCATCACGCTTGGTTACCATAATTGCGTTCCTCGCCATGGCCGCCGTTCTGGTTGGTGGCGGGTTGGCGATGTATCGCCAGTTGGGTGCTGCCGGTTTCCCTGACATGCCCCTTTCAGTTCGTCTGGAAATGGCAGAAGACCTGCGCGAAAATCGACCCAGCCAGGCTGAGGCCGAGGGCATTGCCTCACCGCTCCAGACGCCTCCGCTGGACGAAAGCTATGCAACTTTGCTGAACCGGCTGCGCGAAACTGTGGCCGAACGCCCCGATGATCTGCAAGGCCATACCCTGCTGGCACAACATGAAACCAATGCGGGGAACTTCAAAGCAGGGTATGAGGCACAAACCCGTGTGATCGAACTGTCGGGTGACAATGCCTCGGCTCAGGCCTATTCGGATCAGGCCGAGATGATGATTCTGGCCGCTGGCGGCTACGTCTCACCAGAAGCGGAAGCCGCCTTGCGACAGGCGCTTGAGCGCAATCAGCGCTTGGGTCCTGCCCGGTATTATTGGGGGCAGATGCTGGCACAGACCGGGCGGCCTGATATGGCTTATCGCGTTTGGGTCGAAACTCTGAATGACGCCCCGGCCGGCGCGCCATGGGCGAATGCCATCCGGTCACAGATCGATGAATTGGCATTCCGCGCAGGCGTGTTCAACACACCCGACTTTTCTGCTGCATCCGGCCCCAGCCAGGACGATGTAAATGCCGCTGCCGAGATGTCGCCAGAAGAACGACAAGAAATGATCCGCGGCATGGTCGATGGCCTTTCGGACCGCCTTGCGACCGAGGGCGGGACACCCGAGGAGTGGGCACGCCTGATTGCCGCCTTGGGCGTGCTGGGCGAAGGCCAACGCGCCATCAAAATCAGGAACGAAGCCAAGGAAGTATTTGCGGGTAACGCTGAAGCGTTGGAGATGATCGACGCTGCCGCGCTGCAGGCCGGAATCGCTCAATGATCCACGACGCGTTCGAAGACTTCGCAGCATCCCTGCCCCCAATGTCAGCCCTGATGGGGCTGGATCTGGGAGAAAAGACCATCGGCGTTTCCGTCTCGGACCGGATGCGCGGCGTGGCCACCCCGCTTGAGACGGTACGACGCAAGAAATTCACACTGGATTCCGCGCGTTTGATCGAGATTGTGACCGAGCGTGAGATCGGCGGAATCATCCTCGGACTGCCGCGCAACATGGATGGCAGCGAAGGGCCGCGCTGCCAGTCAACCCGCGCCTTCGCACGAAACATGACCCGTTTGACCGATCTGCCCATCGGTTTCTGGGACGAACGACTAAGCACCGTTGCGGCAGAAAAAGCACTGCTTGAGGCGGATACGACACGAAAACGTCGCGGACAGGTTATTGATCACGTCGCAGCAGGTTATATTCTGCAAGGCGCGCTGGACAGACTGCGCTTTCTTTGACGGATCGGAAAACGCCCATGACGAATATGGTTTGGAAACGGGACGAGGTCGAAAGCCCTTGTATCCAAATCTGCGTCGTTCACCCGACCGAACGTATCTGCACCGGCTGCTACCGCACCATTGACGAGATCACGCGCTGGTCAAAGATGGACAGCACCGAACGGGCCGAAATCATGCAGGATCTGCCGGAACGCAAACCCCGTCTGGCAAAGCGCCGTGGTGGCCGTGCCGGCCGGCTGCAAGGGTCCTGATCCGCAAGCCTAGTATTTTGGCGTCCGCGTAGGCTTGAGATCACTCAGAGATTCGTGATCCCGCAACTCAGAACCGAACAGTTCAACCAGCTCGTTCTGGGTTGTCGTCTTTGCAGGTCGCGGGCGCAACTCAGCTTCCACCTCGTGGCTTTCAGCCTGTTCGGGAGTGTCCTTCGAAAGAATGCGCTTTAGTACTGAGCGAAAAATCATTGCTCTTCCAATATGTAATAAACGACGCGCCACTGCGGGACCGTTCCGAACACCGAGGGGGAAGAGTCCGGAAGCTGTGTTTGAGTGAGTGGTGGCCCACAGCGACGCGAAACAGCTTGTTGCCTCTCCCTCTAAATCCGGGACAGGTAAGGACTTTTTAAGTTATTTGACCAACCAGTCAATAATAGCGCTATCTTAAAGTTGCATTCCGTAACGTCAACGCAAAAAAGAACAATGCCTATGATTACAAGGCATTGTTTCTGAACCATTTTTAGAGCATTTAGCCAGTCGCAAGCCAGGTTTTTGCATTCTCGTATTCCTCAGCCGGGAAATACTGGGTCCGCGTTCCCAGAACATGGCTGGCCATGCGTTGCGCCATTTTTTGCCATGTCTTGTCACCGACAATCGCTGCACGATCCAGCATCCCAATATGACCAGCCGCCAGTCTGAAATGGGCTGCCATTGCAGTCAGACCCTGCCAACCATCGAACTCGCGCAGATCGATCAACAGGCGAAACCCGTCACGTTCGCGCAACAGCGCATCAAGATCGGTTTGAGCCTGACCGTATTCCTGCGAATCCAGTTTGCCCATCAGGCTGATCTGCACGCAAGGTCCGCCCAGATCCGTCACGTGGATCGCCCCGAGAGATTCGCGCATCCATCGACGCGCTTCCTCCACCTCATCCATTCCAAAAACGTGCACCGGGCAAGGCAGGATCGGGGCAGCCAGGCGGACGCTTGTTTGCACCCATCCCTGGTCCGCCACAACGCCAATCCGGTCGAATCCGCGCCAATGGCTGAGCCCCAACTTGGTATCAGACCATGCGGCGCCCAGATCATATCCCTTGAACTCGGACCCAACGATCGCCAGCAGTCGTATTGCGTCGTGCTCTTCCAATGCGGCCTCAATAGCGGGAACAAGCGTGCTCGCGTAATCTGCGCTAGTGACCTCGCCCGAAAGCTCGACCTCAATAAGGGCACCATCTGCATTCGTGTGAACCGTAATCATCGAACCAACTCTCCAAAGCCAAACAATGGCAGGAGGTTACGGGGATTCGAGCCATTGCGCTACACCACCAGGCAACTGAGGGCGGAAATAGGCGATCATCCGTCCATCCGGTCCAGCGCTGGCATTCGGACCCCATGGTGCAACACCATGCAGACAGTGGCGGTGCAACAGATAGGCTTCGCCTGGGCGTGCTGGTAGTTCGAGGCGCGGACAGGTCTCGAATACTTCGCGGCGCGCAGCCTGATAGACATCTGTGATATCGGCCTCGCCCAATTCATGCCGCGGCACCTTCTTCATCGCGGACCGAAAAGCATCGCCGAGGATTTTGTGGCTTCCCTCCCACAGCACCATTGGTGCTGCGTCCACACTGGCCTCGGTAAGTGGGATACCCAATATCCAGGCATGAGGTTCATCCACCCGCCGTCGTCGATCAGGGCCAGCTGGCTTGAGCCCGTCCACATGCGCCGCATCTCGCCGCGCACGATACCGCGCCGCAGCCTCGCTTTCGCCACACCGGGGTTGAGGGTAGCCCGGATATATTACCGACACCTGCCCTTTGTGCAGATCAATCGATCCAAACTGCTGGTGTGCCAGTTCGATGGCCGCGCCCGCCAGTGCAGGCGAACCCGCGACCCTGCCCTGCGCATCATTATCCAGTGCATCAACGCCAATGAACCACGTGCCATCGCAATCGTGCCAAGCTGCATGAGCCGGATCGCTGACGGATGCACGCGCAGTGGGAAGAGCGTGCGCCACCCAATCCGCCAACGCTCCATCATAAGGAAACTTTACCCAACCTAGCTCGTAAAACGACGCTACCACCCCAACGCCTTTCTCAGCATATTCAGAGCAACCAGGGTAAGGAATACCGCGAAGACCCGCCTGAGCGGCTTCGGATCCATCGCATGCGCCAGCTTAACGCCCCACGGGGCGGTGATCATAGTCATCGCAACGACGATACCGAAAGCCACCAGATTGACCGCGCCAATGGTCAGCGGCGGGCGATGCTCCGGAGCGATGTTGAGAAATAAAAAACCCAGCACCGACGGTACAGCGATGATCACGCCAAAGCCCGCTGCGGTCGCAACCGCCCGGTGGATCGGAGTGTTATAAAGGCTCATGAGCGGAACACCGAAACTGCCCCCGCCAATTCCCATCAGTACCGACAGAAACCCGACCGAAGGCGAAAGCGCGGCGCGGCGCAATCCTTTGGGCATCGCATCCCCCAACCGCCACTCGGATTTACCCAATCCAAGATAGATGCCGATAACCATGCCAAGCATGCCGAACAGCGCCTGCAAAAACTCTGTCCTCAGAGCTGAAGCCACCAGTACACCGATCACCGCACCCACCGCTATGCCTGGCCCCCAGCCGCGCAGGATGCCCCAATCCACCGCGCCTTTCTTGTTATGGCTCAGAACCGATCGGATCGACGTTACAATGATCGTCGCCAGCGAAGTTGCGAGGCATAGCTGCATCAGCTGAGGCCCGCCATATCCAAGTGTCTGAAACGCATAGAAAAACGCGGGCACCAGAACGATTCCACCGCCAACGCCCAAAAGCCCAGCCAACACCCCGGCCAAAGCGCCGATCACAAGCAAAAGGCCCAGCATCTGGGCCAGCAACATCGTCTCGGGCATCATTCCCCCATAGCGGCTCGAAGCCGTCTTAGCCTACCTGTTCCACCTGCGATAGCGCTGCGACAGAGTCCAGAGCCTGCAGGATCACTTCTGGGCCGGCATTCTCGCGCACAGCACCTTCGGAGAGCATCCGCCGCCATCCCCGCGCACCGGGACGCCCCGCGAACAGGCCCAGCATATGCCGCGTGATCTGGTGCAATCGACCACCGTCGACAAGATGCGCCTCGACATAAGGCAGCATATTCTGCACCACTTCAATGGGATCCGCGACGCTGCCCGTTCCAAAGATCAACGGGTCCGCAGCCGCCAGAATATCTGTCGGTTGGTGATAGGCGGCACGACCGATCATGACACCATCAAGCCCAGCCTCCAGATGCTGTTGCGCCTGAGCAAGCGACGTAATGCCACCATTGATCGAGATATGCATGTCCGAAAAATCAGCCTTCATCCGATGCACCAGATCATAATCCAGTGGCGGAATATCTCTGTTTTCCTTGGGACTTAACCCCTGCAACCAAGCTTTGCGCGCATGGATCGTGACACGTTGGCATCCGGCCTCGCGAATTTGGTCGAGGAAAGCAGGTAGCACTTCTGAAGGTTCCTGTTCGTCAACACCGATACGGCATTTCACCGTGACTTCGACCTTCACTGCCTCGCGCATCGCCGCAACGCATTCCGCGACCTTTTCGGGTGCGCGCATCAATATCGCACCAAATGTCCCTGATTGCACCCGGTCAGACGGACACCCACAGTTCAAGTTGATCTCGTCATATCCGGCTTCAGCGCCCAGCATAGCCGCCTGCGCCAATTCCTGCGGGTCAGAACCCCCTAGCTGCAACGCAACCGGGTGCTCCTGAGGATTAAAGTCCAGCAGATGCAGCGCGCCGCCGCGCACCAAAGCAGGCGCTGTGACCATTTCAGTATAAAGCAAGGTCTCAGAACTCAGCAAACGATGCAGAAACCGGCAATTCTTGTCGGTCCAATCCATCATCGGCGCGACAGACAGTCTCGCACTTCTACGGATGTCTACAGGTTTCTTATCCGGCATATCTTGCTCATGTCATCGGAACGCAGCTTTCGCCAAGTACCGGGTATACAGAAAGACCTGCAACCGGCAAACCGTTCTTGGGTTTTGGGAGATGGTACCGCCTCCCTGGCTTGAACAGGGGACCTCTGGATCCACAATCCAGCGCTCTAACCAACTGAGCTAAGGCGGCACTTGTGAGGGGCGATTTAGCGAAGGCGTACGGGGATTGCAAGGGGATTAAAGCTGAATTCGCCAGCTTTGTTCGACCAGATCGACACCGAAGGAATGCACCGGCTTGCTGTCGACAAGCTCCCACCCAAACGCACGATACAGCCCGCAAGCGGCGGCGTGACTCTCATGGGTCCACAGCACCATCTGGCGATATCCTGCGTCGCGGGCGAAACCCATGCAGGCAGTCAGTAGCCGCTTGCCCAGCCCCTGTCCACGAGCCTCGGGCAGCAGCAGAAACAACCGCAGCTTGGCGGTTTGATCATCCAGCCTGACACAGAAAATACTACCCAAACGATCCCCGTCGCACTCGGCGATCCAGCCTTGTTCGCAAGTTGGATCGTGATCCGCGATGAATTCCGTCAGAATGCGGGCAACCAGTGGGCCGAAACTGTCATCAAACCCTTCGTCGCGGGAATAAAGCACTCCATGCTGTTCAACCAGCCACGGCGCATCCTCGGCGCGGAAAGGTCTGAGCGTTGCCGTCTCCATGCCCTATCTGAACTCATAGTCGGCTTGATTCTCAACCCATCGCGCGTTAGCACCAAAGCGCATTTCCCGGAGGCGAACATGAGCATCAATACCGAACGCGATATCGAAGCGAACCTGCAGATCGGCCCCACCGATCATGGTATGGTGCGGCTGTTCATTGAAGGTGCCGGTATTGAGATTCCAATGGATTTCGACCCCGAAGAGGCCGAAGAAATCGCCGAGGAAATCCGCGCAGCAGCCCAAGCCGCGCGCGCCATCAAAAGCTAAACCCTGGGGTCGCGCAAGGCCTGCAACCGACGTGCAGAATCCATCGCGAATTTCTGAACCATCTTTTTGCGCCGCGCCGGGGCCAGCTTGCTTTCTGGCCCCATACGGATGATTTCGGCATCATAGGCATCGGCGATGATCAAGCCTGTTTTCGCAGGCAGAAGCTCGGTCGGGAAATCCGTATCAACCGCCCAAAAGAATCGGTCACACCAGTCAAGATAGCCCTGCCATTTGGAATCCGACTGATAATCGGCGCGGCTGGATTTACACTCGACCACCCAAATCTCACCCTTTGGGCCCAACCCCATCACATCGACCCGCAGCCCTCGGGTAGGGACAAATTCTTCAATCGAAACATAGCCGTGGGTCAACAAGTGACGCGAAACACCACGGGCCAGCTTCTGTCCAGGCTGCATAATTAGTGTCATTCCGAGAATGTGAACAATTCATGAACAAAAATCAAGCAGCTTGACATAGTACCATTTGGTATCGCAATAATATGAAACCAAATGGTATCTAATAAGAGGTGCCCGATGAATACACAGACCCAAAACGCATTTCGCGCCCTGGCGGACCCGACCCGCCGCGACATCGTTCAGATGCTAGCAGCGCAGGATATGACGATCGCTCAACTAACCGAACGTTTCGACATGACCCGCGCGGCCGTCAAAAAGCATCTGACCGTTTTGTCCGACGGAGGATTGATCACCGTCGAAGCTCGTGGACGCGAACGCATCAATCGCCTTGAACCCAAAGGAATGGCTCCGGTTCTGGACTGGCTCAGCTACTTCGACCGGTTCTGGGATGATCGCCTCGCAAATCTGAAAAAAGCTATCGAAGGGAATAAGAAATGACAGACGCAGTTTTGCAGAAAACAATCTTTCTCCGCGCCACACCGGAAGTCGTTTGGGACTATTTGACTGATCCCGACCGGTTGGCCGAGTGGTTTCACAAACCCGAACGTCCCCTTGCTGCTGGACAAAAGCTTGAGATGTTCGGGACGACCAGTGGCGACCTTCTGATTTGGGGTGAAGTGCGTGAAGCGAGACGTCCAGAGTATCTTGAATATACATTCACCATAAAACCGATGGGCGGCGCCGAAAGTGTGGTCAAGTGGACGCTGGAACCCGTCGCCGGCGGTACACGCCTTGGACTGCTGCACGAGGGCTTACCTCAAGGGGCTGACGCCTTTGGCCTGATCCTTTCGCTGGATGACGGATGGGATGAACATTTCGGCAAGATGCGCACCGCATTGCACGAAACTGTTGATGCTTAACCCCTTGTGCGAACCTGCTTCAGGCCCTACTTAGGCCCGTGGCGGGTTCTGCCCTTCTTGTGACAGGTAGCATTCTGGTGGCCTTAAGCAATTCCGAGGGGGCTGGCTCTGTTCAGGTCCTGGCCTGATTACCTGGCGCCCACCTGTACATACAGGTCCTCGGGAATCAAACCGCACGGTTGACTGGTGGTCCCGCCACATATTTACCTAATAAATCAGCGCCCTGCGCGCACTTCCTGTTTGATCGGCGCAGGCCTCAAACCATGAGCAATCGGTGTTCCACCACGTGGTTTGTTCGGCTTCTCAGCCATGCTCATGATCGCATAGGCGAACTGCACACCCGCAAAGACGATCCCGTTCATGAACCAGATCATGGCCAACGCGATCAGACCAATTTCCGAACTGGTGATCAGATGCCGTAGATTGGCCACGTTGAGCGCCAGCAGCACCCCGACAAAGACGGCCGAGATCACAAAGCCCCAGATGACTTGCGTAATGTAGAGACGGACCAGTTTGGGCATGGCGAACCTCCTTGCGCTGTGATGGTGAGTCTAGCGCATGCAGGGTCGCGGTAAAGGCGTCAGAACGCCTCGGGCTGGGCTTCGCGCGCCATGTGATCCAACACAGCGTTCACGAATTTGGGCTCTTTGCCTTCCGGGAAGAACGCACGTGCGACATCGACGAATTCGGTGATCACGACCTTTGGCGGCGTGTCGCTCTGGGTCAACTCAGCCCCGGCCGCGCGAAACACAGCGCGCAGGGTCGGATCGATGCGCGCAATGGGCCATTTGGCGACCAATGCACGATCGGTCATCTGGTCGATGGTGGCCTGATAGTTCACGGCGTCATCCACCAACTTACGGAAGACACTAATATCGCCATCCAGCATCTCATCCCCCTCGTAGACCGCGCCAAACCGATGATCCAGAAACTCATTCACAACCTGTTCAGTCGTCTGGCCCGACTGCTCCATCTGGAACAGCGCCTGTACGGCATAAAGCCGGGCGGCGGATTTCATAAGGCGTTTCTGGTTGGCCGGTTTCGGCGCGTCTGTCTGGGTCATGCTGTCGTGGGTCCGTTGCTGTCGCCCGCCACAAGGATGGACTCGGACGGTGGCTTGAAGCCCACGCCCTTTTTGGAAGAGCCCCACTTACGGCTGAGCGCGATCAGATGCAAGGCCGCAGCCGCCGCTCCGCCGCCTTTATTCATCTTTTCGGGGTTTGCACGTACCTCGGCCTGTTCATCGTTTTCGACAGTCAGGATGCCATTGCCGATCAGCAGGCCCTGCAGGCCCATCAACTGGATTGCACGGCTAGAGTCGTTGCAGACGGTTTCATAATGCGTCGTCTCGCCCCGAATGACACAGCCCAACGCGACATAGCCGTCGTAGTTGCACTGGCGGTCGGCCATGGCGATTGTGGTCGGGATTTCCAGCGCACCGGGCACTTCGACCACGTCGCAGGTTCCGCCTGCGGCCTCGATCTCGGCCTTGGCACCAGCGACCATGTTGTCAGCGATGGCACGGTAGAACGGAGCCACCACCAGCAGCAGTTTCACCGGCTTGTCGAAGCTGGGAGTCGGCAGAATGCCATGTTTGTCTTTTTCAGCCATTATCAGTCTTCCTTGAGGATCGAGCGGGTGCCGACGATTGACAGTCCAAACGCGTCGAGCCCCAGATATACGGTTTCAGGCGAGTCTGTCAGCAACACCAGTTCCTGAATACCCATCTTGGACAGGATCTGCGCACCCAGACCGGTTTGCTTGATCGTGCGCGGGCCTTCGTCGTCTGCGGCATACAGCGAATTTCGCGGCTGACGGAAAAGGCAAACGACGCCGCGCCCCTCTTCGGCGATCTTTTCCATCGCGCGGGGCAGCTCTCGTGAAGATTTCGGGCCAAGACCCAGAATATCGGGCGCTTCATGCAGGGCGTGGGTCCGGGTCAGGACCGGCTCGGGCGTTGTGATGTCGCCCTTGATCATGACAACGTGTTCGATACCGTGGGTCTGGTCGGTGAAAATCCGCATCTCCCATTCGCCACCGTATTCGGAATTCACTGTCTCGCGCGAAGTTTCAACCACCAGATTGTCGTTACGCGAGCGATAGGCGATCAGATCACTGATCGTGCCGATCTTCATGTCATGCTCTTTGGCGAAGGCGACCAGATCAGGCAGGCGCGCCATTGTGCCATCGGGCTTCATGATCTCGCAGATCACGCCCGAGGGATTCAGCCCGGCCAGACGCGAGATATCAACGGCGGCCTCGGTATGCCCCGCCCGCACCAATACCCCGCCCCTTTTGGCGCGCAGAGGGAAGATATGGCCAGGTGTCGCGATATGCGCCATTGTGTTCTGTTCATTGATTGCCGTCGCCACGGTCAGCGCGCGATCAGCGGCGGAAATTCCGGTCGACACCCCTTCGCGCGCTTCGATTGACACGGTGAAGGCTGTCTCATGACGCGACGAGTTGTTCACCGCCATCATCGGCAGCCCCAGACTATCGATCCGTTCCGCCGTCATCGGCAGGCAGACCAACCCGCGCCCATGGGTCGCCATGAAATTGATCGCCTCCGTGTCAGCGAACTCGGCCGCTATCACCAGATCACCCTCATTCTCGCGGTCCTCGTGATCCACAAGAATGTACATCCGGCCCTTACGGGCCTCTTCGATGATCTCTTCAATCGGGCTGATCGCCTCGCGCAATTGGGCCTCTACCGGTCCGGGGGTTTCAAAACTCATAGGGCAGCCTTTCGCACAACGGGTTTGAATGGCGGGATAGACCAGAGTGGACGCAAAGACCAGCCTGTAAGCACTGCGACATAGATTGATATGCCCAGCGCTATAGGGCCAGCGATGAAATCTGGTGCCAACTCAAGTTACCAATCCTATGCGCTAGTTTTGACTTAGGCCTTTTCTGCGCATTGTTGCCAATAGCTGAACCTTTAGGTCGGTTGCGTGAACTTTGTCCACAAATTGCCCCAATTGGGCCCTTGGATCGCCTGATATCCTGGGCACCAGTCATTGTATAATGTCCTAGCTAGACGAGAATTTGAGCCCAGTGTCTAAGACCGCTGATCTGCCCGCTGCAAATTTCGTGCGAGTAAGCGCCCTTCGGCGAAACAGGCTGCTGCTATCATTCATTGCACTGCAGATGGTCTATGCCATTGCCGTTAGCATCTATGTAGGACGGTCATATTGGGATTTTTCGACCTCTTCCCTGATTGTCATCTCAGTTCGTCTGCTTGGTTTCATGTTCGCAAATTTCGTTCTTTGGCGACTTGGCGTTGCCATGTTCGTCGTGCGACCCAAAAAGCCAATTCAATGGATGTTGCAAGATCTGCGATCCAAGTTGGCAGATGTTGAAAAAGCGACCGATGCGGTTATCTGCTTTCTCAGCATCGTCGCTCTTATCCTGACCTATACCTTCCTGAAGAACGAAATACATGCTGTGAATCCGACACTCTGGGATGAGCAATTCGTGCAATGGGACCGGTTTCTGCACGGCGGCGTCGATCCGTGGACCTTGCTATGGCCCATTTTGGGATCACCGATCGTAACCACTGCGATAAATGGCGCCTATCACATCTGGTTTCCCATGATTTACATCGCGGTTTGCGTCGCCTGTCTGGACCGCAGTGACCCGAACCGCAGCACCGTTTTTCTGGTAGCGTTTGCACTGTGCTGGTTTGTAGGCGGCAATGTGATTGCAACCATCTTTGCCTCGGTTGGTCCCGTTTACTACGAACCCTTCAATCTTGGCTCTGAATTCGTTCCGCAGATGGAGTTGTTACGCAAATCACACGAAATCAGCCCGGTCTGGGCGCTGAATGTGCATGAAATGCTGTTGGATGGTTATCGGAATAGTGGGCTAGCAGGCGGAATCTCGGCGATGCCCAGCATGCATGTTGCCTCTACCGTGCTGCTGGCGTTCTACGGCTTCACCTATTCGCGTTGGCTCGGCTGGGCGCTGTCGGTGTTTGCCTTCATCATCTTACTAGGCTCGGTTCACCTCGCCTGGCACTACGCCATCGACGGGTATGTCTCAATCCTGCTGGCTTCATGCTTCTGGTGGCTGTCCAAGAGGCTGACGGCCAAATTTGGACCTTCCACCTGAAGGTCAGGACATCTCGGCCAGTCGCGCGACGTATCGGGCCAGGGTATCGATCTCAAGGTTCACGCGATCACCAACCGAGACGTCACCCCATGTGGTGACCTCTTTGGTGTGAGGGATGAAGTTGATACCAAAGTCACACCCGTCCACATCATTAACCGTCAGCGATGTGCCGTTCAGTGCAACGGACCCTTTCGGAGCGATAAACCGGGCCAGATTGGCAGGCGCCCGCAATGTCACCCGCGTGCTGTCACCCTCGTCTATCACAGAGACCACCTCTGCCACGCCATCCACGTGGCCCGAGACGATGTGCCCTCCCAATTCATCCCCGACCTTCAAGGCACGTTCCAGATTGACGCGCTTGCCCACCTGCCAACTGTCCAGATTGGTTTTCGAAACCGTCTCAGCGCTGATCTGCACATCATACCAATCATCGCCCAACGCGATGACGGTTAGGCAGACGCCATCGCTTGCGATGGAAGCGCCAATATCAATGCCCGCCGTTTCATAGCTTGTCTTGATCCGTGCCCGCAGGTCTCCCTGCTGGTCCAGTTCGGTAACGGTGCCAATATCGGTGACGATCCCTGTGAACATGTCATTAACCCTCTGAACCTAGCTTCAATAGCCGAGGTAAAGGCACGTAGCTCTACCGGCAAGCCCTGCCTTGCCGTGAAAACGACAAAGAGGCATAATTTTATACAAACGCACCAAAAGTCACCACACGAGCAGACCGCATGATCCCTTTGGCCAACAGCCCTAACCGGCGTGTGTTCCTGTTTCTACAAGGACCGCATGGTCCGTTCTTTAACGCGCTTGGTCGGATGCTGCGGGCTGCGGGTGCTCAGGTCTGGCGGGTCGGCTTCAACGCGGGCGATCAGGCTTTCTGGGGCGACAAATCCAGTTACATTCCATATCGCGGCGCGCCAGATGATTGGCCGGAGACCTTAAGCGAATTGCTCACCCACTATGATGTGACCGATATCGTGCTCTATGGCGACACCCGGCCCGTGCATGCACGCGCAGTTGAGATTGCCAAAGCACGCGGGACCACTGTTCATGTGTTCGAAGAAGGCTACCTGCGCCCTTGGTGGGTGACCTATGAACGAAACGGGTCGAACGGAAACTCACGCCTGATGGAACTGGATGTGGCGCAGATGCAGACGGCGCTGGAACAGTCCGAAGGGCACGCCCCCCCACCGCCTTCCCATTGGGGCGATATGCGCCAGCACATCTTTTACGGTGCCCTCTATCACTGGTTCGTGCTGTTTCTGAATCGCAGATACCGGAATTTCCGACCCCATCGAGAGCTGCCGGTCTCGAAAGAGTTTCGTCTATACTTCAAACGCCTGACACTGATGCCCATTCACAGGCTACAGCGGGGCTGGGCCACAGCACAGGTCAGGTGGAGCGGTTTTCCCTATCACCTTGTGCTGTTGCAATTGGGGCATGACAGCTCGGTCCAATATCACTCGGATTTTTCCGGTATGTCCGATTTTCTCGAACAAGTGATCGCCGGATTCGCCAAAGGCGCCCCTGCGCATCACCACCTTGTCATCAAGGAACACCCGCTTGAGAACCACCGTGAACCGCTGCGGCTGCGGGCGCGCCAGCTTGCAGCACAGCACGGCATCACAAACCGAATTCACTATGTGCCCGGTGGTAAGCTGGCCAGGTTGCTAGACGATGCAAAATCCGCCGTGACGGTGAATTCCACGGCAGGCCAGCAGGTTCTGTGGCGCGGCATTCCTTTGCGGATTTTTGGGCAGTCGGTTTATGACAAGCCCGAATTCGTATCTCGGCAATCGATTGAGGCATTCTTTGCCCAGCCAGATGCCCCGGGCGGCAAGGCCTATCGGGCTTATCGCCAATTTCTTCTGGAAACCTGCCAAGTCCCCGGGGGGTTCTATTCTCGCCAAGGGCGTCGTCAATTGCTGCGGCGAGCGGCTGATATGATGCTATCGGCTCAGGACCCCTATCAAGGGTTGCTCTCCGATAAAGAGGCCACAGCGCCACAGTTGCGCGTTGTTGAATGATCGCGGGCAACCTGCTGCTGGATGTTTCGAAGCGATGCGGGTAACCTTCCCAAAACAAAGACGATTGAGGTAAATCGGCAGTGCAGCGCTTTCCTACCCGATGGATCCGGGGGGTTTCCCTTGTGGCGGCCCTTGGCCTGCTGGCAGCATGCCAGCTTCCCAAATCCGGACCGAACAAAAACGAAATTCTAGCCGGGTCGGTCGAAAACGGGGGTAACGCCTTTGTGGTTGAGGTCGACGACCGTGTTGCGCGGGCCACATCGGTGATTCCGCAATACGGGTTTTCGAAATCCTTCCGCAGCGCGCAAAGCGTCGCATCCGATACCGTACGCCCCGGCGATATTCTGAGCCTCAGCATCTGGGAAAATGTCGAGGATGGGTTGCTAAGTTCCGCAGCCGGTGGCGCAACCGTTCTGGATCAGGTGCAGGTCGACAGCGAAGGTTACATATTTGTCCCTTATGCAGGGCGGCTGCGTGCAGCGGGCAATACGCCTGAGCAGCTCCGCACGTTGATTTCCTCGAAGCTGGAAGAACAGACTCCGGATCCGCAGGTCCAAGTGTCGCGTACTCCGGGCGATGGGGCGACCGTTTCTCTGACCGGAACTATCGGCGCGCCGGGAATCTATCCGATTGAGCGACCGACTGGCTCGTTGTCGACCATGCTCGCGCAAGCAGGCGGGGTGGCAGTTGCATCCGATATCGCATTGGTCACTGTGATCAGGGGCAAGCAAAGAGGAACAATCTGGTACGACGATCTGTTCCGCAACCCGGAAACCGATATCGCCCTGCGCGGCGGCGATCGCATTCTGGTCGAACAGGACAGCCGCTCATACATCGCGCTGGGTTCGACCGGCGGGCAATCCCGCGTGGCCTTTGAAAGTCAGGACCTATCCGCCCTTGAGGCGCTGGCACAGGTCGGAGGCCTACAGCCGCTATCCTCAGACCCGACCGGTATTTTTGTTCTGCGTGAGGAACGGCAGGATGTGGCGCGCAATGTCATGGGACGTCCCGAGCTACAGGGTGATCAGCGCATGATCTATCTGCTGAACTTGACCGCGCCCAATGGCCTGTTCATCGCCCGCGATTTCGTGATCCGAGACGATGACACGATATACGTCACCGAGGCCCCATATGCACAGTGGAGCAAATCTGTCTCGCTGATTGCTGGAGGTCTGACGCCATTTGCGAATGTGGCGACGCTTACGGGTAACTGATGAATGCTCTCTGAATCGGAGAACACGGCCGGGGGCGAACGCTCCCGGCTTTTTGTTTACAACGGTGGGTTCCTGACACAGTCGCGGCTGCGTCGTATATTATCTCTGGCCGGGTATGACATCCGGCTTGGTCTGCCACAGCCAGACGATCTGGTCGGGGTCTGGGGCAACAGCCCGACAGCCCATCGGGGAATGGGTATCGCGCAGAAACGCGATGTGACCGTCCTGAGGGTCGAAGACGCGTTCCTGCGGTCTCTGCACCCTGGACGAAGCGGTGAGGCACCCATGGGTCTGTTGTTGGATCGATCGGGTCTGCATTTCGATCCGAGTGTGCCTTCGGATCTGGAAACTCTGTTAGCCACGCATCCGCTGGACGACACCGCCCTGCTGGATCGCGCGCGAGGCGCAATCGCGCGCATCCGAGAGCTGAATCTGAGCAAATACTCGGCCTTTGACCTTGATCTGACGCCTCCCGATCCTGGCTACGTTCTAGTGATCGACCAGACGCAGGGAGATGCTGCCGTCACCGCAAGCAACGGCGACTATGCACGGTTCCGCGAGATGCTGGTAATCGCGCAAGAGGAAAACCCCGGCGCACGCATCCTCATCAAAAGCCACCCCGAAACCACGGCAGGCCACCGCAAGGGATACTTTTCCGATCAGGTTCTGAGTGACAGAATATCGATCCTCGACAGCCCCATAAGTCCATGGTCGCTGCTTGAAGGGGCCATCGGGGTTTACACGCTGTCCTCGCAGATGGGATTTGAGGCGATATTGGCCGGGCACAAACCTCGCGTGTTCGGGCAACCATTCTACGCTGGGTGGGGGCTGACGCAGGATGATGCCCCCCTGCTCCGTCGCCAACGGAATCTTACGCGGGCGCAGCTTTTTGCCGCCGCGATGATCCTGTACCCGCGCTGGTATGATCCCTACAATGATCGTTTGTGCGAATTGGAATGCGTGCTCGATACGCTTGAGGCGCAAACCCGAGCCTGGCGGCAGGACCACAAAGGCTGGACCGCCTCCGGGATGCGGGTATGGAAACGCCGCCACCTGCAACGCATTTTCGGCCAGCACCATAAGGTGCGTTTCGTGGCCGAGCAGCCAGAGAACACCAAACAACCCCATATGGTCTGGGCCAGCCGGGCCGGTGAGACGCTGAATGCAACCCGGATTGAGGATGGCTTTTTACGATCCCGTGGGTTGGGCGCGGAGCTGGTTCCACCGCTGTCGCTGGTGACCGATGATATCGGCATCTACTACGATCCAACGCATCCCAGCCGCCTGGAAGAATGGATCACCACGCGCGAAACCTTGCGCCCTGATCAGAGGCTCCGCGCCGAGCGGCTGACAGCCCGGCTGCTGACCGAGGGCCTAAGCAAGTACAACATCGGCCACCCCGCCCCGGACCTACCGAAGGGGCGTCGCGTTCTAGTGCCAGGTCAGGTTGAAGATGACGCCTCGATCCGGCTGGGAACAAGCAATATCCGCACCAATCTGGACCTGCTGCGCGCGGCGCGCGAGGCCAATCCCGACGCTGTGTTGATCTATAAACCTCATCCGGATGTCGAAGCTGGTCTGCGCGACGGCAAGATCGAAACTGATCTGGCCGATGTCATTGTAGAAGGCACCGATCCTGCCACCCTGCTTGGACAGGTGGATGAGGTCTGGACTATGACCTCTCTGCTGGGGTTCGAGGCTTTGCTGCGCGGCGTCCGGGTCACCACACTCGGCGCTCCGTTCTACGCCGGTTGGGGGCTGACAACGGATCTGGGGGCAGTGCCTGCGCGACGTGGCGCGCGGCCTTCGCTGATGGGATTGGTGCACGCAACGCTGATTGACTACCCCCGCTATCTCGATCCGGTGACGGGACAGACCTGCCCCGTCGAAATCGCGGTCGAACGGCTTGCGCAGGGTACGCCATCCCCTACCGGACCCGTAAATCGCATCTTGTCCAAATTTCAGGGCGCGCTGGCAACGCATGCGCATTGGTGGCGCTAAAGGCTAGTGCGTCACGCGCGCCCAGCGATGTAGGATATCGCCGCCTACGACCTGTGTTTTGATCAGATCAAATCGGGGGGCAGTATCCAGAGTATCAAGCCTCAGAGCCCCGATCGCGGACAGACCTTCGGCCCCGATGGTCAGCCCCGCTGTAAAACCGACCAACTCATCGACCAGATCGCCCTTTAGCAAAGATGCAGCCAATGCTGATCCGCCTTCGCAAAAGACACGCGTCAATCCGGCCTGCCCAAGCTGCTGCAACAGATCAGCCGCATCCACGTGATGACCATCCAGCGCACAAGGGATCAGACGGGCACCCAACCCCTCCCATGCGCGCGCACGCTCGGGGTCTGGGTGGGGGCCGTGACAGAGCCAGACAGGGATATCGGACGCGGTTCGCGCAAGTTGCCCCATCAAGGGCAGATCTAGATGGCGCGAGACCACCACGCGCACCGGCTGATGCTGCACGCCCAGATCACGAACCGTCAGCGACGGATCATCGGCGCGCGCTGTCCCTGCCCCAACCATCACCGCATCGTGGCGCGCACGCATCGCATGCACCGCGCGGCGAGCATTTGGACCTGTGATCCACTGACTGTGCCCGGTTTCCGTAGCAATCCGTCCATCAAAGCTGCTGGCCAGTTTCAAAGTCACAAACGGGCGGCCCTGCTCGGTTTTCAGGAAAAACCCTGCGTGGTCGCGTGCTGCCTGTTCCGCCAGAACACCGGTGGTGACCTCAATCCCGGCCTCGCGCAACATGGCAAACCCTTGCCCTGCGACCCGAGGATCGCTGTCTTCGATCGCCGAGACCACACGGGTAACACCGGCCGCAATCAGCGCTTCGGCACAGGGCGGCGTCTTTCCGTAGTGTGAACAGGGTTCAAGCGAGACATAAGCGGTGGCACCTCGCGCGGCCTTACCCGCCTGCGTCAGAGCCATAGGTTCTGCATGCGGACGACCCCCGGGCTGCGTCCAGCCGCGACCAACGATGCGTTCATCGCGCACGACGACACACCCGACGGACGGATTCGGCCAGCAGGTGCCTTGGCCGCGCCGCCCCAATGATAGGGCCAGCGCCATATATCGCTTATCTGTATCGCTCACTCATCCGTCGAGGGTTGCGGCGGGCGCAACTCGTGGACAAACTCCTCGAAATCATCGGCCGCCTGGAAATTCTTGTACACACTCGCAAAGCGAACATATGCGACCGTATCAATCCGGGCTAGCGCTTCCATTACAATTTCACCGATTTTATTCGAAGGGATATCGGTTTCCCCCATGCTTTCAAGACGGCGCACGATACCGGAGATCATCTGATCAATCCGATCGGGATCAATGGGCCGCTTCTGCATCGAAATACGGATCGAGCGTTCCAGCTTGTCGCGGTCGAAGTCTTCGCGCTTACCGTTGGTTTTGATGACGACCAGATCACGCAGTTGCACGCGTTCATAGGTGGTGAACCGTCCGCCGCAGGCCGGGCAGAACCGCCGTCTGCGGATCGCGACGTGATCCTCTGCCGGGCGTGAATCTTTGACCTGAGTATCGATATTTCCGCAAAACGGGCAGCGCATCCGCCGTCTCCTCGTCCCTAGCTGGCCACTTTTTGTAAGCGCTGCGGCTTACTTATCCACAACTATAGGACAGCCTCTAGAGTTTGGGTAGTCGGAATTTTCCACCCCAATATAAAGCGTCACCCAAAATGCGCAGCGACCTTTCTTTCATGCGGCGCGTTGCGGTGTTCAAACAGATATATCCCCTGCCATGTGCCCAGCGCAGGTACCCCATCTGACACCGGTATCGACAGCGATACAGGCATCATCGCGGCCTTGATATGGGCTGGCATGTCGTCCGGCCCCTCATAGGTGTGGCGCAGATAAGCCATCGACGGATGATCCGATTGCGGCACCAACCGATCAAAGAATGCGCGCAGGTCAGTCTGCACCTCGGGGTCGGCGTTTTCCTGAATAAGCAGCGAACAAGAAGTGTGGCGTACAAAGAGCGTCAGCAAACCGTCCGAAACCGGCCTCAGCCAACTGCGCACAGGGGCGGTAATCTCATAGAGCCCCACGCCCTGTGTCTGGATCGAGAATTCTGTCTGCATCGCAGGTCAATTGATAAACGGACGGACGCCGCACCGCGCATTTGCGCCCTGTACCGACATGCTGTCACCCGGCTGGAACCCGGCTGTGACCGAAAAGCTGCCTTTCTGCGGGACATTGGCGGGTTGTTTCAGTGTGAACTGTACCGCCGTCCGGCGTCCCGTTGTCACGCTGGGGCCGTAGCCGCGCAGAACGTAGATTTGTTGCTGCCACCCAGCACCCAATTTCCGGCGGGCAAAATCAGCAGCGGCGCACCAATATCCATCAGTATCCTGACGTGTCCTTGGAATGACCTCGAAGTCTGTGCCGCTCATCGGTTCTGTTCGATAACCGTTCGGCGCTGCATCGACAACGCCCGCAGAGCTGGTCATAAGCAGTGCTGCAAATGCGCAAAGTATTGTCTGTTTCATTGTGACCATCTTCCTGTTTCCATGTGAAATATAGACTAGTGCGTCGCCATCGTCAGCACAGCGAACTAACGATCATGTCAGCTTGACCCACGTGGTTCGTGAACAGGCTCTAACCATCCCTCATAGCGGATCAAGCGCCCCAATCCCGGTGCTGTCGCCGAAATGTCAAAGCGAAACCTCAATTGTGCGTCCTCAGCCTCGGTCGATCCGGAAGGTGGCAAAAGAAACCCCGGACACGGAATGCCAAATAAAGCGAGGCGGCGGATCTCAATGGTCAGCCCCTTATCAGTTCGCACCGGCTGCAACCATATTGTCAGCCCGCCGATCTGTTCCCGCACCATGCCACACAGCGGATCAAAAGTGATCCGTGAACGCGTTTTGTGGCCTGCGAAATCCCGTTCCCATTGCCAATATGCGCCGGACTTTCGGATCGTAAGGGTGACCGGCAAATCTTCGCCCGCAGGTGGAAATCGTCCGATGCGAAGTGCCAGAGCGACCAAAACGCCTCGGCCACGCTGAATGCTGCATCGACCAGAGTAGCGACCTTCCCCGCTGTGCAAATCCCTGACCAATCCAGGCACAGCTTCATCTATACCCAGCGCCTGCAGGAATGGATCACGATCAGAATCCATCTTGGGCAAACCGCGATCTGAGAGAAGGATCAGGAACCAGGCACTCATCCCGCCGCCCAAATAGCGCATATCTGTTACGGGCAATCATCCGGTACAGCGGGTTCTTCAGAAACTTCGGCAGGTATCGACACAAGGACAATACCCGCCACGGAACATATAATGCACGCATCGCAGCGGCAAATGCGTCGAGATTTTGGTGCACCTTTCCTTTGACGATCACCAAATTGGTTTCAAATTCGTCTGTCGGCAGGTTCAGGAGAGCATAAAGCTGCTGCCCAAGCGGTGACTGCGCAGTTGCAAATAGAAATTTCTGATCTCGATCATGGCGCAACATGAAGTGAAAAAACCCTGAACACAGCACGCATTCACCGTCGAAGACGATCAAATCTGTATCGATGGAAAGATCATCAGCCACGAGAGATCAAGAAATAACAAAAGGTTCCCCGTGATGCTGTCACGTCGAATGCGCCGCAGCAATGCGACATGACTGACCAGAAGAATGAGAGGGGCGTGCCGGGGAACCCGTTGAAACGGCTTGGTGGACCGCTCGCTCAGGCTCTGACCTTTTCCCCAAAAGGCGCTGACCCGACAACACCGGTCATGTAGCTATTGGCCAAGGCTACGGACATGGCCATTTCTGCCATATCTTTGCGAGTTGCGGTCAATTCCTGGGTATCAGCACCGAGGCTGGCGCATTGCCACGGTTTGCCGCTAGGGTAACGGTATTACAGTAACGCGTTTTTTGGGCTGGGTGATGGACATCGACATTTCACGCATTCAATTGCTGACACGGACCCTTGAGGATCACGCAAGCGCGACCGTGGTGGAACAAGTCCTGAGTGACTGCGCATTGACCCGCAGCGATATTGAACCGCCTGCCAAAAGGTACAGCGCCCACAAAGAAGCGCTGTTTGTCCGACACGCCTGCGATGCACTTGGCGATATCACCTTTGGCGCACGGGCGGGTCTGGAATTCAGTTCTTCTTCCAGCATTACGGCCTATATCAGCAAGTACTCTCGTGATCTGAAGCAGGTGATCGAGAATACGGCGCGGTTTCATGGCATTATCGACCCGGCCCTGGCCTTCAATCTGCGCCTTTCAGGTAACGCTGCCTCGCTTGAGGCCGATTGGAAAGACCCGAGCTTTTCTCGCTATCATCGGCGGACCGAGTTCCTGCTGTTTGGCGCGATCGCCCGGATGCGGGCGTTGACTCAGTTGAATCTGAATCCGATTGAGATACGGTTTCAGCACACAGTTGGGCAACACCAAGCCACCTACCAGAAGATCGGAGGTTTCCCAGTTACCTTCGGGGCCGAACGCTTGGAAATCATCCTGTCGCTACCCTCGCTGGAAACACCGATCCCAACTTACGACCCTAGCCTGCGCGCGCATTTGGTTGAATTTGGTGAACGCCTGCTGGCCGAAAGACAGTCGCCAAGACAGAAAACCCGAGCACAGATCGAAGGGTTGATCACAGATGCGATGCCGGGGGGAATTGTACAGGTGGACGACGCCGCCACCCAGCTCGGCCTAAGCCCTCGAACACTGGCTCGCCGCCTGGCTGACGAAGGCACTTCATATCGCGAGATTGTCGAAGATTTACGATGTGACCTGGCGCAGACCTTCATCAAGAACGGTATGCATCTGTCCGAAATCTCGTATTCGCTCGGTTATTCCGATCAGGCTGCGTTTTCCACCGCCTTCAAACGTTGGACGGGTCAGGCCCCGACTGCTTTTCGCAAACGTGTCTCTCATCCGCTTTCATGAAGCTACAACGTGGCCGGGGGTCATCAGCCCAATCACCTCGCCCCGGCCTGTCCATGAGTGGACAGCGGCGATATAAAGATGGCATCGCCGGACTCCTTGCGAATTCCCGCCAATTTGATTTGAAGTTCAGTCATTGTGAGCGGGCGAAAGAAAAAAGCGCCTCGGGATGAGGCGCCTTTCGATTTACTGATCCAGGAAGGACCGCAATTTACGCGACCTACTCGGGTGTTTCAGCTTACGCAGCGCCTTCGCCTCGATCTGGCGGATACGTTCGCGCGTCACGCTGAACTGCTGACCGACCTCTTCCAGCGTGTGGTCGGTGTTCATGCCGATGCCAAAGCGCATCCGCAGAACCCGCTCTTCACGCGGGGTGAGAGAGGCCAGAACCCGTGTGGTGGTTTCCTTGAGGTTTTCCTGAATGGCGCTGTCCAGCGGCAGAACGGCATTCTTATCCTCGATGAAATCACCAAGCTGGCTGTCTTCCTCGTCGCCGATGGGCGTTTCGAGGCTGATCGGCTCTTTGGCGATTTTCATCACCTTGCGCACCTTCTCAAGCGGCATTTGCAGCTTTTCGGCCAATTCTTCCGGTGTTGGCTCGCGGCCGATTTCGTGCAGCATCTGACGACCTGTCCGGACCAGCTTGTTGATCGTTTCGATCATATGCACCGGGATACGGATCGTGCGCGCCTGATCCGCGATCGAACGCGTGATCGCCTGACGGATCCACCAGGTCGCATAGGTCGAGAACTTATAGCCCCGGCGGTATTCGAACTTGTCCACCGCCTTCATCAGGCCGATGTTACCTTCCTGAATAAGATCAAGGAATTGCAGGCCGCGGTTCGTGTACTTTTTGGCAATCGAGATCACCAGACGCAGGTTGGCCTCGACCATTTCCTTCTTGGCTTGCCGCGCCTCTTTCTCACCCTTTTGAACCTGCTGCACGATGCGGCGGAATTCAGGGATATCGAGACCAACATATTGGCCAACCTGAGCCATGTCATTGCGCAGTTCCTCAACCTTTTCGGTCGAGCGTTCGATGAACATCTGCCAACCCCGACCCGGTTTCTCGGCCATTTCGGCCAACCAGTTCGGATCCAGCTCGCGCCCACGATACGCATCAATGAACTCGCGACGGTTGATGCGAGCCTGGTCAGCCAGTTTCACCATCGAGCTGTCCAGTGACATAATCCGACGATTGATGCCATAGAGCTGGTCGATCAGAGCTTCGATCCGGTTGTTGTGCAGGTGAAGACCATTCACCAGTTCAACAATCTCAGCGCGCAGCTTCTGATAGGTTTCTTCGTCCTTCGCGCTGAAAGTGCCATCCTCATTCAGCGTCGCAGAAATCCGGCTGTCCTGCATTTCGGACAGCATTGCGAAGTCGGTCGAGATGCGTTCCAGCGTGGTCAGAACCTGATCCTTCAGCGCTGCTTCCATCGCGGCCAGGGACATGTTGGCCTGATCGTCGTCATCATCGTCATCATCGTTGGCGATCGGGTTGCCGTCAGCGTCAAGCTCCGGCCCCTCATCCTTGGCAGGCTTGGCCGCCTGCACCGATGAGGTATCGACAACCGGCTCTTCAACCTCGCCGTCTTCATCCATCTGGTTGCCGAAAGTGGTTTCCAGATCGATGACGTCCCGCAGCAGAATGTCTTCGGACAAAAGTTCATCATGCCAGATGGTGATCGCTTGGAAGGTCAGCGGGCTTTCGCACAGACCAGCGATCATGGTGTTCCGACCGGCTTCGATCCGCTTGGCGATAGCAATCTCGCCCTCGCGGCTCAGCAGTTCGACTGAACCCATCTCACGCAGATACATGCGTACGGGGTCATCGGTGCGATCCAGCTTTTCGGTTGCAGCACCAGCCAGCGCAACCTCGCGCGGACCTTCGGTGGTGACCAGTTCGGTCGAGCCTTTGTTTTCTTCTTCTTCGGCTTCTTCATCTTCGATGATGTTGATGCCCATCTCGGACAGCATCGACATAACATCTTCGATCTGTTCCGAGCTGACCTGATCAGGCGGCAGAACCTGATTGAGCTGGTCGTAGGTGATGTAACCTTTCTCGCGAGCCTCGGCGATCATCTTCTTGACCTGGGCCTGGCTCATGTCCAGCGAGATTTCCTGTTCCTGCTCGTCGGATTTGCGGTCTTCGTTCGTATCCTTGGCGGCCATTCAATGCTCCTGCAGGGATGGGTGATTCGTTTGAACCGAATCATTAGCGCGTAGAAGTGATTCGGCCACCCGTTTACCCGTTTTTCTTTTCCAGTGCCTTACGAAAACACCACTTCATCGATGTTTCCGTTCGAATTTGATGCCAGACGTGATGGCCTCAAACGCGTCTTTCTCATCGCGGTTGATTCGCGCACCATTGTCGGCGATGTCGAAAACGGCCCTGTCTTCGTTCTGGCTGCGGCTTGTACGGTTGCGCTCTTCGGCGGCTTGCGCCAGCCGATATGTCAGCGCCTCATCGGCCAGATCAGACAATTCCTCTGCCGCTTCGGCAATCTCAGCATCCAACCCCCGGAGCGCTTTGATCTTTGCGAGTTCCTCGGCCAGCGTCATCTCGGCCTTTTCAACGTCGCCCGGTTTGTACACACAGGGGATCACTGCGACATGGCGAAGGGCCAGCAGGTTTTCAAGGGGTTCCGGCCCCAAAGTTTGCATGATGTGGTCTTGCAGGTTATCGGGATTGTCAATCGCATGACGCAGGATTGCCCCCCGCAAGGCCGCATGATCAGGGTCGTGGCAATCCATTTCTTCCAGCTGAGTTTCGAATTGCACGACAACTTGTGGATTCAGGATGGCAATCGCGAGAATTGCCGCTTCGCGCAGTTGAATATCCGCATTCTCAGCCGAGGCCAGAAATGACGCCCGTGCGCCTGGCGTGGCAGGCTGTGCCTGCGGCTGCCATTTTCCGCGCGGTTGCCACGGACGATTTTGCGATTGTCGCTGTGGGCGAAACAATTGCCAGCGCAGGTCCTTAATTTCCTGCCCGTAATGCGATCGGATCGAGGGGTCGCGGATCAGCTTGATCTTCTCTCGCAGGGATTTATCCAGCGCCGCTTTGCGTTCGGGGCTGTCAAAGACCTTGCCTTCCGTCTCGCGTTGCCAGAGCAGTTTGACCATCGGGATTGCAGCATCCAGCACACCCTGCACCGCTCCCGAACCTTCGGCGCGCAGCAAATCGTCGGGGTCCTTGCCTTCGGGCATCAGTGCAAAGCGCAAGGATTTGCCCGCTTCCAGCAACGGCAGCGCCAAGTCGACCGCCCGCATCGCCGCGCGCAGCCCTGCCGTATCGCCATCCAAAGCGATGATCGGCTCGTCAGAGATGCGCCAAAGTAGTTGCAACTGATGCTCGGTGATCGCCGTCCCCAATGGCGCAACCGACGCGCCAAACCCGGCCTCTGCCAAAGCGATCACGTCCATATAGCCCTCGGCCACGACCAAAGGCTGCCCCTTGCCTGCCGCCTGTCGTGCGGGGCCATGGTTGTAGAGGCTGCGGCCTTTGTCGAACAGATCGGTCTCGGGCGAGTTCAGGTATTTGGCGTGGTCATTGGGATCCATCGCCCGGCCACCAAACGCAATGCACCGCCCGCGCGGGTCGCGGATCGGGTACATGATGCGGTTGCGGAATGTGTCATAGGGCTTTTTGCCCTTATTCGAAGGTTTCGCCAGCCCGGCCCCAAGGATCAGGTCCTCGGAGACACTCTTACCGGTCAGATGATCCCACAACGCCTGCCAGCCGTCCGGCGCGAACCCGATCTCCCACCGATCCACCGCCTGCGCATCCAGTCCTCGGCGCCCCAGATAGTCGCGCGCCCCCGCCCCTGCGCCGGTCTTGAGTTGCAGGCGGAAAAACTGCACCGCCTGCTCCATCACCTCGGCCAGTTGCGAGCGGCGGTCCTGTTTCTCCTGCGCCCTGGGATCGCGTGCGGGCATCGGCATCCCGGCCTCGCGCGCCAGAATTTCCACGGCTTCTATGAAAGAGACATTCTCGGTCTCTTTCACAAAACTGATCGCGTCCCCTTTGGCGTGGCAGCCAAAGCAATAATAGAATCCCTTTTGGTCATCGACGTGGAACGAGGCGGTCTTTTCGTGATGAAAGGGGCAAGGCGCCCACATATCCCCCTTGCCCTGATTGGATTTGCGCTGGTCCCACATGACCTTACGCCCAACAACCTGAGACAGGCTGAGGCGCGTGCGCAGTTCATCCAGAAATCCGGGGGGCAAAGACATGGGTCAAACCTGCCAGAAATGAAAACGCGCGCCAAGGGGATGGCGCGCGGTTGTCCACAGAGAAATGATCTGACTGTGGATTATTGTTGTAAACACAACTCCAGCCACGCAGCTCCGAGATCCTTCTTACGCACGTCGCGCATCTTCTGCTCATATACCCAAGGCGTGATCAGTGGAACAGCGGCATTGTAGTTCTCGGGCCAGGTAGGACCACTGTCGGCCACCGCCTGCGCCACATCGCGTTCCTTGACTCGGTCAAGTCGCGCTTTCTGTATCGCTGCAACAACGTCGGCCTGATACTTGCAGCTCTGTTCCTTGGTTTCCTGTGCAACCACTGGCGTGGCCAGCACGGCCGCAACGATGGCGATACGCAACATGGGGATCTCCCGGGATTCGTTTCTTTCAGCGCAGCTTACCCGCGCGCGGCGATGCCTTCCATCGCCCTTTTCAAATCGTGAACCAAGGTCTCAGCCATGGATCGGAAGACCATGATCTGAAACGTGTTCTCCCCAACGCGCGTGATCGAAGCAGTCATGTGGAACAGCAGGGTCCGGGCGGAGTGGCCGCGCTTGAAGTTCGCCTTACGCAGATCAATAGGCACTACGCGCGCCAGTACGTCTTCGACATCAGCACCCTCTAACCGGACCACAGCCCAGGCATCTGATTGGTCCACAATGGCAGCATTCTCGGTCAGGGTCGCATCAGGAGACGGCCCGATCAGCATCGCATGCGCCGGGCCGAACCAGATCGCCCGCGCGCCAGCCTTACCCGTTGCGCGGTTGGCCGATGGATAGGCCATCCCGTGCGCTGCTTTCAAATCCTCCGACAGCGCCTTTTGCTTACCCTTGAAAGGTGAGATCGAATGGATCGCCCCTACATCCTCTTCGCTGAGCGTTACTGAGCCGATAGTCAAAGGCAGCAACCCGTCGCAGGGTGTTTTGGCGGTCAGATTATCCACGGACGCGCCCTCCTTCGGGGTCAAAGAAAACCGGGTTCACCACTTCACACAGGGTTGTCACGCCGCGCAGATGATCGACCATTTTCACGATTTCTCCATACCTCTCAGGCCCGTCCGCCAAGAAGCCCAAGCCCAACATCGTTTCCAGCGTCGGGGAATAACACACGGAGGTCAGATAGCCCTGATCATTGGTGCGCACCGGCTCGGCCTCTTCAAGGTAAAGATGCGCGCCCGCCAGCAATTCCTTGCTTTCGCCAATGGGTTTAAGCCCGACCAAACGCTCGCGCCCCGGCTCTTCAAGGCCCGGACGTTGCGACATAGTTTTGCCGATGCAATCCTTCTTCTGCGACACCATCCGACCCATGCCGATATCATAGGCAGTTGTCCGTCCGTGTATCTCGGAGTGCGTAATAAAGCCCTTTTCGATCCGAAGAACGTTCAGTGCCTCCATCCCATAAAGACCACCGCCCAGTGTCTCAGCCCGCTCGGTCAAAATATCGAACAGGCTCGCGCCATAGCGCGCGGGCACGGCGATTTCATATGCATGCTCGCCCGAGAACGAGATCCGGAACAAACGCCCCTGCACACCCAGCACCGAGATCGATCCGCAAGCCATGAAGGGCCAGCTTTCTTCATCAAGAGGTGCGCCCAGCAGATCGTTCAACAATTCACGCGATTTTGGTCCGGCCACGGCAAACTGTGCCCACTGTTCAGTGACCGAGATGAACGAGACATCCAGATCAGGGCGCAGTCCCTGATGAACGAACTCCAGATGCTTCATTACGTCGCCAGCACCTGCCGTGGTGGTAGTCATCAGGTAATGCGTCTCTCCCAGCCGCGCGGTGGTGCCATCATCCATGACGAATCCATCCTCACGCAACATCAGGCCATATCGCGTTCGGCCAACTTTGAGGGTCGAGAACATGTTCGTATAAACGAAGTCCAGAAACGCCCCCGCATCCGGCCCCTGTATGTCAATCTTGCCAAGCGTCGAGACATCGCACACCCCGACGGCCTGACGCACCATGTTGACCTCACGGTCACAGGATTGCCGCCACGTGGTTTCTTCATCTTTTGGGAAATAGCTGGGGCGATACCACAACCCGGCCTCAACCAACGGAGCTTTCCGCGCTACGGTCGCTTTGTGCGAAGTGATAAAGCGTTGCGGCTTGAAACCCTTGCCTTCAGCCCCAGCACCCAGCGCGGCAATGGCGATAGGAGAATACGGAGGGCGGAACGTCGTGGTTCCGGTTTCGGGTATCGCGCGCCCGGTGACGTCCGCTAGAATGGCCAACGCCGCCACGTTCGAATTCTTGCCCTGATCCGTCGCCATACCTTGCGTCGTATAGCGCTTCATGTGCTCGACTGACCGGAAGTTCTCAGTCGCGGCCTGTTTGACGTCTTTCACTGTAACATCGTTCTGGAAATCCAGCCACGCGCGCCCTTTGCCGGGAACGGCCCAAAGCTGCGTGATCTCGTATGGCGTATCCTCGGCCTGCGGTGGCACAGTCTTCGAGGCCTTGTAGCCAAGATCGCCGAGCACGCCTTTGGCTGCCTCAATCCCTTCACGAAGGCAGGCTGTAGTTGAGAAAGATCCATTGCACGCACCCGCTGTCACCATGCCCGGCACGGCCCCCGGCGTTGGCACAAAGGCCTCGATCTCACGCTTCCAGATCGGGCGGCTATTCATGTGACAAGTTAGATGAACCGAAGGATTCCAGCCCCCTGTCATGGCAAGGCAATCCGTGTGTATCCGTTCTTCTCCACTGGCGCGGCGCACTGTAATCGCCTCCAGCCCCTTACGGCCCGAACTGTTACAAACTTGCGCCCCGCGTAGAACCTCGTAGTCGTCAGACAAGGGCGCGTCATGGCGGCTATCGATCACAGCCGCCACATGGACACCAGCATCCAACAAATCACGAGCAGTGCGATGGATATCGTCAGTATTTCCGAAGATCGTCACATTGCGGCCCGGGCTGACACCCCATCGGTTTAGATACGCCCGCACCGCGCCAGCGGTCATGATCCCCGGGCGATCATTGTTGCGGAATGCGACCGGGCGCTCCAACGCGCCTGCCGCCAGAACTGACCGCTTGGCCACGATCCGCCAATAGGTTTCCAACGGCGCCCCGTTGGGGCGGTGATCCGTATGGTGAAAAACGCGTTCCAACGCCGCAAAGGTACCTTGGTCATAGGCGCCTGCGATAGTGGTCCGGGTCATGATGCGGACATTGTCCATCGCGGCTAACTCGGCCAGCACCTCGTCAACCCAATCGGGACCCGGTTTTCCGTCGATCTCATAGGTCTCGGCCAGCAGACGCCCACCCACGCGACTGTTTTCGTCGGCCAGAATGACGTCCGCGCCGGCACGACCCGCGACCAGAGCGGCCATCAGCCCCGCAGGCCCTGCCCCGATAATCAGCAGATCGCAAAAGGCATAAGCGCTTTCGTACTTGTCGGCATTGTCTTCGCCCGACAGTGCTCCCAATCCGGCGGCACGTCGAATGATCGGCTCGTATAGCTTTTCCCAGAAGCTTTTCGGCCACATGAAGGTTTTGTAGTAAAAACCCGCGCCCAAGAACGGGGAAGCCAGATCGTTGATCCCCATCAAATCGACACTCAGGCTGGGCCAGCGATTCTGGCTGCGCGCTTCAAGTCCCGGATAGATCTCTTGCATCGTGGCGCGAATATTTGGTTCTTGACCTGCGCCTGCCCCCAAGGTCATCAGCGCATTCGGCTCTTCGCTGCCTGCGCTCAGCACACCCCTAGGCCGGTGGTACTTGAACGAACGCCCCATCAGTCGTACGCCATTCGCCAAAAGCGCTGAGGTCAGTGTGTCGCCCGCATAGCCGCTATAGCTGGCACCATCGAAAACAAACGGAATCGACTGCGTACGATCGATAAGACCCTTTCCATCGATCCTCATGCCCGCTCCTCCGATGCCGGCTGCGCGTCGATCATCTCATGCGTGACCGTGTTTCGTGTGACCACGATCCATGCACCGCACCCGCCTTCGTGATACCAAAGCTCTCGTGTCGGCCCCGCCGGGTTTTCCCGTTGGTAGACAAAATCATCCCAAGCCGCCTCACCGGCATCCGGGGCCGGTCGGTCCAGATCCACTGCCGCCCCGCGATAGTAGAATTCGCGCCGATCCCGCTCGCCGCAATATGGACAGGTGATCCTCATAGCCGCGCGCCCTTCTTGATCTTTTCAACAATACCCAAATCCAACATCGCGCCCCTCAATGCAGATTGTGCTGAGAGCCCTTGCCCTCTTCATCGATAATCCCGCGCCCGGTGCGGAAACGATCCAGTCGGAAGCCGGTGGCATTCTCGTGATACCCATCCGTCGCAATCAGATGCGCAAACACATTCCCCGAACCTGGAACCGCCTTGAAACCGCCATAGTTCCAGCCGGCATTCAGATAGAGCCCGTCGATATCCGTCCGGTCGATGATCGGAGAGCCATCGGGCGACATATCCATGATCCCGCCCCAGGATCGCAGCACCCGCGCCTTGCCGATCATCGGCATCAGCGCCATCCCGGCCTCCATCACGCTTTCGACGGTGGGCAAGTTACCTCGCGCCGCATAGGAGGCGTAAAAATCCAGATCACCGCCAAAGACCAGACCGCCCTTATCTGACTGGCTGATATAGAAATGCCCCATGCCAAACGTCACCACATGATCGATGCAGGGCTTCAGACCTTCGGTCACGAAGGCCTGCAAGACATGGCTTTCAATCGGCAGCCTCATTCCAGCCATCGCCGCCACCTGACCTGAACGCCCGGCAGCAACCATCGCCACCTTCTTGGCCTGGATCGGCCCGCGCGAGGTCTGAACACCGCGCACCACGCCATTCTCGATATCAATACCGGTCACTTCGCAGTTCTGGATCAGATCCACGCCGCGCTGGTCCGCTCCGCGCGCATAGCCCCAGGCCACGGCATCGTGTCGCGCTGTACCTCCGCGCGGGTGGTAGAGACCGCCATACAGAGGGAACCTAAGGTCATCGAAATTCAGATAGGGCACCATCCGCCTCAATTCATCGCGATTGAGCAGGATAGCATCGTCACCCTGACTGATCATCATGTTGCCCCGGCGCGCAGCGGCATCACGCTGCCCGTCCGAATGGAACAGGTTGATGATCCCGCGTTGCGAATGCATGACATTGTAGTTCAGATCCTGCTCAAGACCTTCCCACAGCTTCAATGAGTGCGAGTAGAACTCGGAATTGCCCTGCAAAAAGTAATTCGCGCGCACAATGGTGGTGTTGCGCCCGACATTGCCCCCACCGATATAGCCCTTTTCCAGAACAGCGATATTGGTCAGACCATGTTCCTTGGCCAGATAATAGGCCGTGCTCAACCCATGACCTCCGCCGCCGATAATGACGATGTCATATTCGGATTTCGGTTCAGGCTCGCGCCAGTGCGGCGTCCAGCCTTTGTTGCCGGTCAGGCCCTCTTTCAGGACACGTAAGCCGGAGAAACGCATTCAGAACTCCCTACAGGTGTGTCGGCATCAAACCAACTTCACCCAGCAGTAACAACGCCGGAATCCGGTTCCACTCCTGTTTTCGACGAAAACTTGTCGCTGGGCGACCAATCCACACACTCTGACGACTTCGACCTAAATGAAAAATGGCCAACCCGATGGTTGGCCACTCAAGAATCTTCTGTTGTCTGTGCGCTCAGAGGCCCTTGGCGCGATAGCTTTTTGAGACGCGGTCGATCGCAACGATATAGGCCGCCGTGCGCAGATCGTCGACATCCGCGCGATCATGCCAGACTTCGCTCATCGATTGATAGGCAATGCGCATCGTGTCATCGAGACCAGAACGCACCAGCTCCAACTCGCCCGCACCCTTTAGGTACTTGGCCTTGAAATCCGGAGACATCGACCAAGCGTCACCCAGATACCGATCCAACCGTTCCAGTTCGCTGACGATCAACTCATGCCGAGCTTCTTCCTGACGCCGCTGCATCCGGCCAAAACGGATGTGGCTGAGGTTTTTGACCCATTCAAAATAGGACACGGTCACACCACCGGCGTTTGCATACATGTCAGGAATGATCACCGTGCCTTTCTTGCGCATGATCTCATCCGCACCCGCCGTGACAGGCCCGTTGGCGGCCTCGATGATCAGTGGTGCCTTGATACGTTCGGCGTTGGATAGGTTTATTACCCCCTCCAGCGCCGCCGGAATCAGGATGTCACACTCGGCTTCAAGCACCGCGCCGCCCTCGGCGGAATGCGTGGCGTCGGGATAGTCCTTCACGCCGCCATGCTTGACGATCCACTGCCGCACGGCTTCTACGTCGATGCCATCGGGATTATACAGTGCGCCATCCCATTCGATGATGCCGACCACACGCGACCCGTCTTCTTCGCTGAGGAACTTGGCTGCGTGATAGCCCACGTTACCCAATCCCTGCACGACGACGCGCTTTCCGTCCAGCGTGCCTGACAAGTTCGCCTTCTTGACGTCTTCCGGGTTTCGGAAGAATTCGCGCAACGCGTATTGGATGCCGCGCCCGGTTGCTTCGACCCTGCCCGCGATGCCCCCCGCGTTCAGCGGTTTACCTGTCACACAGGCTCGCGCGTTGATATCTGTCGTATTCATCCGCGCATATTGGTCAGCCATCCACGCCATTTCGCGCTCGCCTGTTCCCATATCGGGCGCAGGCACGTTCTGTGAGGGGTTGATCAGATCGCGCTTTGCCAGCTCATAGGCAAAACGACGCGTGATCTGTTCCATCTCATGTTCTTCATACTGGCGAGGATCAATGCAAAGGCCCCCTTTCGAGCCACCAAAGGGCGCTTCGACCAGTGCACACTTGTAAGTCATGAGCGCAGCGAGCGCTTCGACCTCATCCTGGTTCACCGCCAAGGCATAGCGAATGCCACCCTTTACCGGCTCCATATGTTCCGAATGAACCGAACGATATCCGGTAAAGGTGTGGATCTGCCCCCGCAGACGCACCCCGAACCGAACGGTGTAGGTGGCATTACAAACCCGTATCTTCTCTTCTAGCCCGGGCGGCAAATCCATCAGAGACGCCGCTCTGTTGAACATCAAATCAACACTCTCACGAAAGCTGGGTTCTTTAATGCCGGTCATAAAATCCTCCGTGCCGGTAGACGAGATACGTCATGACTTTTTGTCGCACTGCTTGCCAAATACCGCAATCAGTAACTGCACGTATTTTCATCAGTTTGTGAACTTTACTTTTCAGCTCCATTGGTGAGTCGGGCGTTAACGAAAGCCGCGCGATTGTCCAAAGGCGCGAAACAAAACCACCAATAACACCGGGAATAAAGCTGAATCTCGTTAAAAACGAGCAGCATAGTGTCCACTGCGCCCAAATCTCGCCACGATCCGTGAGTAAATTATTAAAGTTGCGAAGTGCTGGCATCAGTGTGTCTGATCGACCGAGGAACCAATTATGCGCAAGTTTGATTTGAAGGCCCAATTCAACCGTCTCTGCCGCGAAAACAGTTGTTCGCGGCACTTGCGGCACTTTGTTTCTTCGACAGAAGGCACGATGACGATCCTTGCCCTTTTCCTGATCGTGATAGTCTTCACCGTGGCCGGGTTCGCGGTCGACGTCATGCGGTATGATCGCGAAAGGGTAAGGCTACAATACGCACTTGACCGCGCGGTCCTTGCCGCAGCTGACCTGGACCAAGAGCTTTGCCCACGGGTCGTGGTGAATGATTACATTCGCAAAGAAGGTTTCGATACGAACATCATCAAAAATATCAAGGTCGAGCCCGAGACATGCACGACAAACGACGACGGAACCGTGACTCAGGTTGCAGAACTTGAAGGAAAACGGAAAGTCGAAGCCAGCGCCGACATGAGCATTGAGACACACTTCATGAAATGGAGTGGCGTCGATTACATTGATACAACCGCCACCAGCATCGCCGAAGAATCGATTGGTAACGTCGAAATTTCATTGGTTCTGGACGTCTCGGGTTCGATGCGCGGGACAAAGCTGACCAACCTCAAAAGTGCCGCTGAGGACTTTATCGATGAGATGATCCTGAAATCTGAGGATGGTAGATTGTCGATCTCAATCGTGCCCTACTCGGAACAGGTGTCGGTGCCTGACTATCTTATGAATGCTTTGAACACGATCGGGGCTAACGAAAGGGCCAATTGCATCGATTTCCAGGCTTCGGACTACACAACGACCGATTTCAACTATTACGACATCGTGGACGACGAAGGAAACATCATCACAAAAGGGGATTATGTCCCGCAAACTCTTCATTTCAAGGATAATGGCTCCAGCGACAAAAGGTTCAACGACACGTTGGTAACCAGCAATACGTGCCGTCTTGAAACCACCACAGATCGGCGAGAGATGACGGTAATCCAGAATGATCCTGACATTCTGAAAGGTCAGATCCAGAATCTTGTGGCAAGCGGCTGGACTTCGATCGATGTGGGCCTCAAGTGGGGTCTAACTTTGCTTGACGATAGTATCCAACCGCTGATCGCTCAGATTGCGGACAGTTCAGAAATTCCGGACTCGTTCGCAATTCGGCCAGCCCCTAACAAGACCACGGACACCCTCAAGGTTCTGGTGCTGATGACGGATGGTGAAAACACTTATCAGCACAAAGTGAATCCGCCTTATAATGACGGCCCCTCGGACATCTATTGGAATGAAGATGCCGAAACGTATTCTATCTACGATGAAGAGTATGACCGCTGGGCTTGGCCTAATGTCGCCACAACTGTACGGGACAGTTCGTATAGGCGCTGGACCCGCGACAAATACCAAGATCATGCCCATGGCAATGGGACTTATATGCGCTACCGCTGTACGGATTACTACAACGGCACCTGCTATTCGATGGATCGATCGCAAACACGCGAGGACTCCGAAGGGCTTTCAACAGATTCCGATCCGGTAGAACTGGAATGGCCCGATGTCTGGGCGCATACTGAAAAATACGCAATTCGGAATATGTTGCGTCACGCTTATGGCTGGGATCGCGGCGAAGAATTTGCAGCTGACTCCACGACCGAAATTGGTCCTTCGACCAAAAATCCAAATGTTGTAGATCTCTGCGAAGAAGCTGAAGAAGATAATGTCATCATCTTCTCGATCGCTTTTGAGGCACCCTACGGTGTTAAGCAGATGCTGAAAGACTGCGCGATCAAACCTGCCCGTTACTATGAAGCGACCGGCAATCAGATTGAACGCGTCTTCGATTCAATCAGCACCTCCATTCAAAACCTGAGGCTGACCCAATGACAAAGACACTGCGGAATCGGCTTCGGAGATTTCGAAAGAATGAGGATGGAAACTCGTCAATCGAGTTTATCTTCTGGTTTCCATTCTTCCTGTATGTCGCTTATTCAGGCATGGATCTGGGATTGCAGTCCTTCCACCATGCCGATCTTGAACGATCTCTGGATATGACAATTCGGGAGGTTCGGCTTAATCGCCTTCCTGACGGGGAAGATGAATGGGATCACGCGCTGCTGAAGAAAATGATCTGTGACGAAGCGCTGATAACCAATTGCTCGGAAAACCTCGCGCTCGAGATGAAGTCCATTGATCCGCGGGTCGGCAATCAGTTGGATCCAACCCCCTATTGCGTCGACACTCCGGAGACAATTCGTAAGCCGGACGAAGTTGTTTTTGAACAAGGGACTTCAAATGAGCTTATGATTATCCGCGCCTGTCTTGAGGTTTCACCTGTTTTTGGGCTTTCGATGCTGAGCGGCATTGCGAAGCAGGACAACGACGGCCAATGGGAATTGCAGGCGACGACCGTATTTGTTCATGAACCATTTGGTGGTTCATCAGCTGATCCTGACGATTCATCTGACACAACAGTGGATGTGGCCGATGCCTCGAATTAACAAAGAAAATCGCAACCTTCCCAAGGCACTGCTGAACCGCTTTCTCAAACGAGAAGACGGCGCCTTATCGGTCGAGGCAATGCTGATATTGCCGCTGCTGTTCTGGTCAATGTTTGCGTCTTACACCTATTATGACAGCTATCGCCAAAGCGCGATCAACATCAAAGGAGCGTACGCAGTTGCGGATGTGCTCTCACGCGAAGCTGAAGATGTTAACGCCGCGTATATCAACACTATGTACGACCTTCTGGAAAACATGGTTGATACCAGAGCACCGGTCTCGATGCGTGTGACCTATCTGACCTATGATGGTGATAACGATCTCCACGATGTTCTATGGTCCTGCGTGCGGGGCACTGGATATCAGAAATGGACCGACGCAGAGATCGTGAAAATCAAACAACGGCTTCCGGTAATGCCTGATAACGGCTCAATGATACTGGTCGAAACCAACAATACATACAAAGCGCCATTCCAGATGGCATTCAAATTTGCTGACTTTGAAATGGATAATCTGGTCTTCACACACCCTCGTGTTTTCGACCAGATCGTCAATACCGACCCTGCTTGCTTGGGTGTCTAACTCTTTTCAGCAAGCATCGCCGACAGCATTTCCGACATGTATTTGGTCTCGGTGGCGGCTGTCATGCCGCCTATGCCAATCCTTCGTCCGACACGCCACCAAAGACCGGGCGCCCACTGGTTTGAGCTTCGTGCATGAGTGGTTACCAAGAAGCCATTTGATGGCTTAAATGCGAACACGCCCCGGTCTACGCCTTCGACATCCTCGATATTGCAGATCACCTGCCCTGAGCCTGTGCGCAATTGGGATTGGGTCAGTTCGATCCTGTCTTCGGTCGCGTACCACATGCGACGGGCTAACCAGAACGCGGCTGCCCCGGAAACCAGTAAGAAGACCTGCCAGCCTAACTCAGGCGGCGATGCCAACGCGACGTAAATGACCAACGCCCCGACCGTGACCAGCATCCCTACCCCAGTCCAGCGCCGCGGTGCCGAGGCCGCGACCGTAGCCAGCACTTCTTCTTGCATATTGTTCTCCTGATTGTCCGCCCGCTTTAACCGCTTTGATACGCAAAGGACAGCACCGCGTCACCTGTCTGAGCATCTTCGCACAGCTTCAGTGTTCCTGCGCAAATTGACTGCCTCAGGCCGACGCATAAGTTCCGGTCAAAGGATCAGGAGGCGTTTATGTCACTCAGACCAACTTTGGAATTCCGCAAGGCGGTCCCGACAATGGAAGGCGCGGGCGTCAAATTGCACCGGGCGTTTGGGTTTCAGGACCCGTCGGAACTGGACCCGTTTCTGCTGTTCGATGATTTCCGGAATGACAACCCATTGGACTATATGGCCGGTTTTCCGTGGCATCCGCATCGGGGCATCGAAACGATCACTTATGTCCTGTCCGGTACAGTCGAACACAGCGACTCGCTGGGCAATAGCGGCACGCTGGGTGCCGGAGATGTCCAGTGGATGACCGCCGGGTCAGGTATCCTGCATCAGGAAATGCCCAAGGGGTCGGCCAGCGGTCAGATGCATGGGTTCCAGCTGTGGGGCAATCTGCCATCAGATCAGAAAATGGCCGCCCCGCGCTATCAGGACGTTCAAAGCACTGATATTCCAGAAATCATCGATGATGATGGGACAAAGGTCCGTGTGATTGTCGGCACATTCTGGGGACGCACGGGCCCAGTGGACGGTATCGCTGCCGATCCGCAATACCTGGATATCAGCATACCGGCAGGGGTGAAAAAAACCATTCCGATCGACACATACCGCCGGGCCTTCGCCTATATCTTTGAAGGCAGTGCTGCCTTTGCTGATGCGTCTCAGCCAACCGGTGTTCTTTTGGAAAAAGAAGTTGCCGGGCAAGAGGTCAACATCCGCGACATGTCAGGAGACAGGACGTTGGTTCGGTTCGGGACCGGAGACGAAATCACGGTTCAGGCCGGGCCCGAGGGTGTACGGTTTCTTTTGATTTCGGGCGCTCCGATCGATGAACCCGTGGCGTGGCATGGCCCGATCGTGATGAATACGCAGGCAGAATTACAGCAAGCGTTTCGGGAGTTGCGGAACGGAACGTTCATCCGCCCGGCCCACTAAGGGCTGGTCAGGCGGTAACCGCTTTGCGGACCATGTCCCAATACACCTGCTCGACCTCATCCAGCGACAGGCGGCCACCGCTGCGATACCAAGTGATCACACCATTCAGCATGGCAATCACCGCTAATGTGGCGATCTTGGTATCGGTGACCGAAAATTGACCCGATTGCTGCCCGTTACGCAGAATATGCTCTAACGAGTCCTCGTAACGGCGGCGCAGGGCCTCGATTTCGGCAAAATTTTCGGGGTTCAGATTGCGCAGCTCCATGTAAGCGATGAACACCTCGTCGGGACGCTGCAGGTGAAAACGGATGTGGAACCCGACAAACTGACGCAACGCATCTTGTGGATTATCAAACCGGTCGAGATCGTCATAGGCGGCCATCAGATCCTGCATGTGATCGCGCATCAGCCGAAACAGCAGGCTCTGCTTGTCGGGCGTGTAATTATAGAGTGCCCCAGCCTGCACCCCCACCTCGCCTGCGATCTGCCGCATTGAAACCGCAGCATAGCCATGGCGGGCAAACAGCCCCAGTGCGGCCTCGCGAATGCGGGGGCCGGTGATATCGGAATGAGAACCTTGTGTACGCGCCATGCTTCGATCGTATCTGAACAGACGTTCAGATAGAACCCCGCTTGAACCATTCCGACAAAACGTGCATCACGGGATACACGCTGCGACCCGAAGGACTGCGATGAAGCTTTTGCTGCCCATTCTCTTTGTGCTGGCCACCGCCGGCTGCGCAAATATCCCTGAGTTGGAAGGCAGCGAAACCGCCGCATTGCGCAAGGCACCCTACCCCAAGCTTATTGCTTTAGATCCCGCCCTCGGCCCTCCGACCGATCCAATCAGCGAAGCGGAAGAGGTAGAAGAAGACCTGACAGCACGCAGCGAAGCGTTGGCGGAAAAGGCCGAAGCGCTGCAGAATGCCGAGATTAACTAGGATTTCGGTCACGTCACTAGCTCCAAAAGATTAGACGGATTGCACCCCTGCCTCGAACCCGCTAAGGCAGCCCGCAAAGGACACTTCGCCATCGCGGGCGGTATAGCGAGCAGAAAGGACCCAAGGGAATGACACAGGCGCTGAGGCTTGGAATTGCCGGATTGGGAACCGTTGGCGTGGGTGTGGTCAAAATTGTGCGTCGTCATGCCGATTTGTTGCACGCCCGCACCGGGCGTCGCATCGAGATCACCGCAGTTTCAGCCCGTGATGCCAGCAAGGACCGTGGCGTAAACTTCTCGGATTATGCATGGGAAACCGATCCCGTTGCATTGGCGAAACGCGAAGACATCGATGTTTTTGTCGAACTGATGGGCGGGGAGAACGGCCCCGCGAAAGCTTCGGTCGAGGCGGCGCTGACCAGTGGCAAGGATGTCGTCACCGCAAACAAGGCGCTGCTGGCGATTCACGGGCAGGAATTGGCGGAATTGGCTGAGGCCGCAGGGCGTGTAATTCGCTTCGAAGCGGCTGTCGCGGGTGGTATCCCGGTAATCAAATCTCTGACCGAAGGACTGGCGGGTAACGAGATCACGCGTGTCATGGGCGTCATGAACGGTACCTGCAACTATATTCTGACCCGGATGCAATCGCAGGAGTTGGGCTATAACGCCCTGTTCGAGGAATGCGCGCAGCTTGGCTATCTTGAAGCTGATCCTAATCTGGATGTTGGCGGCATCGACGCGGCGCACAAACTGGCGCTGCTGTCTTCGATTGCCTTTGGCACCAAGCCGAATTTCGACGGGATCGAGATCGAGGGCATTCAGCATATTAGCCTCGATGACATCCATCAGGCCCACGACATGGGGTATCGCATCAAGCTGTTGGGTGTAGCACAGCGAACGGCGCGCGGACTGGAACAGCGGATGCAACCCTGTCTAGTGCCGAGCAATTCTCCGCTAGGTCAGTTGGAAGGCGGAACAAACATGGTTGTGCTGGATGGGGACGCAGTTGAACAAATCGTTCTGCGCGGCCCCGGTGCCGGTGAAGGTCCCACTGCCAGCGCGGTGATGGGCGACGTTTGCGATCTGGCGCGAGGCTTGCATATACCGACATTTGGCCGCCCTGCGACGACCCTGCAAGACGCAGCCTCCGCCGTTACTGGCTTACCTGCACCCTACTATCTGCGGCTCGGTCTTCTGGACAAGCCCGGCGCTCTGGCAAAGGTCGCGGCGATTCTGGGCGATGCTGGCGTCTCGATCGACCGGATGCGGCAGTATGGGCACACAGAAAGCACAGCGCCTGTGCTGATCGTGACCCACAAAACCACGCGGGCGACGCTGGACCATGCACTGGATGGCCTGCGCGCCACCGATGTGGTGGCCGGAGAACCCGTCGCCCTGCGTATCGAACAAGTCTGACCCCTTGCGGCCTATGCTGCGCGCAGGCTATGCCGGATAAAACGCCTTAGCTGACCAAAGGATATGCGAAGATGAACGCTGCCAAGATCGATTTCAACGACCGCCTGCTGTCTCTGGGCCTTGCACGGGTGGCAGAACAGGCCGCGCTGGCGTCCGCCTCTCTGGTTGGCCGGGGTGATGAGAAAGCTGCCGATCAGGCTGCCGTCAACGCTATGCGTGAACAACTGAACCTTCTGGACATTGAGGGTGTCGTTGTCATTGGTGAGGGCGAGCGTGATGAAGCGCCGATGCTCTATATCGGCGAAGAGGTTGGCACTGGTAACGGCCCGGGCGTAGACATTGCGCTGGACCCGCTTGAAGGCACAACCCTGACCGCCAAGGATATGCCTAACGCGCTGACTGTCATTGCCATGGGCCCGCGCGGCTCAATGCTACACGCTCCGGACGTATACATGGACAAACTGGCCATTGGTCCGGGCTTTCCCGAAGGTGTCGTAAGCTTGGACATGAGCCCGCGCGAGCGAGTTGAAGCGCTGGCCAAGGCCAAAGGCTGTGAGCCCGCGGATATTACCGTATGCATATTGGAGCGTCCTCGCCACGAAGCGATGATCGCAGAGGTGCGCGATACCGGCGCCTCGATCCGCCTGATCACCGATGGCGATGTCGCGGGTGTCATGCACTGCGCTGAAAGCGAAGTGACCGGCATCGACATGTATATGGGTCAAGGTGGTGCGCCCGAGGGTGTGCTTGCCGCAGCCGCGCTGAAATGCATGGGCGGTCAGATCTTTGGCCGCCTGTTGTTCCGTAATGACGACGAACGTGGCCGGGCGGCCAAGGCGGGCATCACCGATCTGGACCGTGTTTATGCGCGCGACGAGATGGTAACGGCGGATGTAATCTTTGCTGCTACTGGGGTCACCGGAGGTTCACTGCTGCCGCGCATCAAGCGGGAACCGGGTTGGGTTGAAACAACGACGCTGCTCATGCGATCAAAAACGGGCTCGGTGCGGCGGATGTCCTACCGCACGCCGATGTGGCCACACAACGAAGCGTAGCGGCTTGCGCCAGCGCCTTCAGCAAGAGTATTCATAAAAGACCAAGAGGCCGGATCCGCAGGGGTCCGGCCTTAGTGCATGAGGTGAGATGTGGCATTTCTGGACGTAGAGCAATCTCTGACGGGGCGACGCTGGATCGGACCGGGGATTGAGGTCGAGCGGTCAGCAGAAATGATGGCGCAGCAGACAGATCTGCCTCGCGCCGTCTGTCAGGTTTTGGCACGGCGTGGTGTTCCGGTGATGGAGGCCGCCGGTTTCCTGGAACCTAAGTTGAAGGAACTGCTGCCCGACCCGCGATCGATGAAAGATATGGAAGTCGCTGCGGCCCGGTTTCTACAATCTGTGCGCAAGCGCCAAAAGATCGCAGTTTTTGCTGACTATGATGTGGACGGGGGCAGTTCGGCTGCGTTGTTGTTGGTGTGGCTGCGCCAGATGGGGCTTACCGCGACGCTTTATGTGCCCGACCGGATTGATGAAGGCTATGGGCCAAATGTACCTGCAATGCAGGAACTGGCGGCTAGCCATGACCTGATCATCTGCGTGGATTGCGGAACGCTGAGCCACGAACCTATCGCGGCGGCGAAGGGTGCGGATGTGATCGTTTTGGATCACCATTTGGGTGCAGAAACCCTGCCGGATTGCGTCGCGGTGGTGAACCCGAACCGACAGGACGAAAGCGGCGATCTGGGCTATCTCTGCGCTGCTGCGGTGGTGTTCCTGATGCTGGTCGAGGCGGGTCGTCAGTTGCGTGAGGCCGGGGCCAAGGGGCCGGATCTGATGGCAATGCTCGATCTGGTGGCGCTGGCCACGGTGGCGGACGTTGCGCCGTTGATCGACGCTAACCGGGCGCTGGTTCGACAGGGCCTGAAAGTGATGACCCAAAGGCAAAGGCCTGGTTTGGTCGCGTTGTCAGACGTGGCGCGCATGGATACCGCGCCCAATAGCTATCATCTGGGGTTTCTGCTGGGGCCGCGCGTCAATGCAGGCGGTCGCATTGGTCAGGCTGATCTTGGCGCGCGGCTGCTGAGCACGGACTCGATCACTGAGGCCGAAGCCTTATCCGAGCGGCTGGATGCTCTGAATTCGGAACGGCGCGAGATCGAAAACGCGGTCCGCGCGGCGGCTTTGGCGCAAGCCGAGGACCGTGGGCTGGATGCGCCGCTGGTCTGGGCCGCAGGCGACGGTTGGCATCCCGGCGTGGTAGGTATCGTTGCTTCGCGGCTGAAAGAGTCGGCAAACCGGCCCGCTATCGTGATCGGGTTCGACGGGGATGAGGGCAAAGGTTCAGGCAGGTCGATCTCGGGCGTTGATCTGGGCGCGTCGATCCAGCGACTGGCTGCCGAAGGGCTGCTGGTCAAGGGTGGTGGCCACAAGATGGCGGCCGGTCTGACGGTGATGCGTGATCAGTTGGAGCCTGCAATGTCGCGCCTGTCCGAGCTTCTGGCCAAACAGGGTGCAGGCCAAGGCGGTCCCGCCGACTTGAAACTGGACGGGGCGCTGATGCCCGGGGCCGCGACAGTCGATCTGATCGAACAGGTAGAGAAAGCGGGTCCTTTCGGGGCCGGTGCCCCTGCCCCGCGCTATGCGCTGCCTGATCTGCAAGTGCGCTTTGCTAAACGCGTGGGCGAAACACATTTGAAGCTGTCACTTTCGGATGGAATGTCTGGCGGACTGGATGCCATCGCCTTTGGCGCGTTCGACGGCCCGTTGGGGGATCGCCTGTCTAATCACGGCGGTGCGCGGTTCCATTTCGCGGGTCGGCTTGAGGTGAATACCTGGGGCGGACGACAGAGCGTGCAGCTGCGGCTGGAAGACGCGGCAGAAGCTGTCTGACAACCGTTTCAACGCCGCTCAGGAACGGCCAAAAAAGTTTCACAGCCTTGCGTTTTTCGTCTTGCGGGGGGGGAAGGTAAACCGTAAAAGGCCCTCCACAAGCCAGCGTGGCCCGTTCGTCTATCGGTTAGGACGCCAGGTTTTCAACCTGGAAAGAGGGGTTCGATTCCCCTACGGGCTACCACTTGTGCTTGTCTGGTCTAAATGGCCCGTTCGTCTATCGGTTAGGACGCCAGGTTTTCAACCTGGAAAGAGGGGTTCGATTCCCCTACGGGCTACCATTTTCTTCAATGCTACAATCGTTCCCGGCGACGTATTCTTACGGCATCGTGTTTAGCACGAAACCTGCGCGCCCCGTTTTGAAGACGCGAAATGCGGTTGAAGGCACGCCTGTCAATGGCGGCCCCGGACCGAGTTCACCAGCATTTGGTATTTGCCATTCCATCACCAAGCCTGCACAGTTTTGGCCAACAACAGATATGATTTGGATTCCCAATGGATTACCTCAAAGAACGCAAAGACTTCGCGATCGCGATCTGCAAGGAAGCTGGCACAATCGCCTCCAGATATTTCTCCGACCGGGGCGGTTTGATCGTCGATCAAAAAGGCGCACAGGATTGGGTCAGCGAGGCAGACCGGAATGTCGAAACCTTCATCCGCCAGAGGATCGCCGAGGCTTGGCCCAACGATGGCATATTTGGCGAAGAGCATGGTGAAACACAAGGCTCAAGCGGATTTGACTGGGTGATCGATCCAATTGATGGCACCACGAATTTCGTCAATGGCATTCCGGCCTGGACCATCGTTCTGGCGGGCGTCGCTGAGGAAAATACCGAGATCGGTGTAATCCATGACCCAAATATCAATGAGACCTTCGTAGCCTCGCGCGGAGGCGGGGCAACACTGAATGATGCGCCAATGAGGGTCGCTTCGGGTGTTGCGCTGCATCAAGGAACGGTGGCAGTGGGTTATTCGAACCGGGTGGATAACCGTAACATTGTTCCAATCGTCGCGAACCTGATCGAGCGTGGGGCCATGTTTCACAGAAACGCCAGTGGCGCGCTGTCACTGGCCTATGTCGCAGCGGGCCGGCTGCTTGGCTATGTCGAAGAACATATGAACGCCTGGGATTGTCTGGCTGGTCAATTGATGATCGCGGAAGCAGGCGGCGTGGTCGAAGATCAGGACGCAGGCGCAATGATCCGCAACGGCGGTCGGGTGATCGCTGGTACTCCGGATGTGTTTGATACTTTGCGTGAAATCTCGGAGAACGCGTGGCAGGCCTGACAATCTAGTCGATTGAGCGCCATCCGCTCAGCGGTTTAAGGTCCGTTAGATCGGCTTGCCAATAATGGCCTTGCCCGGGCTGATCATACCTCCGATCAATGGGGCGGCCCGACAAGGAGCACCACAGAAGGGTCCCGACGGCCCCATGGGTAACGATGGCGAGGTCACTGCCATCATGCGTTTCGATAATTGAAGTTACTGCTTGGTTTATCCGCTGCTGGGCGGCAGCGGCAGTTTCCCAGCCGCGAAAACCGGTGTTGGGGTGGGCAAAGAATGCATCTGCGGCAGCTTCGAACCGGTCACTCGGCAGAAAACCGGTGGCGCTTCGATCATTCTCACCAAGTGCGGCATCATGTTTTATCCGCAGGCGTCGGGGCGCAGCCAGGATGTCGGCCGTCTCGCGGGCCTTTTGCTCGGTGCTGGCCCATAGCTGGGTAACCTCTGCAAAAACTCCGCTGGTTGCGAAGGCCGCGGCGCGGCGGCGGCCTACCGCGCTAAGCCCCCAGTCCTGAATGGGGGTGTTCGGGTCAATGATGACCTCGGGGTGCGTGATGATTAGAAGGCAGGGCATCTATTCGGGCAAAAGCACCGGACCTTTCTCGGCGAAGGCCATCTGTACTTCTGCACCCGGCTCTAGCGGCGCATCGACATCGTCATGGACTGCAAAGACCTGGCCGAACGCACCAGTCAGAGTGTACTCCATTCGGACACCCACATAGGTGGCTTTGGAGACGGTCGCTGCAACCCCTTGCGCGGCTCCAATCACAAGTCGAGAAGGCCGGATGGCGACGGTCGCAGGCCCTTCGGTCAAGCCACGGGATGCCAAGGTATGGCGGTAGCCTTCGATCTCGATGGTGGCCATGTCGCCGTCGACCGAGATGATCTGACAGGCAAGCAGATTTGCCTCACCAATAAAATCAGCAACAAAGCGATCATTTGGGGCGTCGTAAAGCTGGCGGGGCGTGCCAATCTGGGCAATCGCGGCATTCCGCATCACGACGATTTCGTCCGATACTGCCAGAGCCTCTTCCTGATCGTGTGTTACGTAGACGACGGTCAGACCAAGGTCTTGCTGAATGGCCCGGATGTCCTCGCGTACCTGGCGGCGTAGTTTCGCGTCGAGGTTCGAGAGCGGTTCATCAAACAACAGCACCTGTGGTTCCAACACCAAAGCCCGCGCTACAGCGACGCGCTGCTGTTGGCCACCAGACAGTTCCGACGGGAGGCGGCTGTCAAAGCCTTTCAGGCCAACCAGCTCCAAACCGTCCAGCGCGCGGCGGCGGGCCTCGTCTTTAGCAAAGCCCGAGAACGTGAGGCCATACATCACGTTCTCAAGCACGCTCATATGAGGAAACAGCGCATAAGACTGGAACACCATAGATACGTCGCGGTCCGTCGCGGGCAGTTTGGTCACATCGCGATCCCCGATGGTGATCTTTCCTGAGGTGGCCATTTCGAGCCCTGCGATCATCCTCAGCGTCGTTGTCTTGCCGCAGCCTGACGGGCCCAACAGCGTGACCAGTTTTCCTGCATCGACATTCAGGTCAATATTGTCGACGGCAACGACATCCTTGCCGAACATCTTTGTCACGGACTCGAACCGAACCGGCGCGGCTTTGGACTGCAGGCTCATGTCAAACTCTCCTAAACATTGGTCCGCGACTGCGTCATTCGTCGCCCGATCTTGGTCCGGCCCACGATCAACTGCATCAGGGCAACCACTGACAGCATCACAAAGATCAGTGTGGTGGAATAGGCGATGGCGAGACCATAGTCGTTATTCTCGACCCGCCCGATGATATAGCTGGTCGCCATGTCATATTCCGCGCTGACCAGAAAAATCACCGCCGAAATCGCCGTCATGGCCCGCACGAAACTGTAGACAAGGGCGGCAAGAATTGCCGGGCGTAGCAGAGGCAGGATGATCCGCCGGAAAGTCTGCCACGAATTTGCCCCGAGGGTCAGAGATGACTCGTCAAGACTGCGATCCAGTTGCGACATGCTGGCGATGCCGGCTCGGACACCGACCGGCATATTGCGGAAGATGAAACTGACAACAAGGATGACACCCGTGCCCGTGATCTCGATCGGTGGCACGTTGAAGGCGAGAATGTAGCTGACACCGATCACGGTACCGGGGATGGCAAAGGACAGCATGGTGCCGAACTCAAAAGCGTCTTTGCCTGCGAAACTCTGCCGGGTTAGTAGATAGGCCGTCACGAGCCCAACTGCAGCCGTAAGCGGCGCGGCGATTGCGGCGATTGTTATGGTGGTCCAGAAACTGTCCCATGCGGCCCCTGTCCAGCGAATTCCTTCCGACTCGAACCGAACCGAGAAGGCAGTGACGTAGTGCTTGAACGTCAGGGAATTATTGACTCCCCACAGTTCAACCACGCTGCCGTAGACGATCATGGCGTAGACGACGATGGTAAACACGGCCCAGCCAAGGGCGACGGTTAGCACCGGGATGGAAAGGCCGGTTGGCATCAATGGATGTACGCCAGCGTCACCTTTGCCCGTGACTGTGGTGTAGCTTTTCTTACCCAGCCAGGCTCGCTGCGCGTAGAAGGCTGAAAGCGTGAAGAACAGAAGCACCATGGCCAGAACCGCAGCGCGGCCTTGATCGTACTGGGCGCCCACGATGGCAAAGAATATCTCGGTCGATAGCACGTCAAAATTGCCACCCAGCACAAGTGGGTTGCCGAAATCGGCCATGCTTTCGATGAAGCCCAAAAGGAAAGCATTGGCGAGGCCCGGGCGCATCAGCGGCAGGGACACGGTTTTGAACGTCTGCCATCTATTCGCGCGCAATGTCTGGGCCGCTTCTTCCATCGAGGGAGACACCCCTTCAACGACGCCAATCAGCACAAGGAAGGCGATGGGTGTAAATGCCAACGTCTGCGCAATCAGAACACCCGGCATGCCATACAGCCAGCGAGTGGGTTGGGTGCCGAATAATTCGGCAAAGAACTGCGTTACTGAACCCGACAATCCAAACAGCAGGATCAGCGCTAGGCCGATCACGAACGGTGGCGTGATAATCGGCAGAACCGTCAGTGCGCGCAACGCGCGCTTGTACCGAAAGCCCGAGCGGGTCACGACAAGCGCAAAGCACAAGCCGAGCGCAGTGGTGATGAAGCCGACGAGGATGGCCAGAAACAGTGAGTTCCATGCCGCCCCGCATCGTGCGCCCCAGAAACATCCCAGCCCCCAAAGCCGGTCGTCAAAGAATTTCGAGAAGAACACTGCCATGGAGTACGCGCCCTCTTCCGTCACAAAGGCAGCGAACAGCATCTTGGCGATAGGAAAGAATACAAACGCGGTGACGATGGTGATCACACCACCGATGGCGCTGACCACGAAGACGTCTCCGTTAATCGCCCCACGTGCGGCGACACCCTGGGTCAGAAGGAACAGAAAACTCGACGCGCAGATCATCGCGCCATAGCCCATGCCGAACTGCCGATCACCGAGCTCGCCAAACAGGGTTTCGAGCCAGTCGAAGTTGTAGCCTCGGATTCCGATGCTGAACCCTTGTGCGATCAGCCAGCCGAAGCCCAGCGCCCCTGACAGGATCAAAATTCGGGCATAAAGCGGATCTGATTTGGCGCGTCTTAACAGCAGAAGTGGCAGCAGGAGTGCAATAAGAAGCGGAGCAAGCCACAGCTTTTCACCCTGCCCGATTAGAAAGGCAGCAGGCGCATAATCTTCGTCGAAAGGGTAGCCGTCCAGCAGCCACTCGAACGACCACAGGCCACCGTCAACCATGTACCACGGCAGCAGGCAGAATCCGACCCACCCGGCGATGACCCAGAAGATCAGAACCGGATGGGTCGTTTTTGTCGTGTCGTCAGTCATTTACTGCGGCAGTACCGAAACCTCTTCGTCCCATTTCTGCAGCAAGCGCTTGCGCTCATCCGACGAGCCGTATTTCTTGAAGTCATAGTCGATCAGCTTGATCTGGCTCATGTCAGGCGCGCTTTCCGAAGTTTCAGCACCTTTGTTTGACGGCACTTGGAAGGCATTTACCTGAAGGGCGAGGTTCTGCGCCTCGGGCGACAATGCCCAGTCATAGAACTTTTTGGCCTCATCTTCGTTGCGCGCGCCTTCGATGATCGACATCGAACCGATCTCGTAACCAGTACCTTCACATGGCGCGACGACTTTGATCGGGAAACCCGATACCGCCTGCTTTACTGCGTCATGCATGAAAACGATACCAATTGTATTCTCGCCTCGACCAGCAGCCTTGATCGGTGCCGAGCCCGACTTGGTGTATTGGTTGATGTTCGAATGCAGCCCCTTCATGAACTCAAACCCTTCGTCCTCGCCGAAGATTTGCACCATCGAGGCCAGGGTCGTGTAGGCCGTACCTGATGAGTTCGGGTTCGCCATCTGAACGTGCCCCTTGTACTCGGGCTTCAGAAGGTCCTTCCAGCACGCAGGTTCGGGAAGGTTGTTCGCGGCGACAAGATCGGCATTGTAGCCGTAACCAAGCGCACCTGAATAGATGCCGATGGTCTTGTTACCCGCGCTTTCCGCCTGAGAAATCGCCCAATCATGAAGCTGGTCACGCATCGGCGACATGTATTCCATCGTCAGGCCCTCTTCTGCGGCCTGTAGATGTGGATCACCGGTACCGCCCCACCAGACATCACCCTTGGGGTTGGAGCTTTCTGCACGGATCTGAGCAAATGTCTCACCCGAGGATTTACGGGTCATATTGACGTCAATGCCAGTCGCATCTTCGAAACTGCGCGCCATAAGCTGGCACCAATCCTCTTGCGCAGAACAATAAAGTGTCAACTTGTCAGCCTGTGCCGCTGACATCGATGCGGCAAGGGCAATAAGCGATCCCAACGTTGTGGATGTAAATTTCTTCATTGATTTCTCTCCCTTTAAGTTCACTGCGTCCGGATTTCCCGGCTCTTATATGCCCTTCCTCATGCGGCCTTTCGCAATTTTTCGATAACAGCCAACGTCTCTTGATTATCTGACAGGCTCTTTAACAAACGCGCCAGTTCTTTCTCTTCGACAAGCTTTGCGGCCTTGGCAGGTGAGAACCAGTGGCGCTTGCGTTCGTCGCGTTCCTTCCAACGGCGTTTGAGCCGTTCCACAATCAACGGATAAAGCGTTACGCGGCAAGGCACGCTGCTTTTACCCTCGTATCGCTTGTCATAGTGAAAGCACCCGATCGATTTCTTGGAGATAAAGCCAACCGCTCCGGCCTCTTCCAAAGCTTCGATTTCAGCGGCATGCCAAGGCTTCTTACCATCCATCATCCAACCTTTGGGGATGACCCACCGCCCCCGGTCACGCGAAGTGACCATGAGAACCCGCAGCTTGTCGGACTTGTCCCATCGCACTGGAAGCGCACCGATCTGATCTGTGAATTCGGTCTTGCTCATGCGCGCGCTCTTGGCTCTGGCACTACGCAAAGGGCAATGGCAACACATACGTGCTGTTGAACAAGGTGGCTACATCCAGAACGCCGGTGCACTTCGATTGCTACGCCTCGAAATAGAAACAGTTCTTTGAAGTCTCACAATGAATCGTGGGCTTTGCAACAGAAATTGTTGCAAAACGACTGAAACGCCACAAAAGTGAGATTGAAACCGAGTCGGATTGCCAGATGCCCAAAGCGGAAACGCGCGATAAGAAAACCAACAAGGGCCAGAGTCGGTTCAAGAAATCCGACCGCCGCCGTGAGATATTGTTGGAGTTGAAGCTTCGCCCGCACGTCCGGATCAGCGAATTGGCGCAGCGTTTCAATGTTTCTGCGGAAACGGTGCGCAGGGATTTTGATGCCCTAGCTGATGATGGGCTGATCTCGCGGGCGCATGGCGGTGCCTCTGCCCCGATACAAGGACGTTATCCAAGTCTGGATGAGCGCACCCACGCCCGCCTTGATGAGCGTGAAAAGATCGGCAAATGCGCAGCTGACCTGATTCAGGAAGGCGAGACGGTGATGATCGATTCCGGCTCAACCACGATCGAGATGGCCCGTATGTTGGCGTATCGGGGCATTCACTGCACGGCAATTACGAATTCGATACCGGTGGCCATGACCCTTGGTCACGCACCAGTTGAAGTCATTCTATGCCCAGGCGAATATCTGACCGCCGAGTCCGCCACGATCGGGACAGATACACTGGATTTCCTGTCTCGTTTCAACGTCGATCGTTGCATGATTGGCGCGTCCGGCCTGTCAGAAGAAGGGCCGTCAGAGACCGTGCGCGGTTTCGCAACCGTCAAACGGATGATGCTGGCACGCGCCGCGACGCGACATCTTCTGATCGGGTCCGAGAAATTCGACCGCAAAGGTTTGACCCGTGTGGGCGACCTTGACGGGCTGAATTCAATCGTAACTGATACCAAACCAACAGGGGATTTGCTTGGCGCGATCAACGACGCCGGGGTGAAGATTCTTGTCGCTGAGCAGTCCTTACAAAGAACGACAAACCGTGGACAGAAAAGCCACGCATGACTGGGAGGAAGAAATGAAATTTGATATCAAACTACTGATCGGAGCTTCCGCAATCGCGCTCTTGTCACTGTCGGGCACGGCTTCGGCGCAAGACTGCCCGCGCGGTGATCTGGATGCGCGGTTCTGCGATGCCGATGGCGATCTGATCGCGGATATCCCCGCTGATCCTGCCGATCAGATTGATCCTGATACCCTGATTTTTGCCTACACCCCGGTTGAAGACCCTGCCGTATACAAAACTGCTTGGTCGGACTTTCTTGATCATCTGAAAGCGGAAACTGGCAAAGACGTTGTTTTCTTTCCAGTTCAGAACAACGCGGCCCAGATTGAGGCCATGCGTTCGGGGCGTCTGCATATTGCGGGCTTCAATACCGGTTCAAACCCGTTGGCCGTGAACTGCGCCGGATTCAGGCCCTTCACGATCATGGCGTCGAAAGACGGAAACTTCGGATACGAGATGGAGATCATCACCTATCCCGGTTCAGGCATCGAAAAGGTTGAGGATATCAAGGGCAAGCAATTGGCCTTTACTTCTCCTACTTCGAACTCGGGCTTCAAAGCGCCGTCAGCGATCCTGAAAAGCGATTTTGATCTGCTACCCGAACGCGATTTTGAGCCGGTTTATTCGGGCAAGCACGACAACTCGATCCTGGGTGTCGCCAATAAGGACTATCTGGCTGCCTCGATCGCTAATTCGGTCAAATCGCGGATGATCTCGCGCGATGTGATCAACGAAGACGACGTCATCACGATCTACAAGTCGCAGACCTTCCCGACGACAGGCTTTGGAACCGTGTACAACCTGACGCCGGAACTGCAGGAGAAAATCCGCAATGCCTTCTTCAGCTTCGACTGGGAGGGAACAACGCTTGAGGCTGAGTTCTCGAAGTCGAATGAAGGTCAGTTCCTTGAGATGACATATCAGGAGTTCTGGGACGTCATCCGCAAGATTGACGCGGCTAACGGCGTTTCCTACGCCTGCCAGTAATCGATACTACATCCAACGGGCCCTGCGGGGCCCGTTACCACCCGAACCGGGGGCATAAATGCTGCGGCTTCAAAAGCTTACAAAAACTTATAAAACCGGCGATCAGGCCCTGAAGGCGATCGATCTAGATGTGCCAAAGGGCCAGGTTCTGGCGCTGATCGGGCCTTCTGGTGCTGGCAAATCCACCATGATCCGCTGCATTAACCGTTTGGTTGAACCCACAAGTGGCGAGGTTCTGCTGGACGACGTGGACCTGGTCAAACTCGGCTCGGGCGCGCTGCGGAAAGCACGTCGTGAAATGGGGATGATCTTTCAGGAATACGCACTGGTTGAACGCCTGACCGTCATGGAAAATGTACTGTCGGGACGGCTGGGATATGTTGGGTTTTGGCGGAGCTTCCTGCGACGTTACCCCCAGTCTGACGTGGATGATGCATTCCGCCTGCTGGATCGCGTGGGTCTGTTGCATATGGCCGACAAACGCGCGGACGAACTGTCAGGTGGTCAGCGTCAGCGGGTTGGAATATGCCGGGCGCTAATCCAAAATCCCAAGCTTCTGCTGGTCGATGAACCGACCGCCTCACTGGACCCAAAAACCAGCCGTCAGATCATGCGCTTGATTACCGAGCTGTGTCAGGAACGCGGATTAGCCGCGATAATCAACATTCATGACGTGGCCCTTGCGCAAATGTTCGTACCGCGCGTCGTTGGCCTACGCTTTGGTGAAATCGTATTTGACGGCCTCCCCTCTGGGCTTACGCCTGACAAGTTGACCGAAATCTATGGCGAAGAAGACTGGGAAGCGACCATAGAGAAAGTTGAAGACGACGAAGAGATCGAGGCCGCGGAATGAGCCATCCCGAACTTGATGACCTGCTGGGCAAAGGCTGGCGGAAACCGGCCTTCGTCAAAAACGCCTTACTGCGCTGGACCTTGATCGTTGGATTCGTCGCCTATCTGATTGCGGCATTTATGACCATCGAGGTGGATTGGGGCCGGGTTTATGAAGGCTTGGATCGCGGTTGGGCTTTTGTCCTTGCTTTCACAAGCCCGGATTTCATATCGCGCTGGAGCGATATCTGGAGCGGTCTTCTCGAGAGCATCGTGATGACGGTTGCAGCGTCGGTGGTGGGCATCCTGATATCGATCCCGATCGGACTGGGCGCTGCACGCAATATTGCGCCTCTCCCGGTCTATGTGATCTGCCGAGGCATTGTTGCGATCAGCCGCGCCCTGCAAGAGATCATCGTCGCCATTCTTCTGGTTGCCATCTTTGGGTTCGGACCTTTGGCCGGCTTCCTGACACTGTCCTTCGCCACTATCGGTTTCCTGTCCAAGCTCTTGGCTGAAGACATCGAGGCCATGGACAAAGTGCAGGCCGAGGCGATCAAAGCCTCGGGCGCGCGATGGATGCAATGGATCAACTACGGCGTGCAGCCACAGGTCATGCCGCGACTGGTCGGGCTGTCGATGTACAGGATCGATATCAACTTTCGCGAAAGTGCAATTCTTGGGCTTGTGGGGGCCGGCGGCATTGGGGCCACGCTGAATACGGCGTTTGACCGTTATGAGTATGACACTGCGGCAGCCATTCTGATCCTGATCATCGGGATCGTCATGGCGCTCGAATACCTCTCGGGTATCATCCGCGCGAGGGTCCAGTAATGCCAGTGCTTGAACATGAAGGTACGCAAATCTGGCGCAGACGCACGACCGGTCAAAGCCTTGTGCGTTGGTTTTGCTGGCTGTTGGGTGTGGCGGTCTTTGTCTACTGCTGGCAGATCATCTCGGCCTCGACGACATGGTTCTTTGTGTGGGACGCACCCCGGATCGCGAACGATATCTGGACCCGCGCGACACCACCAAAGTGGGACTACATCACGCAGTTAGGCCGCCCGATCTGGGACACGCTGAACATCGCCACACTTGGTACGATCATTGCGCTGTTCCTTGCCGTACCGGTCGCCTTTCTGGCCGCCCGCAACACCACGCCGTCGGCCGTGTTCATCCGCCCCATCGCGTTACTGATCATCGTCTCAACCCGCTCGATCAACTCGCTAATCTGGGCGCTTTTGTTAATCGCAATCATTGGACCCGGAGTATTCGCAGGTGTTATCGCCATAGCCATTCGTTCGATCGGCTTCTGCGCCAAGCTTCTCTATGAAGCCATCGAGGAAATTGATCACACCCAAGTCGAAGCCATCACCGCCACCGGCGCATCCCGCTGGCAGGTCATGGCCTATGGAATCGTCCCGCAAATATTGCCCGCCTTTGCCGGGATCGCCGTATTCCGCTGGGACATCAATATTCGCGAGTCTACGGTTCTTGGCCTTGTGGGCGCAGGCGGCATCGGGCTGCAATTGTCGGCGTCGCTGAACGTTCTGGCATGGCCGCAGGTCAGCCTTATCCTGATCGTCATTCTGATTGCCGTCATGATCAGCGAATGGGTGTCTGCCAAAGTACGAGGGGCAATTATTTGAGCCGCTTCACGACCCAAGAGGCTTTCGACGCCTACGAGGCCGTTCGGCATCGACTTCCGGCTGCTGAACCGGCTGTTCAATCCTATCAGCATGCGAACACTTTGATGGATATTGCTGAAGGCTTCGATGTATTCCTTCTGGATGCGTTCGGTGTCCTCAATATCGGCGAGACTGCGATTCCCGGTACAGCCGTGCGGATTGATCAGCTCAAAGCCATGGGTAAACGCGTTCTGGTCGTCTCGAATGCAGCTGGTCACCCTCATGCGGCGCTCGTCGAGAAATACGCCCGGCTGGGATATGATTTTGCGTCAGAGGATATCATCACAAGCCGCGCAACACTGCTGGCAGAGCTGGGCGGTCAACGCGCGCTGCATTGGGGTTTGATGGCAACACCCAGCACCGGCCTTCGCGATCTGGAAGATTTGAACCTGACTTATCTCGATGACGATCCCGAGCCCTATGACTCGGTTGAGGGGTTTCTGATGATCGGCTCAGCCGTCTGGTCCGAGGCACGTCAGGCTCATTTGGAAGCAGCCCTGCTAAAACGCCCGCGTCCGGTATTGGTTGGAAATCCGGACATAGTCGCACCGCGCGAGCACGGGTTTTCAGACGAACCCGGTCTGTTCGCGCACCGTCTTGCCGATCGAACCGGCGTTGTACCCGAATTCTTCGGCAAACCATTTGAGAATATTTTTGACTTGGCTTTCAAGCGACTTGGCCGGGTCGATAAAACTCGCGTGCTTATGGTTGGTGACAGCTTGCATACCGACATATTGGGGGCCCATGCTGCCGGAATCGCCTCGGCCCTGATTTCGGGGTACGGTTTTTTCGCAGGGCATGACGTCGATGACGCAATCACACAGGCGCAGATCATGCCGGATTTCGTTGTGAACCGACCATAATCTGATCACGCCTGCTTAGTTCCGCTTCAAATCCAAGCGCCCGCCCGTGCTTTTCAATACTCGCCATGTGATCAATTCGCGAAGGCATCACAGGTCGTTGTTGGCTCATCGCTTCCCAAATACTGAACCCTGCGCCCTTCATCGAAGGTTGGACTGCCCAACGCACATGCGACCTCTAAGCTCAACCTGTCCCAAACCCGAACATCACCAGCTTCGCTGGTTGTCGCAAAAGAATTTCCGTCTGGTGCCAGCGCAATACGCCAGGTCGGGCCTGCATGGATCTTTTCGACAGGCATGAGCCGACGGTGCGTCGCGGTATCCCACCAATGCAGTTCCCCAGATCGGTCGATTGCCACCAAGGTTGCCTCATCCGCCAAAAAGGCAACATCCGTCGCCCCACCCTTATGGCCGCCATAAGCGGCAAGCTCTTCGCCGGTTTCAACATCCCACACCTTGACCACCTCATCGCTGGAAGCAGTTGCAGCCTGTGCGCCATCACGACCGAAAGCAACACTCCAAAGCGTGTTGTCATCAGCTTCAATCACTCTGATCAACTGACCGTCGCCAATCGACCAAATATAGACCTTACCATCCACCGAGGCCGCTGCCAGCATGCCGCCATCTTCAGAGACGGCGACACGATTTGCCTGAATGTCAGCTGGCGCAAAGCTCTTGACCAAATCAGCGTCTGAGATATCGATTTGCAGCACTCCATCTCCTGTCGCCACAAAGACCTCGGGACCTGACCCCGGCATGATCGACCAGACGGGAGCCTGCCCCAGATCGAGTTGATTTTTCAGCCGCATGGCAGCCGTGTCCCAGATTTTCAAGCCGCCTTCGCGATCACCAGTCACCATGGTTTTGCCATCCAGCGAGAAAGAGATCGCCCACACCTGGCTTTCATGCCCCTTCAGCTGCATGGGTTTCATGGAAGCCCCCATCTTCCAGACCCAGATATTCCCCTCACTGTCACCGATGGCTATAGACTTTGCATCCGGCGTATAAGCGATGCCCAGCGCCTTTGCCCCGTTCTGCAAAACAAGCGTGTCTTTGCCGCCGGGGTCGATCCCAATCCGCCAGAGACGTACCTGCTGATCCCGGCCCAAAGTCGCCAGCAACGGGGCATTTTGGGCGACTTCAAGGTCCACAACCCTCTGACTGTGCGCTTGCACCACGTCGCCAACACTTTCCATGTTTGAATTTTCCAATCGCAGCGTTCCGTCTGCCCCTGCCCCTACCAGCAGATTGTCCGGCGCGGTAAATGCTGCTGCTACGATGTCGGTACTATCTGAAAAACGATCAACAATTGGAGAACCATCCGGAAAACCAATCGTCGTGACCTTCCCGTTCGTATGGGATACCGCGAATGATCTCCCGTCGCGGCTGAAGGACAGGTGATCGGGGTCAGGCCCCAGCGGACCGCCCGGTATCGGCTGAAATGCAGGCGTAGCCTTTGCGTCGACCCAGCCGAATATGCCACCATCGACATTTCCGGCTACAAGTCCTTCTGAAACGGGCGAAAACGCGACCTTTTTGAAGCCCAGCGGCATTTTCGCCAATGGCTCTCCAATTTGCATTCCATTGGAAACGTTCCAGAGGCGAACGGTCCCGTCACCGGTCGCCGACGCGATACGCTTGCCGGTGGAATCAAAGGCCACGCCGAATGCGACGTCATTGCCAGAGAACAGTGTCGTGATCGGGCCGTATTTGGCCGAACCAACATTCCAAAGGCGGACATCCCCATCCGTTGCCGCTGAAACCAGCAACTCACCATCGGGAGAGAATGCAACATCCCTTATCCCGCCGGAATGCCCCACCAGTTCAGCAATAACCGCTCCGCCGGATTCAGCCCTATGAACCACGATGCGCCCATCACGCAATCCAACCGCAACACGCGTACCAGATGCATCAATAGCCATCGTCTGCGCGTCACCAACCGTAAACGGGCTGCCCAATGGGACAAGCCCACCCTCACCCAGATTTTGCCGAGCCATCAGCATCGCCGCCCTCGCCTCTGATGTCGAACCAGCAGTTTCGGCTCGGACAATCGCTTCGGCGCTGAGTGACAGGGCAAGCAAGGGATCTGTATCCGATAACCCGTTCGCCGCAGCGCCTAGCGCCCTTGCGAACCTTTCATTGGCTTCAGCTGTTGCGGCAACGGCCATCTGTCTGTTGCTTTCGGCAAGGTTGGACGCGCGGATAGCCAAGAAAGACGAAACCGTTGCGCCAATGGCCAGCAAGGCAAGGGCAGCAACGGCAACTTGATTGATACGTCGACGCCGACGCCGGCGCATCTTGGATGCAGCCTGCGCTTGGTCACGCGCGTCTCGTGCAGCGCCCAGAAATTCCCGCTCTAACGCACCGAGGATATTCTGGTTCTTCACCGACCATTCTTCAGCCGACAACAACCTTGTGCCGCGATAAAGTAAATCGGGCTCGCGATTTTCAACATCCCACTCTGCAGCGTCATGCTGAATACGCTGACGCATGCGCAGATCATCGCGGCTTTCTTCGATCCATGAATTAAGTCGCGGCCATGTACGCAGCAGCGCCTCATGCGCAATCTGAACATTTTTGTCATCCAGCGTCAGCAACCGCGCATCTGTCAAAGCTTCAACGACCCGCCGCGTTGTGTCCGGGTCCGAGTCGCGCTCGATCTCATCGATCGGCAACAACCGCCGTGTGTCCGGAGTCCCCTCGCCGGGCGTAACCAGACGCAAGAATAGCCGCCGGGTTGCCTCTTGCTGAACTTTGTCAAAAACGTCTGTAAAAAGTGTCTCTGCTGTCTGGCTGATTGCCCCTGTGACACCACCGGACTGACGGTAGCCGTCCAGAGACATGACCGCACCTTTACGTCGGCTCCATGTTTCATACAGAGAATGCGCCACCAGCGGGAGCGAACCCGCTTCGCGCCCGGCCTCATCAACGATCGCATCAATAAGGGACCTGTCCATGTGCAAACCAGCTGCATGTGCCGGTTCGCTGATTGCGCGGCGCAGCTCGGGCCGTGTCATCGGCCCGACCAAAAACTGGTTTTCCGAGATTCGATCCGCAAGCCACGGTATCTCTGCACAGGATGCATAAAAGTCCGCACGGATTGTCAGCACGATACGAACGCGGCTATCTGCAGGGTCCGTCATGGCTGACAAAGCTTCGATGAACTTGCTTCTGCGTTCATGTTTGACCAGCGTGAACAATTCTTCGAACTGATCAATGCAGATCAACAACTCTCCTTCATTCGCGGTGGCCAATCGGCGCGCCGCACTCGGATAGGCGATGAAGTCGTTGAGCGAGACCTGAGCCGTAAGGTGAGAATTGTCGCCGATGAGTTGAAAGTACAAATCGGTCATTGGATCGCGCCCGGGGGTAAAAACACAAACGCGCCAGTTTTCGCTACCGGATATCGCGTTGGCAGCGATCGCTGGCAGCAGCCCTGCTCGCAGAACGGATGATTTACCACTGCCGGATGAGCCACCCAGAACCAATATCCGGCTCTGTTGAAGCCGGGTCACAAGTTCCTCAACAAGATCCTCGCGTCCAAAGAAATAGTCGGAATCCTCTGGCTGGAACGCGGCGAGCCCTTTGTAGGGGCATTCCAACCTACTTTCCGATATCTGCGTCACCGCTTCGGATGCGGCCTCTCGCCGGTCACGATCCAACGCATCATTCATTGCACTGCGCCAGGACACCATATCCAGAAAACGCGCCTGCGGGTCCATTGCCATCCCGTGCTCAATGCAATCGCGCCACATTTCCGGCAGGCTGGAAAGATACTCGGTAACGCGATGGAATGGCGGCGGCGCCTTTCCCGTCAGGACATGCCACATCAGCGCGCTGGCCGAATAGATGTCGGTCATCGGCGTCACGGGTTGCCCGTGCTCAGCTTGTTCTGGCGCTTGGTAGAGCGGTGTCCCAGCCATCATGGTCGCGCCGGTCACACCGATCGCTAAATCCTTCGCAATACCGAGATCCGCCAGAAAAACCCTCTCGTCTAGGCCGACCAAAGCATCAGAAACCGTCGTGCTGTTATCGTCTTTGGACCGCTTCACTCGTTGCAGAAGGACATTTGCGGGTTTGACGTCCCGATGCACGACATTCGCGTCGTGAACCGCAGACAAGCCATCTGCCATTGCATCAATCAGTATTTCCACACCTTCGCGTTTGGTCAAAGCAGCGGGGCTTAGACGCTTTAGTCGGTCGGCCAATGTGCCGCGATCCGCGTAGTCCATGACAAAATAGGGCCGCCCGTCCTCCAAACGCCCCACGTCATGCACGGAGACAACGCGCGGAGATCGAATGCGCCGCAACAGACGGGCTTCTTCGAGAAAATGGGTGATGACTTTGTCATTGGTCGCAAGGTTGGCGTGCAGAATCTTGAGGGTTACCGGAACCTCCAACTCGTCATCCCGCGCAAGGACAACCGCCGCGAACCCACCGCTCGCGATTTCACGGTCAACAGCGTAACGGCCGATGAACGCAGGAAAAGTCATAATATTCTTGGCGCTTCAGAGGTGCTCTTGCACATCCACGCAATGATACTTGGTCGCATCCAATATGTTGTGGTCCCTATCGGCAGCAGTAACGCACAGTGTCGTCCCTCCCTCGCGTGCCGATGTCGAGGCCGCCTCCTTCGTCACATAGCTTGGGTAATCATCGTGCCGATGCCACCTGCCCTGAACGGCATTGAATTCGCTTTGGGCATTTCTGCCGACTTGCTCAACGGAATAGCTTTCGCCCCACCATGTATGGAAATGGTTCTTCGATACGTCCGGAGTGAAATTCGCGTCATAGTTTACAAGCAGTTCGTCGCCCTCTTTGGCGACCGATACAATCTGCACCTCACATCCATCCACAGGGCAGGCATTGGGCATCGCTGACTGGGCAGTTGCATCAGCACCAAACAAGAGTGTAGCTGCACCCAGGATCAGAGCGCCCTGACGAAGCTGGTTTCCTGAAGTATTCAATGACATCATTCCCTCCCAATCTTGGTTGAAATACGCAATTGGTGCCGATTCTAGCACAATCGCGAGTTTCTTTCTGAGACTTTCACCACAGAAGCCAGAATTCAGGCGTGCCACGTCGTTTATCGGCGGACGACCTCAAACTCTAATGGGCGCGCATCAGAGTGCAAAATTGATAGTGCAGGCGATATCAGCCCGCTATCGGCCAGCATTATGTTCTCGCGCTTAAGCTGGATTTCACGCGCATTCTCGAATTGTACGTAAGTTCCCGACGAACTGCGATCCGCCAGCATCAGCTTCCCGCCTTTCATGCTGAGTACCGCATGCAGTCGCGAAACCCACGGCTCAGGCAGGATGACATCGCATTGACTGGATCTGCCGATCGTTAGCTCCCCGCCTTCCCGACACCGCCAGGTATGATCGTCGTGATAAAGAATGAGCGCAAAGCTTTCATTCTGCTGCATGCCCTCAGATCCGCTGGCCGTCTGCGTCGGCAGATGCATCACGGTGCTTAACCCGTCCGTTGAGGCCACGATTGAATAGGCTTTGACCGGGTCACTCACACCTTTCAGGCGAAGCGATCCGATTGGGGTGAGCATCTGGAGACTTTCGGGGCTTAGATCCTTGGCGACGCTTTCGCTGACACAAGCTTCACCCGGATTGGCCGCGGCCGCCAAACGTGCGGTCAGATTTACTGTTTCGCCAAATATCCCATTATCGCCAATAACAACAGGACCTTGATGAACACCCGCGTGGACCGACAGTAATGTTCCGGGCGGTTTTTGAATCATCTCGACCACGGCGATAATGGCTGCCTCGGGTTCTTTGAAATAGGACAAGACATCATCGCCTTTTTGCCCCACAGGAACTCCGCCAAACCCAAGTAGAACCTCACGCAATCGATCGATTTCAAACTGAATCAACTGCTGCGCCTGATCGTCCCCCATTTCTTCGTAGAACGGAGTGCTGTCAGAAATGTCAGCAATTATGGTCGTGACGAGCTTGGTTTCCACGGTGCTACTCGCAATTTGCTTGTCCGGAACGGCAAACCCTATTTGGGATCATAAACATAACCTATACCCCGCACGGTTCTGATGATTTCCGGCTTTTCCGGGTTGGTTTCAAGCTTCCGGCGCAGTCTGGATATTCTGATATCAATGCTGCGATCGAACGGGTCCCAGGACCGGTCATGCGCTTGTTCTAGCAACTGATCACGGTTCAAAACACGCCCTTTGTTTTCAGCAAACACCTTGAGCAGACTATACTCCATCGCCGTTAGCGGGACCTCGGATCCATCCGGCGCAAGAAGTTTGGCTGCCTCTTTATCCAGCGTGTAGTCGCCAAAAAGGGCCAAATTGCCTTCGGAGGCATCTGCAGGCAGACTTTCGTTGATGGCCCCTCGGCGCAATAGGGCCTTGATCCGCGCTTCCAGTTCCCGAAGATCAACCGGCTTTCCAAGATAGTCATCTGCCCCCATCTCAAGCCCGATGATCCGGTCCACTACATCGCCTGCTGCAGTCAACATGATCACGGGCGTCGTGTTTTCAGGACGAAGCGATCTGAGGATCGAAAGACCGTCTTCCTTTGGCATATTGATATCCATGATCATGACATCAACAGCACGAGAGGAGATGACAGACCGGAGCTCTTCTCCGCCAGCGGCTGCAGAAACCTCGTACCCGCGTTTGCTCAGATATTCCTGAAGCATCTCGCGCACGTCGATCTCGTCATCGCAAACCAGGATATGGGTTTTCTGGTCATTCATCCGTTTGATCCTTCTGATCGGCGAGCAGCTTTCCGACAAGTATTCTCAGTTCCGAAGGCGAGACGGGTTTTTCCAGATAGGGCAGACCGGATTCCTTCAGCAGTCCCAATGAGCTTTCACCCATGGTGTCCCCGGTGATGTATGCTGTCCGGGTCAGCATTTTCGGAAAACGCGCCACCAGCGCCTCATAAATCTTGCGTCCGTCAACACCGGGCATGTTCATATCACTTAGGAATACATCGTAGTTGGCGGACTGCAGTTGCCTGAGCGCCTCTTCCCCTGACGTAACGAAATCAACGTGAAAGCCGTCCTTCCGCAGTATCTCGGCATTGATCTCACCCACTTCGACCTCATCATCCACGACCAATGCACGGTGCTTGGCAAAATTCGCGGCGGGTTCGGGTTTTTCTTCAGCCACATCATTTTGCATCTTTGCGACGGGCAGAGTTATCCGGAAGTAGGTGCCGGACACTGCGGCCTGATCAAGCCTGATCTGACCGCCATGGGACAGAATGATCCGGTGACAGAAAGCAAGCCCAATCCCGGTGCCGTCACCCACTTCTTTTGTGGTGAAGAACGGCTCGAAGATACGTGCGCGTATGGCTTTGGGGATACCGGGGCCATTGTCCTGAACCGTGATCTCAACCATTCCGATGGCAGGCTTGACCTCGGCAGACAGCATGATCTGGTCGCCGATGCCGGATGCGGTCATGGCCTGCTCGGCATTGATGATAAGATTCAAGACGACTTGCGTAAGCTGGTCCGCATCCCCGGCAACTGCAGGCAGGTCTGCTGGCACACTTTGCTTAATGCGAATTTCACCTGATGAGCTACCGTACCCGGCGACATCCGCAGCTGTTTCGATCAGGCTGGGAACATCAACCTGCTCGATCTTGCTGGGCTGCTGACGCGCCATCGCCAGAAAGGTCTTTACAATCTTCGCGCAGCGTTCTGCAGCATTGCCGATTTTTTCAATCCTGACACCGAGATCGGGGTCGGAAATTTCTTCCTTCAACATCAACGAATGACCCACAACAACCGACAATGGATTGTTAAGCTCATGCGCCACACCGGCGAGTAGTTCGCCAAGCGCAGACATCTTTTCGTTCTGGAACAGCAGCTCTCGTTGCTTTTCAAGCTCAGCCTCAATGGCCAATTCATCGGTCAGATCGCGGGTATTGGAAACGATTACTTCTTCACCATTGAACTCGATCAGCCGTGAAGAATCCGCCCCCCAGAACTTTCGTCCGCTTGCATCGACGAACTCCATACGCCGATCCTTAAGCGCCCCCGCTTGCCGGAGGTCTTTCAGGTACCGTTCGCGCTCATTCGGATCCGCATAGTAGGATTTCGAACTTTCTGCATCACCAAACAGCGCCTTTATCTCGGGCGTAGCAAACAGCACCTCGCCGGTGTCGGCATGCGTCATGTTGATGGCTGCTGGATAAGCCTCCATGACCTGACGGATCAAGGCATCAGCCTCTTTCTGGACGGTTAGATCGATCACGCTGGTCACGATGACTTCTTCGCCTTTGTAATCGATCAATTGAGACGAAATCGACGCAGGGAAGGTTTTGCCAGCCGCATTAATCAAGTCGAGCTTGTAGTCATCGACACGACCATCGGCCAAAAGCTGGGTTACAAAATCCGCGCGCTCTTCCGGCTTTTGATAATGCTGTTTTGCAGATTTGGAAGGTCCGAACATCTGCAGCGCAGCAGGCGTGCGATACAAGATCTGTCCATCACCAATCCGCGCCATAGTTACGATTGCCGAACTGGCATCCAGCACCTTTCGGATCAATAGATCCCCATCGCGCTCTTCGACCTCGGCTTGTTTGCGTTCGGTGATATCCTCACGCGTGACGACAAATCCGCCGAACTTGGTGGGATGAACAGAAACCAGATAGGTGCGCCCATCCGTTTCCGTCAGCTCAAAGTCTTGGATGAACTCGACCCCGTTGGCCAACCGATCCGAAACCCACTGCTGTTCATTGCCAATCGCATCAGCGTAGATTCCACGGCGCGCCGTCTCGCGCATCAGGATTTCCCAGTCCAGTCCGGGTTGCAGCAGGTCGGCAACCCCCTTGTTCATCTCGGCATATCGTTGATTGAACAGGACAAGGCGGCGATCATCATCATAGAGGGCGAACCCTTCTTTGAGAGATTCGATCGCATCACGAAGAAGGTCCCGCGCCTTCTCGATTTCTTCAAATTCGTTCGCCATGCCCATCGTCATCCTGAATTTTTAGGATACCATTGTTTCAATGCCATTTCAAAATCAGCATCGCGTGTTTCAATTGTTTCAATAGGTGCCAACTCAGCCAAGTACAGGCCGATAAACCTGTTTGTTTTTGAGCCAGATAGCAAGTTGTGTGACCTGCTTCACAGAGCAACAACTGAAACACTTGGCACCGCTTCCAGACATCACACTGAAACATAGAAAGGTCAGTTATTGCCCATCTTAAGTGCGATTGGGTAAGAACGATGACTATTTCTTTTAGAACTACTGAAATGAATAACGCACCTATTTTTGCGTTGCATTCTTCGGCGTCCAATAGTGGGCAATGGAACCAACTGGCGGCGGATCTGGAAGGTCGCTTTAGTGTTCACGCTGTTGATCTTCCCGGGTACGGTCGTAGCCCGTTGACTGGAGATAACTCTCAAAACGGTGCGGCGTTTTCTGCCATACCGGTAATCCGCGAAATCGAAGCGCTGGGACGCCCCGTGCATCTGGTTGGGCATTCCAACGGCGGAGGCGTCGCCATCAAGGTCGCGTTGATGCGCCCTGATCTTGTCAAAAGCCTGACGGTATATGAGCCTGCAGCCTTTCATTTTCTGCAGGCTGGCAATGATGTCAGCAAGAAACTGTTCGGGCAAATCCAGCTTCTCGCGGGTGTGGTGAGCGCCGCAGCAGCGGATGGCGATGCCGCTGCTGGTATGCATCACTTTTTGGATTTCTGGAACAAGAAGGGGTTTTGGAACTCGCTGCCCGCGCAGGCCCGAGACCGGTTCATTGGGATGATCCCATCAGTCATGTCTGATTTTGCAAAAGGTTTTGCTGAAACCTGGCAACTGAAGGACCTGTCCAAGCTTGATATACCGACGTTGGTAATGACTGGTTTGGAGTCACCTGAGATTGCGCAGCACGTCTCGGTTGAGATCGCGAATGCTTTGCCCAATGCGCGGATCGCGTTGCTGCCCGAGCTGGGCCATATGGCGCCGGTCTTCCAGCCCGAATGGATCAACGCAAGGATTTTCGAACACGTGGCCAATGTGGAGCGGCCCGTTGAAACTGTCAGCTGGCCAGAACGTCAAGCTGCCTGACCGGGGCCGCATTTAGCAATGCGGCCTTCATCAAACCACTGCCAAATCAAAAAGGAGCAATATCATGGGTATTCAAACATCGATCAACGCCACCACAGACTTTGCGGCAATCAAAGCAAAGCAAAACGTCGCCTGGGGCTCCGGCGACTACAGTAAAGTGGGTGTCACCCTTCAAATTACGGGTGAAGAACTGGCTGAAACCATGGATATGATGCCTGGTTCCAAGGTGCTGGATGTCGCCGCCGGGAATGGCAACGCCACCCTGGCCTTCGCCCGGCGCTTTTGTGATGTTACATCAACCGACTATGTAGAAGCCCTGCTGGACGCCAGCAGCCAGCGCGCCAAAGCGGAAGGTCTGTTCGTGACCTACAAGGTTGCCGACGCCGAAAACCTGCCTTTCGATGATCAATCCTGCGACGCGGTGGTTTCGACGTTCGGCGTGATGTTCACACCGAACCAACAACAATCAGCAGCAGAGCTGCAACGGGTCGTCAAACGCGGCGGCAAGATTGGTCTGGCCAACTGGACGCCGGATAGCTTCATCGGCCTTCTGTTCAAAACGATCGGTAAACACGTGCCTCCACCTGCTGGCGTAAGCTCTCCGGCTATGTGGGGCAGCCGGGACTGGATTGAAGAAGCCTTCGGATCGCACAGCACCATCGTTTCGTTCCGACGCAAGAACTTCATGTTCCGCTACCGTTCAGCCGAACACTTCCTAGAGTATTTTCGGACTTTCTATGGTCCGATGCAAAAGGCCTTCGATGCACTGGACGCATCGGGACAAGAGGCGCTGCAGCGCGATATCATGGCCCTGATCGAGAAGTTCGATATCTCAGGCAATGACACACTTTGCATCTCATCCGAGTACGCTGAAATTGTCATGCAGCGCGGCTGAGATCGTGAATCACTGGCTCATCGTTCTTTGACCCAACCGTCAAAGAACGATGAAGATCACCCGGTGTAGTCGATCCACCATTTTCTTGGTATTAGTTTGTTTAAGGGGGATTTTGTTATGGCCGAGCGCACACTTTATGAAAAGTACGGTGGGTTTTCACAGATCAGCAAGATCGTGTTCTCGTTCTATGACATCCTGCTGGACAATGACGAGGTTGGACCCTTCTTCGACAACGTGGATATGAGCCGCATGGTCGACCATCAGACCAAGTTCATAGCGTCGCTCCTTGGTGGTCCGGCCTCCTACACCGACAATCAACTGCGCCAGTTACACTCTCATCTCGAAATTACCGATGACCATTTCGACGAATTGGAGGTCGTGCTCCGTGACGCTTTGCAAAGACACGGCGTGGATGCCGAGGACATCGATATCGTTGTCGCGGAATTCAGTAAACGTCGCCCCTTGATTGTTGGATAAATCATGACCATCGAAGCCATCAATGAACAGCTCCTTCGCGCGATTGGTGTGGGCGTTGCCCTACTGGACCGTCAATCGCTGAAGTTTGGGTTCCGCAATGATACGTTTGACGAGTGGTTCAGTGCCGATGGCCCTTCAGACCAATTGCAGCAGCTCTTTCCTGATCTGGATATCGACACAGTGCAAACAAGCCTGTCCGGCACCGGGCGACATACATCAGAAATCACGTTCAAAAAGAAACGCCGCACACTGGTGATCGCACTCGATTTCACGGTCGCGCATGACGATGTGCTGGTTCTGGTATGTCAGAACATCACCCGCATCAAAGAGCTGGAGTCCATGATCGACTCCTATTCGATGATGGTGGAACGGAACACCCGCGAGTTGAAGCGGGAAAAGGAGCAGGTTGAAAAACTGCTGCTAAATCTGATGCCCCGGTCGGTCTACGAAGAGTACAAGACTTTCGGCGTGGTCACGCCACAACTCTATGATCCCGTCTCCGTCCTGATGCTCGATTTCGTGGGGTTCACGGATATGGTCGCCTCGCAGGACCCAAGCGTCACCGTCACTGAGCTAAACGATATTTACAGCGCGTTTGATCGCATAGGTGAGCAATTCGGTTGCGAACGGATCAAGACAATCGGAGACGCATATATCACCGTCGCTGGTCTGCCCGATCCGACTCCGGATCACGCCAAGGCAATCGCAAACACAGCCATTCGTTTCGTACGCTATTTGACCCGCCGAAACCTTAGCCATCCGCATCAGTGGCGGTGCAGAATTGGACTGGCCACGGGATCGGTCGTCGGGTCGGTCGTTGGCATCCAGAAGTATGTGTACGATATCTTTGGTCCGGCTGTGAATCTGGCCTCCAGACTTCAGGAATTCTCTGACCCGATGCAGATTTCAGTCCAGGACGAAGTCGCGCAGGTCCTCAAAGATCAGTTTGACCTTGAGAATGTCGGCGCGCGAACAATCCGTGGGTTTGGAGAGCAAGACATCTGGCGCTTGTCCGACGATAGCTGAGCGTCAATGCCCGCTGTAATCCTTTGTTCGCACTAAATGGTGACTGATCACTGCAGTGAATACAGTAGGCTGTTTAAACAGCCCCAAAAACTACTGATTTTGATCCCGAAATAAGCGGCTACTCGTTTGGGCGTTTGCTGACAACGGATTCCAGCACCTCGCCTTCGTGATCAACAACCCGCCAGAGGCAATGTCTCTTGCCATTCACCTCCACAAAATCTCGTCGGCGTGCCACTTCCATATCGAGAGTGCGCGCAGTTGTTGCATCCGCATTCTTCGGATCTCAGAGGCAAACATCGGACCGAACCTGTCCCAACAGTAGCAGTCGGTTTCTTGACTCAGGTCGATGCCTCGCTCGTGCAACAGATCTACGGCATTCCGAAGCGAGAGCGGGAATCGGATGTACAGCATCTCGGTCAAGCGGATGATCTCAGAACCGGTTGTTATAGTATTTGAAAGATGCAGGTCTGGTCATGGGCAAAAGCTACGCAACACCCCTACCCCGCCCAAGCAAAGTTCTTCTGACAAGATTCTTTTGACAGTTCCCCGATTGCAGTTTTCCTTGGTCACACAAACCTGTTCACATAATTCTCCAGAATCTCCTGACGCCCAGATTGTGGTTTCGGGTTGGTATTTTCCTGCAGAACCCGGGCAGAAATCTCTTCCAGACTGCTACCCAACATAGACACTGCTTCCGGCGTGTTCCAACCGGAATACCGTTCCGTCAGCGCGTCCTCCAAGCCACCGTCTTCAATCATAGCAGCCGCAGCTTTCAAGCCTCGTGCACAAATGTCCATTCCACCGACATGGGCTGCAACAAGATCTTTTGCATCAAGCGATTGCCGACGAATTTTGGCGTCAAAATTTGTGCCCCCAGTTGTAAAGCCACCAGCTTTCAGGATGTGGTAATATGCCAAAGCAACCTCTGGCGTGTTATTCGGGAACTGGTCCGTATCCCATCCGGATTGGTAATCGTTTCGGTTCATGTCGATCGAGCCAAGCATCCCTTCGGCAGCGGCGACCGCAATTTCATGCTCGAAACTGTGTCCGGCCAGGATCGCATGCCCCTGCTCGAGGTTCAACTTGACCTCGTCCTCCAACCCGTACTTCCTGAGAAACCCAATACAAGTCGCGGCGTCGTAGTCGTATTGGTGTTTGGACGGCTCCTGAGGCTTGGGCTCCACGAGAATAGTTCCTTTGAACCCAATCTTGTGTTTGTATTCAACGACCATGTTCAAGAAACGGCCCATGTGGTCCAATTCGGATTTCAAATCCGTGTTCAACAGGGTTTCATAGCCTTCTCGGCCACCCCATAGAACGTAGTTTTCTCCGCCGAGCTTGTGGGTCGCATCCATGCAGGATTTCACTGTCGCAGCTGCAAACGCAAAAACGTCGGGATCAGGATTGGTACTGGCACCAGACATCCAGCGACGATGGCTGAACATATTGGCCGTGCCCCAAAGCAGCTTGGTACCAGACACCTGCATCTTTTCACCGATATAATCGGTGATATCTTCCAATGTGCGCAGGTTATCGGCAAAATTTCCTTGTTCGGGCCGGATGTCAGCGTCGTGCCAGCAAAAGAATGGCTGCCCCAAAAGCTCAAACAATTCGAATGCAATATCTGCCTTCTGACGGGCCCGGCCCATATCGTCCTGAGGATACCATGGGCGTTCGAACGTAGGTCCACCAAAGGGGTCTCCGCCCTCCCACGCGAATGAATGCCACCAGGCCACAGCAAACCGCAGATGGTCCTCCATACGCTTGCCCATGATGATTTCATTCGGGTCGTAGTGACGAAAGGCCAACGAGTTCTTGCTATCCACACCTTCAAACTGGACCTTCTCGATCCCTTCAAAAAATCCACTTGGCATTTCTGCCCCCTACTCTGCTTTTTGTGCTGGCTGCTTGCCGAGAATGATCATCGACAATAGATCGTCATCAGTTACATCTGCGATATCGACCGTCCCAACCAGTTTTCCGTTCTTCATGACCGATGCGCGGTCGCACAGTTCCATGACGGCATGCACGTCGTGATCGATCAGAAATATCCCGATGCCTTGCGCCTTTAGCTGGTGGATCAGATCCGCCACCATCTGAGTTTCATGTGGCCCAAGCGCTGCTGTGGGTTCATCCATGATCAGGATACGGGCGTTGAAATAGACCGCGCGAGCGATGGCCACCGATTGCCTTTGACCGCCGGATAATGCGGAAACGGGATCATTGAACTTTTGAAAGTTCGGATTGAGCTGCGCCATGATCTTTCGGCACTCGGCCTCCATGGCTGCGTCGTTGACCAAGCCAAAAGGCGTCGTCATCTCGCGCCCCAGGAACAGGTTTGATGTCGCGTCCAGATTGTCGGCCAAGGCGAGCGTCTGATATATCGTTTCGATATTGTTCGCCCGGGCGTCACGGGGATTGCCAATCTCGACCGGCTTGCCATCGATCAGAATCTCGCCGTGGTCCATCTGATAGGCGCCGGACAATACCTTGATCAACGTGGACTTTCCGGCCCCGTTGTGGCCAAGCAGGCCAACGACTTCACCCGGATAGAGATCGACCGACACATGGTCGACGGCCTTGATCCCACCGAAGGAAATCGAGATGTCGCGCATCTCGACCAATGGCGGCGCGCCTGAACCGCGCCCAGTGCCAGAAGGTTTTTTCTGCGTATCCTGAGCTTGCATCACTTTGCCCCCAGTCGCTTGCGGTAAACGATGTCGATATAGACGGCCAACACGAGGACGCTGCCGACGACGATGTTCTGAAACGGCGCGTCAACGCCAACCATTGCCATGCCCGATTGCAGCGCCTGCATGATCAATGCACCCAGGATCGCGCCATAGATGGTGCCGATGCCGCCCGACAATGCGGTTCCTCCGATCACTGCAGCTGCTATGACCCGAAGTTCGTCGAGCGTACCAATGTCGTTCGAATGGTTCGCCAAGCGAGCCGAGGCGACCACCGCGGACACGGCGCACAAGAAACCCATCAAAGCAAAGATTTTCACGGTTAGCAGTCGAGTGTTGATACCCGAAAGCTCTGCCGCATCCGGGTTGCCGCCAGTGGCAAAGATGTACCGACCAAACCGGGTTTTTCGCGCCACAATTGTCAGCGTGACAGCCACGATGATTAGGATGAGTACAGAAATCGGTATGCCGTATCCGACGACCAGCCCCTCTGGCATTGTCTCTCCGCGCGCTTCGAACATACGTTGCAGCCGCCGCGTTGGTATGGCGTAACTGTTTACGATGTAAACGTACCCAAGGATGGCGATTGCGATTATCCCGGCCAGAGTGGCTTCGGCCCAGACAGGTTTGACGGGGAATCCATGTGCCGCCTTTGCGCGACGACTGCTCCACAAAGCCCAGATCGCGATTGCGGTAGCAAACAAGCCGAACAGCCAGCTTGTCGTCGCTCCCAATGTCCCGTTGGTCCCGCCAAACATCAGGAATGTACTATCCAGAGGACCGATCGTCTGACCGCTAGTCAAATACCACGCCACGTTTCTCCAAACCAGAAATCCACCAAGCGTGACGATGAAGGCTGGTATCGTCAGGTATCCGACCATCCAGCCATGAAACGCACCAATCAGCGTGCCGACAAACAACCCGACGACAATGGTGATCGCCCAGGTTGCTGGATTGTTCAAACCCATCCCAAGGACTTGTGGCAAAAGCTCGGTTTGCGTCATTGCCATCACAGCCGAGGTAGTTGCCAGCAGCGCTCCTACCGACAAGTCGATGTGTCGCGTGACGATAATGAACACCATCCCACATGCCATAATGGCGACCGAAACTGTCTGGATGGACAGGTTGAATAGATTGCGCGGCGTCAGGAACCTTCCATCTGTGAAGATGTTGAACCCGATGCACAGGATGACAAACGCGCCGATCATTCCCAAAAGCCGCATATCCAGTTCCAGTTGCTGGAACAGGCTGGGTTTCGCTTTTTCAGGTACCGGCTGAGACGAAGTTTCGGTCATTTCCGATCTTTCATATTCAGCAATAGTCCCCGGCCCAGACGGGGCCAGGGACTTTGAAGTTTAGTTGCAGGGAGCAGGTCCGTTTTCAACGCCCTGACACAGATCTTCCAATGGGATCCATCCAGCGTCCACAACAACGGATAGGTTGTCCTTGGTGATCGGAACGGGCGCGAGGAAGACCGAGTTCATCTCGGTGCCACCAGGGGATGTCCAGCTCACTGCGCCTTCGACGTCAGCAGGGCTTGTCCCTCCGCTCAGTGCGACTGCGATTTCGCCAGCGGCCTTTCCGAGTTCACGAGCGTCCTTCCATACCGAAACGGTTTGAGTGCCCAGCGCAACGCGGTTCAACGCTGCGTGGTCGCCATCCTGACCTGACACCGGAATGCCTTCCATACCCTGTGCTGTTAGGGCCGCAACAACACCGCCTGCAGTACCGTCATTCGACGCAACGACTGCATCCACGTTGTTCTCGTTCGCGGTCAGGATTTGTTCCATGTTCCGCTGCGCGTTCGCGGGCAACCAACCATCTGTGTAGGCTTCACCAACGATCACGATGTCACCGCTGTCGACGGCTGCTCCGATGATCTCTTGCTGACCACCGCGCAGGAAATCTGCGTTCGGATCAGTAGGAGAGCCTTTGATCATCACGTAGTTGCCTTTGGGCATGGCCTCAAAGACAGCCCGAGCCTGCATTCTGCCGACTTCCACGTTGTCGAAGGTCAGATAAAATGCTCGGTCGTCCTCGATCAGACGGTCATAGGCTATCACAGGAATACCTTCGTCCGCCGCGGCCTGAACCGCGGGACCAATGGCCTGCGCGTCCTGCGCTAGGATGATAAGCGCGTCCACACCCTGGGCGATCAGGCTTTCGATGTCCGATAGCTGCTTTGCGGAGGACGATTGCGCGTCTGCCGAAATGTACTCGGCACCGCCTGCTTCAAGTGCCGACTTGATGGCCGCTTCGTCTGTTTTCCAACGCTCCTCCTGAAAGTTCGACCAGCTCACGCCGACCACTGGCTCTGCGAATGCGGTCGAAGCCAACAAAGTGGCCACAGCCGAAAAGCTGAGAATTCTCTTCATGATTTCCTCCCATTTGCCGAGCCATCGCATTTCGATTCGCGGCTCTCACAAACTTGAATACCATATTTATTTCAGCCGGTAAAATATTTAGTCTGTTAGGACAGGCGAAATCCAAATAGATTGAGGTAAGAACCAGATTCGTGAGGCCAAGATGCTGAAAAGCAAAGCTTCTCAAAATGCCGCGGACCAGCGGAACATTACGCGCCTGCGGGTGTTGGAACACATTCGGACAAGAGGCTCGATCTCCAGGATAGATATCGCCAGCGCTTTGCAGACCAGCCCTGCGACGGTTACTGCAGCCACAGCCGACCTCATATCTGCGGGGCTGATCAAAGAGATCGAATCCGAACCGCAATCCAAATCCGCCAAAAGGGGTCGGCCCAGAGTTTTACTTCAGCTGGATGGCCGCTCTTACCTTGTTGCGGGCCTCAAAGTGGCGCGCCACATGATCTCGGTCATCCTTGTAGATTTCAAAGGCAACGAGGTCACGTCATACAAACATCCGTTGGACGACGTCCGGATGACGCCAGGCGCATTAGTGGCAACCATTCGCAAGGCCTTGGATGAGGCCTGCGCTCAGATCAACGAGACCCTCGACACCTTATCCGGAGTGTCAATTGGGGTTGCCGGTCTCGTGGACGCAGAAAGGAACTTTGTACACTGGTCCTCTTCACTTACCGATAGAAACGTCGATTTTAGCCAATTTCTGGAAACAGAGCTGCCCTGCCCCGCCTTTATAGAAAACGACGCCAACCTGGTAGCAAAGGCGGAACAACTCTTTGGGTTAGGCAAGGGTTTTAAGAACTTTCTTGTCGTCACGATCGAACACGGCGTTGGGCTTGGAATTGTCCTGGACGGTAAGCTATATCGCGGGGAAAGAGGCTGCGGAGCGGAATTTGGCCACACAAAAGTCCAACTGGACGGCGCGCTTTGCCAGTGCGGCCAGCGGGGTTGCCTTGAGGCCTATGTCGGGGACTATGCACTGATCCGGGAAGCAACCGTCGCCGATCAACGCATTGGAACGGAAACTATTAAAGAGATCCACGAAAATGCTCGATCCGGAGACGAAAGGGCGAAATCCGTTCTGGCCCGCGCGGGCCAGATGTTTGGTCTGGGAATATCCAATCTGATCAATCTGTTTGATCCCGAACGCATTATTTTGTCCGGAGCTCAGATGGACTTAGAACACCTGAATTCGGACGAGGTGATGACCCGAATTCGCAGTGGCGTCGTGAATGTCGATACCCCCTTGCCGGAAATCACAGCCCATCATTGGGGCGACCTTATGTGGGCTAAGGGAGCTGCGGCGTACGGGATTGAGCAGGTCTCGATCCTCAAGGTAAAGGAGCTGTCGACAAATGCGCCCTGAGCTTTGTATCCTATTCGCTTTTGCATCTGCGGCCAGCGCAGAATCTCAAGCTCCGCAATTCCAAAAGATTGACATCGGCGCTCATATTTATGACGGCGGCTGGGAGCACTTTGTTGGCGGCGGAGTCGCCGTTTTCGATTGTGACGGTGATGGGTTGCCCGAACTCTTTGCAGCGGGTGGCACCAACACATCCAAACTGTTTAGAAACACATCGCACGAAAGCGTTTCATTTCGTGCTGATACCCCCGAGCTGCTTTCCATGGTCGACGTAACTGGGGCTTACCCGCTGGATGTCGACAGTGATGGCGTTATGGATCTGGCTGTTTTGCGCGTCGGCCCCGATCTGCTTATAAAAGGTGAGCCTGATTGCAAGTTCCGCCCTTTCAGCTCCCTTGGCTTCAGATCAGAGGATCATTGGACAACCGGGTTCTCTGCCACCTGGGAAGCTAATCAGACTCTGCCAACATTGGCCTACGGAACTTATGTTGATCGTCACAATCCCGACGGCCCGTTTGAGACTTGCGGACCCACGGTCCTATACCGGCCCAGTGGCGGCAGTTACCAGCCACCGGAACATCTCGAACCAGGCTATTGCGCGCTGTCCATTCTCTTTTCTGACTGGTCCCGCACCGGGCAAGCGGATCTGCGGGTCAGTAACGATCGCCATTACTATGTACGTGGCGGCCACGAGCAATTGTGGGCAATGGAAAAAACTCCACGCCCCTATTCGAAAGAAGACGGATGGTTGGCATATTCGCTCTGGGGCATGGGCATCGCTTCACGAGATCTAACAGGCGATGGCTTCCCCGAAGTTTACCTGACTTCTATGGGTGACCAAAAATTTCAAGTTTTTGACCCCGAAGCTGGCGGCCCAACCTGGCGAGACGCCACTTACAGCAAAGGCACAACCGCTCACAGGCCACATATTGGAGACGACGGTCGCCCATCAACTGGATGGCATGCGCAATTTGGCGACGTCAACAACGACGGTCTAGACGATATCTTTGTCGCCAAGGGAAATGTCGAGCAGATGCCAGATGCAGCATTGAATGACCCCAACAACCTACTGTTACAACTGGAGAATGGTCAATTTCAAGAAGCTTCAGTCGAGGCTGGCGTTGCCTCTATGGCCAAGTCGCGCGGCGCCGCTTTGGCTGACTTCAACAATGACGGCTGGCTTGATCTGGTGGTGATTAACCGGGGCTCGGAACTTGAGGTCTATCAAAACCAGCCCCACACCGGGAATTGGGTGATGCTGGACATTTCCCAAGATAAACCAAACCGCTTCGCGGTCGGCGGCTTTATCGAGGCCAGGACCGAGTCAGGTGTGGTAACCCGGGAAATCACAATCGGTGGAGGGCACATCAGCGGTATCGCAGGGCTTCATCATTTTGGACTGGGGGATGCGAAGGCAATCGAAGTTCGGGTTATTTGGCCTGATGGCGAAGAAGGAGGATGGCAGGAAATCCAATCAAATCAGATCATTCAAATTGAGCGATGATCATTGGTCAACCGGCAGTCCACTTGGAACCTGTTCTGGAACACCAAGACGTTCCGCGGGATCTTCCAGACTGGCCAGAAAGCTCAGTAGCGCGCTGATCTCCTGATCCGTCAGACTTATCCTCGACAGGTCGCTGCTTCTGGCAATCGCATCCAAATTCTCCGGGTTCGACAATGGCAGCTGATCCTTTGCACCCGGAAAGTCAGGAAGCACAGCCATTTCCAAGGAGTACGAACGCAGGGAATCCTCTGGGTCGAGATGATGGCGCACGATATCTTCAAGCTGCGCATAGGCACCGTTATGCCCGTACGGGGCCGTCAGCGTTACATTACGCAACGAGGGCGTGCGAAACGCAAACGCATCCTCTGCGTCACCAGTCACGCGTAGGCGCCCATCATCCCGGACATGGCTTTCGAACCGCGCCGCTTTTCCGGGTCCTATCTGCGGCATCGCTATGGAGTGAAATTTGTGGTCTGTTTGGAACCAGCCCGAATGACAGATGCTGCACCCTGCCTTCCCGTAGAACAACTGCATGCCGCGCTGTGCATCTTCCGGCAACTCAGATTCCCCCCGCATCGCAAGGTCAAACGGGCTATTGACAGCGCGCCATTCGAAGGCAATGAAATCAGCTATTACATTCGCAATAGCGGAAAAGGTGATCGTATCCCCCGGTGCAACCTGAGAAAAACGCTGTTCGTATTCCGGGATGGCCGCGACGCGAGCCGCTATCAAATCCCACGCCCCGCCTTCCTGAGTAAGCAACCCGAGGCGTACAGCCTGGCTGACGTCATTCTCGGAATAGTGGCCTGCCATCTCATCAGGAGACAGCACCGGAAACATTGCCTGAGCTGCCAGAGCGGATTTGAAACCTGACCTCATATGAGTGCCCAGCGGCGTCCTGATACCGTTCGCGCGTGTCGGATCAGTTTCAAGGCGCCCATCATGAAAGAAGACTGTGAACTCGGTTGCGCCAAGATTCCAAAGACCCGGCGAATTGCGCGGGATTCGTTGCTCCGGCGGGTTTTTCGCATCGAATTTCCGCTTTGCCCCCAGACCCGCACCACCTTCACCGATCCCAAGCGAGAGCCCATCGGACGTGCCGAGTTTGGGGTGATGACAAGTCGCACAGCTGATATTCCTGTTCCCGGACAAGATCGGGTCGTAGAAAAGCAGTCGCCCAAGTTGGACCTCTTTCACGCCAGGTTCAACAAATTCAGGGATTGGCCCAAGGTTCTGAGCCGCTGCCACCGTAATGGACGCAATTACCACGCTAAAAGCAACAATCGGTGTAACAAGCTTCATGTCACACCCTCTGAAATCTGCAGAATCAATGTCTGCTCGTAAGGGGCTTCAGGAGCGCATATGATCGACGGGAACTCGGGGATGTTGGGCGCGTTGGGATAACCCGATGGCTCGATGCACACGCCAGCGCTCTTGTAAAAGGGTTCCGTGAGGTGAGCCCCGGAGTAAATTTGCACCCCTGCCTGGTCTGACCATACAGATAGCTTCAAACCCGTGGGTGTAGTAAGGTCGGCGACCGGAAGCCCCTTCTCTCGTGCGCTGTTGAAAACGAAGTAGTTGTCCAAATCCGTCAAAACGGCACTGATCGCTTTCGGCGCGGAAAAATCCATACCACTATCTCTTGCGTCCACAATCTTGCCCGAGGGAATACCCTGATTGTCAACTTCAAGATAACGGTTTGAAGTCAGCCGCAGACAATGTTCTGAAATGCCCGTTACGCAACCCAGGCTATAGTAATTATGTTGCGCTATACTTACGGGTGTCGGCCGATCCGGCTGTGCTGAAATCGAATAAACCAGACGCGGATAGTCCAGCCTTACTCGCACTTCAAATCTGACGGTTCCCGGATAACCGCTGGCACCCTCCGGGGAAGTGAGGCGCAATACGGCCTCGTTTGCTGTCATCTGCTCAAGAGCCCAATTCTGATGCGATAGGCCTGCCCGCCCACCGTGCAAGGAATTTCGACCCTCGTTTGCGTCCAGTTCATACCGAACATTTTCCATGTCAAAACGCGCTGCTCCAATCCGGTTGGCGACACGCCCAACGATTGCGCCCAGATAATTATTATCGGTGGCGTAGTCCCGCGGGTTCTCGTATCCAAGGATCATTGGCATCCCCTTGTACCACCAACCTTGAGTTGTCGCCCCGTAGCTGAGTAGCGACACGCGCATGTCGCCATCATTCAGGACGGCTCGTTCGATTCGAGGAGGTATGTCCCGCCTTTTGTTCATCGTTTCGCAAAAGGTGCTAAGGCCGAATAATATTGCCGGTAACGTTGGTATTCATTTTCGAATGCATCGATCAGATCCCCACGAGGCTCGATCACCGTGTCGATTTTGGGCGACATCATCACAGAGTCCGGGTTTGCGCCATTGACGGCGCACATTGCCAGGCGGGCGGCGCCGATGGCGGCACCAAATTCACTGCCCCGGGGCAAGGCAAGGGGCGTATTGAGCACGGTGGCCAGGTTTTTCAACCAATACCGAGATCGCGCACCGCCGCCAACGGCCAAAAGGCTGGTTGGCTTTGTTCCGGTACTCTTGAGGGCCTCCAAACAGTCCCGCATTGCAAAGGCGACGCCTTCCATGACAGCCCGCGTCAAATCAGTGGTCTCCGAGGAGATATCCACACCCAGGAACGCACCACGGATTGCACTGTCATTGTGAGGCGTCCGCTCACCTGAAAGATAAGGCAGAAACGTGATCTCTGATGGGCTATCCAGATCGGCAGGCAGCGAGGCGATCATGTCCCCAACGGACTGGCCCAGATTGCGGGAAAGCCAGTTCAAACTGTTTGTCGCAGAAAGGATGACACCCATCTGAATCCACCTGTCAGGGACAGAATGACAAAAAGAATGTATCGCCGTTTCTGGCGCTGGAGCATAAATGTCTCTGGACACCAGCAACACACCTGAGGTTCCGAGGGACAAGAAGCCAGCTCCATCGCTTGTACTGCCTATCCCACAGGCGGCAGCGGCATTGTCCCCTGCTCCCCCTGCAATCACGACCGGTCCAGACACTCCCCACTCTTGCTCCAACTCGGACCGCAGCTCCCCGCCCGGATCACTGCCTTCGACCAGTCGAGGCATTTGTTCGATGTTCATGTGACTCTGTTCCAGTGCGGTTTCCGACCATCGCCGCGCACCAACGTCCAGCCATGAAGTTCCGGCACTGTCAGACATATCGCTGACGTAGTCTCCGGTCAGCCAGAGCCGCAGGTAGTCTTTCGGTAGTAGGACCTTGGCAGTTTTAGCAAACAGGTCAGGCTCATTTGCGCGGACCCATTCCAACTTGGGGGCCGTGAACCCCGGAAAAACGATATTGCCTGAACTCGAACGCATACCCGGCAGTTGATCAAGAATTTCTGCCTCTTTAGATGCCCGCGTGTCGTTCCACAGAATGCACGGTCGCAACACGTTACCATTGGCATCCAAAAGGGTCGCACCGTGCATGTGCCCGCTCAAACCAATGCCGCGCAGCGCAGAAAACGCGTTTCCGTGTGCAGCCCGAAGCTGACTGACGACTTCTTTGCAAGCTTCCACCCAATCCAAAGGGGACTGTTCGGACCATCCGGGTTTTGAGGAAGACGTAAGGATAATGGACTCAGCGCTACCTGCGACGGAACCTGCGTCGTCGACAAGAATCCCTCTGAGACCGGATGTTCCCAAGTCCAATCCAAGATACATCTTTGAACTCACCTACCTTTATTTTAGTTGCTAAAATTAATAGCCGGATAGATATTGTCAACAAAAGTTTCAGGCAAGTTGGCTTCTCAGTGAGATAACCCCGCACCACTGCAGATTTATCGACCAAACGGCGAAATCCGTATCTCTGATCAGTAGCGCACATCACAACAAGCGCAGCCGTCTTGTTCCTGCGCATCGCAAACATGAAGCCAATCGTCGCCCTGTTCGTTGAGGAAGTGGTTCCCAAATTACTTCGCCAAACACCTCGCAGTTAACTGCGTGGTATAGTTAGGTTCATCCGCTTTTGCGCGTCCAATTCTGGCTTGTATTGAACAACCAATCTCAGAGAGTTGCCCCATTTCCACAACTGGCGGCGCGGATCATGAAGCCCGTCATTCGTCAGATGAGTGGATTCTGGCAATCCAAGCGTGGATAACCGCACGACAAATAATAGCGCGAATATCCGAGTATCATCTTACAACGAAACACTGGGTGGGTCCTAGGCTTCAAACTCCATTGGTGCTGTCAGACAAATTCGAACCAGTCTCAATTTGACTCAAAATCGTGAACCTATCCGGAACAAAGTTGACGCCACTCGTCAAGAGCGGCGGTTCGCGTCAGCTTGAAGGAGTCTCGGCTGGTGAGGGATCTTTCCTGGTTAAAGTGGTTGTATACGGAGGAATGGTCGGAAGCGAAATTCTGTAAACTTCGAATGCGCCTTAAACCCTGCATCGCGCGCTCGCGTTGTTGATACGGCAGGTGCGAGTTCTCGACCCGGTTGTTGAGCCATCTACCCGTCGGTTGTTTTTCGAGCGTGCCCAGCTCTCTGACCGCGACTCTGTATCCGGCGAAGCGATCCGTGACGACGGCTCCCGCTTGGCCGTGTCGATTCATCAATTTCTTTAGAAATTTCAATGCTGCAGCTTTGTTTCGACGTTTGGTGACAACGGCTTCCAGCACTTCGCCCTCATGATCTAGGGCCCGCCAGAGGTAATGTTTCTTGCCAATCACCTTCACGAAAACCTCGTCCACCTGCCACCTCCAATTCGAGAATTCACGCAGTTGTTGCACCCGCTTTTGTCTGATCTCAGAGGCGAAGATCGGACCGAACCTGTTCCACCCATATCGGACAGTTTCGTGGCTCACGTCGATGCCTCGCTCGTGCAGCAGATCTTCGACATTCCGAAGCGAGAACGGGAAACGGATGTATAGCATCACCGCAAGGCGGATGATCTCTGGGCTGGTTTTGAAGTACTTGAAGAGGCAGGTCTGGTCATGCGCAAAAGCTACGCAACACCCCTACCCCGCTTAATCAAACTTCTTCTGACAAGACCAAACAGAATGCCTTATGAGCTAGCGATGAATAGTCTAATTTCGAGCTTGCCGTAGACTACCTCCTCAGCTTTTTGCCCGATGGAAGAAAAGCTGAGCGACGATGGTAACCCTTGTAAGTCCACCAGTTTTCGCGATTCAGGTCTGCTTCCGGGTCGATGTAGCAATGGTTCTTGGCATGCCAAGGGCGTCACTTCACTCCGGCGAAGAGTATTTGTTTCTTGCGGTCTGCATCCCTTTGACACAAAACGAAATCGTTCTCATGCAAAAAGCCCTGAGGGGAGGACGCAAGTAAGAAATGCCCAAAATCATCTCGCCCTGCGACTAGCGCAACCAAAGTTTTCACGCCATTCTGCTGTTTCATTGAAGGCTTTATGAAACGCAACGCCGCACCAATGCGTCTATCGTCTGTGTTATTGGGCCCGGATGCGTGAAAGAGATGCCCGTGATGCATGGATGCCTGCCCCGCACGCAATTCGGCAGCAACTGCATCTTTTTCGTTCACACCGACTGCGATTTCCTGCCCACGTGATAACAGATTGTTTTCGCTGAAAGTGTCCACGTGAGGCACGATACGGCTTTTGTGGCTGCCAGGAACAAACTTCATACACCCGCTTTGCTCAGACGCTTCTGAAATCGCAACCCAACAGGTAACCTCTTCAGCATCATCCAATCCCCAATAGGTCAAGTCTTGGTGCCACGAGACTATCTTCGATGATCGCGCTTCTTTTACGAAAAGTGCACCGCTCCAAACCATGAGGTCCGGCCCTAACACCGTTGAAGCAGCCTCAATCAGCTTCGGATGGCGAAGTAGTGCATCGAATGATGGTATCAGCCTGTCCGGATAAGAATATAGAAGCTTGAGTTTATCTGGGTCGTCTCTGAGAATGCGCTCAGCTTTCTCAAAATCATTGCGCAGCGCTTGGACCTCAGAAGCTGTCAGGATATCCAGCGGAGCTACGAAACCGTCTCTTTCATAAGTCTTTGCAATATCACTCATTCGTCTATCCATCGTCATTTTCTGGAAACGTTAACTGCACCTTCATTGATTGGGTTCGATCAGACGCGACCTCGAAAGCAGTGATGGCCTCGCCTACCTCGAAGGAATGCGTCACCAACTGGTCGACGTTTATTAGTCCGCTTCGCATCATCTCGACCGCGACTGAGAACTCGGAATGGAAACGGAAAGACCCGCGAAGCACTATCTCTTTTGCAGTCAACGCCTGCATCGGCACAGTCATATCTCCGCCCAGACCAAGCTGAACCAATGTTCCACCCGGTCGCAAGCATGCGACGCCAGAAGCCAGAGCCGATTGAGCCCCGGAACACTCCAGTTGTACATCAACCTGACCCTTGTCGTTTTCAAACTGCTCCAGTTTTTGCGGATCGGTGTAGGTGTTGATGACATCGTCTGCCCCGCATTCACGCGCCAGAGCGAGGGTCTGGTCCGAGATATCCGTCGCCACTATTCTGGCCGCCCCAGAACGACGCGCCGCCAAGATCGTGAGGCAGCCGATTGGACCGCATCCCGTGATAAGTACCGTTTTACCTAAGAGGCTCCCGGCTTGTTTAATCGCGTGCAAACAGACCGCCAAAGGTTCGGCCATAGCGGCCTGCGCAGGACTTAACCCATCTGCTGGAACGCATTGACTGGCTTTCGCTACGAGTTTGCTTTGAAAAGCGCCTTGGATATGCGGGAACGGCATCGCGCTGCCATAGAACTTCATATCAAGACAGTGGTTTTGCTGCCCGTTCAGACAATAAATGCAGGCTTGGCAAGGTCGGGATGGAGAAACTGCAACCAGTTGACCTAAATACAACCCCTGCACACTTGACCCAACTCTCACTATTTCCCCGGCGATTTCGTGTCCAAGCACCATCGGCTGACGCAACTTGATCGCGCCAAAACCACCGTGGTTATAATAATGCAGGTCAGAGCCGCAAATCCCTCCCGCGCGCATGGCAATCAAGACTTCGTCTGGCCCCACGTCGTGCACGTCCCGGTTTTCCAACCTCAGATCTTTTGCGGCATGGATAACAACAGCAACACTAGCCGAAGACATTGCGCAGACTCCCTATACAGATCGCCAAAAGATACGGATAGTCGGTGCTGACAACCAAGGGATTTTTGCATGACGCTTGAAATGTTTAGCCTAGAGGGAACACGCGCGCTCGTAACAGGCTCTAGCCAAGGCATCGGATTTGCGTTGGCTCGTGGTTTGGCTGCCGCCGGTGCGCAGGTCGTTTTGAACGGTCGCGATGCCACTAAACTAGCGGCAGCAGCATCCGAGCTGAGCGAAACAGGCGCTTCGGTACGCGAACTTTTGTTCGATGCAACCGATCATGAAGGTGTCCGATCTGCTGTGGACGACTTTGAAGAAAAAGTCGGCCCAATAGACATCCTGATAAACAACGCCGGAATGCAACATAGGACGGAGTTACAGGATTTCCCCGCTGATGCCTTCGAGCGCCTGCTACAGACAAATGTAGCGTCCGTCTTTCACGTCGGTCAGGCTGTGGCACGGCACATGATTGAAAGAAAGTCTGGTAAGATCATTAACATTGCGTCGGTTCAATCCGCATTAGCAAGACCGGGTATTGCGCCTTACACGGCGACAAAAGGCGCCGTGACCAATCTTACAAAAGGAATGGCAACTGATTGGGCTAAGTATGGTCTAAACTGCAATGCCATTGCGCCTGGATATTTCGATACACCTTTGAACGCCGCCTTGGTTGCCGACCCAGAGTTTAGCTCATGGCTTGAGAAACGTACCCCGGCCGGTCGCTGGGGCAATGTAGAAGAACTTGTCGGCGCCGCCATTTTCCTTGCTTCCCCTGCATCCAGTTTCGTCAATGGTCATACTCTCTATGTCGATGGTGGAATAACGGCGTCACTTTGATCTGCAGCTTCCAATCGCCTGCTAAGTAAGACCGACTTAGATATCTTTCATAGCGCCGACCCCAAGGCAATCACCACAACCACCATTAATGAAGCGGCCATCGCAATATTGATCCTTTGATGCGATCTCTCGCTTAAATCAAGGCTACCCAGCTTTGCGCCAGCACCCAGCCAGATCATGTGCACTGGCACCCAAATCATATTGAATACTACGATTTTTATGACGACCTCCCAAACGGGCGCATCGGGTAAAAAGGCAAACCCTGAAAACAATGCTGTGCCGACCACGTAAGCCTTGGGATTAATGAACTGAAGCGTCAGACCGTTCGCAAAACCAAGCGGCGAAACCGCAGGAGAAAATCCGACCTCTGAGCCGGCGCTGGCAATACGCCAGGCGAGAAATACCAGATACCCGACAGAGGCGAATAGCAACAAAGTTCTAAGCACCGGTACAGCCAAAGCAACCGCAGCGACTCCAGAGACAACTAACATCATGTTGATGAACCCGCCCAGCATCAGACCAGCCACAAAGGCGAGTCCAGCTCGAAAACCAAATGCTGATCCGATACCCGCAGTTGTTAGAACACCCGGGCCCGGCGTAATCAGCAGAAAGAAAACCGCGACAGCAAACTCAAACACTTTTCAGATTGGCCTATTACAGATCTCTGCATTCCGGCACAGCTGTGATCACCGATCCGTCCTTATGGTGTTGCAGCAGATTGTTGACAGTCAGGTCACCCATTGCTGCACGCGTCTCAAAAGTTGCGCTACCAGCGTGAGGGAGCAGAACGACATTGGACAACTCGCGCAATGCTTTTGGAACGCGCGGTTCGTCCTCAAAAACATCAAGCCCTGCCCACCCGAGCTCACCATTTTGCAATGCAGTAATTAAGGCAGTTTCGTCGACAACCGAACCTCGACTAACGTTTATCAGAGTGCCGCCTGCCCCCAACGCGCGCAACACCTCAGCGTTGACCAGCCTATTGGTCGACGGGCCGCCAGGCGTGATGCATATGAGAACGTTCACATGCTCTGCCATTTCAACCAAATTGTCGAAATATCGGTACGGGACATCCTTTTGATTGCGGGTGTGATATGAGATTTCGGGTGCCCACGGCTCCAACTTATCAACAATCGCCTGACCAATGCGACCAAGACCAAGAATGCCTATTTTTTGATTGTCCGCTGATCGCGTCAAAGGGGCATTACCTTCAACTTCCCATCGCCCGGACCGGACGTAATCATCGTCACGTATGAGCTCTCGATAACATGACAGCAACAGCAGAACGGCGGTGGTTGCGACTTCTTTGTTCAACACATTGGGCGTGTGCGTCACAACAATCCCGCGCTCAGCCGCAGCACTTGCGTCGACGGCGTCGTAACCGACTCCATAGACGCTGATCATCTTCAGATTACTGAGTGAAATCATTAGGTCATGCGGAACGCCATCATGCCCGTTCGTTACGATATGCGTAATGCTTTCCGCGTTGAAATCGTCCAATTGTTGAATATTGAACACTGAAGACAGGCGTTCTCTCATCCGTTCAGTGATCCCTCCGATTTGCAACAAGTCAGTCATCTTGGCCGACCTTTTGCCGCTGAACACCAAGCCCATCGATACGAAGCTCCATGACGTCGCCTTTTTTCAGATAAACTGGTTCCGGTTTGATCCCCATTCCAACACCGGGCGGTGTTCCAGTAGAAATGACATCACCGGGATGCAGTGTGAAAAGTTGGCTTAGATGCTCAATGATCTCGGCAACGGAAAAAATCATCGTGGCAGTATTCCCGGTTTGCATGCGCTGACCGTTTACATCCAGCGACATACCAAGACTCTGAGGATCCGGCACCTCATCCCGGGTCACTAGCCACGGGCCGGTAGGGCCAAATGTGTCGCAGGATTTTCCTTTGGTCCATTGACCTGTCAGTTGCGTTTGAAAATGCCTTTCCGACACGTCGTTTACGATGCAATAGCCCGCAACATATTCGAGTGCGTCGGCCTTGGGAACGTATTTGGCCGTCTTACCAATGACGACCCCCAGTTCGCATTCCCAGTCGGTATGTGTAGACCCCCGCGGCATAACAACATCATCATAGGCACCTATGACAGCCGAGTTCGCCTTGAAAAAAAGTATCGGATGCTCGGGAATATCTGCGCCGGTTTCTGCAGCATGGTCCGAGTAGTTCAAACCGATGCAAAGAAATTTACCGATGTCACCGACACACGGCGCGATACGAGGGTCACCCTCTACAATTGGCAGGTTGTTCGGATCCAATGACCGCAGGTTATCAAGCGTTCCGTCATCCAACATATCCCCCGTGATATCATTGATATGAGCGGACAGATCCCGCAATTGACCCTCAGAGTCGACCAGGGCTGGCTTTTCCGAGCCCTTGGCTCCGTAACGAACAAGTTTCATTTCTGTTCCTTTTAGTGGTTATCGCGTGGCATGAAGCCTCGCGCGATATCGCGGTAGTTTTCTGCACCCTTGAGCGTCATACCGCGATCCAACCGATCTACTTTTTCGCGGAATAATTCCTGCCACGGGGATTGGTTGGGCGGGGTTGAATAACCACCCTTTGCCTCCAGATCGCGGGCGCGTTGATGCAGTTCTTCAAGCGAAACCAGCATATCTGCTGTGCCTTTGCCAAGATCGATGCGCAGTCGGTCGCCATTTCGCACCAAGGCCAACCCACCACCCTCTGCAGCTTCGGGTGAGGCATTCAGGATAGACGGACTTCCTGATGTACCGGATTGCCGTCCATCACCGATGCAAGGAAGGGCTTCTATGCCCTGTTTCAACAAATATGCGGGCGGCCGCATGTTCACGACCTCTGCAGCACCAGGGTATCCTTTTGGTCCCGCTCCGCGCATAATCAGTATACAGTTTGCGTCGATGTTTTCTGCAGGATCATCGATCCGATGGTGAAAGTCCTCAGGCCCATCAAACACAACCGCCCTGCCCTCAAATGCATCAGGATCATCCGGGTTCGACAGGTAGGTCTCTCGAAATGCCTTTGAGATCACAGATGTTTTCATAATCGCACTCTCGAACAGGTTGCCTGAGAGATTGATGAACCCCGCCTGTTGCTTAACCGGGTTACTGACGGGCTTGATTACGTCGCTATTCTGAGACCGGCGTGCCGAGCAATTGTCGCCCATTGTCTTGGCGTTCACCGTTATCGCATCGGGATGCGGCAGCAATCCAGCATGAAGAAGCTCTCCGACAACGGCGGGTACACCTCCGGCCTGTTGGTAATCTTCGCCCAGATACTCACCCGCAGGCTGCATGTTAACCAACAGTGGAATGTCGTGGCCAAGTTTCTGCCAGTCATCGTTGGTCAACGGAACACCAAGATGCCGAGCGATTGCATTCAGGTGGATCGGCGCATTCGTCGATCCACCAATCGCAGAGTTGATAACAATCGCATTCTCAAAAGCCTGACGTGTCATTACATCGCTGGGGCGTAGATCCTCCCAGACCATGTCCACAATGCGTTTACCCGTTTCATAACTGATTTGACCGCGCTCTCTATACGGGGCTGGAATGGCTGCTGATCCGGGCAATTGCATACCCAAGGCCTCAGCAAGCGAATTCATGGTCGTTGCTGTTCCCATCGTATTGCAATAACCCACCGAAGGTGCTGCGGCGGCTGCGATTTCCATGAACTCATCGGTGTCGATTTCGTCAGCCGCAAGGTCTTCGCGCGCTTTCCAAATAACCGTTCCCGATCCGGCGCGCTCACCTTTCCACCAGCCGTTGAGCATGGGACCGACCGACAGGGCGATCGCTGGGATGTTGACGGTCGCAGCGGCCATAAGAAGCGCGGGCGTGGTCTTGTCGCAACCAATGTTCAGAACAACGCCGTCAATCGGATACCCGAATAGACTCTCAACCAAGGACAGATAAGCCAGGTTGCGGTCGAGTGACGCCGTTGGCCGTTTACCTGTCTCTTGTATCGGGTGGACCGGTATTTCGATGCACGTTCCCCCGGCGGCGATGATTCCATCGCGAACACGTTTGGACAATTCGATATGATGCCGATTACAGGGGCTCAAATCACTGCCGGTCTGAGCAATGCCAATGATCGGTTTGCCTGATTGCAGTTCCTCACGGGTCAATCCGTAATTCAGGTATCTTTCCAGATACAATGCAGTCATCTCAAGGTTCTCAGAATTCATGAACCACTTGCGAGATCGCAAATCGTTTTTTGATACTTTTGTCATTGGCCTGACCAACCCCCGTCAATTAAGTGCGTGTGTCCTGTGGTGAATGCACTTTCATCGCTCGCCAGATAGACGACCAATGCAGCAATCTCTTCTGCTTTCGCTACACGCCCCATAGGCTGTCGCGCCACAAATTGTGCAAGGGCCTCTTCTCTGCTGCCCAGTTGCTCGCCCAACGCATCTACGCGGTCACGCCAACTGGGACTGTCGACTGTTCCCGGACAAATGCAATTGCACCGGATTCCTTTTGTTATGAAGTCCACGGCTACCGATTTCGTCAGCCCGACAACAGCGGCTTTTGTCGTTCCATATACAAAACGATTTGGCGCACCGATTATGGAACCCAGTGCGGAAGACATATTGATTATCGAGCCTCCTCCGCGCTCTAGCATTCCCGGCAATACAGCCTTTGTCGTGCGCACCATTGAGCGCACATTAAGGTCCATGGCGAAATCCCACTCTTCATCGGTTGCATCCAGAATAGTTCCGTGATGCACGAACCCTGCGCAGTTGAACAAAACGTCCGGCTTCGCTCGCGCGACCCCATGATGAATGCTGTCATTATTCGTCACATCCATCTCGAAAATTTCGAGATTTTCGAGATTCTGACCGCGAATCAAATTTAGTTTTTTGGGGCTAATATCCGTCGCATAGACTTTTGCACCCTCTCTTGCCATTGCAATTGCGCTTGCAAGTCCGATCCCCTGTGCGGCGGCTGTGACCAGGACGCTTTTTCCCTTAAGTCTTTCTGACATATAAATATTCCGACCTCAAAAGTGGCGACTGGACAAGTGTTACGTCGTCCCACAGATCAACCGAGAAGCAAAGAAACCTTGGCGGATTTGCAACGACTTCTGGCATGTGGGCACAGAGCCGTTAGCGTATGACAGAGATTTTGGTTTGGCCATAACCATGCGTGGCGCACCTTCGGAAGGACAGTAGATGATGAGCAAGCAGTTCAAAGTGGCTCTGTTGGGAACCGGCCTGATGGGAGCTCCTATGGCGCGGAATATTTTGCGCGCCGAGTTTCCGCTCACTGTATGGAACCGCAGCTTGAAAAAGGCCAAACCGTTGACAGCAGAAGGCGCGACATTGGTGGAAACTGCCCCGCTGGCGGTTTCGGGTGCAGACGTAATAATAACCATGCTCTCGGATGGATACGCGACCGGCGCGCTACTTGCTGACGAGGCTTTCCGCGAGCAACTCAAACCGGGGATGACCTGGATTGATATGTCGAGCGCCAAACCCGAACACGCAAGAGAGCAATCCGCGCAGCTTTCCTCGATGGGGGTGCTGCATCTGGACGCCCCGGTTTCCGGTGGCACCAAAGGTGCCGAAGCTGGCACCCTTGCGATCATGGTCGGTGGCGATCAGGAGGTTATGGAGCGCGTGCGACCGGTTCTGACAGCAATGGGCCGGCCTGTACATGTTGGCCCAAGTGGTTCTGGTCAATTGTGCAAATTGGCCAATCAAACAATTGTCGCTGTAACAATATCGGCGGTCGCCGAGGCGACTCTACTGGCTCAGCAAGGTGGTGCGGACCCCACCGCGTTGAGGGCCGCACTGAAGGGGGGCTTTGCGGATAGTATTATCTTGCAACAACATGGCGAACGCATGTCTGATGGAAATTTTGCACCCGGAGGTTTGTCTAAGTTTCAACTAAAGGATTTGGACAACACGCTGGAGGAAGCACGAAGCCTTGGCGTTGAGCTACCTAGCACCCGATCTGTGCGCGACCGTTTCGAATATCTGATAGACGAAATGGATGGGGCCGAACTGGATCATTCGGCTTTGTATCTAGAACTCAAAAAACGGAACGGAATGCTGTGACGCGGATCCTGATTATAGGCGGCGCAGGAATGCTGGGCCAGAAACTGGCCCATTGCGTGTCGACCCAAGAAACCTTTGGAGCCGATGCCCAAGTCTCACTGTTCGATCTCTCGTTCCCGCCCGACAGTGCGGCAGGTAGTCAAATTGTGGGGGACTTGACTGCGTCAGGCATAGCTAAGTCTTTTGCTAAGCAGCGACCAGACGTCATTTTCCATCTTGCAGCTATCGTTTCAGGCCAAGCTGAAACAGACTTTGCGTTGGGTTGGGATGTAAACCTTATGGCAACGTGGGCACTGCTGAACGAACTTAAGGATGAACACGAGGCATCAGGAAACGAGTACACACCTCGTCTGGTTTTTGCCTCGTCCATAGCAGTTTTCGGGTCACCATTCCCCGAAAAGATAAGCGATGAGTTCCTCTCGGCACCTTTGACAAGTTACGGAGCGCAGAAAGCGGCGGCTGAATTGATGATCACGGATTTCAGCAGGAAAGGATACATCGACGGTATTTCCTTGCGCTTGCCCACTTTGTGTGTGCGCCCGGGCAAAGCCAACGCTGCCGCTTCGTCCTTCTTTTCGGGTATAATCCGAGAGCCATTGAATGGGGATGAGGCTGTCTTGCCAGTTGCCGAAACCGTTCGCCACTGGCACGCCAGCCCCCGCGCCGCTGCGACTTTTTTGACCCATGCAGCAACAATGGACACACAGCTTTTGAATGACAGACGCGCATTGAACATGCCTGGCGTAAGTTGCACCGTCGCCGAACAAATCGAAGCTCTGCGCAAAGTGGCCGGCCAAGAAGCGGTTGGCCTAATCAGGCAAGAACCCGACGAGACAATCGAACGAATAGTCAAGAATTGGCCGCGAGACTTTCAAACAGATCGCGCTCAGGAGTTGGGGTTCGAGGCGGAATCAAGCTTCGACGATATAATTCAGGTGTATTTGGAAGACGATTTTCGGCTTTAGTCGCCCATCGTCTTTCCAGTTAGATGGCGTTCCAGATGGTCGTGAATTTTCTCTCGTGTTAACTGCTCATCCCCTGACAATGCTGCTTCAAGTATATCGGCATGGTGTCTTATGTTCTGAGAAATGAATTCAAAGTTCCGGTCTGCCACCATCAACTGCTGTCTGAATTGCGCATAAACTCGGCTATGCATTTGTTTTAAGGTTTCCGAGCCACAGGCAGAAATAAGTGTTTGGTGAAATTCCTTTTCCGAGGCAAACCATATCTCGATAAGGCCGCTCGGGTCGTCTGTGGCGTGAATGCGTTTTTCGATATGGCTGAGTTTGTGATGTGCGGCCGTCAATCTTGCTTCCCAATCCACCCCGCCGTTACGGATCGACATTGCGGTGCCTTCGGCCTCCAACAGAACACGGACGTGCGTCAATTCGATAAGCTTCTGCGGCGATCGCATTGGCACGCGGAAACCTTTTTGTTCCTGAAAGTCCACCAAACCAACAGCGGCCAAACGAAAAAGGACTTCACGAACGGCGCTCGCAGAACAGCCATACACTTTACGAAGTTCTTCAGCCCGCACCTTCGCTCCATGCTCGAATCCATTAGAGATCAGGCGCATCTTAAGATCTTGATAAATATCTATTTCGTCGTTCATTCCAGTATGCACCTTCAAGTTTTGTCCAAGTAGCGTCCTAACCTTATTTTCGAATTATCGCAAGAATCTCGAAATTTTTAGAAATTTCAATTTTTTCTTGTTGCATTCGATTCGTCGGCTTAACGTTTACCTGCGCGACAGCAAAGGAGGCGGCAAGATCTTCCACACCGCGCACGCTCAACGTCTGGGAGGACAATATGAAAATAGTCAAGACAGCGGCCCTGGCGGCCGTAGCCACGACAATGGCAGCCGGTTTCGCGATGGCTGAAACAACGAAGCTTAGAATTCAAACCCATTTTTCGCCCGAAACTCTGTCAGGCCAGATGGCTGCAAAATTCGTTGAAGACATTCAGGAAATGTCGAACGGCGAAATCGAAGTTGAAATGTTCTATTCCTCTTCGGTGGTCAAATCAGTTGAAACCTTCGATGCCGCAGCTACAGGAATTCTGGATTGCGACATGACGGGCGGCGGCTATCAGACCGGTAAAAACCCGGCCTTCCAGTTTGCGGGCGACCTGCTCGGCGGATATCAGAACCCATATCAGCAAATGGCTTGGCTTCTTCATGGCGGCGGAAGAGAAGCTGTAAATGATCTATACAACGGCTACGACATGGAATTCATCGGATGGTGGATTCCCGGGCCAGAGTCGCTGTCCTCGACCAAGCCGATTGCAAAAGTGGAAGACTTCAAAGATTGGAAGTTCCGCTCGCCTCCAGGCCTTGCAACCAAGGTGTTCGCGGAACTTGGTGCTTCTCCGATCGTGATGGACTTCAACGAAATCTTCACGGCTTTGGAAACCGGTATCATTGATGGTGCGGATGCCGCGAACCTGACGAACAACGTGGGCCTCGGTCTGTACGAGATCGCAGGTCACACAAACTATCCCGGTTTCCACTCGATGCCTGCAGATCACCTAGCTTGTCGCAAAGACGTCTGGGAAGCGATGCCCGCGCATCACAAGAAGATCATGGAAGTCGCAATGGATAGCCTGGCATTGCACAATGCCACAATCAATGAGGTGCAGAACGCTCAGACTGCAAAAGACCTGAAGGCAAAAGGCGTTCAGTTGTACGAATGGTCGCCTGAAGACCTGGCAGCGTATCGCGCGGCCGTTCAGGTCGGTTGGACTGAGTTCGCAACGACACCTGAAGCACAGGCGCTTTTGGAAAGCCACATCAACTTCCTGCGTGACCTGGGCGCAATGCAATAATCAGGCTTCGATCGAACTACGACACACGGAAAGGCCGCGCTTGCGGCCTCTCCGGATCGGCGCCGGGATCCAGAACTTCATGAAAATCACCAGAATAATAAGTCATGTACTGCAGTACGACATGCCGGAAGTTCTGGGCTACTCGCAACAGTATTATGACAAGCGTACAACCCATCTGGTCGAGATTCAGACAGATGAAGGGGTAACCGGTTGGGGGGAGTGCTTTGGTCCTGGAAACGTAGCCATTGCGAACAAATCCATCGTGGAAAATGTAATCCAACCAATGGTCCTTGGCATGGACCCTTTGGACAAAGACGTGATCTGGCACAAGGTGTACAATCTTTTGCGAGACCATGGCCAAAGTGGAATGCCAATACAGGCTTTGTCCGGGATGGACATCGCACTTTGGGACATCTCTGGCAAAATCTCTGGCCTCCCCCTCCATAAACTTGTCGGCGGGGCTCATCGCGCAAGCGTTCCTTGCTACGGCTACGGCATGATGCTCCGGGATGAACCGATATCTAGTCTTGCAAGCCGTTTTGAGGATGAAGCCGCAAAGATCAAGGCAATGGGATTTACCGCCACCAAAATGAAAACGGGCTTTGGCCCGAAGCCTGATGTGAAACTGTGCGAAGCAGTTCGACGCGGAGTTGGTGACGACTTTCCTTTTATGGTCGATGCAAACCATGCCTATACGACTTCAGACGCGTTCTTTGTCGGTCGGGCGCTGGAAGAACTGGACGCATATTGGTTCGAAGAACCGGTCGCGCCAGAAGACATTGACGGATACCGCGAACTGCGCACTTCGCTTAAAGTAAACATCTCGGGCGGAGAGGCGGTATTCAATCGCTGGGCATGGCGCAATCTTCTTGAAAACCGTGGCATCGATATCGCGCAGCCAGAGGTTTGTGCTTTGGGCGGTGTTTCAGAGTATCTCAGGGTACTGTCTCTATGCCACGCACATTTCATTCCGGTCGTAAATCACGTCTGGGGTAGCGCCATCGCCGTCGCAACTAATCTGCATTTACTAGCGGCCATGCCCGCAATTCCAGGCGGCTTGCATCCATGGGAGCCGATGCTGGAGTTCGACACAACGGACAACAAGTTTCGGGACGATCTGCTGACCGAACCGCTGGAAATTCAAAATCAGGTCAAGGCCAACAACGGCCGAGTCATGATCCCGACTGGCCCCGGATTGGGTGTCGAGCCGGACCGAGACTTTATCGATCACTACAGGATCGAAGGATAAGGACGAGGGTTACGCGATGCACAAGAACTCAGGCGGACTAATTGAATGGCTCATACCGTTGGCCTTCGTCGCAACAGCCAGCTGGCTTGTTTGGCATCTTCCCGCATTCCTATTGGACTGGCTGCCTTACACCTCTGAATCCCTCAAAAGTCAGGTAACTGAAATATATCTTCGCAGCGACGCTACGCCCGAATTGTCTGGCGTATTCGGGGGGTATGTCGACATCATCGACATGGCCGCGCTCGTCCTTCTACCGTTTCTTGCAGTGATTGGTACCAAGACCGTGCGCCCGGCGACGATGGAGTTCGAAGGCTCGACGGTTATGGACCGTTTCGCCCTGTTCATAGGTCGAGTGACGATGATGATGATCGCAATCATGACTGTCGTCATGCTCTACGAAGTCTTCATGCGTTATATCCTGGAGAAGCCGACCGAGTGGGCGAACGAAATGACACTCTGGTTCGCCAGCTTTGTGTTTTTAATGTCTGGCTACTACGCCATGCAGCAACGAAGTCACATTCGAATATTCCTGATGTACGACGCAGTTCCACGTTGGCTTCAGCGCGTTTTTGATACGGTTTCGACTATACTGATCGTGCTATTTGCCTTCTTTCTGGTCTACGGCAGCTACAAACAGGTATTCGTGAACAAGCTCTACAAATGGGAGCTTTATGGCTCTGCCTTCAATCCTCCGATCCCGGCGACGTTGCAGCCTATGGTGCTGATCGTGATTACGCTCGTCGCAATGCAAGCAATTTTGAACCTGGTCGCGGATTGGAACAAAGAACCGGAAATCCACACAGATGAACCGGACGAAGACGAAATTGAAATGATCAAACGGGCGGTGGGACAAGACTGATGGACATTGGAACAATCTCACTCATCCTGATGGTCGCCCTGATTGTGCTTCTGGCGATCGGGATGCCCTTGGGTCTGGCCTCGGCTTCGCTTGCGGTTCTGGTTCTTGTGCTCAAGTTCGAACCGACACTGCTTTTAAACCCGTTTTCATTCGGCGACGGGATTCTCACCGGTCGGCCAGGGACTGGGCCGCTCTATATCCTGGCGCAGAAGATATACGGGCTCTTAACGGACTACGTGCTCATATCCGTGCCATTGTTTATCTTCATGGCGTCGCTGCTAGAGCGGTCCGGGATCGCGCGCGACATGTATTCGTCGCTGAATGTCTGGCTGTCCAGAACACGCGGCGGCATCGCGATCGTGACCTCGATCATGGCGGTGATCATGGCTGCCATGTCCGGCATCATCGGCGGTGAGGTTGTCCTGCTGGGCCTTATCGCCCTGCCCCAGATGCTGCGCCTGGGCTACGATCAGAATCTCGCGATCGGCGTCATCTGCGCCTCTGGGTCGCTGGGCACCATGATCCCTCCTTCGATCGTGCTGATCATCTACGGGCTGATCACCGAAACCTCGATCAAGTCACTGTTCACCGCGTCTTTCATTCCCGGCTTCATGCTGGCCTCGATGATCATCCTGTACATCATCATCCGCACTCGGTTGAATCCTCATCACGCTCCGCTGCCGGAACCGGACCCGAACGGCCCCGAACCAGCCGAGAAACGCAAACTGTTTGGTGCCTTCATGAGCATCGTCGTCGCCGGATTTTCCACCGTTCTGTTTATCCGGGCCGCTTTTTTCGAGCTGTCAGGCTCCAACGCTGCCAGCCAGGGCGAACCAGCGCGATTGGGGACAGCTGACTACCTGCCCTGGTTTGCCGGTATCACGATCGTCGCCCTTCTGCTGATTTTCTTCGTCTTTGGCAGACAGCGCGCAAAAATCGGTTGGGAAATGGGCAAGGGTCTCGTCGCGCCGCTGGTTGTAATCGGCGTCGTGCTCGGCTCGATCTATGGCGGGATCACAGGTATCACTGAGGCTGCAGGCATGGGCGCCTTCGCAGTCCTGATCATCGCCATCCTAAGGGGCGAAGGATCGTTCGAGCTGGTTTGGGACAGCTTGATGCGGACACTAAAATCCACAGGCACCATCATCTGGGTTACGATCGGGGCCGCCGCGCTGGCGGGTGCCTATACCATTGCTGGAGGGCCCCAATACGTGGCCGACCTGATCGTCGGCCAGGAGCTGCCGACCATGTTGGTCATTCTGGTAATGATGCTGATCTTGCTGTTCATGGGCGCATTCATGGATTGGGTCGGCATCGTACTGTTGATCATTCCGGTCTTTCTGCCGATCGTCCTGCGCCTTCCTATCGAGGAAATCGGAGTCTTTGGCCAGTTGGAGCCGAGTCATGTCGCCATCTGGTTCGGCGTCGTGTTCTGTATGAACATGCAGGTCAGCTTCCTCTCGCCCCCTTTCGGCCCGGCCGCGTTCTACCTGAAGTCAGTGGCTCCGCCGCATATCAGCCTGACGGATATCTTCCGCGGCTTCCTGCCATTCATCGGGATCCAGTTGCTGGCGCTTTCCGTTCTTCTGATCTGGCCGGGTATCATCGCGCTGCTGTTGTGAGGTTGCACCCATGCTGACACAAGATGCGATTGGCAAGTTCCAGACCGATGGATACCTCGTGGTTGAGGATGTAATTCCCCGCGATGTCCTGGGTCGGGTGCAAGCGGAATACTCAGATGTCCTGAACCGGCTCTATGACTGTTGGTACAAAAAAGGACTGGTCAAGGACGAGCCGTCCGGAATGACCTTCTGGGACAAACTTCTGTCCGCCTATCAGGCCGGATGCGACTATTTCCAGCCGCTGGACATCTCGCTGCCCGGCGATCGGATCATGGCGGACACACCGTTCCATATTGGGCCCGCAGTGTTCGACTTGCTGACGGCCCGTCCCATGCTTGACATCGTCGAGCAGCTGATCGGGCCAGAGTTGGTGAGCAATCCAATCCAGCACGTTCGGCTGAAGCCACCTGCCCTGAAGCTGTCCAAGGACGAGGTGCGCGCGCACATCACCGCAACGGACTGGCATCAGGACCGAGCGGTTGCGCTGGAGGATGCTGATCAGACCGACATGGTCACGGTGTGGATTGCCGTCAACGATGCAACCGTCGAAAACGGCTGCCTGCAAGTGCTGCCGAAGGCACCGGACCAAACCATCCTGCCGCATTGTGCCCGGACGCAGACAGGCATTGCTGACGGGTTCATTGATGAAGGCCGCGCCGTACCCCTTCCTGTCAAGGCCGGCGGGATAATCCTGTTTCACCCTTTGACGCCACACGCTTCGCTGATCAATAAAACGGACCGGTTCCGCTGGTCGTTCGACATCCGCTTTAGTGCAGCAGGCCAACCGACCGGTCGAGATCATTTCCCCAGCTTCATCGCGAGGTCCAGATCGCGCCCCGAAACCGAGCTGCGAGATTGGCGCGTCTGCAAGTCCAATTGGGAGGCGGCACGAGCAAGACTGTCTGGCAAGCCGCATATAGATATTCACCGGTGGTCATCGGACTCACCGTTCTGCGCCTAGCTGCTGCCGCCAGGAAAGCTGATTATGACTTTTGTACGTTTAGATCGAACGGATAGCGTGGTGGTTGCAACTCGGCACCTGGAGGCCGGCAGTATGGTCGAGGATGTCACGACCAATGCGCGCATCCCCTCGGGGCACAAGGTCGCCACGCGGAATCTTGCACTCGGCGATCCGGTCAGAAAGTACGCCCAGATCATCGGCTACGCCACCCAACCGATTGAACCCGGCGACCATGTGCACACCCACAATGTCGAGTTCCGCAACACCAGCGTGAACTACGAGTTTGCGACGGATCACAGACCCACGAAACCCGCCAACTCGGTCGATACGTTTATGGGCTACCACCGGGACAGCGGTCGGGTCGGCACGCGCAACTACATCGCGGTTCTGACCACCGTGAACTGTTCGGCGACTGCGGCCCGCATGATCGCCAATCACTTCACGCCGGACAAGCTGGCCGAGTTTCCGAACATCGACGGCGTGGTGGCCTTTGTCCATGGAACGGGCTGCGGAATGGCCGATTCCGGCGACGGTTTTGAAGCCCTTCAACGGGTCATGTGGGGGTTTGCAAAACACCCCAACCACGCTGCCGTTCTGATGGTCGGTCTAGGCTGCGAGATGAACCAGATCGACTGGCTGCTGGACGCGTATGGGCTGAAGCAAAGTCCCACCTTCCAGACGATGAACATCCAGAACGTCGCCGGATTGCGTCGGACCGTGGAAATGGGCATCAACAAGATCAAAAAGATGCTTCCCATTGCCAATGAGGCGAGGCGCAGCGAAGCCCCGGCGTCCGAACTGATGGTTGCGCTGCAATGCGGTGGCTCGGACGCTTGGTCCGGCGTGACCGCGAACCCGGCGCTCGGACATGCCTGCGACTTGTTGGTTGCGCAAGGCGGCACAGGTGTCCTTGCGGAAACACCCGAAATTTACGGAGCCGAACACCTTTTGACCCGCCGCGCCCTTAGTCGCACAACTGGGGAAAAACTGATCGGACTGATCGATTGGTGGCAGGACTATACCGCTCGCAATCACGGTTCGATGGACAACAACCCAAGCCCCGGTAACAAGCAAGGGGGTCTGACGACCATCCTAGAGAAGTCGCTGGGGGCAGCGGCGAAGGGCGGCACCACCCCTTTGACCGGTGTATTCAAATACGCCGAACCCATCACCGCCAAAGGCTTCACCTTCATGGACAGCCCCGGATATGACCCGGCCTCGGTGACCGGTCAGATCGCGGCTGGGTGCAACCTTGTGTGCTTCACCACGGGACGCGGCTCTGCCTTTGGGTCCAAACCGGCGCCCACGCTGAAAATCGCTACTAACTCTGAGTTGGCAGCGCGCATGCCCGAAGACATGGACGTGGATGCGGGCGACATTCTGACCAAAGGCGCCAGCATCGAAGAAAAAGGACAGGAAATATACCGACGGCTGCTCCAAGTCGCCTCTGGCGCGCGGACCAAGTCCGAGGCGCAGGGCTTGGGTGACTACGAATTTGTTCCCTGGCAAATCGGAGCGGTGATGTGAAACGGATCCTTGTAGCCGGCGGCGGATTAATCGGTATCCGCCACGTCCGCGCCGTGATTGAGCATCCCGGCTGCATGTTGGTCGGGTTGGCCGATCCAGATGGCTCGATCCAGATCGACGCGCCGCGTTTTGCTAGTATGGACGAGGTGCAGGGCCCAGTGGATGGCGTCATCATCGCCACTCCGACCCGCCTGCATGCCGAACATGGCATTCTGGCCGCATCCCGCGGTTGGCACATGCTGATCGAAAAGCCGGTTGCCGCGTCGGTCGATGATGCCCTGCGCCTGAAGACGGCCGTTCGCCAGGCCAATGTCCGCAGCCTTGTAGGCCACCATCGGCGGTATCATACAATCTTGCAACACCTGAAGGAGGTGATCGCGCAAGGTACGATCGGACAAGTCATCAATGTCTCGTTGCTGTGGGCCATGCGCAAACCCGACAGCTATTTTGAACAGAACTGGCGGACTTCCGATGGCAGCCCAGTCATGATCAATCTGGTGCATGATATCGATGTCCTGCGCTTTGTGATCGGAGAAATCTCGGATGTCGTCGCCCTGCCCGGAGCGCCCATCCGCGGATCGGAACGGATAGAAAGCGGGGCTGTCGCGATCGCATTCGAAAACGGCGCGACGGGCACTATCAGCTTTGCCGATACCGCACCCAGCCCCTGGGGGTTTGAGGCCGGAACCGGCGAGAACCCGAACATCGGCACGACCCATCAGGACATGATCTGGATCACGGGAACCAGTGGCGCTGTGAGTTTTCCCTCCATGACCCTGTGGCGCGGACAGGATTGGGGCACTGCGGCCCAAAAAGACCAACTTACACGACCGGAACAACAACGCGCACCGCTAGAGGTGCAGCTGGATCACTTCCTTGACGTGATCGATGGCGCTCCTCCACTGATTGACGTCGAGGATGCAGCCCGAACGCTCGAGGTCACATCACGGATTGAACAGGGGCTAAAGGCGCGAACGACCCGAGCGCGGGCGCCGGCCTGATGGACATGCGGCCCGGCCAAATGCCGGACCACCCAAAAACCAATGATTATCCACCGGGCAATATGAGCATTAAAAAAGCAAAGCCGCCCGCAACAAACACAAGAACAAAAACCAGACACATTCACGGAAAGGGAAACCAATGAGCAAACCATCAATCGGGTTTATCGGCTTGGGATTAATGGGCGGAGCCATGGTGAGCCGACTGTTGGACCAAGGATATTCGGTCGCTGTATTGGGAAACCGCGACCGCACGTACCTGGACGCCGCGATTGACCGAGGCGCCCGCGAGATGCGAAACGCCCAAGAACTGGCTCAGGCCAGCGACATCGTGATGCTGTGCATGGGCACCTCCGAACAGGTCGAGAGCCGAATGCACGGTGCAGATGGAGTGATTGCGGGATTGAAGTCCGGCGCGATTGTCATCGACTTTGGCACCTCGCTTCCTGGCAGCACACGCGCCTTAGCCGAGGAGGTTGCCGCAGCCGACGGAAGCTATCTTGATGCACCGCTTGGCCGGACACCTTCACACGCGCTAGAAGGCAAGCTCAACATTATGACGTCTGGCGACAAGGCTGCCTTTGACAAGGCCGAGCCGACACTGAAAGATTTGGGCGAAAACGTTTTTTACCTTGGCCCCGTTGGGTCCGGGCACACGATCAAGCTGATCAACAACTTCTTCGGAATGACCGTTGCGAACGCGATGGCCGAAGCCTTTGCCATGGCTGACATCACCGGTGTTGACCGCAAGCAGCTGTATGATGTGATGGCCGCAGGGCCGCTGCATTCCGGAATGATGGATTTCGTCAAAGCCTATGGCGTTGAGAGCGACCCAAATCAGCTGGCCTTTGCCATCAAGAACGCGGCAAAAGACCTCGGGTATTATGACCGAATGGCGCGCGAGGCGGGCGTTACCAGCGTGATGTCGCAGGGCGCGCTTTCGGCGCTGAATGACGCCCGCGACCACGGTCAGGCGGATGACATGGTAAGCCAGATGGTTGACTACTACGTTAAGCGTTTCAACACTTGATCGATGGCCGTCTCCGCCAACCCCACCGCTGACCTGCCGCGCCTTGGCATTGTGCTGATGCTGATGGCGTGGCTGTTCTTTTCGTTGGTTGACCTTGGGGCCAAGTGGTTGGCGTTGGCCGGAGTGCCAGCATTTCAGTTGGCGTTCATGCGCTATGCGGGGCACTTTGTGATCTCAGTGGGCGTGATCGCCAAGGGCGGGATAGAGGCCGGTCGGTTCAAGACTGACCATCCATGGCAGGTGATAAGCCGGGCCTTGCTGCTGATCTCGGCGACCGTTTTCAATTTTTATGCCCTACGGTTTTTGCCGCTGACCGTTGTGTCGGCAATCATGTTCTCAAGCCCGGTCATCGTGTGCTTTCTGTCCGTCTTTGTATTGAAAGAAAGCGTGGGCCCATGGCGTTGGGCGGCTATCATCCTGGGCTTTCTGGGGGTGTTGGTTGTCGTACGGCCGTTTGGTTCGGCCTTTCATCCGACCATGCTGCTGATCGTATATAATGCCACCGCTTTGGCCTTGTACTCGATCATGACGCGCAGGCTGTCCGGGGTCGTTGCCGTGGACACTATGCAATTCTACCTCGGGCTTACCGGTACGGTGGTCCTGTTGCCGTTCGCCATCTGGTTTTGGGTCCAGCCAGAAAACACGTGGAGCCTGATTGTACTGATCGGCCTTGGTGTGTTTGGCTGGTGCGGGCATCAGCTGCTGACGAACGCGCATCGGTTTGGAACGGCGAACCAGTTGATGCCATTCACCTATTCGTTCCTAATCTACGTGGCAATCTGGGGTTATCTGTTCTTTGACACAGTACCGGACGCATTCACGTTGGCGGGGGCTGCGCTGATCATGGCTGCCGGTCTCATCATCTGGAAAAGAGAAAAGAAATGACGCGAATTGCCTGCATCGGCGAAGCAATGATCGAATTGTCCATGCTGGAAACCGGCGCGAAGGTGGGCGTCGCGGGGGATACGCTGAACACGGCCATCTACATGCACCGTGCCGCGCCTGACCTGCAGGTGGAGTATGTGACATGTCTAGGCGACGATCCGTTCTCAAGGCGTATCGTGGACTTCATCGCCAGTCATGGCATCGGAACATCCGGCATCCGTATCATTCCGGACGCCTCTCCGGGACTATACGCGATCACGACATCTGCGGACGGTGAACGCAGCTTTACCTATTGGCGCAGCGAGGCGGCCGCCCGTCAGCTTTTTGCCGATCACGACTTCAGCCCGCTGAACGGTTACGACGTGCTGTACTTGTCAGGGATTTCCGTGGCCATTCTTCCGCATGCAGTCAGGCTTGCGCTTCTGGACTGGCTCGAAGGCTCTTCCGTTCGGTTGGTATATGACAGCAACTTTCGTCCGCGTCTTTGGGACAGCGTCCAACACGCTCGGCAGATTAACCAACGGCTTTGGCAACGTGCAGACATTGCCCTGCCGTCCATTGACGACGAGATGGCATTGTTCGGGGAAAGCGCGGACCAGGTGGCTGCACGCTTTGCCGATCATCACGGTGTCGGTGCGTTGAAACGCGGAGAGAATGGCCCTTTATCCATCGGGCAGAACGCTGACCAAACCTATGAACCTGCCGAAAACGTGCTGGATACGACAGCGGCGGGCGACAGTTTCAACGGTGGGTACCTCGCGGCCTTGCTGATGGGGAAATCACAGGCCGACGCCCTGATGGCTGGACACAATTTGGCTTCCACCGTTGTTCAGTTCCGCGGCGCGATCATTCCCGGATAAGTGGCGCGAGATCCTCAGCGCCAACGAGACCCAAAAGCAGCGCTACCGGGTCCGGCTGCTTGACGGCCTTGGCAATTTCCGACGCGCAAGGATCGTTCAGCGCCCTGCCCTTTGCGATCTCGGACACGCAATAGGAGATCCAGGCCCGCATCCCTGCAATCACCGCCTGAGAGCCGGTCTCACGGAGTGTGGGAACAAACCGATACGGCAGCTTCTGGCTGCCATCCATCGCGATTTGGTCCAGACGATGCGCCAGCTCGGGGTTTTCAAAGCGGCGCAACAAAGCCTCGGCATAATCCGGAACCTGTGCTTGCAGTGCAGCGGGCAGCGTTGCGCCCGCATCCTTCATCAACTCAGAAACCAGCGGGCGCAAAACCGGGTCTCGAACCGCTTCGTGGACGTAGGTCATGCCCCGCTCCAACCCGGCATAAGCCAACAGGGAATGGGCACCGTTCAACATGCGCAGCTTTCGCATCTCGTGCGGGGCTACGTCATCGACCAGTTGCACTCCCGGCCAATCCGGGTGCGGACCGGAGAAACTGTCTTCGATCACCCACTCCGAGAACGCCTCGGTCGGAACAGCCATAGGATCGCCGCTGATTGCGCGAACGGCGTCCGTGGTAGCCGGGGTGATCCGGTCGACCATCGCGTTGGGAAAGCGAACAGAGTCCCAATTCACGTCCAGACCGGCTGCTTCCGCAAAATCGGCAACTGCCGTTTCGAGCGTCTTGCCGTTTTCCATGCGATTGTCACAACTTAGTACCGTTACTGGCTTGCGCCGTTCCGCAAGGCCATAAGCTAAAAACCCGATCAGCGTCGCAGGCTCTTGCCCTGCCAGATCGGCGGCAATCGCCGGGTCCTGAAGGTTCAGCTTGCCCGCGGCGTCCAAGTGATAACCTTTCTCGGTTACGGTTGCCGAAATGATCTCGGCATCCGCCATCACATCGAATATCTCTGCGCGATCCTTGGGCGCGACCAGAACGTCACGCAGAGCTTTGATGCGCCGGACTCCCTGCCCCTGTACGCACAAATCGTACTCGAAACCCTGTCGGGCCAATCCATCCCGAACCGAGGATGAACGCAGGCTGACGCCGACAACGTCCCATCCGCCCGCTTGATCCGTGTAATCCAGCAAATGCGCCCGGGCAAAGTTTCCAAGGCCGAAATGAAGAATTGTATCCATTTACCTTTGCAACCCGTAAACTTGTTTCGCCAGATCGACCGCCAGCAATCGCGCCAGATGCTCGGCACTGTCCCGATCGAAATAGCCGCGCGCAACCTGCTCGGCCAGATGAATCGCCACACCCCTTCGCCACAGGTCGTGACGTGCAGGAATGGACAGGAAAGCCCGCGTGTCGTCATTGAATCCGGCCAGATTGTAATATCCGGCCGTTTCAACGACCTGATCGAAATACCGCGCAATCCCGGCTGGGCTGTCGTGGAACCACCAAGGCGGCCCGATCCTAAGGCACGGCCAATGTCCCGCCATCGGGGCCAGTTCGCGGGCATAGGTGCTTTCGTCCAGTGTGAACAGAATGATGCGCAGTTCCGCCGAGTTACCGACCCGGTTCAACAGCGCCTCAAGGCCCGTGGCCCAATCCATCGCGATTGGAATGTCGGCCCCCTTGTCCCGTCCGAAGTCCCGCAGTACCGCGTGGTTCGTGTTGCGCTTGCTGCCAGCATGTATCTGCATTGTCAGGCCATCATCGACAGACATCTGCGCCATTTCGATCAGCATATGCCCATAGAACCGGCGAGCATCCTGTTCGGTACCTTCCCGCCGTCTCAGCCGCTGGTACAGCGCTTCCGAGTCGTCCAGCCACTCGGTCTGTACGCGTTCGATACCGTGGTCGGTGGCAGTACATCCCAACTGGTTGAAATAAGCCCGCCGCATTCGCAGCGCGTTGAGGTAGCCATCATAGCTGTCCAGATCGCAGCCTGTCAGCTCGGCCAACTTGTTCAGGTTCTGTACGAACTCCGGGTCCGCCCCATCCAAAACCCCGTCTGGGCGGAACGTCGGAACAACCCGCCCGCCCCAACCGCTTGTTCGAATCTCCTGATGCTCAGCCAGGCTGTCGAGAGCCGAATCTGTGGTGGCCAGAACCTCGATCCCAAACCTGTCGAACAAAGCCCTCGGGCGAAATTCGGGACGCGTCAGCTTTTCTGAGATCTCATCATAAATCAGGTCAGCCGTGCGAGAAGACAACGCCTCAGACACGCCCAGCGTTTCGTGCAGCACGTAGCTCATCCAGATCCGGGATGGCGTTCCCAGAAACAGATGCCAGTGTTCGGCAAAGGTGCGAAAAACGGCGCGGGGATCCTTCTTTCGCCCCTCTTCCCCAACGCCAAGTTCGGACAAAGGAACGCCCTGCGAATAGAGCATACGGAACACGTAATGGTCGGGAACCACAAGCAGCTCTGCCGGGTTGGGAAACGGCTCATCGGTTGCAAACCACCCCGGATCGCAGTGACCATGCGGAGACACGATTGGCAGGTCCTTGATGCCCAAGTACAGGTTTTCTGCCATGCCATTCAAATTGCCAGTCAATTCTGCCTCCGATACTGCTGCCCGCAATTGTTAACACAGTTTTTAATGGTTGCATCTTTCCCGTTCGAACCCGCAGACTGACCGTGTGATCCGGGGGAATGAATGAATATTGCGCTGATTGGTTTGGGGATGGTTTCGGGCACGCATGTCGCTGCCATTCAAGCATCGGATCAAGGCCTCAGTCTTGCCGGCGTCCTCGGGCGCAACTCTGAAAAAGCAGCTGGGTTCGCGCGGCGAAACGGCGCCCGCGCATTCGGCTCGATCGAGGAAATCGCAGACGACCCAAACGTCGACTTTGCGATCATCGCAACACCGCCCGATCAGCGCTCAGAGTTGGTTCGGGTTCTTTCGAGCGCTTCGAAACCGATCCTGATGGAAAAGCCCATCGAGAGAACGCTGGGCGCCGCGACGGCCATCGTCGAGCAGTGCGAGGTATCCGGTGTGCCGCTGGGCATCGTCTTTCAGCACCGCGCCCGCGCCGCCTCGCAGGCGCTGAAATCAGCCATTGAACAGGGTGAGCTGGGCGCGATCGCCACGGTGGAGATCCGTGTCCCTTGGTGGCGCGATCAGAGCTACTATGACGAGCCGGGTCGCGGCACTTATGCGCGCGACGGAGGCGGTGTCATGATCTCGCAGGCAATCCACACGCTTGACCTTGCGATGTGGCTGCTGGGGCCGATCTCGGACATTCAAGCCATGATGAGAAAAACTCCGTTACACGATCTCGAAGCTGAGGATTGGGCAGGTGCAGTCTTTGAAACGGATAGAGGCGCCGTGGGCACTATGATGGCGACTACTGCCGAATATCCCGGGGCCGCTGAGTCCATTACCATCCAAGGCACACGCGCCAAAGCGCATTTGGAGTCAGGTGTCCTGACCTTAACGACTTTCGATGGTCATAAATCCACGGTTGGCGAAACGTCCGCCACAGGCGGAGGGGCCGATCCCATGGCGTTCACCCATGCTTGGCATCAGGCGGTCATCGAGGATTTCGCCAAGGCTGTTGCCGATGGCACGCTGCCCATGGCCACCGGACGCAGTGCCCTTTTGACCCACGCCGTCATAGACGCGATGCAGATCGCCAATCGAACCGGCCAGAAAACACGAGTCATCTCATGAGCCTGACCTGCGTCGCCCTTGGCCTGGACCACCGCCATATCTATGGCATGACGGAAAACATGCGTAAAATCGGCGTGGACTGCGTTGGCTACTGGACACAAGGCGATCCGGAAACGCTACCGGGCTACGTCAAAAGGTTTCCCGATATTCCGCGGCTGGCCCGACTGGAAGACGCCCTAACCAGTGGGGCGGATCTGGCGCTGATTTCGGCAATACCGGCAGATAGGGCCGCGTTGACGATCCGCGCCATGCAAAACGGCATGGATGTCATGAGCGACAAGCCGGGCTGTACGACGTTCGAGCAACTCGACCAGATCAAGCGAGCGGTCGCCGACACCGGTCGAATCTGGTCGGTGAATTTTTCCGAACGATTTGAAACGCCCGTCAGCACCCGGGCGACCGAGTTGGTCGAGTCCGGTGCCATCGGGCGCGTGATCCAGACGGTTGGGCTTGGCCCGCACCGATTGAACCGGGCAACCCGGCCGGATTGGTTTTTTCAGCGTGACCGCTATGGCGGCATTCTGACCGACATCGCCTCGCATCAAATCGAACAGTTCTTGCATTACACAGGTTCGAAAACCGCAGAAATCACGAACGCTTACGTGGCGAACTACGCAAACCCCAACGATCCCGGATTGCAGGATTTCGGAGAGCTCAATCTGCGCAGCAAGAATGGCACTGGGTACATCCGAGTTGACTGGTTCACGCCGGATGCCTTGCCAAACTGGGGGGATGGTCGTCTGACGATCCTCGGAACCGAAGGATATATCGAGTTGCGGAAATACGTCGATGTGGGTGGGGCCTCAGGGACAGACCATCTGATCCTCGTCAATGGTGAAACCTGCCAAAAGATCGACGCAGCCGACGCCGGCCTTCCCTACTTCGCGCGCCTGGCCGATGACATCCGCAACCGGACCGAAACCGCGATGACACAGACCCACTGCTTTACGGTCATGGAACTGGCACTGCACGCGCAGGAAGCGGCGGAACGCAGATGATCAACGTTGCGATCCTTGGCGCAGGTATCGGTGCGCAACATCTGGACGCTCTGGAACGGCTTGACCGCACCTTTCGCGTAGCCGCCGTGGTCGACCAGAATACGGACCGGATCGAACAGATACGGCAGAACTCGGATTTTCGAGCACTAACCAACATTCAGGACGCTCTTGATGATCCGGCGTTTGATGTCATCGACATCTGCCTGCCGCCCCATCTGCATGTACCGACCACCCTTGCAGCACTGGCCGCAGGAAAACACGTTGTCTGCGAAAAGCCTCTTGCGACCTCGATGCAAGATGTGGATCGGATCACGGCAGCCACACGCAGCGCGGGCAAGCAGGTGTTTCCGGTGTTTCAATACCGGTGGGGGCCGTCACTGGCCCAACTGCGCCACCTGCAACGCGCAGGCCTGACCGGAGCGGTCCAAACTGCCGCGCTTGAGACCCATTGGTCCCGCGGGGCAGACTATTACGCTGTGCCGTGGCGGGGAACATGGGCTGGTGAACGCGGCGGCGCAGTGCTGGGCCATGCCATCCACAACCATGATCTGCTGGCTCATATCGCGGGTGATATCGCCTGGGTGTCTGCAATGGCCACAACGCGGGTCAACCCGATCGAGACCGAAGACTGCGCCGCGATCTGCTTTGGCATGACTTCCGGAGCTTTGTGTACAAGCAATATCACCCTGGGCGCCGCCACGGACGAAACCCGCCTGCGGTTCGTCTTTGAAAAGGTGACCGCCACCTCTGGCACGGAACCCTATGCCCCGGGTCAAACGCCCTGGACATTCGTCGCGCGGGACCCGGTGGACCAAGCCGCTATCGACGACGCCCTTGCAGCCTCCGCTGCCGAGCCTACGGGGTTCGAAGGGTTCTTTACCGAAGTCGGCAGGGCGCTGCGGTCCGAGGCAAATTCGGCCGTTACGCTGAAGGATGGCGCTGCATCCATCGGCCTTGTGACAGCGATTTATCACGCGGCGCGCACCGGGCAGCGCGTTGCTCTTCCCATCAGGTCCGATCACCCGCTGTATGAAGGATGGCTGCCATGAAACAATGCTGGCGTTGGTTCGGACCCGATGATCCGATCGCCCTTGCCGCTCTCCATCAAGTCGGGGTTCAGGGCATCGTCACCGCGCTGCATCACATCCCGCCGGGACAGCCCTGGGACGAACCAAGCATCGCCGATCGGCAAGCAGTTCTGGCTACTGCCGGGTACAGTTGGGACGTTGTCGAAAGCCTGCCCGTTTCCGAGGCGATCAAAACACAGTCCGCAGACATGGCTGAACATCTGCAGGCGTATAAGTCCAGCCTCAGGTCCCTGTCCGCCCGTGGCATCAAAATCGTTTGCTACAACTTCATGCCAATCCTGGATTGGACGCGCACCGCCCTTCGCGCACCGCAGCCGCACGGCGGAACGGCCATGCTGTTCGACCTGACCGATTTTGCTGCTTTCGACATACATATTCTTGAACGTCCGGGCGCGTCCGAAGACTATTCCAGCGTCGTCCAGCAAACGGCCAAGGATCGCTTCTTGCGCATGTCGGATGAATCCAAGGCCCAGTTGCAACACAATGTCACTGCGGGGTTGCCCGGCGCCAACGATCAGTGGAGCGTGCAGGACGTGCGCGCTTTGTTGCAGACCTATGCACATATCGACCGTGACCGGCTTCGCGCAAACCTGATCGACTTCCTGTCAGAAGTCGCCCCAGTCGCCCAAGAACTGGAACTACGCTTGTGCTGTCATCCAGATGATCCGCCGTTCTCGTTGCTTGGTCTGCCGCGGATCATGTCCAGTACCGATGACTACGGCGCCGTTCTGGATGCGGTTGATTTGTTGGCGAACGGCGCAACGTTGTGTACCGGATCGCTGGGAGTGTCTCCCGAATTTGATGGGCCGGACTTCGTGCGCAGGCATGGCGACCGAATTCACTTTGTCCATCTGCGGAATACCCAACGCATCGCCGGGTCAGACAGCCAGAAGCCGGACTTCTTTGAGGCCTCGCATCTGGAGGGCGACACCGACATGGTCGGCACAATTCGCGAACTGATGAACGAACAGCGCCGCCGCAAATCCCAAGGGCGTCGCGACTGGCAAATTCCGATGCGGCCCGACCACGGACAAGAACTGCTGAGCGATCTGGGCGGACACAGTACTCCCGGCTATCCGTTGATCGGGCGTATGCGCGGGCTTGCGGAACTGCGCGGCATCATGGCGGCGTTCTCGTAACGCGTCGGATCAGGCGGTTTCTTTTCGCCCGCAACACTTCTATGCTTGCCTGAGCGCCGCATTCTTCGTTTAATTGCTATACGTAAACGGGCAGCGGGGTGTCTTCCGGACTCGCCCGACGTCTGTACAAGACGCGTGAAACTCCCGCGAAAACCGATGCGATTGGGCATCATTTTTCGAAACGTCTGCCATACGGCAATGGCGAAATATCGGGAGGAGTCTAAATGAAAACTGCAGGCGTAATAGGTCTTGGCGACATGGGCAGCGGCCTTGCCAAGAACCTGATCAAGAATGGCTTTGAAACATCAGGTTTCGACCTGAGCGAGACGCGCTTGACGGCATTTGCTGACATGGGCGGCCAGCCCAAGGACAGCGTGGGACAGGTCGGTCAACACGCCGCCAGTGTGTTTGTCATGGTAATGAACGGAGATCAGGCCCGCGATGTCATTCTGGGTGAAAACGGGCTGGTTGCGAACATGGCCAAAGTCGGAACGGTCATCCTATCGGCGACCATTACCCCGGCCGAAGCCCGCGCCATCGGGCAGGATATGGAAGGCTCAGGCATACATCTGATCGACACGCCGGTCTCAGGTGGGTTTCCCGGCGCGCAGAACGGCACATTGACGATGATGGCTGCCGGTGCTGCGGATGTGCTGGACCGAAACGCCGAAGTCATGCAGGCAGTGTCTGCAACAATTCATCGAGTCGGAGAAAACGCTGGCGACGGGCAAACCGTGAAAGCCTGCCTGCAATCCCTGATCGGATCGATCTTTTCCGCCACATTCGAGGCTGCGGCCCTGGCGGCCAAAGCCGGTGTCAGCGGTCAGGCATTGCTTGATGTGTTCTCCTCATCCAGCGCGGGGTGCGGCGTCGTGAATTCCGCCCTTGAAAACATCATTGATCGCAAGTTCGAGGCCACCGGCAGCCATATCGCAACCATGCATAAGGACCTGACGATCTCGCTGGCACTCGCCGGTGCATTGGGCGTTCCCATGCACACAGCGTCATCCGCAATGCAGATCTTTCACGCAGGAAAAACTAAATACCCGAATGGCGACAACTGGGTGTGTACTCGCGTCATTGAAGAAATCGTTGACGCAGAATTGCATCGCTGAGGGGTCCGGACATGAAATTGGGTGTAATTTGCGACGGCATTTCCCGCGATTTGCTGCATGCCGTTGACGTGATGGACGAATTCGGTCTGGACTATGCAGAGCTTCAATTCGTTGGCGATGCGGAGGTCGGGGATCATTCCCCGCAGGAAGTTGCCGAGATCGACGCGCTTTTGCGCGACCGGGGCAAGCCTGTGTCATGTCTGTCGCGCCATATCTTTGCGGGGATGACAGCTGCCAATAGGCCCGGCGACGACCTCCACACTCGGCATATGGACGCCTTGAAACGCGTAATCGACATGGCGCATGTTGTTGGGTCTCCGCTGGTTCGGATCATGACGCAACGAAAAGAGCAGATACTGTGGGGAAAAAACGGCGCCGAGAAGTGGAACGTAGCGCATGGGGTATGGGACTCGATGCCGCCGCTGATCGCGCCGGCGGTTGAACTGGCAAGAGCTGAGGGCGTGACGCTTGTCGTGGAAACCGGAAACGGCACGCTGGTCAATTCCAACTATACAGCCCGCAAGCTGATTGACGAGTTGGACGCGAAAGACTCTTTGAAAGTGCTGTGGGACCCCGGAAACAACTGCTGGTGCCATGAACTGGCATATCCGGACGGTTATGAAGAACTGCGCGGCGGCTATCTGGGTCACATTCACATCAAGGACGTGAAGGTCGACACGCCACGGGCAACGCTGGAAGTGCGCCGCATGGGGGAAGGTCAGCTTGCGCCTTTGTTCCAACCCATCGCGGACGCGCTCAGATCCGACGCCTATGATGGCGTCATTTCCTTCGAGAGTGTTTATCACCCCGGCAACGGGAATTTCGAAGATGGTTTTCGTCTGTGTGTGGACAGGTTCAAAAGCCTGTTTGCATGAACTTACAGTCAATATACCCTATAAATCAGATATTTGAGCCCCGCAGCTGAATGCCGAATGGGGTATACGAGACTGGTCGCGATCGCGTGAAATCAAGGAAAGGGCCTGCTGGATGAAGCAAGAGTTTTTTGACCTGTCCATTGAAACGCCGGGCAAATCCCTCATCGACATCAGCGGGATCGTTCAGCGTGCAGTGTCCGAACACGAATTTGTCTCGGGCCTGCTGACCCTTTGGTGCGTCCACACCGGTGCCGCGCTGTTGGTGCAGGCCAATGCCGATCCCGAAGTGCTCAAGGATATCGAGACGTTCTTCGAGAAACTCGTGCCCAAGTCACCAGGCAAGTATCACCACCGCCCGACCGAGGACGACAACGCTCCATCGCATCTGCGGGCGCTGTTGACGCAAACTCAGGTATCGATCCCGGTCGAACAGGGGCAGCTTCCGCTGGGTCGCGTACAAAGCCTGTACCTGTTCGAACATCGGGAAGCACCCAAGGCACGCCGATTGAAGGTGCACTACATCGGGACGTGATGCCTTGGATCACATGGAGCGTTGGCAGTGCTAACGCCCCATCCAGCCCCCGTCGACTACAAGGATTTCACCGTTGACGAAGTCCGACGCAGCAGAGGCCAGAAAGACCACCGGTCCGGCAAAATCAACAGGCGTACCCCAACGGCCTTGGGGTGTTCGTTCCAGGATCGACTTCGACCGGACCGGATCATCCCGCAGGGCTTGGGTGTTGTCGGTCGCGATGTAGCCAGGCGCGATCGCATTCACGTTTACGCCCTGCCCGGCCCATTCGTTGGCCAAGGCTTTGGTCAGCTGTCCAATCCCGCCTTTCGAGGCCGCATAGCCCGGAACGGTGATGCCACCCTGAAATGTCAGCAGCGATGCAGTGAAGATGATCTTCCCCGAGCCGCGCGCCAGCATGTCCCTGCCGATCTCGCGTGACAGAACGAACTGCGAGGACAGGTTCACCTCCATCACTTCGTCCCACCAGTCGTCCGGGTGTTCGGCGGCGGGTTTGCGTTTGATCGTGCCGGCATTGTTGACAAGTATATCAGGGGTTTGTCCGTCGGCTCTCAACTGATCAATGAACCCATGCAGCGCGGCGCGATCCGAAAAGTCGCATTGGTAGGCCCGGAAATTGCGTCCCATCGCCGTCACGGCTTTTTCGACATCCGAGCCAGACAGCTCGAGCGAGGCGGACACTCCGATGATATTGGCTCCGGCCGATGCCAATGCTTCGGCCATACCGCGCCCGATACCGCGTTTGCACCCGGTCACAAGGGCCGTCTTTCCCGTCAGGTCGAAACTTTGCAAAACACTCATGAACGCGGTCCTACTTCGATCAGGCTTTTCATTGCGGTTGGGCTGCGATCCAGTGCTTCGAACGCGGCCTGGATGTCTGCCAGAGGGCTGACGTCCGTGATCACAACATCCGCGTCCACTCCGCCCGAGGCGACAACTGCAATGGCTTTCTCGTAATCCTCTGGCTCATAGACCCGAGCACCGATCAGTCGCAGCTCTCGCCAGAAGAACTGGAACAGGTCGATCTGGGGCTTTTGAGCATGGATCGCGACCATTACGATCCGGGCCCGAGTCGCGGCAACGGCGGTCATTGCATCGACACCGGGCTGCGTTCCTGACACCTCGAAAACCACATCTGCCCCTTTGTCGCCCGTGCGCGCGTTGATTGTGGACACCAGATCGGTTTCGATTGGGTTGATCGTGTCAAAGCCAAGTTTTTCAGCAATCGCAAGACGGTTCGGATTCACTTCGGAAATCACGACATTTCCACCCGCGTCCCGCGCAACCATGGCAACCAGGATGCCAATCGGGCCGCCGCCGATAACGACAACGTCCTCTCCAGGTTGCAGGTCAGACAGCCGCACATCGTGGCAGGCAACGGCAACCGGCTCGATCAGCGCCGCGTGATCCATGCGCAAGTCATCCGGCAGAACGTGCAACGTGTGGGCCGGAACAGTCCAGATCTCTTGCATCGCGCCATCGGTGTCGAGGCCGAGAAACTTGAGATTCTGACAGATATGCTGATGCCCCCGCTTGCAAGCTGGGCATTCTCCGCAGTGATCAAGCGGTCGGACAACGACCTTCTGGCCGGGTTCGACCGTATCGACGCCCTCGCCCACCGCTTCGACCACACCTGACATCTCATGCCCAATAACCCGGTTCAGGCCGACGCGGGCATCCATGTTGCCGTGGTAGACGTGCATATCCGTCCCACAAATCCCACAATAGGCAACACGAATGGCAGCCTCGCCGGGACCCGGATCTGTCGCTTGGGCTTGCTCTACTGCAAAGCTCTTATCGCCCCTGTAGTATGCGGCAGTGATCGTCTGGGTCGTCATCTATGCATCTCCTTGTGTTCCGCATTCAATTTGTCCCAGTCGAATTCCACTCCGGTTCCCGGGGTATCCGGGGCCACGGCCAGACAGTCTTCGACAACTAGTGGACGGGTCGTGTACTGGTCTATCGGGAATGAGTGTACTTCTAGCCAGCCTGCGTTGGGTTGCGCAGAAACAAGGCTGACGTGCAGCTCCTGCATCCCATGACTGCAAACCGGAATGCCGTGCTGTGCGCTTAGCGCGGCCACGCGCAGCCAGCCGGTGATTCCACCGCAGTTTGAGGCATCGGGCTGGATAAAACTCAGTTTCGCGTCATCAAAGGCGTATTCAAATTCGTGTATGGTGTGCAGGTTTTCACCCATGGCAAGGGGAACGCCCGTCGCTTCGACAATTCGGCCATAACCTTTGTAGTCGTCTGGAATTGTCGGTTCCTCGAACCACAGGATATCGCAGTCGGCGAACCCTCTGGCAGCGACGATGGCCTGTTCGACACTCATAGAGTAATTCGCATCGACCATGAAGAACCGGTCCGGCCCCAGCATCTCGCGCACCGCCCGGGCACGTGCAAGATCGTCGGCCAGGTCTGGTTGACCGACCTTGATCTTGACTGCGTTGAACCCACGCGCAAGGTACCCTTCGGTCTGACGCAGCAGTTTCTCCAACGAGAAATTCAGGTCGATCCCGCCGGCATAGGCCTTGCACCTTTTCGACGCTCCACCGGCCATCTGCCACAAAGGCGCATTCTGCGTTCTGCCGCGAATATCCCACAGTGCAATATCTACGGCCGAGATGGCAAACGAGGCGATCCCGCCCCGTGCGACGTAGTGCACGTGCCACTGCATGGTATCGTACAGGCTTTCGATCTGTTCGGCGTCTTGTCCAACAAGGAACGGTGCCAGGTCATGCTGGATCATCGCCAAGATGGCATGGCCACCCTTGCCCCCGGTATAGGTATACCCGACCCCCTCGACCCCATCCGAGGTTTGAATGGTGACAGTGATCAATTGAAAAAACGTGTGATCCCCATGTTTGGCATCGACTAGGACTTCGGCGAGCGGAACGTTGAACAGCCGCGCTGATACACTTTCTATGCGATTCATTAACCTAAGACCTTCTGCTGCCTGGCAATAACCCGAGACTGTAGAAGGGTGACCGCAAATAGAAAGCCTCCACGTATGACCATTTGCCAATAGGCACTGAAACTAATGGTGCCCTGACCGTTTTCAAAGTTTAGAACGTTGAAGACCAGCCCCAGCAACAGCGCGCCAGCGACCGTCGCAGGGATCGATCCCATCCCACCCGTCAACAAAGTGCCGCCTACAACCACAGAAGCGATGGCTGACAATTCCCATCCGATGCCTTCAAGGGGTTGCCCAGCTCCAAAACCCGAGGCCAGAAAGACTCCAGCTAGCCCCGCACAGCCACCCGACAGCAGGTAGACAAAAGCCTTGGCGCGATTGACCTTCAGACCCATGAGGTTCGAGGCATCCTCGCTGCCACCGATCGCCAAGACGGTCCGCCCGATGGTTGTTCTTTCCAGCACCAGCCAAAGTGCCAGAGTCAGTCCGGCCACGATGACGATCGCCCATGGAAACAGACCAAAGGCCTGCCCCATGCCAAGCTTGGTGAAGTTCGACCCCCAATCGACCGAAATTGTCTGGGCGCCCGAAATCACCAATGCGCCGCCTTTTGCGGCCAGCATGGTGGCCAGCGTGGCGATGAAGGGCGGGATCCGAAGGATGATTATGCAAAAGGCGTTGATCGCCCCGAAACCAACCCCGGCAAGAACGGCCCCCGGCAACGCAACCTGAATCCCATACGGGCTGAGATAGGCCGCAACAACCGAGGTAAACGCCGCCACGGATCCGACCGACAGATCAATCCCGCCGGTCATGATCACAAAACACATGCCCAGCGCAATCGCGATGAACATCGCGTTGTAATTCAGGAAAGACGAGAAATTGTAGGCGCTGCCAAAGTTGTCATAGCGCATCAGCCCGAACAGAATCAAAGCCAGCAGTGCGATCCACACCGTCACCGAGGCCGAATTACGTCGAAGGTATTTTCGCAGGTCAAAAGCCGTTTCATCCAACATCGATTAAACCCTCCGAAACTGCTGGACCCAAACGGCCAGGATAATGATGACGGCCTTGGCGATCAGTGCAACTTCGTCCTCTACCCCGTTGGCCAACAATGTATATTTGACCAACTGGATGATGACGGCACCCAGTATGGCACCAAAGATCGGCGCTCGCCCGCCTTGCAAAAGAGCCCCGCCAACAACCGCGGCCGCGATGGCATCAAGCTCCATCAGATTGCCGTTGCGCGCGGCGTCCGAGGCCGAGTTGATTGCAACCACGATCAAACCGGCTAGGCCCGCAAGCACCGCGCAGATGACATAGGCCCCGATCTTGACCCGTCGGACGGGACCACCCGACAGATAGGCCGCACGTTCATTGCCCCCTATGGCCAACAGGTAACGGCCCCATGTGGTTCTGGTGATCACCCAAAACAGCACACAGGCAATGGCCAGCGCCAGCCAGCCCTGGAACGGCAAACCAAGCACTTTACCAGTTCCAAGATAACTGAATGAAGGGTTTGAAAACGTCTGCAGGTTCCCGTTCGTCAAGACTTGGGCAATACCGCGACCAGAGATGAAGAGAATGAGCGTCGCAACGATGGGCTGCACGTTCAACACGGCAACCATCACGCCGTTGAATACCCCGCATAGCCCCGCAATGAACAGCGGCAGGACAATGGCCAAAGTGACGCCTAGCATCGGATTGGCAGCGCCCAGATCCGACAGAAAGATCAGCGGAGCAAGCGCCCCCGCCAGCGCCATGACCGCCCCAACCGACAGATCGATCCCACCCGTGGCGATTACCAGCGTCATCCCCATGGCCACGATGGCGATCGTAGCGACCTGGCTGATATTTACGAACAGGGTTTGCAGTTGCAGGAAATTAGGTGTGAAAAACGCGTTGAATACTAATAGGGCGACCAACGCGGCGATGCCGCCGTGAAAGCGGAAGGGCATTGATGCGACCCGTTGCGGCAACTTCATTGCGCGGTCCATGAACCAGTTCCTTCTTCATGATGCGCAAGCGCGCGCACCAGTATGTTCTCGGTGACCCCGGGGTTGGTCAGTTCCTTGACCGAGCGTCCCTCGTGCATGACAACGATGCGGTCAGCGCCTTCCACCAGTTCTTCGAATTCCGAACTAATGAGGACGACACCAAACCCCTTCTCGACATAAGACCGAATGAACGATTGGATCTCTCGCTTGGCGCCAACATCCACGCCTCGGGTCGGCTCGTCGAGTATCAGGATGTCGGGCTGCGTCGCCAGCCAACGGGCAAGCAACACCTTTTGCTGGTTGCCGCCGGACAATTCGCGAATGGGCTGGTCCATATGCGCCGCCTTGATGCCCAGATCGTCGATAAAGGCCTGAACGATCTCGCGCTCGCGGGCAAAGTCGATTTGACCACGGCTGGCCAGTTTCGGCAGCAGGGCCAGCGTCATGTTCTCGCGCACGGACATGTCTGGAACGATCCCTTCGGCCTTGCGATCTTCGGTCAGAAAGCCGACGCCGTTTGCGATCGCGTCACCCGGTCCGGACGGTTGACCGACCGTGCCATGCAACTCGATTGCGCCGCTGCGTTTCCCGTCCACTCCGAACAAAGCGCGCGCCGCCTCGGTCCGGCCAGAGCCCAGCAATCCGCCCAGCCCAACGATTTCCCCGCGGTGGAGCGTGAGGTCGAAATGCGTCAGCCGCGGGCCTGTTGAAACAGAGTCCGCCCGCAAAACGATATCGCCTTTCTTGGCCTTGGCACCTGCGAAGTCCGTCAAACCTTCTGCCGCGATCTCATCCTTGTTGCGGCCCAGCATGTCCGCGATCATTTCCAGTTTGGTCGTGTCCTGGACGTTACGCGTGCTGACGGTGCGCCCATCTCGCATCGTTGTGACTCGATCGCATATTTGGAACAGCTCATCGATGAAATGCGAAACATAAAGAACAGACACGCCCTGTTTCTTCAACTCGCGCACAACACCGAACAGCACCTCGACTTCGCTGGCATCCAGCGACGACGTAGGTTCGTCCATGATGACAAGTTTCGCATCCAGCGAAACAGCCCGCGCAATTGCAACCAACTGCTGGATCGCTGTCGAGAAATTTCCTAGCGGCTCGGTCACGTCGATATCTATGCCAAAGCGCGTAAGCACCTCGCGTGCGCGCCTGTTGCCCTCGCGCCAGTCGACCAGAAAGCCGAGACGTTTGGGCTCGTACCCCATGATGATGTTTTCAGTCACTGACCGCAGCGGTACCAGGTTGAGCTCTTGATAGATGGTGGCAATTCCGGATTCCTGCGCTTCGCGCGGAGTGGAGATGCGGCTCGGCACACCCGCCAGATGAACGTCGCCGGCATCCCGATCGTAAACTCCGGTCAGAACCTTGATCATCGTCGATTTTCCGGCACCGTTCTGGCCGATCAGCGCATGAACCTCGCCGGGCGCGATTTCCAGGTTGGCCTGGCTAAGTGCCGGTACGCCGGCAAACGACTTTTCAATTCCCGACATCGAGACGAGCGCATTCATGAGATGTCTTCCTCCGATTGCTTGCAGGCGGCGCCGACCACAGGCCAGCACCACCCACCAGGGAGAATCAATAGGCTTCGTCGATGTGATCGGCCGCATTGTCCTTGGTAAAGATGCGATCTTCGACTTTCACCCATTCCGGGATCGTCTCGCCAGCTGCGTATTTATTCATGACTTCACAAGCCAGAGGGCCGAAGAAGGGCGAGCTTTCCACCGTCACCCCCATCTTGCCATCGATAATAGCCTGAAGTGCATCGCGTGTCCCGTCGATCGAAACGATGGTCACGTCCTCGCCGGGCTTGCGGCCGGCCAGTTCCAGAGCCTGGATCGCACCGATCGCCATCTCGTCATTGTGGGCGTAGACCACGTTCACATCGGGGTGCGCCTGCAGCAGGGTTTCCATCACCTGACGACCCAGGTCGCGCGCAAAGTCACCGGTCTGAGAAGCCACGATCTCAAAGCGGTCATCCGCTGCAATCGCGTCGTCGAAACCTTTTTTGCGGTCATTTGCAGGTGAAGAACCAGTCGTGCCCTCCAACTGGACGATGACGCCATTGTCGCCGTCGAAATTCTCCATCAGCCACTGTGCGGCCCGGTTGCCTTGATCAATGAAATCCGACCCAAGGAACGCCACAAAATGCTCGCCCGGCTTGGCAACGGCCGGATCAACCGAGCGGTCCACCAAAAAGGTCGGGATTCCCGCTGCACGGGCCTTCATAACGGCTGGGATCAACGGCTTTTCTTCCCGCGGGGGCAGGAACAGAACGTCGATGCCTTGGGCGATCATGCTGTCCACATCCGCAACCTGCTTTGCCGCAGATCCGGCTGCATCCGTCGCGATAAGGTCCCAGCCGCAGGCCTCGGCCGTATCATGGAATGATTTTGTCTCGGCAATGCGCCACGGATTGTTCGACTCCATCTGCGCAAAGCCGACCTTGTAGCGATCTTTCTGCTCAAGCGGTGGCAGATCCTGCGCTATCGCAGTCGTGCCCAACAGCGCACCCGCGACAACCGTCGAGATCAAAAGAGTTCTGCGTTTCATGGTTATTCCTCCTCCATTGGTGCGGTCGCCTCCGTTTTGACCGCGAGTTTTAGGTCATGCCCAATTCATGTAAGTCGTCTGTTTCCTCAGATAGCCATCGAAGCCATATGCGCCGTCTTCGCCCCCAACCCCGGATAAACCCCAACCGGTGTGAAATCCCTGTACGGCCTCACCATTGGAGCGGTTCAGGTACAATTCGCCGAACTTCAAACGGCTCGGGGCCTCCATCAATCGCCGGTGCGATGCCGTAAAGAGATAGGCAGACAGCCCGAATGATGTGTCATTCGCTACGTCTATCGCCTGATCAAAATCATCGACTCGCATGGCTGTCGCCACAGGGCCAAATACCTCCTCTTGCATCGCGGCATTGCCGTTGTCGGAGACCTCGAGAACCGTCGGGGACATCCAGTGTCCTTTGCGGTGCGCGCTGTCCAACAGGGGCCCGCCTTCCAGATGGACCGTGGCACCTTCCGTGATGCTGCGCTTAATGATTTCGTCGACCTTGGACACCTCGGCCTTGCTGACTTTGGGACCCAGATCGCAGTCCTCCATCGGATCCCCGATCGACAAAGCGCGGGCCGCAGACACGAATTTTTCAAGAAACTGATCCGCAATGCCGCGATGTAGATACATACGCTCGTTGCAGGTGCAAATCTGGCCGCAATTGGCAAACCGGGCGGCAATGGCGGCCGAAACAGCAGCGTCAATATCCGCATCCTCCATCACGATGAACGGAGCCTTGCCGCCAAGCTCGAGCCGGACAACCTTGATCCGGTCGGCCGCGGCGCGAAAAATCTCTTTACCGGCTCGTGTGCTGCCGGTCATTGTGATCAGTGAGGTATCGGGGTGTTCGACCAACCGCTGCCCTACCACCGGCCCCTTGCCTGTCAGAACATTCAGAACACCGGCCGGAAACCCGACCTTTTCGGCAAGCTCGGCGATCGCGAGACCGGACAGCGGCGTGATTTCGTGCCCCAACAGAACAACAGTATTGCCCGCGACCAGCGCAGGCCCGACTTTCCTGGCGGCCAATGCCAGCGGATAGTTCCAGGCCGTCAACGCAACAACAACGCCATAAGGATGACGCCGGATCTGGATTTCCTCGGACTTGTTGTCCGATGCCACTATGTCACCCGAAATCCTCCGGGCCTCTTCAGCCGCATGGCAAAGAAAGGTAACAGCGGCATCAACTTCACTTCGGGCCTGCGTGATCGGCTTGCCCTGCTCGACCGTGATCAAGGCTGCCAGACGCCCGGCGTCAATCCGGATGGCTTCGGCCAACCGCTGAACCAGTCGCGCCCGCTCGATCGCCGGACGCGAGGACCACGAGCTAAAAGCACGATGGGCCGCCTCGACGGCCGCATCCGCATGAGCGGCACCGCCATCTGGAACTTGCGCAACGATTTCTTCATTTGCAGGGTTCTCGACACCAACCGTGTCCGCGTCAGAGTCGGTAAAGCGGCCATCGATGAACATCGAATGCCGAACCACCTGACCCAACTCCCCCACCACAGACCGCAATTTCGCCTCCCGCGTTTGCTCGGTCAGACCACATTGGCGACCGCACTGCCGATCAAAACACTAATAATATTATTTCGTCAACACTAATATTAATTACTATTCACTAATATTAGTTGCGTGTCCTCCGCATAGTCGATAAAAAGGAAGCGAACAAAAAGGTTGAGCGATGAACGATCAAGCGAACAAGACCGGGCAGCACAGGGGCGTGGGACGAGTCGCGGGCCGGCAGCGCATAACGATGCATGATATTGCACGCGTCGCCGGGTGCTCACAGACGACAGTATCGCTGGTTCTAAACAAGAACGATTCCGTCAAAATCTCCGAGGACACAAAGCAAAGAGTCCTGGATGCCGCCAACACGCTTGGATACGCCATGCCCTCTCAACTCAGGAAACCCCAGGACAGCGCGCCTCGACCCTCGGCGTTAGACGGCACCATCGCTTTTGTCGTGGACGATCTGGCGTCGAGCCCCGAAATGGTAAACGCGTTTAATGGCGTGAAACAGGCCGTTCGGGACACGGGAAATCTTGTATTGCTGGCAGAAACCCAAAACGACCCCGAGGTCGAACCCAGAACGCTTAGGTATTTCCTCGACCAACAGGTTGCGGGCATCATTTACGCAACCGTTTTCACCCGGCGGGTGGTCGTTCCGGAAATACTCAGGCAGACCGCAACCCCGGTTCTGCTGCTGAACTGCTTTTGCGACGACCTCTCTTTTCCTGCGGTGATCCCCGGCGAAGTCGCTGCTGGACATACGGCGACCAACGCCCTGATCAAGGCGGGGCACAAACGAATCGCCACCATCACCGGTGAGCCGTTCATGGAATGCGCCGCAGGGCGAACGACCGGGTACAGAAACGCCCTTGCTTCCGCCGACATCCCATTTGACGAGGATTTGGTCATCGAGGGCAACTGGCTGCCCAGCGCAGGCTATGCTGCCACGCGCGAATTGATGGACCTGCCCTCTCCGCCAACCGCCATTTTCTGTCAGAATGACCGAATGGCGATCGGCTGCTATGAGGCGCTCAAGGAACTTGGCCTATCCATCCCCGAAGACATCTCGGTCATCGGATTTGACGATGACGAAACCGCGCGACACCTGTCGCCCCCCCTGACCTCGATGATCCTTCCAACTAGGGCGATGGGACGCTGGGTCATCGAACAGTTGTTCCACGGTCCGACGGATGGTCAGCGACACCCTCTCGTGAAGCTTGAATGCGAACTGGTGGAGCGCGACTCGATCAGCGAACCCAAACGCCGGGCCTGAAGGCGAACTCATGACGGAAACCTTCGATCATATCGTCATCGGCGGCGGCTCTGCCGGCGCAGCCGCTGCAGCGCGACTGGTCAACCAGGGCAAGTGCAGGGTTCTGGTGCTGGAGGCCGGGCATTCGCACCGCCATCCGTTGCTGGACATGCCGCCGGGTATCTTCAAGATGATCAACGGGTCCAAGTTCATGACCTACCACCAGACCGAACCGCAGGACCACCTGGACGGTCGCGTGCATGACATTCCGCAGGCCAACGTGCTGGGTGGCGGGTCGTCTGTGAATGCCCAGGTCTATATGCGCGGCCGCCCTTCTGATTATGACGCGTGGGACGACCTGCTACGACAGACCAACGACGGGGTCGGCTGGGGATGGGATGATGTGCTGCCCTACTTCCGTAGAATGGAAGACAATAACAGGCTTCACAATGACCTGCATGGCAGCAACGGTCCGGTGCAGGTCTCGGATCCGGGGCATATCGACGACATGTCACGTTGGTTTGTTCAGTCGGTGCAGGCCCTTGGCGAACCATTCAACACGGACTTTAACGGCGCAACGCAGCGCGGTGTCGGGTTCTATCAGTTCACCAATCGCGCCGGTAAGCGCAGTTCGTCTGCCTATGCGTTTCTCGCCCCTCTCGAGACGAACCCGAACTTGACCATCCAGCTTGGCGCAACGGTCAGCAAAGTCATCATCGAAAACGATAAGGCCGTCGGCGTGCAGTACCGAGACAAACGCGGAGCCCACACGGTCCGGTGCGATGGTGAAGTTGTCGTTGCGGCGGGCGCTCTGGTGACGCCAAAAATCCTAATGCTATCAGGCATCGGACCCGATGCACATCTTGCCGATCACGGTATTCCCGTGATCTGCCCATTGCCTGGGGTTGGCCAGAACCTGATCGACCACCCCGAAGTTCCAATTACCGCCTTTGCCAACGGTCCCTACGGATACTTCAAACAAGGTGAGGGCTGGCGGATGCTTCGCAACGGCATCCAGTTCAAACTGTTCGGCAGCGGACCGGTGACTTCCGCCGGAGTCGAAGCCGGCGCGTTTGTCAATCCGTCGATTCCTGATGGAGAACCAACCATTCAAGCTTTTTGCGTGCCAATTGTTTATCTGGATCGCGACGCTCTGGACGAGGTGCAGGATGACTTTGGCCTGACCGTTACGACCGTCGTGGTCAAACCGAAATCACGCGGAGAGGTCCGGCTTCGCTCGGCCGATCCTCACACCATGCCAGTGGTCTCGCCCAACCTTCTGAAGCATGAAGACGACATGCAAGAGATGATCCGGGGGCAGCGGTTCTTTCGCCGGGCATTCACGTCGGGCCCGCTTGCTCAAAGGGTTCGCGAAATCGTCATTCCCACAGCGGACGACGACCAGACGCTACGAGCACATTGCAAGCGATTCGTAAAAACCAACTATCACCCGGCGGGCACTGCCAAAATGGGCCGGGACGGCGACGGAATGGCCGTGCTGGACGCCAGAATGCGCGTGCGCGGGATCGAGAGCTTGCGGGTGTGCGACATGTCAGCCGTGCCCGACATCAACGCCGGCAACACAAACGCACCTGCCATGATGCTGGGCGAACGATGCGCCGACCTGATCCTCGGCATCGGATCAGCCCGCGAGATACGCAATTCCTAACCTGAGCTGCGGCGTCGCCCGTCATTGATCCGATTTCTAACGCAGAATATGGCGTCGCCCTGCCCGACCCACCGAAAGTAGACTACCCTGCCTCAATGCGCAGAACGTGGCCAAAGGTCATGGCGCGGACGGAAAACGCCTTACAGAAAATCGTCCCGCCTGGGCGTGAAGCAGTCGATCAACTCTCCGGCAGCCAGGCAAACACAACCATGGCTTACACCGGACGGAATAATCAGGCTGTCACCGGGTTCCAACGCTCGCTCCTGATCTCCGATGACAAAGTTGAACCGCCCGGACCGCACAAATGTCGATTGCACATGCGGATGGTCGTGCAACACGCCTTCGGCACCTTCTTCAAACCGGAATGAAACCATCATGAGGTCTTCATTATCCGCCAAAACCTGGCGCGTGACACCTGAGGCAGGTGATACAATCGGATAGCTCTTGGTCATAGTGCGAGGTCCTTAGTCAGTTGGCGGCGTTCAATTTATTCGAAATACTCGGCATGTTTCGAGTGAACCTCCTCGATGGTCTTGTCGATGCGGCCCAGATGGCGGCGTATCATCTCGGTCGCAGTCGCCTCGTCGCGGTCTGCCAGCGCTTTTACCAGCTCAACATGATCCCGAACCAGAATGTCGGCCTCGCTCTCGCGCCCAAGGCTTAGAACGCAAAGGCGGTCGATCTTTCTTTTGCATTCCTGAATCGTGTTGAAGGCCAGCGGGTTGCCGCTCAACTCACAAATCAGCCGGTGAAAGTCATAGTCGAGCTGATGGAACTTCTCGGCTTCGTTCCTTGAAACGACGTCTTTCTGCTGCTTGAGATTGTCCTCCAGCAGCTTCGAATATTCGGGCTTCCAGTTCCGACATGCAGCGCGCACCACTTCCAACTCGACCGAGAGGCGAACAAAGCGCGCATGACCGATCCGTTCCATGGAAAAACTACGTACCCGCGTGGCTTTCTGTGGTCGGATCAGCAGCAAATCCTGCGCCTCAAGCCTGTTGAAAGCATCGCGGACCGGCTGCCTCGACACTTCGAACTTTTTTGCAATATCTGCTTCGGACAGTTTTGTTCCCGGCAGAATTTCCAGTGAAACGATCGCCTCGTACAAACTCTCATATACGATGTCAGTGGTGGTGCGCCGCTCGATTTTATCCGTAATACTTTGCATTTCCTGCCTTTTTCTGCGCGTGACCAACACCGGCGGCATTCTGGGCCACTAGGCCCCTCCCTCCGATATTCCTCAATGTATCTCCAACCAATCCTATTGGCACGCGCCGTGCGATGCTTTTTGAGGATCCCAAACAAAATTGTTGACAATACTAGTATCCTAGTCGACTACAATAGGCAACACTGCTGAATGCTCGTTAAGGCTCAAAGACCAAAACGGGCGCACTGACTGGATGACCGGGGACCCAAAGGGACAGGAAAATGACCGAATTGAACGCTGAACAGATTGGCCCTTACTTGGAACTGGCAGGGAAGGTTGCGATCGTAACCGGCGGCGGACGGGACATTGGCCGCGCCTGCGTCATGAAACTGGCCAAGGCTGGAGCGTCGATCGCGATCAACTATCACAGCTCATCTTCGGGTGCGGAATCGGCGGTTCAGGAAATAACGGCTGCCGGAGGTAAGGCGATTGCCATACAGGGCGACATGACCTCCGGTGCGGATGTGGAAAGGCTGATCTCGGAGACTATTGCGACATTCGGACCTCGGATCGACATTCTTGCCCACGTGACCGGCGGATTGCTGGCCCGGAAGACCCTGTCTGAGATGGATATGGAACATTGGTGCCATGTCATGGACCTGAACACCACTTCTTTTGCTCGCACTGTTCAGGCCGTGTTGCCGCATATGAAAAAAGGCGGCGCGATCGTCGGGTTTGCGAGTCAGGCGGGGCGTGACGGGGGTGGCCCAGGCGCGGTCGCCTATGCGGCCTCGAAGGGTGCGGTCATGACGATGACGCGTGGATTGGCCAAAGAACTGGGGCCGGACATCCGGGTAAATTCGGTTTGCCCGGGCATGATCGACACCGATTTTCACAATGTCTTCACAAAAAGCGAAGTGCGGACCAACGTGGTCGGCGCCACGCCGCTTAAACGCGAAGGCACATCTGAGGATGTCGCCAATCTGGTCGCCTATCTGGCCTCAGACGCCGCTGCTTTCATTACGGGCGCGAACATCGACATCAACGGAGGCCTGCTCTTCTCATAACCGGCCTTCGCCGGGCATCGAGTCAACTGTCTGTTTTCTAGGGAGGAAAATATGAATATCAAACTGACTAAAACGCTGATGAGTGCCGCGACCGTGGTCGCAATTACCGGGAGCGCATCCTTCGCAGAGGATTGGCGCGGGTGGAATATCCACGTGGATGGTTACCCAAACACCATCGCGATGGACAAATTCGCAGAACTCGTTACGGAAAAAACTGGCGGTGAAATCAGCCTTCAAATGTTCCATGGGGGCACGCTGGGCAGTCAGCCCGACGCGGTTGAACAGGTCCGCGCAGGCGCATTGGAAGTCGGCAACTTTAACCTGGGCCCAATTGGCCCGATTGTCGCCGAGGCCAATGTTGTATCGTTGCCCTTTATATTCAAAGACGTCCCGCACATGTTCCGCGTCTTGGACAGTGAGGGTGGCGAGGCAATTGCGGCGGGCATGGCAGCCAAAGGCTTGACACCTCTTGCGTGGTATGACGCTGGCGCTCGCTCCTTCTACAACGGAACAAAGGCAATCAACGCACCTGCCGATGTTGAGGGAATGAAAGTTCGGGTCATGAATAATGACCTCTTTACAGGCATGATTTCTGAGCTTGGTGGCAACCCATCGCCAATGGCGTTTGCCGAAGTTTATCAGGCGCTGAAAACCGGTGTCGTCGATGGTGCCGAAAACAACTGGCCATCATACGAGTCAACTGGCCACTTCGAAGTTGCAGGTTTCTATTCGCTGTCTCAGCACCTGATAATACCCGAATGTATCTGCATTAATACCGACACGTTCAACGCACTGTCACCTGAGATGCAGGCCGCGGTTCGAGAGGCAGCTCAGGAATCTGCAAAACTTCAGCGGCAATTGTGGGCCGAGCGCGAAGCAGCCAGCCGTACAGCCGTCGAAGAAGCTGGTGTGGTCGTGAATGAAGTGGCCGACAAAGCCCCGTTTCAAGCGGCTATGGGCCCGGTTTACGAAGCCTACTTTACTACGAACCCCGATTTACGCCCGCTTGTCGAGACTATCCAGGCGACGGACTGATTTAGCTACATTGGGTCTGATATTGTCCGGTCCCGCACATGCGGGTCCGGACGCCTGATCAAGAGTTGTGAGCCAATGAGTTATACTTCCCTGCCCCCGGCACCAGTGCGCAAGATGATCCAGATCCTGGATTGGATCGCCGATATTTGCCGGGTTTTGACTGGTGTCGCACTGGTTGTCATCACGGTCATATTCGGATGGCTTGTATTTGGTCGCTATGTCCTGAATGCGACGCCGACCTGGGTCGAGCAGGTCGCCTTGCTACTCGTCATGACAATAGCGTTTCTCGGGGCGGCTGTAGGTGTACACGATAACACGCACTTGTCCGTGTCTCTCGTGCGTTCCGCAGTTCCTCCACGTGTGAGGACCATTTTGGTTATCTGCACAGACGTGCTTATGTCTGGGTTCGGCGCCTTGATGCTGTGGTTCGGAGCTCGACTTACGATCTTTAAGTGGGGATCGCTAATCCCATTGATTCAAGTCCCCGAAGGCTTGCGTTCATTGCCTCTCACAATTGGCGGAGGCCTCATATTGCTCTTTTCCGTTGGTCATCTAATCCGCCTCTATGTCGGTTTTGACGAGCGCAATGACAGCATCGAATAGAGGCGAATGATGGGAATACTTCTGTTGCTTGGCGTGTTCGCCCTCTGCGTTCTGATCGGAACGCCTGTAGCATTCGCGCTTGGAATAGCGGCCATTTCGGCATTTTGGTTCGAAGGCTTACCCTTGATGATCGGATTTCAGCGGATCGTCTCCGGGATCAATGTATTCTCGTTGATGGCGATCCCGTTCTTCATTTTTGCAGGTGAGCTGATGTTCCACGGCGGGATAGCCATGCGTCTCGTCAGGTTTGCTTCAGCCGCTGTCGGGGCCGTGCGCGGCGGCTTGGGAATTGTGAACGTGTTTTCTTCGATGCTTTTTGGGGGGATTTCAGGGTCGGCCATCGCAGACATTTCCGCACTGGGGTCTATCTTGGTTCCTGTGATGAAAGAGAAAGGTTACGATGCAGATTACGCCGTAAACGTGACCGTCACGTCCTCGATTGCCGGAATAATTATTCCACCCAGTCACAATATGATCATTTTCGCGATCGCAGCCGGGGGTGGAATATCGATCTCGAAGCTATTTCTTGCAGGCGTTATTCCAGGAGTTTTGATGTGCCTTTGCCTTGCTGTGGCGGCGTACCTTGTAGCGGTGCGCAGAGGTTATCAAGCTGAAACCTTCCCGGGTTGGCAAGCGCTCGTGGTGAGCTTCTTCAGTGCTATTCCAGGGCTTTTGACGGCTGTGATTATCGTCGGCGGTGTGTTGTCGGGTATTTTCACCGTTACGGAGTCCGGAGCGTTTGGGGCCATATATGCATTCGTGGTCACACTGATCGTCTACAGAAGCATAACGTGGGAAAACTTTTGTATTGCTGTCGCTTCTGCTGTGCGCACGACGGCGATGGTAATGATATTAATCGCATGCGCTGGTGCGTTTGCCTACATGCTGACCTTTTACAGAGTTCCGGACAGAACCGTAGATCTGCTTACTGGGTTGACAGAAAATCCTATACTCATCTTGCTGATGGTAAATGCGGTTTTGTTGTTGCTTGGAATGATTATGGATATGGCAGCGCTTATTCTGATCTGCACACCCATTTTTCTACCCGTTGCCAACAGCCTTGGGATTGATCCGCTGCAATTCGGGATGATCTTGCTCGTGAATTTGGGATTAGGATTGTGCACACCACCGGTCGGATCGTGCCTGTTTGTCGGTTGCGCCGTGGGTAAATTGCCAATGGAGAAAGCCGTACGAACAATATGGCCCTTCTACTTGGCAATTCTCTTCGCATTAATGCTTATCACTTTTGTACCCGCGATTTCACTAACACTGCCAAGCTTGGTTGGGTGAATAAAGTAAATTCAAGTTTAAAGGCAGACACTTGAAGCTAAGCTTGCGTTCGAGTTTCTCTCTTAATGAAAAAAGGAAACTGACATGTCGCAAAAACCCAAAGTGAATGCTCCCGTCGAGCACATCAGTGTTTTTGATGTCTGCGGTGGCGAAATAGAGATTGGTCGGCCCAAAGATCGATGGACGATGCTTTTCGTCTATCGCGGGCGTCACTGTCCCAGATGCAAGCGATTTCTCAACAAATTGAACGCCATGCTGGCTGATTGGAGCAGCGTCATGGATGTAGTGGTCGTTTCTGCTGACTCTAAAGAAAAGGCTTTGGCCGACAAGGAAGAGTTCGGTTGGACATTTAACTTGGGCTTTGGATTGACCGAAACGCAGATGCGATCACTTGGACTCTACGTGTCGGACCCTCTTTCGGAGGCTGAGACAACCACATTGTTTGCAGAGCCCGGCGCATTCGGAATTCGACCAGATGGCAGTTTGATGTTGGTCGACATTTCGAATGGCCCTGCTGCGCGCCCGGATCTTGAAGAATTGCTAGACGGAATGAAGTTCAATATCGAAAACAACCGACCGACCCGGGGAACAGTTTTTTAACTGCAACGGTGCAGTCAGGCGAATTCGAACCAGTCTCAGCTAGGCCAGTATAGCTGTCCTTCATTCGTCACAAAGACCCCGCCACTCGGCGAGAGCGGCGGTGAGTATCAGCTTGAAGGTGCCTCGTCTGGCAAGCGCTCTTTCTCGTTGAAGTGGTTGTAGACAGAGGAGTTGACGGCGGCGAGCTTCTGCAAACTTCGCATCCGCCTGAAACGTTGCATGGCGCGTTCGCGTCGTCGGAAAGGCAGGTGCGAATTCTCGACGCAGTTGCTGAGCCACCAGCCCGTTTTCTGTTTTTTGTCAGTACCAAGCTCTCTGAAAGCGGTTCTATATGAGGCGAAGCGATCTGTGACAACGTTTTCCGCTTTACCGTGTCGCTCCATCAATGTCTTGAGGAATTTCAGCGCTGCAACTTTGTTTCGGCGTTTGGTGACAACGGCTCCCAGCACCTTGCCCTCATGATCTACGACCCGCCAGAGGTAATGCTTCTTGCCATTAACCTTCACAAAACCTCATCCACATGCCACTTCCATTTCGAGAATGCGCGCAGTTGTTGCACCCGCTTTCTTCGGATCTCAGAGGCAAACATCGGGCCAAACCTGTTCCACCAATAGCGGACAGTTTCGTGGCTGACATCGATACCTCGCTCGTGCAGCAGATCTTCGACATTCCGAAACGAAAGCGAGAAACGGTTGTACAGCATGACCGAAAGGCAGATGATCTCTGGACTGGTTTTAAAGTATTTGAAAGAGGCAGGTCTGGTCATGGGTAAATGCTGAGAAAGCCCCCTGCCCGCCTCAAGGCAAGGTCTACCGACGAGACCTTTGGGATTGATGACGTCTTTATATTGAATGGTGTCAGTTTTGATCGAAGTGATTTGAGTGTTTATTTGGGGTCCGCAATTTTGGGCATAGACACAGACAATGATGGATTTGCCGATACAACCATCGTTCTAGGGGGCGATTATTCCGGTTCGGAATCTACGGTGAAAGATCTCGATGAGGCGACGGCCATAGCAGCTTCATTTCCACCAAAATGCACAAGACGATGTTTTTCACATTGACGAAGACGATGTCATCGCTGGAAACATCCTAGCCAACGACAACTGGTACACAGGCGGAGGACTAACCGTATCCCTGCTTTCAGGTCCGGAAGAGAGGCTACCAAACCTGAATAATGATGGATCGTTTACATATGAAGCAGATTCAGATGTCTTGATTTGGTCGCCCCCGGTGACGAGATAGTCCAGACATTCACGTATGAACTTGTAGACACGTTCGGTAGAACTTCCGAAGCCACGGCCTTCATTTCTGTAAACATACTGGATGACAGCGTATCGCTTTCGGGAAGTCGGAGACGAGACCATATCAATGGCTTGGATGAAGCTGACATCCTGGAGGATGGCTTCGGAAGAGACAAATTGGATGGTGGGGAAAGCGCCGATATCCTGAGAGGCGGACCAGGCCGCGGTGTTCATATTAGTGGAGAGGAAGCTGACCTTCTTGAGTTTCACTTTTTTGATGGCTTCAACATCATGACTGATTTTGAAGTTGGGATTGATCAGATTGGGATTGGCTCAGGTCTATTTGCAGACAATATCTCTGACATTAAGTACCGGGATCTGGATGACGGGGTGCTGCTTAATTTAAGTGGTGCCAAAGTCTTAGTTGAGGATCTGGCATTTATGGATCTGAGCGAAGATTCATTCGCTTGGTTATAGCGAATATCTGTGCTCGCGCGTTAGAATCTATAGCGTTGTAGAGCCCAGGTTGCCCTACTGAAACCAAAGTCTTGAAAGTGAATCTACCAATTCGGATTGATCCATGCATCAAGCTGCATTTTGAACTGGGCACACGGCAGGCCGCACAACGCCCGAAGTCCTGAATGGTAGACCGATCACGCCACCGATTCTTGTCCACCTCTTGGTACATATTGTGGCAGTTATTTTTTTGCATGAAAAATGGTTACTCAAATAGGGTTGTTCCCCCTTGGTCCGCCACTTACTCCCTATGTGCGACAAATAGTTTTGCCTTTTGCGATAGAAATTTTCCATTACGCCGCACAGCCATGCCTTCTGCCAAGTGGTTACGTCGTACATATTTCCCTTTAACAACTGGTTTTGGGCGAAGCCCTTCAGGGTGCTCGTCTCTAAAACCTGCTCCCGGCGAGGGTTGGGGGGTAGCAAGTGCAATATAGTTCGAAAGGGTGGTGCGCCTACAGGCGTCCGCCCAGGACGGGCTTTGCGCGGTGCCCTCATGACGGCACAGCTCTGCAATACTTTCCTCGCCTATTTGGCCGTCCAGTAAAATCTGGATCTTTTCTTGTGCGGAATACTGTTTACGGGTCGAACGCCAAATGTCCTTTGCTGGCTTCTCACCGTGACTCTGCTTGTTTTAGGGGTTCTTTCTCATCTCCACTCCTTGGCAGCTACGATGAGCCAGAAATCTACTCTTATCAAATCGACCAATACTGTCCCAATGGTACTGACGTCAGACACCGGAAGCTAATGATATAGACCAGAACTAAGGCCCACAATAAGGCACTGATTTTCTTAAATTATTCAAGTTAGCGCCCAATAGTTAACGGCACAGTAAGATTGGGCGTGGGAGCTCACTTCGGGCGGCGTCAATCCTTTGGCTATCACCTCCTCTGCCCCGGACAGTTGGGGGTACAGATAGAACACTCCGAGCCGTCAACGCTATGATGCGATCCTGTTCCAAACCGGAAACGATTCCATATTAGGAAGCCTATGTCTGTTGGTGGTTCTGAAGAAATTCTTTCCAGTGGCGTGTGCGCGGGTTTAGATAAGATGCAGCTTGAGCAGGGCCTACATGTGCTAACAGGTCAAGCCCGGTCACGAACGGCGAAAAATCATCTTCAACACGCCCCCACGGCCTGACATCATATTCCATGTATTCGACGTTGATCCCTGCCAATTCAAACTCCTTGTGTTCCAGATAGTTGCGTGCGCCATGCCCGGTGACATAGCGCGTTCCGCCCAATTCTTGGACGATTTGCAGTATCCTGTTCGAGCCTGTTTCTGTGACATTTAGATCGGTGCTAAGGTGATACTCGCTCGGATTTATGCCAAACTGTGATGCTAGTCCTTTACTGCTGGCGACAATCGCGTCGCAAAGGCCGTCATGCTGATTCAGGTGTAGAACTGGTGCTAGTGCGGAGTCTAGGTAAGGCGTCCCGCTAAGCGATTTCTTGAGTTTATCGATGTGTAAATCTAGCCAATTTGGTTCAGCAGCAACGATGTCAACGATATCTGTCCTGTTTTTAGTATGCTTTACTGGTATGCTAAGCCAGGCGCTGCCAGAAGGCGATCTAATCTGTACGCGGTTAGTAAACGAGCGTCTAGAAAACTGCGCATCTACCAGCCAAACGACTACATCAGCTAAAGCGAGTTGGGCCAAAAAACCTGGCCACGGAAAATACATAGGTTGCGAAATGACGACAGTAGTCATGCAAATTTCCGTCGAATATACCCACCGGGCGAAGAGGACAGCACAAGCTTGCCGTTCAACACCGGATCAACTTCGAATAGGTCTGCTTCTGACATATAGTCATTAAGCGCTGATAGCGGCTCGTTCCCGGCAAACCACGATTTGGAACGGTTTTGTGGGCTGTCCTTCTGGCCGACATACCCGATCATCGTATCCGCAACGACCATGTAGCAGCCAGGTGTAACCAACGGACCGTATGCACGGCACTCGGCCAGAACATGATCGCGGCTGTGGTCGCTGTCTAGAACTACCATGACTTTGGCGCCTTCTGGGATCTCGGCACGCACGGCGGCCAGCGTATCCTCGCTGGTCGACGGCCCCTCAATTAGAGTGACTCGTTTCGACATAGGGTGTTTGTTGATCGTGTCGCGGTTGTGAGCGCGGATATCTATGTCGACTCCGATCACGGTGCCGTTGCCAATCAACTGCAATAGTGAGGCCATAAACAGCACCGAGCCACCGCGTGCCACGCCGGTTTCGATAATGACATCGGGTTTCGTGTTCCAGATCACTTCCTGTGTCGCCATCACATCTGCAGGCATCTGAATAATGGGTGCTCCCATCCAGCTCCACAGATAGGAGTAGTCATAAGGGTCAAGTTGTAACATATGTGCAATTGAACTTTGAAAAACATGCTCGTCTTGCCCAAGCGCCAAGCATTGCTTTTCCTTGTGAGCTTCAAACTCTTTGCGGTCGTCTTTTGACGTCATGATTTGCCTTCAGCATTTTTATTGGTGATTTGCCACGCTCTGGAGCTCTCATCTAAGCTTTGTTACAGGTCGTGTCACCATCCATTGTGTGAGTAAGAACTTTTGTCGCGAACATTCGCGAAGGTCTGACACGCTTTTGAACAATCCGAACACTCTTTTCGCTAGTTGCCAGAATCAATAACTCTAAGGTCTCTGTTAGAACAATAGAGTGTCCCACTTTGAATAAGTGTGCCGAATTCTTAGAACGTTCTAGCTAAAACTGGGGCCATTTAGCTATCGTTACATCATAGCCGCCTCGGTGTCTCTTATGAATTGGCCCTTGATCAGTTCAACCAACTCGAATTTCCCCAGCTTTAAACGTCCTACTCTAAAAGGACTCGTTAACTCGCAGTCTATAGGGGTCGTCGGTCTGGTATTGACGGTCTCGGGACGTTATGAAAAACGAAGTCCTGTGGTATGAGGGGTTTTGACATGGCTGCGACCCTATCCGACGCAGACCGGAATTCCCTCTCCCTGTCATGACATGTATTCAGAAGGGCTGACTATCTGATGGAAAACCTAGACGACGTCGCCTCAAAGTATTTGCAGCCACCTAGTGTCGAGATTGAGAATGATCTCATGATGCGGTGGTATCCCGAAAGGGTGTTTGAGCGCACAGGACATGTCGGGCGTTTGCTAGAGCTTGGGTTGGGGCATGGTTACACAGTTCCCTTCTTTTTCGGGATGAGTGACCAGCACGTCGTCGTTGAAGGCTCTCAAAAGGTCATCGAGAATTTTCAGTCCAAGAACCCTTGGTATACTGGATCATTGGAGGCGGGGTACTTCGAAACTTACACACCTACCGACACCTTCGATCTGATTGTCATGGGATTCGTGCTCGAGCATGTGGATGATCCAGTCGCCATTCTAAGCCGGTACAAAAAGTTTCTAGCTCCCAACGGTCGCATTTGGATTGCTGTACCGAATGCAAAATCGTTAAACCGGCGCCTCGGGCTTGAGATGGGGATGATCGAGGACATTTATGATCTGAACGAAACGGATTTAATGCTCGGACATCAACGCAATTTTTGCCGCGATACATTGCGAAGCGCCATCGAGCTGGCCGGGTACAGAGTAACGCATGAGGAAGGGCTTTACCTGAAGCCTCTTCCATTGGGTGTTCTCAGAACGCTAGATAACTTTGAAGAGAACATGCGCGCGATGATGGCTGTTGGCGTTGACTTTCCAGATCTTTGTGTTGGTCTTCTTGTAGAAGTGTCTCATGACTAGAGCTGTTTGTGCGGGGCCTGAGTTGTGAACGAGCGCCGACGTATTCTGGTCACCGGCGTAGGAGCGCTCATAGGCCAGGGCATCGCCAGCAGTCTGCGGGATGACGGGCGGTCGTGGTTAATTGGACTTGACCGGCGCATGTCGCTATTCGGCGCAGAGCTGTGCGATGAAACTCTGCTGAAACCCAAGCTAGACGAAAGCTCAGATGCGTATCTGACGTTCTGGAAAGATTTGGTGCAGGATCACGGAATTGAACTGATTATTCCAGGTATCAGCATCGACATGGCGTTTCTAGACGCCCACCGAAGTTTTTTCGAAGACCTCGGGGTAGCGTTGGCCCTAAACACATCGCATCTTATCGCGTTGACTGAAAACAAGTCGGATTTTGCAGCCGACTATGCGCAGTTGGGGTTGCCAGTCATCCCGTCGATTACAGGAGGTGGCACTTGGGAAGCGGCCTGCGCGGCGCTGGGGAAACCGCCATTTCTTTTGAAACCCAGCACTGGGGAAGGCTCCGTTGGCATTGTACTTCTTCATGACGAAGTAGATTTTGATTATTGGAGCGGAAAAACCTCGGGCGAATTTCTTGTGCAACGGATTGTTGGTACGGACGACGATGAATATACTGTCGGTACATTTGGCTTTGGCGACGGCGATTACATTGGCCCACTGATCTTTCAGCGCCGATTGACACGTGCCGGTAACACTGGCGAGGCAAAGACCGTCACTCATGAAGCCGTATCCAAAGCAACTGATACAATCATGCGCTACTACAAGCCGCTGGGTCCAACCAACTTACAATTCCGTTTGGAAGGTGAGGATGCCTATCTTCTTGAAATCAACCCTCGGTTTTCAAGTAGTTGTTCCTTGCGAACCGCTTTCGGGTTCAACGAAGCTGAGATGTGTGTTGACTTTTACCTGAACCGACGACGGCCTGCGCAACCTGTCTTGCGTGAAGGGATTGCGCAGCGTCACAACGCAGATCGGATACGTTATGCTGGGCCTGATCTCTGATATTCATGCCAATCTGGCCGCGCTTGAGGCGGTTTTGGCTGACGCGAAGTCCAAAGGGGTGACAGAGTTTGTGTGCCTTGGCGACGTTATTGGGTATAATGGTCAGCCGGAAGAATGCGTACAACTGCTCAAGGCAGAAGGGGTGCGCAATATACTGGGCAATCACGACAGCTACGTTACGTCGGGACAGAATTGCGAACGCTCTAAGGTCGTCGCGGGTATCATAGACAAACATCAGACAGAGCTAAGTTCGGACAGCGTGGCATGGTTAAGCCGATCAATGGACAGCATCCAGGATGGCACAACATTGTTTGTACACGGAGGACCGCAGGATCATGTCGATGAATACCTCTATAAAGTGGGGATCGATACGTTTCCCAAAGGCGTAACACGGCTCTTTGCGGGTCATACCCATGTGCAATGCATTCTAGACTTCGGTACGCACGTCTTTTGCAATCCGGGCTCGGTCGGACAGCCGCGCGATGGAGACCCACGTGCAGCTTACGCAATCTTATCAGATGGCCAGATTGCCCTGCACAGAGTCGTTTATGACATCGACCGCACGATACGCGCGATGAAAGAGCGCGGGTACGAAGAGTTCATGTATCGCGGACTTGCCAAAGGCGCCCAGATCAACGGGCGTATTGACGAGATTGTGAAAGCCTAAGGAGAGGCCAAGGTCTCGATTACCCGACAGACTCGATCAATGTCCCCGTCTGTCATGTCGTGAAAACTGGGCAGGTTCAGTGCCCGCTCGCAAATATCATGGGCATGCGGGGTAGGCGCTTCTACGAACATAGGCTGGCTGGAAAGCGGGTAGAAAAATACACGCGCATCAATGTTTGCTGCCTCGAATGCTGCCAAGGCCCTCTCACGGGAGACGCCAAGTGCCTTGTCAAAAACAACAGTGGGCATCCACGCGCCATTCCGAACGTGAGGAGGCTCAGGGTTCATCGATAGCCCTAGATGCGACAGCCGCTCTTTGTAGGCCGCTAGTATCTCCGCTTTGCGGTTCGTCAGTTCCTCAATGCGCTCAATCTGCCCCATTCCTATTGCAGCTTGAATGTTTGACATCTTGAATTTGTAGCCGACCGTATCAGCCCAGAATTGTTTTTTCTGCGCCTTGTCACGTCCGTGATTGGACAGCGTCAGAATGCGATCCGCCAAAGCATCGTCATCGGTCACCAGCATCCCGCCTTCGCCGGTGGTCAACGTTTTCGTACCATGAAAAGAGAAGGTCCCGAACTTTCCCATCGCGCCTGTATGTATGGCGCGATATCGCGCACCCAACGCTTCGGCCGCGTCTTCGATAAGCACCACTCCACATTCATCTGCGATGCTCAACAGTGTGTCCATCTCACAGAGATTACCGTAGAGATGTGTGGCTATGATGGCCTTGGTTTTCGATGTAATCGCCGCGCGGACCTGATCAGGATCAATACACCAACTGTCTGGCAAGATATCAACGAAAATCGGTGTTGCGCCCAAATGCACGACGGGAGCAACCGTAGCGATCCAATTTGTGTCGGCAAGGATGACCTCATCGCCCGGACCGATACCTAGCGCAGCCAGACCCATCTCCATCGCGCCCGTGCAACTGGAAGTCGAAATAGCATGTTTTGTTCCGACATACTCTGCGAAGGTCGCCTCGAAGCGATGAATGTAGTCATAACATTTCGGCCCCCAACCAGTGCGGGCGGCATCTGTGGCATAACTAACCTCGAGATCGGTGATAGAGGGTCGGGTATAGACGATGCGGTCGGTCATAGGATTTGCAGTTCTGGCACAGCAGTTACAAAACGGGTATCTACAAGCCAATCAAGTGATTGCATAATCTCGGTTTTCAGGTTCCATGGGAATATCACCAGGTAGTCTGGACGTCGGTTCTGTAGCTCGTCTGGCGCCAGAATGGGGATATGACTGCCCGGTAGGTATTTGCCGATCTTAAATTCTGCAGCATCACATACGAATTCAATGGCGTCTGGACCAACGCCTGCGAAGTTCATAAGCGTGTTGCCTTTCGCGGCTGCGCCGTATCCTGCTACCGACTTTCCCTCCGCCTTAGCATCCAGCACGAACCGCAAGAAATCGTCTTTGACCTTTTCCGCTTTGAGTTGGAAACCTGTGTAGAAGTCATCGTCATTCATTCCGTGAGATGCTTCGAGATCACGCATGGCCTTCACGGCGTCGGTTTGCGCATGTCTGGCTCCTTCAAGACAGGCAAAGAGACGCAAGCTGCCGCCATGAGTTGTTAGTTGTTCAACATCGAACACCCGCAAACCTGCCGCCGCCAGAATACGCTCGGCTGAAAGAAGAGAAATGTAGGAGAAATGTTCGTGATACACGGTATCGAACTGGTTTTGCGTCACCAGGTTCAACAAATGCGGAAACTCGAGTGTGACCACGCCCTGAGGTTTTAGGCAAACCGCCAGCCCTCGCGAGAAACAGTTAATGTCGGGTACATGGGCAAAGACATTGTTACCTATGACAAGATCAGATTTGGCCAGCCCCTTAGCCAACCCTTCCCCGAAGAACTCCTCTACAACATTGATCCCGATTGCCGTCGCTGCGGAGGCGGTGGAATGTGTGGGTTCAATACCTAGGCAGGGGATCCCTGCCTTCCGAAAATTGCGCAGCAGATAACCGTCGTTGGATGCAACCTCGATCACATGAGAATCCGCATCTAGAGCAAATCGTTCGATAACCGTGTCGCAATAGGCTTTGGCATGGGCAAGCCAAGAGGTCGAGGTGGAAGAAAAATAAGCGTATTCTTCGGTGAATAGCGCCTCGCCCGACGAGAAGTCTTCCGTTTGTACAAGGCGGCACTCCTTGCACACGAAAAGCCGCAGCGGATAGGTCAGTTCGGGACGAGAAAGCGCTTCCGCACTTAGATAATCGTTTGACGGGGGTGCATATCCCAAATCAAGAAACGCCATAGTGCGTGAAGACAGACAATGTCGGCAGGTATTGGTCATAAGGGGCGAACATCCAGCAGGGCAGGCAAGTTTTGATCTCTTTCCGACATAAGCGTGATAGGTAAGGGCCAATCAATGCCCAGATCGGGGTCTGTCGCACGCACACCACCCTCAAGTTCCGGTGTGTACGGAGCAGTGTGGCAATAGTGTAGCGTCGCAGTCTCGGTCAATGTCTGGAAACCATGAGCGCAGCCCTCAGGAATGTAGATTGCGTTCCCAGCCTCAGCGCATAATGTGATTGCTCTGCTTTGACCAAAGGTTGGAGAGCCTTCGCGCAGGTCAAGCGCCAGATCGAATACCTTTCCTTCGGTTGCACGTATAAGCTTTGCCTCAGCCATCGGCGCACGCTGAAAATGCAGACCGCGCAAAGTACCTTGCCCCTTGGTTTGCGACATATTCATTTGCACCCAATTGGTCAGCAGACCGGCTTGCGCAAAAACGTCAGCACAGAATGTACGAGCAAAAGCACCGCGGGCATCGGACTGGCGCGCCAACTGGACTTCGTAAAGCCCATCAATATCTTGAGGGATAAGCTTCAAGATTCACCATAATATTGCAACTGTTTAAGTGAGACCGCACGAGGGCACTGGCCCTCCGCAACAGACTGGTACCACTGTATTGTAGCGCGGATGCCGTCTTCGAAAGACCAACAGGCGAAATGACCCAGCAGTGCCTCTGCCTTGTCAGTGGCAAGCCGGAGAATCTGAGCTTCGTGGGCAGAATTGGATTTCCGAGAAGTATCTTCCCATGCGCCCGGCCACATGGAGAGTGCCGTTGTAACAACGTCCTTTACGGTTCTTACCCCCTCAGATGGTGGACCAAAATTGAACGCACTTTGGAGATCGGGATCTGCCGACGTAAACAGCTTTTCCGCGAGTATCAAATACCCTCGCAGAGGCTCCAGGACGTGTTGCCATGGTCGAACGGAATTCGGGTTGCGCACTTTGACTGGAATGTCGGCCGCCAGGGCACGTGCAATATCGGGCACGATGCGGTTCTCGGCCCAGTCGCCACCGCCAATAACGTTGCCTGCGCGCGCCGAAGCCATACGGATCTCTGTCTTTGCAAAAAAAGATTTTCTCCAGCTATCGACGCCAATTTCCATCGCGGCTTTGCTGGAACTATATGGATCATGACCACCTAGGGGATCAGTTTCGCGAAATGGCCGCGCTTGTTCGTCGTTGGCATACACTTTGTCTGTAGTTACCATAACCACGGCGCGTGGACCGGTCAGATCACGCAGCGCCTCCATAAGATTGAGCGTCCCCATCACATTGGTGGACCAGGTCTCAATCGGGGTTTCGTATCCACGTAAAACCAAAGATTGTGCTGCCATGTGAAAAACAATTTCGGGGTCTGACGCTGTTACGGCGTTTGTCACGACAGACGAATCTCGAATGTCACCGATAATGTGCCTGATGGTATCTTCTAGTTTCAGAGAGGAAAAAAAGGGACTTTCAGGTGCCAGTGCTATGCCAGTGACTTTGGCACCGAGTTGCGTCAACCACAGCGCAAGCCATGCACCTTTGAACCCGGTATGTCCGGTAATCAGAACGCGTTTGTCTTTCCAGAACGCATTCATCACCAAGTTTTCCATGGTGCATCGCCGGATTTCCAAAGCTCTTCAAGGTAATCACGATCCCGCATCGTATCCATCGGAGCCCAGAAACCCGAATGCTTGAACACTGAAAGCTGTCGCTCAGTTGCCAGAGTTTCCAATGGAGCGCGTTCCCAAATCGTTTCGTCTCCGTCGATGTAGTCAATCACCTCAGGCTCACAGACAAAAAAACCGCCGTTAACCCAGAAGCCATCTCCATCGGGTTTCTCGTTAAACCGGGTCACAAAATCACCCTCGATCTCCAAGGCTCCGAACCGCGCTGCTGGTTGCAAGGCGGTAACGGTCGCACGGCTGCCAGTTCTTTTGTGAAAGGCCAAAAGCTTGGTAATATCAAGGTCCGTCACACCGTCGCCGTATGTAAGACAAAACGTGTCGGTCAGATGCTCCTTCACACGCTTTAGGCGGCCACCGGTTTGGGTTAGCTGACCGGTGTCGACCAATGTAACCTGCCAAGGCTCCGAGTATCGATTGTGCACCTTCATCTTATTGTCTTTTAGATCAAATGTGACATCGGATGTATGTAGAAAGTAGTTCGCGAAATACTCTTTGATCAGATAGCCTTTGTAGCCGCAGCAGATGACAAATTCAGTGATCCCATGGGCGCCATAGATTTTCATGATGTGCCATAATATGGGCAAACCACCAATTTCAATCATGGGTTTTGGGCGGAGGTGAGATTCTTCACTAATCCGAGTTCCAAGCCCGCCCGCTAGAATTACCGCTTTCAAATCATCGCTCCGCTCTGTTCTAATCGACCAACAGGCCGCAGATAATTGAATTCCCTTTAAGCATGATAACTTTGATTAGCAAGGAGAGTGGTGTGAGACGCGTCGAGCTGGTCTCAGTTTGCTACATAATTTGAAAACCCATGTGAATCAAAGCTGCCACTTTGGGTCAGCTCAAAGTTCGGTCGTGAGTTGAGTTGGCGTTCCTGATTGAACTCGGGTATTGCCAAGTTGTCTGCGGCGGACTGCGATCTATTCGCAGATGTTGTCTCATGCCGCCATTCTACCGGAGTAGTCAGCCCAGAGGTTGAGCGTATCTGATCGAGCGCAACGAAGTGAGGCTGCTCCCGCCCGAACAAGCCAAAAATTCAAGAGTCAGAAGCTGGTTAGCATGGAATAATTCCAGTTCAGTTGCCAGCACCTATATTTTCACAGATTGACTTCGATCGTGTTTTGGGGTTGGACACATGCGAAAATATCAAGTTATGAGCCGCGCTGGACCGCATATCTACACCGTCAAATTTCTAATAGACCATAATTCGACGCCGTGTAGCCCACTAGATCTCCGGTATTAGCCGCATAAGGATGCACCATGGTCCCACTAGTTATTCCCACACGTAACCGTCCAATGTCTTTGTCCTTTCTCCTTAAGTATCTGGGCGAGTTCAATCCGGGACAACGTGTGGTGATCGCCAATGGCAGTCATCATTCATACCTTGCTGCTTATGAGGAAGCGGTACGTGACAACGACAGTCTTTTGCAGATCGAATATAAGGAGTACGATTCCGATCTGCATTTTCGGGACCGCATGGTTGATTGTGTGAGCGGGTTGGATGATGACATTATCTTCGTCGGAGCAGATGATGATTTTCCTGTGCTTGATACACTCTATCAAGGTGTTGAATTCCTGCGCGCAAACCACGACCACGTCGTCGCTATCGGCGGGATCATTTGCCTGTCAATGTTTGACGAAGATCAGTTCAACGCGAAATTTCTTCATGCATTCAGCCTTCAAGACGAAGACATAGTTTCTCGTCTGTCTAAATACAGCCAATGGGCCTTCGCGACCAGTTATGCTGCGACACGCCGCGATCACTACCTTGAAAGATGTAACAACTTACAGCTTAATGCCATGAAAATATTTGGCGACTATAATATCGGCCTCCACGACTGTCTGGCTGGGAAGATCAAGGCCTTGCCAGAAATTGGCTACTTCACCACAAAACTAGCCACTCATAGTAGGTTTGGACCGCCCAGCCGTCTGCATTATCTGGAGCATGCACAAGAAACCTTAAACCTGAGAGATTACTATACTGAAAAAATTGCCTCAACTACGGCAATTGACAATCAAGAAGCTCGGTCAATCGCAGATAAACTGATTGCAATGAAAATTGCCCATTGGACAGGTGGCAGCCCGCAGTTTTTGGATGGGTTTGGGTGTTCATCGCTGTTCCGTGATGAAACTGTGCGCAAACAATATGACGCGTTTCAAGATCTATTTCGTCAAGGTACAGCAGAGCAAAAGAAACTTGGAGGCAATCTAAGGAAGGTTGTCGACGCAATGTTGGAAATTAGTGAGGCTAATTCAGATAATCACGGTGAGCCGGAAAAGTACGATTCAATAGAATATTTTTTGGCTTCGACCAATGGCGGTATTTCGCGGCCATGACAGAACGCCTCGTTAAGGAGTAAATGGATGAGACGAAAGATTAAGCGCAAACTTGCTAAGATGTTTTCTGCGCGCCGCTCGGAGAACAGTGCGAAGCCGAGGCCCGAACCAAAAAAACCAAAGCAGATCATTAGCCCACGGTTTAATATAACCTTTTCCCCAGAAACGCTTGAAAGAAAGTGAAGTGGGCCTGCTTTCAAAGGGCGTATTTCTGTCGCGAAATTTATCGCTGAGCGTGGAAATTTCGTCGGATCAACAGGTCAAGCAGCCAAATCCGCGATGCGTTGAAACTAACCGAGTCCAGGCGTAATTTATCCTCCGCGGATCATGTGTGTGTCTTCGATACCTGCAAGTGTTGCCTTCGCTGATCGCGCGTACGATACCAATTGGTTCCGTGAAGCATTGAAAGACAATGGGATACGCGCCTGTGTCCCCGGAGGAAAACAGCGCAAAAAACCTACAAATATGACAGGCGAAGATACCAAAGGCGCAACCCGATCCCCGCCTCCGGTCCATGTTGATCCGCGCCCATGGCTGGACCCACGATCTGAAGTCCGGAGTTCAACTGATGGAAGTTGCGCGGCGTGAAAGCGTCCCCGGCGCTTTCATCCTTGCCCGTGCTCAGCTCGCGTTTCTCTCACTGAAGATTCAGGCCGCGCTTCTCAACGGCACCCAGCCGCCCGAACTTACACTCAAGCGTCTGGTCAGCGTGACCCACCCACTTGATTGGTCCGAACAGGAACGCCTGTTCGGCTTCTGACATCTCCAGATCCTGCGTCCCTGATGCAGACTTCGCCCTCCCTGATCCGGCGGAACAATTCCCCGTTCGCACGAGAAAATTCCCTGCTCCACCTTTTAGGGAATTTGCAACATAAACCCCTGTAAAACATTCAGTTCTGACAGGTGAAATTACTGAACTCAGACCCGTTTCGCGAAAATTCCCTGTAAATTGCCGGGTATCAGGAAAACCCCACCCAAAGCGATCCCGCCAAAATGCGGCACTGAGACTGGGGCCTGAATCGTGATCCGAGTGTACGATCTGCTCCGTCTCTAATTGAAAGCGTATGCGTCAACTCGCGGGAATTGCGGAACAATTCCGGGTCAAAAAACACAACTGAAGTGAGACAGGGAAGTGAGACAGGTATGAGTGGCGGGGAGACAGGGATTCGAACCAGTCTCAGCTAGGCCAGTGTAGCTGTCCTTCATTCGTCACAAAGACCCCGCCACTCGGCGAGAGCGGCGGTGAGTATCAGCTTGAAGGTGCCTCGGCTGGCAAGCGCTCTTTCTCGTTGAAGTGGTTGTAAACAGAGGAGTTGACGGCGGCGAGCTTCTGCAAACTTCGCATCCGCCTGAAACGTTGCATGGCGCGTTCGAGTCGTCGGAAAGGCAGGCGCGAATTCTCGACGCAGTTGTTGAGCCACCTGCCCGTTTTCTGTTTTTTGTCAGCACCAAGCTCTCTGAAAGCGGTTCTGTATGAGGCGAAGCGATCTGTGACAACGTTTTCCGCTTTACCGTGTCGCTCCATCAATTTCTTGAGGAATTTCAGCGCCGCAGCTTTGTTTCGGCGTTTGGTGACAACGGCCTCCAGTACTTCGCCCTTATGATCTACGGCCCGCCAGAGGTAATGCCGCTTGCCATTCACATTCACGAAAATCTCGTCAACGTGCCACTTCCATTTTGAAAAGGCTCGGAGTTGCTGAACACGCTTCTGCCTTATCTCAGCAACAAACATCGGGCCAAACCTGTTCCACCAATATCGGACAGTTTCGTGGCTGACATCGATACCTCGCTCGTGCAGCAGATCTTCGACATTCCGAAGCGAGAGCGAGAAACGGTTGTACAGCATGACCGAAAGGCAGATGATCTCTGGACTGGTTTTAAAGTATTTGAAAGAGGCAGGTCTGGTCATGCGCAAAAGCTACGCAACACCCCCACCCCGCTCAAGCAAAGTTCTTCTTAAAAGACCATCAGAGCAATTCAATCTGACAAGACGTAAAAAAGGCTTGTAATACTATCTACCTATTGATAGGTAGTTTGAATGAAGCACAAACCCCGACGGAGGTACTCAGATGAAGATTTATGATGTCGAAGGGTTCCCGAACCCTGCCCGTGTTCGTATTGCGCTGGCTGAAAAAGGCGCGTCAGACAAAGTTGAATTCATCCCTGTGGATGTGATGGGCGGCGAACATCGTACACCTGAGTTCAAAGCCAAAAACCCCGATGCCGCGGTGCCTTGTTTGGAACTGGAAGATGGATCGCACATCGCTCAATGCAACGCGATCACTGAATATATCGACGCAACCTTCGATGGCCCATCATTGACCGGCGTGACTGCGCAAGAGCGCGCCCGAATCTCGATGATGAATCTGCGCGCGGAAAACGGTCTGTTAAATGCGGTCGGCACCTACTTCCACCATGCCACACCTGGCCTCGGCCCGGACCTGGAAACCTATCAATGCGCCGAATGGGGCAACAAACAGAAAGAGGTTGCCGGAAACACTATGGCCTATCTGGATGCGGTATTGGCCGAAAACGAATACTTGGCTGGAGACACATTCTCGGTGGCTGATATCACCGCCTTTGCAGGATTGGCGTTCGCCGATTTTGCTAAAGTTGAAATTCCTGAAACCCTGACCAACCTGCAAGCTTGGCGTGCTAAGATGGCGGCCCGTCCATCTATCGCCGGCTAAGCGAGAACTGCCATTTAAGTTGAAAGGACCCCTCCCATGGAACTCAACTCGGACTTCTCTTCGCGTGTCGTTGTTCACTCTGATCAGCTTGAGTGGCAGGCCTCGCCCATGAAGGGTGTGGACCGGCGCATGCTGGACCGAATTGGTGGCGAAGTCGCCCGCGCCACCACCATTGTGCGCTATGCACCAGGCAGCAAATTCTCGGCCCACACCCATACGGGTGGTGAAGAGTTCATAGTTTTGGACGGAGTCTTTCAGGATGAGCATGGCGATTTTCCCGAAGGCACTTATGTGCGCAATCCCCCAACGACCGAGCATACGCCCGGCTCAGAACCCGGCTGCACGATCTTCGTCAAACTCTGGCAGTTTGACATGGATGATCGCAATCAGTTCCGCAAAACCATGGCCGACGAACTGGCCGCACCCGTGAACGGGGTCGCCACTGCGACCCTGCACAAGGATGACCGCGAGGTTGTCACTTACAGCCATGTTGATGCAGGCACCGAGATTACTTCGAATGCGCCGGGTGGTATCGAGCTGTTAATGATTGGCGGATCGCTGACCTCAGGCGGTGACGTTCTGAAAAAGAACGACTGGCTACGCCTGCCTGAGGGTGAAGCGCTGTCGGCTATGGCTGGCCCAGACGGGGCGAAGGTCTGGATGAAGACTGGCCACCTGCCCTTTGCACAGCCACCGGTGGTTTAATTCATGAGTAGCAAGAAACCTCTGGCGATTGTCGCCGGCGCGGGGGCTGGACTTGGCCAGTCCCTTCTCGCGCGGTTTCAGGCAGGTGGCATGACGACCATTGGTCTTGGACGGACGCGGCCGCAGGAAACGATCGCACCGTTTCATCAGGTCGATCTGTCCGATCCGAGTGTGGTTGCGCCAGTGATTTCCGAATTGATCGCTGCGCATGGTCCGCCGAAGATCGTGGTGCACAACACGGCTGAGCTGGTGATCGCACCATTCCCCGAAACCACATTGGAGGACTACCGGAGAACGTGGACATCAATGGTGCAGTCTCTGGTCGTGCTGGGGCAATGTGTTCTGCAACCGATGGTGCGCGGCAGTGGTGGCGCGTTGATCGTTTCCGGGGCCACAGCGTCACTGCGCGGCGGCCCGCGGTTTTCCGCTTTTGCGTCGGCTAAGTTCGCCTTGCGCGGGCTGACACAATCGCTGGCACGTGAATATCAACCGGCTGGCGTACATGTCTCGCACGTCATTCTGGACGGGATTATCGATACGCCCCGCTCGCGGGATTTGCACGCGCTGGATCCGTCGAAGATGATGAAACCGGACGAGATTGACGAGGCCTACTGGCAGTTGGCTCAACAACCGCAATCCACCTGGACCCATGAACTGGACCTGCGGCCGGCATCTGAGGGGTTCTGAGCGATGCAGACGCAAACTGTGATCATTGGCGCAGGCCTTTCTGGCCTCTGCCTTGCGCGACAGCTACAGGCACAAAACCATGACTACCTGCTGGTCGAAGCGCGGGATCGTCCGGGCGGACGTATCCTGACGGAAAGGCTGGAGGGTGGGTATTTCGACATGGGTCCGGCCTGGTTCTGGCCCGGACAGCCGCGTATTGCAGCGTTAGTAAAACGGCTCGGACTGGAGTGGTTCGAGCAATATTCAACAGGCGCGCTCAGCTTTGAAAACGAGATCGGGCAGGTCGAGCGCGATCGCGGGTTTGCCTCGATGCAAGGGTCTTATCGCCTGAAAGGTGGTCTGGGCGCCCTCATTGATGCGCTGGCCGCTGAGATACCGCAGAAGCGGCTTATCTTATCCGCGCCGATCGTCGGGTTAGAGAAGTCTGCGTCTGGGATCACCGCGACCGCTCAAACTGGGCAAGTCATCCATGCTCAGGAAGTCGTAATGGCCCTCCCTCCTCGCGTGGCGAGCAAGATCGCGTTCTCGCCTGCTCTATCTGATGAAGCTTTGGCGGCGATGACCGGGATCGCAACATGGATGGCTGGACAGGCCAAAGCCATTGCTGTCTATGATACCCCGTTCTGGCGCACGGCCGGGCTGTCCGGTGACGCGATGAGCCGCAGGGGACCGATGGTGGAAATACACGACGCATCCCCTGCCGAGGGCGGACCTTACGCGTTGTTCGGCTTTATCGGCTTGCCCCCCCGCGTCCGCAGCAACGAAGAACGGCTGCGGCAGGCGCTTAAAGAGCAACTGGCCCGGCTGTTCGGCACGGAAGCTGCGGAGCCAAAGGCACTTAATGTTAAAGACTGGGCTTTTGACCCGTTCACCTCTATCGAAGCGGATCATCGGCCGTCATACGCTCACCATCAATACGGGCTGCCTCATGCGATGACCCGCATTTGGGATGGCGGACTGATCTTTAGCGGGACCGAGGTTGCGCCACAGTTCGGGGGCTATATCGAAGGCGCCCTGGAGGCTGCGGACAACGCGCTGGCCCTGATCATGACGGAAAAGGTTTGAGCAAGTATGACAAGTGATACCAAAACTGCCCTTCTGGATGTTGCCGAACACGCCGCGCGGGCGCGCGGATTTGACGGGTTCAGCTATGCCGATCTGGCCGAGGCGGTGGGTATTCGCAAGGCGTCGATCCATTACCATTTCCCGACCAAAGCAGCGCTGTCGGCGGCACTCATGGATCGCTATCATGAGACCTTGCAAGCAGAGTGCAACCGCATCCGGTTAGAACACAAAACCGGGGCCGAGCAATTGCTGGCCCTGATCGACCTCTACCGGGATGCACTCAATGACGGGAAAACCTTGTGTCTCTGCGTGTCGCTCATCAGCAGCCGTGAAAGCCTTTCGGATGACGTTATCCAAAAGATCAGAAAATTCCGCGCCATGATGGTTACCCAAATCGAAGAGATCCTAAAGCTTGGCCAAGAGGACAAATCAATCACCGGCGTCACCGATCCTACCTCGGAGTCCCGCGCGGTACTGGCCCTTTTGGAGGGCGCGCATCTGACCGCGCGCGCAGAAGAGAATGTGAATACCTTCGATGAGGCTTTGGGCGTTTTAAAGTCCCGCTGTTGACCTTCGCCCCGACACATCGGATCGTTGCCGCAAGCAATTCATTTGATATTCGGAGCTTCCATTATGCCCAAAGTCATTCTGATCACCGGCACGTCAACCGGCCTTGGTGTTCAAATCGCCGTACAAGCAGCCCAAGCGGGCCATACTGTCTACGCTACTATGCGAAACCTCGCCAAGCGTGGCATCTTGGATGCGGCCGCCTCTGACGCTGGCGTCAATTTCTACGTGCTTGAGCTGGACGTGCAGAACAGCGCCAGCGTAAACGCCGCAGTCGATCAGATCATCGCGAACGAGGGGCGGATCGATAAGCTGATCAACAATGCGGGTGCCGGATTTATTCTTACAACCGAACAAGCCAGCGAAGAAGAGGTCGCCTGGGTCATGGATGTGAATTTCATGGGTGTCGTGCGCTGCACAAAAGCGGTGATGCCACACATGCGCGCAGCACGCTCGGGCCACGTCATCACAATCTCATCCGTAGGCGGCCTAGTGGGTCAGCCGTTCAACGAGATCTACTGCGCCGCAAAGTTCGCGGTTGAGGGGTACACTGAGGCTCTGGCCAGCTATGTCACGCCCAATTTCGGCGTCCATTTCTCAACGGTTGAACCGGGCGGTATTCAATCCGAGTTTGCGACCAATGTGCTGAAACATGTCGAGGACACGGGCGGGATGCTTGAGGATGAGTATCTACCTATTCTCCAGAAGTATATTGGCGGCGCTCAGGCGCGAATGGATGGCAGCGATATCTATCAAACTTCGGAACAAGTGGCATCAGTTGTCATGGGCGTGGTTGAAGCCTCTGACCCGCCGATCCGCGTTCGCACTTCAAACTGGGGTGAGGCGTTTACTCGCCTGAAAACCGAAGCAGACCCGGATGGAAAAAAGCAACAAGCAGCCGTGATTGAGCAGTTCCTACGCTAAAACCTTACTGGTGTAAGTCTGCTCGGAATGCGGCAGCCTTGCTGCAATTGCCACAGGTTTCCATGCTGCATCAACGGCGACGTCCGCTTTTTGCGATGTCGAGGAACACCAGCACGCGTCGATCATGCGTACAATCCCTGATCCTTTTCGGATCGGTTTCTGTCGGCAATGTCGTAAAGCTTTTCGCGACCAGCGCCATGAAAACCATTGTACGCGTAACGTCATTTCACTCTGTGATAGACCATTCAGCATCATCCAAATGTCGCCGTTTCTCGAATTGGTCTGGGGTATAAGCCAGACCGCTTAGAGAAAAGGTGCCTGCAGGCAATCGCGGCGTCCGACAATCCAATGATAACACCCCGCGGTGGGAGCTTTGCCTGATCCAACGCAGGGCCTTCGATCCGGTCGCCCGACAGACTCACCGTCGAACCCAACAATTTCGCACAGAATCATGAAAAAGCACTCACTCGTTTAGCCTTGCTGGGCGACACAATGAACACCGTCGCCCGGATAGAAAGTGCTGCCAGAGACTTCGGAGTAGAAGTGGTGATCTCGGATGCTGTCAGGGAACAACTGTCCGATGAAGTTAACAAAATGCTATCCCAACTTCCCGCCTACAATGCCCGCGGAAAAACCGATCAAATGGCGCTTTGGACCATCACTAAGTGATTTGCCATTGCAGAAGCTATCGAAATCTAAACACTTGGGCCGTTCGTGTGGACGGCTCAGACCTTCTATTGGCAAACAGTTCTCAACGCTGAATTGCGGCCCGACAGACCTTACTTTCGCCGCGGCCGCAACATCTGGTTCTTATAAACTCATGGTTTTCGGGCAACGCCGCCAATCGCAATAGCTTTCTAAAGGTGGAAACAAACCTGAATGCAGTCCATTCATTCAGGAATGTACTGTTACTGGTGATGTGACACAGATAGCGTTTCCACTTGCAAAGCTGAATGAACTAGAGCTTCAAGGTTTTTGCGCGACAACATAACGACTCTGGAGCATGGAGGCTTGATCGGAAGTATACAGGATATTGAAGCCTGCGCGCTCAATTTTCCTATCAAGCATCGACATAGACACGAAATTCACAAACGGGGCTTTCCCAAAAAACTGCATGATAGGTATCGCGACACGACTGATCATCGCATACTTGAACCCACCATTCTCAGGCGCACACACCGTTTTGGATATGAAAACCCCACCGGATTTTGTCAATTTGGCAATATGCTCTAGCGCTTGATCCAAATCAGGCAGGAGATGAAGCAGGTTATGCGCCAGAACCGCATCGTAACCACCTTCAACAGGATCGTGCTCGAGAACTTCGGCCACCTTGAAAGTGACATTCTTCAATCCTTCTTTAGCACGCTTCTCGTTGGCAATCTCGATCATGCCCGGAGCGAGATCCGAGGCGGTGATATGGTTGACATGCGGTGCAAGCAACAGCGCGGTTGAACCCGTCCCGCAACCGATTTCCAGTACACTGTCTTCTGCCTTTAGGTGCGACTTCGTACGTTCGAGTGTGTTCAGATACCCTTCCATGTTCCGGATTGGGTCCGCCGCATACTTTCGCGAGATTCTGCTCCAGAACGCGGCATCTTTGGACAAAGCAGCCATTTTATTACTCTCTTTCAAGTTTGTTGTCGCATCCCATACATCCATACACACATTTACTAAATTGCCATAATTCGCAGAAGTGTTATGCATAAATGCATGAACTGGAATGCCATCAATTTCGACTGGAATCAGGTACGGACCTTTCTTGCGACGGCTGAAGAAGGCTCGTTTTCCGCAGCGGCGCGCGTTCTCGAGCAAACTCAACCTACTGTCGGTCGTCAGGTTGCGGCGCTGGAATTGGCGCTTGGGATCACCCTGTTTGAAAGAGTTGGTAAATCGCTTAGTCTAACGACCGCTGGCGCCGAGCTTTTGTTGCATGTCAGAGAAATGGCGGATGTCGCGCACAGGATCTCCCTTACTGCTACAAGCCAGTCGCAAACTGTCGAAGGGCAAGTCAGGATCACCGCGTCAGATGTGATGTCTGCCTATCAGCTGCCGCCTATACTGAAAAAGATCCGACTGGCAGCACCGCGTCTTGAGATCGACGTCGTTGCTGCCAATGACTTACGAGACATACAGAGACGTGAGGCTGATATCGCCATCCGACATGTACGCCCGACGCAACCAGATCTGACCGCAAAGCTTGTTGCCGAGGCGACGGCACATTTTTACGCAGCACCTGCGTACCTTGATCAGTTGGGAAGGCCGAAAAATGAAAACGAGCTCGCAAAGTTGGATTTCGTGGGGTTTGGCGACATTGACACGATGATCGGTTTTCTCGATCCGGCGGGCGTTAAGGTCACTCGAAAGAGTTTCCGGATTGGCTCGCAAAGCGGAATTGTATCCTGGGAGCTGGTGCGCCAAGGGTTTGGCATCAGTGTAATGTCGGATGACGTGGCTGCCTTGACACCAGGTGTGGAGCGCGTGCTACCCGACCGAGAGCCGTTTAAGTTCCCGATTTGGCTGGCGACGCACTCGGAATTACATACTGCGCGAAGGATCAGGTTGGTGTTTGATCAACTTGCAGATCAACTGAGCACAGGGGCCATTAGGTAGTCCGGGAGTTCACCCTATGTCACAGGTCCAACCAACGCTTCACTTGCTTTGTGGTAAAGTCGCCTCAGGAAAATCAAGTCTGGCGGCGAAACTTGCGAATAGCGGCGGGGCGGTGCTCATTTCAGAAGATGAATGGCTTAGCGTCCTATTCGGCGACCAGATGAACTCCCTGCAGGATTATGTAAATTGCGCTTTGAAATTGCGGCCGGTCATGGGGCGGCACATCGCATCGTTGCTGAAGGCCGGGGTTTCTGTCATTCTCGACTTTCCGGCGAACACAATTGAAAACAGAGCCTGGATGCGCAAGCTGCTGGAAGAAACTGCTGCGACGCACCAGCTTCACTTTTTGGACTTGCCGGATGAGGTTTGTCTGCGCCGGCTGCACAAGCGCAACAGTGAAGGTGCGCATGCCTTTGCAGCAACGGAAGATCAATATTGGCGTTTGGCGAGGTATTTCGAGGCACCATCACCCGAAGAAGGTTTTAATGTCATAACTCACAATCGGTAGCGCCAGCCATTCAGTATTTCGCGGAGTCACTCAGATATTTTGGCCACCCACTCTGTATCGGTGAATGGCCAAATGCACTCAGGCAGCTTTCACTGTGTCTCAAATCCGAAGTTTACGCGACGACATGAGGTGCATGCCAGCTTTCGTTAGCCGCCCTTTGCTCGCGGCCCACAAACACAGCAGTCCAAGTACCATCTCTATCCCAAGAGCAGAAAGGATGCTGTCCGATGGTCGTCCATCAAGCATAATGCTGACCACGCGCCCCGCGGCAAAGGCGAAGAACACAGTGGCTCCAAGCCAAGCTGATGTCTGGGCCATCTTTTGGTATAGCGCTCCCGACAGAATGATCAGGCCAAGTGCAGCCAGATTGGCAGCAGGTGCGCGCAATTCGCTCATCAAGTTCGGTTGCGGCGAAATATCAATGCCGTAGCTGGAGTAAAAGGCCAGTGGGGCCAGCGTGATGATCAGCCCCAGGGTGGCTGCAACAAGACCCGCCAACCCCAGGACAAGCCTGCGTTTTACGTCAAACGTCATGATTGTGTTCCTTTGTCGTCAGACCGAATCATGCAGCTTGTGCCCAAGCGCCAGACTTTGCGGCTTCATCAGCAAAATCAGAGAAATCGCGCGGAGCTCTCCCCAAGGCACGTTGAACACCGTCCGCAGTGTTCGCATTGCGACCATCAAGCGTTTCCCTCGCTATGTCAGTAATCACGTCAGCAATCATCTCTCCGCTCGCGTTGATGATTTCCGCATGGAAGTCTTCAAACGAAATCGGCACATATTGCACGGTTCTGCCCATTGCGCGCGAAAGTTCGGCAGCCATTTCGGCAAATGTCATGAGACGCGGCCCTGTAACTTCATACAGCTCGCCAGTGTGTCCTTCCTCGGTCAAGGCGGCGGCGGCAACGTCGGCAATGTCGTCCACGTCGATAATCGGTTCACGCACGTCACCTGCGGGCATGGGCAACACACCGGCCATTACCGGCTCCAGCAATGCACCTTCAGAGTAGTTTTGCGCAAACCACGCCGCACGGACGATCGTAAAGGGCACACCGGAGTTCCGAACAACCCCTTCGGCACGTTCGGCATGAAATTCTCCGCGACCTGTTAACAGCACAAGTCGCTGCAGTCCTTTTTCTCGAGCCAATGCCGAAAAGGCCGCAACTTGCTCGACCGCGCCCGGAAAGGCGATGTCAGGAAAATAGGAAATATAGGCGGCAGAAACACCGTCCAGGATTGCGGGCCATGTCTGCGGTTTTTCCCAATCAAATGGGGTTTTGCTATTCCGCGATCCACGCCGAACTGCATGGCCCCTGTCTTCAAGGCGGGTCACGATACGTGATCCGGTTTTACCTGTTGCGCCAAGTACGAGAATGGTTTGCTGTGTCATCGGTCATCTCCGTAAAATCAGTCGATGACCCCAAAATAGGTAAGCACGAAGGACGAAGAAGTCTGCATCGTCCTAACTTTTTATCCATTCATCCAAATACTGTGGACAATTGGGGAGATATCGAACAGTCTGGTGCAGTGAGCCAGATCAACCCCCATATTCCCGACCCCCATGCAATGGCGCAGCCAATCGGTGATCCGCTTGGGGAAATTCTTCATCTTCTGAAACTGACGGGTACATTCTATTGCCAGTCGCGCATGTCTGCGCCTTGGGGCGTTTCTATACCGGGTTTCCCCGAAATACTGAGCTTTGCGGTCATTACGCACGGGCGTTGCTTTATGAGGGTCGGAGAAGATGTGCCGTTTGAAGTCGAGAAAGGCGACTTGGTTCTGATGACAAATGGCGCGCCAGTTGGGTTCTCCAGCTCAAAAGACACCCCACTTTTGAAACTGGAAGAACTGCCCATACGCAAGGTGACCGAGCTCTACGAAACGCTAGAGCACGGCGGCGGTGGAGCCGAGACCGGAATCATGTACGGGCTCGTCAGGATAGATCACGCGGCCAGCGGCATGTTGATGGCCTTGCTTCCCGACGTGCTGAAAATCGATCCGTGGGAAGAGGATGCAGGGAGCTGGCTACAAGCAACTTTGCAATTCATTGCAAGAGAGGCGCGTGAATTACGACCGGGCGGTGAAACAGTGATTACACGCTTGGCCGATGTGGTTGTCATCGAGGCTATTCGCCGATGGTTGAACAGTGCGCCCGACGCCAATCGAGGTTGGCTGAAAGCCGCCAGAGACCAACAGATTGGCCGCACCATTGTTTCCATTCATCGCGCACCTGCAGCAAACTGGACAGTCGAGTCTCTTGCACAGGTTGCAGGTATGTCCAGATCGGCATTTTCCGCACGGTTTACCGAACTCGTCGGTGTGCCGGCAATACAATACCTCGCAACTTGGCGAATGCATCTGGCGCGGGAACGATTAATTGCTACCGATCAACCAATCTCGCAAATCGTGGCTGAGATCGGGTACCTATCTGAACCTTCTTTTAACAAAGCATTCAAACGGGTTTTTAACATGCCTCCAGGGAAAGTCCGCAAGCTGCAACATCAGTCACAAGGCGCTGTTTAGTCGAAAATAGACACGTCTTGCGAAAAGCGTATTTGCTTTGAGTCTAAACAGGTCGGCTTCAGGCTCGTTGCAGGCTTCAGCGCAGACGCAGCGCAAGCGCCTTCCCCATTCTCCACGATACATCCAACGGCCTAAACCGGGCCTTGCGCGGAGCGATCAGTTTCCGCGAGTGCAGCCCACATAGCGATCATCGATCCGGGACAGCACTGAGGAAAACGGTATCGTTTCGACTTGGTGAAAACCTTTCCAACACCCAATCATAGAGTTGATTATGCTGCCCGGAGACGTCATGGGCAGGCTTTTTGTCTCCCTATCAAAACACAAATGTCTCGCGGTGGCGTCTTGCTTCCTTAACGCCCAGCCCGTTGAGCGCCGCCTCCGTACTGGTCATCATAGCTTCAGGACCGCACATGTACACATCTCGCATTCCGAGATGCGCGACCGATTGAACGTCTTCGCTTTGCATGCGTCGCTCCTCAATCTTCAGCGGCTGGTCGCTGAAAGTCGCGTTCAGATCATCGCGTGCGGATTTCGCAGCCAATGCGTTTTTGCCTGCGCTTTGAAACGCGACAATACGTAGTGTCACCTGGTCCGAAACAGAGCTGTTTTTTTTCGCAAAGTGCTGCAGAACTGCAATGTCATCGTCCCGACCGGAAAACAGAAACACGATATCGATGGGCTGATCCTGCGGGTAAGCCTCTACCACTTGTTTGAGTCCGTCCCACATCACCATGAACGGGGTGATGCCAACGCCACCCGCGATCCAAAGCATCTTTGCTGGGAACTTTGGGGGGCTGCCCTCAGCCACTTCGGAAAAACAGGAAAAGCCCGCTCCGGTGCCCTTGAATTTAACTGGAAGATTGTACGTGATCAGCTTCTCCGCATTGTTGTGCAGGAGGTTGGATATCAGACCGCCTGGTTTGCGTTTGACCGTAACACTGATCCGATTGGTCGTGCGAAACGCGTTGTTCTCTTCGTCAAACTTTGGCGCTCCGGAAAGCGTCCATGTGCGGACGTAGTCCTCGTTCACAAGCTGAGGGTTTGTCTCGTTCATGTGGCTGTATCCGGCGTCCACCAGGTCGGAGAAGTCAAAGACGCCAAAGCCACCAGGCAATGGGGCATTGATTGCCTCAGACAACTCGAATTCGAAGGTACTGATTGTGCTGGACAGGGGTTTTGTAGCGATAAGCTTGGCGGTCAGCGGGATAGCGGCGTCGTGCGCCTTGATTGCATGCCCCATCTTCTCCAACTCTGCGCGCAAATATTTGACCGGCGGATTGTAGGGGGAGAGTTGCTCTTTTGATGCCAGCTTGAGGTTTAGGCCTCCACGCACAAAAACCGCGCCCGTTACCTTGATACGTGTCAGCAGGCTCACGCGCGGCATCAGCGCATCTGCGTCATCCCCAAGCAGATTTTCAGCATCCCCCGTAATGTAGAGGATCTCACCGGTTTCAAAGTCTGGAAAGACCAGCCCAACCTTCGGGTCCGTTTCGATATTGCCCAGCGACTGGTAGAAGCGATTGCCAGAATGATCGGGCAGAACCAAATAGGTCGTAACCCGCGCACCGTCGTTCTCCTCGTAGAGCCGGGTAAAGCCGGGCGCGCCGCCGCGATGATTGACGCCCATATCGGTCTGAGCGCCTGCAGTGGTGGCATCGCTTGTATGTTTTGTCGCCAAGAACAAGGTGCTGGCGCGCGCCACGACGGATTTGGCCTCATTCGACAGCACAGATGAGTGCACATCGAAGCCGTCATGGATAATTTCAGGGTTGCGTCGCGTGTGCCCTAAGGAACGGACTGTAATGTACTTTGGACAGTTCCCCAAGTGCTGATCGGACAACAGTTGTAACCTGATCTTCTCCTCGCCCTCGACATCTGCGGTACGTATGGAGCCCGCAATTTTGTTTCGTCGGCGGTTACCGAAATCGATCCCAACCCCGGCAAAGAGCCGCGCTTCAAGGCCCGATGCGGGATCCTGGCTCACAGCACGCACAAAGGGATCATGCGGATTGGTTTCCGCGACCACATGCGTGGTGTTCTGGCCCGCAACCTGAATGCCAACAGAAGGGTCGCTGTCTGATTGTGTAACCAGAAGGCTGACCCACGGACGCCCATTACGATCAAGAGTTGCGAGCGGCAAATAGGACAGACCCGCAAAGAAATCCGCATGCTGTTTCGGCATGTCGCTTTCGATGTAGTGCGGAATCCCATCGCTCACCTCTTTGGGAGTGTGACGCCGCTCTTGCAGCATCAACTCACCTCTGTGCGATTTATGTATCTGTGCCATCGCTTGATCCTTTCACCTGAGCCGCGCTAGAGCCCGAGATCGCTCAGACCGGGGTGGTCATCCGGACGGCGCCCCGGCGGCCAGCGGAACTTTCGATCCGCCTCTTGGATGGGGTGTTCATTGATGCTGGCGAACCGGCGTTCCATGTAGCCATCCTTGTCGAACTCCCAATTTTCATTGCCATAGGCCCGGAACCAGTTTCCGCCGTCATCGTGGTACTCATAGGCGTAGCGGACCGCGATGCGATTGCCGTCATGTGCCCAAAGCTCTTTGATCAGACGGTAGTCCAGTTCCTTGGCCCATTTCCGGGTCAAGAACTCCTCAATCTGATCGCGCCCTTGGGGAAACTCGATCCGGTTGCGCCACTTGCTGTCCGGCGTGTAGGCCAGCGCGACCTTGGCCGGATCCCGGCCGTTCCAGCCGTCCTCAGCCAGGCGCACCTTTTGAATGGCGGTTTCTTTTGAGAACGGTGGCAAAGGATGCCGTTGGGCTTCGGTCGCCATGGGTTTGCCCTTTCACTCTGCAACAAGACCAACAGCCGTCGCCGGCATCGCTTCAAAACCGGGCAAGGCCTCAAACCGAGCGAGCCAGGCACGGACATTCGGGTATGGCTCGAGAGAGACATTCCCCTCCGGCGCGTGTGCCGTATAGGAGTAGCTAGCCACGTCAGCGATGGTGGGCTGCTCGCCAACGAGCCAGTCGCGACCCGTGAGACCACGCTCCAGTTTCTGCATCGCTTTTTCCGCAGTCGCGGCTGCAAAGTTCGGGTCCAGCGGCGCGCCAAAGACGGTGATCAACCGCGCAGCGCAGGAACCAAACGCAATCTCTCCAGCCGCTAAAGTGAGCCAACGCTGCACATTTGCTTCTCCGACCGCATCACTTGGTATCCAATCAGGCGCATATGTCCGCGCAAGATAGACAAGAATCGCGTTCGAGTCGGACACAACAACCTCGCCATCCTCAAGGACGGGCACTTGCCCATTTGGGTTCATGGCAAGAAATTCAGGCGACTTATGCGCGCCAGCTGCTAGATCGACGGGAACAACCTCATGTGCAATCCCGGCAAGTTTCGCAAAGACCAAAGCGCGGTGTGCATGGCCAGATTTGGCGAAATGGTGAATACGAACAGCGTTGGACATGGGTTTCTCCGGTTGGTTGCAGGTGTTGAACAAGCAATACACATTGCGCTTCTTGATGATAATCTCCTATATTTGACGAACTTTAAGCCCTCAGAAGGCGCAATGGGATGGACAAGATAGACCGCATGCGGGCCTTTGCGCTGGTTGCAAAGAACATGTCGTTCACCGTCGCTGCGCAGCGCATGGGGCGGTCTGCGCGTTTGGTCAGTAAGTACGTCGCTGATCTGGAAAACGCGCTTGGTGTACAGCTGCTCAATCGCACGACCCGCAGCGTGTCGTTGACAGATGCGGGTGCAACATACCTGATGTTGTGCGAGCCGCTTCTCGACGGGTTCGACGAACTCGAAGACAGGGTCAGAAATGAGCAGGCGTCCCTTCGCGGTGTGATCCATATCTCGGCGCCAACGGGGTTTGGCGCATTGCGGTTGGTACCTTCGCTCGCCAAATTCGCTGAGAAACACCCCCATGTAGAGCTCGATCTGAAGTTTTCTGATCGCAGAGCGTCGATTGTTGAAGAAGGCCTCGACCTTGCTGTCAGGATTGGCCCAATGCGGGACAGCTCGCTCAAGGTTCGGCAATTGGGCCGCATGCCCTTGGTTGTCTGTGCCTCACCCACCTATTTGGAACGCGCAGGGCGCCCGGACCATCCCCGGGCACTGGCCAAACATGAGTGCATCCTCGATGGCAATATGACAGAGCCTACAGTGTGGAGGTTCGAGTTCGGCGGCCAAGAAGAGGCTGTCCAAGTGACTGGACGCTTCCGAATGAATGCTCCCGCTGCGTCGGCTCGCCTTGCTGAACAAGGCGCCGCCATCGCACGGTGCCCGGCATATACAGTCGCAGATGCCTTACGGTCCGGCGATCTGGTCGAGCTGTTTCCGGAGAACCGGGTGTCGCCATATGTCGTCGCTGCATTATTTCCACAGAACAGGCGCATTACAACTCGGGTGCGCGCGCTTCTGGATCACCTAGCAGGCGACACGACTTTATGTCCTGATGGAAAGCGCTGACGGCCCGTTGCAGACATTCGACGTGTATCCGAAGTTCTGCGCTAAGAGCGCTCAGCAGAAATTCGAGTGGGCACGAGTTCTAAACCCGTTTGGCATTCATGCAGACAGATGGAGGTTATTTGAATAATTCTATCATTCCGTCGGATCCAAGTAGGGAGCTGCCGCTGGCCGGTTTTTTCAGAGCATGCATGTGATCAAATTGCATCATACAAAAGACCAGTCCGAAATTCGTTAATATATCGTTAATCGGAACATCAAAAAGCCATCTTTTTTTTGCTGCTAACAAATACGCGGAGGTTTTCGCGCAAAAAAGTTGCGGTGGTTTCCAGACCACTCTTAAGGGGTGAACAAGATGTTACGAGTAAGCGGTTTGAACCGCAAAGCGCGCCGTCGTACAGCGGCACTTTCCAAAGCGCAGACGAGCAAATACCATCAAGGAAAATCCGCTGCATATCGCGCTTTCGCTGCTCCAGTTGCTGCCGGTGCGATAGGTTTGGGTGCATCGATTGGAGTGGCAACTCCTTCGATCGCGCAAACGGTTGTTCCCCCATCAAACGGTCCGTGCAGTGTTGCGGGTGACCTCGCCACCTGTACGGGAGATGTTTCAACGGGTGTTCAGGCAAACGGGCCGGCAATCGAAACGCTCAATATCAATAACGTGACTGCTCCGGGAATTGCACCAGGCGGTGGAACAGACGGAGTGGCTTTCAGCACACCAACAGGTAACGTAACCCTTAACATCCAGACGAATGGAACCGACGGCATTGTCACGACGGGGAACGGCGCGGATGGGATTGTTGTGGATGCGGACGGCGACGGGGATGTTTCGATCACATCGACGGGCGAAATTGCAACCGACGGACGTCGATCCTTTGGCATTCGATCCGATCTTGAGGGTGACGGTGCCATTTCGGTTAACTCGACCGGCAATATCACGACATCCGGACCCAGCAGAAGCGCCGGTATCGGCGCTACTCAACAAGGTGGTGATGGCGATGTGTCAGTGGTTTCAGCGGGTCGTATAAGCACATCGGGCAGCCGTTCAGACGGAATCTACGCCAATCAGGACGGTGGAGACGGCACGGTATCGGTCAACTCAGCGGGCGATATCAGCACAATTCGAAATCGATCAACAGGCATCACCGCTCTTCAGAGTGGCGGCGAAGGGGGTGTCTCGGTGGTGTCGAATGGCAATATCTCAACGGCTGGAAACAACTCTGGCGGTATACTTGGACAGCAAAGCGATGACGATGGCGATGTCGCGATCCAATCAACCGGAAACATCACAACAGAAGGAAACAACGCGAACGCCGTCTTGGCGCGTCAAAATGGCGGCGATGGGGATATCACAGTTGAATCCGAGGGCAACCTCTCGACTTCTGGAAATAACGCCCGCGGGATCTTTGCACGGCAAGACGACGGTGATGGCGATATCACGATCCGCTCGACCGGAAATATCACAACAGCTAGCAACAACGCTGATGGCATCTTTGCCCGCCAAAGGGGTGGAGACGGAGATATCAACGTCACTTCGTCGGGCAATATTTCGTCCGCAAGGGACGGCATCCGCGCGCTTCTGACCAATGATGGCGACATTACAATTTCGAACCGGGGCGATGTCAGCGGCGCAGCAGCGGGCGACGGTATCAACGCCACGGTGAATGGCGCTGGTGATGTCGTCGTCGACAGCATCGGGGATATTACTGGCAGAGAATACGGGATTTACGGCGTAGCAAATGGAACAGGCAACGTAACGGTCAATTCCAACGGCAACATTTCTGCTGAAGAAGAACATGCGATCTTTGCTGACGCGGAGGACGGGAATGTGACCGTCAATGTGACGGGCGACGTCCAATCCCTCGATAGCGATGCAATTGATGTGGAAACCGGCAGCCCCGGAGGCGTGATTGACGTCACTGTGGTGGGCAATATCACTGGCGATGCGATCGGCATTGACGCTGATGCCGAGGATTCCGGTGATATCAACATTCAGGTCACAGGTGATATCCGCGCCGGTTCGGATGACGGCATCGAAGCCGAAGTTGATGGTGACGGCGACATCTCGATCACGATGAACGGTGATATCGAAGCAAGCGAACACGGGATCCGCAGCTTTGTTGCTGGCGACGGAAACATCTCGGTTGAAGCGTCGGGTGAAATTGCGGCGGACAATATTGATGGCATTAACGCTGAAATAGACGGAAACGGCGATGTTACTATTTCGGCATCCGGTACCATCGATGCCGAAGTTGACGGAATCTTCGCCCATGTAACCGAGAACGGCAACATAAGCATTACAAACGCTGCATCCATAATCGCCAGAAACGACGAGGGAATTGACGCCGAAATCTTCGGAGATGGCGATGTCTTCATTAGAAACTCGGGGCGGATAACCTCTCGCGAAGACGATGCGATCGAAGTGGATGTCGAGGGAAGCGGCGAAGTCAGCATTGTGAACTCTGCCCAGCTCACCGCCGATTCCGACGCGATCGATATCGAACTAAACGGTGACGGCGATGCCCGTGTGACCAATAGCGGGGCGTTGCGTTCGCTGGACAATAACGGGATTGAAGTGGACGTGGACGGAGCCGGTTCGATCACCATTGTGAACACCGGAAATATTGATGCGTTCGAATACGGTATCGAGATCGAAGATCGCGACAACAACGCCGCTGCAATAATCACAAACTCCGCCCGCATCACCGGTCGAGAAGGCTTTTCCATCGTATATGGCGGCGACGGGAACGACACGTTGAATCTCGAGCCCGGCTCGATTCTGAACGGATCGGTCGATTTCGGCAATGGCAACGATGGCATGGGGGGCACGAACCCGAATGACATTGACACGTTGAACTTTGCGCGCGGGATGAATTCGGTTGTAAATTTTGCTGATGCATCGGGTGACGATAATGACCTCGCGTCCGCCCCCGAAGTCGTCAATTTTGAAGGGGCCGGCGTTGTGGCCAACAATGGCCTCACTGCGGTTTCGGTGGATACGACGGGATTCGCGGCCCAAGGTACCTTTATCAGCGATCTCACCGACGCGGTGTTCAATACGATTGACACCGCCAGCCCCTATGCGTCCGGCTCGTCCGGTGGCCAGGTTAGCAGAAACCTGGGTCCTTTCGGGTATGTTGAACAGGATAACGGCCCATATGTCTGGGGTTCAGCCTTCGGAGGAGATCGCGATGTTGAAGAAGACGGTTCAAATCTTGGATTCAGCCATCGTATGTACGGTTTCGTAGTTGGTGCCGAGACGAATGAATTCATCGATAACAGCGATTTTGGTGTTCTTGTCGGATATGACGACAGCCATGTCTCGCTGGATCAAGACGCAGGAGATACCGATATCACGTCATATTTTGGGGGCGTCTACCTCGAAAGGGACTACGGACGATACAGCCTCAACGCAGCGCTTCTTGCTGGCGTAACCGACAATGAAGCGACCCGAAACGTTGATGGCGGCGAAGCGAAAGGCGATTTTGACGGCACGTTCGTTTCGCCATCGCTCTCGATCTCGGCACCCATCAACGCCTTGCCAATTCCTGCCTTCTTCAGTGCACGCGCAAGCTATGTCTTTCTGAAACTTGATGAATATTCCGAAACAGGAACCGCGTATCCGCTGACTGTCGAAGATCGGAACGTTTCGCTGTTCAACACGCGGGCTCAATTGAACTTGCCCCGCCTCTACGAGGCCGCAAATGGATCGAGTACCTACCTGAACTGGGCCGTTGGAGTAGATGCAACTTTTGATGCAGGATCCGACGATGTGGACGCAATCGTAGCAGCGACACCCTTTTCTTTCGTAGCTTCAACAGAAGATGCAGCTGCAGGGTTTCTTGGCTTTACGCTTGAACATACCTCTGCAGATGGAAACCGATCGATAGGCTTCAGCGGCGAGTTTCAATCAACCTTTGGTGGTGGATCCAGTGTTGTCGGAGAACTCACGGCTTCCATAAGGTTCTAAACCAACGAATTGCCGTATTGTTTGGTCAAATGTTGGTTATTAACAGCCTCTTCAAACTGACTGCCTTAACATGGGAGCGTCTGTTTAGTTTCGTCACGCACATCCAAGCCATCTACGCCTACGAAATCACAGGGGCTTTTTTGTATTTTCGAATCTAGCCGTAGGCGTCGACCGCGAAGGTCGGATTTCGCCTCCGCTACCGGATAGGTTTGCAACTGCAGAGAATGTCAGCTTCCCGCCCTTCGGGACCAAAGTGCTGTCAGACGAATTCGAACCAGTCTCAGTTTGCCACGGAAACCGCGAACCTACCCGGAACAAAGTTGACGCCACTCGCTAAGAGCAGCGGCGCGGGTCAGCTTGACGGTGTCTCGGCTGGCTAGCGATCTTTCCTGTTTGAAGTGGTTGTATACGGAGGAATGGACGGCGGCGAATTTCTGCAGACTTCGCATGCGCACGAAACGTTGCATGGCGCGTTCACGCCGTCGGAAAGGAAGGTGTGAATTCTCGACTCGGTTGTTAAGCCACATGCCCGTCTGTTGTTTTTCGGTAGCGCCAAGCTCTCCAAGAGCGGCCCGGTACGATGCGAAGCGATCCGTGACGACGGTTTCCGCTTTACCGTATCGCTACATCAATTTCTTGGGGAATTTCAGTGCTGCTGCTTTGTTTCGACGTTTGGTAACGATTGCTTCGAGCACTTCGCCCTCATGATCGACGGCCCGCTAGAGGTGGTGTCTCTTGCCATTCACCTTCACGAAAACCTCGTCCACGTGCCCTTCCATTTGGAGTATGCTCTGAATAGCTGAACACGCTTTCTTCGGATCTCAGCAGCAAACATTGGGCCAAACCTGTTCCACCAATACCGGACAGTTTCGTGGCTCACGTCGATGCCTCGCGCGTGCAACAAATCTTCGACATTCCGAAGCGCAACGCCGGGTGGACAAAGAGGCACCGCGGGACTGATCGGTAGATTGAGGTTGTTCAACGACTTCAACACCGGAACCCATGTTCTCCCATGGACGTCAGCAATCCCGATCTTCATGCTTTCAACGTGGAAGCTGCCATAGGTTACGTTCTGAAGGAAGCAGGACCCGAGGTCGCAGCCCAATATCAATATAGTGTGCAAAGATTGCAGCCCGGTGAACGCCGGATTTTTTACAATGCAGTTTTGGGACAGAGGAGGTCCTACTCAGCGCGGTACACGACAGGCCCTCCTAAGTTCAAAAAGTCGTAGCAGAATTTCTCATTGCGAAGCGAAATGATGTAACGCCTCAAATGGCAGAAATCGCCGCTTTGCTGAGAGTAGACACAAATCATTTGAGAGAACGCGGGACAAACCGCCCGGGGTTGCTACTTTGGCGGTGTGAGTAACATTCAATTTAAGATTTCCCCAGTTTGGCCGACTCTCAACGTTCCGCCTTTAGCAACCTCAACATAGACACCCATGTCCGTATGACCCATCAACACCCGAATTTGATAGGGTATCTTCATGTCCCGCTCGGCCGTTTCCGGGTTCACTTCAGTGGCTGCACACCTTTTCGTACGTGAAAGTATCTTTAACTCAACATCGCCAAATCTGAAAACTGATCCAGCTTCATCCAACTCAGAAAACGGAGGTAAACCGTCCATCTCGATATTCGCCCGGAAGCGCGCTGGGTGGATTTCTGCGTTCAGTTTTTCACCCAACTTTTCCACAGACGCCAAATTTAAAACGGATATCGCGTTCATCATTTTGGGTGATACGACAGACACATCTGTAAACCGATGAGGAGCCGACGAAACGAATATTGGCGGTTCGGGATCTTTTAAGCCGATCTCTGAAGAAAGGAAATTTGACGCATTTTTCCGATCTTCTGCAGCTTGCATGTTAAAGCTGTGTGTTTTGCCGCTCGCTTTGATCACAAGATCTTGGGTCTCAATATCAAAATTCGTCTTAACACCTGCCAGAGCAGCCTCATTTAATAGAACAACAAAGCGATCTTTCGGCAGAGGCTGAGGGTTCTGTGCGTTAAATCCGGAGTTGTAGCGCGCGAACCCGAAAAGGCGATCACCTGGAATCCCCTCCCCTGCTCGCAGCGTCACGGTTTGCATAGGCTCGGCACTCAATCCTTTAATTGGATAGCGGTTCAATCTGACGATAGAGAGTGTGTTCATACGTCTGCACCTGACCAAACGAGTTATACACGTTCCCGAGTGGTCCGCGCTATTCGACGCTACCTCCAATTCTCAAAGGTATCGACCAAATAATCTGTGAGTGCTTCAGCAGAGGGTTCGCTAAACGCGTTGGCCGCATGATGGCCGCGATTGTAGGCTGTGCCAATTTTAGTCGATAGAGCCATTTAATACCTCGCTGACGAGAATAGATGCGTATCAAGAAAAATAAACAAATTCTCATATAATCAACGACTAAGAAGCAAATTGAACGTTCCTCTCCGCCTTTTTGAGGTACGAACCTCAAATATTTCTGGACTTGAGGTGCGTACCTCAAATAGCCTTATAGACATGCCGCGATTCGCACATCCTCGAATGACGGCGCAAAAAAGGGAGGAATGGATGACTTACACAAAACTGGCTTCGGCCAGCGCAATAGTCCTTGCCGCTACTACTCTTTCTACCAAGGCAAATGCTGAAGACCTGACGCTCTGTTGGGCTGCATGGGACCCGGCCAACGCGCTTGTTGAGCTATCAAAAGAATTCGAAGCAGAATCCGGCCACACGATGAACTTCGAATTTGTTCCATGGCCAAACTTTGCCGACCGGATGCTGAACGAGCTGAACTCCGGCGGGAAGCTCTGCGACCTGTTGATCGGAGATAGTCAGTGGATCGGCGGGGGCGCTGAAAACGGTCATTATGTAAAACTGAATGATTTCTTCGATGCCGAGAGTATCAGCATGGACGATTTCGCGCCGGCAACGGTTTACGCCTATTCGACATGGCCTAAAGGTACTCCGAACTACTACGCATTGCCCGCAATGGGGGATGCAAACGGCTGGTTCTATCGCAAGGACTGGTTCGAGAATCCGGACATCCAAGCTGCGTACAAGGAAGCAACAGGGCAAGATTTGCGTGAACCTCAGTCTCAGAAAGAATTGCTGCAAATCGCGCAGTTTTTCCAGGGTCGTGAGATCGATGGAAAGACGGTCTACGGTGCGGCGATCTTTACTGAGCGCGGTTCCGAAGGGATCACCATGGGTGTGACCGGAGCGCTCTATCCGTGGGGCTTCAAATATGAAAACACACCAGGATCCTACGATATGGAGGGTGCCGTAAACTCGCCCGAAGCAGTCGAAGCACTAGAGTTTTACAAAGAATTCTACAAAACAGCGACACCCCCAGGATACACAAACTCCTACATGGGCGAGAGCTTGGACGCCTTTAAGTCCGGTCAGGTCGCCATGGCTATGAACTGGTTTGCGTTCTTCCCAGGTCTCTATGCCGATCCCAATACCGGTGGTGACAAGATCGACTTCTTCGTGAACCCACCACAAAATCAGGCAGGCTCGACACTGGGCGGACAAGGTATCTCTGTTGTCAGCTACTCTGACAAACAGGACGCCGCGCTTGAGTACATTAAGTGGTTCGCGCAGCCAGAAGTTCAGGCCAAATGGTGGGAACTAGGCGGCTACTCAGCACATAATTCGGTGCTGGAAGATCCTGGTTTCGTAGACAGCCAACCGTTCGCCGGTGACTTCCTGGAAGCAATGGCCGGGGTGCAGGATTTCTGGCAAGAGCCTGCCTACGCGGAACTGCTGCTGGCAATGCAGAAGCGCATCCACGACTACGTGGTTGCCGACCAAGGCACAGCTCAAGAAGCGCTTGATCTTCTGATCGAAGATTGGACGGAAGTCTTCGAAGACGAAGGCAAGCTTTAGTCCGGACACAGGCAGGAGCGGGTGCAAACCCGCTCTACCTTCACCCGTGAGTCCTAAACCAACAAGAACTGGCAAAGAGATGTCTGACAGGACCGTAGATCGCGTTGCGCAGGCAACGCCAGAGCGAGTTGCGCGAAAAATTCGAGGGCTATCCGATCGCGCGATCGCCTGGGTATTCATCTCCCCAACGATATTTCTACTGCTGGCGATCAATATCTTCCCTTTGATCTGGACCATCCAACTGAGCTTTACCAACTACAAGGCCAACCGGATCGGCCGTGAAGTCAAAGATGTCGGGCTCAGGAATTACGAGCGTATCCTGACAGACACGGACACATGGCTGAACATGCAGGCCACCGCACATTTCCTGTTCTGGACGATTTTTTTTCAAGTCCTGATCGGATTTACTCTGGCGTGGTTGATCAACAAGAAATTCAAGGGCAATGATCTTTGGACCACGATCATCGTGCTGCCGATGATGCTGTCCCCGGCCGTTGTCGGAAACTTCTGGAAGTTTCTCTATCAGCCTCAGATCGGCCTGTTTAACTACATCGTATCGTGGTTTACCGGCAAAGACCCGTCGAGCTTTGAGATGCTCGGGTCCGTAACGCTGGCGCCCTGGTCCATCGTGATTGTCGACACCTGGATGTGGACCCCCTTCGTGATGCTCATCTGTCTGGCCGGGCTGCGCAGTATTCCCGATTACATCTACGAGGCAGCTGAGATCGACAGGGCCAGCAAGCTGCGCCAGTTCTTTACGATTACCATCCCGATGGTCCTGCCATTCCTCATGTTGGCGGTGCTGTTTAGAGGGATCGAGAACTTCAAGATGTTCGATCTGGTGGTGCAACTGACGGGCGGCGGGCCAGGGTCTGTTACGGAGCTGACCTCCATCAATTTGAAGCGCGAAGCCTTTGAGAAATGGCGCACGGGTTATGCCTCGGCTTATGCGATCATCCTTTTCGTCACCGTGTTCGGCCTCGCGTCGATCTACGTCAAAGCCCTGAACAAGGTGAAACAGAGATGAGCAGTTTTTCCGTCACCGAACCTTCGAACCGTTCAAAGTGGATCGCCGGGTTTCTGGTTATCACCTATGCGCTGATCACGATGATCCCGCTGGTTTGGATTTTGCTAACTGGCTTCAAGTCTCCAGCCGATGCGATCAGCTACCCACCCAAGGTTGTCTTTGATCCAACGCTAGAAGGCTATGTCAATCTCTTCACCACTCGCACACGGCAGACGCAGGAGTTCCTGGAAGCCAACCCGCCACAGAACTGGGCCGATGAGATCGTGCGCCAATATGACATGGTGATTGTCGGACCATCCAAATTCGGTGAGCGCTTTATGAATTCGGTTATCATCGGATTTGGCTCGACGTTCCTAAGCATCTTCCTTGGCACCTTGGCTGCTTATGCATTCAGCCGTTTCAAGGTGCCGCTCAAGGATGACCTTCTGTTCTTCATCCTCAGCACGAGAATGATGCCCCCGGTCGCCGTTGCGATCCCAATCTTCCTGATGTTCAGAAACCTCGGTCTAAGCGACACGCATTTGGGGATGATCCTTCTCTATACGGGTGTGAACATCTCGTTGGCTGTTTGGCTGCTGAAAGGGTTCATCGACGAAATCCCGCGAGAGTACGAGGAAGCGGCACTAATAGACGGCTACACGCGGTTTCAGGCGTTTTACAAAGTTGTACTGCCGCAGGCTGCGACGGGTATCGCTTCGACAGCGATCTTCTGCCTTATCTTTGCATGGAACGAGTATGCGTTTGCCGTGTTGCTGACATCCGCGAATGCGCAGACCGCGCCGCCCTTTATTCCCACCATCATCGGGATCGGTGGGCTGGATTGGCCTGCAGTTGCGGCTGGTGCCACGATCTTCCTGATTCCGGTCATGATTTTCACCATCCTGATGCGCAAACACCTGCTGCGCGGGATCACATTCGGAGCGGTGCGCAAATGAGCGAGTTTCTATCAGGATTAATGCGTTTTCGCCGAGGCCCATGGGAGATGGTCGCGACCATCCTCATCGCGGTCGGCGTATTTATGCTGATGCAACCGTTCGTCCTTTGGGCGTTCACTTATTCCTTCATCGTTACGCTGATCGGAACTGTCATGTTCATCATCGTCAGCCATTTTCCGGAGTAGAAATGGCCCAGATCGTTGTCAAAAACGTAAAGAAGATGTTCGGCGATTTCACCGCTGTGCGGGAAAGCTCGTTCACGATTGAAGATGGTGAATTCTTCATGCTGCTTGGTCCATCGGGCTGCGGCAAAACAACGACGCTGAGGATGATCGCAGGCTTGGAGCTTCCAACATCGGGTGAGATCTATCTCGACGGCGAAGAAATCAGCCAGCGACCCCCATCAGAGCGAGACATTGCATTCGTGTTCCAGATGTTTGCGCTGTATCCCCACATGAACGTGCGCAAAAATATCAGCTACCCCCTGATATCGCAGGGCATGCCGCGTGCTGCTGTAAAAGCCAAAGTAGAAGAAGTCGCGGGAATTCTGGGGATCAACGACATCCTCGATAGCCCGGTAGGTGGACTGTCGGGTGGCGACCGGCAGCGCGTGGCGCTGGGCCGCGCGATCGTTCGCGAACCCAAGGCATTCATGATGGACGAACCGTTGGGTGCCTTAGATGCCGAGTTTCGAGAACACATGGCCGAAGAGTTACGCGCGCTTCATGACCGTATGGGCGCAACCACTGTTTACGTGACACACGACCAGTTGGAAGCCATGCAAATGGGCGACAAGATCGTAGTGATGAACAACGCTGTGATTGAGCAATTCGGCACACCTCAGGAAATCTACGACAAACCAGCCACAATGTTCGTTGCAGATTTTATCGGGTCCCCTTCCATGAACTTCCTGCCGTTTCAAGGAAAGGTCGCGCCTGACTCGGAAATGGTTCGACTAAATGGCCATGACGAAGCCGTGCCCAAACTGATGGAGGGGGCGGAAGGTGACTTAGTTTTTGGGGTTCGCCCTGAGCATGTTTTTCTATCGGATGCGAGCGCCTACAGAGCCAAGGTTCTGGCGACAGAATATTTGGGAACCACCCAGATCGTGACGCTGCAAAGCCCGAACGGAGAGCTGAAAGCCCGGATTGATGCGCGCGAAGTCGTAAATCCCGGCGAGACGGTGGGGTTAGAGTTCCGCTCACCCTCAGTAACACTGTTTGAAAAGGCCACCGGACGCGCGTTGAGGTCCGCTCTGAACGACGAGGTACTAAGTAATGGCTGAAGTCGTTTTAGAGAATATCTCGAAGTCATTCGGCAATCTAAAGGCGGTGGATGATATCTCAATGACGATCCCCAACGGCGCCTTTGTGGTGCTATTGGGTCCAACGGGCGCGGGAAAGACAACGACGCTGAGATTGATATCCGGACTTGAGAAACTGGATTCTGGAACCGTTCGCATTGCTGGACGGGATGTTGGAATAGAAACGCCAGCCCAGCGCGATGTGGCTATGGTTTTCCAGCAATACTCACTGTACCCGCATATGACAGTGCGGGAGAACCTGTCTTTTCCTCTGAGGTCGCCGATCCTGAAGACGCCAGAGGATGAGATCAAGAGGAAGGTTAACGAAGTTGCGGACATCCTCCAGATTCCGCACAAGTTGAACAACAAAGCGACTGAACTGTCTGGCGGTGAAATGCAGCGCGTTTCAATTGGACGAGCGCTGGTGCGAGACCCCCAGATATTTCTGATGGATGAACCCCTCAGCTCTTTGGACGCCAAGCTTCGGGCGGATTTGCGGGTCGAATTAAAAAGAATTCAGGCGGATCTGGGATCGACCTTGCTATACGTGACCCATGATCAAGTCGAAGCCATGACAATGGCGACGCATATCGGCGTTTTGGAGAACGGCAGGCTGGTTCAGTACGGAACACCCCGGGACATCTATGAAAACCCCGGTAGCGTTTATGTCGCCAGCCGGTTGGGACTGCCGCGGATCAACATTCTGCCTTCCGAGCTGTTCGGAGGCAATCACAAAGGTCCGCAAATAGGTCTTCGCCCGGAAAACATCATCGAAGGAGAAGGCAGCGAAGCGCGGGTAATACGCGCAGAGCATCTGGGGGATCAAACGCGGCTACACCTGGACCTGAACGGTCACCCGGTTGTGACCTTGATTGATGTACATCAGGATTATCCATCTGGAAAACTTATAAAAATTCGCCCACACAACCCGTTGTATTTTGACGCGTCCGGCGCGCGCGTGAATTAAGGAGCAAAAGCATGGCCCAGTTCCTCAACACAAAAGAAACTTTGGTTACAGAGGCCATAGACGGTCTTCTGGCGTCTTCCGGAGGGCAACTGACCCGGTTGGACGGTTACCCGCACATCAAGGTTGTTTACAGGTCGGATTGGGACAAGTCGAAGGTCGCCCTGGTTTCTGGCGGGGGGTCTGGTCACGAACCCGCCCATGCAGGTTTTGTTGGCGCCGGTATGCTGACAGCCGCGGTGTGCGGGGAAGTGTTTGCATCCCCGTCAGTCGAGGCGGTTCTGGCGGGCATTCTTGCGGTCACGGGTGAGGCTGGGTGCCTGCTTATCGTCAAAAATTACACCGGTGATCGGTTGAACTTTGGACTGGCAGCTGAACGCGCCCGTGCATTGGGCCGCAAGGTAGAGATGGTCGTTGTCGACGATGACATCGCCCTGCCCGATCTTCCGCAACCACGTGGCGTGGCGGGTACGTTGTTCGTTCACAAAATCGCCGGAGCGCTTGCTGAAGACGGTGCTGACCTAGACACCGTTACAAATGCTGCAAGAAGCACCATTGCGAAGGTTGTCAGCATCGGTATGAGCTTGGACACCTGTACCGTTCCGGGATCTCCAAAAGAAGACCGGATCGCCCCCGGGAAAGCAGAGCTTGGCTTGGGTATTCATGGCGAGCCCGGTGTACAGCAAGTCGAGTTCTCAAATGCTGTATCGGCTATGTCCACAGTGGTGGAGAAGCTGAAGCAAAGGGTGGGGTCCGGGGATTGCGTGGCGTTGGTCAACAACCTGGGTTCTACAACTCCGCTAGAAATGGCTGTCCTTACGCATGCGTTGTCCGAAACTGGTTTTGCCCACCATATCATTGGCCCGGCACCCATGATGACGTCGCTGGATATGCACGGGTTTTCGGTTTCCATTCTGCCTGTGGATCAGGACGATTTGTCAGCCCTTGAAACACCCGTTGATCTGGCCGCATGGCCCGGGGTCGATTCCATCGGCCCGATCAAAGTGGCCCCATTGCCTGATGGCCTGACCCCTATCGATCCAATTCCTTCGAACAATCCCACCACAAGGGAAACGATCACCCGGTTGTCTGAACTGCTCATCAACGCAGAGAAGAACCTCAACGAACTGGACGCGAAATCTGGAGATGGCGATACAGGAAGCACATTGGCGACTGCCGCAAGAGCATTGCAAGGTAGCCTTGACCGCATGCCGCTTGCTGATCTGACACAACTGTTTCCGGCGTTGGGCAATGAGTTAAGTCAGACAATGGGTGGTTCTTCCGGCGTGATACTCGCAATCTTCTTCAACGCAGCTGGAGATGCCTGTGCGAGCGGAGCATCGGTACCGAAATCTCTCGTCGAAGGACTGAATCGCGTCAGCCAGGTTGGGGGTGCCAAGGTCGGTGACAGGACAATGATTGACGCCCTAGCACCGGCACTTGCCGCGCTGCCATCTGGTCTGACGCACGCGGCCGAGGCTGCCCGCAAAGGCGCGAACAACACCGCAAATATTCGACGTGCTAAGGCAGGCCGCGCAGCCTATGTTCCCGAAGAAAACCTTGTTGGACATAACGATCCCGGCGCTGAGGCTGTTGCTTTGTTGTTTGAAGGCTTAGCGCGGGAGATTGAGGGCTGAAGAACACGTGGAAGACCAAAAACAAAAACTAGAATTGGTGAAAAAGCCAACCGTTAATGACATCGCGCGCGTTGCGGGTGTTAGCCTAGCGACTGTTGACCGGGTCTTGAACAGACGCCCCGGCGTGCGGGCGGTGACCGTACAGAAAGTACAAAAGGCGATTGATGAGCTGGGGTATGTGCGCGACACGGCCGCGGCCAACCTTGCGCGTAACCGAGTTTACAACTTCCTCTTTGTTCTGCCGGACACGGACAACGAGTTTGTGGAGGCAATCAGCAGTCAGATCGCAGAACAATCACGCGACCAATTTATCGAACGGACTCGCATTGCAATAAAGAAGGTTGCTCCGTTTGAGCCCCAAGATATCGTCAACATTCTGGATGCTGTAGACAGTTTGGATGTAGACGGAGTCGCCGTTTTCGGGCCCGAAACGCCTTCTGTCCGGGATGCTGTTAAAAGGCTCAGGGACAAAGGCGTTCCGGTTGTTGCCCTGGTGTCTGACTTGCCGAGTTCTGAACGAGACCACTTTGTCGGTATTGATAACGTTTCGGCAGGACGAACCGCCGCTCAGCTAATGGGGCGATTTGTGCATCGTGACGGCAAGGTCTTGGTACTTACAGGATCCCGTTTGGCACGTGACCACCTCGAACGACGTCAAGGCTTTGACCTTGTTGTGGCTGAGGAATTTCCGCACCTCGAAGTCGTAGCATCAGTCGAGGGCCGAGATGACCCGGATCTGATTTACAGGATGATGCCCGAAATATTTGAAACCTATCCAGATCTGGTCGGAATATACTCGTCAGCAGCGGGTAACGCAGGCCTGATTCAATTCCTTTCAGAAAACAAGCTCAGCGAAGATCTGGTGATCATAGCTCATGAGCTTACACCGCTCAGTCGTGAGGCGCTCACGCTCGGTACATTTGACGCTCTGATCTCGCAAGACACTGGGCACATTGTACGTTCAGCCGTCCGCCTGCTGCGCGCGACTTCGGATAAGGTTCCGTTCAACAAAGCGCAGGAACGTATCCGCATCGACATCTATCTGAAGGAAAATTTACCGCCATAGAGGCTCAGGTTTTGGGGAGGAGATTTTATGAAGACGATCAAAGGTCCAGCTTTGTTTCTTGCGCAATTTGCGGGGGACGAAGCGCCGTTCAATTCGTGGGACGCGATCACTAAATGGGCAGCTGACTGTGGATACAAAGGCGTTCAGGTGCCCAGTTGGGACGGCCGGCTGTTCGACCTGGAACAGGCCGCGTCCAGCACCGGTTACTGCGATGACTTCAAAGGAAAAGCCAGGGACAATGGTGTCGAAGTTACTGAACTTTCAACGCACCTTCAGGGCCAGCTTGTGGCCGTTCACCCGGCCTATGACAGTGCATTTGACGGCTTTGCGGCCGAAAGCGTCAGAGGGAACCCGAAAGCCCGGCAAGAATGGGCAGTAGACCAGGTCAAGAAAGCGCTATCAGCTTCGAAAAACTTGGGTATTTCTGCACATGCGACATTCTCGGGCGCGTTGGCATGGCCTTATGTCTATCCTTGGCCGCAGCGCCCCGCCGGCTTGATTGAAACGGCGTTTGATGAGCTTGCGCGTCGTTGGGTGCCAATCCTTGATCACGCCGAAGACTGCGGCGTTGATGTATGCTACGAAATCCACCCCGGAGAGGACCTCCACGATGGTGTGACGTACGAGATGTTTCTGGAACGGACGGGAAATCACCCACGGGCCTGCATGCTATACGACCCGTCGCACTACGTGCTGCAATGCCTCGACTATCTGGACAATATCGACATCTACAAAGATCGGATCCGGATGTTCCATGTCAAAGATGCCGAGTTCAACCCAACCGGGCGGCAAGGTGTTTATTCCGGGTATCAAAGCTGGGTTGATCGGGCTGGGCGGTTCCGGTCGCTTGGTGATGGCCAAGTGGATTTCGGTGCGGTCTTCTCAAAAATGGCGGCGAATGACTTTGATGGTTGGGCTGTGGTCGAATGGGAATGCTGTCTCAAACACCCCGAGGATGGCGCGCGTGAAGGCGCTCAGTTTGTGTCAGATCACATCATCCGTGTGACCGAGAAAGCCTTTGATGATTTCGCTGATAGTGGCGCCGACGAAGCCGCCAATCGGAAAATGCTGGGGATTGATTGATGGTCACAGGACGCAGTGAAGAAACATCAGGACGCATTCGGCTTGGCATGGTTGGCGGCGGAAACGACGCCTTCATAGGGGGTGTTCATCGCATAGCGGCGCGACTGGACGACAAGTTCGAGCTGGTCGCCGGTGCTTTGTCTTCGACGCCAGAGAAATCTCTTGAAAGTGGTCAAGCATTGGGGCTCGAACGGGTTTATGAAGACTTCAAGAAAATGGCGATCCGGGAAGCCCGATTGAAATCTGGGATCGAGGCAGTCTCAATTGTCACGCCAAATCACGTTCACTATGCAGCCGCGCGTGAATTCCTGAAACGCGGTATTCACGTCATTTGTGACAAGCCACTCACCTCGACCCTTGCGGATGCAAAAAGACTGGTGAAGGCGGCCGAAAGCGCGAAGGCACTGTTCATTTTGACCCACAATTACACGGGCTATCCGATGGTTCGGCAGGCGCGTGAAATGGTTGCCAACGGCGAAATTGGCAAAATTCGTGTGGTTCAAGTTGAGTACCCGCAGGACTGGCTGACCGAGCAGCAGGATTTCAAACAGGCTGAGTGGCGAACCGATCCTGAACGCTCGGGCGCGGGTGGATCAACCGGTGACATCGGAACCCATGCCTACCACCTCGCTTGCTTTGTAACCGGGCTGAAGGTGGAAAGCCTGGCGGCGGACTTGCAGGCTTTTGTGCCGGGACGCAAAGTAGATGACAACGCGCACGTCTTGCTTCGCTTCGAAGGCGGAGCGCGTGGGATGCTTTGGTCTTCTCAGGTGGCTCCCGGTAATGAAAACGCACTTCGTTTGCGGGTCTATGGCGAAAAAGGTGGGCTGGAGTGGGCCCAGGAAGATCCCAATTACCTTTGGTTCACACCATACAACGAACCCAAGCGTCTGATCACCCGAAATGGAGCTGGAGCAGGTGACGCTGCCAATCGGTTGAGTAGAGTCCCTCCGGGCCATCCCGAGGGATATCTTGAAGGTTTCGCCAATATCTATGGAGAGGCTGCTGAGGCAATCCAAGCTTTCCGAGGCGGGATTTCACCTGATATTCCGGTTGTCTATCCAACGGTCCATGATGGACTCAATGGTGTAAAGTTTGTAGCCGCATGCGTGCAAAGCTCTTCAAGGAATGCGGCTTGGGTCAAGTTAGAGTAAAGTCTGGCTGTGGGAAAAGAGCGGACATCTTAGAGGGTGCTGTCAAACGAATTCGAACCAGTCTCAGTTTGCGGCGGAAACCGCGAAACTATCCGGAACAAAGTTGACGCCACTCGCTAAGAGCGGCCGCGCGGGTCAGCTTGAAGGTGTCTCGACTGGCTAGCGTTCTTTCCTGGTTGAAGTGGTTGTAAACAGAGGAATGGACGGAGGCGAATTTCTGTAGACTTCGCATGCGCCTGAAACGCTGCATCGCGCGTTCGCTTCGTCGAAACGGCAGGTGCGAATTCTCGATACGGTTGTTGAGCCTCCTGCCCGTCTGTTGTTTTTCAAGCGCGCCCATTTCTCTGAGCGCAGCCTTGTAGGAAGCGAAGCGATCTGTGACAATCTATTCGGCGCAACCGTGCCGCTTCATCAATTTCCTGAGGAATTTCAGTGCTGCGGCTTTGTTTCGACGCTTCGTGACAACGGCTTCCAGCACCTCGCCTTCGTGATCAACAGCCCGCCAAAGATAATGCCGCTTACCATTCACCTTCACGAAAACCTCGTCCGCGTGCCACTTCCATTTGGAGTATGCTCTCAATTGCTGAACACGCTTTCTTCGGATCTCAGAGGCAAACATCGGACCGAACCTGTTCCAACAGTAGCAGTCGGTTTCGTGGCTCACGTCGATGCCTCGCTCGTGCAACAAGTCTTCGACATTCCGAAGCGAGAGCGGGAAGCGGATGTACAGCGTTACCGCAAGACGGATGATATCGGGACTGGTTTTGAAGTATTTGAAAGAGGCAGGTCTGGTCATGGGCAAAAGCTATGCAACACCCCTGCCCCGCTCAAGACACGTTCTTCTGACAAGACCCCAACCCGATCCCCGCCTCCGGTCCATGTTGATCCGCGCCCATGGCTGGACCCACGATCTGAAGTCCGGAGTTCAACTGATGGAAGTTGCGCGGCGTGAAAGCGTCCCCGGCGCTTTCATCCTTGCCCGTGCTCAGCTCGCGTTTCTCTCACTGAAGATTCAGGCCGCGCTTCTCAACGGCACCCAGCCGCCCGAACTTACACTCAAGCGTCTGGTCAGCGTGACCCACCCACTTGATTGGTCCGAACAGGAACGCCTGTTCGGCTTCTGACATCTCCAGATCCTGCGTCCCTGATGCAGACTTCGCCCTCCCTGATCCGGCGGAACAATTCCCCGTTCGCACGAGAAAATTCCCTGCTCCACCTTTTAGGGAATTTGCAACATAAACCCCTGTAAAACATTCAGTTCTGACAGGTGAAATTACTGAACTCAGACCCGTTTCGCGAAAATTCCCTGTAAATTGCCGGGTATCAGGAAAACCCCACCCAAAGCGATCCCGCCAAAATGCGGCACTGAGACTGGGGCCTGAATCGTGATCCGAGTGTACGATCTGCTCCGTCTCTAATTGAAAGCGTATGCGTCAACTCGCGGGAATTGCGGAACAATTCCGGGTCAAAAAACACAACTGAAGTGAGACAGGGAAGTGAGACAGGTATGAGTGGCGGGGAGACAGGGATTCGAACCAGTCTCAGCTAGGCCAGTGTAGCTGTCCTTCATTCGTCACAAAGACCCCGCCACTCGGCGAGAGCGGCGGTGAGTATCAGCTTGAAGGTGTCTCGACTGGCTAGCGATCTTTCCTGGTTGAAGTGATTGTAGACGGAGGAATGGACGGAGGCGAATTTCTGTAGACTTCGCATGCGCCTGAAACGCTGCATCGCGCGTTCGCGTCGTCGAAACGGCAGGTGTGAATTCTCGGCGCGGTTGTTGAGCCACCTGCCCGTCTGTTGTTTTTCGAACGCGCCTATTTCTCTGAGCGCAGCCTTGTAGGAAGCGAAGCGATCTGTGACGACCTCCTTGGCGCAACCGTGCCGTTTCATCAATTTCCTGAGGAATTTTAGTGCTGAAGCCTTGTTTCGGCGTTTGGTGACAACTGCTTCCAGCACTTCACCTTCGTGATCTACTGCACGCCACAGATAATGTCGCTTGCCATTCACCTTTACGAAAACCTCGTCCACGTGCCACTTCCATTTCGAGAACGCGCGCAGCTGCTGCACACGCTTCCGTCGGATCTCAGCTGCAAGCATTGGACCAAACCTGTTCCACCAATATCGGACAGTTTCGTGGCTCACGTCGATGCCTCGCTCGTGCAACAGATCTTCGACATTTCGAAGCGAGAGCGGGAAACGGATGTACAGCATCACCGCAAGGCGGATGACCTCGGGACTGGTTTTGAAGTACTTGAAAGAGGCAGGTTTGGTCATGGGCAAAAGCTACGCAACCGTCCTGCCCCGCTCAAGCAATGTTAATCTGACAAGACCCTTGAAAGAGGCCAGATTGGTCATGGGCAAAAGCTACGCAACAACCCTAACTCGCTCAACCAAAGTTCTTCTGACAAGACCTTTTCAGTTTCATTGACTCCGATTTTTGGGATCAACGAAAGAGCGCACGCTAAAGAACTGACAGACAGTTTTTCCCCGCAAATCTCGAACTCCGTAGACAAGCAGTCCGATGCTGGCGTTCACGACTTGGCCTTTTGCTTGGTCGGCTGACCACATGTGGGACAGTGATCGACCTGTGATATTGTTTCGGCATGCACGCGGTTTCGGATATGATCGGCAGCGCGGCGCGAGAGACCCAATTGCTTGCGAACTGCGTCAATCTCTTTCTCATCGGCCTCGCAGATATCGCCGTCTTCCAAGGCCTTTCGAAATTCACGTTCCAGGCTGGCCCGTCGGCGGTGCAACTGGTCGTTCAGGCCGCTGGCAATGATCCCTGCAGGCAACGCAGCCATACCGATGCCAATCACGGTGATCGCAGCGCCGAAGATCTTACCGGCAACTGTCACGGGCGTCACGTCGCCATAACCAACGGTCGTCAGCGTTGCCATCGCCCACCACATCGCTGCGGGGATCGAACCGAAGGCATCCGGTTGCGCTTCGTGCTCGGCCAGCCAAGCACCACTGGCCGCAAAAATCAGCATCACCATCAGGATGAAGAAACCTGCAAAAAAGGCGCCAGCCTCTTCCTCAAACACAGCAAGCAGCATGCCGAGCGCGGGGGAATACCGCGTGAGTTTAAGCAGTCGCAACATGCGGAAGGTACGCAGCAGACGCAGGTCAACCGGGAAGATCAAGTAGAGCAGCGCAGGTAAAATCGCTAGTAAATCGATGATGGCGATCGGGGAGACGGCCCATGCAGCGCGCGTTTTGTAACTTGGATTTTCAGTGGCGACCCACAGCCTTGCCGCGTATTCGACCACGAAGACAAACAGAGAAAGACCCTCAAAGAGGTTCAGAGCCAGGCCCCAACGGAAATATATGGAGTCAACCGTTTCCAGGATAACGGCGGCCACGTTCAGCGTGATTAGGGCAATTAGAGCTATTTCAAGCAACCAGGGACCGGTGGCCGCCCGGTCCGGGCGCTCGAGCCACCAATAGACTTTTCTTTTTAGATAGCCTGAACTTGTAAGTGCCTCACTCATGTCGAAACTGCGTCCAGGCGCGCGTCAGGGGGATCGCGATTTGCGATAGCAAAGCTGTCCCCCAGATCAGATTGCCTAACAAAGAGGGGACATGTGGGACGACAAAGAAACAGATGATTGCCAGCACTATCCCGAATACACGCACGTCCCATCGCCCGAAATCCGACGCCAAACGATGTTCTATGACGTTTTGAAGCACCCAAAGCATGGCAATGTAACCGGCAAGACCGAAACAGCCTATGGCGGCATATTCGGTTGGATATGGCTCCCAAAATCCGACTTTGACCTCGGCAGCAAGAGCCACGCCGACCATGACGCCGCAAAGCATCAAAATCAGGTGCGCAAGCCACCAGATGACCAACGTCGACACCTTTTTGTCTTTTGGTTTGGCATTGCCGACAAAGTCGAAATAGATCCAACACATCACGAACATCGAAACGCCACCGATGACGAAGTTGACGAGTACGTCCGGTGATACTTTGTAAATTCCTTTTTCGGACAGGGTGACGACCAGTTTGAAGAACCCTTCGCCTAATACGATCAACGTTAAAAGAGCAAACCGTTCAGCCATATGGCCAAGACGCGGGACAAACCTCTCGAAACGCAGGACTGTGACACCGGGGATCATATACATTGCCTGCGTGGCCACCATTGCGACGGCAAACACCCAGTAAGCAAGAGGAGCAGGCAAAAAGGCTGCAATCGCAAAGATCACCGCAAAGACCGAGAAATTGCGGATCTGGGCCGTCGACATCGACTCGCCTGATGAATTGGCCCGCCGGGCTCGATAGTACAGCGCCGCGATCATGGCCCTGTTCGCAGCAAATCCTAACGCGAAGAAAACCCAACCCTTTCCGTAAATAGCCGGGATCGCCGCTGCCATGAACATCACCGTGCAGATCATCACGGCCATAATCAGCCGATGCCAAAAGTCGGTACTGACGTAGATCGAGTTGAATATGCTGAGTTCGCCCCAAGCGTACCAGAGCGTTATGAAGACTCCGGCGAACACAAGAAACCCATGCAGATCGAGATGATGCGACAGGTAATTGCCCAATAGAAAGATCGTCACGACGTGGATCAGGTCGTAGAACAGCTCGGCCCAGTGGACATGGTCGTGCGCGTGGTCGAGGTCTTGGTGATGTTGCGGCTTCCGCCAGATGGGGTGATCATGCAGTGCCATAAATTAGGAACTCTTCCAAGTTGAAGGGCTGTAGCGGCCGGCATGCGGCCACTCCGACTGAGTTTTTAATTTAAGAGGAAGGTTGTCGCGGAGACTTACGTCATGCAACCCCCACAATGGTTGTTCAGCGATGGCAGGCCGGGCGACACCTGTCCGATCGTGGTTTTTTTGCGCCGGAAGTGCCTGGTATTCACTGGTGTCACGCGGCCCTGTCGTCTCGTAGATGCAGCAGGATGCGGGCGTAGTTTTCCTCGCCCTGCGCACCGGTCACGAGGTGACGTTGATCGAACACCATTGCAGGCACGCCCCGAACACCTTGGCTGATCCAGAATTGCTCTTTTTGGCGCAAGTGATTGGCCCGATCTTGGCTTTGCAACATGTCTAGCGCATCCACGCGGTTCAGCCCGATGCCTGCGGCCGCGTCGGCGAGAACCTGCATGTCCGAGACGTCCTCGCGACGGGTGAAGAAGGCCGCAAAAAGTGCCTGCTTCATCTCGTGGCCTTTTCCTAGTTCCGTTGCCCAGTCAATCAACTGATGCGCTCGGAAGGTGTTATACATCCGCATGTCATCGGCGTAGTTGAACTTGAACCCAAGTGCTGCGCCCATCTCGCTGAGGCGGGCACGCGCCTTGATCGATCCTTCCAAAGTGGTCCCGTATTTTGCCGCCAGATGTTCGCGTAGGTTCTCGCCACCCTCGGCCATCTGCGGGTTCAGCTCGAATGGATGCCAATGGATATCTAGTTCGGTCTGGGTGTCGCGCGCAGCTTTGGCAAGTTGGTGGTAGCCGATCACACACCAAGGGCAAACAACGTCTGACACGATATCGACGCGAATGGGCAGAGCAGCTTGCACGGTTCAGGTTCCTTTTACATCGCTGGAAAAGCGCGACGCGTTTTCCTTAGCAAAGGCGCTGGCATCTGCGTTGGTATCCCAGAATTGGGGGTTGGCCTTTGGGATGGTCAACGCCCGTTGCACGGCCGGCCGGGCGTCAATACGGTCGAACCAGGCGTTCAGATGCGACAGGTCCGACACATCTACCCTTGCCCAGACATATGCACGCGCCCATGGGAACAGCATCATGTCAGCTATGGTGTATTCGTCTGCAGCAATCCATTCGCGCCCGTCCAGACGAGAGTTCATCACCTCCATCAAGCGGCGGCTTTCGTCCACGTAGCGACGGATTGAAAAGGGCTCTTCATGGCCATTAGGCGCAGCGATGTGCTGGAAATACATCGCCTGTCCCATCATCGGTCCTACGTGCCCAACCTGAAACAGCATCCATTGCATGACCTCGGACCGTTTGACCGGGTCCGATGGCAGAAATTTTCCGTATTTCTCGGCCAGATACCACAGGATCGCGCCGGATTCGAAAATCGCGCGCCCTTCCGAACGGTCTTCGATGGTCGGGATCTTTCCGTTCGGGTTCAGCGCCAGATAATCCGGCGCTTTTTGTTCCTGTTTGGAAAAGTTGATGTGAGTCAGGTCGTATGGGACACCTGCCTCTTCCAGAAAGATGACCGGCTTGTAACCGTTCATCGTACCGGCGGTGTAGAGATGGATATCAGGCTGGGACATGTTCAACCTCGGCAAACGTGGTTTTCAGATGCGCGTCAAATCGAGCGAAATCGGTGTCGATTTCTGGGTTCTTCATTACATCAAATGCCGCAAAGGTCGGAAGCGGCTGCATCGCAAAGAACTTTGCGTTCAGGTGCATCGGGCGCAGCAAATCATCGACGCTACCACCGGCAAAGAACGGTTCGGCCTCATTGTTAAACGCTTCTTTCGGGGCGTTGAACGTCACTGAAAGCATGTAAGTCTTATCGCTCAGCGCGCCTCCCATCCCATAATTGGCCTTCGGTGCTTCTGCCGTCCGACCGTCACCGGTACTTAGCCGCCCATCCATTCCAGCGGTGTAAACTTCATCCATGTACTTCTTGAAAACCCACGGAACGCCCATCCAATTCACCGGAAACTGCATGATGACCGTATCGGCCCACATGTGCGCCTCAACCTCAGCATTCGCGTCATAGCCGTCGGCGACAGTTGCCACGCGTACCTCGTGACCCATTGCGGTAAGCATGTCGCGCGCGCGCTCCGTTAGGCTGGCGTTCAACTGCCCGGGGGCGAATTCGTAGGGCTGAGTACCGTTCACGATCAGGATTTTTCTCATGTCCATATCCTATTTGTGTAATCTTGAACCCTTGACTTTCTTCGGGCTCAGAGAGCATTTGATGGTACAGGTGTTGGAAATCAACTAGTATACTTTTGGTAACCTAGTTGCCTAAGCTAAAGGATGACGATGCGAGCGCGGATTGACGAAGATGCCAAAGGGCGCCGACTGGTCTCGGAGGCCTGTGTGGAGCCATGTGCAATAGAACGAGGTATGCGGATCATTGGCGGAAAATGGACCGGGTCTATCTTATGGCACCTCAAAGATGGTCCTGTGCGTTTCAACGATCTGTCGCGCATGATCGGCGGGGCAAGCAAGAAGATGATCACCGAGCGATTGCGTCAACTTGAGGAGCAGGGCTTGGTTGCGAGGCAAGTAATGGATACTGCCCCTATTTCCGTTCAATATTCCATTACCAAGTTTGGCAGAACGGCGCTTGGATTTCTCGATGAACTGCGAAAGTGGAGTGAGGAGTTACCCAACGGTTTGAATCGATAGCATCGGTGTGTGTTATTGTTTCTTCTGATCGCCGTTTGTCAAAATGCAACGACTCGATTTTGATGTGTACAGTTCCCTTCAGACGTCTTGGTTGCGTCAGAGATTTCTTCCGTCATAGATTATCTCAGGAAGGCGAAGTGCGTCCAACTCATCTATGCATCCCAGGTTAACTCGATAGTGGCCAGGGTTCAGCCGCGTCTCGACGAATGTATGAATTCCACAGCGATTGCAAAAATAGTGCCGCGCCGATTCTGTGCCAAATTGGTAGGTTGAGAGAGCGTCCTGCTCACTTCTGATTTTAATTTCTTCAGGCGGGATAACCGTTGCACTCATCACCATGCCTTTGCGGGAACATAGTGAACAATCGCATCGCATTGCATGATCGATGTCGGGTATCGAAAACGTGAATTTTACAGAACCGCAATGACAGCTGCCTTCGAATTTTTTCACCTTTCACTCCACCGGTTGAGTGCGGAAAGAGCGCCCACAAACGATCTGTAGTCACTCAAGGATTGTTCACACTTTTATTCGGCCACAATTGGGTCCGTATCCGGAACTGTAGAGGTAAGACCAACTGCGTTCCGGCGGCTACCGTTGATGATTGCCTTGATCAGAGCAAGGCCGATCAGCGGCATTGCCAGCCTCCCGGTCTTCTGGACCGGAAGGCCTAAGGGTATCAGACACTTAAGCCGAATTCACTTCCAAGCTTGGAATTCGTTACCGCCTGAAGCATTCTTGGAAACGTATGTCACTACGGGAACCAACTGTCGACAACAGCCGAGTTGTCTTCAACCCATTGCTTTGCAAATGCTTCGGGGTCCTTTTTCTCGACCGCCAAGGCAAAGGACATTTCCGAGAGCATCTCGGTCTCCAACTTGACATTGCTTAGCATTGCGACGGCATCAGGCTGCGCGCTTTCCAAACTGGTCGCATAACTGACATGAAGATCGTCAGTATCCCAGGCAACGCTGGCGGTCGATTTCTCCAACCAGCCCGGGATCGAGTTGGGCGGCACGATAATCCACTTTGAACTTACGTGCGCTGGCTCGCTCAGAACGACAAGTTCGTGCACTTCGAACATGTAGTGCGGCTGATAACAATAGAATACGACATTCTCGTTCTGTCCGGCAGCAGCCCCCAGTTCTGCCAAGGCGTCGGCTTCATCCATGATCCTGAGGCTCATAGTCTTGTGATAGCCGTAGGAACGTGCACGGACTTGTTCGATGGAAGTGGAAGTCCAACCTTCAGCGCCGATCCAGACTTCACCTTTTCCGTCTCCGTTACTATCAAATTTCTGAGCCATTTCCGGATCGGAAAGCTGCTTGATATCCGTGATACCAGTGCGTTCCGCCGTGCCCTTTGTCACGCACATTCCTTGCGCCCCCTTGGGGCCACTGGACTTTACCTGAACCGTTTTTCGGCCGTCGACATATTCCCGTCGAAGGTAGTCGAGACTGGGCAGCCAGACCTCAGGATGCACATGCAGGGTTCCGGCATCCATAGCCGCAAACATGGCTGCATTGGTGCTGTCCTGCAGTTCGACGTCCAAGTCCAGCCGACTTTCCAAGGCAACCTTCAGAATATGTGCGGTGGCTTCCCCCGATGGCCAGTTCGGGACGCCAATGACCATGTCGGCCGCCGAGACTGTAGAAGCGGCAGTTACCGCGGACGCCACACTGATAGCTGCAAAAGATTTACGCGTTTTCATCTCGAAGTCCTTTCATCACTATCAAGCTTCATTCCGCAGCAGATGCCGGGGCGGTGGTCGGAACACCTTCGGCAATTCTTCGACTATCGTTGTAGATCGCCTTAATCAGTGCAAAGCCCATCAGAACCATCGCCAAACTGAATGGCAAAGCCGCAATAACCATCGCGGTTTGAATGGCTCCCAGACCCCCAATGACAAGCAGGGCTCCGACCACCAGTGCCAGGGCGACACCCCAGAAATAGATGTGCGGCTTGGCTTTCGGGCCGTCATCGCCTGCGGCGTTGATTGTATTTACGATCAAAACAGCGGAGTCTGCCGTGGTCACAAGATATGTCAAAAGAAGTACCACAACGATAACTGAGAACACCCATGTCAGATTTTCGTTGAGAATAACGGCCAGTGTCGCAAACAGCTGGTCTGAGATTCCTGCGCCCAGAATCGAGCCCCCAGCCTCACCTGTAAGTTCAAGGTGGATGGCCGTACCGCCAACAAAGGCGAACCAGATGAAACACATCATTGCCGGGACAAGCATTGCACCCAACACAAACTCGCGCACTGTGCGCCCACGCGAAACTCTGGCAAGAAACAGACCAACGAACGGGGTCACTGCGATCCACCAGGCCCAGTAGAACACCGTCCAGCCGCCTTGCCAGCCGGCAAGTGCGGCGCCCGTTTCGGTTCCATCATCTGACCAGACGGTAAAGCTGATTCCCGGCAGCGCCAGCAGGTAATCCCAGATACCGACGAACATGGCCGTCAGACTGAAGAATGTTGCACCGAAAATCAGGAAGAACGCCAACAAGAAAAAGCTCAGCCCCATATTGATATTGGACAGCCACTTGATCCCCTTGCCGACACCGGAGAGTGCGGACAAGGTCGAGGCACCCATGATAACCACAAGAGCGAAGATGATGGCGGCAAAGGACGCTTTTTGTGTTCCTCCCTCGCCGGTCACCAGCAACCAGTCACCGAAACCAATCCGATTAAGGCCGGCTACAAACTGCTCGACACCAAATCCAAGGGTCTGGGCAACGCCCAGGATAGTTGCCACCACGGCCACGATATCGATGACATGACCGATTGGGCCCGAAAGCGATTTGCCGAAAAGCGGGATGAGCGCGGTGCGCACCGTAAGTGGCAGGCCCCTTCGGTATGAGAAATACGCGAACCCCAGTCCGGCAATTGCATAGCATGCCCAGGCCGATAGCCCCCAATGCGCAAATGACCAGATATAGGCTGACCTTACGGTTTCAGCTGTCTGAGCGGGCACGTCTCCCATAATCACGTGGGGGTTGTTCTGAAAATGGTAAATCGGTTCAGCCGTCGCAAAAGTCAGCATCCCAATGCCGATCCCGGCGCTGAACATCATTGAAAACCATGAGAAATTCGAAAATTCAGGCCTTTCATCGTCCTGGCCCAGCCGAAGCCTGCCAGAAGCCGGCAATGCTGCGAGAACAAGGCAAAGTATCAGGAAAAACGCTACCGCGTAGATGTACCAAGAGTTAAAGCTTGCCAGAATGAAGCCATTCAATGCTCCTAGTGTCTCCGCGGCACTCTCCGGAAAGGCTACGGCCCACACGATGAGCAAACCCACGAGGATTTTCGCGGACACGGCAACGTTCTTTGAGAACCCTTCATAAAAGCCGCTCTCGGAAACTGGAATGTCCAATTCGCCTAAAGGTGGTTTCATACTTTCCTCCATTGTATGCTGATTTTGAACCGTCAGCGGACCGTGTCATGGGTTTGCTGGCGGGCTTTGGATATTGCGAATGCCAGCTAGGCCGTTTCTCCCATCAGGCGCTTATCGAGCGGGTAGGTCGAAATCGTTTCGAACCCGCTTTCAGTCACAACTCCCTGATCCTCCAGCTTGACCATGTGGTCGCCGCCGACCTCACCCACCAGCGCTTCGACACACAGCGTCAGCCCAGGTTCGAGAATGGCGTCGAAGGCGCCGTCCACCAGTCGGTCGGGATAGGCGATCAATGGCCATTCGTCGCACAGGCCCACACCATGCATCGGAGAGGAATATTTCAGCGCCTGATACTTGTCCTGCAGCACATGCAATGAGCGTGTCAGCTCCTCCATGTGGAGGCCGGGGCGCAGGAGCGCCGTGTTGTAGCGGATGTGCTCGACGGCCTCGGCGTAGCTCTCGCGCATATGCTTCGGCGCCAGTTCGTCACCGATCCACCATGTACGGCTGAGGTCCGCGCAAATGCCATATGGCCCGATCAGATCAGTGTCGAAGGCGAGGATCTCGTTCTCGGCGATGACCCGAGGTCCACATTCCTGAAACCACGGGTTCGTGCGTGGCCCCGAGGTGAGCAGCCGTGTCTCGATCCATTCGCCGCCACGCTTGATGTTCTCGGCATGGAGCACGGCCCAGACATCGTCCTCGGTCACCCCGCCCTTTGGAATTTCTGCGCGCGCGAACTCTTCCATGGCGGCCATCGAACGCTCGCAGGAATGTATGGCGCAGCGCATGGCGCGTAACTCGTGCTCGGTCTTGATGCCCCGTGTGCGTTCGGTGACTTCCTCGCCGTCGCGATACTCCAGCCCCGCTCGGCGGATCGCGTCCAGTCCCGCAGGCTGGATCTTGTCTATCCCGATCTGTGTATAGCCCGGCGCATGGGTGGCCAGCAGGTCCGCCACCTCGGCAGCGAAGGTGTCGGCCGCTGGCCCAATCCGGTCGCCACGGGCGAAGTAGAACATGTCAGCGCCAGATCGGCTCTCGCGGACAAGCGGATTATACTCGGCGAGGAACGGCGCATTCTTGTAGTCCCAAAGCACCATGTATCCGTCGGCACATAGCAGGCAGGCTCGGAACGGGTTGTGGGTGTTCCACAATTGCATGTTTGTCGTGTCGGTCGCATAGCGGATGTTCAGGGGATCGAACATCAGCAACCCCCCATAGCCGCGGGCCACGATGGCGTCGGTCAGGCGCTTGTGGCGGGCCTTGCGCATCTCGGTCAAATCGGGCAGCGCCAACCCCGCCTCGCGCCATTCAGCATGGGCAAGTGCGGTCGGCCCAATCTCGACCCGGTCGCCGTCATTTGCCGTCCCATCGCCAAGACGAACGCCCTGGCTAGGGTCAATCTTGCGCCGATCACTGTAGTGGGTGTTCATTTTATGCTTTCCTTTCAGACGCTTGATTGCAAGCAAAAAAAGCCGCGTCCCGACTTGCGCGGCCTTTCATTCAAGCTGCGTTGATAGCTTGATCTGCGAAGTCCCCCCATTGTCGTAAGCGGGGTGCGATTTTCTGCGGTATTGTTGATCGGGACACCGAAGGCATAAGAAATCGTTCTGTGATCTGCTTTGCCGCTGTCACAGTTTAATTCCGTAGTGACCAGTGTTGTCTGAGTTGATTGCAACGCCGTTCTCCGAAGCTAGTGCGCAAGCACAACCTTTTCTTCTCGAGGCGCTATGCCGAAGTGCCTTTTGTAGTGCTTGGAAAACAGGCCTTGTGTTGAGAACCCGCAGGCCGTGGCAACGTCGATCACGCGCATCTGGGTTTGCTGCAGCAATACCCGCCCCCTCTCGAGCCTCAGAACCATCATGTAGGTCTTAGGGCTCATCCCCAGATATCGGCTAAACAACCTTTCAAGTTGCCGTGTCGATATTCCAACCTGACGGGCGATTGCCGACGTCGAAACAGGCTCTTCCCAGGTTTCCTGCATAAAGCTCAGCGCTTTGGATAGCTTTTCGTTCCGGTGTTTCGGACCATAAAGACTGGAGATACTCTGACGGCAATTTCCGTCACGCATAGACCCACAAAGGAGCTGGTCAGCAACCTGACTAGAGGCTTCCGGACCTGCTTTTTGGCGGATCAACGCAGAAAAAAGGTCCAGAGTGGCGGCACCTCCCCCGCAGGAGACGATATTTGAAGCCTCTTCAAAAATTGTGCAGGTAGGCTCCAGATCCAGATAGCCTTCCTCAAAGACAGGCTTCATTCTCCAGTGTGCGCTGATGGGTCCTTCGATCGCTATGCCGATCCGGGCGAGAAACAGTGCACCACCTCCTAGACCGCATAGTCGTGCTCCTAGTCTTGCGGCTTGCCTTAGCCAAGCTGCAGTCCTTCCTGACTTAGAGTAGTTTTGGGAATTGAAGGCGCAGCAAACAACGATGCAATCTTCACGGTGCACATCAGGCAGGGCACTATCGACTGCTACTGTCAGCCCTGAAGAAGATTTTATGCTATCGCCCGTTTCGCTGGCTGTTTTCCACTGAAAGAAGGCCTTACCTATTGCTTCGTTGGCGGCGGCCAGAGAGTCGATGCCGGATCCCAGTTCCAATGCCGAGAACCCGGGCATCAATAAGAATACGAAGCGGTTCACCTCAACAAGTTCACTTAGAACCACATCTATGTCTTTCTCTGGCCGCCCCATGGTTTTTCTCCTGATCAAGAACGCATGTTTGCGCCGTTGGCGTCGTAGATTGGTCCTGCCAGAACCAGCGCGTCGTAGAAGTTGCCCAGAATTTCCACCTGAAGCGTCGTTCCCGGCAGTGCGAACTCGGCTGCGACGTAACCCATCGCCATCGACTTGCCGACATGGTGCGCATAGCCGCCCGAGCTGACGTAGCCGACCGGTTCACCATCTTTCAGGATCGCCTCGTCATGGGCCACGTCGATCCCCTCGACGTCGATGGTCATTGTCACCAACTTCTGCGAGACCCCTTCATCGCGGGCTTTCAGCGTTGCTTCTTTGCCGACGAAGTCCTTCTTCCAGTTGATGAAGACATCCATGCCGGATTCGACAGCGTCGAAGTCGGGACGGTATTCCATCGTCCAGACACCCCAGCCCTTCTCGAGTCGCATCGACAGCAACGCACGCGCGCCGTACCAGCGATAGCCCAGATCGGCGCCGGCCTCTTCGATGGCGTCTGCCAGGCGCATCAGGTATTGCGGTTTGCAATAGATTTCGTAGCCCAATTCGCCAGAGAAGCTGATCCGGTTGATGATCACCGGCACGCCGCCGACAAAGGTCTGGCGCAGGTCGCGGAACTTGAAGGCTTCGGCTGAAACATCGTCCCGCGTGATCCGGGCCAGCAGGTCTCGCGATTTCGGGCCAGACAATGCAATGCCGTGCCAGTCGTCTGAAACGTTGGCATAAGAAATGCCCGCAGGCAGGTCTTTTTCGAACCAGCGGCGGTGTGCCTCTTGCATCGCGCCCGAGCCGAACAGCATAAAGTGATCCTCGGCCAGGCAAGCAACCGTCAGGTCGCCGTAAAGCTTGCCCTTGGGCGTCAGCATCGGCGTCAGCGCCAGGCGTCCGGGCTTGGGAACGAACCCGGCAAGGATTTGGTTCAGGTATTCGCGAACACGCTCACCCTTGAACTCATGCTTGGCAAAGTTGGCAATCTCAATGCCACCTACGGCCTCGCGCACGGCCTTGATCTCCCGTCCGACATAATCGTGAGACCGGTTGCGCTCGAACGAGGGAACCTCGTGCGCATCTTCCGGGCCGTCGGCATACCAGAGTACGTTTTCGAGGCCGAAACCCTGATCCATCACCGCACCTTTGGCGATCATGCGATCATAAAGCGCGGTGGTCTTCTGCTTGCGGCCCTTGGGCAGGGTTTCATTCGGGAAGGTCATCACGAACCGGCGTTCGTAGTTTTCCGACGACTTGATTGTGCCCCAGTCGGGTGACGCGAACTCACCAAAACGCGCCACGTCCATCGCCCAGACATCGATGGATGGCTCGCCGTCGATCATCCATTCCGCAAGGGTCAGGCCCACGCCGCCGCCCTGGCAGAAGCCCGCCATGACACCAACAGCGACCCAGTAGTTCTTCATACCTGGAACAGGGCCGATCAGCGGGTTGCCATCAGGGCCAAATGTGAACGGACCGTTGATCACATCCTTGATCCCGGCATTGGCCATTGCCGGAAGACGCTCGAACGCGGTTTCCAGACGATCCGCCACGCGATCCAGATCCGGCGGCAGCAGTTCATGACCGAAATCCCAGGGCGTTCCGCCGACTTTCCAAGGGGTTGCCTGGGCCTCATAGGTACCCAGCAACATGCCCTGCCCTTCCTGGCGGCAGTACACGTTGGCCTCAAAGTCGATGCCATGCGGTAGCTGCTGACCGAAGTTCACGACCTCGTCCATGCGCTCGGTGATCAGGTAGTGGTGCTCCATCGGCTGAACCGGCAGATGAAGGCCCGCCATGTGACCCACCTCACGCGCCCACAGACCGCCGCAGTTCACGACATGCTCTGCATTGATCGTGCCTTTGGGGGTGACAATGTCCCAGCTGCCATCTGGGCGCTGTGTCATATCGGTGGCGCCACAGTGGGTGAAATACTGGGCACCATGCGCCTTGGCCGCCTTGGCAAAAGCGTAGGTCGTGCCGGACGGGTCCAGATGGCCGTCCTGTGCGTCCCAAAGAACCGCGTGATAGTGGTCCGGATCGATCAGCGGATGACGCTCGGCCAGCTCCTTGGGCGAGATGAATTCCTGATCCAGCCCCATGTAGCGCGCTTTCGAACGCTCGCCCTTCAGGTAATCATACCATTCCTTGGTCGAGGCGGCATAAAAGCCACCAGTTTGATGTAGACCAACGGATTGCCCGGACAGTTCTTCGATCTCTTTATAAAGATTGATCGTGTATGATTGCAGGCGCGAGATATTCGGATCCGAGCTGATGGTGTGGATACCGCCGGCCGCGTGCCAGGATGAGCCGGATGTCAGCTCGTCACGTTCAAGCAGGACCGCATCCTTCCAACCGAACTTGGCCAGGTGGAACAAGATCGAGCAACCAACAACGCCGCCGCCAATAACAACGACTTTGGCGTGCGACGGCAGTTTCTTTCCGCCTGTGGACTCGTCGGTCTGAATAGTAGGCATATTTCGTTTTTCCTCAGGAATTCAGCTTTCACTCTGACTGCATTTGGGTGCGCGCTCCTCGTTTTGACCCAAAGCATCTATCTCGGTGAAAAGGGGTTCACTTCTTTGCAGTGGATTGCTGGTGAGCAGAACGATCCCGGTTGTCGCGACCGTCCTGGCGAACCTGCAAGTGTCAGAAATCCGTGGCAGCACCGCCCTCGGCCTTGCGCTTGACGACAAAGGCGTCAAGCTCGTCCCTGATCGCCGGGTCCAAGGCCGGGGCCTCATAGGCGGCAAGGCGGTTTTTCCACTCTGCGTTGGCACGCTCAATCGCAATCGGCGATCCGGCCTCCTGCCAGGTCTCAAAGTTGCGCCAGTCACTCAGGATTGGCGAATAGAAGGCGTCGCGATAACGCGCCTGGGTGTGTTCAGTGCCAAAGAAGTGACCCGCTGGCCCAACCTCATTGATGGCTTCCAGCGCAAGGTCTTCCGGGCTAGTCGAAACCGGCTGAAGAAATTCCGTGACCATCTGCAGCAAGTCGATGTCAAGCATCACCTTCTCATACGAGCAGCACAGCCCTCCTTCGAGCCACCCTGCCCCGTGCATGAGCATGTTGGCGCCGCCATTGATCGCACCCCAAAGCGAGAAGACCGCCTCATACGCCGCTTGCGAGTCAACCGTATTGGCCGCGCACACATTCGAAGAGCGATACGGAATGCCGTAGCGCCGCGCCAGCTGTCCACCGATATGCTGCGCTTTCATGTATTCCGGTGTGCCAAATGCTGGCGAGCCGGTCTTCATATCCACGTTGGACGTGAAGCCGCCATACATCACCGGCGCACCTGGCCGCACAATTTGGGTAAAGGCCACACCCGCCAGAGCCTCGGCGTTTTGCAGCGTGACGGCACCCGCAATCGTAACGGGCGCCATCGCCCCTGCCAGCGTGAAGGGTGTGATCACAACAGGCTGGCCCATCTCGGACAACGCCATCACGCCCTGCATCATCGGAATATCGAGCTGGAGAGGAGAGTTCGTGTTGATGATCGAGAACATACAGGCCTGATCACGCATCTGGTCGTGCGTCAGACCATGGGCAATCCGCGTCATCTCGATTGCATCGGAGACACGCTCCTCACCAAGTGAGTAGATGCAATAGGCCTTATCGGTAAGCGCGATGTAATCCTGAATACAGTCAAGATGGCGGATAGATGCGTGAATATCGACAGGCTCCACCGGATACCCACCCGTCACGTTTAAAACGTTGTGCATCTGGGCCAATCGGAGGAAGTTGCGAAAATCTTCCTGATTGCCTGCGCGCCGGCCCCGATCCGTATCCGAACAATTCGGCGCGCTTGCCATCATGTTGAATACAATGTTGTTTCCGCCCATGGTCACGTTGTGCTGGGCGTTTCGCGCGTGGAGCGTGAATTCAGACGGCACGCTTACAATGGCTTCGTTGATCAGATCAGGATCGAAGCGCACACGTTCTTCACCGTCCCGGACATCAGCCCCCGCTTTTTTCATCGCTGCACGCGCGTCGTCATGCAAGACATCCAGGCCGGTTTCTGAAAGCAGTTTCAGGGATGCCTGGTGAATGTGTTCAACCTGATCATCCGAAATCAGCTCAACGGCAGGATAGGAACGCTTAAGCTGCGCGAACGGGCGCTGCACGATTGCCGGGGCTGGTACCCCGCCATCACGGCGACGCCCACGGCGCCCGCGCGCTTTCTGGGCCAGTTGTTCAGTTGTCATCCGATAGCACCTTCATTGCCGGAGTTAAGCCTGAGAACGAGTGGATTGGGCGTTACGCCTCAAGTCATTTGCTGCTTACGGCGGCACGCAAAGAAACCTGACCGCGATTCGTCGCTCAATCCTGCGTGGGCCCGCGAACGGAAAAGTCCGCTATTACTTGGAGGTACCAGTTGATGTTTCACTTTTAGATTTCCAATATGCCGCACGAGATGCGGTATATTGGAAAATCAATATGATTCAGTCAATACATTTTGTAGGCCTTCTCAAACTGACGCTGTAGGTTCCTGATATTGAGTCGGCTGAGCCACGAGAAGGATGGCCTCCGTTTCTCCATCCGCCTCGTTGTTAATGCGATGATTGCAGTCACTGCGGTATCGCAATGTATCGCCCGCCTCAGCCCGAACAGTTCGTCCAGCGACCGTAACCGACAGTGAGCCGGACAGGCAGGTCAGGTGCTCGAAGGTTCCAGGCGCATGGGGCTTTGAATCAAGCTCTGCTCCGACCTTCATGAGAAGCCTGTGCCATTCTACGGGAAGAACAGTGCGTCGCGGGCTCAGCATATAAATCTCGCATTTACCGTCCGCACTTCGCTGCATCGGCGTGGAATAGTGATGAAGATGCTCGATTGGATCCTCGCCACCAGGCGTGCCCTCAAGCAAGCTAAGGTCAACGCCAAGTGCCTGAGAAAGGGCCCAGACTATGGAAAAGGTCGGGTTGGTGGCACCCCTCTCAATGGCGGATAGCATCGATCGGGACACCCCTGTACGCTCAGAGAGTCGCTCAAGGGTCAGGCCCAGCGATTTCCTGGCTTCCTTCATAATTTTCCCGATTTCAGGTGTAGGTGAAGGTGTGTTCATTCCGTAGTTCCACTATATTAGATTTTTTATTTACGAACGATAGAGGTCTTGCTAAATCCACAATATTAGAAATCTTGGAAAATGCCATGCTCTACTCAAGTACTCGCGGGAACGCACCCGCTCGATCTCTCCGAGAGTTGCTAAGCCGTGGAACTGCCGAAGATGGCGGTCTTTACGTGCCTGAGGCCTGGCCCGAACTTACATCCAGCGAATTGGCCACGCTGAGCGGGCGGGCCTACGACCAGATTGCATCGGATGTTCTGGCACTGTTTGGCGGAGCTGAGTGGCAACAGTGCGACTTCACCGCAGGCATAAGAAAAGCGCTGGCCGGTTTCGAACGCAATGATGGCCCACCTCTGTCTCGCCTGGATGACCAGATGTGGAGCATGGAGCTTTTCCATGGCCCCACGCTCGCTTTCAAGGATTACGCCCTCGCCCCTTTGGCGGAAGCGATCGATCGGGAACTCACAATCACTGACAAGCGCGCGACCGTACTCTGCGCAACGTCAGGAGATACTGGCGCAGCCACCGCAAATGCCTTTGCGGGACGTTCGCGAGCCAATGCAGTAATTCTGTTTCCGGAGGGCCGCGTCTCTGATGTTCAACGCAAGCAGATGACCTGCCTGGGAGCCGCAAACGTTCAGGCAATTTCCGTTCGAGGCGACTTTGATGACTGCCAATGCCTAGTCAAAAACCTGTATCAAAGCGAAGCTGCCAAAGAATATAGCTATACGGCTGTGAATTCGATCAACCTGGCCCGGATCCTCCTTCAGGCGTCCTACTACATTTACGCTTCGGTCAAAATCCACAACGATTGCGGCCAACCCGTGAACTTTGCTGTCCCCAGCGGGAATTTTGGGAATGTCTTTGCGGGCTATATCGCGAAGCAAATGGGCGCTCCCATTGGGAAGTTGATCGTCACATCGAACGAAAATGATGTCCTCCCCCGGCTTTTCGAGACTGGTATGATGTCGAAGGCAGAGACAATACCGACGATCTCACCGAGCATGGATATTCAGGTTTCCAGCAACTTTGAGCGTATGCTGTGGATCCTGAAAGGACGCGACGGGAACGCAACGCGCGACATGCAAAAGCAGCTCGCTGAGAAGTCTATTTACGAACTTTCGCAATCCCAGCATTCAAGACTGACCAAAGACTTCGATGCGATGAAGTGCGGCAAAGATGATGCCTTAAACACCATGCGCCAGATCCATAAGCAGTTCGGCAAGATCATTTGCCCACATTCGGCAACCGGCTACTTCGCGGCGGATCAGCTGAGGGCAACGCTTAACGGACCCATTGTTGTCGCTGAAACAGCTCATCCCGCAAAATTCCCGACGGCAGTTGAAGAAGCGCTTGGAACACTTCCAGAAACTCCGGCGCGGCTGGAAGACTTATTTGCCCGCGAAGAGGAGTTCACAACCGTCGATCCGACGGTTGAAGCGGTGCTAAGTGTGATCGATGGAATATTCGGAACGCCATGAAGCTGACGTGCTTAACCCCGGAAGTTCAATCTCTTCTGAGTGAACCGCGTGACATCCTTCTGATCGGGATGTCGGGAATTGGAAAGACGCTTCTTTCGAGCTTTTTGAACCAATCCGGGGCGTGGCGCTATGTGTCGATAGACGCCCAAATCCAAGGGCAGTATTTGCGCAAGCAGATACTTGACGCATTCAATGCCGAGGTCAGCAAGGGAGCTATGCTGTCCAGGCTGCAGGAACTGGGCATTCTCAACTTGGACGACGAATTGTGCAAGGACACGCTTGCGCCATTGACTTCCTATTTGGGGATGCCTGGAGACCCAGACAGAGGCGGGATTGAATTCAACGAATATGTGAAACGGCAGAACTTTCATAGGCAGGCTGAACTCACCGCAGTCGAAGGCCTTCTTAGCCTGGAATCCGATCAGCCAGTTCTGGCTGATTCAAGCGGGTCGTTCTGCGAATTGTTTGCGGCTGGTGATCCCACATTTTCTGCTTTGAAAGAAAGGTTCCTCATCGTTTCGCTTAGGGAGAGCGATGAACTCGTCCAGAACCTGATAGTCAGGTACGTTGAGAACCCAAAACCAATTTACTATCCTCCAGACCTGCTTTCTGAATATTGGAGTGAGTATTCAGAAATGGCCGGAGACCGAGACAGTGATATCGATCCAACGATGTTCGCGCTTTGGTCGTATCAGAAGCTAATTTCGGTCAGGCGAGATAAATTTGCGGCACTAGCTAGGCAGAGCGACATATCTATTAGTGCCGCAGATTTGCGATATGCCTGAGTCTTCATCGACCAACGCGCCAGGCCATGTTGAGAACGATTATTCTTCGAACACTATTATGTCTTGCGTCAAGTTGACCTCCATCACAGATACCAGCTTGTTTCATGTCGGAAAGTAGATGTGAGCCCCTTTTGTGAACACGGCCTAGTCGGAAACAACTTCTATCAGTTGATTGATTAGCCAGATGTGTAGAGGACTATTGGCGTCTCGAATATGACGAACTGCATGGAGTTTGAATATTCCCCCTGCGATCGGTAGGGGTCGGTGGGATATATCGAACCTCCGAATGTTGTTATTTGCGGCCCGCTTAGGCAATGTCATCACAAGGTCGGAGCTTTCCACAATCGATAGAGCGGAAAAAAGTGAAGGCACAATCGTCTGAATGTTTCTTCTAAGCCCTTGAAGTTGCAGAGCTTGGTCGACCAAGTTTCTAGTAGGACCATGCGGTGAAATGAGCAGGTGGTTCGCCCTGGCTATTCGTTCAAATGTCAAATCTTCCTCCAAAAGAGGATGACCATTGCGACCTACCAGCACGTAATCTTCTGAAAAGAGCTCTTCTGAAACAAAGTGATTTTCACTTTTTGCCGGAAAGTCGAAATATCCTATCGCGAGATCAATGCGCCCCTGCGTCAGGGCCTCAAGAGCTTCGTCGTTGAATAATGAAAATGCGTGGATATTGATGCCCGGACTCACCTTGCGCAGCTTCGCAACCAGCGGCGGAATTACCCCGGTAAGCTCGTAGTCAAATGCACCTATCTTCAAGTCGGTGGAAGTAGAACTCGGTTCGAATTCATCGGCACCTTCTAATGTTTGTGAAATGAGTCGAACAATTCTGCGAACTTTCGGTTCCAATTCGTGCGCTAAAGCAGTTGGTTCTAGCCCATGCGCGCGCCTTAGAAACAGCGGGTCATCATAGAGTTTTCGAAGACGCTTTAAGGCATGGCTGACGGCAGGTTGGGTCAGCCCCATCTCGCGCGCGACGGCTGTGGCCTGCCTGTGGCGCATGGCCCCGAGAAACACCAGGAGTATGGTGGTGTCGACAAGTCTGAGATCAATTTGATTTATATCACTCATAGAATGAATTCATTATTGTGAAAGTGGCCGACCGTCTAGCCTTATCTCAATCGTATGCAAGGCGATTCCGGGAGGGATAGATGGCGGAAATCCAACTTCGCAACATTGGCAAGCGTTGGGGCAGCTTCATTGGGGTGGACAATTTCGACCTTACGATTGCGGACAAGGAGTTCTTAGTCCTTCTGGGCCCTTCGGGCTGCGGCAAAACCACAACCATGCGGATGATTGCAGGACTCGAAGACGCCAGCGAAGGCGACATTTTGATCGACGGCCTGCGGGTTAATGAAATGGAACCAAAGGATCGCGATGTGGCGATGGTGTTCCAGAGTTACGCGCTTTACCCGAACATGAACGTTTATGAGAACATTCGCTTTCCGCTGAAAGTGCGCGGCGTCGATCCAAATATCCATGACGAAAAGGTGCGGCGAGCCAGCGCGATGGTTGAGTTGGATGACTTCCTACATCGGAAGCCTGCTGAACTATCGGGTGGACAGCGGCAGCGTGTGGCGTTGGCTCGGGCAATTGTACGTGAACCAAACGTTTTCCTGATGGACGAACCTCTTTCGAATCTGGATGCGAAGCTGCGGGTTTCGACGCGGGCGCAGATCAAAAACCTGAGCCACGAACTGGCGGTGACCACCATCTATGTAACCCACGACCAGATTGAGGCGATGACCTTGGCGGATCGGGTTGTGATCATGAAACAGGGTGTTGTGCAGCAAGTGGGTTCACCTGTTGAGATCTACGACAGCCCCGCCAACGCTTTCGTCGCCAGCTTTATCGGCAACCCTGCAATGAACCTGATGGATGGCGATATGTCAGGTGGAACTTTCCGCGCACAACATGTCGACGTGCCGGGATTGAGTGCACCAGATGGCAAGGTCACCCTTGGCTTCCGGGCCGAGGACGCCAACGTCGTCGAAATCGGCGGCCAGATCAACGCTCCAATCTACACGATGGAACTCCTGGGTGACGCGACCATGGTTTCGGTTCGCATCGGCGGCGCGCTTGTCTCGGTAAAAGCAGACAAATCTTACCGCGCCGAGATCGGTGAAATCGTTTCGATCAACGTCGCCCCTGAACACTTCCATCTGTTTGATCAGAAATCTGGAGCACGCATCGGAAGCTGACACATGGGACATTCCGAAACAGCCGAGAAACCGGGTGCAAAGTTACAAGATGCGCCCAACATCAAAGGGAGAAAACACATGCTCATCAAAAAACTATTCGTTGCTGGAGCAATGGCAGGACTAATGGGGACGACTGCTTACGCGGCAGATTGCGGCCCGTCTGATCAGTCCATCCGTATACTTGCGAGTGATTTTCCCGCCATTCACGCTGTGGCGGGCACCGCAGAAGGAAATTGCGCCGAAGCAGCCTCAGAGTTTTCGCGCAATCATACGACCGAAGCCCGACAGATCATGAACGCGGCGCTCACTCCGGATCCTGCCGAATACACCAGCGTAATTGTAGCTAATTCGACACTGACACAATTGATGAATGATGGACTGGTCCGTCCGCTGAACGATCTAATCGAAAGCCACGGTCAGAATATTCCCGACAATCTAAAGATCGCCATTGACGGCAATGTCATGGCCATTGCTTTCATGGCTAATGCGCAGCACCTGTTCTCACGCTCCGACATTCTGGCGCAAGTGGGGATCGACAGCGCTCCGAGCACCTATGACGAGGTGATTGAAGCTGCAAAGGCGATCCGGGATGCCGGAATCATGGAATATCCCATCGTCATGAACCTGAAGACCGGCTGGAATGTAGGCGAGTCCTTTAATCTGGTCTTTCTTGCGCACGGCGGTGAGTTCTTCAAACCCGGCACCGCCGAACCAACTGTCAACAGCGAAGCTGGTATTGCTGCCTTGGAAACACTGAAAGCGATGGTGGAATACGCGCATCCAGACCATCTTACGCAAGCCTCGAACGAAACGCAGGGACTTTGGGAAGCTGGCGAGGCCGCACTTGGTATCATGTGGGGGTCTCGTGGAGCGCCAATCCTCGACGATGAAGGGTCAAGCGCGGAAGTTACGTCGAATACAGTTCTATCCGCTGCACCCTCAGTTGAACCGGGTGGCATCCCCGGAGCAACACTATGGTGGGATGGCTTCACAATCTCCACGAATGTATCTGACGCTGAAGCAGAAGCGACATTCGCTGCACTGGCAAGCGCGTTGACGCCGGAAATGGTCGCGGCCAACAACGACGACGCTGTTTGGTTGCTCGAAGGATTTACGCCTGGCCCAGCGGCAGCTGGTGTCGCGGCAACTGTTCAAGGCGGGGCGCAACCGTACCCGATGCTTCCTCAGATCGGATTGCTGCACGCTGCATTGGGTTCCGAGCTGTCGGACTTCCTAAAAGGTGACGAAAGCGCCGAGAAGGCGCTTGCCGATGTTGAGGCTGCATACAGGACAGCGGCGAAAGAAGCGGGCTTCCTTCAGTAACTCCCCTGATCGAGCGCGCGAGGGGGGTACTTGTAAGCCCCCCTCAACCTAACACCCACCGACGGGGACATTTGACATGAAGCATCGCACATTCTTCTGGTTCATCCTGCCAACTCTTTCAGCAATGATTTTGTTCATCGCTCTGCCAATTGTTTCTGTCTTTATCCAATCGCTTTTCGTTCAACACGAACAGGTTCTGGTTGTTTCGGAAAGTTGTGGACCATTTGGATGCAAGGAGTCCACCTCGGTCGATCTTGAGGCGACACAGAAACTTCGTGATGAAGCACCTTTAGGCAAGTTCAATGGATTGGGTACCTATACAAACCGCTCGCACTTGGCCTTTGCCGAAATTGGCGAGGCTTGGGCAAACACCGAGACAATGGGCGAGTTCTGGCGAGAGCTGGGTGACCTGCCATTTTATAATGCTCTCACCTTTACCTTAGCATACACGTTCATAGTAACACCGATGGTCCTGATCCTCGGTATGGCCGTAGCGGTGGGTGTGAACACCCTGCCGCGCAAGCTCAAGGGCGCAGCGATCTTTGTCTCACTCTTGCCCTTCCTTGTCACACCGCTGGTCGGCTCGCTGATCCTATTCTGGATGGTGGATGGCGACGGTGTCATCGGCGCAACCATTCAAAACATCTTCAATGACCCGAACCTCAGCTTGAAAGCTTCCACCGGTCTCATGTGGTTCATGCTTATGGTATATGGTGTCTGGCACACTTTGCCTTTCAGCTTCATCACATTTTATGCCGGGCTACAAACGGTTCCCGCGGACACAATGGAGGCCGCGCAGATCGACGGAGCCTCGAAGTGGCAACGCTTGATCTACGTCGTGGTGCCACATCTGATGCCACTCGTGACCTTCGTGACACTGATGCTGATCATGGACAATTTGCGGGTGTTTGAACCGATCGTGAGTTTCTCTGCCGAGGCCCACGCCCGGTCACTGAGCTGGATTATCTATAACGACCTGCGCGAAAGCGGCAACCCACTCTACGGTTCGGCCGGGGCAACGTCTTTGATCACAATCTTCTTGGTTGTCATCCTGATGATGCCGGTACTCGTTCGCACTTGGCGCGATTTCACGCGCAAATCTCACTGAGGACAAGATCATGGCGAGAAAAGCAGAAACACGCATGACCCCACTGAAACTGTTCTCCTTCACGATGGTAGGGTTATGGCTGCTTATCGCAGCGTTCCCCTTCCTTTGGACCTTCTGGGGAAGTTTCAAGGTGCAAGCCGATTTCCTGTCCAAAGCGGATTGGATGAACGCCGTGCGAGGGACCAACACACTCGAACAAACCGGCAGCACATTCACTGGACAAGGCTATTACGGCGCGTGGGTGACGGAAGATTTTTGGTTCAACTTTAAGAACACCAGCATTGTCGTGTTCTTTACAGTCGTCATTTCCCTGACGTTCGGCACGCTTGGAGGCTATGCGCTGGCGCGCTCGGGTTTTCGGTATGCATTTTGGATTCTCATGGCCGCACTCGTGTTTCGTGCCATGCCACATATAACATTGGTTTCGGGTTATCTGTTGTGGTTCTTCGAGTGGAATGTCTGGGGCATATTGCCGACCACAATCATAGTGTTGGTGGCAATAAATCAACCCTTTACCCTTTGGATGTTGCATTCGTTTTTCAAGAACATCCCTAAAGACATGGACGAGAGTGCCATGGTCGACGGTTGTACACGTTTTCAGGCCTTCAGACACGTGATTGTTCCCGTGATGTGGCCTGGTGTAATCACCACCGGTTTGTTCAGCTTTCTGCTGGCGTATAATGATTTCACCGTCGCCGTGATGCTTCTCAGCGAAGAGAACGAGACGATAATCCCCGCAATCAACAGCTTCATGGGGACCACTCAAGTCGAAGGCAAGGTAATGTATGCGGTTGCCGCCGTGGTATCCGCAACAGCACCGCTGTTTGTCCTGATCCTATTCTTCCAGCGCCAAATCGTAAGCGGTCTGACCGCTGGAGCAGTCAAAGGCTAATACTATGAACGACGCTAGTCCCGTCTCAGACATACACACGCGAAACAAGGCGATCTTGGAGCCTCTTCGAAATGCGATGGTCAATTTTGATCTAAGTAACGTTCGCTCGGCCATTGCCGATATCTTTACGGCAGATGCGGTCATACACATGCCGCACCCGTTTGGTGATTTTTGCGGCCCGACGGACTTTTTCGACGCCTGCTATGTGCCACTTTTCGAAGCAATGCCCGACCTTGAGCGTCGAGATTGGATTGTAATGGCAGGCCGGACCGAGCGGGGGGATGATTGGGTCGGATGCGGCGGCCACTACGTTGGCACCTTTGTAGGGCCGTGGTTGGACATACCGCCAACCGGGCACCTGACACATATGCGTTTTCACGAGTTCTATCGGATTGTGAACGACAAAGTTGTCGAAATTCAAACCCTTTGGGACATTCCGGAAGTGATGATGCAAGCCCAGGCTTGGCCGATGGCGCCGTCATTGGGGCTAGAGTTTTGCATACCGGGCCCCGCCACAAACGACGGCATCATACCCGGACCGTGGGACGAAGTGAAGGCGAACGCATCCTGCGACCACATCGTTACAATGCTGAAGCATATGAAAAAACACCCGAGTCAGGGCGGTCCCGAAAAGATGGAAATGCCGCGTTTCTGGAGCGAACGCGTCAACTGGTACGGCCCGGCCGGAATTGGCACAGCCCGAGGCATCGCTGGTTTCCGCAATTGGCATCAGATCCCGTTTCTGAATGGGATGCCGGATCGCGGCCGATACGTAGATGAAATAACCTATCACTTCTTCGGTGACGGCAACTATGCAGCCGTGACCGGGTGGCCGAATATGATCCAAACCGTGACCAACGATGGGTGGATGGGTATTGCACCCACGGGTAAACGCATCACCATGAAATCATTGGATTTCTGGCGTCTGGAAAACAATAGGATTCGGGAAAACTGGGTCATGGTTGACCTTCTGGATGCCTATCAACAACTCGGCGTGGACGTTTTTGCGCGATTGCGTGAATTCAACAAGGTGCGCGTTCCGGGTCGACTATCCTTCCCGATTGGAGACGCTTGATGCCGTCATACCAAGGACATTAGACATGAACGGTTTTGACCCAAAGTTTGTCGATTTGCCCGACTATATCATCAGCATCACGAAAGAACTGTGGGAAGACCGCCGCATCGCCAAACTGCACGACTATTACGCCCCAGATATTGTCGTTCGCTCGCCCGCGTCGGTTGTTGTAGGCAACAAGGACGTGATCGCAGCGACTATGGCGACGCTTTCAGAGTTTCCAGACCGCAAGTTGCTGGGCGAAGATGTGATTTGGTGTGGTACGCCAGAAGACGGAATGCTGTCATCTCACAGGCTTTTGTCGACGGCGACGCATACGCATCCCGGCGTTTACGGCGCACCCACGGACAAACAACTTCAATACAGGATCATCGCCGATTGCCACGTCATCAACAACCAGATCAACGACGAATGGCTTATTCGCGATCAAGGCGCAATTGTGCGACAATTGGGTCTGAACCCGAAAGAATACGCACGCGGTTTGATTGAACGAGAAGGCGGACCGAGCAAATGCGTCCAGCCCTACTCTCCAGCGAATGATATCAGTGGTCCGTATTCCGGGACAGGCAATAGCAATATCTGGGGCACGCGATTGGCGAACTTGCTTGAACGTTTGATGCACGCCGAATTCGAAGCAATCCCCGAAGAATATGAACGTGCCGCGCAGTTGGAGTATCCAGGTGGGGCAGCAGCTGTTAGCTTTGACGGTGCAGATCAATTTTGGATGGGATTGCGGGCCAGCTTCCCAACGGCTGAATTCAAGATACACCATATAATTGGTCGTGATGATCCCGCGATGCCACCTCGTGCCGCCGTTCGCTGGACGCTTCACGGAATACACGAAGGATATGGCGCATTTGGTGAGCCGACAGGTGCCGAGGTTTTCGTCCTGGGAGCAACCCACGCCGAATACGGTGAATTGGTTACAGGAAAACCAAAGCTTCGTCGTGAGTGGACCCTTTACGACGAAACAGCCATATGGAAACAGATCCTATTGCAACCGAAAGTAGGGTGTCATTGAGCGTTCAAGACAATGTTGAATGTCGCCAGTGCCTGCGGTGTCTTTGCAAATTCGTATATCTCCAAAGTAATAGTCGTATCACCGGCAACACATTTTGGGCCGGCGAAATCAAAAGTGCAAAAACGTCAAAAAATCTACGTTCGACGCCGCATCCCGATTGATGCTCTCGCTCCAAGAAACCCGAGTCGTCTCAGAATTGCGCCGGGTTTAGATCTGGTTTCTGAAATCCGTCATTGGGCGCAGTGCCACGAGATCACACTCTATTGCGCATTGCGACAATAGTGGACGGACTGTCAAATGGCATGCTTTGCGACCACCGGATGTTCTGCGCCACGATAACACAGTACGAACATCGCAGTGGGGGTGTTATGTGAACCGCCTTCTGGTTGAGCGCACCACCCATCACCGCTTGTCGCGAACCACCCCACAAGTCTTCTGCCCATTCGGCCCGCAGAGTTGCCGTGACTTTCATCCAAAGCGGGCATTCGAAGACTCTACACCCGCCGTTCGGGCAGAATGCGGAAAACGGCGGGATTGAGCCCGAAGCGGACACCGAAAAAATGTCAGACGACGCCAAAAAGTAGCGTCGCCCGATAGTCGCGGTTGTCGCTTTATTCTACCAGTTCCAGATCACCGGGACGCCAGGTCTTGTCGAACCAAGGCTCGAGCGGGCCGTAGAGGCGCATCATCACGTTGAAGCTTTGCCCGGGCATGGTTTGCGCCCAGTTGTTCTCCCAACCTTCTGGGGCTTCTGGACCAAAATAGATGCTGGTACTCCCATCCTCATTAGGTTTTATCCCCGGTCTATTAGAGTCGATACCACCGGATTGCTGGTCAGTTTCAAGGATTGACCGAGTCTGTCCGCTATACAACATAAACGACGCAAAGTTTTTGGCGGGAACCGGCGCCGGTAGCGTTACCTTATAGGTTTTTGAGCCGTCAAGGTACTGTCCGTTGCTGTCTCGCGCTGTCATCGCATAGACAGACCCCGTCCCGACCGGTGGCGAGGTCATCGCAGGCGTTATGCCCGTTGCCATATAGAAAAAGTACGACCGATCATCGAGGATGCGCGCGCCGTCCTCAAGAAAAAGATAGCTCTGGCGTTGGAACGGTGAGTTCCATTGCCGGTCGTCATAAAAGAACACTCCTGGATCGCGCGAGGCATACGTGATCGCTCGCGCCGTGGCGTTTGCGATTGCTGCTGCCTCCTTGAAAATGGCCTGCATACGGGCATCGGGTTCGAAGGGCTCGTCCTTCTTGATCCCTATGGAAGCAAACGTTCCTACAATTTCCGGACTGAACGCACCAATTGGATTGTTTTCGAGTGCGACGTGGATCTCTTCAAAGAAGTCTTCGTTGTTCGCGTGAACAGTGTTGTGTTGAACACCGGAGATATTCAGGAAAGTTTCCGCGGGAGGATTGTCCGCTTCACTAAGCGGATAGATATTCAGACCCGCCTTGATCTCGGCAACAGGGCCAGCCGTATCTCCGTCTGCGTCTGGCGAGCGTCTTAGCAACAACCAGTGCTCATATGTCTTTGTGCGTAGTTCGAAGTAGCCCTCGGGCACCGGCGTTTCATCGTCGTTGTGCAAAAGTAGATACTTGCCACCTTCTCCCTTATCCGCGCCAAGCGCCCCGATATCCGTCACATAGTCAAACGCGGCGTCATCAAGCAACCCAAGCAGGCCTGCCGGAACCTCAATCACCATCGGGCCATCCGAGATATCGACATTCGAACCAATGTAGATTGTGGTTGTATTGGGCGTCAGCCAGATGGACCGCGCGTCCAGCAGGTCTTCTGCAATCACGACGTCATTGGGACTGACGCCCAAGTCTTCGTATCCCTGAAACATAGCTCGAAGCGAAGCGATCTTCATGCCATCCAGGAAAGCCGTCGTTGCTCTGATCAGATCAAGGTTGTCGAAGACTTTCTCCACCGTCTCAGGTGATGGCATACCATCGAAGAATTCCAGATCACCAAGCGTCTGGGTCTCGACCTTGTCTGGTGTAAGAACATTCTCAGGAACGTCGGCTTTGAATTCTTGGGCTGAAGAATGCGATGCGAGTACCAGGGCAGTCAGCACAGCTAACGACTTTGTTTTCATTGTTCGCTCCATTGGGAATTACTGTTTGTTTTGATCAGTTTACTTTTTCTAGATCGCCCAGCATCCAGCCACTCTCCAGCCATCCTTCTTGCGGCCCATATAGACGAAACAAAAGGAAGTACGGCTCTGTGGTTGGTATCCAGTTGCTTTCCATGCCTTCCGGTGCTTCTGGTCCAAAAAAGATGTCGTAAGAACCGTCTTCATTAGCCTGCATCGCATCAGTGTCGCGCTCGGACAAACCGACAGGATCAACGTTCCGAATGAAGCTCTTGGTCTCCATCGAATAAACAATCACGGACCAGAAATCGTCGGCAGGTGTATCCGCTGGGACGTTCAGTTTATAGGTCTGATTGTGATCGTACATTTCCCCGTCGCTGTCGCGCAGGCCTGTCAGATAAAATGTACCTCCGCCCAGTTGTTTCGGCAGGTATGTAATCCAGAAATAACTGCCGCCCGCACGCGCATCCACAAGGACTTCGGTCTCAGTCTCATAGGGGAAACCAGCCTCGGGTTGACCATCCGCGAAATCCCAAATCAACCACTGGCTCCTCATCTCGCCGCTATCGTCGACCCAAAGTGGGATCATGGCTTTCCCGGGCGTCACAAAGTAGTTCTGCATCGAGGTGTACGCGAGCAACAATCCCTCGTTCATTGCCTGCATTTGAAGTTCACTTGGTTCGAAAGGCTTTCCCTTCTCGATCCCGAGATCTTTCAGAAAATTCACCATAACCTTGTCTTGTGGACGGATCGGGTTGTTTTGAACGTAATCGTTCAGGTCCTGAAAGAATGTCTCGTTGTAGTATGGAAGCGAGTCGTACGGCACTTCTGACGCTTCGAGATAGTTGTTGGGTGGCGGATTGTCGGCCTCGGACAGGTAGTACACTTTGATCGTCTGAGCGTACTCGGCCGCATCGGCGTCCGTTCCGCCATTCGTCAGTTTTGGCCGGAACGAAAAACCATATTCGTAGGTATCTGTTTCAAAGGGAAGGTATCCCGCCTCAGTTAATTCCTCCAGGGACATATCCCCTTCGTAGCCTGGGGGTAGCATGAGGTACTTGCCGCCGGCACCTTCGTCGAAACCATCGGGACCAACGTCCACGATAGGAACATCCCAAGCATTCACGATTGTACCGAAGTAGTTCACCTTTTCGGTGGCAGCGGGCACTTCAATGACAAGGGGACCGGGTTCCGAGGTCATTGAAGCCCAAGCATAGGCCGTAACATCGTTAGCCGTAAGAAACCCATGTTTGGAATCGAACGGCTTATTGAGATAAATGATGTCGTTGTAGTCGCCACCGAGGTCGCGGCGAATGCCCTTCAGAAAATCGATCATACCAGCGGCGGGCATTCCCCAGATTGCAGTCTGAGTGGCGCGCTGCACCATGATCTTGTAATCAATGTCCTCGACTTCGGCTGATCGTGCAAGGATGTCACCCGTGTCATTGAAAGACTGGGAAAGAACTGGCGAGGAAGAAAGACCCACAATAAGCGCCACGCCAAAAAGACGCGTCGACAAACCGCTGTGTGATGGCCCAAGTATTTTCATGGCGCAATGCTCCCTGCTGTTTGTGGAAAGCTTGCACATCCGTTCAGCCGATGCGTATCATTTCACGACACGCGGGCGAACAAGCGGGTTGACGGATTGAACCTACCACCGATGATTTCGGCCAAGGCCTTGGGCGCGATGCCCCAGTTTGTGCTTGAGGCCGCTGGGGAAAGACGCCTGTTGCGTGCTTTTGACTCTGCCGATCTTCCTGTTCACTTCATTGAGGAAAGAGGCGGTTACATCTCGGAGCATGCCTTGGCGACCTTTGTGCACGAAGCCGCACGATCCTCGGGACAACAAAACATCGGATTGTTGTGGTCACCGTATCTCACTGTCGCTGACTACGGCGCCTGGGGAAGTTACGTTCTTTCTGCTCCAACGCTGGGGGCAGCGCTAATACGAGCTTCTGCCGTCATGCCATTTCATTCGTCCACGGATCGCGCGTGGCTTGAAACTTCGGGCACTAGCGTGCGCTACTGTTATCGTTTTGGACTTCGCTCGCATTTCGCGTATCCGGACATCGGTTTCTCGGCCGTTGGGGTTTTTCTGAGCATATTCCGCGCGTATTTAGGAAACGACTGGAAGCCATCGGCCGTGCTCTTGGACTTCCCGAAAGTTCCTGGGTTTGTCGAGGCAGAAGACACTTACGCTTGTCCTGTAATCTGGAACGCCACCCGCCTTGGGGTTGAGTTTGAAGCTTCGGCTTTGAGCTCCGAAGCCGCGCCCAAAAAACTTAGCGGAGGCTCGACAACTGTCGGAGATATTTCACGCGAACGATTGGGCGGCCCACCTCAAACACTTAGAGGACAAGTCGAGGAAGTGGTTTGGCAACAACTTCATCGGGAGGAAATGTCGATTGATGCCACCGCGCGTTCGCTCGATCTTGGCGTTCGCACACTACAACGGAAGTTAGCAAGCGAAGGGGTTCGTTTTCGCGAAATCGTCAACGATATCAGGGTAGCAAGGGCCGAGGAACTCCTCACAGATACGCGCGAGACAGTCTCCAGTATCTCCTCCATGCTAGGATATGAAACCGCAAATAATTTCAGCCGCGCATTTAAGAAGGTAACGGGATTGGCACCCTCTGACTATCGCCAAAGGAATTCCGGTCATACTTGAATGGTCGTCTGCAAAAGCAAGCCGCTGGCGTCTGCATTGCTCACAAATTAAAGTTCAGGTTGGATGCGACGAGTAACCGCGTCCAACCCGAGTAGGGCGGGAAGCTAACCTAGTTCGATCACTTTATACGTTTTCTTTTAGGATCAAGAAACAAAGTGAACTGGAACAATGACAAAGTTGCAGACTATTTGCTTGTAGAGGTGATTCTATCTGTTGCCCCGCGTCGATTACCCTGGGATAGGATCAACGCGGGGCTGTAGGAAAGTGCTAGGTAATCAAATGACGCCCGCACTCACTACGGGAAACATTCTGATATTTCGATGCTTGCTCTATTTATGTATCCAATTTGGATATTTGATAGATCCAACTTCTTAAAAGTCGGAGCATGCAATGCGCACACCCCTCGAGATGGAGAGCTTTGGTCGCGAGTTAACCGAGCACCTTCTTAGAATTGTTTGGTTGCTTATGTTGGTTGATACTTTTTTGGAGCTATTCCAAACAATTACTCAAAAAGCATCCACGAGATGGAAAATACTTCTGTAAATGCAGCGACGAGCTTTTGTAGTTCTGTTTTGGGTGCAGCCCCTAGTCATTTCCAGACACGAACCAATGGAATTGGCGAAAAAACCCACGGTCGTTCATGGGATGGGAGACGACCGTGGGTATCAGTTAGGGGTATGATAGGTACGAAGCCATCATGAGTTTGGATCAAAACTCCCACAAAAGATTTGTATTTTGAAAGAGGAGCTTGCGAGTTGTTCAGGCTATAGGTGTTCACCGACGTTCCGCAGTGCTTTTCGAGCAGTTGTTTGCAAACGACGCTTTCACTCGTTGAAATGAATTCACATCGAAATATTTGCTTTTGTTGCGTCGTAGGTAGCTACGCGACGCATCATCTAATTGGGAGGAATACATGAAATATGCTGCCATTTTTGCCGCCGTGGCAATCTCCGCTTATGCAACTGTTGCCGCTGCCAAAGACCCAGTTCCGGCAAGTAGCGACAACTTCGAGATTTACAGTGAGGTTGAAGGCTGGACGGTTTATGCTGACAACGACTCTGGTACATGCCTGATAGAAAAAGTCTTCGAGAGCGGGAACGTCATGCAAATGGGTCTAACCAAAAACCAAAAACACGGTTACTTGGGAGTATTCACGCAAGCTGACATAGACATCAAAAACCGTCAAAAAATAGAAATAGCAATTGACGACTTCGTGTATGAAGGTCGCGCAAAAGGCATAAAAAGCAAGAAGCTAGCGGATGACTACTCTGGTGGCTATATCGTTGTAAAGGACGCAAACATGGCGACTGCCGTGGCCGAAGGACAGACTTTGATCGCATTTCCAAAGAAGTCCGCAAATTTCATTGTGGACCTAACCGGTACAAAGAAGGCTATGGAAGAAGGGCGCAAATGCAACCTTGCACTTGCAAGCTAACTTAGGCCGTTGCTCAACCTCAAAAAAGTTGAGTCGCCTTTTCGTCAAACCCTTTGTGGCCCCGCAGTTTGCGGGGTCATTTATTCGTCATTTTTTGTCTCTTCGCCTCAAGCATCAAGGTTTTGGTTAGCCCGCCGAAACTGGTGCGGGCGTTGTCTAGAAAGCAACGAATTTTGGTTTATCCGAGTGAGTGGCCAGATCGAGTGCGATATTCAAACGAGGCAACGCGGTCTGTTATTTCCCGTGTCTGCTTTGACCGAAACTCTGCCGTTCAGCAGATTTCAAAGAACGTCCAGCGCCGTTCAATGCAGACGTTCAGGCGAAATTTCTCGGAATGACCACCAACAATGACTGCTATCCGTTCCTAAGCCGTCATCTGACTTAACGACTCAGATGACTGACTTGAGCCCATACCTACCAAATGCTGCACACTGCACGAATGGCCACTTTCGAGCCGACCTACGCCCGAACCTCTTCACGCATAAACTCCACAAAGGCCCTTACACGCGGCTTTCGAAAGGCCGAAGGTAACTGCACGCTTTGGATCGGCAAAGTGCGGGAATGGAACTCCGGAAAGAGTTGCACAAGACGTCCGGTTTCAAGGTCGTCCCCCAAAAACACATCTGGGCATATGAAGATGCCGCTCCCGGCACGCGTCGGTACGAGGCAGGCGGGAGGACTGTTTGCCAGAAATGGGCCAGAGACAGGCACCTGCACGGTTTGCCCTTCGATCTGGAATGGCCAGCGGTTTGGATCGGGGTTGTTCGCATCTCGAATGCAAATGTGGTCCGAGAGTTCCGCAGGATGTGAAGGCGCACCATGTTCTTCAAGGTAGCAAGGAGTCGCGACGACTTTCATATGCGTTTCACCGAGCTTGCGAACGACCAAACTGGAGTCACTGAGCGCGCCGATCCGTATTGCGATATCGAAACCGCCCTTGGCCAGATCAGCATAATGATCCGACAAGTCCAATTCGACTGTGACGTCCGGGTGTTGCTCTACGAAACGGCTTGCTGCTTTAGCCACCGCCGTGTCGCCATAGGTAAGGGGCGCCGCCACACGAACGATGCCCTTCAAGCCCTCTGAAGCGTCAAACTCAGTCTCCAACTGCTCCAATTCAGCCAGCACCCGTCGCGCTCCTTCCAGATATCGCTCCCCCTCGTGGGTCAACGACATAGACCTGGTGGTGCGATGGAGAAGATTCAGCCCAACCATGTTTTCGAGCTGGGCCACACGTTTGCTGACCAGCTTGTTTGAAATGCCAAGCCGTTGTCCGGCGGCGGCAAAAGAACCGGATTCCACAACAGCCACGAAGCTCTGCATCCCGTCGATCCGGTCCATAGCATTGTCTCCATTTGCGCGATACACACTCGCTCTTATCGCCATTTCATGGAGAAAAGACCATCGCTAAGTTCCTCTCAAGCTGAATCGCAGGAGAAAAGAACATGGCAACGTCAGACGCCCCCATCTCAATAGGTCAGGTCGCCCTGACGGTGCGCGATCTGGATAAGACCGCCACCTTCTATGAAGACGTGATTGGCCTCGGCCTGATCGAACGCAACGGTGAAAGCGCCTTCCTCGGCACCGAAGCCGGAACGCTGATCGAGTTGCGCCAGGACCGAAACGCTAGACCCTTTCCTAAAGAGGCGGGGCTGTTTCACACCGCATTTCTGTTGCCGTCCAAACAAGACCTCGGCGCATGGCTGGTCTACGCGGATGAGCGCGGTGTTCGCCTGGATGGCGTATCCCACCACGGTGTCAGTGAGGCGCTGTATCTGAACGATCCCGAAGGAAACGGCATCGAAATCTATCGTGATCTGCCTCGCGAAGCGTGGAAACGCCAAGGCGATACCATCCATATGACAACGCACCCGCTCGACCTGAAATCACTAACGGAAGATGCCACACAGTGGCAAGGCGCACCGCAAGGCACAGTCATTGGACATGTTCACTTACGTGTCGGTGATGTCAGCAAAGCAACGAAATTCGTTACTGACGAACTGAGAATGGTGCAGACGTTTGAGCTGCCCTCGGCCCGCTGGTTCGGGTCCGGTGGCTATCATCACCACCTAGCTACAAACGCATGGCAATCCAAGGGAGCAGGCTCGCGCTCTGCTGGAGCCACTGGTCTCGCAAGTGTTGGGCTGTTGGCAAACCCCGCAAATCTCACGCCCGGCCACAAGGTCGATCCATGGGGCACAGAATTCACGATCACCTCGGCGCAAGCCTGCACCGCGTGAATGTCGTCAAATCAAACCAAGAGAGGACTACAACAATGACACCTAAAGAACTCGTATTGGATGCTGTAGCCGCCATTTTCGTCAACTTCGACGCTACCGCCGCCGAACAACTGCTGGCAAATGACTACATTCAGCACAACCCTGCTGTCCCCACGGGTGCCGCACCGATCCTCGGGTTTATCCCCGGTCTCAAGGAAAGCGGGATCGAGGTGGACATCCACCGGGTGATCACGGAGGGCGATATGGTCGTCCTGCATACGACCTATAACAACGCCCAGGCGTTTGGTGCAGACACCTTGGTTGGCTTTGATGTCTTCCGCGTCGAGGATGGAAAGGTTGCGGAACACTGGGACAACCTGATACCGCTCACACCGCCAAACCCTTCGGGACACACTCAGACCGATGGTCCGACTGAGATAACCGATCTGGATAAGACTGCTGAGAACAAGGCGCTGGTCACAGACTTTGTGAACACCATCCTGAAGAATGGCGATGTTGACCGGATCACGGAATTCCTGTCCACCGAGACCTACATCCAGCACAACGGCAATATTGCTGATGGCCTGGACGGTTTGGGTGCGGCACTTGCAGGCATGGCCGAGCAAGGCATCCAAATGATCTACTCGGATGTCCACATTGTTGTGGCCGAGGGCAACTTTGTCTTCACCGCCTCTGAGGGTAAGTTTGCCGACAAGCCGACGGCCTTCTATGACCTGTTCCGCGTCGAAAACGGCAAAATCGTTGAGCATTGGGACGTGATCGCAGATATCCCTGCGGAAATGGCTCATGACAACGGCAAGTTTTGATCGGGGGCGAACATGAGAGCATTCCTGATCACCCTCACGATGATGCTAGGAGGCACAGCTATGGCTCAAGAAACTGGTGTAGTCGAGATTGTGACAATGAACCTTGCCGAGGGTGTTTCAGCTCAAGCGTTCGAACCGGTCGACAAGGCCATTGAGGACGAGTACGTCAGTAAACAGCCTGGCTTCATCTCCCGGCAAGCCGCCTTCGCAGACGACAAATGGGCGGTTGTCGTCAATTGGGAAAGCGCGGAGGCAGCGCAAGCATCCATGGACAGCTTTGCCTCTGCTCCGGCTGCTGAGAAGTTTATGAGCATGATCGATGCATCTTCTATGTCGATGAAGCGCTACCAACTGGCACGGTAAGAGCCTTCATACTAACCAAAGCGCCCATGGAAACATGGGTGCTTTGTTGCATTTTGATCATCAGCATTCATCACCGGACAATCGGGCTATCCAGGCGGACGGCAACTCTGTCCGCAGAGCGGACATTTAAGCCTGGTACAGCTAAAGACTGCATTGAGCCCAATGCCGACACAAGACTTACATTGATGGTGGTTCTATCGTGTCGCGACCCATATACCGCGAAAACTTAGGTTTAGTTTCTGCGCCGCAACGTTCGTCCGAAGTTTATCTGGTAATAATGTCTATCGCCAATTCGGCTTATCGCCAAACGCGTTTGCTTCTTGGTCACTTGGCTGTACGAAAAAGTAAATTAGCACCAGAACACCTATCAACGGAACGAAACCTATCAACAGCCACCATCCTGATCTGCCGGTATCGTGCAATCGCCTTGCACCTACCGCAAGGTTGGGAAGAATTACTGCGAGGCTCACCAAAACTGACAGCGGTTGACCTGCATTCTCATCGCCAATCTGAAAGCCAAGTAATGGCGCAATGAACAAAGCGTCCAGAATGCCAACAACAATTAAGACCAGAAGAAGAGAAAGAAACCACCACCAGTACTCTGGTCGCGACGCGCGCCCTGAAAACGTGGCATAATTGGAAAGAACTTTCCCTGTGGCAGCAATCATGTTTCCCAATGCCCGACCTCCCTCACAAAAAGAACTCAACTATTTCATTTCAGTATAGTCTTCAAAACCGTCTACGGAACCATCCTTAATGGTGCAGTTTCCCGCCCGTCTGACCCTGGGGTCGTCCCAATACACATTCCAGAAAACAACATACTGGTTTTCGTTTTCCCAACCAGGGAAAACACTTATTGCGGCATTTGGTAGACTAGAAAAATGTGGGACGTTCCAAACGTAATCATGACACGCAGTCAACGCCTCTGTTGTTTGACGATCGAATGCGGCCGCAGGCACACCGATCAGTGCGAGAATGAAGACTCCTGTTGCCGTTCTCATTTGCCTCTCTTCCTTTAAACATAACTGAATTGATCGCGGTTGAGTTCAAAACTTGCCCAGATAGTACCGGATACCCTAGCGTGAAACCTAACCCTCACGCAAAAACTAAGTCTTTGATTGCGCTTCAACACGAGCAAAGAATGAGTAAACAAGCAGCCGTTCACACAGGCTTGGCGAAAGTCCGCTTTGTCCGCTTGTCGGGATTTGCAAAGTTCAGTTTGGAATGTCCGGCTAGGGCTGCCTCCAGACATAGGCACGGGAACCAGCGAAGGTCGACTGCGAGCCCTCCCCGGTCTTTTCACTTTCGTACTGCGAGCACAAACGTCACCAAAATTGCTGCACCAGCATGGAACCTTAGCAATGTAACGCGCACAAACACCTGCCATTCGTTCAGGAGGCAGCGGGCCGTGTACAGGACGTTTGTTGTTTATAGAGGTTCTCGAATTTCGCTGCGGGTGCGGGAAGCCTACTTTGGTCGATGAAACCCGTTGCCAACAAAAAGAACGAAGGGGGCCGAAGCCCCCTTGTTGAGACTTAGCTTACATCATGCCGCCCATGCCGCCCATGTCGGGCATGCCGCCGCCAGGTGCCGCGCCTTCTTTGGCGGGCTTGTCGGCAACCATTGCTTCGGTGGTGACCAGCAGGCCAGCAACCGATGCCGCATCTTCCAGAGCGGTACGGACAACTTTGGCCGGGTCGATCACGCCGAACGAGAACATGTCGCCATATTCTTCGGTCTGTGCGTTGAAGCCGAACGCTGCGTCGCCGCTTTCGCGAACTTTGCCAGCAACGACCGCACCGTCGACACCTGCGTTCTCAGCGATCTGGCGCAGCGGCGCTTCGATGGCTTTGCGAACGATGTTGATGCCTGCGTCCTGATCGGCGTTTGCACCTTTCAAGGAGTCCAGTGCTTTACCGGCCTGAACCAGCGCAACACCGCCACCGACGACAACGCCTTCCTGAACGGCAGCGCGAGTTGCGTTCAGAGCATCGTCCACACGGTCCTTACGCTCTTTCACTTCGACTTCGGTCATGCCGCCGACGCGGATAACGGCAACACCGCCTGCCAGTTTGGCAACGCGCTCTTGCAGCTTCTCACGGTCGTAGTCCGACGAGGTTTCTTCGATCTGAGTGCGGATCTGAGCAACACGTGCTTCGATCTCGGCTTTCTCGCCAGCACCGTCGACGATGGTGGTTTCGTCTTTGGTGATTTCGATTTTCTTGGCGGTGCCCAGCATGTCCATGGTGACGGACTCGAGCTTCATGCCCAGATCTTCGCTGATGACCTGACCACCGGTCAGGATTGCGATGTCCTGCAGCATGGCTTTACGGCGATCGCCGAAGCCCGGTGCCTTGACAGCAGCAATTTTCAGGCCGCCGCGCAGTTTGTTGACAACCAGAGTTGCCAGCGCTTCGCCTTCAACATCCTCAGCAATGATCAGCAGCGGCTTTTGCGACTGGATCACCTGCTCGAGCAGCGGAACCATCGGCTGCAGCGAGGACAGTTTCTTTTCGTGCAGCAGGATCATGCAGTCGTCGAGTTCTGCGATCATCTTGTCTGCGTTGGTGACGAAGTAAGGCGACAGGTAGCCACGGTCGAACTGCATACCTTCAACAACGTCGGTCTCGGTTTCCAGACCTTTGTTTTCTTCGACGGTGATAACGCCTTCGTTGCCAACCTTCTGCATCGCGTCTGCGATCTGCTGGCCGATTTCGGCTTCGCCGTTGGCTGAGATGGTGCCAACCTGAGCAACTTCGGCCGAGTCTTTGACTTCACGCGAAGCCGACTTGATGCCTTCAACAACCTTGGCAGTTGCCAGGTCGATGCCGCGCTTCAGGTCCATCGGGTTCAGGCCCGCTGCAACCTGCTTCAGACCTTCGCGAACGATGGCTTGGGCCAAAACGGTTGCAGTGGTGGTGCCGTCGCCGGCTTCGTCATTGGTGCGGCTGGCGACTTCTTTCACCATCTGCGCGCCCATGTTTTCGAACTTGTCTTCCAGTTCGATGTCTTTGGCAACGGTTACGCCATCCTTGGTGATGCGCGGCGCGCCGAAGGATTTGTCCAGAACCACGTTGCGGCCTTTGGGGCCCAGCGTCACTTTAACGGCATCAGCCAAAATATTTACACCGCGCAACATGCGATTGCGGGCATCGGTCGTAAACTTGACGTCTTTAGCAGCCATGTGACTTGCTCCTTAGTATGTTGTTTGTTGTTACCTGGTGAACCTGAGGCGTCAGGCGGCTTTTGCCGCGGCAGAATCCTCGATGATCCCCATGATGTCGCTTTCTTTCATGATCAGCAGTTCTTCACCGCCGATGTTGACTTCGGTGCCCGACCATTTGCCGAACAGGATCCGGTCACCTACGGAAACGGCCATTGCGATCAGCTCGCCGTTGTCCTTGCGTGCGCCCTCGCCGATTGCAACAACTTCGCCTTCGCTGGGCTTTTCTTTTGCGCTGTCTGGAATGAGCAGGCCGCCAGCGGTTTTTTCTTCGCTCTCAACGCGACGAACCAGCACACGGTCATGTAGAGGTTTGAAGGCCATTCTGAATTCTCCTCATTTGGCGATTCATCCTATTAGCGCTCCCTGTTGAAGAGTGCTAACAAGCGGGATTTTGGGATGTGAAAGAATAGTTTCAAGAGACATGATTGAATATTTTTTTGGCTTCGCAAAGTACGGATATAAGCGTTTTTATTCAATAGCTTGAAGGAGGTTTGAATATTGACGACGAAGCGCCCAGGACGACGCGAGATTATTGACCGATTGCTGGCCGGGATAGGTTCAAACAGCACCACGTGGCACGTACGCAAAGAGCAGAAAAAGGTGCCTTGCATGTACTTCTCAACGAAAGGCCGGGCCATGCGCCCACACCGTCAACGAGTATCGCTCGCCCTGCTCAACCGGCGTCACCTGGTGTAGCAAGAAGCTCGGAAAGACGGTCGCGCTTCCCTGGTATCGACTGGCTGTCACTGCGTAGGCATCTGGCATGATCTCCAGGTCACCCCCGTCATACAATCCGGGTTTGCTGAGTTGCACAACCAGTGTCAGTTTTCGTTTTCGAGCGGTCGGGCTATCTCCGATATCGGAGTGCCAAGCGAAATGGCCACCATCTGAGGCTTTGTAGCAGGTGACCTGAGGGCTCTCGGAGAATTCCCGCAGATCAAAGTCAAACCTATCAGTGTTGGAGCGGCGCACCAGACTTATCAGACGTGCCATTACCCACCCGGTGCCGGTGACGTCGTCCAGCCAAGTCACATCGCACTTGCGCAAGTTGTGATCTTTGTTCTGGCCGACCAGCAAGGCCTCATTTGCGGGGGCGAGCTTTGATGAGGCAACAATTTGCTCGCATTCCCGCGCCGTGAAAGCGCCGGGAATCGAATGTACTTCCATCATTCTGAACACCATTTTCAGACTGTCGTTGGATATTGCGGCAACGCGCATGTGTCGCTGCGCCGTTTTCGACCAAAGTGTTCGAAAGCGACGTCTTTTTTCTTTTTTGGGCAGATAGTTTCGTGGCGTCGCGGCCCCAAGGCTACGTGCCCGTTCAACCGCCATTCATCCTGGATTTCAGAATAGCAAATATACGCACGACCAAAGTGTCACGTCGCATTCAAACCAGGAGTGGCATCATTGCAGTGGCCAGACTCAGGACGAGGAAAAATCCCGCCATATCCGTAATGGTCGTTAGCAAGGGACCGCTGGCGACCGCTGGGTCCTGACCGATGCGCTTCAATAGCAAAGGCAGGACACCGCCGATTGACACAGCTATGATTGTGTTGAGCCCAAGCGCGCCGCCGATGACCAGTCCCAGAAACGGGTTGCCTTTCCAGAGCCATGCCACGACGCCGATCAGAAGTCCCAGAACGAACCCGTTGATCACGCCGACCGACACCTCCTTTGTCCACACCCGCATGGCGTCGATGGGCCGCACGAGGCCAAGCGAAAGCTCGCGCATGCTGACGGCGACGGCCTGATTGCCCGAACAGCCACTCATGTCCGATACCATCGGCAGGAACACGGCGAGCGCGATCACGGCGGCAAGCGTTTCTTCATAGGCGGCGATTACGCTGGCTGCGATGACGTTGAGGACGATATTGGTCGAAAGCCATTGAAGCCGCCGCCGCGCCCGAAGTGGCAGCGGCATCGAGCGAAGTTCATCACCGAAAACACCCTGACGTTTCAGGCTGGCCGATTCCGCGCGTTCCCGTAAGGCTTCATTCACTGCAGAGCGGGAGATGACGCCGACCAGATGCCCGTCCGCTTCGACAACGGGCAGCCCCAGGAACGGATGTTCATCGAAGAGGTCCTCCAGATCCTCCAGTGGCAGGGTCGCCGGGACGGTGATTGGAGGCACCATGATGTCGGTGAGCCGGGCGCTACGACGGGTGGACAACAGCCCGCGCAGCGAGACCACACCGATCGGCGCACCATTTGCATCCAGAACATAAGGGTGCTGGCCCCGGTAGCGTTCGAGATCGAATTCCTCGTCGGCAAACCGTCGGAGTACTTTTCCCACTGTGTCGGTTTCGAAAAAGGTGAAGGCTTCTGCGACCATAAGACCGCCGGCAAGATCATCGTCATACTCGACCAGCCGCCGGACATCCGCGGCGTCTTCAGGGTCCATTCGGGCCAGGATCGCCTCGGCGTCCGCGCCTTCAAGCTCACCGATGACATCGGCCTGAACATCCGAGGCTAGTTCCTCAATGACCTCTGCGGCCTGCTCCGTCACCATGTGTTCGACCAGATCGACCGCCAACGCATTCGGCGCTTCTTCAACGAGTTCGGCGGCAAGTTCCGATGGCAGCAACGACAGGGCGGCGCTCCGCAGATCCACGGGCAGGTTGAGTAATTCGCGCAGGGCTTCACTTAGGGGCAGCGGATCAAGCAGGTTTGCAAGTGCAGCCCCATCGCCGTCTGACAAAGCTTGCTGCAGTTGCGCTTCAATATCCCCAGGAATGGTGTCTGTGCCGCTCATCTTCGTCTCTTGGGTAAAGGGTCTTGCTGACGGTGTCGTACATGAGGGCGACGCGCTGTTTCACATTGCGGCAACGACCAGCGCGGATGTTGGAATGCGAGTCGACGTGATCGCCAACCAGCTTGATGGAGATCCGATGTGCGACGAGGACGAGATCCTCTAAGTGGTCTCGCCAAAACATAAAAGAACGCGGGGCGGACGTCCCGCCCCGCGCCAGTCTACGAGATTGCACCCAATCTGCGACTCGCCTTTACCTCCCAAACAGCGAGCGCGATCAGCGCCGATCCCGATAGCCATGCATTGGCCGTTGCCACAATGTGGCCGGTGAAGTTCAGCGCCGCAGGAGCGGCGATTAGCGCAAACCCCAGTGCCGATACCGGAGCCACCCGTGCGAGAAGGTGGCTCCGATCGCCAGCGCCAGCCATGACCAAGGCACCAAAGCCAGCGGCCATGAAGACGAGAGCTTCAGATTCAGCCATACCCTGCAACAGAGTTTCCTCACGAAACAGGAGAAATGGGGAAAGAACCAACCAGATACCCACCGCAGCAAGCAGCCATTTATGGGGTGGGATGGGCTTCTTCATAACCAAGACGACCTTTGCCTACTGATCCCCTGCGGGACCAGGGAGAAGCTCTGCATCGACAGCGGCAATCCACTCGTCGTCATTGATGAAACCATCGGCATTCGCGTCGATCTCCAGGAAGAGATCATCCGAGACTTCAGGATACTTGGTCTGAAGCTCTGCCAGCGACGCCAAGCTATCACCGTCCATATCAAGATCGGCAGGCATTGCGAATGCCGGAAGGGCAAACACCGAAGAGAGCAGAGCAACAATAGAAACCCGACTCATTTTTCTTCTCCATGAGAATATGGGCTGCCTTTCATGGCGTGCCCAGTTTGGGGTTGGTGTAGCGCGTGGGCGTCGGTTGGGTTTCTCTGGCACCCAGATTGCAACGGCTCCGCAGATCGGGACCTCCACTACAATATGAGAACGGTTGAAATGCGTTCCGACCTGGTGGGGACACTTTCGCGCTACATGACAAATATGGCACGCACCAATCGTGTTGAATAACGAATTTTTCTCGCGGATAATATCGGATACTTAAATAAGTGATCCATGGACATTGAACTTGCCCACACTTCCTGGCCATTGTTGAAACGGGTACTTTTCTCGACGCTGCGAACAAGGTGCACGTCACCCAGTCTACGGTAAGCATGCGTATTCGAACGCTTGAGCAGTAGCTTGGTCAGCTTGTGTTCGAGCGTGTAAAATCTGGCGCGACACTCACGCCTGCAGGACGGCATTCCCGCATCGCATCAGAAATCTGCTGACCAATTGCAGCCTCACCATTGGCAGAGATTGTGCCGACTTTTGCGATCTCGGTTGTGTCACCAACGGGGGAGACATCGATTTCACTTCGGTCACAACAGCCGCGACGACCTTGTCGATCCCGCGTTTGATACCCATGGGGTTCATGCCCTCTTTGACGATGGCTTGTGCCAGAACAGTGGCTGACCATCGTCAGCACCCTAATGAACGAGTATCATCTTGCGTTGGATTGCTGTCACTGCAGGGTTGGACGTCTCGGTTAGGATCGCTTTCAGAACGGCCATCACATTCTGGCTCATCTCGCGATCAAAAATTGCGTAGGCGGAATAGGGAATGCGTGGTGCGTCTGTGACAACATCGAACACCAAATCTGACAGGTCTTCGCAGATCAAACGATGCGGGAAATAGCCACTGGCTCCAACGTCCTCCACATAATCGACAACGGCCGGGCTAGCATCCAACTGCAGGTTCGGTGTCACAAGATGTGGAAAGTACAGAAGATGCTCGGCCCTGAACTGCGGACCCCAGTCGAGGAACACATAGGAATTGTCTGGCGATGACTGCTTCTTGTCATGACCCACCAAGACATATTCATCACGAAACAGATGTGCACGTTCACCCACATCAAAGAGCGATGCATCATGCGTAATGACAGCATCCAGGCTTCCAAATTTGAACTGTTGGGCAAGCGTTTCCGGAGTGCCGATGATTGTCTTGATCACAATCTTTGGTAGCTCTTTTCTGATCCTGAAGAAGGAAGGCAAGAGCAGATGCTCCCATAGATAGGAGGTCGTTCCAATCTCCAGCGCAACTTCGATGTCTTCTGGCAACGCAACTTCCAGTTTTGCCTTTGTCCAGGTGCGTATCAACGCCCTAGCATGCGGCAGGAAATGCCGACCAGCTGACGTCAGATTTGGGGCAGATCCGTTTTCCTTGAAAACCTGCTTGCCCAACAGACGCTCCATAGCTGCGATTTGATCGCGCACCGTCGCTTCCTCCAGGCTCAGTCTTGCCGCGGCCTTTCGGAAACTGCCGGTTTCGACAATCGCGACAAATGCTCGTGCAAACTTAATATCCATCTAGCTACTTCCATGCGTTCCGGAATGGTCCAAAGGAGTGAGGGGCGGTTTCCCACCCCTCGGTAACAAACTTACTAAGAACTCAACTCGGTTTGAGACTTCACCAGTGCAATTCACCAGTGCAAACAGAGTTGTCACCAAAACACCAAGACCGATCAGTCCGGTGTGCCATGCCGCCGAGGCGTTACTGGAAAACCAGAACAACCAGGGCGATATGATCAGTCCGACTCCGAGAACGCCACCTATGGCCATCTGAATTGCTCGGTGCTTCTTGTAGCTGGCACCCGCGATAAAATGGGCAAGCAGGCCGAATGCCATCAAGGTCACCGCTTCATTGGTTACCACACCTCGAAACAGGGAGGGCTGGTTGAACATCAAAAAGGGGGACAGGATCAACCAGAGCCCAAATGTGGTATCGAGCCATCGGAACAGATCAAATGTTTACATGGCAAGCGTTCACCGGTCGGCTTTATGTGTCGTCGTCGCGGTCAGCGATCAATTCGGCATCGATGGCAACGAGCATCTCTTCGTCATTGACGAGACCGTCACCATCAGTGTCGATTTCCTGAAACACCTCTTCTGTCAGGTCAGGGTAGACCACCTGAAGTTCCGCCATCGACGCGAAGCCGTCGCCATCCGTGTCAACATCGGCGGTCATTGCGCCAGCCGTTGTGGCAAGAATAGAAGCGAGGAAAATAGCGTAGAAAAAGCAATTCATTGTATTCTCCTTTCTCGATTGGGCTGCCCTCAAGCAGCCCTTGTTGTTTTTGGGGCGATCTCGGATGCGCTTAGCGATCCGAGTTGTGTCCGGCTTTGGCAGCGCCGACCGTTGGTTTGTCCTTGGACTCCGGTTTCGACGCGGGTTTGGGCTTGGGTTTGGATGTCGATTTCATGTGAAATGCTCCTGATCACAGCGAGCGAGAGTCGCTCGCAGGATCAAATTCTCACATTCGTTCATACTTGAATAACGAATTTAACATGACGATATTATCGTAGATGCAAATAGGTGCCGTATGGATATCGAACTCGCCCGAACCTTTCTTGCTGTCGTCGAAACCGGTAGCTTTCTCGAAGCCTCAGATAAGGTGCACGTTACCCAATCGACGGTAAGCATGCGTATCAGAACCCTTGAACAACAGCTTGGGCACCCCGTCTTTGAACGGAGCAAGACAGGGGCAACTTTGACGCCAGCCGGAGTGCATTTTCAGCGGCATGCAGTCACGCTTGTTCGAACGTGGATGCAGGCAAAGCTGGATGCCGCATTGCCTGCCGAACTCTATGCCTCACTTGAAATCGGTGCATTCCCCAGCCTGTGGGATGGGTTTTTGACCACAGCTATGCCAGGCTTGGAGAACACGCTGCCAAACGTGGCCGTCAAAGCGTCCTGGGCCAACGCAGTCGATCTGAACCAGCAAGTCGAAGATGGTATTCTAGACCTCGCAGTCATGTACCGTCCCAGAAATACGATTGGGCTTGTTGCACTGCAACTCTTTGAAGACGAGTTTGTCCTCGTCAGCAGTGACATGGAAAATTTCGAAGATCCGCTCGGTGGACGTTATATCTTTATTGATTGGGGTCCCGAATTTCGGGCGGATCACCTGCTGAACTTCCCTGATCTTATTACGCCGGGATTACATCTGGAGATCGGAACACTTGGACTACAATACCTGATGTCCACTCCTGCGTCGGGCTACTTTCCGCGCCGAATTGTTGAAACAGGCATCAAGGACGGATCATTGTGGTTGGTAGATAATGCGCCTCGGTTTGCCTACGCAGCACATGCAGTATTTAACAAAGAACAAAGCGACAGCTTTCCAGGCCAGGCGGCCAGCTATCTTAGGGAATTCGCACGATCCTTGCCGGTCGTTGAAAAGTGAATGCGCTGACATGTACTGCATCAGCGCATCCGATCACAATGCTAGTAGATCATCCCTCCGGTGATGAAACCTCAGGACTGGTCGGTATCACAGCGTCAGTCGCGCCGTCGACGAAGTAGCCGCCGAAGTACGCGGCGGCAACAACAAGAACAACGGTCGCCGCGACACCCGCGATCCAAAGACGTCTGTCTTTCATGGTGAGTGTTGTCATTGCAATGTCTCCTATGGTGTTTCAAGGACGTTTAGTATGTGAGTGTTTCTATCGCTGAAGCCAAATTTTCGGATAATGCAGCAAAAGATGCCTGCATGCGCTTTTTAGCGGCATGCAGGCTTCATGCCCCCTGTTGGACTCAAGTAGTAGCCGGAAAGCTAGTTCTGGGCGGGTGAACCGTAAAAATCTTCACGCCAGGTTTTGGCGTGTTTCTTGGCAAACTTGCGCATCTGTTTTTTTGACTTCAAGCGAGACAAGATGCTCGTTGGGCTGCGATCCTGGTCGCGGAAATACTTATCTACGGGTTTCTGCTTGGCCATCTCTGATTCCTCAGACCAACGATTGCATCATTGCTCAAAGCTACGCGCGCCACGGAATTCTGAAAAGCGAATTTATCTGCGCGTTGATATTCGTTTTGTCAATACATACTCCTTGGACGCAGTCTTTTTCGGACATCTGGCTCCTAAGTTGACGGGGTGAAATAAAGTTCCCGATACATAGTTAACGATCTCGGTGAACCTGTCGGCGTGGTTTTCTTACGAGGTCTCTTGACGGCAAAGCACCAGTTACCAGTACGTCAACCGCTGATCGTCACAGGGTGGATCGATTTTGTCGGCTTACCTGACCTCTGACAGCTTGACCTGAAGGCTAAGATCGTCTCTGGAGCCTTCCGTGGCTCACCCAGCCGGTGCCAGTAGCGCAATGAATACAGGGCAATTTCCCGCCCTTCACCTGCCTGGGAGCGGCCGTTTTGACTGTTACCAAAACACTCGGCAACTGCGATTGAGATGATAGTAACCCCTGCGATGCTAGCACTTAGTGCGACCGTGTACTGTTCGGCGTCGCCGAGCGCCGACGTACCTCCCAGTATTGCAATTCCCAATGCAATTCCCAAAGCGCCACGAACCCAGCAATAATGTTGCGAATTCAATACTGCTGTCACCAACGCCTGAAAACCTATGGACATCGAAACAAGAACTACCAGGGCCGAGGTTCCAGCGGACGGGCTGGCCTGGCTGAGCATGACGAAGGGGGACAGGAGCAGCGAGAAGCCTGCTGCAGCTAAGAACAGTCTTTTGATCCGTGTGCTGTTAGACATGTGTCAAACACTCTGCGACCTCCTGGCTACGCGTCAGTTACCGGATCAGGGATGAGTTCTTCTCCGACCGCTTCCAGGAATTCTTCATCATTGACGTATCCGTCGTCATCAAGGTCGATCTCTCCGAATAGTTCTTCTGTCACTTCAGGATAAAACGCCTGGATTTCGGCAAAAGACGCCATTCCATCACCATCGGTATCGATTTCGGCGGGCATTGCAAAAGCCGATGTCATCATCAGCATCGCGAGAAGTGCACCTATTGATACGCGGCTCATGTTTTTCTCCATGAATGGGCATCCAAGGGATCCCAGGTTGAAATCTTCATTCCTGATGTAGCGGCCCAAGAGCGGGACCGTGAAAACTCCTCACTCAGGCGTCGGCGTCACGAGAGATCGGGTGCGACACTTCTCACAATATCATGGATCGTGTTCCGAACATGTGACTGCTCCTGACCGCTACACAGACAATATGGGGTCAATCGAATGATTTGAAAAACAAATTTATATTGACGGTGATATCGGAATTACAAATAGGTAAGTATGGACATTAAATTTGCACGAACAACCCTCAGGGAGGTTGAGACCGGCAGCTTCTTTGGTGCCGCTGAAATTGTGCACATCACACAAGCAACGGTCAGCATTCGCGTTCGTCCTATGGAATATCAGCTAGGTCAGCCTGTCTTCGAATGCGGGAAGAGCGGAGCAAAGTTAACGCCCGCAGGAAGCCAGTTTCTTCGCACACCCGGGCGTTGGTGCGAACCTGGTCTCAAGCACGGCTCAATGTCTCTCTGCCGGTCGCCTGTGACATGTCGTTGGAAATCGGTGCCGTACCGAGTTTGTGGCACAAGCTGCTGATCGATGCGCTCCCGACGCTTCGGGAAGCCCAAACTAAGGTGTTGCACACGCGAGCAAGTACTGCGCCAGCCAATACCCGCAGGGACGATGGCGGCAAAGTCCCACGTCGTTCGCATAACTGGCCACGTGGCGAAGGTACGTTCTCGATCATGGTCGTTGTACGCGGTTTGAACGGTCGCTGTGGCGAGGCTTGCTGTGACAAAACTAATTCAGTGCTGCTCCTGCGAGACGATGCTGCGTCAGCGAAAGCCACAGATCGAATGACAGCAAAGTCCGCATACCGGTCGTTTGCTGCAACTTGCTTGAATGTCCACTGTGCGGACTTTGCTGCTATTCGCATCTCTGCTCCGGAGTGCAGGAACCCATACAAAGCGGTCTTTGGTTTTGGATCGCTAAAGTTGAATTCACGATGTAATGAACCTTGGTAGCCGATTTAAGAAACTGACAAAGACCTACGCGATGGAACAGCAAACGTTCAACGGGGCACAAATGTAGACCTTACGGGTCGTTGCCTCTAACGTAACTTTTGCGGGGGGCTGACATTGAAGCGGAAACTTGTAGCGATTTTGGCAGCCGATGTTGTTGGCTTCTCACGCCTCATGGGCCGTGATGAAGAAAACACGTTACTACGCCTAAACCTTTTACTTTCTGAATTGGTTCAACCCCAAATACGCGAGTCCAGAGGGCGAATTGTCAAGTTGATGGGCGATGGTTTGTTGGCTGAATTCACCAGTGTGGTCGACGCGGCAGAGTGCGCTATTGCCATTCAACGAGCAATGCAGGACCGAGAATCTGACGTGCCCCGCGCGCAACGCATTCAATTGCGTTTCGGTATTCATCTGGGGGATGTGATTTCTGAAGGTTCAGATGTTTTTGGCGAAGGCGTCAACGTAGCCGCAAGATTGGAGGCAATCGCAGAACCAGGAAGCGTCTGCATTTCCGAGGATGTATACCGTCAGATCAAAGGAAAGGTGTCCGGCAGCTTCAAGGATTTGGGTGAGCAAGATCTAAAAAACATTGAGCATAAGATTGGCGCCTACAGCATCGATCTCGACCCGGCGCGCCTGTCACCCGAGTTCTACGAAGTTCTAACGGGTGAGCAGTTGGAGCTGCCGGACCAACCTTCAATCGCTGTCCTGCCATTTCAAAACATGTCAGGCGACCCAGAGCAGGAATACTTCGCGGACGGAATTACCGAAGACATCATAACCGCGCTGTCGCATATAAATGGCCTCATCGTGATGGCGCGAAATTCGACATTCGCCTACAAAGGAAGGTCTGTCGACGTAAGACAGGTTGGACGGGAGTTAGGTGTTCGTTTCGTCCTTGAAGGGAGTGTTCGAAAGGCGGGGCAGCGGATTCGCATCACTGGGCAGCTTATTGAGTGTCAAACCGGGTCGCATTTGTGGGCCGACCGGTATGACCGTCAGATTGAAGACATTTTTACCGTTCAAGATGAAATCACACGCGAGATTTCCATCTCATTGGCGGTCAACCTTACTCATGGACAAGAGCTCAGGCTTTGGGCTGATCAAGCGCCTGACTTTGAGGCGTGGGATTTGATGATGCGTGGCATCAGTGAACAATACAAATTTACAAAAGAAGGGAATCTCTCCGCGATTCAGCTCTACCGGAAAGCAGTTGAGCTTGACCCCGAGAACTCATCATTCAGAACGGGCCTCGGCTGGGCGTTGCAAGTCGGTGCCCGCCTTGGGTTTCATCAAGATCCGAAGGCGTCAACTGACGAGGCCCAGTCCATCTGCGACGCATTGTTACCGATGAAAAATGTCCCGGCAGATGTCTATGCTCTACAAGGGTATATTTTCACAAATGAATCTCGTTTTGATGAAGCCAAAGCCTTCTGCAAAGAAGCTATCGAACGGCAACCCAGCGTCTCGATTTCTCATGCCATGCTGGCAATTGCTTACAATAGTTGTGGTGAATTTGAGGAAAGCCTGAACAGCATGCGAAAGGCCATTCGGCTGTCGCCCTACAGCCCGGACTGGTATTTCAGCCATTTGGGGGATGCCTATCGCGGGTTAGGTCAGCTGGAGCAAGCAAGAACAGTTTACCGGCACTTGGAAACCCGCCTGCCTGGCACCTTGTTGTGCCAAATCCGTTTGGCAGCGATCCACGCTGATCTTGATGACACCGAAAATGCTACGAAAGCAGTAGACGCAGTTCTTTCAATCGATCCTCAATTTTCAGTGCAAACCTATACTGGCCATATGGTCTACAAGACTGACGAACTGCGCAGGTTCTGGGCGGATGCTATGCTAAAGGCCGGTCTACCAGAGTAGCGCCGCAGTATCGCTTCGGCCGCCACGAGTTGGCGAAGCGCTTTCACACGTAAAGAGGAAATTCGGATCATGCACAATATCGACCAAGTTAGCTGTCGGCCCGAAGTAGACATTCCAGACTAAGCTTTGCCATTGCCGACAAGCGGACTTTGCCGCCGTTGGTCATTTTCATTCAAAAGCTGCTCTCGGTACCTAAGCGGAACTTCGGCAAATCTACCGGGCCTAAGAAAACGACCTAATATGGACCAGATAATGTTTCAGTTACAGATCTCCCTGTGCCTCCCGCCACCGATCACGCCCGATACTTGGCAAGTTCATTCCAAACCAATTCAACCGCGGCAGACGTGTTCTGCGACTTGCGCGCTGCGCAAATGTTCCATGTAAGGTTCTGTTTCATCGACACGGGTTTTGCGGTCTTTGCACGGATCAGCTCTGCGAATGTGTCCGGCATCCCTCCAACGATAAATTCAGGCTCTGCCAGCAGTCCAGTCAGGAGGTTGTAGTCGTCGCATTCGATATGCGGCTGCACATTGACCTTTTCGACAGCCTCGGCACCGCCACCAAGTGCTTTTGTCAAAGCGGCTTTCCAATGTTTGTGGAGATGGGGTGATGCAAAGGGAAAATCGAATATGCCTGCCATGGTTTGCGGGCCGCGCTGGTGAATCTCATGATCTCGATGAGCAACGAACTGAATGGATTGCTTCTCCATCACCATGATCTCTACATCTTCTGCTTCGGGTGTGTAGGTCAGATCACCGAGGAATACGTCGAACTCTCCTGCCTGCAACAAATCGAGCGGGCGCGCGTAGGCACTCACCAGAATTCGGAAGCGCAGATCAGGCATTGTCCTTCGGACGGCTCCCAAGACGGGCAGGATCAAAGTTCTTGTGGTGAGCGGCCCGCAACCGATCAGCAAAGTGCCCGGCCCGGTTTCGCGCAATCCAGAAACACGGGTCGCATAGCGGTCCAGGTCTTCACGCAACGCCTGTGCGATTGGCAAGAACTCCTGCCCCGCGCGTGTCAACGAGCTGCTGTTTCGGCTGCGATGGAACAAAACAAGTCCCGTGTGGTCCTCAGCCTGCCCGACATAGCGAGACAACGACGCGTTGGAGACACCCATCGCACGAGCGGCGTTTTGGAAACTGCCGGTTTCAGCCAATGCGAGAAAGGCGGTCAAAGCGTTTTCGTTCATCATACGGTCTGATTGTTTCAGGTTTTGTGTTTTAATTTTCACAATATGAAATCATGGTAAAGCTCTGTTGCGACGAGAAACTCTCAATCGCTATCCCTGATGGACCCTTCGATATTCCCACCATCGATATCGTCTTCCACGTCCACAGAGGTAACAATGTTCATTCTTCGATCCATTGCGGTTTCCGCCACGCTGGCCACAGCTTCGGTCTGTGCAATGCCGGTTTTGGCCGAAACCGACCAACCCAATATTCTTGTCATCATGGCCGATGATGTTGGTTGGGCCAGCCTAGGCAGTTATCATCAGGGCGTGAAAAGCATCAAAACCCCGAATCTTGATCAACTGGCTGCCGATGGTATGCGTCTGACGGATTACTATGCTCAGCCAAGCTGCACTGCTGGGCGATCCGCATTTATCACCGGACAATTACCGGTTCGAACCGGAATGCACACAGTCGGCCTGCCCGGAGATCCTGAAAAGGGTCTGAATGAAAATGACCCGACGCTGGCCAATATGCTAAAGTCTCTGGGCTATACCACTGGGCAGTTCGGCAAGAACCACTTGGGCGATATGAACAAATTCCTGCCGACGGTGAAGGGTTTTGATGAATATTGGGGCTGGCTCTATCATCTGAACGCGATGGAATACACATCCGACCCGGACTGGCCAAAAGATCAGAAATTCAACGACACGTTTGGCCCTCGGAACATCATTCACGCTTATGCCACGGATACAGTCGATGAAACTGTGGACCCACGCTGGGGTCTGGTTGGCAAGCAACGCATCATCGACGATGGCCCGGCCCCGCCCGAACGCCAAAAGACGCTGGACGACGAGGTAACAGCCCACACGCTGGACTTCATCAACCGCGCAGTCGACAACGATACGCCGTTCTTTGTCTGGATGGCACCGGCGCGGGCGCATGTTTGGACCCATCTGAGCCCCGAATACGAGGCCATGCTGGGCGAAGGGCGCGGTTTGCAGGACATCGTGATGAAAGAGCTGGACGACAACGTCGGCAAAGTCATGGCGCGACTGGACGAATTGGGCGTCTCGGACAACACGATTGTCGTCTTTACGTCCGATAACGGCCCCGAAACTATGACTTGGCCCGATGGTGGAACAACCCCGTTCCATGGCGAAAAGGGCACAACATGGGAAGGCGGCTTCCGCGTCCCTGCCATCATTCGCTGGCCCGGCAAAGTCCCTGCCGGAACCGTGAGTAACGGTATTTTTGCGGGTCTTGACTGGATGCCCACGCTTGTTGCCGCCGCCGGAGGGCCTGACGATCTGACCGGATCATTGCTGGAGGGCCACGAAGGCTATCAGGTGCATCTCGATGGGTACAATCAACTGTCGTTCCTGACTGGTGAGGGCGAGAGCAACCGGGACGAGATCATCTACTACGAGGGTCCAGACTTGCAGGCAGTGCGCCACGGTGACTGGAAAGCACATTTCACGATCCAGACCGAAGGTTGGGCTGGCCCCAAAGAGGAACTGAACGCCCCCCCGCTGTTCAACCTGCGTCGCGATCCTTACGAAAAAGCGGCCGAAGAATCGGGGATGTATACGCGCTGGATGGGCAACAAGATGTGGGCATTTGGGCCGGCGGCCAAAATCGTTCAAAACCACCTGTCTACGTTCAAGGACTATCCTCCACGGGGTTCGGACGTAACCAACCAAGGTCATGTTGAAGAACAAATCTCGACCGAAGGCGGGATGTCACAGTAGAAATCCATTCACGGGAGGCACCAACCCTTGCCTCCCGATCCTTACAAGAACTCGTGGGAAACACCTGCTGACGAAGATCCGCTTATGCACCAAGATTGTCATTTGGACCCAGCGCAGCATCGGTCAAAGTGGGCTCACTACTGACTTCGGATTCAGCGCAGAGTTGCCCCCTGCCCCACAATTGACGGATCACACGAGCGGCCCATTGCCGACATCCGGCGGCCAGTCCAGATTCTTAACCCGCGCCCGCTTTCGGGATATTCGCTGCAGGCGCGAAGCCCATCTAAAATCGCGTATCAACCTGCGGGATCATGAATATAGAACCGTAGCACGCCTAGGTCCGGATCTGACGTCGATAAGGCACCCCGAGCCTTTTCTCCATGATCGTGTAGTCCAAACTAACCCGCTGTGCTGACAAGATACAGTTGCAGGACCGGCCACCCGCAGCAACTCACGAAGATTCTACCTTGCGGAACGGGTTTTCCTGATCTTGCTCAGGCGGTACGTGTTGCGATTTTCAAATGATCATTTTAATATTCACCGATGGGTAGACCAAGATCATATTCGCGCGAAACCGTGGTTGAAAAAGCCATGGGTGTTTTTTGGCAAAACGGCTACAAGGCTACGTCAATAAGTGATGTCGTCCGCGAAACCGGACTAAATACGGCCAGTATGTACAAGGAGTTTGGGGACAAGGAGGGATTGTTCTCAGCGGCTCTGGATCATTATCGTGATCATGTCATCGGGCCGCGCTACCGTATTCTGATCGACAACCCGAATTTAGAGGGTGTCGAAATGTTTCTCCGAAACGTTTTTTTGGGAGCCGCCAAGTCGGAATACAAGGGCTGCCTGATGATGAACCACCTTGCGCAGAAACATGTGATAAGTCCTGAGGCCGCTGAACAGGTGGGCGCGTTCTGTGCAGAGGTGGAATCGCTGGTTGAAACCGCTCTTCGCAATGCCCAGGCGGATGGAGACATCGGGCCTGACAAGGACACGGCGCAGCTTGCAAGCTTTGTTGTTTTTTGCGTTCACGGAACCGTCTTGTATGGGCGGCACGACGAAAAAAAGCACGTGATACCAAATTTCTACGATATGATCATGAGGGAAATTCGCGAGTGAAGTTCATCCTTCATTTATTTTAAAATTGTTTTTTTAAAATAAATGTTCTAAAATTATTTCATCCAAACAGAACTGATGGCGACGAAGCGCTGGACGTAAGGAAACAGGGATAGGAGAGACACGATGAGTATTTCCGAAACGGCCATGGCCTTCTTTGATGCGTGCGAAACAGGCAAAGGCTGGGACGTCTGCAAGACATACTGTCAGATCGGTGCCACATTTACATGCGAAGCGGACGCATTGGCCGACATCTCGACAATCGAGGGTTATACAGCCTGGACGGCAGGAATTTTAACCCCAATCCCCGATGGCAATTACGACATCACCTCTTTCTCGACTGATCACGAACGAAACATCGTAACGGCCACAGCAGTATTCAGCGGCAAACAAACCGGTGAGGGTGGGCCGGTTCCTGCCACCGGCAAGGAAATCGCAACCAACTATGCCTACGTAATGGAATTTGAAGGTGGTAAGATCGCCCGAATGACCAAGATCTGGAACGACGGGCACTCACTAAAACAACTCGGATGGACGTAGGGCCGTCGCTGTAGTGGCGCCGCCTTTTAGGGGCGGTGATGCGTGAATTGGTGACCACTTCGGCCTCTCACCTGCTACTAAGCCTCTGAGCTCCCAGCCTACTGTTGATGACGACCGTCTATGGCGAGTTTCAGCCCGAAGTGGTTTTGAGCCCTGTGTGAAACGCAAGCATTCCGCAGATCTGGCGTCAATTGACCTTGAGGGCTAATCGCCAGTGCAACAGAAAAAGTAATCCCGCCAAACACTCTTTTGGGGAGGGCGCCATGTCAACTCAAACTGGATATCTGTTGATCGCCGATATATCCGGATACACCCAATTTCTGACATCGTCAGAAATGGATCATGCCAATCCGATTTTGCAATCTTTGTTGGGTGTGTTGATCGAGCAAGTGGGTGATCCGCTTCATTTTTGGAAAACTGAAGGCGATTCGGTTCTGGCATATTCGACACGGCAGGATTTCCCCTCCGGCGAGACCTTCCTGACCATCTGCGAGAACCTCTACAACGCATTTGCACTTCGTCGGCAGGACATAATTGCGAATACAACCTGTACCTGCAACGCTTGCGCAAATGTCAGCGGGCTGGATTTGAAGGTTATCGCCCATCATGGCCAGTTCGAAGAAATGCAGCTTGGCTCGGTAAAGGACTTTTCCGGCGCCGACGTTATTCTGGTCCACCGAATGGCCAAGACGAACGTTGTTGAAGCCACCGGTGTGCGTAGTTACGCGCTGTTCAGTGAAACCGCTGCAAACGCCATGGATATCAAGAGCATAGTGGAACCGTTTTCGCAGGAAATCGAACATTTTGGCGAGGTTTCAATGATGGTCTACGATTTGGCAAAATCGTGGGAACATTTACGTGCCAATCGTGAGCGTCATTTCCTGACCGAGGAAGACGGAGTTTGGACGTTCCGCCATCATTTCGATGCGCCAATTGCAGTCGTCTGGGAGGCGTTGGTGGCGCCGGAACTAAAGCTGAAATGGATGAACCGAGTACAGAAAATCACCGTCGACAGCCCACAAGGGCGTCTCGGCAACGGGTCGGGTTATCATTGCTCTCACGAATTGGCGGACTTTTTCTATCGCATCACTGATTGGGAACCGTTCGACTATTTCTCGACCTGCATCCAGGATCCGGCGCGCACTGGGGTGAGCTTGCCCGAGACATATCAACTGACGCAAACGAACACTGGCACCGACCTGCGATATACACTGGGTCAAGCGACGGATGCCGAGGGCAATAGATCGGAAATCTCAGAACAGGAGGTTTCAGCGTTTCTGGCAGAATTCTGGGCAACATCGTTTTCTGATCTGGACAAACAACTCAACGCCTCGATCTAAGAGTGCTTTGCTGAGTGGCTTACATTGCACGGGTAACCGCGAATTGCCGCTTACCATGAGTACGATGTCTGACGTCATCGCCCACCGGACGCCGGAGCAACAGTAGCAAATTCCCATACCCTGTTTTTTAAGATTTAGCCAATGGTCCCACCCGTCACATACTCAAAGCCCCCTGCCCCGCTACTAACTAACCACATAGACAGTTCATCCCCAAAATTCGAGCAAAGCAGAATTTGTGATGACTGCTTCAGCAGAGCCGAAGTTCGCAAACTGCGTAACATCAGACGATCAGTTCGTCGTTCAGTAGCATCTTTTAGACCTTGACCGTTTATCTCTCGGATGGATTTCCGAATTGGAATTTCAATTGGTGGTTTGTCCTGAAATAAGACAACGGCGTCCCTAAAGTCTCCTCTGCTTTCAAGATCACAGAAGCTGAAGCACGGGCGTCTTCACCAGCATCATGGTGATGAAACTCAAGGCCGAGATGCTTCTTAAGATTTGCCAACCCGTGCCCACCGGCGCCCTTCAACGATGGCCATGCTCGACGGGCAATCGACACGCTATTAGTCCAATGCGACGAGATCATTGGCAGGCCATACCGGGCACAAGCAGCCGTCATCGCCTTTTCATCGAACGTACTGTGTTGCACAAGGTTGTGAGTGTTCAGGACTTCAAACAAGGACGCGTAGACCATTGGGAAAGTTTCAGCCCCAATCACGGTTTCAGCGGAAATCCCGTGAAGCTCAGTATTGAAATTCTCAAATGGTCCCTCGGGGTCAATTAGGACAGAATAAGTTTGCATAAAACCAGTCTCGCTAACAAAACAAAGCCCGATCTGGCATATGCTACTGATAGATCTGCCCGCCGTTTCGACGTCCAACGCTATGAATCGAAAAGGCCCTGCAGGCGGCGTACTAAGATGCCCATATCTGTTCAATGTGTCCACCGTTTGGGCGTGTTGCGCCGGTCGAATTTCATCAGCCATCGCTACACGGGTCGACAACTGAGCATCCTAGTTCTTGCGGGCCAAATGAATATTGGCAAGTCATTCTCGTCCTCAAGCAGTGCAGCCTGCCTATAGGACGCTTCGCTCAACGGCCCACAGCAGCCGTTCACCCAACGTCTCGGTCGCTGCGGTGCGGCTCGTCAAACCGGCCGTTCGCTGCGAGCGCAAAATCGAGCTAAGGTTGAACCTATACATCGTTGGCAAATTTGTTGTTGGCTGAGGTGATGAAGTTCAGAATTGGAAAGTTGGTCGCATCGTAAATGAATACGAGCAGCGTGCAGGTGTCGCTTCGATCCTCGAGCCTTCGGTGATCGGAGCCGTCAATCTGGTTCAACTCGCAATAACCCTCCCGGCGCAAGCGCTGTAAGTGGAATGTCCGTCGCTGTTTACGCAACAGCAAATTTCAGTTGTCGTGTTGGTCAACCCGATGAAAATGACACGCAACACTGTGGCCGTCGAACGATGTTTTTAGTTTCGGCTTGTCAGTACTGCAAATATCCTGGGCCATGGGACATCTCGTACGAAATGGGCACCCGGACGGAGGCGCCAGCGGAGAGGGCAACTCTCCGTCGACCATCAATGACGCCCGGTCTGCCGGGGCGGGCTTGTCCAGATCCGGCACGGCTGCAATCAAAGCGCGGGTATATGGGTGTGACGGGTTCCGATATATGGCTTCGCTTTCGGCCAATTCCACCACATTACCCAAATACAGAACCATCACGCGTGTGGAGATGTGTTTTACAACGCTCAGGTCATGGGCGATGAACATCAGGGAGAGGTTCATCTCTTTCTGTAGGTCCATCAGCAGATTTATTACCTGCGCCTGGATCGACACGTCCAGCGCAGAAACCGGCTCGTCACAAATGATCAGCTTGGGTTCTAGTATCAGTGCTCTCGCAATCCCGATCCGCTGACACTGGCCACCGGAAAACTCGTGCGGATAGCGGTTGACCATGCTGGTCAACAGGCCAACTCGCGCCATCATGGCAGCCACCTTCGAGCGGATCTCGGATCGGGGCATCTTGGGGAAATGTGTTTTCAACGGTTCCGCGATGATCTGCCCCAAAGTCATGCGCGGATTCAGCGAGGCTAGCGGATCCTGAAAGATCATTTGAAGGTCCTTGCGCTGGTCGCGCATGGCGTTTCCATCCAATTCAAGCAGGTCTTGACCCATCCACAACACACGCCCGGAATGCGCAGGAACCATCCGTATGACAGCGCGAGCCAGCGTGGATTTACCGCAACCGCTTTCGCCGACGATCCCCAGCGTTTCGCCGCGTCTAATGTCGAAGCTGATCCCGTCAACAGCCTTGATGTACTTTTGTTCCGTTCTCTTCGCGAGGCCGGTTCCGCCGTACTTGAAATAGACCTTGACGCCATCGACCTTGAGTAATGTTTCGGTACTGGTCATACGAGCTCCTCCAAGGACAGATGACAAGTGCGGCTGCGACCCGCTCTGAATTGTTCCAGCTTGGGCTTCTCGGCGATGCAGCGGTCGTTGGCATACCCGCAGCGCGGAGAAAATGCGCAGCCCTTAGGTGGTTGCTGCATGTTGGGCGGATTCCCGGGGATGGTAGCCAGCTTGGCGTCATTTGACTCCAACCTTGGCACCGCATGCAACAATCCACGGGTATAGGGATGGGTGGGCGCCTCAAAGAGCTGATCCGTCGGGCCGCTTTCCATTACACGCCCGCCATAGAGCACCAGCGTGTTCTCGCACGATCCCTTTACGACTCCAAGGTCGTGGGTAATCAACACGATGCTCATACCAAAATCGCTTTGCAGGTCACTTAACAAATCCATAATTTGCGCTTGCACAGTTACGTCCAGCGCAGTTGTCGGCTCGTCGGCGATGACCAACCTGGGGTGGCATAGCAAGGACATCGCAATCATCACCCTCTGTCGCATGCCACCGGAAAACTCGTGCGGGTACATGTGAACACGTCGTGCCGGGTCGGGGATTTTAACGGCGTCCAGCATCTTGGTGCTATCCTTGATGGCGTCCGTTTTACTTAACCCTTTGTGAAGCATCAGCACCTCAGCCATCTGCTTTGACACTCGGACGAAAGGGTTCAAAGATGTCATCGGATCTTGAAAGATCATCGCAATCTGCGCAGCGCGGTAGGTATTCATCACTTTTTCCGACGCATTAAGAATCTCGGTTCCGTCGAATTTGACCGATCCGGTCACCCGCCCGTTGCCGGCGAGCAGCCCCATGATTGAAAACGCCGTCTGGCTCTTCCCTGATCCGCTTTCTCCGACGATGGCCAGAGTCTTCTGCTCTCCGAGCGAAAAGCTGACGTCCTGCACGGCACGTACCGGCCCGTCGGGCGTGTCGAATTCTACAGAGAGGTTTTTGACTTCTAGCAAGCTCATGAATGGTCCCTACCTGTCTTTGGGGTCCAGCGCGTCGCGCAGGCCGTCACCGATGAAGAAGAAGCAAAAGAGCGTCACAATAAAGAAAGCGAGCGGGAAGAAGAGCTGCCAGTAGGTGCCGTATTGCAGGGTCGAGGCACCTTCCGAGATCAACGCTCCCCAGCTTGTGTTGGGCTCCTGAACTCCGAGGCCAAGGAACGAGATAAAGCTCTCGGTCAGGATCATCTGAGGCACCAGCAGGGTGGCGTAGATCACGATCACACCCAGCAAGTTCGGGATGATATGCCGGATGACAATCACATGGTGCTTGACCCCGATAGCCAGTGCCGCCTCGACATATTCTTTGGATTTCAGGGTCAATGTCTGGCCGCGTACGATCCGTGACATTTCCAACCAGGAAATCAATCCGACACCCACGAACAGCAGCCACATCGAGCGGCCAAAGACGACCAGCAGCAGGATAAGCACGAACATGTAAGGGATCGACATCAGGATATCGACTAGCCGCATCATGATGTTGTCGGTGCGCCCGCCTACATATCCAGCTGTCGCGCCATAGAGGGTCCCGAAGGTGACGGCGATCAACGAACCGACGATCCCGACCATGAGTGAAACCTGCGTACCTTGAACGACACGCGCAAAGAGGTCTCGGCCAAGTTCATCGACGCCGAAATAGTGGCCGTTTCCTAGCGACGGCGCGCCCAACGTAGCAATGTCGCCCAAGACGCTCCAGTCCACCTCTTCGTTGTTCCATGCGGTAAAAAACGGGCCAAGAACGGCAACAAGGCATATAAAACTCAGCACGAATAGGCTGATCACAGCGGCCCGGTTTTGCAAGAACCGGCGGCGCGCGTCCTGCCAGAGGGATCGCCCTTTTGTCGGTGTTTCCACGTGGCCGTCAGGAGTTGCAATGGCGGTGTCAGACATGGTGCGGCCTCCTCATAGTTTGATCTTGGGGTCAATCCAGGCGTAGAGGATGTCCACGACCAGATTAAAAAGGATGGTTAGGCAGCCGATCAGGATCGTGATCCCCATCATCACCGAATAGTCCCGGTTCAGCGCCGAGTTTACAAAGGCCTGCCCGATACCGCCGGTGGTGAAATAGAGGTCGATCACAACAGATCCGGTGATCATGATCACGAAGGTCGGCCCGAGGTAGGAAATCACCGGCAGCATCGCCGGCTTCAAGGCGTGCCGGAAAAGGATTGCACGCGCCGACAGGCCTTTGGCGCGCGCGGTTCGTATAAAGTTGCTGTGCATCACTTCCAACAGCGACGACCGCATGATCCGGGCAATCGACGCCATGAAGCTGGTCGACAATGCGATCACCGGCATGACCAGGTAGGGCCATTGCCCACCGTTCCACCCACCGCCGGGCAGCCATCCGAGCCATAGCGTAAAGATCAGCACGAGGATCGGCGCCATGACAAAGTTCGGCAGCACCTGAGCGCCGATAGAAACACCCACGGCAAAATAGTCCAGCCACGAGTTCTGGTTCAGCGCTGCCGTGATGCCCAAGGCGCACCCAAACACAACGGCAACCACAAATGCGATCGACCCATAAGTCAACGTCACCGGAAAACCCTGAGCGATGATCTCGTTTACCGTCCTATCCTTATATTGAAAGGACGGACCGAAATCGAACTGGGTGACGACACCCACAACGTAGTTCCAGATCTGGAGCGGAAGAGGATCGTCGAGATGGTACTTGGCCTCGATGTTGGCCAGCACTTCGGGCGGCAGGGGTCGGTCAGAAGAAAACGGGCCGCCGGGTGCGGAATGCATCAGCAGAAAGGAGAAGATGATCAGAACAAGTAGCGTAGGAATCGCGGATAGCAGACGTCTGAATATGAATTCGGTCATTGGGACCTCCCGCGGAAAGGGAATGTTTGGGGCGAATTCGGGATGAGGTGCCGGACCAGAGACGTGGTGTGCGGTCCGGCGCTGCCCAGTCAGTCAGCCGCGAAATAGAGCTCGCGCGAGTACCATTTCTGCTCGACATTCCCAACGGGCCAGTTCCTAAGATCGTCGTTCATCATGTAAACGCCTGCGTAGTGATAGATCGGAATGATCGGGAAGTCGGTGGCCAGGATTTCCTCGATACGCGTAAAACTTGCAGACGGATCGGGGCTGGTCTTGGCTTTTTCCAGCAGTGCGTCAACCTCGGCATTGGCATAGCCCGCATCGTTATATGCGTGTGTGCTGCTCATCAGGTCCAGGAAGGACGATGCCAGGTTATATGGCCCGCACCATCCAGCGCGGCCTATGTCGAACTGCTGGTTCGAACGCGCTTCGAGGAAGGTTTTCCATTCCATGTTTTGTAGGACGGTATCGACACCCAGCTTCTGTTTCCACATCTGGGACGCAATGATCGCAATCTTCTTGTGCGCCTCGCTGGTATTGTAAAGAAGATCCAGCTCAATCTCTTCGCCAGAGTAGCCAGCCTCGGCCAGCAAAGCCGAAGCGCGCGCGTCTCTTTCGGCTTGCGTCATTCCACGTGCCGAGCTGTCTGGGCTGACGAAGTTAGCTGTCGCCTCGGGCGTGAAGGTGTAGGCCGGAAATTCGCCACCCTGCAGGATCGCATTGGTGATCACCTCTCGGTCAATGGCCAGGTAAAGCGCCTCGCGAACACGCGGGTCCAGCAGTGCGGGATGCGTGTTTTCCGTCATGTTGATGAAGTAATAGTAGGCACAGAGACGCGGAAAACTAACTGCGTCGTCTGGGTGTTTTTTGCTTAGGGCATTGTATTGCCCGGTAGGCACCTCTGTGCGATCCAACTCACCGGCGAGATAGCGCGTCAGGGCACCGTTGTCGTCACTGATGACAAGAGCCTCGACCCTTTCCAAAATCGTGTTCTGGTCGTTCCAGTAAAGCGGATTGCGTTCGCGCACGGATTTTTCTTGGGGGACATGTTCGGTCAGAACATAAGCACCGTTTGATACGATGTTCCCGGGCTTGGTCCAGTCGGACCCATGCGCATCGATCGCCCATTTTGGCGACGGAAATGTCGGTTCGCTCGTCGTCATCAGCGGAAAGTGCCCCATGCTGTTTTCCAGCTGAACTTCCAGTGTGTGGTCATCCAAGGCTTTCACACCAAGCTCGGACGGATCCATATCTCCGGCCATAACAGCTTTGACATTCTTCAGCCCCATTTCTTTAGCGAACCAGGAATAAGGAGAGGCCGTGTTCGGATCGGCAAGTCGCTTCCACGAATACTCAAAATCATGGGCGGTCACAGGTTTGCCATCCGACCATTTGGCGTTGTCACGCAATTGAAATGTGTAGACGGTGTTGTCAGCGTTCGCTTCAAAATGTGTGGCGACACCAGGCACCAGATTGCCATCTGCGTCCTGGTTCATCAGCCCTTCGAAAAGGTCCCGAATGAATTCACCGCCTTGGACATCTTCCGCCAGTTGCGGATCAATCGAGGCAAATTCATCACCGACGCGGTATGTAAACACCTGCTCGTCGGCTAGTTCTTCATTGGTGACAGGATGGACATCCGCGATTGAGGGCGATGCAAGCAGCGCCATGCTGATTACGGAGGACAATGCAAGTGCACGGTTCGAGATCATGTTTGCTCCGAGTATGTACAGTGGCATCAGCAAAAAGAATGCGCAGGACTTCACTTGGTCGCTAGTTTGCCAGGCCTTATCTTGTGCCTTGCTGTGCCTTGTGGTTCATCGTGGTCGGAGTGGTAGCAAACATTTTCCCTTCGGAATCCTGCTGAATCATCAAGGTACTTGACCTTACGTCAGCAATACAAATTTTTCGCATTTATCCTAAGATGTTAAATGGCGGCGAGCGCCGAGCGGTTTCTTTGCGACCACCGCTTATTTGAGCGCCTCCAACTTGCGAAGCGATGGCGTGCACCGTAATCTGACGCCTATCGGAACTTCGCCGGTATTGGTCGGGAATCGCGTTTTTTTACCTGAAGGATCCTCAACGAACTGTTGGCCACACTATATTGGATCATTCCTCGAAGAGGGTTGGACGATGACATTTAGGCAGCTTCAGGCGTTTCTGCTCGTGGTGCGAACTGGGACATTGGCGGCCGCCGCTGAACATATGGGGTTAACACAATCGGGTGTAAGTCGACTTGTCACCGAACTTTCGCGAAATGTAGGGTTCGAACTTTTTACTCGCGTGGGCCGGGGCGTAACACCAACAGTTCAGGGTATGGCCTTTTTTAGGATCGCTGAGGGTGTCTACGATAGCGCCGAATCGCTACAACGCGCTGCTGCTGAAATCCGTGCAGGGATCGAAGATCGGGTTCGCCTAGCCTGCCTACCGACTATCGGCGCCGCGGTATTGCCCTCGGTTCTAGAGTCATTTCATCAGAACTACCCAAATGCCTTCGTCGACATTTATGATCAGGATGCCAAAGAAACTGTGGAAGCTTTCTACGACAAAAAGCTCGACTTTGCCGTAACGCACAAAGTTGGTCATCTTGAAGGGATCCATACCGAAGCCTTTGCAACGGCCGATTATGTGTTCGCTGTGCATCAGGACCATGAGCTAGCCAATCTGAAGGTGATCAAAAATACAGATCTCAGCGGGCATAGTCATGTGGGGTTTGAAAGCGAAACGATGTTCTTACCCAATGATGACGAAACCCGGTTGATTGGCGAAGCGTCTGGCAGCATATCCAAGCGAATCTGGTGCCAATCATCCGTAATGCGGTACGCGCTGTTGGCCAACAAACGAAACGTCAACATTGCGGAACCATTTTCACTGCCGCTATTTGCACCGCATGGCGTTGTTGCACGCAGGTTCGAACCGCGGGTTACCATTGAGATGGAATTTGTGATGCCAATGGAAAACACAAATGTGTCTATGTATGTCGTCCTCAAACGAGCATTTCGCAATGCCACATCTGAATTTGCGGCCCGTCACGATCTGCCGATCTTTGTAGGAGGTGCAGAGAAGCTGTAAGCTAGGCCGGCCCCGGTGTGCTGAACAACAACGTCACTGCTAAAATTAGGATTGGCTGATGCTCGACTTACAGGCGCTGCTGACAAGCATATCAGATCGAATCTATCACGAAGCGGATTGGGGACAGCCTGCGCAGTACATTCCGGATCTTGCTGAAATTGAACCCGCCCAATTTGCTATCAGTGTCTGCTTGGCAGACGGGGCGACGTATTCTGCGGGGCTGGCCAATCAACGGTTCACGATACAAAGCATCTCTAAAGTCTTTGCACTTATTGCAACCTTGGGAAGGATCGGCGACCAATTGTGGGCACGGGTCGATCGCGAACCCTCAGGTACTGCTTTCGACTCGATCGTTCTTTTGGAGAGCGACAAAGGCCACCCCAGAAACCCGTTTGTGAATGCAGGCGCTATTGTTACCACAGACGCCCTCCTGTCTGGCCGTGAGCCCAAACTGGCTTTGGCCGAAGTCTTGAATCTCGTGCGCGCAATGGCCGAGGATGATGACATTCATATCAACGGCGCCGTGGCCAGATCCGAGCAAGAGACTGGGGCCAGAAACAAGGCACTCGCTCATTATCTGGCGTCTTATGAGAACCTTTTTAACCCGCCCGATTTGGTCCTTGGAACGTACTTCCATCAATGCGCAATTGAAATGACAACCATCCAACTTGCACGAGCCGGTCGCGTTCTTGCCGGTTTGAAGGGATCGCCAAGAGTGATGTCCCTAAATCACGCGCGACGTGTCAACGCGTTGATGATGACCTGCGGTCACTACGATGGTTCCGGCGACTTTGCATTTCGCGTTGGATTGCCAGGGAAAAGTGGCGTAGGTGGCGGAATTCTCATTATTGCACCCAACGTTGCTTCCATCGGCATTTGGTCACCGGGATTGAATTTCTACGGCAATTCAAATGCTGGTACACGGGCAGCCGCCTATTTGACTCAAGAAACCGGATGGTCCGTCTTCTGAAATAATCAGTGAGTAACCGTTGCTCCAAGATAGGACAGTTTCGTCCGCGACCCGTAAGTTGCCCGCTCTAATCTCGTTGTGTCCTGAACGAATGGCCGGTTTTCACGCTGCCGCGCAGCGCTTAGAAGGGTGCAAGATCAGCAAGGTAGTTTCTTCGTACGCCCGTAGCACAAACTTAGTTCTTCTCCTTCAGACTCCTTTCAGTCGTCGGATGCAGCGCTGCATCAGCTGGAACTAATCGAGTTGCACTACGACGGGTGGCCCACAGCTGCATTCCATCCACCAGTTCGATGTTGCTAAACAGATCCCAATGCGACCGTTCACGACACAAGAGATAGCTGATCAACAGTAGGCCAACACCGCAGAGCGAAGCTGGCCTCAGCTGTTTTTTCCGTAGCAAAAGAAAGCGTTTTCACAATATCCTGAGCAAGTCAAAGGCACCTTTGTATTACGAAAACCCTTCTTTCGTCGTATATCCCCAACTTAAACCGATTTGTTTGGTTGACCGAACCCACCGCCGCCGGGTGTTTCCATTACAAACTCGTCTCCCGAATGAAGAACTGACTGGTCGTTGCCACAGAGCTTTTGTACGGCTCCGTCGCTACGGACAATTGCGTTCTGTCCCGTCGCGCCGGGGGCGCCGCCTGAAGCACCGTGTGGATGGGTATCCCGGTGGGACGAAAGGATGGTCACGGTTGTTTCTTCTAAGAACCGCAACCGCCTGCGGATACCGTCGCCACCTTGAAACTCACCGTTCCCGCCTGAACCAGAGCGGATCGAAAACTCCTCCAACCGTACCGGGAACCGGCTTTCCAGAACCTCCGGGTCCGTCATGCGGGTGTTTGTCATATGGCTGTGTACCGCGCTCGTACCGTTAAAGCCCTTGCCGGCTCCGGTCCCGCCGCAGATGGTTTCGTAGTTTTGATAGGAGGCATTACCGTAGACAAAGTTGTTCATCGTGCCCTGGCTGCCGGCAATAACCCCAAGCGCGCCATAAAGGGTGTCCGCAATGGCTTGCGAGACTTCTGTATTGCCGGAAATGACTGCCGCGGGTGCGTTGGGATTGATCATCGTGCCAGCCGGAACAATCAGTTTCAAAGGTTTCATACAGCCTTCGTTCATCGGAATGTCGCTGCCGACCAACGTTCGGAACACGTACAAGACAACGGCACGGCAAATTGCCAGCGGTGCATTGTAGTTGAGGGGCGATTGATCGGATGTGCCCGAAAAATCGATAGTGGCGGTTCGGGATTCCCTGTCTACCGAAATTGCCACTTCGATTTTTGCCCCTCCGTCCAATGGGTAGGAAAAACTGCAATCTCGCAGGACGTCGAGAACCTGTCGCACGCTTTCCTCAGCGTTGTGCTGAACGTGCCCCATATAGGCGTGGACTGTTGGCAAACCAAACTGCGCCGATATTTTGCGCAGTTCGGCTGCGCCGGTCTCGTTCGCTGCAATCTGTGCCGCAAGATCCGCCATGTTCTGATCGACATTGCGACACGGGTAACGCCCTGAACCCAACAGGTCGCGCGCCGCGCCGTCTCGTAATTTACCCTGATCGACCAACAAGAAATTGTCGATCAACACGCCTTCTTCTTCAATGTGGCGACTGTCGGGCGGAGCCGAGCCAGGGGTCTTACCTCCGATGTCAGCGTGATGGCCGCGCGAGGCGACGGTGAACACGATTTTCTCACCTGCTTCGTCAAAAACTGGGGTGACGACGGTAACATCGGGAAGGTGGGTGCCGCCATTATAGGGGTTGTTCATCATAAACACGTCACCTGGACGGATTTTGCCCTTGTTTTGACGTAGGATCGTACGAACACTTTCCGACATCGAGCCCAAGTGCACGGGCACATGCGGTGCGTTGGCAACCAGATCACCGTTTTGGTCAAATATCGCGCAGGAAAAGTCGTACCGTTCTTTGATATTCACTGAATACGCCGTATTCGCGAGCGTTGCCCCCATCTGTTCGGCTATAGACATGAAAAGGTTGTTAAACACTTCCAGCATAACCGGATCGACATTTGTGCCGACTGCTTCAACCCGCTGCAGCGGTGTTTCACGCGTCAGGACCAGGTTGCCACCGCTCAGACAGGTGGCAGTCCAACCGTCTTCGACGACATTTGTTCCAGTTGGTTCGGTCAAGATCGCCGGGCCTTTGATCGATTGACCAATGCCAAGCTGCGTCCGATCAACAAGGGGAACCTGTTGGTGGTGCCCGCTGCAATAAAGCGTCACCGGAATCCGAGCGGCGTTGGTTGCGTCACTATCGGGCAAAGTGACCTGCTCACCCGTCTTTCCAATAGCCTCTGTCACCAGCATTTCGATGATCAGATCGCTGGTATCCGGCGCGAATCCAAAGCGCTGCTTGTGCGACACGACAAATGCGTCGCGCATCGAAATCGGGTCGGAAAATGGCACCGACAGACTTTGCTGAGCGTCCGCGGGACGGATATGGGCAGTTGCTGAGATCGAGATATCTACCTCTGCCACGCCCTGCGCCGCAACCTCGGCCCTGGCGGACTTCGCCAGAGCATCGCAGATATTCTGTGCCTCTGGATCCAGAATAAAGGACTGGAACTGATGTTCCCGGATCGCTGTGATGTCCGCCAAACCCATACCAAAGGCTGACAAAACGCCCGCATACGGGTGGATGAAAATCCGTTCCATCCCCAACGCGTCGGCGACCAGGCAGGCGTGCTGTCCCCCGGCACCGCCAAAGCAATTCATGGTATATTTGGTAACGTCGTAACCGCGTTGCACACTGATTTTCTTGATCGCATTTGCCATGTTCTCAACAGCGATGCGCAAGAACCCTTGGGCAAGTTCTTCAATCGACTTATCCGTACCCATTTCAGCCGCCAGCGCTTCAAATTTTCTGCGCACAATTTCCTTATCCAACGGTTCGTTGCCTTCATGGCCGAAAACCGACGGAAAATGATTGGGCTGCAGTTTGCCAAGCAAAACATTGCAGTCGGTGACGGTTAGCGGGCCACCGCGTCTATAGGCAGCAGGTCCGGGGTTGGCGCCAGCACTTTCCGGCCCGACCTGCATCCTGCCATCACGAAAGGACAGGATAGATCCGCCACCTGCGGCGACCGTATGGATCGACATCATCGGCGCACGCATCCGGACGCCGGCAACCTCGGTTTCAAAGAATCGTTCATATTCACCGGCATAGTGACACACGTCCGTAGACGTGCCGCCCATGTCGAAACCAATCAGTTTGTCAAAGCCGTGATCGGCAGCGGTGCGTACCATTCCGACGACACCGCCCGCCGGCCCGGACAAGATGGCATCACGACCCTGGAAAAGATCGGCGTCGGTCAAGCCGCCGTTAGACTGCATGAACATCAATTGATCGCACCCGCCTTCATCGGCGCCCAGAGCTGTCGCTACCTGCTCTACGTATCGACGAAGAATGGGTGACAAATAGGCATCAACCACTGCGGTGTCTCCGCGGCCCACCAGTTTGATCAGCGGGCTCACCTCGTGGCTAAGCGAGATTTGTGGAAACCCAACGGCACGCGCCAGCTCACCAATCAGTTTTTCATGAGCGGGATACTGAAAGCTGTGCATCAACGCGACAGCGACGGATCGGTACCCGTCCGAATAGGCCTTTTCCAACGCGGTTTTCGTTTTGTCGATATCCAGCTGTGTCACGACCTCGCCATCTGCCGCGACACGTTCCTCGACTTCGACTACGTCTTCGTACAGAAGCTCGGGCAGCTGGATGTTCAGGTCGAACAGGCGCGGACGGTTCTGATACCCGATCCGCAAAAGATCGCGCAGCCCCTTCGTTATGAACAGAATGGTTCGTTCGCCTTTCCGTTCCAGCAGCGCGTTGGTCGCGACCGTGGTTCCCATCTTTACCGCACGAATTGACCCTTTTGGGATGTCCTGATCGCTTTCCAGACCCAGCAATTCACGAACACCTTGTACAGCGGCGTCGGCATAGCGTTCAGGATTCTCGGACAGCAACTTATGTGTCTGCAAACTTCCATCCGGCTTGCGTGCAACGATGTCGGTGAACGTGCCACCCCGATCTACCCAAAACTGCCACATGGACATAACTCCTCTGCTTGCCGGCCAAACCGGCATTGAATTTCATGAAGGGGGAAGGAAGCCTCGGCGGTTTAGTACACCAAGGAAGGCAACCAGGTTGCGAGCTTCGGAAAAACCAAAAGAAGCCCGAGCATGACGAACATGGTAACAACAAATGGCAATGCGCCGCGGATCACATCCATCATCGGTCCTGCTTTCCTGATCCCTTGCACCACATAAAGGTTGATCCCTATCGGCGGTGTGATCAGAGCGGTTTCCAGAAGTACCATCAACAAGATGCCAAACCACACCGGATCAAAACCCAGCGCCACAACGATCGGGGTAACCAGCGGCGCCATGGTCAACAGCATGGACAACGTCTCCATGAAGCAGCCGATCAGGATCAGCACCGCGACGATCATCAACATGGTTTGCATTGGGCTCCAGCCCAGCCCTGTGACAAAATCGGTCAAAGCCTGGGTCAGGCCGATTATTGAAAGGACAAAGTTCAGGAACACCGCAGCTATAATGATCAGCATGATCATGGCGGTCGTGCGCATTGTGCCTTCGATTGCGTGACGCATGGTTTCCATCGACATCTTGCCGTTGAACGCCGCAAGCGCCATCGAGGCAACAACGCCCAATGCTGCGGCTTCGGTAGGCGTAGCCAGACCTGCGTAAATCGAGCCGACGACCACCATGAAGATGCCAAGAGGGGGGATCAGTGCAGGAAGCGCAGCAAGCCGCTCTGCCCAGCTGTGGCGTAATTGGTCCCCGCCCCATTCCGGCCTGATCATGCATGCCACAACGACGGTTGCCATGAACAACAGTGCCAGCAGAAATCCAGGCAGAAAGCCCGCCAGATACAGTTCCGGCACCGAAGTATTGGTCAACAAACCATATAGGATCAGGTTGATCGAAGGCGGGATGAGAATGCCGAGCGTTCCTCCGGCAGCCACGGTGCCGAGAAACAGCCGCTCGTTGTAACCCCGTTTTTTGATCTGCGGCACAGCCACCGTTCCGATGGTTGCGGCTGTGGCTACGGATGACCCAGACGTGGCCGCGAACAGGGCCGAGGATCCGATATTGGAATGCATCAACCCACCCGGCAACCATCCAAGCCATTTGACAATACCGTCGTACATCCGTTCGGTGATGCCAGCACGCAAAAGGATCTCTCCCATCATTACGAACATCGGGATTGCCACCAGCAGAAAGTCCGTGCTGGTCTGCCATGCCATATCCGATATTGCGCGGTGCAACGGCATCGGGCTGTCGGTCCATTGCAGGATCAGGCCCAGCCAACCCAACGAGGCGGCAATAGGAACGGCCAAACCGATGAGGGCAAGTAGGATCAGGAGTGTCTTGATCAGCATCGGTCTATACCGTCTCGTCTTCTATTTGTTCGTCCAGGGATTTCACGCCGATCAGGTCCTGCACTCCGGCCAGATCGCCTCGTAAGTATTGTCTGATCGCGGCCAGAGCGATCAGAACGCCCGAGCCTACAAAGAACATCCAACCCAAGAGCCACGGTATCTGGGGAATGGCCAACGGTACGCGCATCGGAGTAATCGACCGGGAACCGTTAGCCAGCGTGTCGGCCACCATACCCCACACCATCACAACGATGACCAAGGCAAATCCTGTCAAAAGCACGAGGCCAAACAGGTTGATAATTGGGTGCAGCACCTTGGGAATTGCTCCGAGCAGGGCGTCAACCCGGATATGCGCGCGTTCAAACAGCGCAAAAGACATCGCCAACGCGGTTGCCACACCGAAGGCATAGCCCGAGATTTCGTCCGCCCCGCCCAGCGAGATGTTGAAAACTTTGCGTAGAAAGACTTCGAGAGTGATGAGGAAGGCCGAAAACACGATCAGTGTACCACCCAGCCACGTCATCCAAAGGCTCAGCCTTCGCGCGCCGCCTAAGAGCTTGTCTAACATTTTGATTACCTGATGTTTTGTGGTGGGTCGGCGGGAGTTTGACCGCCCCACTGAATCGGCCGGATTACTTGGCTTCGGCTTTCAGGCCAAGGATCGGGCCAACGGTTTCATTCCAGTTTGCAGCACAATCGGCGCCGCAGCGTTCCGCCCAACGGGCCAGCACGACATCGGTCGCGATCTTGTCCCGTGCGGTCAAATCGTCTGCCGTGGGTTCGACGAGCGTCATGGATCCGGCTTCACCGATTTCACATGTGCCGCCGGTGATGCAGGAAATCGCAATATCATCTTCGGTTGCCGTCTCGGCCCACATGGAGTCCGTCAGAACCGCGAGTTCGGTTTCCAAGAGTGCCTGTTGTTCTGGCGTCAGGCTGTTCCATTTGTCCAGGTTCATGGCTCCGAATGCCAGACCCCAGCCAACACGCAAGGTATAGGCATGAGTGGCCACCTGGTTCCACTTGGCCGTATAGGCTGACATGGTGCCGGTGATCGCGCAGTCTACGACACCTTTTTCCAGCGCCGGAATAACCTCGGAGAAGGCGACAGTTACGGATGTGCCCCCGACACCTTCTACAAAATCACCCAAAGTCGTCGAGTAGACGCGGATCTTTTTGCCTTCCAGATCGGAAATTCCGTTCACTTCAGCGTTGCACCAAAGGGTTTGGCTTGGGAACGGGTACAGCATAAGCAGCTTGGCGTTGTAGATCTCTTCGAACGCCGAGGACAACGTGTCGAAATAGGCGTCGGCCACCTTACGCTGCGTGTCGATGTCCTGTGTCAAAGTGGACAGATCAGCGCCTTCGAAAATCGCATTTTCGGCGGCGACGTAGCCGGGCAAGCCAAAGGCAAAGTCGAAGACACCGTTCTTGACCATGCGCATGATCTCGAAGCCCTTTAGCCCCAAACCGGATTGCGACTGGATTTTTCCGACTATTTCGCCGCCCGATGCCTCGTTGAGCCGTTGGTTAAAGAATGGCTCTTCGTGTTTTTGGTAGTTGGTCAGGCTGGACCACGTTCCTACTGCGTTCAAAACCACGGGATTGTCGGCAAACGCTGCGGTTGTTGAGACAGCGAGCGCGCCGAGAGTTGTTGCGAGTTTCTTCATCTGGTTTCTCTCCTGTTGTATTATTTTGATTGATAGATGGGTGTTTCAGCGTCATCCGCGATGTCGGTGATCAGCATGTGCCCCGGCTTGTGCGTGATCGCGATTGAAGGTTTGGCATTCTTGATCGCAGCCTGTGGTGTGACGCCACAAGCCCAGAACATTGGCGTGGTGCCGTCTGAGACCGGAGCCGGATCGCCCCAGTCCGGGCTATTTATTTCGGCGATACCAATTTTCTCTGGCTCGCCCCAATGCACCGGCGCTCCGTGCGCCAGAGGAAATTTGCGTGAGATATCGACAACTTCGTCTACCCTGGCATCAGGGATCGCCCGCATACTGACAACCATTGGCCCCTCGAAAGGACCAGATTTGATCGTTTGGATATTGGTCACGAACATCGGCACTGTGCGGTCGTTTTCGATGTGCCAGAGCGGTACGCCGGCCTGTTGCAATGCATGTTCGAAAGTGAATGAGCACCCCAAAGCGAACGCCACAAAATCATCGCGCCACAGTTGCTTGAGATCATGAACCGTGTCGACGTGGATGCCGTCGCGATATACGTAGTAAGCCGGAGTATCGGTGCGGATATCAATATCAACTCCCAAGGTGTCCATGTTTGGATTGCCCGTATCGGAAACGCCGACAATCGGGCAGGGTTTTGGATTTCGCTGGCAGTAGCGCATGAAATCCAACGCATAATGTTCGGGCAAAATCGCCAGATTGGCCTGCAGGGTATTCCCGCCCAATCCGGCTGTGTGACCGCGATAGGCCCGTGACCTGATCTGCGCGCGCACAGACGCTGTTGTCGCAGATTTCAACGGCTCAAACAGATCGCTCATTACGACCCTCCCTAGTTTGGAATACGTTCGTGCGACTAGGGCATAAAATCAAATTGTATTATTTTTGTCTTCTACATAATATATTTTTATACCTGTTGAAGCGCTACATCTCGGGCGATGACCGCTGCGGCCTCAAGCAGATGATTGCGCGGATCACCCAGGTAAGAGGCAGAAAATTGAAGAGGTTCGGGAACCCAGCCCGGGTCGAATTCGACCAGCTTTCCCTCTTGCACCAGCTTCTTCGCTAGCGAGATCGGCAGCGCGCCAACACATAGCCCGGCCTCGACCATCCGAAAACAAGAAGACAAAGAAGAGGACGGGAACAGGGAGATTTCGGAACCGAATCGTTCGAAAAGTGCGGCCCTCAGTTCCCGGTACGGCCGGGTGTTCTTGGCGTAGGTCGCGATTGGGATGCCAGCCAGATCGACGTTTTGCCCTAGAGTTCCGCCTGCTGCCTGAAACCAGGCCAGTGGTACATCCGGAAGCACCACGTTGTCGACCGTGTAATCTGAGACCGGCCCAAGCAGAATACCCAGATCGATTTCACGCCCCAGCAACTGATCCCGGAGGTTCAATGAAATGTCGACGCTGATCTCGATCTTGAGAGACGGGTACTTTGCTCGCAATGCGCCGACAAATTCGGGCAGCCAACTTTGAGCGATAGTCTCGGACACGCCCAGGCGGATCAACCTGTCAACGGCGCTCGTATCCACAACGTGCTCTTCGACCAGATCTGAAAGGTGCTGAAATTGCTCGGCATAGTGGACAAGCATATCGCCACGCTTGGTGAGGCGCATGCCAGCGCTTTCACGTTTGAACAACGACGTTCCCAAACCATCTTCCAAGGACTTGATGCGAGTAGTCACGGCAGGCTGCGTCAGGTTAAGTACTTCGGCTGCCTTGCTGACACTGCCGAAGCGCACAACAGAAAGAAATGTTTGTAGATGTTCGAGTTTGAGCCGAGCCAAGTTGATCGCTTTCTGCTAAGAACGGTCCTGATCTTACTATCGTATTGTCTACGTTTGAATTGTCAGAGGCTATTGATGATGAACTTGTTGAATATTTATAGGAAACCAGACTTCCATTGAAGGTAATACGGCAATGGGATCAGATAATTACGGCCCTGAACTGCCGTTCACCGACACATGTCGCCGCTGCGGTGCGGCCCGTAGAACCGGCCATTCGCTGCAGGCGCAAATTCTCAGGACGCACGGACTCACAGTCAGCGGACAAAGCTGACTCTGCAGGTCTGGCTACGAGTTCCCTTCCTAGCAATAAATTCCGTAGGCTCTATCATGCTGGCTTTGCCCCACTGTCGAAGGAAACAACATGTTGCGTTCAATGCTAATCCCCGCAGTTCTTATTGCACCTCATTGTCTGACTGCTGCAGAGAAAGTGTCGGTAACGAACTTCTATGTCGTCAACCAAGAGCAAATTTCCGCGGGCGAGGACGTGTTCTGGAAAGAGGACAACTATGGGACTTATACCGTTGACGAGGGACCAATCGATCCTGGGTTTGTCCGGTGCGTTGGCTCGGGTTTCGGCGGACCCAGCGGTGTCAGTGGCGGTGGCGTCTGCGTTTATGGTGAAGAAGAAGACACGTTCACCATGAGATGGGAGGTTGTTGCCTTCGGCGTCAACAACTGGCGGATCGTTTCCTCGACCGGCAAATACTCGGGGATGACTGGAAGTGGAACGACCAAAACACGTGTGGCGTCAAAATTCCTGGCGCTACCGCACCGTATTTCTGACTGGGAAGGCGAGGTTGCCTTGCCCGCTAGGGATTGAAACTCGAACTGAAAAGGTCGGGGATGATGGTGATTTGAAAGGTTGGCAAAGCCCGCATTGGGCTCTCGCCGGACCTACACCGCCAGACGTTTGGGAGGACGTAGCGCAGCGCTTTTCGACAGTTTGTCAAAGCTCCGCATTTGGAGCACTGGTGATAGTTTGATGTCTCAACTGCTTTCACCATCTTTGTGGCAGACAACCTCGAGCTTAATGCCGTGTGGGTCGAGCCAATAGGCCGCATAGTGGATCCCGTATTGAGGAAACTCCTGGGGTTCGTCCAGAATATGTGACTTCCGCGAGAGTGCCCAATTGTACGCCTCATGCACGATCTCACGCTTTTCCACCGAGAATGCCAAGTGCTGTAGCCCGGTAGCGTGGCGCAAATAGTGCCCATCGTCCCTCGCCTGGTAGAAGAACAGCTGCGTCCCGAGTTTCCCATCCGGTCCGTAGTTGAATGCCGGTTCGGTTTTGAACCACTCCTTGAGGCCAAGGATCGGCATTAGCTCATCATAGTAGGCCTTCGCCGCCGCAAGATCCGGCACCGCGATGCCGATATGATCTATGAATCCCGTTCTGGGCATGACTGCTCTCCAGTTCTTAGAGCCTCATGGCCCCTACCTTAGCTGTGATCAGCCAGCAGATTTGTGCTCTTGGTTTCGACATCGAGGCTACATTGAGTATCGGCTAAGATGCAAAATTCGAAAAGCTTGTGCTCATTCTCGACCCTGGTTGCGTGGCTGCTATTGTGTTGCAATTCGTTTATTATGCCAGCTTGTTGCTTACCTCGACCAGATTGTCATCTGGATCACGGAAGTACACGGACATAAGCCTGCCGACGGCGCCCAGTTTCTCAGAAGGACCTTCCACGATAGTGACGTCATGCGCGCGAAGCTTCGCGGTGATTTCCTCGATTGGTGTGTCGGTCAGTAGACAGAAATTACCGCTTCCCGGAACGGTTTTTATCGCCAGATCCGGTGCTGTGCCTGCACCTTGAAGACTGATTTTGTTTGAACCGAAATGTAGGGACCATTTGCCGGGGCGTTCCTCTCGCGGAGTCATGCCTAGCAGGTGTTGATAGAACTCAAGCGTTACGTCGACATTATTGACGCAGAGAACGATGTGATCGAAGCCGTGGATGTTCATGGACAAAGCATACATTTGGTCAGTTTCGCTGCAAGAGGTGAGCAACGCGATTTCGATCAGACCAAACTATCCGCCCAAGCGGTTCTGAATTTGCGCACCTGTCAGAGTTTCAGTCGTCTTGCTCAGAATCCACGCATGCCCGAATGGGTCGAGAACGCGGCCCGCTCGCTTGCCAAAGGGACGATCCGCGAACTCGATAACAACTGCCCCGCAGAAGCCCACCATTGCCATGGCGATTTCATTCCGGATTTGCGAACCTCGGAGCTGACGCAGCATAAGCCCCTGCCCTGTTTTTCGAGACATTTTCAACGGCCCGTTGCCGACTTTGAGCGAGGCCATCAGGTGTTGCAGCAGAGCCCGCTTTGCCGACATTCGCTGCGGCAGTAAAATCTGGGCGAGCCTGAATTCACAGATCGCGGAAAAAACCGACTTTTGCAGCCACGACTTTTGCTCATGCTGAAAGTGCTCGCATCCGCAGCGGTAGACTTTTCGGTCGTGCAGTGATTTCCCGTTTGCGGCCATTCTACTGGGCGAATCCAGCCCGAGTTCAAGCTATGCTTTCGCTGGAATCAGCGCTTAAAATTGAACGCCAGCGAAGCGGGTTCCCAAAAAAGAAAAAACGAAATTCAGTTATGGAATTTTTGTAACTTACACGATTAGCAAAAACGACATCGGGTCGCTGCCAGGAGAGAAAAAATGAGGAAACAGGTTTGACTGATTCCCAGTCTATTGAGTACTTCTCATGCATGAACGCCGAATACCAGAATGGCTTCGCCATGCGCCAGCACCCAGCGTGCGGGGATTCGCCATTCTGGCGGGATCAGAGGCGATTGCCAGGGGTATTTTGATCTCTGTTTTTCCGGTAGCGATATACAACGCGCTGAAGGATGCGCGATTTGTATCCGAAATTTATTTCGCCATTGGCACAGTTTCACTCTTGATCGGTCTTCTGGTTCCCTACCTGATCCGGTTTGTCCCAAGGAGATGGGTCTATGTATTCGGCACTCTTTCGTACGTCGCGGGTGCGGTTGTGACGACCGTTGCGACCCCTGCTACCGTTATTGCGGGGCTTGCACTCACGACTTTCGCCGTTGTGACGACATTTGTGTGCTTCAACGCCTATGTGCTCGACCATGTTGCCAGGATTGAACTGGGACGTTTTGAGACATCTCGGCTTTTCTACAGTGCGCTGGGTTGGACGGCTGGCCCTGCACTTGGCGCGATATTGTACGAGTGGTGGCAACCTGCACCGTTCCTGATTGCAGCCGGTGCAGCGATTGTCATGCTTCTCATCTTTCTTGTTATGCGCCTCGGAAACGGCAGGCTCATCACCAGAAGCCAATGCGCTCCCGCAAATCCGTTCGCCTATTTCGGGAGGTTTTTTGCGCAACCGCGATTGGTTGCCGGATGGGTATTCGCAGTCGTTCGTTCCTGCGGGTGGTGGATTTATGTCGTATATCTGCCCATCTATGCGGTTCAGAACGGGCTAGGCAGCCAGCTTGGAGGGATTGCTTTATCGATTTCCAATGCCGCCCTGTTTTGCACCCCGCTGATGCTTAGGTTTATGCAGCGCAGTTCGGTGCGCGCAGCAGTCAGAACCGGATTCCTCATGTCCGGGCTGCTATTTCTTTTTGCTGGAGTTCCATTCGGAATCCCTGAAGTCACAATCGCGTTCTTAATGATGGGCTCGATTTTCCTGATCTTGCTCGATGTTTCCGCAGGTTTGCCGTTCCTTCTCGCAGTCAAACCTTCCGAACGAACTGAGATGTCAGCAATTTACGCGAGCTTTCGCGATGTTTCGGGTATTATTACACCTGGTGCCGCCTGGCTGGTTCTTCTCGTAGCACCGCTCTCTGGCGTGTTCGCCGCGGGTGGCGCAGGTTTGCTTTGGACGTGGATTTTGGCTCGTAAGCTGCACCCCCGGTTGGGTCAGACACGCATATCTGTCGAAAGTACTTCAAAGGCAGCTGGCAAAGTTGCTTCTGATATGGTGAGCCTGCCAAACTTAGTCCATGAGAAATCAGTCGCCAGTCGCTTACCGGCGGATACATAATAGAGGTCAGCCAATGAGTGACCAAAGCAACTCAGGCGTCAGTACCGTGCGGATTCCAGGATTTAGCAGATACGTTGGACTACAGGAAATGCCATTTCAGCGCATATGTTAAAGGCAAGCCTAACACTTTCGACTCTGTTTCCTACACGAAAGGAATCGTTAGCCTTGTAGTCTCGGATTCTTAATCAAACGAGTACGGAAATCATCACCGAAATGCCGGGCCATGCGCCCAGACCGTCAACGAATACCGATCACCATTCTCAACCGGTGTCACCTGATGCAACAAGAAGCTAGGAAAGATGGTCGCGCTGCCCTGATACCGGCTGGCCGTTACAGCATAAGCCCCCGGCATTATCTCCAAGTCTCCGCCGTCGTACATTCCGGGTTTGCTGAGTTGAACGACCAGCGACAGCTTTCTTTTTCGGGCGACTGGCCCGTCGCCGATATCGGAATGCCACGCAAAATGACCACCATCTGATGCTTTATAGCAGGCAATCTGCGGACTTTCGGCGAACTCGCTCAGATCGAAGCCAAACTTGTCGGTGTTGGAGCGATGGACAACATTGATCAGGCGTGACATCACCCAATCAGAGCCTTCAACGTCGTCCAGCCAAGTCACATCCGCTCTGCGCAGATTGTGATCCTTGTTTTGCCCGACAAGCAGAGCCTCGTTTGCCGGGGCTTTTTGTGATGCAGCAACAATCTGCTCACATTCCCGCGCGGTAAATGCACCGGGAATCGAATGAACTTCCAGCATTCTGTACACCATTTTTGATTGGTACTGAATTTTGCCAAGATGCACAGATGGCGCTGCGCTGTTTTCGACCTAAGAGGCTGAAAGCGACGTAATTTTTCTGCAATCTCAATTGTTTTGGGTCCAGCAATCCGGATTTGGAATTCACCCTAGACGTTCTCGGATCCCAAACGGTATGCGATGCGGGATCAGGGGACGCGAGCTTTGTGTCACCTGTGACTGAAATATCCAATATTCAGGCCTTGGGTTCCCCTCAGCCTCCTTTGAACCGGTGATTGTGTCCGCGCCAAGGAAGTTCGCCGGTTGTGTCCCATTCGTAGTCGCTCGGGCGCAAACGTCGTTCCCGGTTTTCTTTTTCCGGGTCGAATTCGGACGGGTCCCATATCTCGGCGGCTTCGTCCCAATCTTGTGGGATTTGCAAATCCTGCTGTTTTGCTGCCGAGCGCTTCGCAATCCCGAACCGTTGTGACGCAATGAAACGACTTATGTGTTCGGTAACGCGATTTACCCAGCGCCTATCCATCGATTTCTCCTTTCCCTCCACTTCGTTAGTTTAGGAGATCAATGTTCGTTTTCGGAGTGCAAAACCTTATGATTTTTTCTCAACCATGTTATCGACGATCTGAATAGATGTTTTTTTCAGTATATTGTCTCTTTGAGTGTCAATCCTTTCGATTTGGCAGACTTTTATTCCTCCTTATACTGATCTGGTCTCGATGGATGGCCGTGGAGAGAGAAATGCGTTTGCAAAGGTCTTTTGGTTGGAGGTACTGGGCCGTCATGGGCGGCGTTTTGATGGTCGTGATTACCGCTGGTTTAATTTTCGAATCTGGCAAAGAGCAGCCCGCAGCAACCGAAGCCCTGGAGGCTTCCGAGAACTAACAATTCGCCTTCTACATGGTAAGCCGCGAGTAGCTCGCCATCTCAGACCGTGACGGGAAACTGTTCTTTTGCAAAGGCACTCAATAGCTGGGCGGCCTTGCAGGGGAGGCTTTCAGGATCATCTTCTGCAAAAACGGCATAGGCGGCATAGGCAAACCGAGGAGCATCCTCAATTACCCTCAACCAACCGGTTTCGACTTCCTGCGCAACTACCCGCCAGGGGAAATATCCGGCGCTAGGCTGGGCTTTCAAATAGTTCAGGCCGAGAGTTCCAATGCCAAGCTGCAACATTGGCGTTGGTATTTCCGGGAAGTTCAGCAGGTGATCGGCACGGAATTCCGGTCCCCAGTCGATCAGAACATAGTTTTGTTCAAATGGGCTTCGCGAGGTATCGAAATCGCTGCTTACGAGTACGAAATCATCTTCGAACAACTGCATTGCGGTCAGCCCGACAGTGTTCCGCGGATCATACATCACAGCCAAATCCAGCGCGCCCGCAGTCGTTAGGCTCAGCAATGTTTCAGTTGAAACCGTAGACCCGTGAACCGCCACATTCGGCAACGCTTGCATAAATTCTGGCATCGCGTCGATCAGGAACCCGTCCCACAAGCTGGGCACAGCTCCGATTTCCAGAGCAGCTTCCACCGCATCAGGCAGGGAGGCGTCGATCCGGGCCTGTGTCCAGCACCTGACAAGTGCCTGCGCGTGTTTATGAAAGCGGTGCCCGGCCGGAGTAAGTGTAGCACCCGATTTTCCGCGCTCGAACACTGGTCGTCCGAGCTGTTGTTCGAGTGACCGAATACGCATGCTCACTGTTGATTGTGTAACGTAAACCTTGTTGGCAGCCTCCAGAAAACTGCCCGTCTCGACAATCGCCAGAAATGTTCGCGCGAGTTCAATATCCATGGGGCATCTATTCGATTTTCAAATATAATGCATGAAACAATTTCGCTATTCAACTAAAACAGTATGTGGCAGATTTGGCTCGTAGCATGAAACTGCTGCCGCTGTTCGGTTGCGACCCCAGGGTCTCAGAGTCCCCCATCTCGAAGTGAGTGTCGAAGAACGGCTCCCGGCAGCGCGAAGCATCTTTCATGCTACACGACCTGCCTCAGCTGATCGGGAACGTATTGGCCTGCGTTCCCGATCCACACAATGTTTAGACCGTACCTAAGCGCAGAGCTGGTACAGTTCTGAGCTATCTCTCTTGACGGTAACAGCCAGCGGGAATTTCGCCCCAGTGGCTGCTACCGGATTTCCTCCAGCAGCACTTTTAGGTGCGATACAGGAACCCCTATGTTGGAGCCGCCAAATTCGGGTAAGATCGCGGCGTTGATCGCGACCACCTTACCGCTTCGGTTCAAGGCGGGCCCACCGCTTCCACCGGTTGTGGTTTCAGCATCATAAACGACGGCACCGGGACTGGTCTGGGCGACGATCCCCCGGCTGGCCAGAGGCCTGATCTTGTTCTGCTCTGAAAGGTTTTTTGCAATTGTCCAGAAATCGACGGTGCCATCGGATTCAAGTGAATTCAGAAAGTTCGGCCCGGCCTGCACAATCAAGGCCTTAAGGCCGGTCGGATACCCAAGCAGGAAAACTTCTTCACCTGCACGCGGCGGGTCTGGTGCCAGTGAAAGCCCGAGCCCTTGAACACGGTTCGCATCAACGGACAGAAGCGCCAGATCGGCCGTTTTGCTTGCCCTAAGCAATACCGCTTCCATTGGCTTGGATTGTTCTGGCAGATAAGCCAGCAGATTAAGTATCTCGGCTTCAAGCCCTGCTGCCTTCAGGGCCTGTGCCCGATCCCCGGTCGTCCAGGGCAAGGCGACATGACGGTTGGTCACCAACAGAGAGGTGTCCTGCAACAGAAACCCGGTTCCGGTGAACTGAAACTCCGCCGGCGCGCCTGCCGCATCTGGTTCAATCCATGGTTTTCCGAATGGAGTTTTTAGGTTCTCCCCGTCCGGGCCAAGCACATGCCGCAGTAATTTGCCGCTTTCGGTTTGACGCAATCCGTAGGCCCCTTGGATAAAGGCAATAGAGCGCGTCGAGGCTGTGATAACTCGCCTTGACGCACCAGCGCGTTCTTCCAAAGTGCCAAGGCGCTGCTCGGTGGAAATTACCTGGTTGTCAAACGCTTCTCTGAGCGCGACCAGATCATCCGCCGTCAGTGCATCTTCTCGCGTCTGCGTAAGCATGACAGCAACCGCCTCGATCTTGAGAGATTCCTGTTTCAGGCTATCCGCCAGCTTCCGATCGTTCTGAAAAAGCAAATAGCCAAAGGCTGTAATCAGTAGAAGTAGACCGATAACGGTAAACCGGAACAAAACCGTGGTTTGTGATGTCAGTCGACGTCCGCCTTCGCGCAGCGCACTGGACATTTTGCTGGCGAAGGGTCGTCGGCTGGAGCGCGCATACACATAAGCGTCACTTATTATGTCTTCGACCGTGTGATGTGCAGGGAATGAGTGGTCACACATCCTGTAGCGCGACATGGGACCCTTTTCACCAAACTCGATCATGTCGCCATGCCTAAGAACTGCCGAAGCAGTCTTTTGACCATTGACCCAGATTTCCCGGCCGGGCAGCGCGTTTAGCGTGTAACCGCCTTGCGACCATTGAAAGGTCGCCACATCTTCGTCATGTGGGGGTACATCCTCTTTCCGCCTTATCTTCAGGATACGGTCTTGACCTAGTGAAGCGGACAAAGCGGTGCCGACAAGCCAGGTTACGGTTCCGCGAGACGGACCGGTCAAGCTTTCCAGAAATGCCCGGACATTGCCCGCTCCATATTCCGTATCGCTTTCATCCGGTAACCGCATGGTTCATCTCTGATCTTATGCGTTGCAAGCAGTTTATCATGCGCAATTGTGAAGCCGCCACAGCTTCCACGGAAAATGTTTGGATCGCGAGAACGGATCGTCAAGTTATAGATGACAACCCCATTTGTCCGGCTCAACTCCGGCTTGATAGACGTTCCCTCTACACGAGCAGCAGTGACCATACTTAACGTTTGCAACACTTCTGGTACTGCGGCTGCACCAAGCGAGAAATTCGAATTCACAGGCTAGGCTCACAGTTGACCTAGGGTGCATCACAGTATCAGCGACAGGGCCAGCAGACGGCCCAGTGCTGCCGTCCAGCGGACACCTTCGATGCTGCGGTGCGGCCCGTCAAACCTGCCGTTCGCTACCAGTACAATATAGGGTATCAGTCGAGCGAACAGTTCGCGGATTTTCTGGTCCTTCAGCCCAACGCCTCACAGGTGCGCAAACGGTCCCAACCGTGCCTTCCCAGCAGAGTCAAGCGCCGCATCGGAGCTTGACCGAAGCGGCCAATAGTCAAACTCGGGCACACGGAGTTGTGAGAGGTTGAGCACACGATACTGAATTTTAGGTGAAGTCTGTTATCTGTCCCTAAAAAATCCAGTTCTGTGTCGCAAAAAAGTATTTAGACAGGCAATTCCGACTTGGATTCGTCTATCTGCTCAATGTCAACCTCGGCCAGCGAAGAAATAACGCAATCCGCAGCCGTTAGTTCACTCTCGTGATCTTCATGAAGAAGACCTACGCAATAGAAACCACCATTCTTTGCCGCTTCGACACCGGAAGAGGAATCCTCGATCACGATACATTCATCCACATTAAGCCCCAGCCCGCTGGCGGCGGTGAGGAATATATCAGGGTTGGGTTTCCCTTTTTCGACATCGTCGCCTCCGATAACAACCGGAAAGGCATCCAACAAACCAGCTTTTTCAAGAACGGCTCGGACATTGGCGCTGCTGGAAGCGGCCGCCAGACCGTAACCCTCCGACTGGCATTGTCTTACGAGGTGCACAGCAGCATCGAAGACACGAAATTCGCCTCGCTCGATCATTTCAACATAATAGTCATTCTTTTTGTCTGCGGCGGTTCTGACTTCATTTTCCGAATGCCGGGTCATGACCGCTCGCGCCCCGTCATAACGAGGGCGCCCATCGACAAGCCGCCGGTATTCCGCCCTTCCAAACTCATACCCGTATTCTTCGAACATGCGTTTCCAAGCAGCAAAATGCGCCGGTACGGTGTCGACCAAAACACCATCGAGGTCAAAGATCAGTCCTTTGATCGGCATGCTGAATCTCCTGGTTCGAGCCTGTGCAAGAAACACGTAGCATGTAAGGAATTTTCTTCAATCGGCTGGCATGTGAATGTTTATCTGGCATAATTATTCACGCTGTCAGGATCCTGCTAACGAACAATATTGAACAAATGATCGACGTTAAAAAACTTCCATTTGAAGAACGCGCCCAGTGCGCTGCCTATATGCGCGCAACGCACAACATGTCACAGGTAGAGATAGGAGCAATTCTTGGTGGCCTGTCTCAACCGCATGTATCGCGGTTACTGAAACACGCTGAACGCCAAAACTACCTGGTCATCGAACAACGCTTCGTCAAAGAACAATTCTCAGACGAGTGGATTGCCCAGATGGACGAATTGCTGGCTCCTTCAGGGCTTAATTCTGATCTGAAACGATATTGCAACAGGAACAACCTCAGACCGCCTCGGCTTGGGGTGTTTGAAAGCGGCCCGGGGAACACCGAGGCTGCGCTGTCACAGCGACGGGCCAGATTTGGGCGAACGGCATCCGGGCGATTGATGGAACTGATCGAGAGATCGAACGTCGTAGGCGTTGCGTGGGGGCGAACGATTAAATCGCTGGCAGAAGGAATTGCCGCCTCAAGGCAACCCATAGATAAAACGAAAAAGACGGAGTTTGCAGCGGTATGTGCAGAATTGATGTCGCTGGCTCAGCATGGATACTCTGCCAGCCGGCTTGCCGAAACGTTTGATGAGCTATTTAACGATCAGCCGGAGGATAGCCCTCAGCTCACTGGTTTCCCGGCATACATACCCCGTCACTACGATGAAACCATGCGCCGTTCCATTTGGCAGTACATCTCTGACACCCCAGGATTTCACCGCGTGTTTTCGGGGCCTGACGCGTTGATTGGCAAAATGGATATGCTGATTTCCAGCGTTGGGTCTTCAAGCACTCCGGTTCTGGGCAGTTTTGAAGAGCTGGTTCAGGCAGGCGGGTTAAGGGCTGATGATCTTCGGCAATTGGTTGTCGGGGACCTTGGCGGTATTTTGATCCCGAGAACCGAGATTTCACAGGCCAAGATGGACCTGATTGACGAACTGAACGGGCTGTGGACCGGGATCAAAACAGAGCATGTCAAGGCCATAGCAGATCGGGCATTTGACGATCCTGACCAAAGTGGGGTTGTGGTCGTCGCGATTCAGAAGGAACGAGGTGATACGGTATTTGAACTGATCACCCGGGGGCTTGTTAACGAATTGCTCATCGATCACGCGGCGGCGGAACAACTGCACACGCGCGTTGCCGAGGCTCTTGCAGATTGACGATAGCACCTCGGCACACCTTGACCATTCCTGCGAGAATAATCTTGGTTGTCACGCTGGCTGCGGCGCAAAGACCACTTCCTCTCCTGCAATCAAGGTAACAGGATGACCCATTACCTCGATCGTTTCTTTTGTGCCGGGCGGAGCGATGAACTTAAACCGGCACTCGTCGTGGGAAATCGCGACCATGACGTCATTCCCTTTCCATTTCAGGTTAAACCGGATTCCGGACCATGCCTCGGGCAGCCAGGGTTTGAACGTCATCTCGCCGTGCTTGACCCGGAACCCGCCAAATCCACAAACAAGCGACTGCCAGGTACCACCGGCCGAAGCGATATGCATACCGTCTTGCGTGTTACCCTGATTGTTGACCAGATCAACAAAGGCAGAGCGTTCGAAATAGCGATGCGCCGAAGAGATGTCGCCGACTTCAATCCCCATGATCGAATGAATGGCGGGGCTAAGTGAAGACTTGTGCATCGTACGTTTCTCGTAAAACGCGTAGTTTGCCGCTTTGACCTCATCCGAGAACTCATCAGGTAAGAGATAGTTCAACATGATCACATCCGGTTGTTTAAGCAGCATTGAACCATTCAGCGAAAAGTGATCATGCCCTTCGGGATAGACCGGCATACGGTTTTTGTCCCATTCCGTGATAGGAATGTCCTGAAGCTGAAAGTACCCTTCAAACTGCTCAATCAGATTACGAGACGGGTCAAAGGGAACGTAGATTTTTTCGGCGGCTTCAACCCACTGCTCTACTTCGTTCGCTGTCAGCCCCAACCGGTTCAGAAGGTCATCGTGGGTCAGAGATGAGGTTTCGCTGAGTTCAGCAAAAACACGTGCGGATTGCTCCAGGTGCCATTTCGCCATTCGGTTGGTGAACGTGTTGTTGTCGACATGTTCGTGGAACTCGTCCGGCCCGATAACATTTGTCAGCTCGTACCTGTCCTTGTCTTTGTTCCATTCCAGCCGACTGATCCAGAACCGGCTGGTTTGATACAAAACCTCGGCACCGAAATCGCGAAGGAAATCTCTGTCTCCGGTCGCCGCAACATAACTGAGGATGCCATATGCCACGCATGCGGTGACGTGAATCTCTTCTTCTCCGGTCCAGATACGGTTCGCACCGTCCGCTGTCCATTTTGGCGTTGTCTCCACTCCGGTATCAGCAGATTCCCACGCGTACTGCGCGCCCTTAAGCCCATTCATTCGGGCGTTCTCAAGTGCGCCGTTCAACGTGTTGAAACGGTATTTCAGAAGGGCTTTGGCGGTCTCCGGCTGCGTGAAAATGTAGAATGGCAGCAGGAATATCTCGGTATCCCAGAAAACGTGACCTTTGTATCCTTCCCCAGACATGGACTTGGCGCCGATATTCGCGCGCGGGTCGTTTTCGTTGGCTGCTATAAGCAAGTGATATATGTTGAAGCGCATCGCCCGCGTTGCTTCAGGATCACCGGTCACCACACAATCACAGGAATCCCATTTTTCGCGCCAGGCTGCGGCACTTTCGCTTAGACATGCGGAGAACCCTTTGGCATGCGCGGTCTCACGGGAGGCTTCGCACTTGGCCGCCAATTCCGCGCCGTTCAGATCTCGCGATGTATAAATCGACACCAGCTTTTCGAAGGTCAGGCTTTGCCCGTTGAGCGCCTCGACAGAAACGGTTTGCGAAACCCGCTCATAATCACGGTTTGCGCCTTTGAACTCGCTGAAGGAAGGACAATCCAAGGCAGACGCCATGCCAATCGAAATGCCAGTGTCCAGAGTTAGAGCTTCGATATAGGACGCATCGCTGCTTGCATGTGACTGAGTGACCTTCATGTGCCGGCTTTTGGCCCACTTCTCCCATTTGACTTCGGGGTGGAAGACGGGATTTCCCTGATAAGCTGGCAGGCGGTCCAGATTGTACCGTTGGGCATCCAGGGCGCTTTCGACAGTGATTTCGGACGAGTGGTTTTCTGGTGTGACGGTTAGGCGAATGCCGCAAATATGCTGATCGGAAAAACTGGCAAAGCGGATGCTGGTGATGCGAGTGCGACGGCCTTTGCTATCTTCAAACACCGTATCTCGGTGGAGAAATCCGGTCTGCAGATCCAACACGCGCCTGTGTTCGATAACTCTGCACGTTTGGACATCCAGAATTTCACCTTCCACGCGCACCCGAAGCGGCAGCCAGGTAGGCACATTGACCTGATCGATCACCGTCGAGTCATGGTGATCGTAAACACCGGCCAGATAGGTGCCAGACAGCTCACCCTTGTGGCCCTCTTCCAGTGAGCCGCGTGTGCCCTGATAGCCGTTGCCGACCGTGAAAATGGTCTCCTTGAAGTTCGCTTCATCCAGATTGAATTGGGTTTCTTCGATCAGCCAGTCGCTACTGCTCAGCATTGTCTGCATGTCAGGGCTCCATTCGGGTGATATTTCGGGTAATTCAGTCGCCGTAGGTTTCGGCAATCTGACGTTCGGTTTCTTCCAGTGATCCGTAGACATCCAACTCGCTGCTCGAGCAGCGCTGCGCCCCGGCACAGTTGCCGAACTGGCAGGCTTTGACGAAATCGCGTGTCTTGAGGTAGCCAAAGGCCAAGCCACCAGCAAAGCTGTCACCGCAACCGGTGGTGTCGACTACATCCTCGACAAGCACCCGCTTGACCAGATGTTCCCGCATCCGTCCATTCGCGTCCTTGTGGTAGACGGCGCAGCCGTGTTGATCCAGCGTGACGTAGAGCGCCTTGACACCCAGATCCAGGCAGTGTTGGGCGAACTTGGGCAACTGGTCCATCGTGAGTTCGCTTATTTCCTGCAACTCGTCAGAACCGTATTCTCCCTTGAACCAACTGCATTGAGCCTCCTCCAAATTCATCTTTAGAAGGTCGATATGCGGAAGCCAGCGATCTCGGTCGATCCAAAATTTATGATACCGTTCACCATGTGCTGAACACCCGCTGGTGGGACCATGTGCATCAAATACAACCAGACCATCGCTGTTGGCCTTGATGTATCGGATCGTTTCCAACGGAACCTCGAAATCCGTGATCGGAACGAAAACGAAAGCCTCGCAATCCATCAGGTCTTCGATGTCGTCGGGCAGGATCGGGTTCATGAAACCCGTTTGCTTTTCGTTGCGATGGTTCTGATCGACGTAGACCAGATCGATCACCGCGCCCTGATCGGCGTCGCCTGTAACATGGCTGACATCCAGATACGGAAACTCAGACAGCAAGTTGCGAACATTGTCGACGTCCGACCTGCGCACATGGCTGACGACGTTGATCCGCGAACCCGGACCGGCCAGCGAGGACATACAGACCGCTGTATAGACCGCGCAGCCAAATTTATTGAATTTCTCACCCTGATAGCTGGTGATATTGTCCCTTGGGATCGGGCCAAGGACTGCGACATTGATCTTGTCAGACATTTCGGTCCCTTGCTTTTATTCGCTGTATTGTCGACGGGCGTATGCGTGATTATAGCAGCTTCAGTTCCGATAGATCTGTTCGCTGGTATAGAACCCGCCGTCGATCACCGTGCTGTCGATCGTATCTTTTGACACTGCGAAGACAGGGGTGATAACCGTCGGGATTTCCGCGAAACCATTGTCGATCAGCGTATGCTCACCGATCAGTTCGCTGATTTCGGCATCCGGAGACTGCGCTATTTTCACGGCAATATCCGCCGCCTCATAGGCCAGAGGCTTGATTTGCTTCCAGATTTCCAGCGCCTGTATGTCATTGGCGACCATTTGGACATTCTTCAGATCAGCATCTGACCCGGCAACAAAGACCTGATCAGCCGATGCCAGATCCTCATCCGACAATGCTGCCAGGACTCCAAAGGCAAGCCCGCTGTTGTTGGCGATGAACGCATCGATGTCGTTGTCATATTCGACCAGTAGGTTCTCGGCAGTGTCTCTGGCCATATCGGGAGACCAGTCTACATGGCTTCGATCCGCAACAAGCTCGAGCCCAGGATGATCGGCAATCACTTTCAGCACACCACTGCTGAGCGCTTCGGCATTGGCATCACCGGGCTGGCCCCGGATCAGGGCGACGCGGCCTTTGACCTCTCCGCGGGTGTCGTTCAGCCAGTCGACCATTGCTTCGGCCTGTAACTGCCCGACGGTCCAGCTGTCCTGCATGACCATGACGTCAAGCGGTCCGTCCTGTAGCATCGAGTCGTATCCGACCACTTTGACGCCTTGATCGTGAGCCAGATCAACCAGCGCACCGGCAGTTGCTGTGTTGACGGGTTGCAGAACCAGAACGTCCACCCCCAATTCCAGCATTTCCTCAACCTGCTGCAACTGACGCAATGGATCATTGCCGCTGCTGTCAAAGATCACATTTGCGCCTTGGGATTCCGCGCGTGCGATGAACAGGGATTTGTCTGTCTGGTACCTGTCTTCCTGCATGGTCTTGAGCAGGAACCCGATTGTAGCGTTGTTCTGCGCTGCCGCGATCATTGGCAGCGATGCGGATAGAAGGCCGGCCAAACCCAAAGCTCTGAGGCCGTTTGTGCGTAAGGTTGCTAAAATGGACTGGACCATCGCTTACCTCCCAACTGTCATTCAAGTTTTCGGGGATTTTGGCGGTGCCCCCGGTGTATGTGACCGGGGGCAGGCCTGCAGCTTTATTTTTTCTGCATTACATCGAACCAGACGGCGAGAATGATGATCAGGCCCTTGATGATCAACTGATAGAACGTAACCACACCAAGCAGGCTCATGCCGTTGTTCAGGACACCGATCAGTAGGGCTCCGATGATGGTTCCACTCACCTTGCCAGAACCACCCGCCAGGCTGGTACCGCCGATAACAACCGCTGCAATCGCATCAAGCTCAAACATGGTTCCAAGGTTGGGAGAGGCACCGTTCAGACGCGAGGCCAGGATGATACCAGCCAGCGCCGACAGAACCGAAATGACCGTATAGACAATCATCTTGGTGCGGACGACGTTGATGCCGGACAGGCGAGCCGCATCCTCGTTTCCGCCAAGCGCATAGAGGCGTCGACCAAAGCGGGTGCTGTTCAGCGTATAGATCCCGGCAAACGCAATGACTGCAAAGATCGCAACAGGCACGGGGATCCCTTTGTAGCTGGTGAACACGTGGAAGGCCAAAGCAAACCCGCCGATCATTACGGCCCCGTTGACCAACAGTTCCTGCATATTCACTTCGACGCCATGCGCCTTGCTTTGCTGAACATCCCGGAAGATCGAATAAACAGCAAGCGCAGCACACACGATCAGCACGATACTGGACATCATCGGCGGGATATAAGCCCCACCAATCAATGGGAACACATTACTCGTTACCGGGACAGAACTGCCGTTGGTCAGGGTTAGTGCCAGACCGCGTGCGATGGTCAGCATTCCAAGGGTTATTATGAATGGGGGTATGTTGAACTTGGCTATCCAAAACCCGTTCCACAGACCTATTCCAACACCCACGATCAAAAGGGTTGCAGGTACCGCCAATATGGTCGGCACGCCCCATTGCATCATGAGCGTACAGACGACCGCTGATAACCCGACGACAGAGCCAACGGATAGGTCAATGCCCGCAATCAGAATGACCATGGTCATGCCCACGGCAATGATCCCGATGATGGTAACCTGACGGGACAGGTTGCTAAGGTTCCTCGCGGTGAAAAACGCGTCGTCGGCAAAGCTGAGCCCAACGACAAGCACGATCAACGCAATTAGCGTCGCGTTGTCCTTTATGAAGTTTATCAGGTGGTTTTCCTTGGCGCCATTGACGCCAACACCTGCAACGTTGCTGTCAGCACTCATTTGCTTCCTCCCTTATGCGCTGCCGGTGGCATACGCCATGATTGCTTCTTTCTTCGCGTCGTCCCGTTCAAAGTTCGACACGATCTCGCCTTCGCACATCACCAGAATCCGGTCGCACATGCCCAAAACCTCGGGCAGTTCCGATGAGATCATGATGACGGTGACACCCTGCTGGACCAGCTCGTTCAGCAGCTTGTAAATCTCGACCTTGGCACCGATATCGATCCCACGTGTGGGTTCATCCAGAATGAACACATCCGGGCGTGAATTCAGCCACTTACCCAGAATGACCTTCTGCTGATTGCCGCCGCTGAGTGTACCGATAACGGTGTCAATCGACGGTGTTTTAACGCCCAACTGGTCGACATATTCCTTAACGATTTTGCGCTCCTGCTGGGTGTTGATAATGCCCAGAACCTTTGAACTGATCGTCTCAAGCGAGGAAATCGTCGTGTTGAAGGAAATGGATTTGTCCAAAAACAGCCCCAAAGCCTTACGATCTTCGGTCAGCAGCGCGATGCCGGCATCAATGGCGTCCTTCGGCGATTTGATGTCCAGCTTTTGCCCGTTCAGCTTCACTTCACCGGTGGTCTGGTCCGGATAAGCACCGAATACACCGCCAACCAGTTCGGTCCGGCCAGCGCCCATTAGCCCGGAGATGCCCAATATCTCGCCTTTGCGGGCAACGAAGCTGGCGTTCTTGACCAGATAGCTGCCAGGCAGGTCGGGGTTTGTGACGGACAGATCGTTGACCTCCAAAGTCACCTCACCCGGTGTGAAATCGACCTTGGGGAACATATCTTTGATGTCGCGTCCGACCATTCGGGCGATGATCTGATCAAGCGTGATATCCGCGATAGGCGTGACGTCACCGATGGTCTGGCCATCGCGCAGAACCGCAATCCGGTCGGCGATCTGCTCAATCTCTTCCATTTTGTGCGAAATGTAGCACATACAGACGCCGTCGGCTTTCAGCTTGCGGATGATACGGAAGAGATCCTTGACCTCTTTATCCGTCAGCGCCGATGTCGGTTCGTCTAACACCAGTATCTCTGCCTTGAGCGACAAAGCTTTGGCAATCTCAACCATCTGTTGTTTGCCCACAGTGATGTTCTGCACCAGATCGGTCGGGCGAATGTCATTGATGCCCAGTTCGGTCAGCAGCTTCTGGGTTTCGGCAAAGGTCTGGTTCCAGTTGATCCTGCCCTTGGCATCGGTGAACTGGCGATCCAGAAAGATGTTTTCGGCGACAGACAAACCGGGGATCAGGTTGAGTTCCTGGTAGATGATACCGATGCCTGCTGCCTCGGCCTCTTTTGTATTCGCGAATCGGACCTTTTCGCCGCGCAAATAGATATCGCCTTCGTAGGTCGGATAGGGCCAAACTCCACTGAGCACTTTCATCAACGTGGATTTGCCCGCTCCGTTTTCTCCCATCAACGCCAGGAGCTCGCCCGAGCGGGCTTCGAAATTGACATTGTTCAGGGCGCGGACACCGGGAAAATCCTTGATGATACCCTGCATTTTCAGGACGACTTCAGACATGCTTTTTCCCATCACATTCAGAAAGGTATTTCGGACGTTCCCCACCCTGACCGGCAGTTTCTCCGTGACGGGTTAAGGAAGGAGGGCACCATGAAGCCGCGCGCGGGGAGTACACGCATAGGGAGCCAGATGGCGAAACGCCCTCCTTCAGGAAAAGGTCCCGAGGATCAGTTCCCGTAGACTTCTTCCTTGGAGTAGAAGCCGCCAGCGATGATCGTGTCATCGATGTTGTCCTGTGTCACAAGCGTGATCGGGGTCACGATTGTTGGCACATCGGTGAAGCCGTTGTTGATAACCTTGTCCACCTCGACCAGATCAGCAGGAGCAGTGTCCGGCGCTTTAGCCAACGCCACTGCAACTTCTGCCGCGGTTTCCGCAAGTGGATCGATCTGTTTCCAAATTTCTACAGCCTGCTTGCCTTGCGCCACGTATTGGATGTTTGCCAGGTCAGCATCGGATCCGGCTACAAATACTTTGTCTGATGACGCCAGCCCCTGTGCTTCCAATGCCGCGATAACACCACGGGCCATGCCGCTGTTGTTGGCGATAAACGCGTCGATGCTGTTGCTGTTCGAAGTCAGCGTGTTCTCAGCAGTCGCCATGGCCTTTTCCGAGGACCAACCTTCATGCGCCTGATTTGTTACCAGTTCTAACCCCGGGTTCGCTTCGACAATCTCCAACACACCGCTGCTCATGGCAATCGCGTTGGAGTCGCCGGGTTGACCTTGAATCAGGGCGACCTTGCCGGACACCTCTCCGTTCTTCTCCTGCAGCCATTCGACCATGGCTTCGCCTTGCAGGCGACCCACAGCCCAGCTGTCTTGCATCACCATCGCATCCAGCGGCCCGTCCACGAGCATCGAGTCATACCCGACAACGCGCACACCTTCGCTGTTTGCCATGCTGACCATGCTACCGGCGGTACCGGTGTTCACAGGCTGCAAAACGATGACGTTCGCACCCTTGGCGAGCATATTTTCAAATTTCGCCAGCTGGGTCAGCTCGTCGTTGTTCGCTGAATCAAAGATGACTTCGGCGCCCAGTTCCTCGGCTTTCGCAGTAAACGCGGCGCGGTCACGCTTGTAGCGCTCTTCCTGCATGGTTTTCAGCAGAAAGCCAATTTTGACATCGCCTGCATACGCTGTCCCGGCAGTTAGTGCGACAGCGGCGACAGAAAGCAAGGCGGCTCTACGGGTAATGGTCTGCAACAGGGACATATTTCCTCCAGTGTATGTTCCTTGGCTGCCGGGCAATTGGGTCGGCAACGCGAAATGCTTCGTAAATTGTGCTGGGTGCCGGCTAACCGGTGATAACAAGCGTCAATCCCAAAGCGATAACGCTAACATAACGCTGCAAAGTAAGGGGAGAATTTGTATATTTAGACAGCATATATATTCACAACCCCGCTGAGAACACGGCGTCCAAAAGGATTTTACATATTTAACAAAACCATAATAGGTTGCCGCCCACTTATCGAAATCGTTGAAATCTCTTGGATAGGCCGCGACAGAGTTGTGCCGTAATCGCGAAGCGGGTTGCAAAGCCGCGAAATCGGCAATCAAACATCCTGATTAGGTAGCCAGGCCGACAACGTCTGGTGTTTCCTCTGTTGGCGCGCTCCAGCGGACCTATACGCCAATTCATGCAACCGCTGTCGAATGGCCGCTAACCAAGAATGCGAATGGCTATTTCGCGAGAGTAGCGAAGGTCTGCTTTCCGCCCTTCGGGCCCAATGGCCAAGGATTCGCTGGGCGGTTCAAGCTCGACGATCGGCGTCTAACCTAGCTTTCTGTTCTACCGTCGCCTAACCCTCTCGCGGTTACGCTCCCGACGTTCGATGTTGATCTGGTGATCGCGACCCAGCGCCCGGTAGAAGCCTAGTCCCTTGGACCAGTTCAGAAAATGGGCAAAGCTGTCGACCTGATCGTCTTTGCGCCCGCGTGGAAAGGACTGCAGCTCCCGCTTGAAAGTCCGCAGCCAGGGCGCGTCTACAGGCAGATACACCTTGCCCTCTTCGACAGGGCCGCAAGCGGACTGGAACCGGGTTTCCTTGTCTTTGTCGGGTTTAATGCGTTCGTATCGCCGACGGTCATCACGAAACAGCTCGTCCAATAGCGGTTTGCCTGAGGCAGCATCCTCGATCAGAACACGATCGGGATCCCAACGGCCGACAAGCTGCAGCGCCTTAGCTTTCAGGTCTGGGTAGTCCACCTGCCCACGCCAGACGTCGACAAGGTACCACGCATTTTCGCGGAACCCCCATGTTGTACAGACCGAGAAGTCGGACCGGGGATCCGCAGACATGCCTGTATCCCAGCTTTGAACGACCAGTTGGAACCAGCGACGATCTTCGAGGATCTCATAGGTGCCAAACCACTCCCAGCGCAGGGGTGACCCGTCTGGAGCAATGGGGTTCTGCTGATACTGGCAATTGAACACGGCTGCGCCCATTTCACGACGCTTGGTATCCAGCGTGTTCTGGTCCAGGCGCGACGGGCACAGGAGATCACCCGGTTTGCGGTGCATGACCCTTCCATGCCCAAGAGGCACCGTCTCATGGTCTTCGGCGATGGCAGGCAGATTTAGGTGCCGATAGGTCCCGCGTTCCAGCAGGTAGCCCGGCGGGTCCATCTCGTGCAACCGCTGTGCAACCATAACCACACGCCCCTCAGCCGGGTTGTCAAAGCGCGATAGCAAGGTCCCCTCAATGAACTCCTGCGCCTTGATCAGTTCGGCCTCGGAGCCCGCATCACCCGCTTTCAGCAGATCATCGATGATGATGTAATCAGCACCATGACCAGTCACAGAACTGCCGATGGAGACAGCCTTACGGCTGCCTCCCTTTGTGGTGCGGATTTCTTCTGAGGTGTTGCCCTTTTTAGCCAAGACCGTTTCAGGGAACATTTCCCGGTACCAGCGTGCAGACATGATCCGACGACAATCTTCGGAATGTTTGCGCGCCAGATCCAGCCCATAGCTGGCAACGATGATCTTGGCGCTGGGGTTATGCCCCAGAAGATAAGCGACATATGCAACAGCCACGGTGACCGATTTCAGGCACCGGGGCGGAATGTTGATAATCAACCGCTTGTTCTCGCCGATGCGTACGTTGTCCAACTCATGGCACATGGCCCGCACATGCCAGGCCGGATCAAAGCCGTGGTCAGTCCCTTGATGCAGCGTGTCAAACACACGCCACACGAAGGGAAAGAAATTGTCCCGGCAAACCTCGCGCGCAACTTGCCGGACCATTTTTGGATCAGGAGCCGTCATCTTCCGCCTCCTCATCTTCCGGACCGCCGTCACCATCCGGGTGACTGGAAAAGAAATCCCGGAGGATGTCATAGTCGACAGCGTCCGGCTCAACCGCACGGACGCTTTCTTGCGCGTCCAATTCACTTGTGTTGAACAGATCTGTGTCCAGCTTCAGCAGCGCCATCAACAATTTCGTGTCGCCCTTCAACGCGCCAGCCGTGAGCCGCTTGGCAATCGCCTCCGCCTTGGAAATCCGGATTTCGTGGCTGCCTTCGCGAACCGTAATCTTGGTTTCCAATTCGCGTTTCAAGCTGGCATTCACCCCTTTGGCACCTTTCGGCCGTCCTTTCGGATTGCCGGATCGGCCTTTTTTGAACCGGGTTGCTTTAGGTGGTTTGCCGTAGCCGACCTCGTAATCCTTCGTATCGTCAGACATGATCCGCCTCCTGCTTCGAGGTGGTGTCGCTGGCAGCAAAACACTCATCGAACGTCTGGCCTGTCACAGAATGCACGGCGTTCTCACCGGTCATCTCCTGCCAACGGCGGATGGCGACATCGACATAAACCGGGTCGAGCTCAATCAGCCGCGCCCGGCGCCCGGTTTTCTCAGCTGCCAGCAAGGTCGCGCCGGACCCGCCAAAGGCGTCCAGCACAACATCGCCGCGCTGGCTCACATCCATCATGGCATCTGCCACCAAGGCTGTCGGCTTCACTGTGGGATGATCGGCAAGATCCGCCTCACGTCCTGCCCCAAAGCTGTTCACACCGGCATAATCCCAGACATTGGTCCGGTTGCGCCCGTGTTTGCCCAGCTCGACATTGTTGATATGCGGCGCACCGGGCTTCTTAAAGATGCAAACCAGCTCGTGCTTGGAGCGGTAAAGGCTGCCCATGCCTCCGTTAGATTTATTCCAAACGCAGAGGTTGATGAGATCAAAGCCGCCTGCCTTGCCCGCCGCAATCAGTTCTTCGATGTGACGCCAGTCCATACAGATCATCGCAATGCCCCCGCCCGGCAAGCAGTCAAACAGCCGGTTGTTCACGTCCGAGAGAAAGCCACGGAACTCACTGTCCGACATTTCTCCTGACGCCATGGCAAATTCGCGGTGATCGCCGCCGGTGCCGCAACGGACATGCCCATTGACCGGCACATTGTAAGGAGGATCAGTGAACACCATCTGCGGGGTCTCGCCATCCAGCAGCATCTCGTAGCTCTGGGCTTGCAGGGCATCCCCGCAGAAGATGCGATGATCTCCGAGAACCCAGAGGTCGCCCGGCTGCGTGATGACAGGTACCGCAGGGTTCGGCGTCTCAACAGATTCCGCTTCCGTCTCTGTGGCCTGGCCCGCACTATCGATGATGATGTCGATCTCCGGTGTTTCGAACCCGGTGATGTCCAGATCAAAGTCCAGCTCGCCATCAAGGCTGAGATCCATCAGCTCGGCAAATTCGATCTGCAGCGCCGCTTTGTTCCAGTCGGACAATTCCGCCAGCTTGTTATCCGCGATGCGCAGGGCGCGTACTTCAGCATCTGACAAGTGATCCGCGACAACCGTCGGCACAGACGTCAACCCCAGAGCCTTGGCGGCCTCATAGCGGCCATGACCCGCGATGATTGTGCCCGAACCATCCAACAGGATCGGGGTGACAAAGCCAAACTTGGCCACCGACGCTTTGAGCTTGTCGATATTCTTGGCCGCGTGCACGCGGTTGTTGTTGGCGTAAGGCTTGATCTGGCTGACCTGGGATTGGATGACTTTGTCCGCCATCCAGATCGGCGTGTTGGACGCCTTGGCGTCGTTGTGTGTTTTCTTGGCAGACATAGCCGCCTCCTTTCGTTTGACGCTCGTTAGCGTCGACAAGAAAGGATCGTGTTGGGAATTCGGAGAGAGCACGATTAACAACTCTCCGGACCAATCGATCCGGTTCGTTGCCCCTTCGAATGCTCTCGGTCTTATCCGCTTCAAAAAATGCGGCGCCGAATGCTGCCTGGGAGATGTATCCACCTCCCCGTGGGACCTTGTCCCTTGCAGGGCTGGCTAGAATCTATGCGCGGGCTTTTGCAATTGCAACCCCCAAGCAAAAAGTAACCAATTAAGATTGTTGACGAATAATCGGGGGTTCAGCAGCAACGCCCGGCATAACACAGCCCTCTTCGGATTGCCCAAGAAAGAGCTGGACTGTTGCTGTGAACCACGCATCACTGAACCCACGCCCGCGCCATTCGGGCGCTCCTCAGTACCGGGGTTCGGCATCTCGCTGACCCCAGATCAGAGGAGACGATACATGTCCAAATCCAAACCAACCAAAATTGACAAGGTGCAAGCCTTGTTGCGTCGCCCGAGTGGCGCCAGCCTTGAGGCGCTCTGCAAAGCAACGGGATGGCAGCCTCATTCGGTCCGAGCGGCATTGAGTGAGTTACGGAAGAAAGGCGCGACGATTGAACGGCGGGCATCCGACAAACCAAAAGGACCATCCACGTATCACCTGACGGCGGGACCTGGAGAAGCGTCATGACCAAGACGAGCGATGTCGCCGATCTCGCCGCCATGGGTCGATCGGATCTGGTCACGCTTTGGCAACAACTGTTTCATCAACCCGCACCCGCCATGCTCAGCCAACCCTTCCTGCGCCGTTTCATTGCCTTTGAGATGCAGTCCCACCGTCATGGCGGGCTACCCCGGCAGGTCAAAGCCACGCTGGAAAAGGGCTCTGAGAAGAAACCCCGGCCGACATGCCCTGCCCTAAAACCCGGTGGGCGCCTGCTGCGCGAGTGGAATAGCGTGACCCATGTAGTCGACGTTACAGAAGACGGCTTTGTCTGGAACAGTCGGTCCTATCGCTCACTCTCGGCCATCGCCCGAGAGATAACCGGCGCGCATTGGTCAGGGCCGCGTTTTTTCGGGCTCACCGGAAAGATCGCCAAATGAGCCCGCGCCGTAAAATCCGATGCGCCATCTATACGCGCAAGTCGTCCGAGGATGGGTTGGACCAGGACTTCAATTCACTAGATGCGCAATATGAAGCCTGCGCGGCCTATGTCGCCAGCCAGCGACATGAAGGCTGGACCCTACTGCCCGGGCGCTACGATGACGGCGGCCTGTCGGGCGGAACCCTAGAGCGCCCTGCCCTGCAGCGCCTTCTTGAAGAGATCGATGCCGGGCGTATTGACATGGTGGTGGTTTACAAGATTGACCGGCTGACCCGGTCGCTTGCCGACTTCTCGAAGCTGGTCGAACGGCTGGAACAGGCGAACTGTTCCTTTGTCTCGGTTACACAGGCCTTCAATACCTCCTCATCCATGGGCCGGCTGACCCTGAACGTGCTGTTGTCTTTTGCTCAGTTTGAACGGGAAGTCACCACCGAACGTATCCGCGACAAAATCGCGGCGTCTAAGAAAAAAGGGCTTTGGATGGGTGGCAACCTGCCTCTCGGCTATGACCGCCACCCCGATCCAAAAGCAAGAACGCTTGTGGTGAATGAGGAGGAGGCCAGAACGGTCCGGCATCTCTTTGGGCTTTATGACGAGCTGGGTTGCCTGCGCAAAGTAGAAGAACGGGCAACAACAGACGACCTGCGGTCAAAACGGGTTGTTCGGACAGATGGCAGCGTGAAGGGGGATTGTCCGCTGTCACGGGGTCAAATCTATTACCTGCTGCGCAACCCGGTTTATCTCGGCAAAATTCGCCACAAGGATAAGATCTGGGACGGACAACATCCGGCGATCATCGACCAGGACATCTGGGACCGGGTGCAAGAGAAGATGCGGCAGGCCTCTAATCGTTCCCGGGCACGCGGCGGCTCCGATGCGCGCCAACACTCCACTGACCCCGCGGCCTGGCTCACCGGTCTGCTGCAGGACGAAACTGGTGATCGGTTGACTCCAACCCACACGACGCGCACAGGCCGACGGTTGCGCTACTATGTCTCCAACAGACTGATCTCGGGCGGAAAGGATATCTCCGGCTGGCGACTGCCCGGCCCAGCGCTGGAAAACGCGGTCATTGATGTCATCGTCAGACATCTGCAAGACGCCGCAATCACGCATCGAGTTCTGGCACAGCCGGAGGCCGGGTCAGCGGAGGCAATTCAGACTTCAGTTGCGGATTTAGTAATCCGGCTTCAAGGCCAAGGCGGTCAGGTCGGCGCTGCTCTTCTGGCCAAAGGCAAAATTGAACCAGGTCAGATCGACCTCGAATTGAACCCCAAAACTCTGGCAAGCGCAGTTGGCATGGCTGCGGACCATCTGCACCCGGATCTCACCCACGTCACCGCATCTTTCGGTCTGCGCCGCCGCGGCGTCGAGGCCAAGGTCATCGCCGGAGATATGGCACCCCAATCTGATCCCCACCTCCGGTCCATGCTGATCCGCGCCCATGGCTGGGCGCGCGATCTAAAAGCCGGAGTTCAACTGATGGAGATCGCACGCCGCGAAAGCGTCCCTGGCGCCTTCCTCCGCACCCGCGCCCAGCTCGCCTTTCTCTCCCCGAAGATTCAGGCTGCGATTCTCGACGGCACACAGCCGCCCGAACTCACGCTTAAGCGTCTGGTCAGCGTGACCCACCCACTTGATTGGTCGGAACAGGAACGCCTGTTCGGCTTTTAATAGCTTCAGTCATGCTTCCCTGATGCAGGGTTCGCCCTCCCTGATCCGGCGGAACAACTCCCTGTTCCGACGAGAGAATTCCCTGTTCCACGTTTTAGGGAATTTGCAACATAAACCTCTGAAAAACATACAGTTCCGACAGGTGAAATGACGGATCTCAGACCTGTTTCGCGAAAATTCCCTGTAAATTGCGGGTTATCAGGGAAATCTGGCCCAAAGCGACCCCGCTAAAATGCGCCACTGAGACTGGGGCCGGAATTGTCCTCTGAATGTACAGTCTGCTCCGTCTCTGATTGAAAGCACGCGCGCCAACTCGCGGGAATTGCGGAACAATTCCGGGTCAGAAAATACCACTGAAGTGAGACAGGTATGAGTGGCGGGGAGACAGGGATTCGAACCCTGGGAACGCTCTCACGTTCAACGGTTTTCAAGACCGCCGCATTCGACCACTCTGCCACCTCCCCGCGTGAGGCTGGGTCTATGACGAGTTGAGCGCGGTGGCAAGCCATAAAGCGGGAAATCTTGCCGAAGCGAATGTAGCAGTCTTTCCATGGCCCGATGCCCGCGCTATGATCTGCGGGAAAGACCGCACAAGACTGGCAACAAGAACCAGCAATGACGCGGTGGGGCGCGGCCGGAATGGCCTTGTCAGGCAAGGGATTGAGAAAATGGAGCGAGCTACGGGCACACGCTTTGGGCCACAACGGCTGGCAATTTTGGTCGTGACCATGGCAGCATTGGCTGGATGCGAAGAAGGGCTACTTACTACAGAGGACCCGCCTGAGGATACGGCCGCCGAAGATGCGGACAACACAAACCGGTTCGAACTGTTCCCCGAGGCTGCCGCGACCAATCAGCGCGATGTTGAAGCCCCCGAGGTTTTTCAGGTCACCGAAGCAGGGTTGTGGGACGGGCGGCCATCGCTGGGTGGTATCTGGGTGGCGCATCCCAATGTGACTCAACCCGAACGGGTGCTGATCAAGAATACAGCCAACAACAAATCGGTAACGGGTGCACTGTTCCGCCGTGAGCGGAATTTGCCGGGACCCGCGCTGCAGGTCTCGTCATCCGCTGCCGAGCAATTGGGAATGCTGGCTGGTGCTCCAACCAGGGTGCAGGTTGTCGCGTTGCGACGTGAGGCTATTGAAGAACCCCCTGCACCTGTCGCCGCGGAACCTGCCGAAGAGACAGATAGTGCAGAGAGTTCGGAAACAACCGACACCGCAGAAGCGTCAGAAACGGGCGCTGCTGAAAAGCCTCAAAAGCGGAAATGGTGGCAGAAAAAGCCAAGCACCGAAGCAGCGACCGGAGCTGCGGTCGTTGCCGGGGCTGCCGTTGTTGCATCGTCGGATGAAGATGCGCCCAGTGCAGAAGCCCCGACCAATGCAGAAGCACCGACCAGTGAATTGGCCGCGAATGAGGCCCCAGCCCCAGAGAAACCGGCCAAACGCAAATGGTGGCAGAAAAAGCCAAGCGACGAGACTGCAGTCGCAGCAGCTGGCGCAGCAACCGCAGCGGCTGCCGAGACCGAATCCCCTTCGTCAGAAACACAGACGGCAGCATTGTCGGATCCCGAACTGACGGCACCGGCTGAAAAACCGGCCAAGCGCAAGTGGTGGCAAAAGAAAGACCCTAACGCAATCACCGAAACGCCTCTGGACCCGATTGCCGGAGCGGCAGCGGCCATCGAGGCCTCTGAACCAACGGCGGCGGCACCAGCGACGGCGAGTGCTGCGACGACAAGTGGGTTGGCAAAACCTTTTGTTCAGGCGGGCACATTCAGCGTAGAATCCAACGCCAAGAGCGCGGCGGACAAGATCCGGCGCAATGGCATGGCTGCCGAAGTCATGGAACTGAAAAGCGAGGACAAGTCGGTCTGGCGCGTTTTGGTTGGACCCGTTGCAACCCGCGCGGAACGCCGGGCGATGTTGAACGATGTGAAAGACCTTGGGTTTACCGATGCTTTCACGGCGAAGAACTGATCAAACAGGAGGCCCATGATGCTTTCCGCTTTGCGATCCACCACACTGGCCCTCGGGTTGGCGCTGTTGGCACTGCCCGCCCATGCCTTCGACACCACCGCGCGTGCGGCTTATGTGATGGACCAGAAAACCGGCACTGTGCTGTTGTCTAAAGACGCCGATCAGCCTCTGCCTCCAGCGTCCATGTCGAAACTCATGACGCTTTATGTGGCGTTTGAAGCCTTGCGCGATGGCCGTTTGACGCTGGACGAAACTTTGCCCGTCTCGGAGCATGCGATGAGCTATGGCGGCTCGACCATGTTCCTGAACACGCAGGATCGTGTCCGGGTCGAGGATCTTTTGCGCGGGATCATCGTGCTTTCGGGCAATGACGCCTGTGTCGTGATCGCCGAAGCGCTCAGCCCCGACGGAAGCGAAGCCGGATTCGCCCGTTTCATGACTCAGCGGGCGCAGCAGATGGGCATGAACAACTCGAACTTTGCCAATTCCAACGGCTGGCCTGCTGCTGGGCACATGATGTCAGTGCACGATCTGGCAGTTCTGGCCGACCGGCTGATCACCGATTTCCCCGAGTACTATCCCCTGTTTGCCGAAGAAGAGTTCGAATTCGATGGCCGAGCGCCCTCGAACGCGCGAAACCGCAATCCGCTGCTGAAGCTGGATATCGGGGCCGATGGCCTCAAGACGGGCCATACTCAAGAGGCAGGATATGGTTTGGTCGGTTCTGCCAAACAAGGCGACCGACGGGTTGTCTTTGTTCTTTCAGGGCTCGACAGCACTGCCAAGCGCGCAGAGGAGGCTGAGGCCGTGGTTAACTGGTCGTTTCGAAATTTTGTCGAGAGGACAGTTGCCAAATCAGAAGAACCGGTAGCCCAGGCCAAGCTTTGGATGGGGGCGGAAAAGACTGTGGGATTGGTGCCCGAGGGTGATCTGACCTTGCTGTTCCCCGTTTTGGGCGACAAGGACATCAAGGCCGAGGTTGTCTATGACGGCCCTATCAACGCACCGGTCAGCAAAGGCCAGCAATTGGCCGAGCTTGTGATCCAACCCGAGGGATTGCCCGAAATCCGCCGCCCGCTGGTTGCGGAAAAGGATGTTCCCTTGGGCGGGTTTGTCGTGCGTATGTTGACCGTGGGTGGCATCGTTCTGAAAGAAGTGATCAACACTCCGCTGGAGCAAATGTGACAGCGCGCGGAACGTTTCTGACCTTCGAAGGCATTGACGGATCAGGCAAATCCACGCAGGCCCGCCTGCTGGCCGAGCACTTACGCCGTCAAGGCCGCGACGTCGTTCTGACGCGCGAACCCGGCGGATCGGACGGGGCCGAGGAGATCCGCAGCCTTGTGCTGCAGGGCGATCCGGATCGCTGGTCGGCCGAGACCGAGATTCTGCTGTTCACCGCCGCCCGGCGCGATCATCTTGAACGCACGATCGAACCCGCGCTGGCAGGGGGCAAGGTCGTGATCTGCGATCGCTTCGCCGACAGCACCCGGATGTATCAAGGCCTGTCGCGCGGCGATCTGCGCGGTTTGGTGGATCAGTTGCACAGTTTGATGATCGGTCGAGAACCTGACATGACCTTGCTGATCGACATGGACCCGGAAACCGGCTTGTCACGCGCCAAGGGACGTCAGGGTGCAGAAGAGCGGTTCGAAGATTTCGGTTTGGATCTTCAACAACAGATGCGGGCAGGATTTCTAGGTCTGGCCCAAGAGTTCTCTGACCGTTTCCGCGTGGTGGACGGCAATCGGGACATGGACAGCGTTGCACGGGATGTGACAGAGATTGTCATGACATCCCTGCGATAGACCAGACATGAGCGACGATACCCCAACCCCGGATCAGGCCCCCGGCGCGCCGCATCCACGCGAAACCCAACGGATTTTCGGGCAGGATGCGGCACAGCAGGCGTTTCTGACCGCATATAACTCGGACCGGCTGCACCACGGCTGGTTGCTAACGGGGCCACGCGGCGTGGGCAAGGCGACCCTTGCCTGGCGTATTGCGCAGTTCTTACTGGCCACGCCACCGGCGGATGACGGCGGGTTGTTTGGTGCTCCTCCTGCGCCTAAGACGTTAGGCATCGACCCGGACCACCCCGTCGCTCACCGAATCCAGGCGGGGGCCGAGCCCGGCCTTGCCGCAATCGCCCGGTCCGTCAACGATCAGGGACGGCTGCGCAACGAAATCGTTGTCGATGATATCCGCAAACTGGGGAAGTTCTTCGGCCTGTCCTCTGCCGATGGTGGTCGCCGGGTCGTCATCGTGGATTCAGCAGATGAAATGAATGTCAGCGCGGCCAATGCGCTGCTGAAGATGCTCGAAGAGCCGCCAGCGCGCACAACGCTGCTGCTGATTTCACACCAACCTTCCCGCCTGCTGCCGACCATCAGGTCGCGTTGCCGCACGCTGCGGCTTTCGCCCCTTGGCACCGATGACATGCAGGCTGCGCTGACACAGACCGGCACTGAAATCTCTGGACAGGCCGAGCATTTGGCAGCCCTTGCCGCCGGGTCCGTGGGCGATGCCGTTCGCTTGATCAATCTCGACGGGCTGGAACTTTATGCCGAGCTGATTGCCATTCTGGGCACCCTGCCCCGGCTTGACCGGCAGCGCGCCCTGAAACTGGCAGAAACGGCTGCTCAACGGGGGGCTGCAGAACGGTTTGATCTGCTGCTTTCGCTGATCGACGTGGTGCTCTCGCGGCTGGCTCTGACTGGTGCGACAGGTGCCGCCCCGATACCCGAGGCCGCCCCGAATGAGGCCGAAACTCTGTCGCGCCTCTCCAACTCGCCGCACAAAGCCCGCCAATGGGCCGAGGTCGCCGCCCTGATCACGGCGCGCGCGCGGCATGGGCAGGCGGTGAACCTTGACCCTGCCTCGCTTGTCCTAGATACGGTGTTCAAGATACAGGAAACCGCCGGTCACAGCTGATGAGCCTCACCCCCGAAATTACCGACAGCCACTGCCATCTGGATTTCCCGGATTTTGACGGTCAAATGGATGACATCATCGCCCGCGCTGCCGAGGCCGGCGTGACCCGTATGGTGACCATCTGCACCCGGCTGCGTCACGAACCCGCTGTGCGCGCCATCGCCGAGGCCCACACCCCAGTCTTCTACGCCGCAGGCACCCACCCGATGAGCGCTGCTGATGAACCGATGGCCACAGTCGATGAATTGGTCGCATTGGCCAAGCATCCGAAATTTGTGGGCATTGGGGAAAGCGGCCTTGATTATCACTACACGGCCGAGTCGGCGGATGTGCAGAAACAATCACTGCGCATTCATATCGAGGCCGCTCAGCGCACTGGCCTGCCCCTGATCATCCACGCGCGCGCTGCTGATGACGACATGGCCCGCATTCTGGCTGAAGAGCATCGCAATGCGCCCTATTCCTGCGTCATGCATTGTTTCTCTTCATCGGCAGAACTGTCACGGGCTGCGCTTGATCTAGACTTTTACCTGTCCATGTCCGGGATTACAGCTTTCCCCAAAAGCCAGGAACTGCGCGATATCTTCGCTGCGGCCCCTGTTGACCGAATTCTGGTCGAAACCGATGCGCCCTATCTTGCCCCCCCACCATATCGCGGTAAACGGAATGAGCCCGCCTATACCGCACACACCGCCCGTAAAGGGGCTGAAGTCTTCGGATTGGATTACGCAGATTTCGCCGCAAAAACGCAGGCCAATTTTGATCGGCTCTTCACTAAAGCCGCCACATACAAGGCGGCTGCATGAGCGAGCTGCGCCTGACAATTCTGGGCTGCGGGTCATCCGGTGGCGTCCCCCGTCTCGGGGGACATTGGGGCGATTGTGATCCGGAAAACCCGAAAAACCAGCGTCGGCGATGCTCGTTACTGGTCGAACGGGACGGGCCGGACGGGACTACTTCGGTTCTGATCGACACCTCACCTGATATGCGTAGCCAATTGCTGGACACCGGGACGGGGCGATTGGACGGTGTCGTCTACACGCATTCCCACGCCGACCACATGAATGGGATCGACGATCTGCGGATGATCGTTTTCAATATGAAAACCCGCGTCCCCGTCTGGGCCGATGGTGACACGCAGAACGATCTGCTCAGCCGGTTTGGCTATGCCTTCGTTCAGCCCGAGGGATCGCCCTATCCGCCCATACTCGACCTCAAAACAATCAATGGGCCGTTCGAAATTTCCGGCCCTGGTGGCACGATCCCACTTCGGCCATTTCGCGTGAACCACGGATCGATTGATGCGCTTGGCTTCAGAATGGGAAACATCGTCTATCTGCCTGATGTAGCAGAGCTTTATGATGAGAGCATGACTGAACTGGCGAATCTGGATTGCCTGATTATTGACGCCCTGCGCCGCTCTCCGCATCCGACACATGCCCATCTGGAAAAGACGCTGGAGTGGATCGACCAATTGAAACCAAAACGCGCCGTTTTGACCAACATGCATATCGATCTGGATTATGCGACGGTCGATGCGGAAACACCGGATCATATCACGCCTGCCTATGATGGCATGGTGATCCGGCACGCCCTGTAAGGCATGCTGCTGCACGCGCTTACGATACCCCGTATGGCGCCGCCATGTTACAAAGCCTGATTGATGTCATCCTGCCGGTGTTTCTGGTCATCGGTGCCGGATACACGGCGACGAGGTTCGGCTATTTTCGCGAAACCCATATCGATGGGTTAATGAGTTTCACGCAGAACTTTGCCATTCCCTGCCTACTGTTTCTCGCCATTGCCAATCTCGATCTCGGCACCAGCTTCGATCCTCGGCTTTTGGTCAGTTTCTATTCAGCAGCTGGCCTGTGTTTTGTCGCTGGTATGATCGGTGCGCGCCTGATCTTCGGACGAGCGTGGGAGGATTCGGTTGCTATTGGATTTTGCTGTCTGTTTTCAAACTCGGTCCTCTTGGGGTTGCCTATTACCGAGCGCGCCTATGGGGTCGAAAACCTAGTTGGCAACTTCACAATCATCGCGTTCCACTCACCCTTTTGCTATTGCCTCGGCATCACGGTGATGGAGGTGCTTCGAAACCGCGGCAACGGCGGAGTGCTGATGTTGAAATCCGTGCTGTCGGCCATGTTCAAGAATGCACTCATTCTTGGGATCTCGTTGGGTTTTGTCGTAAACCTCACTGGACTGGCCATACCCGGAGTTGTGGACGAAGCCTTGAACCTGATCACCCGCGCGGCCTTGCCCGGTGCCCTGTTCGCGCTGGGGGGCGTGCTGGTTAAGTACCGACCCGAGGGCGATCTGCGTACCATTATTTTCGTCTGCTGTATCTCATTGATGCTGCACCCGAGCCTGGTTTGGTTCTTCGGGTCATCTCTGGCGTTGCCGCAAGACCTGTTCCGCTCGGGCGTTCTTACCGCAGCGATGGCGCCGGGGATCAATAGCTACATCTTCGCAAACATGTACGGACATGCCAAACGTGTGGCCGCGTCGTCGGTTCTGATCGGAACGACCGCGTCAATATTGACGGTCTGGTTGTGGCTGACCCTCTTGGGATGACGAAAGTGCCGACACAACATTGACTCCGCCTGCCAGCAATACATCTATCGCAGAACCTATCCGGAGCCCTGCATGACACACGCCGTTATCGTCGCCCATGGCCAACCCTCGGACCCTGCACCTGCAGAAGCTGCGCTAGCAGCCTTTGCGCGAGAGGTAGATGAGTTATGTCAACGGGTTTCGGTATCGTCGGCCACATTGGCAGCCCCGCAGGCGTTGGAAAATTGCCTTGATGGATTGACCAGCGACACGGTTATCTACCCCTTATTCATGGCGCGCGGCTGGTTTGTCACCAGCGCTCTGCCAAAGCGGATTGGCCAGCGTTCTGTCACGATTCTGGACCCCATGGGTATCGATCCCGAACTGCCTGCCCTGATTACAGCGGCCATACATCAGGAACTGACGCACAGGGTTTGGAGCGCGGCGGACACAGATCTTGTGATCGCTGCACATGGCTCGGGCCGCAGCGCCAATCCGGCCATTGTCGCAAAGGGTTTCGCCGAGAATCTGGGTCGGCTTACCGCGTTCAATAGCATTCGCACCGGGTTCGTTGAGCAAACCCCATCAATTGCGGACGCCGCCACCGGGTGCGGTGGCAAGGCGCTGTGCCTGCCGTTTTTTGCCTGCACCGGAGGCCATGTTTTGGAAGATGTACCCGAGGAACTTGCCCGCGCCAGCTTTCACGGACACGTAATGCCCGTGATTTCAGAGCTTCCTCAGGTCAAGCGACACATCGCGGCGATGTTGGATACACTTTAGCGAAGCAAAGGGGGGCAACCTGCGTCAACCGGAATGCTGCGCATCCGATAGCTCGCAATAGAAACGGTGGCAGGATCGCCCGCTTCGTTTCGCTGCGTATAAAGCCAGATCGGCGGCATGAAGAATATCTTCGGCCTTGGGCACTTCGAATTGTGTCGAGAGTGCTGTACCAATACTTGCCGATATACGGCAGGTTGCCCCATCGAACTGCATCGGCTTGCACAGGCGTGAAATCAGGCGCCCTGCAATACCATCAAGCTTTGTACGATCGTTCATGCCCTTAAAAATCAAGACAAACTCATCACCCCCGACTCGGGCAACCGTGTCGTCGCTGCGTGTGACGTCCAGCATGATCTTTGCGGCTTGCTGCAGAACATAGTCCCCTGCAGCATGCCCCAATCGATCATTGACCGATTTGAAGAAATCCAGATCCAGATGCATCATTGCAAAACTCGATTTCGACGAAATCAAATGCCCCAGTATATGATCCATCGCGCGTCGATTTTTCAGCCCGGTCAACGTGTCCGTATAGGCTTGTTCTTCTGCCGCCAGCATCGCACCTTGCAGACGCAAGTTCAGCGAGCGTGACGCTTCCATCGCGGCAGAATTTGCCTCGACCAGATACAACAATTCTATGGCCAGATCAGTGCCCGGGAAATCGGTGCTGGTCAGAGAATAGTCGCGTACCGCATCCAGTATCGAAATTCCAAACGACAGGTTGATGACCGCCCCGCAACCGCCAGGAAACGGCGCGATCAGACCTTTGAACGCAGTCTGCGGCCGGTCTTGAAACCTAAGGTGTAGCTTTCGGTCCGGCACCATCATCAGCGCAGCTACTGTCGTGATTGAGCGAGGGCGCACCAGTTCAAAGACATCCAGAAAGCTTTGGCCGACCATAGGCCGATCCGGGCGTAGCTTCTGCAGAGTTGGTCCAACCTGCCCGATCCGCCCCATGTCATCTACAAGGACGAACATCGGACATAAGGTGTCCAGCAACTGTCCAAGATCTGCGGTCTTGATCATGATTTACGTGCCCCAAGATCAAAGTGACGCCCTTCGGCAAACGCGCTTTCGATCAATGTGATTGAAATCAACTCAGCCCCGTTTTGGCACCCTTCATTGGACAGGATCACCAACGCCCCATAGTCATCCGCCATGGCTCGCAGTACACCGGTCATGACGCTGGAATACCCCGGCAAATCAGGAGTGCAATGCAGGTGATATTCCCCGGGCGAGTGTTCCTGCAATTCCAAATCCGGCAATCTCAGATCGGACACAGCAAGGCGGACGCGATCCGACAGATCATCAAGCGAATGCAGAAACTCCAAATAGGTGACCCCGCCAAAACGCAATAACCTGCGTAGATCTTCCATGTTCGAGTGTGAGACCAGATAAGTGCCCAAATCCTCAAGAAATTCGGATTTTGGGCGGTTCAAGTCAGCGCACAAAGCGTCGAGCACTCGGGTCGATATCTCCGTGTCATAGATCAACATCGCCTCGAACTCGTCAAATCCCAGCCCGGCCGTATGAGTCGCGCGCAACCAGCATTGACGCCCGTAGGTGGCGCAGACAAAGGATTGGATCGCCCTGTTGATCAGCCCGTGCATGTGTCGCCTCAGATTGAAAGACACTCTCAAGTGATCGCAGAAAGCTTAACAAACACCCAAAATCCGATACGGGATTATGAGAATCCGATCTAATCCCAAACTGAAGGGCGGATTGGGCAGCGATCAGAAATCGGTCGGCGCACCGCCTTCGGCCTTGCGGCGCTCAACAAACTCGGCCAGCTCCTCGCGGATCGCCTCATCCATCTTCGGGGCTTCGAAATTGTGCACGATCTCCTTGAACATCCGATGGGCACGTTCCGCAGTCCAGATACCACCAGCTGCTTCCCAGGCTTCGAAGTTTTTCCAGTCACTCAGGAACGGCTGATAAAATGCGGTGGTATAACGATCTTGCGTATGTTGGATGCCAAAGAAATGCCCGTCGTTTCCAACAGACCGGATCGCTTCAAGGGCGATGTCATCCGGGCCCGTTGCTGTCAGTTCCGGCTGCATATACCGCTGAATCTGCTGCAGGATTTCGCAATCCATGATGAATTTCTCGGGGCTTGCGATAAGGCCTCCTTCAAGCCAGCCTGCCGCATGATATACCATGTTGGTGCCTGACTGCACCGCCGCCCAAAGGGAATTCGAGGTTTCCCAAACCGACTGCCCATCGGGCACATTTGCCGCGCAAACGCCCGAGGACCGCATAGGCAAGCCATAATACCGTGCCATCTGCCCAGTCATCTGGGTCGAGCGCATGTATTCCGGTGTCCCGAATGCAGGCGCACCGGATTTCATATCGACATTCGAAGTAAAGGTCCCGATCACGCATGGAATACCCGGGCGAACATACTGAAACAACGCAATCGCGCACAGCGCTTCGGCAAGCGATTGTGCCACTGCGCCAGCCATCGTCACGGGGGCCATCGCCCCGGCCAGAGTGAAAGGCGTCACGACAATTGCCTGCCCACGCCGCGCAAGCCGCAGGCAGCCATCGATCATTGGATGGTCGTGTTTCAACGGTGAGGTCGAGTTGATGTTAGTGTACATCCGCGGCGTGGCCTCGAATTCCTCATGGCTCAGGCCACCCGCGATACGCACCATCTCCATCACGTCTTCGACGCGCTCTTTCCCCAGCGAATAGGCATGCATTGCCTTGTCGGTCAGGGTCAGCTTGTCATAAAGCACATCAAGGTGCCTTATGCTGGCGTGGATATCGACCGGCTCAACCGGATATCCACCTGCAAAGTGGATACAGTTGAAGTATTGCGTCAGCTTCAGCAGGTCCTGACACATCCGCCGGGTGCCGGGCACTTTTTTTCCGATTTCCATGTCCCAATAATTTGGTGGGGATGAAACATTGCCGAACAGAATGGTCCTGCCACCAATCTCGATCTGATGCTCCGGGTTGCGCGGCGTGATGGTAAATTTGCTGGGCGCCTTGCCCACCATTTCCATCACGAAATCCCGGTCCATGCGGACGTTGTCGCCGGAAATTGTACAGCCCGCCTTGCGCAGGATCCCGATGGCTTCTTGATTGTAGAACTCGATGCCGATCTCTTCGAGAATCCGCATGGCACCTTCGTGAACCGCTTCGATTCCCTCGGGTCCCAACGGCTCGATTGGCTTGTCGATGTTTGTGGGCGGGTTCCAGGGCATCTGCTCGATCACCGCCGCGCCGCGCCTTGCGGCTGCACCCGCGCGTCCACCACCGCGACGTTTGCGTGTCTTGCTCTCAGCCATCACCATCCTCCGCGCTTTCACTCCTATGAAAGCCCCGAAGATTCAGCATCGCCGTTCTGTCTGCGACAAGAGTTGTCGGTTTTATTATCTAACCCGGCGATTTGAAACCGAGGTTATTCGGTTTTCGACAACCAGCCGGGAATGTGCCCGATGTTGGGCAAGACGACATCCGCCAGCGGTTCGAGTGTTTTGGCCGTCGCCATGCCGGTCAGAACCCCGATGGTGACCATCCCTGCGGCGCGTCCCGCCTCTAGATCGTGAAGACTGTCACCAACCATCGCAACACGAGATGGCGCGACCTCGACATGCTGAGCAAAGGCCAATAGCTGCCCCGGACCTGGCTTGTAACCATGTCCGCTGTCATATCCGGCTACAAAATCAAAATGGTCTCGCACACCAACGGACTGCAGGTGCTGCAGGGCCGGCATTTCAGCATCGTTCGTCGCAACGCCCAGTTTCAGCCCGGCGCGCCGCAGCTCGGCAAGGAATGGTGCCAAGGGAACGGCTTGGATCTGCTCTGCGTTCGCTGACGCCCGGTTGAGTGTTTCGATCAGGTGCCCCAGAGATACCTCAGGCAAATGCGGTGTCAGAGCTGCAGCAACTTCATCGACCGTTCCGGCGATGACTACGCTATTCGGGTCGTAGCTCTCTTGTTCAAAATCAAATCCGATGGCCTTCCCCAACTCGGTCGCGCGTTGCACATCTCCATCAGAGAGCTGCAGCATCGCGATACGCCCGAACGCACCCCAAGTGGCTGCAAAATCAAAAAGAGTACCGTCCTTGTCGAACACGAGGGCGTCGATTGCCATGAAACAAATTTCCTTTGGGTTAGGTCCAGTGCATATCCGAAATTCCGGACAACGCGGCACGGGCTTGACCCGGCTCTTCGTAGGGCACGGAATTGGCGTCACAAAAAGCGATCACCCATGAATCGTCAAGCAGCAGAAAGTCCAACACAGACCCAAGAAATTCAGCCTCACCCGCACGGTCGCGCAAATCTTGTTCCGAGGCACCTGTCGCCCCCAGGAAAACGGGCAGCAACTCATCATTTCCCACCAGCCAGCCCAGCACATTCAGGGCCAGAGTTTCAGCGGAATTGGCGGAGATCGGCATAAACTGGCCTCGGACACTGTGTTGGAAAGGGTTTGTTAACCAGACTCATAAACACTTTAGCAACGCATGCAATCAAACGGTGAATGGCTATGTCTGTACAAGGCACCATACTCGTCCTCGACGGTGTTTCGACCAATCGCATAATGCTCAAGGTTCAGTTGACGGCCGCCTGGTACCATGTCGTGCAGGGTGAGAAAGTGGCCGGGCTTGGTGCATTGCTGCGGCGGACACGGCCTGATCTGGTTCTTACAGCGCAAACTCTGCCCGACGGAAGCGCTGCGGATGTTAAGAAAGTGATGGCGGCAGATCCTGCTCTGATCGATGTGCCGATTGTTGCGATTGCACCGCAAAACGACAAAGCAGCGCGTTTGAAGGCACTGTCGGACGGGCTGGATGATGTGCTTGGCTATCCGTTCAAGGATACACTTCTATTGGCCCGCGTGCGCAGCTTGTTACGTACGCGCGCCGAACGGCAGGAATTAAACATCGAAGGTTCGGCCCAAACCATTGGCTTTGGCGAGGCGCCACAGGTGCTGATCGCCCCGCCATCGATGGCAGAGATCGCGATCCTGACGCAAACAGTTCGAACCAGCGCGTTGTGGAGAAATGCTCTGACCCATCAAACCCGGCATCGTGTGACCGGCCATACTCTGCCTGATCTCAAAGGCATCCTGTCCGGAACGATCCCGGACGCGATTGTTGTTGAGCTTGCACCGAATAGCTCGGGGCGGAACCTACTGGCAGATCTTCGGTCGCGCGGTGCGACACGAAATACGGTGCTGATCGGTGTGTTGCCGGATGGTAATCCCGCACTTGCGGCCGAGGCGCTGGACCGAGGCGCTGATGCGGTCTGCATGGGCGGGTTTCAGACAGATGAGATATGCTTGCGGCTTGAAACTCTGATCGCCCGCAAGACCCGAGACGACAGATTGCGAGCGACATTGCGCAGGGATTTGGCCGAATCCCTGATCGATCCGCTGACCGGACTGTTCAATCGCCGCTATGCGATGCGCGCGCTGGACCAGATCGCGCTTCAGGCCCCAGAAACGGAACACGGATTCGCTGTGATGCTGGCCGATCTGGACCACTTCAAGGCAATCAATGACCGTTACGGTCACGCCGCGGGGGATTTGGTTCTGACCGAAACCGCGAAAAGGCTGCGAGTCGTGATAGGAAAAACCGGTTTTGTCGCGCGTATCGGCGGCGAAGAGTTCATGATCGGGCTACCGAATACCTCAACCGACCAAGCGCTGAAGCAAGCGAAACAGATTTGTGAAACTATTTGCGAAAAACCTTTTCAGCTGCCGGATCGTCCGGCCCCAGTACCCGTAACGATCAGCGTGGGGGTGAAATTATGTACCCCGCCCGAACTCTCTCATCCAGGCGAAACAGACCCGGTTGGTCGATTGATCAGCTCGGCGGACAGAGCACTTTATGCCGCCAAAAAAGCGGGCCGCAACCAGGTACAGATTCGGCAAAGCGCAGCGTGACTAGTCAGTCCCGTTTTTTGTGTTTGCGCGGGCCGCGTTTAACCACGTCCTCCAGCCGGTCCGCGTAAGCGGCACGTTGGTCATCATTCATGGCCGAGATCTGGGCCAGCCATTGCTGATGAAGCGCAGTCTGCAGATCAGCAGTTGCCTTCGACTGCTGTGCCAAAAGACTCGCAACCGCTGCGGGATCGAAGGGCACGGCCCTGAGCACTTGACTGAGAGCAGTAAAATCCTGCTTGCGCCGATGTGATCCTTTTCCGCGCAGGTCCGACAACTCACCCCTCAGAGCCTTTCGATCCGACTTTGGCAGCGCATAATACAGCGCCGGGCCAAATCCCGGAGGCGCATCGGCATGAGCGCTTCCTTTAAAGCGCAATGCCGCACCCAAAATGACTCCGACAATCAGCAGATTCAAAGCAAGAGAGACAACCAGCAATATCGGCATCCATTTGCGTTTGGGTGCGGGATGATCGCTCATTCTGCGTCCTCCAGATAGTTTTCGTCTAAATTCAGATCGGCCATCAGATAGGTCGTCTCTTGTGAGATGAAGTAGTCAACAGGGTCCGGCAAGAAGGCCGGCGCGGAGAACCCGATCCAGACGCCAGCTGCGCTTGCCGCCACAAGACCGCTCAACCCTTGCCACCCCCCGATAACGCCTATCTTTTGCCGCCATGTCCGCCGCTGCGGTCTTGCAATCCGGGCCAGACGTATGGCTTCGGCATCAGTTTCGATGCGAACCGCAAGATCGTCAGGAAACGTATCCCGCGCCGCACGCGCCCGTGCAAACAGATGGTCGAGTTCGTTATCTTGATCAGCCATGTTCGTACCCCAGTTCATCCCGACGCCCCGCCAGTATCGCGGTAAGAGATCGTTTGCCACGCGCGGTCAGGCTTTCAACCGCCTCGACCGAAATATCCATGATCCCCGCGATTTCGGGATTGGACAATTCTTCGATGTGCCGCAGAACCACAGCCTGCCGCTGCCGGTCCGGCAAATGCTCCAATGCAGCCTGCAACGCGTCCTTGCGGGCACTCTCCTGCATCTGGTCGACCACACTGGCAGTCTCATCTTCGGGTTCGGCCACATTGTCCAACGCTTGAGGCCGCTTTTTCCGGCGCAAGTCCACACATAGATTCAGTGTTACGCGATAGAGCCAGGTCGATAACTGCGCCTGCCCCGGCACCCAGTCAGGTGCCATCTTCCAAAGGCGCATCATCGCCTCTTGCGTCACGTCCTCTGCTTCGGCTGGGTTTCCCAGCATTCGCAAAGCCACGGAATAACTTCGCGGCCCCAACCGCCCGGTCAGCAGGCGGGCCGCCGTAGCATCGCCATCAGAAAACCGGCCCAGCAACTCTTCGTCGCTGGGCTCGGGCATGGCAGGTGTTCCGCCATGCTCGATGTCGGGATAAGAGGTCAGATCCTCCATCCCGCATCAGTTGTTGTCGGTGTCCGACTTCTGATGCCGCTTGTGTTTCCGGCCCATTTTGTCTTTTGCATCCGCGTATTCCTGTTCTGAGATCGAACCGTTGCCGTCGGCATCGATGCGCTCGAACATCTTGGAGGCGCGGCGCGGTTTCGGCAATTCATCTTCGCTAAGGAAACCATCCGCATTTGCGTCGTGCTTTTCAAACATCTTGGTGACACGCTCGTTGGCCTTGGTCTGCGCCGCAGCCTGCATTTCTTCGACGCTCAGTTGGCCGTCGCCATCCGTATCGGCAGCGGTGAATTTCTGGTTGCGATGTGTCTCGATCTCGGCCTGTGTCACCTGCCCGTCCCCGTCGGCATCCAGTTCCTGAAATGTCGCACGCGGGCCCTTGGCCAAAGCGGAAGTGCCGGTCACAGTAACTGCAGCTACGACGATTGCCGAAATGAAGCTTTTGGTTTTCATTACATAGTTCCCTGAATTTGGCGGCCATTTGCCGCTGTTGATACCTATTCAAACGCGGCTTGGGCGGGTTTCCGTCGCTTCCGGCACAACTTTTTTTGCTTTATTTGAAACGCCAATAGAAAATGATACGCTAAGCAGCAGCGCCACAAAGCGACGCACCCCCCTTTTCCGTTGGGTCTGATCCTGCCTATATGCCTCCAGGAAAGATGCGCGAGATACATATGATTGACCAAACTATTGACAGTTCGCTCGAAGAAGACCGCCCAACAAAACCCGCATTGATCCGAGGGTTCCGGTGCAAATGCCCGAATTGCGGTGAGGGTGCGCTGTTGCACAGCTATCTCAAGGTGAATGACACCTGTTCGGAATGCGGGGAGGAATTGTTCCATCATCGCGCTGATGACGGCCCGGCCTACCTGACGATCCTGCTGGTGGGGCACCTTCTGGCACCCGCCCTTCATGTCTCTTATGTGCAGTGGCGTCCCGATCCATGGACCATGGCGATTGCATTCTCGATCGGCTGCGTCGCGCTGTCCCTGTTCCTTCTGCCCCGTCTCAAAGGGGCCGTGGTCGCCTATCAATGGGCGCGGCGGATGCACGGGTTTGGCAAGGCCGGATGACGGCGGATAAAACCGCAATCCGGGATGCTGCTACCGTAATCGTATTGCGTGATCGGTTCACAGACCCGTCGATCCTGATGGGCCAACGCGGTGCCAAGGCTGCGTTCATGCCGAACAAATTCGTGTTCCCGGGCGGCGCGGTTGATGCTTCCGATGCGGGCATCCCGCTTAGCGCGCCATTGCCCGATCTATGCACCGATCGCCTGTCACAACAATCAGCGCCAAACTTGCAGACCTCTCTGGCTGTCGCGGCGATCCGAGAGTTGTGGGAAGAAACCGGGCTTGTTCTGGGGCAACAAGGGGATTGGCAAGGCGCGATCCCGGCCGATTGGCAAAGCTTTGCGGCGATGGGCTACCTGCCGTCTGCAGAAGCACTGCAATTTGTCTTTCGCGCAGTCACACCGCCGGGGCGACCCCGCCGGTTCGACGCCAGGTTCTTTCTGGTCGATGCGGACGCGATTCAGGGGGATCTTGACGACTTCACCCATGCCTCGAACGAGCTATCGCATTTGCAATGGGTCAAGATCAGCCAAGCGCGAGAGTTCGACCTGCCCTTCATCACCGAAGTTGTTCTGGCCGAAGTCGCTGCCCGTGCAGAGGACCCGAACCCGCCTGAAACCGTGCCCTTCTTTCTCAACAACGAAGAGGCCAGCCTTTTCCTGCAGCTTCGGGGCTATCCGATGCCCTACGCGGATTAGCGCATCCGGCTGACCACCACGGTCACTTCTGGTTTCTTTCCGATCTCGGCCTGCGCAGTCTGGCGCGCGATCCGGCGCAACCCTTCTTCCAGTTTGTCGTCATCACGCAGCGTCTTTGCGCCCGCACGCATCAGGAACTGGTTCAGGTCCTCTTCCAGCACCTCAATCAGCCCCGCGCGGGATGATCCCATTTCGGGCAGGCCCATCGTTTCGCACCACGGCTCACCCAGCGGTTCGTCTTCTTCGTCCAATATCACGGTGATGGTGATATGGCCGTTCAGCGCCATGCGAATCCGGTCGCGCACCACGCCGTCCAAGGCGCCGATTTTGACTGTACCATCCAGATAGGTCCGGCCAGTCTCGATATAATCCGCCACTTTGGGCGCATTCCCAGTCAGATCCAGCATAGTGCCGTTAACAGCGAGAACCCCAGTACGTCCGCCCGTTTCGGCCAGTTTGGCATGCTCACGCAAGTGGCGGTGTTCGCCATGCATCGGTATGACCATCTGCGGATCGATCAGAGCGTGAACCTTCTCAAGATCAGGCCGGTTGGCGTGACCCGAGACGTGATACAGACCAGAGCTGTCATCGACCACATCCACGCCCTTCTCACTGAGCTGGTTCATGATGCGGATTACGCCACGTTCATTGCCGGGAATAGTCTTGGACGAGAACAGAAACAGATCGCCCTCTTTCGCTTCTAGCCCGCGATATTTACCACGCGCCAGTTGAGCGCTGGCCGCGCGGCGCTCGCCTTGGCTGCCAGTCACAATCAACATCAGGTTCGCGCGCGGCACGTCGACGGCCTCTTCGGCGCTGATAACCTTTGGAAAATCGGTCAGGATGCCGGTCTCGGTCGCCGCCTCGATCATACGCCGCATCGCACGACCCAGCAGAACGACCGAACGGCCGGCTTTCTGTCCCGCCTCTGCCAGCGTTTTCACGCGTGCCACGTTCGAGGCAAACGTGGTTGCGATGACCATGCCGCTGGCCTCTTGAACCAGACGGGTGATCTCGGGGCCGACTTCGGATTCCGAACGCCCGGGATGGCTTGAGAACACATTGGTACTGTCACAGATCAACGCTTTGACGCCGGGCTTTGCCACCTCGGCCCACAGATCGGGATCGAATGGTTCGCCCACGACCGGGTTGGAATCGAGCTTGAAATCCCCCGTATGCACCACGCGTCCGGCAGGCGAGTCGATAACGAGCCCTGCACTTTCAGGGATGGAATGCGAAACCGGCAGGAAACCAACGGTAAACGGGCCAGCCTTGATCTGTTCGGGCCATGGAGACGCAGTTTGCACCGCCTCGGTCGGGTGGCCGCGTTCTTCCATCTTGCGACGCGCGATATTGGCGGTAAAAGCGCGCGCGTAGACCGGCGCGCCTAAAGCCTCATAACAGTGGGCCACCGCCCCGACATGATCTTCGTGCGCGTGAGTGACAAAAACTGCTTCCAGCTGATCGGCGCGCTCTTTCAACCAGGTGATGTCTGCAAAGATCAGATCCACGCCGGGCGAGGTGTCCATGTCCGGGAAGGCAACGCCAAGATCCACAAGGATCAACCGCTCTTGCCCCGGCTTACCGTAACCATAGACATAGGCATTCATGCCGATTTCGCCTGCACCGCCCAGCGGCAGATAGATCAGTCGTTCACTGCTCATGTTGAGCCATTTTCCTTGTTATAGCGATGTATCACGGTCAACCCGTGCATCGTCAGATCATCCTCGATAGCGTCAAAACCCACGTCAGCCTGGTCAAACAGAGGCGCCAGGCCACCGGTACCGACGACTTTCATCGCCATTCCGTATTCAGCTTTCACGCGCGAGATCAGCCCTTCGATCAGGCCGGAATATCCCCAATACACGCCGGACTGGATACAGCCAACCGTGTTTGTTCCAATCACTTTTTCGGGCCTCGTGATGTCGATATGCGGCAACGCCGCGGCACCCTGATGCAGTGCCTCAAGGCTCAGGTTCACGCCAGGGGCGATGATACCACCGACATAGGCGCCGTCGGCTGCGACTACGTCGAAATTCGTAGCCGTCCCAAAGTCAACCACAACCACATTGCCGCCATGGCGGTCGAACGCCGCCGCCGCGTTGGCCAACCGGTCCGGACCGGGCACGGTGCCTTCGTCCACGCGCGGATTGACCGGCAGCAGGCAATCTGGCTTGCCAACAACAATCGGCCGGCATCCAAAAAAGCGATCAGCAAAGACCCGCAGGTTGAACACCACGCGTGGCACGGTTGAGGCGATGATCACATCCGAGATATCAGCTTCGATACCGTAGTGTTTCACCAAGGTTGAATACCAAGTGAAATATGCGTCCGCTGTGCGGGCATGATGAGTTGAGGTGCGCAGGGTGCACAGAAACTTTTCGCCATCCCAGATCGAGAAAACGGTGTTGGTATTGCCGCAATCAATCGCCAGAAGCATCCCGCGCCCCTTTCAGAAGTACACATCCGCAGCCGGAATGCTGACCCGGCCCTTGGCGGTGTTTAGGACAAGGCTGCCACCCACGTCTACCGTTTCGAAGGTTCCAACCGTTTCGGACGTGGCTGTACGAGCGGTTATGACTTCGCCCAACCGCGCTGCTCGGGATAGCCAGGCGGTGCGGATCGGTTCGAACCCGTAGGTCATGAACTGGGTCTCATAATGCGCATAAGCTACCGCCAGTTCGGTCAGAAAATCCTCGGGGGTGGTGAGCGCGCCGGTTTCCGAGAGCAGAGAAACAGGTCGCACCGCTCCGGCTTCGACGCGATCAGTGCCCGGTGCCTCGGACAGGTTCACCCCAACCCCTATCGCCAGATGTGACACCCCCCGGCCCTGCCCCGTGCTTTCTAGCAGGATACCCGCTAGTTTTCCGCCGTTGAGCAGCACGTCATTGGGCCATTTCAGTGCCAAACCTACTGCGCGCCCCGTTACCGCCACACAGGCATCATACAGGGCGAGCGCTGCGACAAAACTTCGAAGGGCCGCCTGTTCCGGATCACCCGGCGGGCGCATCAGCAAAGTCGCTGCCAGATTACCTTTGGGGTTGGCCCAAGCTCGCCCGCGCCGACCACGCGCGGCGGTCTGATGATGTGCCATGATCCAGACCGGACCGGTCGCTGTTGGCGCAAGCCGCACCGCCTCATTCAGAGTACTGTCGACTTCTTTCAGTATATGCAGGCCATATCCCTGCGGCCATTCGCTCATGTCAAAAAGGCCCGGTCGCGCGACCGAGCCTCGGTTGATCGAAACGCGGCAGTATCAGTTGACAAGCGTCGCCGCAGCAGCTGAAGCTGCCCCTTCCACACCGAACTGATAAAATACGCCAATCAACATCAGAGCCGCAGAGCCCATCAGCGCTGCCCACAAAACCGGGGTCGAGCGGATCTCGATCGGGTCTTCATTCTCCGCCCCGAAATACATGTAGAACACGATCCGCAGATAGTAGAACGCACCGATGACCGAGGCGATGGCCGAGACGATCACCAGCCCGAACAGGTCGGCATCGATACCCGCTTGCCAGACGCCGAACTTGGCGAAGAAGCCCAGCATCGGTGGCACGCCCGCCAGACTGAACATCAGGATCAGGACTGCCAGAGCTTTGCCCGGATCGCGCTTCGAGAACTGACGCAACGCATCGATATCGGTGACAGGTTTGCCATCACGCTCCATCATCAGGATGAATGCGAAGGTTCCGATATTCATCGTCACATAGATGGCCAGATACATCAGCATTGCCTTGATGCCCATCTCGGTCCCAGCGGCCAGTCCGATCAGAGCATATCCCATATGGGCAATCGACGAAAACGCCATCAGCCGCTTGATGTCCCGCTGCCCGATAGCCGCAACCGCGCCCAGCAGCATCGACAGGACCGAAAGCAGCACGATCACTTGCTGCCAATCCTTGATCACGCCTCCGAATGCGTCATGCATCAGGCGCGCGAACAAGGCCATCGCAGCCACTTTCGGAGCGGTGGCGAAGAACGCGGTAATCGGGGTCGGTGACCCTTCATACACATCCGGCGTCCACATGTGGAACGGCACGGCCGAGACCTTGAAGGCCAGACCCGAGATCATGAACACCAGGCCAAACAGGAGGCCAATCGAGACATCTCCATGATGCACCGTTTGGATGATGCCCGAGAACAGCGTGGTGCCAGTGAAGCCGTAAACCAGCGACGCACCATAGAGCAGCAAGCCAGAACTCAACGCGCCCAGCACGAAGTATTTCAGACCGGCTTCGGTGGATTTGGCACTGTCGCGCCGCAAGGCGGCCACGACGTAAAGCGACAGCGACTGCAGCTCAAGCCCCATATAAAGCGACATCAGATCGCCTGCGCTAACCATCATCATCATGCCTACAGCCGCAAGTGCGACCAGCAGAGGATATTCAAAGCGCAGCAGATCGCGGCGCGCCATATATTCTTGGCTCATCAGCAATACCGCAGCGGCGGACAGCAGAATCGCAACCTTTGCAAATCGAGCAAAGCCGTCATCCACAAACATGCCGTTGAAGGCCACGTTGGTACCTTCGCCATTCATCGCAATCCAGATTGCCAACACCGCCATCAGACCTGAAGTGGCCCAGACCAGCATGGGGGCCAGAGCATCCTTGGTGGTGTAGACAGCCCCGATCAGCGCCGCCATCGCATAAATTGCCAGAACAATTTCCGGCAGGATGATTGTCAGATCAGCCTGGATCATGTCTCCAAAGCCCCCTTAATGCGAAGCGGCTGTCTGGGTTGCGGCTTCAGCCGCGGCCAGAGCCGTGTCATAGTTCGAGATTAGCGCTGCGGTGGATTGCCCGATCACATCGGTCACCAGCGAGGGATAAACCCCAAGCAGAATGGTCATCACGATCAGCGGCGCGAAGATCAGCCGCTCGCGCGAGCTCATGTCTGTGATGGCCTTGAGGCTTTCCTTGATCAGATCTCCAAAGACTACCCGGCGATAGAGCCATAGCGCATAGCCCGCTGAGAAGATCACACCGGTTGCAGCCACAGCCGTCACCCAGGTGTTGACCTGGAATGCGCCCATCAGGGTCAGGAATTCCCCGATGAAGCCCGATGTACCAGGCAAGCCGACATTGGCCATGGTGAACAGCATGAAGACCAGAGCGTAAGCCGGCATCCGGATGACCAAACCGCCATACGCCTCGATATCGCGGGTGTGCATCCGGTCATAGATCACGCCAACACACAGGAAGAGCGCTGCGGAAATGAACCCATGACTGAGCATCTGGAAGATCGCGCCATCAATGCCCTGCTGGTTCGCTGCAAAGATACCCATGGTCACAAAGCCCATATGCGCGACCGAGGAATAGGCGATCAGCTTCTTCATATCCTCCTGCACCAGCGCGACCAGAGAGGTGTAGACAACGGCAATCGCCGACATCCACAGCACCACATCGGTCATCACCGCAGACCCCACCGGGAACATCGGCAGGCTGAAGCGCAGGAAGCCATAGCCGCCCATCTTCAACAGGATCGCCGCCAGCACGACCGAACCCGCCGTCGGCGCCTGAACGTGCGCATCCGGCAGCCAGGTATGCACCGGCCACATCGGCATCTTCACCGCGAACGACGCGAAGAAGGCCAGGAACATCAGCGTCTGCATGCCGCCGACGATATAGATGCCCAGTACGCTGAACCCTTCGGACGAGAACTGATGGCTCATCAGCGCCTCGATATCCGTGGTGCCCGCATCCGCATACATCGCAACCATCGCCACCAGCATCAGCACCGAGCCGAGGAAGGTGTATAGGAAGAACTTGAAGCTGGCATAGATGCGGTCCTTGCCACCCCAGATACCGATGATCAGGAACATCGGGATCAGGCCCGCCTCGAAGAACAGGTAAAACAGCACGAGATCCAGCGCCATGAACACGCCCAGCATCAGCGTTTCCAGCAGCAGGAATGCGATCATGTATTCCTTGACCCGGTCCGTGACCTGCCAGCTGGCCAGAATGGTCAGCGGCATGATGAAGGTGGTCAGCAGCACGAAAAGAACGCTGATACCATCGACACCCATCTTGTACTTCAGGCCCAGCAGCCACTCGCCCTCTTCCACCATCTGGAAGCCGGTGTTGGACGGATCAAAGCCGGTATAGATGCCGATTGAGACCAGAAAGGTCACGGTTGTGGCAACCAGCGCAACCCATTTGGCGTTGCGCTGCGCGGCTACGTCCTCGCCATGCAGAAACAGGGCCAGAATGCCTGCTGCGATGGCGGGGATGAAGGTGACAATAGATAGGATATTGTCCATTAGTTTGCGCCTCCGCCGATCGACATCCAGGTGACAAGAGCGGCGATGCCCAAAACCATCCAGAAGGCGTAAGTAAAGATGTAACCCGTCTGAGCTTTGCCTGCGAGGCGGGTAAAGAAGGGCACGACGCCCATCGAAACCCCGTTCAGGAAGCCATCAATCGTGTTGCCGTCACCGCGTTTCCACAGGAACCGACCCAGCGCAATGGTAGGTTTGACAAAGATCGCGTCGTAGATCTCGTCAAAGTACCACTTATTCTTGAGAAACAGGTACAGCGGCCGCTGGTTCGCCGCCAGACGAGCGGGCAGCGACGTGTTCACGATGTAGAACCAATAGGCGACGACAAAACCCAGCAGCATAGCAACAAAAGGCGATACTTTGACCCATTTCGGAGCCTCATGCGCATCGTTCAGGACATTGTTGTCAGGTGCCATATAAAGCGCGCCTTCGCCCGGCTCACCGCCAAAGCTGGCATGCTTTTTGTCCGCCTTGTAGTCACCCTCGCCTTTATCAGCCTTCGCGTCGACTTGGTCGTCATCTGCCTTGGCCTCACCATGAGATGCGTCTGCGGCAACTTCGCCATGACCGCCGGTCTCTTCCGCCAGCGGAATGCCGTAGAACTTGGCCACTTTATCGGTGTAGCCGAAGAACTGGTTGTACCACAGCATCCCCGAGAACACCGCGCCCAGCGACAGCACGCCCAGTGGGACCAGCATGACCATTGGACTTTCATGCGCGTGCTCATGCGTGTGCTTGTCGCCACGCGGCTCGCCATAGAAGGTCAGGAATATCAGACGCCAGCTGTAGAATGAGGTGAACACCGCTGCGATTACCAACATCCAGAAGGCATAACCTGTGCCACCTACAAAGGCGCTTTCGATTATGGCATCCTTCGACAGGAACCCGGCGAAGCCAAACGTGGTCAGCGGGATGCCCACACCGGTAATGGCCAGCGTGCCGATCATCATCGCCCAGAACGTATAGGGGATTTTCTTCCGCAGACCACCGTACTCGGTCATCTCCTGCTCATGATGCATTGCATGGATCACTGAACCGGCACCAAGGAACAGCAGCGCCTTGAAGAACGCGTGCGTCAGCAGATGGAACATCGCGGCTGAGTACATGCCAACGCCGGCGGCGACAAACATGTAACCCAATTGCGAACAGGTCGAATACGCAATGACCCGCTTGATATCGGTCTGCACCAAGCCCACGGTTGCTGCGAAAAACGCAGTCGAAGCGCCAAGGAAGGCTATGAACCCAGTGGCCCCCGGTGCGAACTCCATCAGCGGCGACATACGGCAGACCAGGAACACACCTGCGGTAACCATGGTCGCAGCGTGGATCAGCGCGGACACAGGGGTCGGACCTTCCATCGCATCCGGCAGCCAGGTGTGTAGTATCAACTGCGCCGATTTACCCATCGCGCCAATGAACAGCAGAACACAGATCACCTCAATCGCAGTCCACTCACCCCAGAGGAAGCTCAGTTTTTCCTCCGCCAATGCCGGGGCCGACGCGAATATGTCTGAGAAATTGATGCTGTCGGTCAGGAAGAACAGCGCGAAGATCCCCAGCGCAAAGCCGAAATCGCCCACTCGGTTCACGATGAACGCTTTCATCGCCGCTGCATTGGCGCTGGGCTTGCGATAATAGAACCCGATCAGCAGGTACGAGGCGACACCCACGCCTTCCCAGCCAAAGAACATCTGAACCAGATTGTCCGCCGTCACCAGCATCAGCATGGCGAAGGTGAAGAACGACAGATAGGCAAAGAAACGCGGCTTATAGCTTTCGCCTTCACGCCATTGCGGGTCGTGATCCATGTAGCCGAACGAATACAAGTGAACCAGCGCCGAAACGGTCGTCACCACGATCAGCATGATCGCCGTCAGACGGTCCAGACGAATGGCCCAGCTGGTCGACAGCGAACCACTTTCGATCCAGCGCATGATCTCGATCTGCTGGGTGTGGCCGTCAAATGAAAGGAAGACGATCCAGCTGAGCAGGCAGGCCAGAAACAGCAGGCCCGTGGCAGTCCACATGGCGGCTTTCTCACCAATGAAGCGCCAGCCAAAACCGCAGATCAACGCACCCACGAGCGGGGCAAAGAGGATGGTGGTTTCCATATTCTCTTACCCCTTCATCATATTGACGTCTTCAACCGCGATGGTGCCACGGTTGCGGAAGAAGCAGACCAGAATGGCAAGACCAATCGCCGCCTCAGCCGCCGCAACTGTCAACACGAACAGCGTAAAGACCTGCCCGACCAGATCGCCGAGGAAACTAGAGAACGCCACGAGGTTGATATTCACCGCCAGCAGCATCAACTCGATGCTCATCAGCAGGATGATGACGTTCTTGCGGTTCAGGAAGAGACCGAAAATGCCGATGACGAATAGCGTCGCCGCGACCGTAAGATAGTGTTCAAGTCCGATCATCGTCTCAAAGTCCCTGCCCCGGTTTCACGTCCTTCAACTCCATCGCTTTGGCCGGGTCGCGCATCATCTGGCCGATGATGTCCTGACGCTTGATGTCCTGACGGTGGCGCAGTGTCAGCACAATGGCACCGATCATGGCCACCAGCAGGATCAGGCCCGCCAGTTGGAACAGAAGGAAGTATTGATCGTATAGAATGACGCCTAGCGCCTCAGTGTTGTGGCGGTCGCTCGGTACCGGCTGCGCCAGATTGGCGGCGGCACCCTGCGCGCTGTCCCATGCTCCGATGGCCATGACGAACTGCATCAGGATCACCAATCCGATCAACAGCGCTAGCGGCATGTAGCGCGCCATCTCGGCCTTCAGCTCGGCAAAGTCCACATCCAGCATCATCACCACGAAGAGGAACAGAACCGCGACCGCGCCGACATAAACGATAATCAGCAGCATCGCCACGAACTCGGCCCCCAGCAGCACGAACAGGCCCGCCGAGGACAGAAAGGACAGGATCAGCCACAGCACCGAATGCACCGGCTGGCGGCTGATCACCGTGAATAGCCCGCCGGTGATGGCGCTGATGGCAAACAGATAGAAGGCAAAGACGGTCATTGATCCTCATCCTCGTTATCACCCATGACCTCTTGCGCCAGATCCAGTGCGCGGGTCATGGCCGGAATGCCGGCAAAGACCGACATCTGACCGATCGTTTCCACGATCTCTTGTTTCTTCGCGCCAGCTTCCAGCGCGTGGCGCACGGTCTGACGCACCGCCGAGTCCGCCTGAGCGCCCTGACAGGTCAGCCCGGCCAGCGTCAGCAGAAGGCGAGTTTTGGCGTCCAGCCCGTCCTTGTTGACGGTATTGCCGAACATCATCTCCATGACCTCTTTCGGCATGGTCGGCCACAGCGCCTCGAACCCTTTGGGCGAGAAATTTTCCATCGCCGGGTTCATCGCCTTGGCCATGTCCTGAGCTTGCTTCATCATCAGCTCGAACGGATTTGTCGGACTGTCACTCATCTGTACGGCGCGTCCATTTCCAGATTGCGAGCGATTTCGGCTTCCCAGCGTTCGCCATTATCCAGCAGTTTCTGCTTGTCGTAGAACAACTCTTCCCGGGTTTCGGTGGCGAATTCGAAATTCGGGCCCTCGACGATGGCATCAACCGGACATGCCTCCTGGCAGAAACCGCAATAGATGCATTTGGTCATGTCGATGTCATAGCGCGTGGTGCGGCGGCTTCCGTCTTCGCGCGGCTCGGCATCGATGGTGATGGCTTGTGCAGGACAGATCGCTTCGCACAGTTTGCAGGCGATGCAGCGTTCCTCACCGTTCGGATAACGGCGCAGGGCATGTTCACCCCGGAACCGCGGGGACAAGGGCCCCTTTTCATGCGGGTAGTTCACGGTGGCTTTTGGGGCGAAGAAATACTTCAAGCCCAATTTCATTCCGACCCAGAAGTCCTGCAGCAGGAAATACTTGGCGGCGCGGGTGTATTCGATTTGAGTCATATCAGCCTCCTACGCTCCAACGGGCAAACGCGCCCCAGAACCAGTCGAATTTCGCCGCGAAGGCCACGAAGACGACCCAGACGAGGCTGAACGGCAAGAACACTTTCCAACCCAGGCGCATCAACTGATCATAGCGGTAGCGGGGTGTGATCGCCTTGACCATCGCGAAGATGAAGAAGAAGAACGCCATCTTGGCAACCATCCACAATACGCCGTCAGGCAGGCCTGGGATCGGGGACAGCCAACCGCCAAAGAACAGCAGTGTGGTCAGAGCACACATCAGGAAGATGGCGATGTATTCACCGGCCATGAAAAGCAGGAAAGGCGTGGCCGAGTATTCGACCTGATAGCCTGCAACCAGTTCCGATTCCGCCTCGGGCAGATCGAAGGGTGGCCGGTTGGTTTCAGCCAATGCCGAGATGAAAAACAGGAACACCATCGGGAAATGCGGCAGCCAGTACCAGCTGAAGAACCCGAACGAGCCATCCTGTGCGCGGACGATATCACCAAAGTTCATCGAACCGGTCGAGATGATGATGCCGATGATGATCAGACCGATGGATACCTCGTATGAAATCATCTGCGCGGCAGAGCGCAGCGACCCAAGGAATGGATACTTTGAGTTCGACGCCCAACCACCCATAATCACGCCATAAACCTCAAGCGATGAGACTGCGAAGACATAGAGGATGGCGACGTTGATGTCCGACAGGACCCAGCCATCGTTGAACGGGATCACCGCCCAGGCGATCATCGCGAGGACAAAACTGGTCAATGGTGCGAGGATAAACACCGTACGGTCGGCACCTGCGGGAATGACGACCTCTTTCACCACATATTTCAGTGCGTCCGCCACCGATTGCAGCAGGCCGTATACGCCGACAACGTTGGGGCCGCGACGCATCTGGACGGCGGCCCAGATCTTGCGGTCGCCGTAAACGAGGAACAACAGCGAGATCATCACGAACGCAACAACAGCAAGCACTTGCGCCAGAATGATGATGGCTATTCCGCCTGGGGTGTTAAAGAAGTCAGCCATTGGTCCTCACACCGTGGGTATTTTGGTTTCCGCGTGCGATGCAAAGGCCAGATGCCTGCGCAATCTGCGGCTGGGTCGGCGCGTTGGTGTAAACAGCATCTGCCGTCTGTACGCCACCCTTAATCTTCAATTTCACACGCAAATCCGGCGCGGCTATCTGCCACCCGGGCACCGCGTACGTCTGCGATATGAAACGTTTCTGGTTCATTCAGCCGCAATCTTCTCAGTCTTGCGGGTCTGCGCCTGTGCCGATAGTTCGGCCATCAATTGGGAGGCGCGGGCAATCGGGTTGGTCAGGTAGAAATCCTTGATTGCATTGCGGAAGCTGGCTTCACCCAATTTTCCGGCTTGTAGCGCCGCTGCTTCATTCTCAATCACCTCATCAATGCGCGCCAGATGCGGAACAGATTCGAGCAAGGAGGTGCGCAATTGAGCCAATGTATCGTAGGGCAGAGTAGCCCCCAGCTCGGCAGACAACGCCCTTAGGATTGCCCAGTTTTCCTTGGCCTCTCCCGGTGCAAAGCCTGCGCGCATGGCGAGTTGAGGACGCCCTTCGGTGTTCACGAACAGACCGTTTTCTTCTGTGTAAGCCGCCCCCGGCAGGATCACATCTGCGCGGTGCGCGCCACGATCGCCGTGACTACCCTGATAGATCACAAAAGCACCCTCGCCGATCTCGACCTCATCGGCACCGAGGTTATAGATCACATCGGCCGCGTTGACCGCCTCCATGCCACTTTCGTTGGTCGCATCCACATCCATCGCACCCACGCGCGATGCTGCGGTGTGCAGAACGATCAGCCCACTTTCGGTATTGCTTGCAATGGCTTGCGCGGCGGCCAGAACGGCAGAGCCATCGGCCTCCTGCAGCGCGCCCTGCCCGACGATGACAAGAGAGCGCTTGCCCTTGATCTCATCATCACCACCCATATCAACGATGGTCTGCAGCGCGGCACGGTCGCTGCCTACATGGTGATACTCATAGGTCAGATCGACGGCAGGCCCGACCAGGGCCACCTCGGCGCCGTGTGCCCAGGCCTTGCGGATACGAGCATTCAAAACCGGAGCCTCGTCACGCGGGTTGGTCCCGATCAACAGGATACGTTCAGCCGCATCAATATCTTCGATTGCCGCGGTCCCGGCATAGGCTGCTCGGTTACCCGCAGGCAGTTTGGCGCCGTCGGTGCGGCACTCAACGATACCGCCTTGCCCTTCGATCATCTGTTTGAGTGCGAATGTGGCCTCAACTGGAGCCAGATCACCGACAATCCCGGCTGGCTTCTCAGCCCCTTTCAGTGCCTCAGCGGCTTTGGTCAATGCCTCGGGCCAAGTGGCTGGTCGCAGCTTGCCGTTTTCCCGCACATACGGCTTGTCCAGCCGTTGGCGCCGCAACCCGTCCCAGACAAAGCGGGTCTTGTCGCTGATCCATTCCTCGTTCACACCGTCATGGTTGCGCGGCAGAAAGCGCATCACTTCACGCCCTTTGGTATCTACACGGATGCTTGAGCCCAAAGCGTCCATCACGTCGATACTCTCGGTTTTGGTCAGTTCCCAAGGGCGAGCGGTGAATGCATATGGCTTCGAGGTCAACGCCCCTACCGGGCACAGATCGATGATGTTGCCCTGCAGGTTCGAATCCAGCGTCTGGTTCAGGTACGAGGTGATCTCGGCATCTTCGCCACGCCCGGTCTGGCCCATCTGAGTGATCCCGGCAACCTCGGTGGTGAAGCGCACGCAACGAGTACAACTGATGCAGCGAGTCATCGCGGTGCCAACCAACGGACCCAGATCCAGATCATCCACGGCACGCTTGGCTTCTTTGAAGCGCGTCCCTGACAGACCATAGGCCATGGCCTGATCCTGCAGGTCACACTCACCGCCCTGATCGCAGATCGGGCAATCCAGCGGGTGGTTGATCAGCAGAAACTCCATCACCCCTTCGCGGGCCTTCTTGACCATAGGCGAGTTCGTCTTGACCACCGGTGCCTGCCCTTCCGGACCCGGACGCAGATCGCGCACCTGCATCGCGCAGGAGGCCGCCGGTTTCGGCGGGCCGCCCACGACCTCGACCAGACACATCCGGCAGTTCCCGGCAATCGACAGACGCTCGTGATAGCAAAAGCGCGGCACTTCGACCCCGGCCTGCTCGCAGGCCTGGATCAGTGTCATCGCGCCATCGACTTCGATTTCCTGCCCGTCGATATTGACTTTGCGGAGGTCAGACATCGCTAGTTCGCCCTCAAATACACGCCGATGGCGCTGTTTCTTTCAATCTCTTTCCGCCCCAACGTGCAGAAAGAATTGGGATTTTCATAAGACACGCCGTTTTGGGTCAGATACGCCTCACCCTTGGCACGCATCCTGTCTTTCTCGGCATCCGAGTCCACATAGGCGCGGATTTCCTTGTCCGAATATCCCAGTTTGTTCGCCTTGGACCGCAGATCCCACATCACCCCAATCGCCTTAAGTCGACGCCCGCTGATCGACGGACAGTACTCCGAAATCTCATTTGCGATCGCGATGTAGTAGAGTTCGTTGTCGATCTCTTTGACATCCCTCAAGGGTGGTTTGGCTTCGGCCATTACAGGCATCGAAATCGCGCAAATCGCGGCCAGAAGTCGTACAACAGTCATGACATTTCCTTTCGTCTTGGGATTCCCAAGACGGCGGTCAGCCGGGCTGCTATGCAATAACAGCCCATGGGTTTTGCCGTGATATGCGATACGGTGGCTCATGGTCGCTGACAGCTTCCGGCATACGTCAGCTTATCGTTTTCGATCCGTAGATTTTGCGGCTCGGTCTCCGGCCCAACCTTCCATACAATTCTGGACGATCCAAAATTCTGAATGCAGAATTTTGTCGCCTCATAGCGGCCCGCTTCGCGTGCGCCTTCCAATGACTGCGAAACGCCATTCACAGTCACAGTGAAATCGGTAGGTGTCGTCTTCTTATCCACGTGTTTAGCGTTGGCGTTGAAGAAAATGCCATCAAACGCCACGCGGGTCGCCCTCGATTTCGCTGTACCGCAGGCAGATACAAGTAAGCTTCCCACCAATACCATTGTCATTACGAATACGCGTTTCGCCATCATGACCACTCCTGTTTCGTGGCTGGCGCTTGTGGCATCCGCTGATGCGCAGGAGAAAGCGTATGAAACAACATCCCGCTCACTCCGCCGCGACCTGTACGCAACGATTGTCGCGCCACTTGCTGGCCTGTTTCAATTCTGCCCACCCAAAGGCATGCTCGCTGGGTCCTTCCGAGCGCAGCTTTTCCAGACGATCCAGCGCTTCGGCCAAACTGGGGCAATGCCCTTCCCGCACCCACCACATGACAAAATGTTGTTCGCCAAGGATTTCGAACCACTCTTGCCGACGCTCGTAGAACTGTTTGTGGATAGTCCCCCAAACAAATTTCTCAAGGCTGGCGACGTCTTCCCAAACCGTCAGGTTCGCGACGAATTGCGGATCATCCCCGATGCTGTTTTCGGTGTTGCCTGTTCCCGGTTCTCCGGACCCTTCCATCATCCAGACAAAGCCGGACATCCGCTTGCCAAGCCCGTTGACGCGATCCAGGTTGGCCATGAATTCAGCCACGCGCGGATCGTCTGTTGGCGCCAACAAACGGCCGACATTCAACTCGGCCAGATGATATCCTTCGGGCTGGATCAAAACGCGGCCACCAAAGCAATAAGGCCAAGAATGAACATGCAGGCCCATCCAACCACATAAGCAACAGACCGGACCCCGCTATGCGGCTTGCCGATCCCGCGCAGGTGAATCACCAACATAACAACCCGCGCCAGCAGCGCTACTGAGGCCAGCAGGTTCACCCAGAACGGGCTGGCCCCCAACAGGATCGCCGCGACTGTAACAGTCAAAAAGGCAGGCAGAGTTTCAGTGCCGTTCAGATAAGCGCGGTTCAAACGATAGGCCCTGTCCGAATAATCCTGATCCGGAGTGGCCCCCGGTGCCAGCCCCTTGCCCGCTTTTGCAAGCGCCGAGAACGGCGACATGAACAGAACGATCAGGGTAAAGATCACCAAAGCGGCGATCGCGTGGGAATATTCGGCATAGACTTCCATCGATTTTACTCCGCTGCCATCGCACCCATGCGGCCCGATTTCTGGGCCTTGATGCGGTCCTCTATTTCTTCTCGGAAATTGCGGATCAGACCTTGGATCGGCCAGGCCGCCGCATCGCCAAGGGCGCAGATCGTGTGGCCTTCAACCTGTTTGGTGACGTCAAACAGCATGTCGATCTCTTCCAGTTCGGCTTCACCGCGTACAAGACGGTCCATCACGCGCATCATCCAACCAGTGCCTTCACGACATGGCGTACACTGGCCGCAACTTTCGTGCTTGTAGAACTTCGACAACCGCCAGATTGCCTTGATGATGTCGGTGGACCTGTCCATCACGATGACCGCTGCCGTGCCCAGACCCGAACCCAGCTCTCCACGCAGATAGTCAAAATCCATGATCGCGTCGCGCATGTTCTCACCGCGAACACATGGCACCGAAGACCCGCCGGGGATCACCGCCAGCAGATTGTCCCAACCGCCACGAATGCCGCCGCAGTGGGTCTCGATCAGCTCTTCGAAGGAAATCGACATCGCCTCTTCGACGACGCACGGGTTGTTTACATGGCCCGAGATCGCAAACAGCTTGGTGCCCGCGTTGTTCTGACGGCCAAAACCGGCGAACCAGTCCGCGCCACGACGCAGGATGGTAGGCACAACGGCGATGGATTCCACATTGTTCACCGTGGTCGGGCAGCCATAAAGGCCCGCGCCCGCCGGGAACGGAGGCTTCATGCGCGGCATGCCCTTCTTGCCCTCAAGGCTTTCGATCAGAGCGGTTTCCTCGCCGCAGATATAGGCCCCGGCTCCGTGATGCAGGAACAGGTCGAAATCCCAGCCCGAACCAGCGGCGTTCTTGCCCAGCAGACCGGCATCGTAAGCCTCGTCGATCGCAGCCTGCAGCGCCTCACGCTCGCGGATGTATTCACCGCGCAGGTAGATATAGCAGGTATGCGCGTTCATCGCGAAGGACGCGATCAGGCAGCCCTCGATCAGCGTGTGCGGATCATGACGCATAATCTCGCGGTCTTTGCAGGTACCGGGCTCGGATTCATCCGCGTTCACAACCAGATAAGCTGGACGCCCATCGCTTTCCTTGGGCATGAACGACCACTTCAAACCGGTCGGAAAACCCGCTCCACCACGACCACGAAGGCCTGAGTCCTTCATCGTCTGGATGATCCAGTCGCGGCCCTTTTCGATCAGGCCAGCGGTGCCGTCCCAATGCCCCCGGGCCTGCGCGCCTTTCAACGTACGCTCATGCATCCCGTAGATGTTGGTAAAGATCCTGTCCTGATCCTTCAGCATCGCTCAGTTACCCTTGGCTATCCTGACGCATGCGCCAGAGTTGAAATATGTTGACGCCCGCATAGATGAATCCCGCCAGAGCGGCGAAATCAAACAGCAGCGCATAGCGCCCCGGCAATCCGATTGCTGGGCCGATGAACAAGGTCATGCCAAGCCAAATCACCATCGTCACCGCAATGACGATGCCGATATGTCGGCCCTTGCGGGCTATGGCCAGTTCCTTGTCCGTATCCATCTCGTCCTGATGCCCCGAACGGGCACTCGTTTAATCTTCGTAAGTGCCGTCTTCTTTGGCACGTTTGGCAAACTCGGTTTCTTCACCTGCAGCCAGTTTCGCGGCTTGTTCGATCCACCCGTCCCGTTCGATCCGGCCTTTGAATTTCAGGCGCGCATCCACCCAGGCCACTTGCTCGGGTGTCCAGGCAGCGATCTGGTCATAGTGGTAGAAGCCCAACTCGTTCAGAGTCTCTTCCAGCTTTGGACCTACGCCCTTCAGCATCTTCAGATCATCGGGCTTGCCATCGCGCGCACTGCTCAGCGTTTCCGGTTGATCCTCTTTCGCCGCTTTCGCCTCAGCGGCCTGTTTCACCGCTGGCTTCGCCGGGGCCGGCGCTTTAGGCGGCTTCGGCGCGGCCTTGGTCGCCGTCGCTTTTCCATCCTTGCCCAGCCAAGGGGTCAGGATTGGAACCTCGGTCCCATCGATGCGCTTGACTGTATCGCCCAGATCGCTCGCAAGCTGAACACTTGCGTTATACTGCGTTCTGCCGCTGTCATACTCTGTCAAGCTGGTCAGGCCTTTCAGAGGTTCCGCTGCATATCGCCCGTTCTGAGGGCCTGGAGTTGGCACTTTGCCCGCCACCAGATCATCGAGAATCTTGCCAAAGCTCTCGGTCGTCAGGTCTTCGTAGTAATCCTTGCCGATCTGAGCCATCGGCGCGTTGGTGCAGGACCCGAGGCATTCCACCTCTTCCCAACTCAGCTTGCCGTCAGCAGACAGTTCATGCGGCTTGGTCGCGATCTTTTCCTTGCAGACCGCAATCAGATCCTCGGCCCCGCAGATCATGCAGGAGGTCGTGCCGCACACCTGAATATGTGCAACCGATCCAACCGGCTGCAGTTGGAACATGAAGTAGAACGAGGCGACCTCAAGCACGCGGATATAGGCCATGCCCAGCATGTCAGCGACGGATTCAATCGCCGGACGGCTCAGCCACCCCTCTTGTTCCTGCGCACGCCACAGCAGCGGGATCACCGCACTGGCCTGACGGCCCTCGGGGTATTTGGTCATCTGCGCTTCGGCCCATTGCTGATTGGCAGCGGTGAAGGCAAAGCTTTCGGGTTGTTCAGGATAAAGACGGCGGAGCATTAGCGGTCAATCTCTCCAAATACGACGTCCATGGTGCCGATGATGGCGGCGACGTCGGCCAGCTGGTGGCCCTTGGCGACGTGGTCCATGGCTTGCAGGTGCAGAAAGCCTGGCGCGCGCAGTTTGGCGCGATAGGGTTTGTTGGTACCATCGGCGACCAGATAGACGCCGAACTCGCCCTTGGGGGCTTCGACGGCGGCGTAAACCTCGCCCTCAGGGACGTGAAAGCCTTCGGTATAGAGCTTGAAGTGATGGATCAGGCTTTCCATCGAGGTCTTCATGTCCAAGCGTTTCGGCGGAGTGATCTTGCCACGCGCCAGAACGTCACCGGGGCAGTCGCGGATTTTGGCGATAGCTTGGCGTATAATCAGCAGCGACTGGCGCATCTCTTCCATGCGGACGAGATAGCGGTCATAGCAGTCGCCGTTTTTGCCGACGGGGATCTGGAATTCGAATTCGTCATAGCATTCATAGGGCTGCGCGCGACGCAGGTCCCAAGCCAGGCCCGATCCGCGCACCATAACGCCCGAGAAGCCGTATTTCTGAATGTCATCCTCGGTCACGACACCAATGTCGGCGTTACGCTGTTTGAAGATGCGGTTTTCGGTCAGCAGACCGTCGATGTCGTCCAGAACGGCGGGGAATTCGTGGCTCCAAGCCTCGATATCGTCCAGCAGTTCCGGCGGTAGGTCCTGATGAACACCACCGGGGCGGAAATAGGCGGCGTGCAAGCGGGCACCACAGGCGCGCTCGTAGAACACCATCAGCTTTTCACGCTCCTCAAAACCCCAGAGCGGCGGGGTCAGCGCGCCCACATCCATCGCCTGAGTGGTCACGTTCAACAGGTGGTTAAGAATACGACCGATCTCGGAATAGAGGACCCGGATCAGCGAGCCGCGACGCGGCACTTCAACCCCGGTCAGCTTTTCGATGGCCAGACACCAGGCGTGTTCCTGGTTCATCGGCGCCACATAATCCAGACGATCGAAATAGGGCAGGTTCTGCAGATACGTCCGGCTTTCCATCAGCTTTTCAGTACCACGGTGCAGCAGGCCGATATGCGGGTCGCAGCGCTCGACAATCTCACCGTCCAACTCAAGCACAAGACGCAAAACCCCGTGCGCCGCAGGGTGTTGCGGGCCGAAGTTGATGTTGAAGTTGCGGATTTTCTGTTCCCCGCTCAGCGCGTCCGTGCTGCCGTCATCGTATCTTGAGCCGTCCATCAACGCCCTCGTTTCTTCTTCGCTTCGGCCCGAACCCGGACCTTTTCCGCCTCAGCTGCCTTGGCAGCGGCCCCAGCCAACAGAACCCCAAGCGCCCCCAACGCAATCAGTTCCCCCAGACCCATCAACGGCGCTCCATCTCTTGCAGTTTCATGGCCATGATCCAAATCAGGATCAGCGTTCCAATCGGGATGACGCAGGCTACGACCCAGTATTTCTCGATCCCGAAATGCGGTAGCAGCTTCAGCATCGGGATAATCGTGGCAACCGTGACGGCAATCCAGATCAGGAACTCCATGACTTACGACTCCTGTTTTTCATCCCCCGGAAGAATGTAGTTCGCACCTTCCCACGGGGACATGAAATCAAATTGACGGTATTCCTGAACCAATGAGACCGGTTCGTAGACCACGCGCTTTTGCGCTTCGTCATAGCGGACTTCAGTATAGCCAGTGGTCGGGAAATCCTTGCGCAGCGGATAGCCGCGGAAACCATAATCCGTAAGGATGCGTCGCAAGTCTGGATGACCCGAGAACAGGATGCCGAACATGTCGAACACCTCGCGCTCGAACCAATTGGCAGAGGGGTGCACGTCCACGATTGAAGGCACCATGTCATCTTCTCGGATCGAGACTCGCAAGCGAATGCGCTGGTTCTGATACATTGACAGGAAGTGGTAGACCACATCGAACCGCTTGGCCCGTTCGGGGTAGTCGACGCCGGTGATGTCAACCAGGGTCGAGAACTGGCAGGTCCGCTCACTTTTGAGAAACTCAATGAATTCCACCAGATTCGAAGGAGCCACATCGACGTTCAGCTCGCCATGGGTCACATCCCAGGCCAGAACGCAATCTGCACGTTTCAGCTCCAACTGAGCGCCGAGTTCTTTGAGTGCTTCGCTCATCTGCCCTCTCCCTTAGCGTACAATCGTGCCGGTGCGGCGGATTTTGCGTTGCAACTGCATCAATCCATACAACAACGCCTCAGCGGTTGGAGGGCAGCCGGGCACGTAGATGTCCACCGGAACAACCCGGTCACAGCCACGAACGACCGAATAGGAATAGTGATAGTACCCACCACCATTCGCGCAGGACCCCATCGAGATCACATAGCGCGGCTCGGGCATCTGGTCATAAACCTTGCGCAGCGCCGGAGCCATCTTGTTGGTCAGCGTTCCAGCGACGATCATCACATCAGACTGGCGCGGAGACGCACGAGGCGCGATGCCGAACCGTTCCGCGTCATACCGTGGCATCGAGGTGTGCATCATCTCTACCGCGCAGCAGGCCAGACCAAAGGTCATCCAGTGCAGGGATCCGGTCCGCGCCCAGTTGATGATGTCCTCGGTCGAGGTCAGCAGAAATCCCTTGTCCTGCAGTTCTGCGTTCAGGGCCTGGGTGGCGACTTCCTTGTCGACGCCGGCGGTGTTTGCGCCCGTCATCACTCCCATTCCAGGGCCCCTTTCTTCCATTCATAGGCAAAGCCGATGGTCAGCACCGCCAGGAACACCATCATCGACCAGAACCCAACATTGCTGATGTCTTTGAAGCCAACGGCCCAGGGGAACAGGAAGGCGATTTCCAGATCAAAGATAATGAAGAGAATCGCGACCAGATAGAATCGGACATCAAACTTCATCCGCGCATCGTCGAATGCGTTGAAGCCACATTCATAGGCGCTGACCTTTTCGGGGTCGGGATTGCGGACAGCCAGGACCACAGCAGCCAGAATCAGTACGATTCCAAGGCCTACGGCAACGGCCAGAAACACCAGAATCGGGAGGTACTCCCGCAGCAGGTCTTCCACGTATAGCTCCTTTCCTGCGCAAGTCCCGAAAGGGTGCGCCGTCAATTGGCGATTTGACTGGACATTCTCTATCCCTGTGGGGTCAGAGGGTCAACCGAACAGAAACGCGCAGGTCGGCATTGTTACAATCATCCAGCGGGCTATTGCGGAGAACACTTCTGGAACAAAGTGATCGGCTAAACCTAACTAATCCATGCAGGTTTTCGTTTGTCGAAAAAGGCGCCGATTCCCTCTTGCGCCTCATCAGTTTCCCAACGCGCGACAAGCTGTCGAATGGTGTGGTCAATCACCGCGTCATCAATTCGCGGCCCAAGTGACTGGATCAGCTGCTTGGCCGAAGACACTGCACCGGGTGCACAGGACAGATAGGGAAGCACCTCGGCTTCAACCGCCTCGGCCAACGTTTCAGCGGGCACTGCGCGGGCCAGCAGGCCCAGTTCGACCGCTTCCGCCGCTTCGAACAGGCGGGCAGACATAAAGACGCGCCGCGACCGTGCTTCGCCCATTCGGGCAATGACATAGGGTCCAATCGTCGCCGGGATCAGGCCAAGCCGCGTCTCGGTCAGACCCATCTTCAGGCTTTCCACACCGATCGCCACATCGCAGACCGAGGCCATCCCGACACCTCCACCAAACGCGTTTCCCTGCAACGCGCCGATCAAGGGTTTGGGCAGCGTATTTAGGGCATTCAGCATCTCAGCCAGCTTGCGCGCTTCGGCAAAACGCGTCTCGGGATCTGCAGCCATCTGCGCCTGCATCCAACCCAGATCTCCCCCGGCGCAAAAGCTCTTGCCCGCGGCGGCCAGAACCACCACCCGCACCGCATCATCATTTGCCAATTGCCCAGCGGCCTTGGTTAGTTCTGCAATCATCTGCGCCGACAGTGCGTTGTGCTTCTCGGGTCGATCCAGCGTCAGAGTTGCCACGCCACGCGCGTCTGTGTTCAGCGTAATGGTCTCGAACATATCTTATTCCGCCCGCATTGCCCGCGCCATGCGCGCCGCCTGTTCCAGAACCGGCACATCCAGACCGGTCTCATATCCCAACCGTTCCAGATGTGCGGTCACGGCTTCGGTTGCGACATTACCGGCCGCGCCCGGCGCATAAGGGCAACCACCCAGCCCGCCCACGGCGGTATCAAATACCCGCACACCCAAGGCAAGCGAAGCGTCTATGTTGTCGATTGCCCGCCCGTTGGTATCATGAAAATGTCCTGCAAGCCGGGTAACCGGCACTCGTTCGCGCACGGCCAGCAGCATATGAGCAATCTTGTCCGGCGTTCCCTGCCCAATTGTGTCCCCCAGCGAAATCTCATAGCAGCCATGGGCAAACAGCGCGTCCGCCACCTCGGCCACCTTCTCGGGTGGGGTCGGGCCGTCATAGGGACAGTCGGTCACGCACGAGACATAGCCCCGGACGGGCAGATCAATATGTCGTGCCGCTTCGAGAATGGGCACAAACCGTTCGATGGATTCGGCAATCGTCGCGTTTATGTTCGCTTTCGAGAATCCCTCGGACGCCGAAGCAAACACCGCGATCTCATCTGCCTTGGCTGCCAACGCGTCCTCATACCCGCGCATATTCGGCGTCAGCGCAGCGTACCGCACGCCTTCGGTCCGTGTGATTCCAGCCATAACTTCACCGCTGCCCGCCATTTGCGGGACCCATTTCGGTGAGACAAAACTGGCAACTTCGATCCGGTTGAAACCGGCCCGGCTGAGGCAATCGACCAAGGCGACCTTCTCGGCCACCGGGATCTCGCGCTGTTCGTTCTGCAGGCCGTCGCGTGGCCCGACCTCGAATATTTCGACCCGTTCTTTCATCAGCGCATCCCTTCCCGGTTTCTTATCGTTTCAATTACGGATGGCCCGACTGTGCCACGCAATCCGCGGGCCGAACAGATCAATCCTCGGCCAACCGAACTAACGCCGCACCGGCCTCGACCTGTGCCCCCGCTTCGGCCAGCACTTCTGCAACCACGCCATCGCGGGCGGCTAATAGAGAATGCTCCATCTTCATGGCTTCCAGAATGGCCAGCCGGTCGCCCTCTTTCACCTCCTGCCCCGCCGAGGCGAAGACGGCCTTGACCAGCCCGGGCATCGGCGCCTCGATCACGTTGGTGTCACCTGCAGCACTGGCATCGCGGTCCAGAGGGTCAATGACCTCAAATACCTGCCCATAGTCGTCGAATACAGTGACCTGTGACCCGGCCATGACAACATTGGGCATGGGTGTCCCATCGATGGTCCAGCCAGCGCCATGCCGCCGCGCAACAAGCTGCGCACCTTCGATCTCCCAAATCTGCCGATCCGGGCCTTCGACCTGGACATCCAGATCAACAACCTCTCCGTCCCGCAGTAACTGCACAGCGCGATGTAACGGTGCCCATAGCGTAAAGCCCGTTTCAGAGACCGTCTCGGCCAGACCCAACGCCGTCATCGCCGCAGCCACTGCCGACGCGTTGCTTGCGCCAGCTTCCTGCACCAGATCATCAAGATCCCGCCCGATCAGCCCGGTATCCACGTCGCCCGACGCAAACCCGCTGTGCCGCGTCAGAGCACCAAGGAAGGCGAGATTTGTGACAGTCCCGGCGACCTCGGTCTGGCGCAAGGTCCGGTGGAGATTTTCCAAAGCGACCGCGCGTGTCGGGCCATGCACCACGACCTTGGCGATCATAGGGTCGTACCATGGGCTGATCGTATCCCCGGCGCGCACGCCACTGTCGGCACGGCAGCCTTCCGGGAACTGTAGATGAGTCAGCGTACCCGTCGCAGGCAGAAAGCCTTTGGGCACATCTTCGGCATAAAGCCTCGCCTCAAAGGAATGCCCGCGGATCGACAAATCGCCCTGCCGCTTCGGCAGGCTTTCACCCGCTGATACGCGCAACTGCCATTCGACCAGATCAACGCCGGTAATGGCCTCGGTCACCGGGTGCTCGACTTGCAGGCGCGTGTTCATCTCCATGAACCAGAACCGATCCGGGCGCAGCCCGTCCGAGGCATCGACGATGAACTCAACCGTCCCTGCGCCCTTGTATCCAATCGCCTCAGCCGCACGCACGCCCGCCTGCCCCATCGCCTCACGCATCTCGGCAGTCATTCCAGGGGCTGGGGCCTCTTCGATCACTTTCTGATGTCGCCGCTGCAACGAGCAGTCGCGTTCAAACAGATGCACCGCATGGGTGCCATCGCCGAACACCTGCACCTCGATATGGCGGGGCTTGGCGACGAATTTCTCGACAAGTACAGCATCGTTACCGAACGCCGTCTTTGCCTCACCGCGCGCGCTGTCCAATGCAGCCGAGAACTCCTCGGGCGCCTCGACCAGCCGCATCCCCTTGCCACCACCACCTGCAACGGCCTTGATCAAAACGGGATACCCGATGGTATCTGCCGCGCCAGCCAGATGTTCAGGGTCCTGATTGTCGCCATGATAGCCGGGGACGACGGGAACTCCTGCGTCCTCCATCAATACCTTGGCTGCATCCTTAAGGCCCATCTTGCGGATCGCGTCCGCCGATGGCCCAATGAAGGTCAGACCTGCAGCCTCGACTGCATCCACAAAATCCGGGTTTTCGGACAAGAACCCATAACCAGGATGGATCGCCTGCGCTCCTGTATCCAGCGCCGCCTGAATGATCACATCACCCTTCAGATAGCTTTCGGCTGGGGCCGCGCCACCAATATGCACCGCTTCATCCGCCATTTGCGCATGCTTGGCCGATGCATCAGCATCCGAATACACAGCCACACAATATACGCCCATCTTCTGAGCAGTTTCCATGACCCGGCAGGCGATCTCGCCGCGATTGGCAATCAGGATTTTGTTAAACATAGCTTACCCCTAAACCGCCAGATCTTCGACAAGGCGGAAGCGTTCGCACAGCAATTCCATCTCGGGATCGAACCCGCCATTGCGTTCGAAATACCGGCGATGATCCTCGCGCCATCCCTCAAGCGTTTCATTCTCACCCTCGGCCAACGCAAAGTCTTCGGTCACATCGCAATATCGGCAGGTCGAGACCTCGACCGTTTCGATCACCAAAGCGGGGCGATCATCCCATTCCAGCGCAATATCCTGACGCCCAACGACCGGGGTATCAGCACTGCCTTCTGGGTAGTCTCGCAAAGCACCACATGTTGCCGTTTTTCGGCCTGATCTTACCAACGCCAGCAGCTCGGCGCTTAGCGATGCGCTGTCTCCAAACTTGAAGGTCTGCGCGCCCGGGTAGCGGGCCATTACTTCATTCAATGAAACGCTCATCTTACATCCTGAACACGCCGAAACGTGTCTCCTCAATCGGGGCGTTCAGTGCGGCACTTAGCGACAATGCCAACACATCGCGCGATTTGCGCGGGTCGATGATGCCGTCATCCCACAACCGCGCCGACGCGTAGAGCGGGTGGGATTGTTCTTCGAACATGTCCAGCGTCGGGCGCTTGAATTCAGCTTCTTCCTCAGCCGACCATGTGCCGCCCTGTCGTTCGATCCCGTCGCGTTTGACAGTCGCTAGGACACCTGCAGCTTGCTCGCCCCCCATCACTGAGATACGCGAATTCGGCCAAGTCCACAGGAACCGAGGCTGATAGGCGCGTCCTGCCATGCCGTAGTTTCCAGCTCCGAAGGACCCTCCGACAAGCATTGTGATCTTTGGAACGCTCGTCGTCGCCACCGCCGTCACCATCTTGGCCCCGTGCCTCGCGATGCCTTCGTTTTCGTATTTGCGGCCGACCATGAAGCCGGTGATGTTCTGCAGGAAGACCAGCGGGGTTTTGCGCTGCGAACACAGTTCGACAAAATGCGCACCCTTCTGCGCAGCCTCCGAGAACAGCACGCCATTGTTGGCAATGATCCCAACCGGGCAACCTTTGACATGGGCGAATCCGGTCACCAGCGTCTCACCAAATCGCGGCTTGAACTCATCGAAGCGCGAGCCATCGACCAGCCGCGCAATCACCTCGCGGATGTCATAGGGCGTCCGCAGATCGGCCGGAACTACGCCCAAGATTTCCTCGGGATCATAGGCAGGCTCTTCCGGTGTTTCGAACTGTAGGCCAGGCTTCAGCCCGGCACCCCCCAACGACCCGACGGCCCGCCGAGCCAAGGCCAACGCATGCGCATCATCCTCGACCAGATAATCCGCCACACCGGACAGGCGCGTATGCACATCGCCGCCACCCAGATCTTCGGCTGTCACAACCTCCCCCGTCGCGGCCTTGACCAAAGGCGGTCCGGCCAAAAAGATCGTCCCCTGCTCTTTCACGATGATCGTCACGTCGGACATCGCCGGAACGTAAGCCCCGCCCGCCGTACACGACCCCATTACAACGGCGATCTGAGCAATCCCCTTCGCGCTCATCCGCGCCTGATTATAGAAAATGCGGCCAAAGTGATCGCGGTCGGGGAAAACCTCATCCTGATTGGGCAGGTTCGCGCCGCCGCTATCGACCAAATAGATGCAGGGCAGATGGTTTTCCTCGGCAATCTCCTGCGCGCGGAGGTGTTTCTTGACCGTCAGCGGATAATATGTGCCGCCTTTCACAGTGGCGTCGTTGCACACCACCATGACCTCGCACCCCTGCACCCGGCCAATCCCCGCGATCACCCCGGCACAGGGCGCGGCATCTCCATACATCCCATGTGCCGCCGTCGCGCCGATTTCCAAGAACGGAGAACCCGGATCGAGCAGGTTCGCCACCCGACGACGCGGCAGCATCTTGCCCCGCGATTCATGCCGCGCCCGCGATTTTTCACCGCCACCCATGCGGGCCGCTTCGGCGGCATCCGCAATATGTGCCAGCGCATCCAGATGTGCGGCTCGGTTCGCTTTAAACCACTCAGAGGTCGGTATGGCTTTGGATTTTATTTTCATTCCATCTTCCCCAAGTCGCGCAATTCCACAGCGCGTTCAGCGGTTTCGGTCAGCAGGCAATTTGCGGCAACAATCGAGCGTATCGTTCCATCAGACCATATGCCGTAGGCCAGAGCACATTCAGCATCCCGAAACCCGATCCATGCGTGTTGAGCATCTCGCAACTGGCCCGAAAGTTCGGGACTTTGTTCAGCCAGTTCTGCTCTACGCAGTTTATACTGTTCGTTTAGATATGAATCCCAAATTTGGGTTTCGGCTTGAATACACTCGGTGATGCCAAGGGTTGTTTCATTTCCCGGTATCGTTTGGCAGGCATTGGCAGCTGCGCCGAGACATGATGACATGCTATCGCCCTGCTGCGTCTGAGAAAAACATTGTTGAATATACGACTGGTCTACCCAAGCGCCCTGAGCGGAAACAAGCGATGGTACTAGCATCGCAGCAAGTGCAATTCGCATCATGTAATTGCCTCCCCTGCAGCCCGCGCCTTCAATTCCTTCCGGATCACCTTTCCCGTCACCGTCATCGGCAACTCTTCCAGAAACGACACCTCACGCGGATAGGAATACTGCGCCAAACGGTCCTTAACCCAATTCTGCAACTCAGCGCCCGACGCCTCAGCCCCCGGCTTCAATACCACATAGGCCTTCACGATCTCGGTCCGCAGCTCATCGGGCTTGCCGACCACGCCCACCGTTGCCACTGACGGATGGGTCAGCAAGCAATCCTCGATCTCCGCCGGACCGATGCGGTATCCTGCCGAGGTGATCACGTCATCATCGCGACCGACAAAGCGCAGATAGTCCCCTTCCCACACGCCACGGTCACCGGTGATCAGCCAATCACCTCGGAATTTCTCAGCCGTTGCTTGTGGATTATTCCAGTATTCCAGCAGCATTGAGGCCGAACCGCGCCGGATGGCAACATCGCCTTCCTCCGTCGTCGGTTGGCCATGATCGTCAATTACCGCCACCTCATGACCCGGCACCGGTTTACCGATACAGCCGGGGCGAACGGGGAAGTCCTCGGCGCAGGAGGATACGACCATGTTACACTCGGTCTGGCCATAAAACTCGTTGATCGTCAGACCAAACGCCTGCTGGCCCCAAGCCAACATCTCAGCGCCCAAAGGCTCGCCCCCAGACGCCACCGACCGCAATCCCGGTATCGACTGATCCGCAGCTTTGAGCATCCGTAAAGCCGTCGGCGGAAAGAAGACGTTCCGCACCCCTGCCCGCGCGATCACATCGGCGCAGGCCTGTGGGGTGAATTTGTCCAACCGCGTGGCGACCACCGGAACGCCCAGCGCAAGCCCGGGCATCAGAACGTCGAACAAGCCGCCGATCCACGCCCAGTCTGCTGGCGTCCACAGGCAATCCCCTTCACGCAGGTGGTTGTGGCTGATCGAGACGCCCGGCAGGTGGCCCAGCAGCACACGATGACCATGCAGCGCACCCTTGGGACTGCCAGTGGTGCCGGACGTGTAGATTAGGACTGCCGGATCTTCGGGGCCGGTATCGGCAAAGGGCACCGGTTCCCCCTCCTGCCTGATCTCGTCAACCAAAAGTGGCTGGGCCAGATCCCCCAGCAACGCGGCCCCTTCTGCATCCGTCAAAACGATCCGCGCACCTGCATCTCTGACGCGCGATGCCAGCGCATCGTGTTTGAACAGCTTGAACAACGGCACCGAAATCGCACCGATCTTCCAGATCGCCAGATGCGCGGCGGCACACCACGGCGACTGGCTGAGCAAGACGCCAACCCGGTCTCCTGGCTGGACCCGAGCTATCAACGCGCGAGCGATGCCATCAACCATAAGCTCCAGTTCGCCAAATGTTACCACGCTCGGATCGCCCCGGGTCAGATCCAGCAAAGCAACCCGATCGGATTGTTGCGACAGGCATTGCTGCGCCATGTTCAGCCGATCAGGCATCGCCCAGCTTTGGTCGCCGCGCAAACCCGGTATGCGCTCAGCGGGATGCATGCTGATTTTCCCTTATTTCATTCGCGGTTGCAGCTAGCCTCCCCGCTTCAGCAATTTCCGGAGTTTGATGCAGATCAGAGCATTTCTGCGCCGCGGCATCCAAAACATCGGCATCAACGCAAGCAAAGGCACGAATATGACAAAGAAACTCGCCGCTTTGACCCTTTCTACCGCACTTGTCGCTCTGGCTGCCCCAGCCTCCGCCCAATCCCAAGGCGATTGGACAGTCGGTGTTGGTGTCGGCTATCTGGACCCCAAATCCGACAATGGGACTCTGGCCGGGTTCGACGCCGAAATCGACTCGGACACCCGTCCGATTTTCACCGTCGAATACTTCGTTCAGGACAATCTCGGGATCGAGCTCTTGGCCTCGACCCCCTACAAGCATGACGTCACTCTCGGTGGCAGCGTTGACGCGGGCAGCGTCAAGCATCTTCCGCCTACTCTGTCGCTGAACTATCACTTCCCGACCAATAGCGCGTGGAAGCCCTATGTCGGCGCTGGTCTGAACTACACCATCTTCTTCGAGGAAGACTCGCCTTTGGGCGATCTCGATCTGGACAACTCCTTCGGCGTTTCTCTGCAGGCCGGTCTGGATTACATGGTCACGGAAAAAGGCGCGGTGCGTCTGAACGTGCGCTGGTTCGACATCGACTCGGACGTCAAACTTGACGGCAACGACATCGGCACCGCCGAAATCGACCCGTTCCTGATTGGCCTGTCCTACGTTCATCGTTTCTGATCCAATCGCAAAAAGCCCCGTGGTTCAATGAACTGCGGGGTTTTCCGTCACAACATCTCGTTCATCATTTCGCGCCCAATCAGCATGCGGCGGATTTCGCTGGTGCCCGCGCCGATCTCCATAAGCTTTGCATCTCGGAAAATCCGGCTGACCGGCGAATCCGACAGGAATCCGGCACCACCCAACGCCTGAACGGCCTGATGCGCCTGCACCATCGCCTGTTCCGAGGCATATAGGCAGCACGCTGCAGCATCCTGACGGGTTACATCCCCGCGGTCGCATGCCTTGGCAACTTCGTAGACATAGGCCCGCGCCGAATTCATTGCTGTGTACATATCCGCGATCTTGCCTTGCATGAGCTGGAAGCGCCCGATCGGTTTTCCGAACTGCTTACGCTCGGCCAGATAGGGCATCACTTCATCCAAGCAGGCGGCCATGATCCCGGTTCCAATTCCCGCAAGAACCACACGCTCATAGTCCAGACCGGACATCAGAACGGCTACACCCCGCGCTTCTTCGCCCAGAACATTCTCGAACGGCACTTCAACATCTTCAAAGATCAACTCAGCGGTGTTCGAGCCGCGCATGCCAAGCTTGTCGAAATGAGGCGAAGTCGAAAACCCGGTCATCTCTTTCTCGATCAGAAAAGCCGTGATCCCCTTTGACCCGGCGTCCGGATCGGTCTTGGCATAGACGACCAGAGTGTCTGCATCCGGCCCGTTGGTGATCCAGTATTTGTTGCCATTCAGCCGATAGTGATCGTTTCGCTTTTCAGCACGTAGCTTCATGGAAACCACATCCGACCCAGCCGAGGGCTCGGACATAGCCAACGCCCCGACATGCTCACCCGAAATCAGACGGGGCAGATATTTTTTCTTCTGCTCTTCTGTTCCGTTCAGCTTGATCTGGTTCACGCACAAGTTCGAATGCGCCCCATATGACAAAGATACCGAAGCCGAGGCGCGCGCCACTTCCTCAACTGCCACCGTATGCGCCAGATAGGACATACCGGCCCCGCCATATTCTTCAGGGACTGTGACGCCCAACAAACCAAGCTCACCCATCTCTTTCCACAGCTCATTCGGAAAGGCATTGGACGCGTCGATCTCGGCCGCCATCGGCTTGACCCGTTCCTGAGCCCAGCGGTGCACCATCTCACGCAGGGCGTTCACGTCCTCGCCCAGATCGAATTGCATTGTGGCCATAAACATGCAGGGCTCCTCCGATTGCATTAATGAACAAGCGTTCAATAATCAGATAGCAGCGTTTCCTCCTCTGGTCAATGACGACACGCAGGCCAACGCAAAACGCCGCCCGGCAAGGGGCGGCGTTTTCAGATAAATCGAGCGTGCGCTGAAAGCGCACTCCGCTGGACTATAACTGATAGACAGCGCTGACTTCAGCCCGGATAATGCGCGCAATTTGGGCACAATCTTCCAGCGAAAAGGTCAGTGGAACGCGCATATCCATGATCCCTGCCAATATCCGATCACTGACCGGCATCGGGGCGCTGTCGGCATAACGCCAACTGTCATAGCGTGAGGTAAAGCCCGACGGTTCAGCCCCCCCGAACCACTTCAGTTCGACCCCGCGCGCGGCGCAACGCTGGATTACCTCGGCAATGCGCGCGGGCGTCCAGTCCAGCAACAGGAATTGTATCGATGAACCGACATAGGTCTCAGCATCAGGCCGCTCCACCATCGTCAAACCCGGCGTTTCACGCAGGCCATGCTCAATCTCAACATAACGTTCATTCCAACGCTGCACCTGCCGATCAAGATCACGCAACTGAGGACGTAAGATCGCTGCACGCAAATTATCCATCCGACCCGAGACATTGGGGGTTGTGTACTTGATCTGCTCGAACACCTCCGGCCCAGGCGCGGCCAGATGGCGTTCATACAGCATATATGAGCCAGAGAGCATCGTTGCCTTGGCCGCCAGCTTCGGATCATCCGTGATCAGCAACCCGCCCTCGCCCGAATTGACATGTTTATAGGTCTGGCACGAGTAACATCCGATGGCCCCCTGCCGCCCAGACAGCTGCCCGCGCCAGGCGGCACCCATGGTATGGGCGCAATCTTCGATCACGATCACACCCGCCGCATCACACCTCTGCATCAGGCGATCCATATCGCATAGATGCCCTCGCATGTGGCTCAGCATCAACACCTTCGCCTGATCCAGCTTGGCCTCAAGATCATCCAGATCGATGGTCAGGGCTTCGGTCACACCAACAAAGACCGGCTTTGCCCCAACCGACGCGATCGCCCCGGGCACCGGGGCCAGAGTGAACGCGTTGGTCAAAACCGGATCGCCCGGCTTAACCCCCACCGCCCGCAGAGCTGTGGCCAGAGCGTAGCCACCCGACGAGACCGCCAGACAGTATTTCGCTCCCATCTGGGCGGCGAATTCCTGCTCCAACAAAGCCGTCTCGCTCAACTCGCCAGGGGCAACATTGTAGCGGTGCAAACGACCATGGCGCAAAACGGCCAAGGCGGCCTCGATCGCCTCTTCGGGAATGGGTTCTTGCTGGGTGAAATTACCTGTGAATGTCTCAGTCATGAATCCGTTTTTATGCTGAGTGTTAAGCGGGTCAAGGGATCAGGCCGCCGCTCCGATCAAATCGGAGACCAGTTTCGGTAAATCATCAAAATGATGCAACAACGCCTCGGGCTCCAGCGCAGCCATCTCATCGCCCGACGGGCCGAATGTCACCAGTACCGACGGCACTCCCGCAGCCCGCGCCGTATTTCGGTCGGTATCTGAGTCGCCGATCAATACGCAGTGGTCAGGGTGCCCTCCGGCGCGACGCGCTGCTTCGCGTAACGGTTCAGGGTCGGGTTTCCGCACCGGTAATGTGTCTGCACCGATCAGTGAAGCAAAGTGATCACGGACACCCATCCGGGTCAGCAGCAAATCAGCCAGGCCTTCGGGCTTGTTGGTGCAAATCCCCACGCCATAACCTGCATCTTTCAGTGCTTCGACGGCTTCAAGCGCACCGGGATAGAAATAGGTATGCGTATCGATCGCCTGCCCATAGACGTCCAAAAAGACCGGATAATAGGCTTCAACAACGTCCGCGTCATAGGCGCCGACCCGCTTCAATCCATGGGACAACATCAAGCGTGCACCGCGTACCGATACCGCCGCATCAAGCTCGGGCGACAGAACATCCCCATGACCCATCTCGCGAAAACAATGGTTTGCAGCGGCCAGCAAATCACCAGATGTATCCGCCAAAGTTCCATCCAGATCAAAGATTACCGTTCGCATGCTCACCTCCTGAACCGGCGGGTTTCCGCCATGTCGTGTTGCAAACGGCAATCTTCTTTGATGGCTGAACCGCTTGCGCCTTTGCCCACAGCGGATAAAACGGGCGGCGACAAAACAAAAGAGAAAACGATTTCATGAGCACTGCCCTTGTCATTCTTGCCGCCGGAAAAGGCACAAGGATGAACTCTGATATTCCCAAAGTCCTGCATCCGATCGCTCAGGCCCCAATGCTGGTTCACGCCATGCGAGCCGGTGCTGTCCTGTCGCCCGAGCGCACGGTGATTGTTACCGGCCACGGCGCGGAAGCTGTCGCGCGTGTGGCTGAAGCCGAAGATGAAAACACCAGCATTGCGGTGCAGGAAGAACAGCTTGGCACTGCCCACGCGGTTGCGCAGGCGCGTGCAGCGCTGGAGGGCTTTCAGGGGGATGTGGTCGTCCTCTATGGTGATACCCCGTTTCTACAGCCCGACACCCTGCAGCGGATGATCGAAGCGCGCGCAAAAAACGATCTGGTCATTCTTGGATTCGAAGCTGCAGACCCCGCCCGTTATGGCCGCCTTGTGATGAACGGGGACGCCTTGGAGCGGATCGTCGAATTCAAGGATGCCACAGATGAAGAACGCACTATAACCTTCTGTAACTCAGGACTTTTGGCATGCGATTCCGAAACCTTGTTCTCGCTGATCGATGCCGTTGGCAATGACAACGCCTCGGGTGAATACTATCTAACTGACGTAGTCGAGATCGCCCGCAGCCAAGGGCTGACCGTAACTGCAGTTGCCTGCGACGAAGCTCAGACGCTGGGCATTAATTCGCGCGCTGATCTGGCGGCGGCGGATGCGGTGTTTCAGGTGCAAGCACGGTCTGCATTGCTGGATCTGGGGGTCACTCTGATGGCCCCTGAAACGGTTTATCTGGCCGCAGATACCGTCATTGGCCGCGACACTGTCATTGAACCCAATGTGGTTTTCGGCCCCGGAGTGACCGTGGAAAGCGGCGCAATGATCCGGGCGTTCTCACATCTCGAAGGCTGCCATGTCAGCCGAGGTTCGGTGGTCGGACCCTATGCCCGGCTGCGTCCGGGTACAGAGCTGGCTGAAAACGCCAAAATTGGCAACTTTGTCGAGATCAAGAACGCCGAAATCGCCGAAGGCGCTAAGGTGAATCACCTCAGCTATATCGGCGATGCCTCAGTCGGGGCGGCGACAAATATTGGTGCGGGAACCATCACCTGCAACTATGACGGCGTGATGAAGCATAAAACGACCATCGGGGAAAACGTGTTCATCGGATCGAACACGATGCTGGTGGCTCCGGTCACTCTGGGTGATGGCGCAATGACCGCCACGGGGACCGTAGTGACCAAGGATATTGAGCCAGACGCATTGGCCGTAGCGCGTTCCAAGCAGGAAAACAAACCCGGCTATGCGCGTAAATTGTTTGAAATGTTGAAGGCGAAGAAGGCTCGCCGCGACAAAGGAGCCTGAGTTATGTGTGGAATTGTTGGTGTTCTGGGCAGTCACGAAGCTGCCCCTATCCTGGTCGAAGCACTGAAGCGGCTTGAGTATCGCGGTTATGACAGCGCCGGTATTGCGACCGTGAACGATGGCGCATTGGGCCGCCGACGGGCCGTCGGCAAGTTGGTGAACCTAAGCGACCTTCTGGTTCACAACCCCCTTCCGGGTAAATCCGGTATCGGTCATACCCGCTGGGCCACCCATGGTGCCCCATCGGTTAACAATGCACATCCGCACAAGGCCGGGCCTGTCGCCGTAGTGCACAACGGCATCGTTGAAAACTATCGTGAATTGCGGGCTGAACTGGCCGATAATGGGGTCGGTTTCGTGACGGATACCGACACTGAAACCGTTGCCCTGATGACGGAAAGGTACATGTCCGAAGGTCTCTCTCCGGTCGACGCCGCGTTTAAAACCATTGATCGGCTTAAGGGCGCCTTTGCGCTCGCCTTTCTGTTCGACGGTCAAGAAGACCTGATTGTTGCGGCGCGCAAGGGCTCGCCCCTTGCAATTGGTCACGGCGATGGTGAGATGTTTGTTGGGTCTGATGCGATCGCGCTGGCCCCCCTGACGGATCGCATCACCTATCTTGAGGAAGGCGATCGGGCGGTTCTGACCCGCACTTCGCTTGAGATTCGAACCGAATCGGGAGAGCTTGCCAACCGCGAAATTCGGCAAATTCAAATCGATCAGACCCGTGCCGACAAAGGCGGCCACAAGCATTATATGGCCAAGGAAATTGCCGAGCAGCCTGTTGTGGTGGCCGAAGCCATCCGCTCGTATCTTCCGACCGGAGGCGATCAGGTTGTATTGCCCGGTGACGGTCTGGATTTCACCAAGCTGGACCGTCTGACCATGGTGGCTTGCGGCACGGCATTCTACGCTTGCCTGACGGCAAAATACTGGTTCGAACAGCTGGCCAAGATGCCGGTTGAAGTCGATATCGCCAGCGAGTTCCGCTATCGCGAACCTCCGATCTCGGACCGGACGTTGGCGCTGTTTGTAAGCCAGTCGGGCGAAACCGCCGACACGCTTGCTGCCCTGCGCTATTGCGAGGGCAAGGCGGACAAGATTGTCTCGGTCGTGAATGTCGCGGAAAGCTCGATTGCGCGCGAAAGCGATGTGGCGTTGCCGATCCATGCGGGTGTTGAGATCGGTGTTGCTTCGACCAAGGCGTTCACCTGTCAGCTTAGCGTGTTGCTGATGCTTGCCCTCAAGGCCGCTGCAGATCGAGGCACGCTTAGCGATGAAGAGATCGCCGATCACGCAGCCGCCCTTCGCGGTTTGCCGACTGTTCTGAATGCTGCGCTGGATCAAAATGACGCTATTCGCCAATCTGCCCAGCGCCTGTCCGAGGCGCGCGACGTGCTGTTCCTGGGCCGTGGCCTCATGTACCCGCTGGCGATGGAAGGCGCGCTGAAACTCAAGGAAATCAGCTATATTCACGCCGAAGGCTATGCCTCGGGTGAGTTGAAGCACGGCCCCATCGCCTTGATCGACAAGCATATGCCGGTTGTTGTCATGGCACCGCGCGACGCAGTTTTCGACAAGACAGTTTCGAACATGCAGGAGGTGATGGCGCGCAAGGGCAAGGTTATCCTTGTCTCGGATGATGACGGTATCGCTGAGGCAGAAGATGGAGTTTGGAGCACGATCCGTATGCCACATGTGCACACCAGCCTTGCCCCGATTCTCTATTCGGTGCCCGCGCAATTGCTAGCCTACCACACGGCGGTGGCCAAAGGCACAGATGTTGATCAGCCCCGTAATCTGGCAAAATCCGTCACGGTTGAGTGATCAGGTATGCAAGCCTATCTTGATCAGATCAAAGCCCATGCCGATCCCGAACGCGCAGAACAGGTGGCGGCCTATCACAAGGTAGACCGCCCCTATCTGGGTGTTCCGAACCCGGTTCTGAACGATCTGACCAAGGCGTGGCGACGCGAACTTGAGGTCGCTGACCGCATCTCCGTCGCCGATGGGTTGTGGCAGACCAACATTCACGAGGCGCGGGTCGCGGCAGCAAAGCTGCTGACCCAAGCCCGTATCCGACCGGATGACGCGGTGTGGGACCTGCTGCAAAGCTGGCTACCGGATTTTGACGCCTGGGCAGTGGCCGATCATGCCTGTATGGCGATGCAAAAGCGTCTTTCGGCGGATCCAACCCGGCTGGATCAGGTCGAACGCTGGACTACGTCGGGCCACATGTGGACCAAACGCGCCGCGCTGGTCGCCACCTTGCCCTGGACCAAACAGAACCATCCCAAACCGAAAGACCTGGCATGCCGTGACCGTATACTCGGCTGGGCTGCCACGTATGTCTCCGATCGGGAATGGTTTATCCAGAAGGCCATCGCATGGTGGCTGCGCGAATTGTCAAAGCATGATCCAGAGCGCGTAGTCGCGTTTCTGGAAACGCACGGCGCAAACATGAAACCCTTTGCCCGCAAAGAGGCTGGGAAATACCTGCGCGCTCAGTCGGAATAGACTTCCAGTTCCACCAACTCGTCATATGGCACCAACAGCGCGCGCATGGCTTCAAGCGACAGCCGTCCGCCACCGCCTTCGGGGCCTGGTGCGGGAACAAGCGTGACATAGGCCTGCGCACCCGTGCGCGGCACAACCACGCGGCCGTTGATTTCAGTTTGTACCAGAGGCGTCTGCAACCAGCGCCCCGGTGTGTTGGGATCGCCCAGCCCGGCAACGGTCGTTTTGGCGCCAGACCACCCTGCGGCAGCCACAGGTTCAGGAGTTACCTCCGTCGCCTCTGCTGTAACGGGTTCAGCCGCCGTCTCGTTGGATGAACTTCCGAACACCCGATCCGTCGTGGACCGAACGGAATCGCAACCGGCAACGAAGCTAAAAGCTAAAACCAAAGCATATTTCATAACACAAAACCTAGAGCGCTGCGCCTAACTGTACCAGTCCAAAACGCAGATGGCACTTGCCGCGAACATGCCTCCGCTTTACCTATGAGCCATGACAGCTCCGCTTATAGACCCGTTTGCCCGCGCCATCACCTATCTTCGCGTCTCCGTTACGGATCGCTGCGATTTCCGCTGCGTCTACTGCATGTCCGAAGATATGAAGTTTCTTCCCAAGAAAGACCTTCTGACTCTGGAAGAGTTGGATCGTATGTGCACGACTTTCGTCAATTTGGGCGTCGAGAAATTGCGCATCACCGGGGGCGAACCACTGGTTAGGCGAAACATCATGTCATTCTTCAACAGCATGACCCGACATCTGGACAGCGGCGCCCTGAAGGAGTTGACGCTGACAACCAACGGATCACAATTGCACCGATTTGCGGATGATCTTTACGCAGCGGGCGTGCGGCGCGTGAATGTATCGCTCGATACGCTGGATGAAGACAAATTCGCCAAGGTCACCCGATGGGGCCGCCTGAAACAGGTGCTGAACGGCATTGACGCAGCGCAGAAGGCTGGCCTGCGGATCAAGATCAACGCTGTCGCTCTGAAAGGGTTCAACGAGCCCGAGCTACCCAAGATCACCGAATGGTGTGCCGAACGTGATATGGATCTGACCTGGATCGAGGTGATGCCCATGGGCGACATCGGCAACGAAGACCGGCTGGATCAGTATTGGTCGCTCAAAGACGTCCGCAAGGAATATCAGAACCACTATACGGTCACTGATCTGGCCGAACGGACAGGTGGTCCGGCGCGGTATGTCAGGCTTGAGGAGACCGGTCAAAAGATCGGTTTCATAACGCCACTCAGCCATAACTTCTGCGAAAGCTGCAACCGCGTGCGCCTGACCTGCACTGGTGAGATCTACATGTGCCTTGGCCAGGAAGATATGGCTGATCTGCGCGCGCCCTTGCGCGATCATCCCGATACCGAGAAACCGTTGGAAGACGCGATCCGCGCAGCCATCAATCTCAAGCCCAAGGGCCATGATTTCGACTATTCCCGGCAAGCCGTCGACGGTCAGATGAGCCGCCACATGAGTCATACGGGCGGCTGAGATGCCCGATAGATCCGCGCAGCCGACGCTGCTGTACAAACTGTACTGCGGTCTCATATCTATTGCCGAACCCCTGATTTGGCGGAAAGTACGCAACAAACTGCACGCTGCGGGTGTTCCCGAAAGCCGCCAACAAGAACGGCTTGGCCATGCCAGTTTGCCGCGCCCAGATGGGCAGCTGATCTGGTTTCACGCGGCCAGTGTGGGTGAAAGCCTATCGGTTCTAAGCCTGATCAACCGTCTGGGGCAGCGCCTGCCGAATGCTGAGTTTCTCATCACCTCAGGCACCCCGACCTCGGCGACGTTGATTGCCAAGCGCTTACCTGCGCGGACGCGCCACCAGTATCCGCCATTGGACAGCGCCGCTCCGGTGCGCGAGTTTCTGGACCACTGGAAACCCGATGCAGGCATCTTTGTAGAAAGTGAAATCTGGCCCCGGCTGATCGTAGAGGCCGCAAATCGCGGCACGCCACTGGCGCTCTTGAATGCCCGGCTATCTGACAAATCAGTGGATAGTTGGAACAAGCGCCCGAACACGGCGCGCTTCATTCTGGATCATTTCAAGGTATTTCTGACCCAGAACGACAAAACCGCCGCTAATCTGATCGCAATTGGTGCCGACGCGGATCGCGTACAGCCCGGCACCAACCTCAAGGCCATGTCTGACCCGCTGCCCGTAAATCAGGATGTCCTGACCAAAACCCAAGCGCAGATAGATGGTCGCCCGCTATGGATTGCCAGTTCGACCCATGCAGGGGAAGAAGAAACGGTTCTGGCAGCCCACAAAGCGTTGCTACAGCGCTGGCCCGACCTGCTATTGCTGCTGATCCCTCGCCATCCGGAGCGTGGAGACGACGTTGCTAAATTGGTGAGTGATGCTGGTCTTTCGCATGCACGACGCAGCGCTGACCAACAGATAGCATCAGACATACAGGTCTATGTCGCGGATACATTGGGTGAAACCGGAACCTGGTACGCCCTCTGCCCCATCGTTTTCCTAGGGGGATCGCTGAAAGAGATCGGCGGCCATAACCCGTTTGAACCGGTTCAGGCGGGGGCCGCGGTGATCACCGGCCCTGGTTATTTCAATTTTGCCGAGACATTTGAGCCGCTCATCAAAACGGGCGGCGCCGTCCGGATCAACTCGGCCAACGCATTGTCAGATGCTGTCACCCTCTGGCTGTCGGACAAAGCCGAACTGCAAACCGCTCGAATGGCAGCCGATGCCTGCGTGAAAACACAGAGTTCGGCGTTGGATGCGGTGATCGAAACGCTCTGCTCCCGCCTGTCTCTCGGCTGACAAAACACACCGATCCCTCGTCATCTGGCTAAAAATACCTCGGGGGTGTGGGGGCAGAGCCCCCACCCTTCCGATCAAGCAGCAGGCATCCGCTGCTCAACAATCTCGGCCCACCAACTACACCCGGCAGGAATGGCCTCGTCGTTGAAATTATACTCGGGATGATGAACCATGGCCGTATCGCCATTGCCCACCAGAATATAAGCCCCCGGACGCTCTTCGAGCATAAAGGCAAAATCCTCACCCCCCATGACAAGGGGCGCCTCGTCACAGCTGCCCGAGACCGATTTCGCCACCTCGGCCGCGAAATCGGTCTGCTCGTCACTGTTCACCATCACCGGATAGCCACGAATGTAGGTCACATCCGCCGTGCCACCAAAGGTCGCTGCAACTCCTGCGCAAATCTCGTTGATCCGTTTCTCGGCAAGATCGCGCATCTCTTTGCTCATGGTGCGTACGGTGCCTTTGATCTGCACCGTCTGCGGGATCACGTTAAACGCCTTCGAGGATGTCTCGAACGATGTCACAGACACCACGACCTGATCGATCGGGTCGGCATTGCGCGAGGCAATCGTCTGCAACGCCAACACGGCCTGCGCCGTCATCACGGTTGTATCCACGGTCTCCTGCGGTTTCGCGGCGTGGCCACCGCGTCCTTCAAAGGTGATGTCGAACTGATCGGTCGCGGCAAAGAACGAACCCGGACGGATCGAGAAGCTGCCGACCGGACGGCCCGGCCAGTTGTGCATGCCGTAGACTTCCTGAATGTTCCAGCGCGCCATCATGCCGTCTTCGCACATTTCGCGACCACCGCCGCCACCTTCTTCAGCGGGCTGGAAGATGACCACTACAGTGCCGTCAAAATTACGCGTTTCCGAAAGGTATTTCGCCGCCCCGAGCAGCATCGCCGTATGTCCATCATGGCCACAAGCATGCATCGCCCCATCGGTTTTCGAGGCGTAATCCAACCCCGTCGCCTCGTGAATCGGCAGCGCATCCATATCAGCACGCAGACCGATGACTTTGCCACTCGAGTCTGATTTGCCCTTGATCACACCGACAACCCCGGTGCGACCGATCCCGGTAACGACCTCGTCGCAGCCGAACTCTTTCAGTTTGTCCGCGACCAAAGCACTGGTGCGGTGGGTTTCAAACAGAATCTCGGGGTTTTCATGAATATCCCGTCGCCATTCGGTGATTTCGGCCTGCAATTCGGCAAAGCGGTTCTTAACTGGCATGTCTTCTCTCTCCTAATTCAAGCCGCCGGCATCCGGCGCTCGACCATTTCGGCAAACCATGAGCATCCCATCGGGATGATCTCATCGTTAAAATTGTATTCAGGGTGGTGCAGCCCGGCGCTGTCGCCATTGCCCAGCACGATGAACGCTCCGGGGCGTTCTTCCAGCATGAACGAGAAATCTTCGCCGCCCATCACCATGGGCGCTTCATCACAGCTGCCACCTACGGAAATGGCGGCCTCAGCGGCAAATTCCGTCTGTTCTTCGGCGTTGATCGTCACCGGAACTCCACGCGTGTATGAGACTTTGACCGTGCCACCGAAGGTTTCAGCAATACCCTCAGCCACCTCGCTTAGCCGCGTCTCGATCAGGTCGCGCATTTCGTTCGAATGCGTTCGTACAGTACCGCGCACCTGCGCCGATTGAGGGATCACATTGAACGCTTTGGATGAGGTCTCGACCGAAGTCACAGACAGAACCGCCTGTAAAATAGGGTCCGCGTTACGCGACACGATGGTCTGCAAGGCCACGATCAGTTGCGACAACATCACTGTAGTATCAATTGTTTCATGCGGTTTCGCCGCGTGGCCGCCTCGACCTTCCAGATGAATGTCGAACTCATCCGCAGCCGCCAGCAGCGGGCCAGACCGGATCGCGAACTGCCCTGTCGGCACACCTGGCACATTGTGCATGGCATAGACTTCCTGAATGCCGAACCGATCCATCAGACCGTCTTTGCACATCGCCTCGGCCCCATTGCCACCTTCTTCCGCTGGTTGGAAAATCACAATGGCCGTGCCGTCGAAGTTCCGCGTCTCAGACAAGTATTTCGCCGCGCCCAACACCATCGCCGTATGGCCATCATGGCCACAGGCATGCATGGCGCCATCGGTTTTCGAGGCATAATCAAGGCCCGTCTGCTCCTGCATCGGCAGCGCGTCCATATCGGCACGCAGGCCGATCACACGACCCTGCGTGTCGGTCTTGCCCTTGATGACGCCAACGACACCGGTGCGGCCAATGCCCGTCACAACCTCATCACAACCGAACTCTTTCAGCTTTTCAGCCACCAAGGCGCTGGTGCGGTGGGTGTCATAGAGGATCTCAGGGTGTTGATGAATATCCCGCCGCCAACCGGTGATTTCTTCGTGCATTTCGGCAAGTCGGTTCTTGATTGGCATCTGATCCTCCCAAATCAGGCGACGGGTAATCGTCGTTCCACCAGCTCGGCAAACCAGCTGCAACCGGCGGGAATGGCGTCGTCGTCGAAGTTGTATTCCGGGTGATGGCACATGGCCGTGTCCCCGTTTCCGATAAAGATGTAGGCTCCGGGCCGTTCTTCAAGCATGTAAGCAAAATCTTCTGACGGCATGATTGGATCGGTGCTGTCATTGACCTTGCCTGCCACGGCCTGCGCGGCCTCAGCAGCATAGATGGTTTCATCGTCCGAATTCACCGTCACCGGATAGCCCGGTGTCCACGTCATCTTAGCCGAAGCTCCAAAGGCCGAGGCAGTGTCTTCGGCGATCCGGCGCACGCGTTCTTCAGCGACCTTTCGATATTCTGGGTCAAGTGTACGAACAGTTCCCCGCAACCGCACCGTATGGGCAATCACATTCGAAGCCACACTATCGGTTTCAAAAGTCCCGACGGTCAGCACCACCCTTTTGATAGGGTCCACGGTACGCGACACCACTGATTGCAAAGCTACAACAATGTGCGACGCAATCAGCGTTGTATCTACCGCCTCATGCGGGGCGGCAGCATGACCGCCTTTACCCGTTACAACAATTTCGAATTCATCCGAAGAAGCCAGCAATGCGCCTGGTCGAATGGCAAACTCACCAACCGGCATTCCCGGCATGTTGTGCATGCCATAGACTTCCTGAATACCCCAGCGCTCCATCAGCCCGTCCTGACACATGGCCAGACCACCCGCCCCGCCTTCTTCGGCAGGCTGGAAAATCAACACAACGGTACCGTCAAAATTCCTCGTCTCGGCCAGATACTGCGCCGCGCCCAACAGCATCGAGGTATGACCGTCATGACCACAGGCATGCATCTTACCAGAAACCGTCGAAGCATAGTCCAGCCCCGTCGCCTCTTCTATGGGCAGCGCATCCATGTCGGCACGCAACCCGATAACACGGCCTAGCGTATCCTGACGTCCCTTGATCACGGCAACCACGCCAGTCTTGCCGATGCCGGGCGTGATCTCATCCACACCGAACTCCTTCAGTCGGTCGACCACAAACCCTGCCGTTTCTTCCACATCATACATCAGCTCGGGATGCATATGCAGGTGACGGCGCCATTTGGTGATCTCGCCATGCATTTCGGCGAGCCGGTTCTTGACGGGCATCTTTAACCTCTCCTTTGAGATGTTATTCGCAAAGCCTCTTTACCAGACGCTCCATAAATTTTTGACCTGCGTTGAATTGAGAAATCGTAATGAACTCATTCGGCTGATGGGCCTGCGCGATATCACCTGGGCCGCAGATAACAGCGGAATAACCAGCTTCCTGAAACTGCCCCGCCTCGGTGCCATAGCTTACCACATGTGTCGCATTGTCACCGGTGAGCGCGCGCACCAGCGTCTCAGCCTCGCCATCTTCTTCAGGCACAAGACCTGGGATCGAAAAATGCTCGGACAGCTCGATCCGGGCGTCGGGATTAACCGCTTGCATCCGCGCCTCGACTTCACGAACCTTATCGAAATAGGCCTTCTGCCAGACCGATTTTTCATCGTCCGGAACGGTGCGGAAATCCATCATGAAGCGACAGTCTTTGGCAGTGATATTATGCGCGGTTCCGCCTTCGATCATACCAACATGGCAGGTAGTCCAAGGCGGATCGAACACTGACGCAATGTCTGAAGGTTGCGCCGCCATATTCTCGGCGTTCCGATCATTGGCCCAATTGATCAGCGGCGCGGCCTCCATGATCGCATTGACGCCTGTGTGCATGATTGAGCTGTGAACTTCGAACCCCACCACATGCGTGTCAAAGCCAAACCCGCCCTTATGGCCGGTGACGGCCTGCATCATCGACGGCTCGCCCACAATCACGGCTGATCCTTTGGGCAGAACCTCCTGCATGTGGGCGATCATCGGCGGCGCGCCGGTGCAGCCAACCTCTTCATCAAAGCTCAACGCCAGTTGCAGGGGGCGTTTGGTGTCAGCGTGATGCGCCTCGACCAAGGCCCAGATCGCCAGCGCGTCAAAGCCCTTCATGTCGCAGGTGCCACGCCCGAAATACTTGCCATCTTTCTCGGTCACGACAAATGGATCGGTGTCCCAAGGCTGGCCATCGATGGGAACAACATCAGTGTGACCTGATAGGACAATCGCGCCCTCTTCCCACGGGCCGACATGCGCGAACAGAGCCGCCTTATGCGGCTGATCCGGATCAGGCCAACGATGCGGTTCGATCCCGTGGCTTTGCAGATACGCCTCGACCCAATCCACCAGCGGTAAATTCGTATCGCGACTGACAGTCGGGAATGAGATCAGCTTAGTCATGATCTCTAGCGGAGACAGGCGCTCAGCCATGAGGGTCAATATCCGCTGTCAGTGGTCAAAACAAAATGGCCCGGTTCAACCTCGTTGTATTGCGAGGGTTCGGGCGCGTATCCAATCGGATGAATTGGCGACGGGATCGGTTTGAAGTTCAAGTCTTTTTCCGACTTGCGCTTGTTCGGGTCGGCAATTGGTACCGCCTTCATCAGTGCCTGCGTATAAGGGTGCTGTGGGTTCTCAAAAACCCGAGCACGCGGGCCCAGTTCGACAATGCGGCCCAGATACATCACACCGACATGGTGACTGACCCTCTCGACCACCGCCATGTCATGGCTGATGAACAGATAGCTGAGGCCAAGCTCGGACTGCAGCTCCATCATCAGGTTCAGCACCTGCGCCTGAACCGAGACGTCCAGCGCCGAAACGGCCTCATCCGCGATGATTAGCTTGGGATTCAGCGCCAGTGCTCGCGCAATCGCAATCCGTTGCCGCTGACCACCCGACATCTCATGTGGGAAGCGGCGCATGAAGCTGCGCGGCAGTTGCACTTTGTCGAACAGTTGCGCCACGCGGTCCTGCAGTTCTGACCCCGACGCAACCCCATAGTTCCGCATCGGTTCGGCGACCTGATCAACCAATTGCATCTGCGGGTTCAGCGAGGCGAACGGATCCTGAAAGATCATCTGCATGTCCAGCCGCGCTTTGCGCAGGCCGGCCTGGTCCAGCTTCATGATGTCGACACCGTCCAGATCAACCTCACCCGCCATCGGCTCCACCAATCGCAGGATCGAGCGCCCTGCCGACGACTTGCCACACCCAGATTCGCCAACGAGGCTGAGAGTCTGCCCCCGGTTCAGCGTGAACGAGACATCTTCGACTGCATGCACGTTCGAGATGGTCCGACGCAGCAATCCGCCTTTCACCGCAAATCGCGTGGTCAGGTTCTTGACCGTCAGCAACACTTCGTTCGTACCCGGGATCGGAGCGATCTTCTGGCCTTCCTCACCCAGCAGTTTCATTGGCTCGGGCGCGGCTTTACCCTGCATCTCGCCCAATTTCGGAACCGCCGCCAGCAACGCCTTGGTGTAATCGTGCTGCGGGTTTTCGAAGATTTCTTTGACGGTGCCTTCCTCGACCTTGTTGCCGCGGAACATGACCACCACGCGGTCCGCCATCTGCGCGACCACAGCCATGTCATGGGTGATAAACATCACCGCCGTTCCGGTCTCGCGTTTGAGGCGGTCCATCAGCGCCAGAATCTCGGCCTGGATGGTGACATCCAATGCAGTAGTGGGTTCATCCGCAATCAGCAGGCGAGGCTCACACGCCATAGCCATGGCGATCACCACACGCTGGCGCATGCCACCGGACAGTTCATGCGGATATTGCTTCAAACGTCGCTCGGGCTCGGGGATGCGCACCTGACGCAATAATTCCAGCGCGCGCTCTTCGGCCTGCGCTTTGTTCATGTCCTTGTGGATTCGCAATCCTTCGGTGAGCTGCCGTCCGACGGTGAAAACCGGGTTCAAGGCCGTCATCGGCTCCTGAAAGATCATTCCGATCTCATTTCCGCGAATCTGCTTCATCAGATCTTGATCGGCGTGGGACAGATCCATTTCCTCGCCGCCGCGGCGATCGAAAAGCAGTTGCCCGCCAGCAATTTCACCGCCGCCGAACTCGACCAAGCGCATCAGCGATAGGGATGAGACTGATTTGCCCGACCCCGATTCGCCTACGATACACACGGTTTCGCCTTGGTTAACCTCGAACGAGACGTCCTCGACGCCCACCACCGGGCCATCTTTAGTTTGAAATTCGACCCGCAGTTTTTTGATCTGGGCAATTGGCTGATCCAGCACGCGCGCTCTCCCCTTGGCGGCTTTTCGGATTGGGTGCCAAACGCTAAGGCGGGCAGATGTGAAAAGTCAAACCGATAGGTCAAATTTCGCAAGGCAAGGCTTGCAATTTTCCAAAACTCTGTTTCGATACGCCGCGTAACCGTTCTGGGGAGAGGTCTGAATACACGAAGGCGATACAATCGTTTCCGTTTGATTCCAAATCCTTATCCCTTTTGACGGCCACGCCTAACCCGCGGGCATCGCGGAGATAATCGAGACACGTATGTGTCCAACATGGAGTGTATGATGAAAATCAAAACCCTTTTGCTTGGTGCGATTGCAAGCACGGCAATGGCCCCGATGGCCATGGCCGAGCGTGGATCGGACGGCAATGTCAGCATCATTTACTGGCAAGCCCCATCGATCCTGAACCCGTTCCTTTCGGGTGGCACCAAGGATGTGGAATCCGCGTCGCTAGTGATTGAGCCGCTCGCCCGGTACAATCAAGATGGCGAAATGGTTCCGTTCCTGGCATCTGAAATTCCGACAGTTGCAAATGGTGGCGTTAGCGAAGACCTGACCTCGATCACTTGGAAAATCGCGCCGGGAATCACCTGGTCAGACGGCACGCCATTCACCTCCGCTGATGTTGTGTTCACTGCAAACTATTGCATGGACCCAGAAGGCGGTTGTGCGCAGGTGACCAAATTTGAAGGTGTCACCAATGTCGAAGCTGTCGATGATCTGACCGTCAAAGTCACATTCGATGCGCCGACCCCGTTCCCTTACGGCCCGTTCGTGGGTGGTGAGAGCCCGATCATCCAGGCAGCACAGTTCGCGGATTGCATGGGAGCCAAAGCGCCCGAATGCACCGAGCAGAACTTTAACCCGATCGGCACAGGCCCATTTGTTGTCACCGAATTCAAGCCGAATGACGTGATCACTTTCAAGGCCAATGATAACTACCGTGACCCGGCAAAGCCTGCGTTCGCAACGGTAACATTCAAAGGCGGTGGCGATGCAACTGCTGCTGGTCGTGCGGTCATGGAAACCGGCGAATTTGACTATGCCTGGAACTTGCAGCTTGCGCCTGAAGTGATCGCGCAGATGCAGGAAGGAGGCAAAGGTACTCCGGTCGCAGGCTTCGGCCCGCTGGTGGAACGCATCATGCTGAACCAGACCAACCCGTCGCCAGATCTGCCGGAGGGCGAGCGTTCGACTGCAAAGCATCCGCACCCGTTCCTGCAGGACCCTGCTGTTTACAAGGCCATGTCGCTGGCCATCGACCGGCCGCTGCTGGTTGAAATCGGCTACGGTCAGGCCGGTAAGGTTACCTGCAACTGGGTACCTGCGCCTGCCGCGGTGAATTCCGACACATTCAGCTGCGATACTCAGGATATCGAAGGTGCCAAGAAGCTTCTGGATGACGCGGGTATCGTAGATTCCGATGGCGATGGCATCCGTGAAAAAGACGGTGTACCGCTGAAGATTGTCTACCAGACTTCTACCAACGCAGTTCGCCAGGACTTCCAGGCGCTGATCAAAGAATGGTGGAGCCAAATCGGTATCGAAACTGAGCTGCGCAACATCAATGCTTCGGTCTTCTTTGGTGGTGATCCGGGTTCGCCTGACACCTTCCAGAAGTTCTATGCCGACGTTGAAATGTATGCCAACACCTTCAACGGCACTGACCCGCAGTCCTATCTGGGCAACGGCCTGTGCGACAAGGCACCCAAGCCTGAAAGCCAGTGGCAGGGCGAGAACATCAGCCGTTTCTGCAACGAAGAGTTCGACAAGCTGCATGGCAAACTGGCCGAAACCGCAGGTGCGGATGAGCGCGCGCAGATCGCGCGTCAGCTGAACGACATCATGGTTGAAAATGGCGGAATGATCCCGCTGGTGCACCGTGGTCGTCTGTCGGCACACGCCAACACGCTGGGTGGCGTTGTCCTGAACGTTTGGGACAGCGAGCTGTGGAACATTGCGGACTGGTACCGCAAGACCGGTTCCTAAGCGTTAATCTTGCAAAACCGCGCCCCGACCCATATCGGGGCGCGGTCATTTGCAGACCACTCCAACAAGAAGACGCATATAAAGGCGCCTCTTAATGCTCAACTTTACCATCAGACGACTGGTGCTGGCCGTTCCCACGCTACTGTTCATCAGCCTCGTCATCTTCCTGCTCCTCGAACTCGCACCCGGCGATCCGATGGCGCAGGTTCCACTTACCGTCCCCCCCGAAGTCAAAGAGAAGATGCGCGAGGCACTGGGCCTCGGTCAGCCGATGCATATCCGGTTCTGGAAATGGATCGTGCAGTTCTTCTGGATCGAACCGCAGGTTCTGGTCGACTCGATCTTTGGTACAACCTTCTCCGAAGGCGACCTGCGCGTGATTTCGTGGCAGACCCGCTCACCCGTCATGGACATCGTCGTTCAGCGCATCCCGCAGACCCTGTGGGTTGTCGGCACCGCTTATGTGGTCGCCATCCTGATCGCCCTGCCCATCGGCATCTATTCGGCCTATCGCCAGTATTCCTGGTTCGACCAAATGGGCACATTCGTGTCGATGGTCGGCTTCTCGGTACCGCCGTTCTTCTCGGGCGTATTGGTGATCGTGATCTTCTCAGTCCAGCTTGGATGGTTCCCGTCGATCTATGACACCACCCATGTGGTCAATAGCTGGGACAGCTTTGTTGTACAGCTGAAACAGATGATCATGCCGGTCATGGTTCTGGCTCTGCAGATCACCGCGCAGCTCAGCCGATTCATGCGCGCCTCGATGCTGGACAACCTTAATCAGGATTATGTCCGCACCGCCCGCGCTAAGGGCCTCAGCGAATACACGGTCGTCATGGTCCACGTCCTGCGCAACTCGATGATCCCTGTGGTCACCGTTATCGCGCTGGGTATTCCGGCCATCTTCGGCGGAGCGATCATTACCGAGCAGGTGTTCAAAGTGAACGGCATCGGCCAGTTGCTGATCGGGGCTATTCAGGCCAATGACTTGCCGATGGTCCAAACCCTGACCTTCATATTTGCCGTGCTGATCGTCCTGTTCAATCTGATCGCCGACGTTCTCTATGGCATTCTGGACCCGAGGATTCGTTATGACTGATCATGATCGTACCGATACACTGGTCCCGGACGAAGGGCTTGCGCCCGCCTCGACAGCGCTGCCAACCACCGATGTGATGGAAGAACTGGCCACCCCACCACGGAGCCAATGGCGCGATGTCTGGGATCAGTTCAAGACCCACAAAGGCGCAATGATCGGAGCGATTCTGTTCATCTTCATCGTCGCAGGCGTCTATCTGGGACCATACTTATGGAGCATCGACCCCACTCAGATCGACATCCGTTCGCGCAATCAGGGCCCCAGTTGGGCGCATCCCTTTGGCACCGACCAGTTGGGCCGCGATATCCTAGCTCGCATGATGTCAGGCGGTCAGACATCGGTGTCAGTCGGCATCACCGCGATGCTGTTGGCGCTGTTTCTGGGCTCGTTCATCGGTGTTCTGGCCGGGTTTTTCAAACGGCTGGATGGCCCACTGATGCGCCTGACGGATCTGTTCTTGGCCTTGCCGTTGTTACCGCTGCTGCTGGTCATGATGCTGCTCTTCCGCGAGCCGCTATCTGCCGCCTTCGGGTTAGAGCGTGGAATCTTCATCCTGATCGTCTGCGCCATCGGCATCACCTCATGGATGCCCACAGCGCGGATCGTGCGCGGCGATGTGCTGGCGATCAAAGAGCGTGAATTCGTTCTGGCCGCCCGGTCCATCGGCACCAGCAATGGCCAGATCATCACGCGGCACATCCTGCCGAATGTTCTGTCTCCGATCATGGTGTCGGCCACGCTGGGGATTGCAACTGCGATCATCACCGAAAGCGCGCTTTCCTTCCTCGGCCTCGGATTTCCGCCGGACTTCCCGACATGGGGTCGGCTGCTCTTCGATGGCGTCGACTATCTGCAGCAATACCCCGAGCGCGTGTTCTGGCCCGGACTGGCGATCTCACTAACCGTCCTCAGTGTAAATTATCTGGGTGACGGCCTGCGCGATGCGCTGGATCCACGTATTCGCGGACGTTAAGAGAACTTAGTCGGCGCGCTTCAGCGCGCCGGCCAATACGATGATCAGAACGGCCAGCGGTAAAAGAACTGCAAAGGCAAATCTCAGCGTCATCAACTCGGCCAGAAATCCGATCAGAGGCGGCCCAATCAATAAACCTCCGTATCCCAAAGTCGCGACGCTTGCGATCGCCTGTCCGGGCGGGACATGCGGGTCGTTGGCCGCGCGGCTAAAGGCCAGAGGCATGATTACCGCATAGCCCACTCCCATCAGAGCAAAACCCGCCAAAGCCAATCCTGCCCCTCCCGCCGATACCACGCCAAACACGCCCAGCGCGGCGCAAACGCCGCCAAATCGTGCTGTTGCAACAGGCCCGAAACGCGCGATCACCACCCCGCCCGCAAGCCGGAACGCAACCATTGTGACCGAGAAGACCGCATAGCCCAACGCCGCGATACTCTCAGCCGCTCCGGTAACGTCACGCAGGAAAATCGCGCTCCAATCCGCAACAGCCCCCTCGCCCAAAGCGCCGCACAGCGCTGAGAAACCCACAAGGATTAGGGCACCCGACGGCAAAGCGAACACCGATCCAGGTTTTGAAGCCGATCGTTTCGAAGTCCAGCGTACCCAAGACAAAACAAGCGCAAGCGCGACGACAACACCACCCGCTAGTAGAAAATGTTGCAACACCGACAGCCCCAACTGTACGGCACCGTATCCGCTGAGCGCCCCCAGCCCGGCTCCAAGGCTCCACATCGCGTGAAAGGACGACATGACCGGCTTGTCATAGGCCTGTTCGACCTCTGCCGCCCAGGCGTTCATCGCAACATCCATCGAGCCATGGAAGGCTCCGAATACAAACAGAAACGCCGCAAGCGACCAGAACCCGTCGGCGAGAGCCAAAAGGATCAGGGAAAAGGTGTAGAGAACCGCGATCACCCGCGTGATCGCCACCGCCCCAAACTTGTCCGTCAAACGGCCCGTGATCGGAAACGAACAAACGGCCCCTGCTGCCATGAACAGCAAACCAAGCCCTAGCGCCTCGTGCGTCAGATCCAGCCTGTCCCGAACCGCAGGTATGCGCGATGCCCAGATGCCGAACAGCGCACCGTTCAGGATAAACATGGCGGCCACAGCCCGCCACGCCGCAACAATACCGATCACAGGGAATCCTCATAAAATCTGCCAAACGCCACCCGTTCTACAGATCATTCGTCGCCCGGCATAGACCGCTTATTCAATTCGCTTCCGGATCTGGCGCACCCCGAACCAAACGGCAAGGATGACAGGCACGGTCACAATTGCCGTCAGCATCCCTTTGCTAATCCCGGCCTGCGTCAGTGGGTAGAGCAAGTAGCTGACCAGAGACACCGCATAGTAGCTGATCGCCACCACAGATAATCCCTCGACTGTGTGCTGCAATCGAAGGGCCAGATCAGCACGCCGGTCCATGCTTTCCAGCAGAGCCTGATTTTGAGCGCTGCGTTCGACATCGACACGGGTACGCAACAGGTCGCCGGCGCGAATAGCCCTGTCGGACAAGGCCTGCAAACGTCGCTCGGTTGATTTAACCGTCCGCATCGCGGGGTCATAACGACGCATCATGAAATCGGCAAAACTCTGACGTCCATTGAATCTTTGTTCACGCAACACTTCGATGCGCTGATTGACAATCGCCTCATAGGCACCCGTGGCGCCGAACCGAAAAGAACACCGTGCCGAAAGTGTCTCAAGCTCGATCGAGGTAGACAGAAGATCCGGCAACAATTCGTCTGGGTGCGCTGTTTCATCGGACATCTGCCCCATCAGGCGGGTCAATTGACCATCCAGTTCGCCGATGCGCGGCATCAGTTGCTTGACCCGTGCAAATCCCAGCATCGACATTGCCTTGTAGGTCTCAATCTCGCACAGCCGCTGAACGATCCGCCCGGTCCGACGCCGCCCGGTGCCTTTCTTGACAAACATCGCAAGCCGCATATGCCCCGCCGGATCAATTCGGAAATCACAAGCGCAGATCGCAGCATCATCCAGCACCCGCGCCACTGCTAGGCTTTCCGGCTCGAACCACTGAGCCAGCGAAGCCTTTGCCGCCTCATCTCCCTCGTACTCGACGACGCGAATTAAGGCCGATGTCACCCGCTGCCCCGGGCTCGCCTTCAACCAGTCTGGAGGAAACACCTCAAAGTCTGCCGGATTGAATGCACGTTCACTGACATTCGGAGTGATCGCGGTATAGGTCACAAACTCGGTATGTTGTTCCCATTTCAGCCAATGACGCCCGATCTGACCCGCGTAGTGAGTGGCCTCTGGCTGAGGGTGCTGCGCGCCGTGGCGATCAAGCAGATTGATCAGGTGGGCCATATCCTCGCCACGATCGCGCGTAACCGCTTCTTTGGGCTTCTTGATCGCCAGAAACACAACCGTGCTGGGTAAGGGTGCAACCGGAAATGGGCGTGCATGCAGTTCATTGGCCAGCGCATAGCGAAGCGGATGATTGTCTATGGGCGTCATGTGAGGCTCCGGTGTATCACCGGCACTATAAGGCAGACCGACACAACATCAATTGTTTATTTATTTCAATTACTTACAAGGATACAACGGTATACAATCCCGCTATCTTATTGATTCGGCTCCCATAGCTCGATGGGATTGCCTTCAGGATCGTGGATGCGGGCGAATTTCCCGACCTCGCTGTCCCACTCCGGATTCGTCTCGACGGTGATTCCGGCGTTCTGTAGTTGGTCGATCAACGCGCTCAGGTCATCGACACGAAAATTGATCATCCATTGCTGCTCGGAGCGGCCGAAATACTCGGTGTCCTGCGCAAAGGGTGCGAACACCGTATATCCTTCCCGCTGCTTCCAGGGCACAGGATCGTAGTGATTGACGCCCAAATGCTTCTCATACCAAGCACTCAACGCCTGCGGATCACGGGCCCGAAAGAATATCCCGCCAATTCCATTTACCTTCTGCATGGTCTGCCTCCGACTATCCCGAACACTCGCCAAGTTTAACACAGCCCGCTTGCTTCATATGGCTAAAAAACCTTGAGGGGGTTGGAGGCAAGCCCCCATCTCATCACAAAAGAAAAGGGCGCCCTCAGGCGCCCTCTGCAATCAGATTGTCCCTTCTGATCAATCGATCATGGGCAACAGCTTGTCGAGCGAAGCCTTGGCGTCGCCATAGAACATGCGGGTGTTCTCCTTGAAGAACAGCGGGTTCTCGATGCCCGAATAGCCGGTGCCCTGACCACGCTTGGACACAAACACCTGCTTGGCTTTCCAGCATTCCAACACCGGCATCCCGGCGATGGGGCTGTTCGGGTCTTCCTGCGCCGCAGGGTTCACGATATCGTTCGAGCCAATCACGATGGCCACATCCGTATCCGGGAAGTCGTCGTTGATCTCGTCCATCTCCAGAACAATGTCATACGGCACCTTCGCCTCGGCCAGCAGCACGTTCATGTGGCCTGGCAGACGACCGGCAACGGGGTGGATCGCAAAGCGCACGTTCTTGCCCTTGGCGCGCAGCTTGCGAACCAGCTCGGACACCGATTGCTGCGCCTGCGCCACGGCCATGCCATAGCCGGGGATGATGACGATACTATCTGCATCATTCAGCGCCGCCGCGACACCATCTGCCTCGATGGCGATCTGTTCACCCTCAACAGCCATCTGTTCGCCCTGCGGGCCACCAAAGCCGCCCAGAATTACGCTGACAAAGTGACGGTTCATCGCCTTACACATGATGTAGGACAGGATCGCACCAGACGAGCCCACCAATGCACCAACCACGATCAACAGGTCGTTGCCTAGCGAGAAGCCGATGGCCGCAGCCGCCCAACCCGAATAGCTGTTCAGCATCGACACAACCACCGGCATGTCGGCCCCGCCGATGCCCATGATCAGGTGATAGCCGATGAACAGCGCTGCCAGCGTCATCAGGAACAGCGGGAAGAAACCGCCCGAATTGGTGTACCAGATCAGGCAGATGAACGACAAAGCAGCCGCACCCGCGTTCAGAGCATGACCGCCCGGAAGCTTGGTCGCCGCCGAGGTCACCTTGCCCGCCAACTTGCCATAAGCCACGACCGATCCAGTAAAGGTGATCGCACCGATGAAGATACCGAGGAACAGCTCAACATGCAGGATCGCCAGTTCGGCCGCGGTCTTCTTGGCGATCAGCTTGGCGAACGCCCCCAGATCGGACAGGTCCGCCTGAGACGCACTGTCGGCAATCGCCATGACTTGCGCCACATTGCCGATCTCGAAATGGGCATTGAATCCCACGAACACAGCCGCCAGACCCACCAGCGAATGCATCGCGGCCACAAGCTGCGGCATCTCGGTCATCTGGACGCGCTGTGCCACGTACTGACCGATCAGACCACCGCCCGCGATCAGCAGCAACGACAGCAGCCACAGGCCTGAACCCGGACCAACCAGCGTCGCAAAAACCGCGAGCGCCATACCAACAATGCCATACCAGACCGCCCGCTTGGCGCTTTCCTGGTTCGACAATCCACCCAGAGACAGGATGAAAAGGACAGCCGCAACGACATAGGCGGCAGTAGTGAAGCCAAATTCCATGTGCCCGGCCTCCTTAAGATTTCTGGAACATGGCGAGCATGCGCCGGGTTACGAGGAAGCCGCCGAAGATGTTGATTCCGGCCATGAAGACTGACAGCGCCGCCAGCAGAATGACCAGGAACGACCCCGATCCGATCTGCATCAAGGCTCCAACGATAATGATCGACGAGATCGCGTTGGTGATCGCCATCAGTGGTGTGTGCAAGCTATGGCTGACATTCCAGATCACCTGGAAGCCCACAAAGATCGCCAGCACAAAGACGATGAAATGCTGCATGAAGCTGGCCGGAGCGATCAACCCCACCAGCAACATCAACGCACCGCCGACGCCCAGCAACGTGAACTGTTGCTTGGTCTGCGCTTTGAAGGCCGCGATTTCCTGCGCCCTTTTCTCTTCCGGCGTCAGTTCCTTGACCTCGGCCTTAGGCTGTGCCGCAATCGCCTGCACCTTGGGCGGCGGTGGCGGGAAGGTGATCTCGCCCTCATGGGTCACGGTCGCGCCACGGATCACGTCATCTTCCATGTCGTGATTGACCTTGCCGTCCTTCTCGGGTGTCAGGTCAGCCATCATGTGACGGATATTGGTCGCGTAAAGAGACGATGACTGCGCCGCCATCCGGCTGGGGAAGTCGGTATAGCCGATGATGGTCACGCCATTGTCGGTCACGATCTTCTCATCCGGCACCGTCAATTTACAGTTGCCGCCCTTTTCCGCTGCAAGGTCAACGATGACCGAACCCGGCTTCATGGCCTCGACCATATCTTTGGTCCAAAGCTCAGGTGCCTCACGGTTGGGGATCAGTGCCGTGGTGATGACGATGTCCATCTCGGGTGCCAGTTCCCGGAACTTGGCAAGCTGGGCGTTGCGGAATTCTTCCGACTGGACCGATGCGTAGCCGCCAGTCGATGCACCGTCCTGCTGTTCTTCCTCAAAATCCAGATAGACGAACTCAGCCCCCATGGATTCGACCTGCTCGGCCACTTCGGGGCGCACGTCGAACGCGTAGGTGATCGCACCCAGCGAGGTTGAGGTCCCAATCGCGGCCAGACCAGCCACACCAGCACCAACGATCAGCACCTTGGCAGGCGGTACCTTACCGGCCGCCGTCACCTGACCGGTGAAGAAACGGCCAAAGTTGTTGCCTGCCTCGATCACAGCACGGTACCCGGCGATATTGGCCATCGAAGACAGCGCGTCCATCTTCTGCGCGCGCGAGATACGCGGGACCATCTCCATCGCGATCACGGTCGCGCCCTTGGATTTGGCGGCCTCCATCCCATCTTCATTTCCAGCCGGGTTAAAGAAGGAAATCAGGGTCTTATCCTTGGTCAGACGCTTCAGTTCGGTGGCATCGGGCTGACGCACCTTGGCAATAATATCCGCCGCCTTCCAAAGCGAGGCGGCGGTCTTCATGACCTCAACGCCTGCGGCTTCATAAGCGGCGTCCGAAAACCCCGCAGCAGCGCCTGCGCCCTTTTCGATCAGGCACTCATAGCCCAGTTTCTGCAACTGCACAGCCGAGTCCGGAGTCATCGCGACCCGGTTCTCGCCCTTGTACGTTTCCTTTGGCGTCCCAATTTTCACCAGTCGGTTCCCCCTAATTTTTGATTCAGGCCAGGTGGGTGTTCGGCATAGAATGACAAGCAGACATGTATCCTGCGCAAGATTATTTCGCAAGCGCAGCAATTATGACGCTGTGTCATGATGACCACACCCTTATATCCATCGTCTGGTCTTGCGTTCATACCGGGCGAAATCGGCGCGGAATGTGCGGCGCAGACGGTCTTCCTCGGGTATGATAAAGCGGCGTTCCAGCACCCAGACAAAAACCGGGATCAGCACCAGCGACAACACCGCGTCAAAACGCAGGATCAGCCCGGTCAGGATCAGCACATCGCCCACATAGATAGGATTGCGGCTGCGCTTATAAATCCCGGTCTGCACCATGGTCGAGGGTGTTTCGTGCGGAAAGACCGTGGTTTTGTGCCGGCGGAACTCGATTACCGCCATCACGGCCAGAATGATACCGCCACCGATCAGTATGCCGCTGAGCAGATCTGTCACCGCCCCATCCAGAGACAACCCCAGCGGCAACACGCGGGCCTGGACCCAGGCGAGCAAGGCAAAGCCCACAAGCCAAACAGGTGGTATGTCGATCAGGCGCATGGCTGTCCCTTCACGCGGCGACACATGGTGGCAGATGTCGCTTCTGATCGCTCTCCTATCGTTTTCTGACCGCATTGGCAAAAGCGCAGGGTGTCGCATCGACCCAGGGCGCTGGACAACCCGCACCAATAGACAGACACAACGGGATCAGATAGCCAGTTACAACCTGACTGTTTCAGAAAGACAAAGCCTCGCCATGACCGATTTCGCCAAAACCAAATCCATGTTTCACCTGCCCGAGGGCGTTCTTTATCTCGACGGTAACTCTCTGGGCCCGTTGCCGAAATCAGCCGGTGACCGTGTCGGAAGCATGATGAAGGACGAATGGGGTCAGTTGCTGATCACCGGCTGGAACAAAGCCGGGTGGATGGGCATGCCGACCGGCCTGGGGGATCGGATCGGACGGCTGATCGGGGCAGAGCCCGGCAGCGTCGTGGTGGGCGATACTCTGTCGATCAAGGTTTATCAGGCGGTCGCCTCAGCGCTGGAGCTGAACCCGACCCGCAAGGTCGTCCTGTCGGACAACGGCAATTTCCCGTCGGATCTTTACATGGCAGATGGACTATTGCGATCACTGGGAACGGATTACGAACTGCGCGTGGTCGATCCCGAAAGCGTCGCTGCACATATCACCGAAGAGGTCGCCGTTCTGATGCTGACCGAGGTCGATTATCGCTCCGGCCGTATGCATGACATGAAGGCTTTGACCGAACTGGCCCACGCGAACGGTGTCGTGACCGTCTGGGACCTTGCCCATTCTGCGGGGGCAATCCCGGTCGATCTGTCCGGTTGCAACGCGGATTTCGCTGTTGGCTGCACGTATAAGTACCTCAATGGCGGTCCCGGTGCGCCAGCGTTCGTCTATGTCGCTCCGCGTCTGTCGGATCGCGTGCGCCCGGCGCTTTCGGGCTGGTTGGGGCATGAAGCCCCCTTTGCCTTCGATCTCGACTATCGCCCCGGCGCGGGAATCGAGAGGATGCGGGTCGGAACCCCTCCGGTCATTCAGATGGCAGCGCTGTCGGCAGCGATGGATATCTGGGACATGGCTGAAATGGCCGATGTGCGCGCCAAGTCAATCGAATTGACCGAATTGTTCATTACCCGGGTTGAGGCTACCTGCCGGGGATTGACACTCGCAAGCCCCCGCGATCCAGCCCAGCGCGGAAGTCAAGTATCGTTTCATTTTGATGAAGGATACGCTGCCATGCAGGCTTTGATCGCGCGTGGCGTGATCGGCGATTTCCGAGCGCCCGATATCATGCGGTTTGGCTTCACACCGCTATATGTCGATGAAGGGGATGTAGAACAGGCCGCCCAAATTCTGGCCGATATCATAACCAACAAGCTGTGGGACAAACCGGAATACAAAATCCGTCAGCGCGTCACCTGACCTCAAGCGCCGCGCCCAAAAGCGTGGCCAATTGCGAAATGCCTTGTTCGAACTCTTCAGCGCTGGAGGCTGTCATCTTGACGCCCTTCAGCGATGTGGTGATTGTCTTTGCGGCCTCATCCGGGCCGACAGGCAAATGCGCGCGACCTGCCGCATCCTCGCGCCGTAACCATTCGGCGTAAAGTCGCGTCAATTTGGCCTCGCCCTCCTGAACGATATCCGTCGACATGGATTTGGTCGCGTCCAGCATTTCAAGCCCATGAGGTGAGGCCAAAATTTCAGCCATCCCGTTTGATTGCGCCTCGATCGCCTGAGCGAGGATCTGAGGCAAAGGACCTTCGCCGGCCAAGGCTTCAGCGACTAGGGTAACTTTCTCGCCATAATAAAACTGCGTCAGTTCGCGAACGATGGCCTCTTTATTCTTGAAATGCAGATAGACCGCAGGCCGGGACATCCCTGCCCCTTTGGCAATGTCATCCATCGAAGTTTTCTTAAACCCATAGGTCGCAAAGGCCTGAAATGCCGATTTCAGAATGGCCGCTGTCTTGGAATCTTCACTTACACTCGTCATGCGAGAACCTCTGACACTTCTTGTTCATTTTGTCAATTGACAAGCTGACACTTTTCATTAATTATGTCAGAAACCAGCCAAAGCTAAGAGAGGTGCGCCATGGCGACGGCCCTTAAGATCAACGGAAAGACCCATCAGGTTGATCTGCCTGATGATGTGCCCTTGTTATGGGTTCTGCGTGATGAGGTTGGACTAACCGGTACCAAGTTCGGCTGTGGTGTGGCTGCCTGCGGTGCCTGCACCGTTCATATTGATGGTGAGGCCGTGCGGTCCTGCCAGGTAGCGCTCTCGGATGTTTGGGGTGATGTCACCACGATCGAGGGGCTTGGCACGCCTGACGCCATGGCAACGATCCAGAAGGCCTGGGTTGACCACCAAGTGGCCCAATGTGGTTACTGCCAGTCGGGCCAGATCATGCAGGCCGCATCGCTACTGGCTGAAAACCCGGCCCCAACGGACGAAGACATCGACGATGCGATGCAAGGCAACCTTTGCCGCTGTGGCACCTATCCTCGCATCCGCGCGGCCATCCATGATGCCGCTGCCAAGTTGAAGGAGGCTTGAGCCATGGGACGTATCGGTAAAATCGTTCGCCGCACATTCCTGATCGGATCTGCCGCCATCGTAGGTGGAGTGGCCTTCGGTGCCTACTACGTCACGCGTCCAGCTGCGAACCCGCTGAAACCGCGTGACGGGGAAACCGCGCTTAGCCCCTTTGTTCTGATCGACCAGCAGGGCGTGACCCTGTTCGCCCCCCGCGCTGAAATGGGTCAGGGCGTTATGACCACCTGGGCAGCACTGATCGCCGAGGAGCTGGATGTTGAGCTGGACGAAATCCGTGTGCTGCACGGACCTGCTGCTGCCGCCTATTACAACCATGCTCTTATGGGGGAAAGCCTGCCAGGCAAGGGCTATGACATCTCGGATTTCCAGCACAATCTGGGTGAGGCACTGGGTGTTCTGGGCAAAACGTTAAGCCTGCAGGTTACCGGCGGCTCAACCTCGATGAAAGACGGGTTCGAACGGATGCGGATGGCCGGCGCTACTGCGCGAGAAACCTTGAAGCAGGCTGCCGCGGACCAACTGGGGGTCGATCGCGATCAACTCATGACCGAAAATGGTGCTGTGGTTGCCCCGGATGGCACGCGCATTCCCTATAGCGAACTGGCCGAGGCCGCAGGCCAGATCGAACCGCCCGAGGTTTCCCTGCGTGATCCGTCCGAATGGCGTTTGATCGGCAAATCCCTGCCCCGCGTCGACATTCCGGGCAAATCCACCGGCACCGCCACCTTTGGCATCGACGTGCGCCCCGAGGGCCTGAAATTCGCCTCGGTCCGCATGAACCCCAAGCTGGGCGGGGCAATGAACGGCTTTGACGCCAGTGCTGCAGAAACCATGCCCGGCGTTGAAAAGATCGTCGATCTGGGCACGGGCGTCGCGGTGATTGCCAACAACACTTGGCTTGCCATGCAGGCGGTCGAGGCGATTGACGTGGATTGGGGCGATGCCCCCTATCCGCCCGAAAGTGATGCGATATTCGCGCAAATTGCCAAGGCGTTTGATGACGCGCCGAACTCGACAATGCGCGATGATGGCGATGTCGAATCCCTACCCGAAGGTGCAACTGAGATCACGGCCGAATATACTGTGCCCTATCTGGCCCATGCCACGATGGAACCGATGAACGCCACGGCGCTCTATACCAGTAACAAGCTGGACCTGTGGTGCGGCAATCAGGCCCCGACTCTCATCCAAATCCGCGCAGCCAACACCGCCGGTCTGGACACCGAAGCCGTCGAGATTCACACCACCTATCTGGGCGGCGGTTTCGGACGCCGGGGCGAGTTGGATTTCGGCGAGATCGCCACAAAGGTCGCCATGGCCATTCCAGGCACCCCTGTGCAAACGACGTGGAGCCGCGAAGAGGATATGCGTCACGATTTCTACCGCCCCGGCGCGATGGCGCGCATGCGGGGGGCAGTGAAGGATGGCAAGGCCGTTCTGATCGACGGTAAGGTTGCTTCGCAATCCCCGACCCACCAAGCGGTCGAACGTGTGACGGGTTTCTCTGGCGGCGGCCCCGACAAGGTTCTAGTCGAAGGCTTTTTCAACCAGCCCTACGCGGTGCCGAACTACAGAATGAGTGGTCACGTTGCCGATTTGGCTGTACCGGTTGGTTTCTGGCGCTCGGTCGGCAACAGCCACAATGCCTTCTTCCACGAGACCTTCCTGGATGAAATGGCCCATGCCGCCGGGCGCGACCCGCTGGAGTTCCGGCTGGAGTTGGCAAGGTCCGAGTTCGCCCCGGCTGCGGGGTGCCTGGAGGCCGTGAAAGAGATGTCAGGCTGGACCGGCAAAACCCCCGATGGTGTCGGACGTGGCGTGGCAATGGCCTACAGCTTTGGCACCCCTGTCGCACAGGTCATCGAAGTGGTGGACGAAGACGGCACCATCCGCATCAACAAGGCCTGGATCGCCTGCGATGTCGGCTTGGCTTTGGATCCGGCGACGGTCGAGGCGCAGATGATCGGCGGCATGATCTACGGATTGTCTGCCGCCGTTCAAGAAGAGATCACCTTTGCCGATGGTGAGGTCGAACAGTATAATTTCCCGGATTATGATGCGTTAAGGATGCAAAGCACACCGATCACGGAAGTCCGGATACTCGAGACCAACAAACATCTGGGCGGTGTCGGTGAACCGGGGACACCGCCGTCGATGCCCGCTTTGGGCAACGCGCTGTTCGACCTGACCGGCCAACGCGCGCGCAGCTTGCCGCTGAACAAGCAGTTCGACTTGCTCGTATGATCAATTTGCGCCGACCCGGCTATGGGTCGGCGCTCGCTCTTTCTGATGGCCTTAGAAGTTGACAGAGAGAAAGATTGCAGCTTCCGTCGCTTCAAAATCACTTTCGAACATGTCGAGATATCCGATTGAAGCCTCCAGAAACACCGTCTTGCTTGTGCGTCCTCTCACACCCAAACGGGTTGACCAAACAACATCATTGTCAGTGTTTGCAACTGTTCCACCCCCTAAGTTCTCGCGTTCAAACCAATAGGTCGCGCTGAGCGATGCATAAGGTGAAATGACAGAGCTGCCATTGAAGAACGGACGACTTACTTCGACCTCGGGCGTTAGGGCACTGTATTTTGCTTCTTGGATTTCACCAATAAACTCGGCTGGATTTCCCAGATACGTCCCGGTGAGATCGTAATCCTCGGCACTGTAATTATAGTAATCAAACGAGATCGACGGACGAATTAAGTAAGCTCCAGCCTCATATTGTCCGATTGCCTCGAGATTCGCGCGCCAACGGGTGCGATCAAAATCACCGCTCAGCTCCAGCACATCCACATCCGTGGAGAAGCGACCGACCGTGGCGAGACCGTTTAGAACCCACCTCTCAGACATCCGCCAGGCGAAATAGGGTCCGATCGCGAATCCCGAAGTATCCTGAGAAAACTGCCCCTGAAAGCCGTCCAGCTGGGTGTTTTCGTATTCAAGCTGCAAACCAAGCACGAGGTTTTCTTGGACAAGACGGTCGATTCCAATTTCGAAAAAGCTGTCGTTCACATCCAGTTCGCTGTTTCCACGGGTGTCTTCAATGTCTGTGTAGGTGAAATTGGTCCATACATTCCAAACAGATTCTGGCCCAAACTCGCGCCCCTCCGTCAGCGGAGGGCCGACAACCGGATCGCACAAGGCAGGGTCAAGCTTACCCGTCGCATCCGCCACGCAGGCTTGATCATCGCCCGAAGGTCGCCCACTTACGTAGAGCGGATTAACGGGTCGACCTGTCTCGCCTATGTTGCCAATTCCACCGCCCGACCCTCCGGAACCGCCACCAGAGCCACCACCAGAACCGCCACCAGAGCCACCACCGGATCCGCCACCAGAGCCACCACCGGATCCGCCCGAGCCGCCGCCACCGCCGAAGCCACCCCCGGAACCGCCGCCTCCAAAGCCGCCCCCGCCTCCGAATCCGCCACCTGATCCACCCGAGCCGCCGCCACCGCCGAAGCCACCACCGGAACCGCCGCCGGATCCACCCGAGCCGCCTCCGTTTCCTCCCCCGCCGCCACCATTGCCACCACCCCAACCCGGCAGCGTCCAATCTCTTTTTTGGTTTTGCGTATCGATCAGACAGTCGCGCCCATTTGGTGCCCCTCCGCGTTTGAACAGACGATGAACGCCCCCTGATCCATTAGATACGAAGGGAGACAAGCTTAGATGAACTCCGGGCCGAGATCGGCTCCAGGTATCAACGGTCGTGTTGCCCTGTGCAGCTTCCAGACGAAAAGCACCGCTTTCCGTCTGCGATAACCACAATGAGGATGAAGAGTCAGGTGTTCGCCCGATGTAAAGCAGGTCTCCGGCCGAGCTGCATTGTTGCGCATGCCCAGCAGTTCCCAGGACCGCCAAAAAAAGTGCCGCAGGAACGAATTCTCTTAAACCGCGAGGGTACTTTCCTGAAAAGCTGTGCATGAACTGCTCCGAACCCAGTCAGATTTGAATATGGCCAAGGGTATCTCGGCGCAAATTCGCGGTTCAGGGAAGATATCCAATTATCTTTTTATTCGAATGTTGCCGGCAAACCTTAGAACGATCCATCGACAGATTAGCGTGACTAAGCAGACTGCCGGATCGCCCCGACCGTTTTCGCGTTTTTCCAATCGTATACGGCGCGACCAAATTCCTTGAACAATGGCCGCGAAACCGGGTCATTCGCCGCGTCCCATTCAGGGTGCCATTGGACCGAAAGGGTAAAGCCGGGGGCATCCTCGACATAGATCGCCTCGGGCGTGCCATCAGGCGCGTGGCCATCGATCACCACATTCTCGCCCAGCGTCTTGATTCCTTGTCCGTGTAACGTATTGGTCATCACTTCGGCCGCGCCCAGCAGGCGGTGGAACACACCACCTTCGGTTAGCGACACGACATGGCGCAGAGCAAACTTCTCCTCCAAAGTGCCGTCGGGTGGCATCCGGTGGTTCTGACGCCCCGGGAGGTCACGAATCTCAGGGTAGAGCGTACCACCCAAGGCGACGTTTACTTCTTGAAACCCGCGACAAATCCCAAAGAACGGCTGACCCCGCTCGGCACAGGCCCGGATTAAAGGCAGCGTGATTGCATCCCGCGCGCGGTCAAACTCACCATGCGCCTCGGTCGCGGGCTCGCCATATTCTTCGGGGTGAACGTTCGGACGGCCGCCGGTCAGCAGGAAGCCGTCGCAAACCTCGAGCAACTCATCAACCGCTACATAACGCGGGTCGGCGGGGATCAGTAGCGGCAGACAGTCAGACACGTTCGAGACCGCCTCGGAATTCATCGTTCCGCCCGCATGGGTCGGATACTGATCATTCATCAGATAAGAGTTGCCGATTATTCCAACGACGGGGCGCGCCATTCCAAGTCCCTTGTATCGCTCATTTCCTGCAAAACCTATCGGCAGGTTTGGCCGCGCGCAACGGCACAGACCCTGCATGGTAGCGCAAGCGCGTGTTCAGCGACGCACATCCCCGATGAAGTTCGGCGTAGGGGTCAGATCTCGCCCGTCAACCCAGCGGCTTCGATACCTGCCAACGCGGCCGCTGCGTCATTATCCGAAGTGTCGCCGGTTACACCCACGGCACCGATCACCGCGCCCTTGCGGTCACGCAGCAGCACACCGCCAGGAACCGGAACAACCTGACCGCCATAAACCCCGTTCACGGCCGCCATGAAATAGGCCTGCCCTTCGGCCCGCTGCATCTGCGCGGTCCCCGCCATACCCAGCATTACCGATCCGTAGGCCTTACCATGTGCGATAGCAAAACGCCCCGGCGCAGCACCGTCTTCGCGTTCGAACGCGATCACGTGGCCTCCGGCGTCCAGGACAACAACCGAGAGCGGTTTCAGCTCCATCTCGCGCCCTTTTTCCAGAGCTTTACGAATGATGGTCCGCGCTTTGCGCAATGAAATGTTCATGCCCGATCCTTTTCATCTGGCCAAAAATACCTTCGGGGGAGCACGCGGGGGAGCACGAGGGGGCAGACAGCCCCCTCGTTCCTACCCTTGCCCCTAGCTCAAACTTGCCTTCAGTTCCAGGCGACGAGCGTGCAGCACAGGCTCGGTATAACCCGAGGGCTGCACCCGCCCCCGGAACACCAGATCACAAGCCGCCTGAAACGCCACCCCGTCAAAACCCGGTGCCATGGGCCTGTAGGCCGGATCGCCTTCGTTCTGACGGTCCACTACCGCGGCCATTTTCTGCATCGCCGCCATCACCTGTTCCTGACTGACCACATCGTGGTGCAACCAGTTGGCCAGCGCCTGCGAAGAAATCCGGCAGGTCGCGCGGTCCTCCATCAGACCTATGTCGTTGATATCCGGAACTTTCGAACAGCCAACTCCCTGATCAATCCAGCGCACAACATAGCCCAAGATTCCTTGTGCGTTGTTTTCGATCTCACGGGTGATCTCACCAGCGCTGAGATTACGACCGCCCAGCAGAGGTATGGTCAGCAGATCATTCAACGTACCGCGAGCCCCACCAGCGGCCAATTCATCCTGGCGCGCCATCACATCGATCTTGTGATAGTGGGTTGCATGAAGCGTTGCCGCAGTAGGTGACGGCACCCAGGCGCAGGTTGCACCGGATTGCGGGTGGCCGATCTTGGTCGCCAGCATGTCCGCCATCCGATCGGGCATGGCCCACATACCCTTGCCAATTTGCGCTCTGCCTTTCAGGCCGCAGACCAGTCCGATATCCACATTGCGATCCTCGTAAGACGCAATCCATGGCGTATCCTTGATATCGCCCTTCGGCAGCATCGGGCCTGCTTCCATAGAAGTATGAATCTCATCCCCCGTCCGATCCAGGAATCCGGTATTGATAAAGGCCACGCGCGATTTTGCGGCCCGAATGCATTCCTTGAGGTTGGCCGATGTGCGCCGCTCTTCATCCATAATGCCCAGCTTCACCGTATTGCGCGGCAGGCCCAGGATGTCCTCGACCATGTCGAAAATCTCGACCGAAAACGCCACCTCCTCGGGCCCGTGCATCTTGGGTTTGACCACATAGACCGACCCCTTGACCGAGTTCCCGCCCTCGCGCTTCAGGTCATGCATGGCGATCAGCGTTGTGCAGAGCGCGTCCATCAAACCTTCACCAATCTCGCGCCCTTCGGCATCCAGCACTGCGGGGTTCGTCATTAGATGGCCCACATTTCGCACCAGCATCAGCGACCGACCTTTCAGAGTGGCTGGCGTGCCATTCGGAGCCATGTAGGCCAAATCCCCAGCAAGCTTGCGCGTGAAGGTTGTGCCGCCTTTCGTAACCTCTTCGGTCAGGTTGCCGGCCATCAAGCCAAGCCAGTTTCCATAGGCCAACACCTTGTCGGTCGCGTCGACACAAGCAACAGAATCCTCGCAATCCATGATGGTCGAAAGCGCGGATTCCAAACGGACATCAGAAATACCTGCAGGATCGGTGGCGCCAATAGTGCTATGCGCATCAATCCTGACTTGAATGTGCAACCCGTTGTTGCGCAGCAGTACAAACTCCGGTGCTTCAGCTGCGCCAGCGTAGCCTGCGAACTGAGATGGGTCTGCGAGCTTCGGTATCAGCGCACCGTCCCTAACGCTTAACCCGGAGACCTCCGCCCAAGACCCTTCGGATAGCGGCACAGCCTCATCCAGGAACGCCTTGGCCCAGGCGATGACCCGCGCACCGCGCCCGGCGTCATAAGCCTTGCCTGTCGGCAGATCGCCTAACGCATCTGTTCCATAAAGCGCATCATATAAACTGCCCCAGCGCGCATTTGCGGCATTCAACGCAAAGCGCGCGTTGGTGATCGGCACAACCAATTGCGGTCCGGGGATTAGCGCGATTTCAGGGTCGACACTGGCTGTCTCGATCTCGAAATCGTCGCCTTCCTCTACCAGATACCCAATCTCACGCAGAAAAGACTGATATTCAGCCGCGTCAATGGGCAACCCCCGCCGCGCCGCGTGCCAGCCATCGATCCGGCCCTGAATGTCAGCCCGCTTGTCCAGCAGCGCCCGGTTTTTCGGCCCAAGTTCATTGGCCAAGCGCGCCAGACCCGCCCAGAAATCAATTGCCGAAACTTCCGTGCCCGGCAGCGCCTTCTGTTCGATGAAATCCACCAGAACCGGGTCAATCTGCAGCCCGTTGCGGGTCTCTCTGGTGCTCATATTCCGAATCCCCTACGATTGTGTGCCATTGTATGCGCTCCTCAATTAGGGCGTTCGTTTCCGATAGGCAACTTCTGTCCCGACATGAGGGGCATTTGACCCAGCGCGAACCGTCTCAAATGAACAGCGGCAATGGCACATCGGTTGCAGCGTCCGCGCGAAGCCCATAACGTCGCGCCAGATTCCCAGTCGATGAGGCCCCCGATGCGCGACGCCGCCCCCACAACGATTTATCTGAAAGACTACACTCCGTTCGGGTTTCTAGTGGACAGTGTGCATCTGACCTTCGATCTGGCCGCACACGCCACTCGCGTCACTTCCCGCATCGCCTTCCGCCCGAACCCCGAAGCGACCGACCGCACGTTTTTTCTGCATGGCGAAGAGCTAAAGCTGATCCGTGCTGCAATTGATGGCGATGTGATCACGCCTGAGGTGACCACCGAAGGCCTCACCGCACCGGTTCCAGACGCGCCTTTCGTGTGGGAGGCCGTGGTCGAGATCGATCCCGGCAATAACACCGCGCTTGAGGGGCTGTATATGTCGAACGGCATGTATTGCACCCAATGCGAGGCCGAAGGGTTTCGCAAGATCACCTATTACCCCGACCGCCCGGATGTGATGTCTACCTTTACGGTGCGCATCAATGGCGACCTTCCCGTGCTGCTATCGAACGGCAACCCTTCGGGCAAAGGCGAGGGCTGGGCTGAATGGGTCGATCCATGGCCAAAACCCGCCTATCTGTTCGCGCTGGTCGCCGGAGAGCTGATCGCCCACCCCGGCCAGTTCACCACCAAATCCGGTCGCGACGTCGAACTAAATCTCTGGGTCCGCCCCGGCGATGAAGGCAAATGCGCCTTTGGCATGGAAGCCCTTAAGAAGTCAATGAAATGGGATGAGGATGTCTATGGCCGCGAATACGATCTGGACGTGTCCAACATCGTGGCCGTGGACGATTTCAACATGGGCGCAATGGAGAACAAGGGGCTGAACATCTTCAACTCCTCCGCCGTTCTGGCCAGCCCTGAAACCTCGACCGATATGAATTTCGAACGGATCGAGGCGATCATCGCACATGAGTATTTCCACAACTGGACCGGCAACCGCATCACCTGCCGCGACTGGTTCCAGCTGTGCCTGAAGGAGGGGCTGACTGTGTTCCGCGATGCGCAGTTCACCTCGGATATGCGCTCGGCCCCTGTAAAACGTATCCACGATGCCATCGACCTGCGCGCGCGGCAATTCCCCGAAGATAACGGGCCACTCTCGCACCCGGTCCGGCCCGAGAGTTTTCAGGAAATCAACAACTTCTACACCTCAACCGTCTATGAAAAAGGCGCCGAGGTGATCGGGATGCTGAAACGGCTGGTCGGGGATGAGGCCTACAGCAAAGCACTGGACCTGTACTTCGATCGCCACGACGGGCAGGCCTGCACGATCGAAGATTGGCTGAAAGTATTCGAAGACACTACGGGCCGCGACCTGACCCAGTTCAAACGTTGGTACAGCCAGTCCGGCACCCCCCGTGTCTCAGTCGCGGAAGATTGGGCCGATGGCACCTATACCCTGACGCTGCACCAACGGACCGAGCCGACGCCGGGACAAGAGGACAAGCAACCTCAGGTCATCCCTATCGCTGTGGGTCTGCTTGGTCCAAACGGGGACGAGATACGTGCGACCGAAGTGCTGGAACTGACCGAAGCCGAGCAGAGTTTTACCTTTACCGGTCTCACGGCCAAACCTGTGCCCTCGATCCTGCGTGATTTCTCGGCCCCTGTGATCCTTGAACATGAGATCAGCAATGCCGAACGCGTCTTCCTTCTGGCTCATGACACCGACCCGTTCAACCGCTGGCAGGCAGGGCGGTCGCTAGCCGAGGAAACCCTGCTGCGCATGATCACCGATGAGGCAACGCCTGATACCGACTATCTTGACGGCTTGCTGGCAGTGCTACGGAATGAGGCGCTGGACCCGGCCTACCGGGCACTGATGCTGGGTCTGCCGACGCAATCGGAACTGGCCGCAACACTATTTGACAAGGGCATCACCCCCGACCCGATGGCGATCTGGCGAGCGGTTGAGACTTTGCGTCAAGCCACGGCGCAACACGTTCAAGACCTGCTCCCCCGTCTGAACAGTGAAACGCTGGTGGACGCGCCTTATCAGCCGGACGCTGAACAATCAGGCAAACGCGCCTTGGGCAGCGCGGCGCTTGCGCTGACCTCGAGACTGGATGGAGGTGCCAAGGCCGCAGAGCAATATGCACGTGCTGACAACATGACCCTGCAGTTGGCCGCGTTGTCTTGTCTGCTACGCGCGGGCAAAGGCGAACGTGAGCTGGCCGCCTTCTATGATCAATGGCAGCATGACCGGCTGGTCATGGACAAGTGGTTCGCCATGCAGGTCTTGATGACCGGACCGGAAAAATCAGTTGAGACCGCGCGCAGGTTGACCGAGCATGCTGATTTTAATTGGAAAAACCCAAATCGTTTCCGCGCCTTGATGGGATCCCTAGCAGGCAACCACGCAGGCTTCCACCAAGCGAACGGAGCAGGTTACGCGCTGCTGGCAGACTGGTTGATCCGACTTGATCCAGTAAACCCGCAGACCACCGCCAGGATGTGCAGCGTGTTCCAAACTTGGAAACGCTATGACACCGACCGTCAGGCCTTAATACTTGCACAACTGAATCGCATTGCCGACACGCCGAACCTGTCTCGGGACACGACCGAAATGGTCACGCGCATCTTGGGCGCATGACCGCGTTTACGTTCACTCGACAGAACCGAAATCAGCGAACGGTTCTGATCCTGATCGGCGTTTACGCGATGTTGATCGCTTTGATGATCCTGCTGAACGCGGTCTGGTGGCTGATGGCGCTTCTGGCCCTGACTACCCTGCCCGCGCTGTGGGATGTCATCAAGGACACCAGCGCAGGTATGGAGCTGACCGATGAAACCCTGCGTTGGCACACCGGCCAACGTCAGGGACAACTCAAGCTGTCCGAGGTGGATCGATTCCGGTTTGACACGCGGTGGGATTTCTCGGTGCGCGTCTCAGCGGTTCTGAAATCCGACAAACGCGTGCGTTTACCCGATGAATCACTGCCGCCACACAAGCAATTCGAAATGGTCCTGAATCAGGCGGGATTCGCGGTCGAACGACATCATTTTAGAGTTTTCTGAAACGATTCATGGAGTCTGGGCCACATTGGCACCTGAATCGCGGGTTCTCCGCGACGCAGTCTTGATTTGAGCAGATTTTTTGGCAAACTGGACGGGTTACAAGTTTGTTCCAGTTCGAGTTTTGCCATGTTTTGGTCTTTGAAGGCTTTTGCCGCCCGTATTGTCGGTTCTTCTGATCCCACCCCTACACCTCTGCCTGCGTCCGTCGCCGATGCTACTGCATGGCTTGTCGCCTCGGGGCAGTTGAACATCCCAATCGCAGAATCAGATGAAAATGATGCGATCGGGCATCAGGTGATCGAACGTGGCCGCCATCTGGCGCGGCAGGATATGTGGGCAGAACTGTCGCTGGAGATGCGCGCTGCAGATGAGGGGCGCAAGGCTACCCCTTGCGGGCAGCCGATCTCCGAGCTGTTGGCCTTTGGGGCCCGGTCCGATGTGGTTTTGGCGGCCGAGCACGCGCTGTCGGACGGCAAAGCACTGTCAGACTATGATCTGCTGGGCGGGATCTCGGAATTGGAAGGCGAGATTCAGAACCATCCCGATGATCCGATGATCACGCTTGTGGTTGCCTTGGCCCATATCGATTTGGCGTGGGCCTGGCGCGGGACGGCGCACCCGGACACGCTGCCGGCGCTGCACCAATCCCGTTGTGCCGCGCATTTCGACCGGGCTGCTGCGCTGCTTCCGAAATGCCGCGCTGCGCTGCCCGACAGTCCGGCGATTGCTGCAGCGGATTGCGCCTTGCTGGCAGGACACATTGATCCGCGCACCCGCGTTGCTGATAAATACGAGGCCCTGATCACGCTGGATCCCCAGAACCATCGCCACATGCGCGCGATGGGCAGCCACCTGCTGCCACGCTGGTTCGGCAGCTATGAACAACTTGAAGTGCAAGCCTTGCGCAACGCCGCACGGACCCAGAAAAATTGGGGTGCGGGTGGGTATACCTGGGTGCAATTCGACGCCATCGCGCTGGATGACGAGGCCTGCGCGCGGGTAGATGTCGAATACTTCCTTGAAGGTTTGCGCGATATCGTTGCACGTCGTCCGGATCAGCAGACAATCAACCTGCTGGCGGCCTATTGCTCGGTCACATTGCAGAACAGAATGGGCCAGAACCCGCGCGCCGATATCGCCCGCAAACAGATTTGCGAGGCCGCAAACTGGCTGATCCGCGATCACATGACCGAACTGCATCCGCTGATCTGGGCCCACGCGGCAAACGGGTTCAACAACAGCCTTCGCGTCAACTCGGCCGAGCGTTTTGCCGCCCGTGGCCGCCGCGATGCGCTGAAGGCAATCGCCAATCTGTTGCGGGATGAGTTGCGCAGTGGGCAGAGTGTGACCTTTACACCGTCGGGGCTGCAGTTCTCGGGGAACTAAAGCGCCATTGCCCCTTGCCCCTTTGGCGCGCCGGGCCTAATACGCAGGCTTAGACTTCTGCGGAAATGAGGCGCGCCATGCTCGACCTGACATACGAAATGCCCAAACCCAAAACCATTGCCGGGGCCAAGCACGATTGGGAACTGGTGATCGGGATGGAGGTGCACGCTCAGGTCTCATCCAATGCCAAGCTGTTCTCGGGTGCATCAACCCAATTCGGGGCCGAGCCGAATTCGAACGTGGCCTTCGTGGACGCCGCAATGCCGGGGATGCTGCCGGTGATCAACGAGTATTGCGTTGAACAGGCCGTGCGCACCGGGCTGGGTCTGAAAGCGGATATCAACCTGAAATCGGCCTTTGACCGCAAGAACTATTTCTATCCCGACCTGCCGCAGGGCTACCAGATTTCCCAGCTTTATCAGCCTATTGTAGGTGAAGGAGAAGTTCTGGTCGAGATGGGTGACGGCACCGCGCGCATGGTCCGCATCGAACGCATCCACATGGAGCAAGACGCGGGCAAATCGATCCACGACATGGATCCGCATATGTCCTTTGTCGACCTGAACCGGACCGGCGTCTGCCTGATGGAGATCGTTTCGCGCCCCGATATTCGTGGACCAGAAGAGGCCGCGGCATATATCGCCAAGCTGCGTCAGATCATGCGTTACTTAGGCACCTGCGACGGCAACATGCAGAACGGCAACCTGCGGGCGGACGTAAACGTTTCGATCTGTTTGCCGGGTGCTTACGAGAAGTATCAGGAAACACAGGACTTTTCGCATCTGGGCACGCGCTGCGAGATCAAGAACATGAACTCAATGCGCTTTATCCAGCAAGCGATCGAGGTCGAAGCCCGCCGTCAGATTGCCATCGTCGAAGGCGGCGGTACCATCGATCAGGAAACCCGTCTGTACGACCCGGACAAGGGCGAGACACGCTCGATGCGGTCCAAGGAAGAGGCTCATGATTATCGCTACTTCCCCGACCCCGATCTGCTGCCGCTGGAGATCGAACAGGCATGGGTGGATGACATCGCCGCCAATCTGCCCGAGCTGCCAGACGATAAAAAAGCTCGTTTTATCAGTGTGTTCGGCCTGACCGACTATGACGCATCGGTGCTGACCGCCGAGGTGGAATCAGCGGCTTATTTCGAAGAGGTCGCCAAGGGGCGCAGCGGCAAGCTGGCCGCGAACTGGGTCATCAACGAACTGTTTGGTCGCCTAAAAAAAGAAGACCACGACATCACCGAGTCTCCGGTGTCTCCGGCTCAGTTGGCGGGTATCATTGATCTGATTTCGTCGGATGCCATCTCGGGCAAAATTGCCAAGGATCTGTTCGAAATCGTCTATACCGAAGGCGGAGATCCGGCGCAGATCGTTGAAGACCGCGGCATGAAACAGGTGACAGATACCGGCGCGATCGAGGCCGCTTTGGACGAGATCATCTCGGCCAATCCGGCACAGGTTGAGAAGGCCAAGGTGAACCCGAAACTGGCCGGATGGTTCGTCGGTCAGGTGATGAAGGCCACCGGCGGCAAGGCCAACCCGAAGGCCGTTAACGAACTGGTCAGCAAGAAGCTGGGTTCGTAAATCTTCCGAGTTGTACAAACCCCGGACAGGGGTTTGTTCGACTTGTACATAATGAAAACTTAATTTCAGAGCGCTCAAATCGGGCAAGCCATCGGCTTGACTCCCTGCCCGAATGCGCATTCTCATCTCGCCAAGTCAGAGAGGTGAGCATCAATGAAAAATCGTTTCGATCAGGAACTGGAAACCCGGCTGGTGCGCTATGCCGCCATCGACAGCCAGAGCGATGAGACCTCGCCATCGACCCCCAGCACCGAAATCCAGTTCGACATGCTGAACCTGCTGAAGCAAGAGCTTACCGAAATCGGTGCGCAGGATGTTGAGATGACTGGTGACAGCGTCGTGGTGGCAACCATCCCCGGTACGGCCGAAGGACCGACCATCGGGTTTCTGGCGCATGTCGACACCGCGCCTCAGTTCAACGCAACCGGGGTCAAGCCGCGGGTGATCAAGGGGTATAATGGCGGCGAGATTACATTCCCCGATGACCCCGATCTGGTGCTTTCGCCCGAAGAACACCCCTATCTGGCCGAGAAGATCGGGCATGACCTGATCACCGCCTCAGGCACCACGCTACTGGGGGCTGATGACAAGGCGGGCGTTTCGATCCTGATGACGATGGCGCGACACCTGCTTGAGAACAAGGACGTGCCGCGCGGTCCGATTCGCATCGCCTTTACCCCGGATGAAGAGATCGGGCGCGGTGTTACCGAACAGCTGCCCAAAGATCTGGGCGCGGATTTCGCCTATACGCTGGACGGGCAGGAACTGGGTGAAATCGAATACGAAAGCTTCTCGGCCGACCGCGCGGTAATCAAGATTACCGGCGTGTCGATCCACCCCGGGCTAGCCAAAGACAAAATGGTAAACGCGGCACATCTGGCTGCAAAGATCGTGCAGACCCTACCTCAGGCAACGATGACGCCCGAGGTGACGGATGGGCGCCAGGGATTCATCCATGTCACCGATATGAACGGCGGCTCGTCCGAGATGGAGATAAAACTGATCCTGCGCGATTTCGAGATGGATGCGTTGGAAGCCCAGCGCGAGATCGTCCGACAAGTCTGCGCCGCCGTACAGGCCACCGAGCCGCGTGCGACCATCACCTGCGACATCTCCCATCAGTATCGCAACATGCGCTATTGGCTCGAAAAGGACATGACGCCGGTTGATGTGGCCCGCGAGGCCTGCCGTGAACAAGGGATCGAGCCGGTCTCGGTGCCGATCCGGGGTGGCACCGACGGCTCGCGCCTGACCGAATTTGGCACACCGACACCTAATATCTTCACGGGCATGCAGTGTATTCACGGACCGCTAGAGTGGATTTCGGTGCAGGACATGGCAGTCGCTACAGAAACCTGCCTGTCGCTGGTCAGCAAAGCGGCGCGAGGCTAAAGCAACAGTGCGGGCCGAAATTCGCCAATGCGCGATCTTGGCTTTCGCCCGCCTGTCAAAATGTTAATTTGCCCCGACACGGCAATCAGGACCAGTTGATGCAGCGCTACGAATACAAAGTTGTCCCCGCTCCGCAAAAGGGCACCAAGGCGAAGGGCGTGAAAACGCCCGAGGGCCGGTTTGCCACCTCGATCGAGCAACTGCTGAACCAGATGGGACAGGATGGCTGGGAGTATCAGCGCGCCGAATTGCTGCCCAGCGAAGAACGTTCGGGGCTGACCGGGTCAACCACCAACTGGCGCAACGTGTTGGTTTTCCGCCGGGCTCTGGCGTTGGAAAAACCTGAACAGCCCGAACTCGTCGAAGAGGACACCGCCCCAACCGCGCGCGCAGTCCCGGGACCCGAAGAGGTTTTGGCCAAAACTCCTGCCGCCCCTGCCCCAATCTCGGAAGAGCCCGAAGACCCGCCCTTGTTTTTGAAACCTTCGGACGAAGTGGCGGATGATGAAGTGCGCCCCGAGCAAGCACGCCCAGCCGAGCCGTGATTGGATAACAATCAATCGAAGGATACCGCGTGAAGGGGCAAGGCCCTTATACCCTGCCCCATAACGGTTATGCTTTCTCAGTTCCGACCCGCGAACCCCATCGGCGAGAAACGACGCAGTAATGGGATTGCTGCTGAGCCAGTTGACCTTGAATTTGGCACATCCAGGAAGCTAGGCGCGCAACCGCCAGACAGGGCAACTAAATGACCTGCGAAAACAATATTTGCGGAGCCAAAAACGAGCTTGGGGTAAGAGGGTTTATTGCAAGGTTGTCAATTGCAAGCTGATTGCCCTGCATACATCCCAGCGCCTGCACCTGCTGCAGTCGCGAGTGTCTTGCCTGTACCGCCACCGAACCGATTTCCAACCACTCCCCCAAGGGCAGCGCCACCAAGGATTCCCGCAGCGCAGCGGGCGTCTTGCTGTACCTGCGCCTGAGTTGGCGTCGTCGGAGCCCCGCAAGCAGCCAAGAGCAGTGAGGTCGCAAGCGCACAGGTTGTCAGTGCTTTGTTCATCTCGATTGCCTCTCAAATACCAAATAGTTATCTGAGTAAGTGGCTCTGGCGCGTCTAGCGTACAAGATATCAGCGTCTGTTTGATTCGAGATTAATCAAAACTTAATAAAGAAGACTAACGGTCGAGCGCTTAATGCGATATTTGCTGGTTTCCGATGGTTGCGGGTGCCGGGTTCCTGGTAAACCCCGACATTGGACGGCCGTGTTTTAATTGTAGAAAACGGGCGATGAGCGCGGAGCATCACAGTAAGATTTGACGCACAATAAAGCGCGACTACTGAATCTTCTGTTCCCCTATATTTGCCCCCATGACCACATAGGTCGCGAGCCAGATCGAGCAAATATACATAGATATCTGAAGAGATGGTGCCCCCACACGGACTCGAACCGCGGACCTACTGATTACAAATCAGTTGCTCTACCAGCTGAGCTATAGGGGCACTGGGTGTCGATTAATATCTCGGAACAGCGACTGCAAGCCCGAAATTTCGGGTCATCTTAACTTTGTGCTGGTTTGCCTTAGGATAACAGTAATATCAGGCCTCATCCGAATTTGACTGCACCGGGGACAGGTTGTAACCCAAGCGGCGATCCCGACCGAGGTGAGGACAATTCCGATATGCAGATGGTCATCCAAGCCGGAGCGCACTTTACCGACCATGATCACCTGCTCAATCTACTGCAGGCGAATGCGGATCTGGTTGCGGGAAATCATACTGCCTTCTGGGGGCTTCGTCCGTTCAGAAAGATCTTTCGACCTGCGCTGAAACCCTCTGCCGACCGGCCATCACATCAGGATACACTGGCGCGATTTCATAAACTGTTCCCCAATGGGCAGCAGGTCGACCGGGCGATCTTGTCGAGCGCGCTTTACCTGGGGGAACGGCCTTCCATCATCATGGATGGGCAATTTTACGCGAATGCCGGTCAAAGGTTGGCCTATCTGGATAATCTGTTCAGCGATTCGACGGTTGAGCTATTCGTGGGGCTACGTAATCCCGGCAGCTTTATTCCCAAGGTGCTGATGCTGCTGTCGGCGCCTGAGCGCGAGCATATCATTGCCACCACCGATCTGAGTTGCCTGAGTTGGCTCGCCATGATCGAAGACATTCGCGACCTAGCACCAGATGTCAAAATCACTTTGTGGAGCAACGAGGATTCGCCGCTGATCTGCGGCGACATCGCGCGCGCACTTGTAGGGCTACCCGAGGACACGCCGCTGGAACAGGAATACGCTCTGCTGTCCTCACTTGTCTCAGACATGGGCAAACAGGAGATTCAGAGCTTGTTAGAGCATCAAGCGGCCCCCAATGATCCCGTGCTCAGGGGCAGGCTGGCGCAGATGTTTCAGCAGCATGCGCTGACGGATGAAATCGAAGAAGAGGTGGAGCTGCCTGGCTGGAACGAAGATATCGTTACCGCCTTTACCGAGCTTTATGAGCAGGATCTGGCACGGCTGCAGACCATGCCAGATATACGTTTTCTGAACCCGTAAGCGGCTGGCGCTACATGCCCAGCGCTTCCTTGTACATTTCCAGTACCGCCTCTTCCTCGGCGATGTCGTCCTTGTCGCGCTTGCGAAGAGCGACGACCTTGCGCATGACCTTGGTGTCGTAGCCGCGGGCCTTGGCCTCGGCCATGACCTCTTTCTGCTGGTCAGCGATATCTTTCTTTTCGGCCTCAAGACGCTCGAACCGTTCGACGAACTGGCGCAGCTCGCCTGCGGTCACTCGGTAGTTGGCTGCGGCCTGATCTTCGGTGATGTCTTCCATCTGCGTCTCTCCCAAGGGCTGAAAATAAGGTGCCGGATACATCGGCACCGACCCGACCGCAAGCGTGCATTCTGCACGGCGGGCTTGTCTGACCTGCGCCGATCCGATAAGCGCGGTCACGGATTCAAAGGGTGAGCGTAAACAACCATGTTCGACATTATCGTCTGGGGCGGGGCCGCCCTGTCTGTGGCCGGGCTGGTCGGTCTGGTCTGGTGCATCCTGCAAGTGATGAAAGCGCGCAAAGCCAACCTGACGGATGACGAGTTGCGCGCTGCAGTTCAGGGGGTTCTGCCTTGGAATCTGGCGTCGCTTTTCCTGTCGGTACTTGGGCTGATGATGGTTATCCTGGGCATTTCGCTGGGATAACCAGATCGATCAGATCGGCATATTGTCGAACCGCGCTTCAAGCACGTCTTCGCATAGCGCAGCATCCAGCCGACGCAAGCGCGATGGGATATGAACCCCCTGCGCGCGCATTTTATCCAGAACCATGCTGACATGTGGCTGAAGCTCTAGCCGGGTCTCAAGACACGCACCATTCAGCTTTTGTTCAAGCCGTTCCGCTTCGGTAAAAAGATCCTGAGCAGTCATTTCCTTCCTCCCATATGGTGCCAATGTGCCTGATATAGGTAACGAGTTTAAGACGAGCACGAGACCGGAACAAAACATCGCGAATTCTTGCCTATTCAGGCAAAAAACCGTCAATATGTCCGTGGTCGCCTAAAGCATACGCTCAAATTGCGGAGATTGCTTTGACAGACATCAACTCGTGATTAGGGGCTTTAAACATATTCCAATATTGTTATATGTATGCAAGCTGAACGGAGGAACCCATGACGCCCAGTGTGAAAGCTTTTTTCGACCCGCAGACCTTCACCGTCTCTTACGTTGTGCAGGAACCTCAGGGGCAGGCCTGCGCCATCATCGACAGTGTACTGGATTTCGATCACGCCTCGGGGCGGACCGACACCAGCTCGGCCGACCAGATTGTCGACTATGTGACGGCACAGGGACTGAAGGTGGAATGGATTCTGGAAAGCCATGTCCATGCCGACCACCTGTCAGCAGCCCCTTACCTACAGGAAAAGCTGGGTGGTCAGATCGGGATTGGCGAGAATATCGTGGTCGTTCAGGACACGTTCGGCAAGGTCTTCAACGAAGGCACCGAGTTTCAGCGTGATGGCAGCCAGTTCGATGCACTGTTTGCCGAAGGGTCCAGCTTTCACATCGGCCAGATGCGCGGGGACGTTTTGCACACGCCAGGCCATACGCCCGCCTGCATGACCTACGTGATCGGCGATGCGGCGTTTGTGGGCGATACGCTGTTCATGCCGGATTTCGGAACTGCCCGATGCGATTTTCCCGGCGGGTCATCGGCGGACCTGTATGCCTCGATCCAGAAAATCCTGTCTCTGCCTGACGAGACGCGGATTTTTGTAGGCCATGATTACAAAGCGCCTGGTCGCGATGAATACGCGTGGGAGACCACAGTTGGCGAACAGAAGGCGCTGAACGTTCATATCGGTCAGGGCCGCAGCGTCGAAGAATTTGTCGAGATGCGCGATGCGCGGGATGCAACCCTTGCGATGCCGCGCCTGATTTTACCCTCGCTGCAGGTCAATATGCGGGCCGGTCAGATGCCACCAGCGGATGAGCAGGGCGACGTTTTCATGAAAATCCCAGTCAATAAGCTTTGATACGAGGGCAGATGAGACAATGAATATCGAATGGATTTCGGGTCTGGCTGGTGGTCTGCTGATCGGGCTGGGTGCCAGCGTTTATCTGCTGTGTAATGGGCGGATCATGGGGGCGAGCGGCATATTGGGCGGGCTGTTGGAACGCAGCGACCGGAGCGTATTAACGGAACGCCTGGCTTTCGTCGCTGGCTTGATCGGGATGCCCTTATTGCTGCGCCCATTGATTGCGCCGCAGGCCGAGACCCATTTGACCCCGGATCTGGCGATCGTGATCCTTGCTGGGCTGCTGGTGGGGGCTGGAACACGGATCGCCAATGGCTGCACGTCGGGTCACGGCGTTTGTGGGATTTCTCGCTTCTCGTTGCGCGGGATCGTCGCAACGGTGTTCTACATTCTTGCAGGTGGCCTGACGGTTGCGCTGTTTCGCCATGCTTTGGGGGTGATCTAATGCGCGCAGTGTTTGCTTTTCTCGCCGGATCGCTGTTCGGCATCGGGCTTTTGATCTCAGGCATGACCGACACCACCAAGGTGCAGGGGTGGCTGGATGTGTTCGGCAATTGGGACCCGACGCTCGCCTTTGTCATGGGCGGGGCGATCCTGCCGATGCTGGTGGCGTGGCGATTGACACGGAACAGGGTCCCTTTTGTGGGCGGACAGTTCCCCGCCCCGCCCCGTGTTGAACTGGATCGCCGTCTGATCGTCGGGTCGGTCCTGTTCGGCGTCGGTTGGGGATTGGCGGGTTTGTGCCCGGGCCCGGCGATGGCCTCGCTTGGATATGGAGGCGTTGGCGGGATTGTGTTCCTGATTGCGATGATCGCGGGCATGTTTGCGGCACCAAAGCTGGGTGCGCAACTGGACAGGATCGCCGACGCAGCCTAAGCAATTGCCATGGAGATTCGACCGATAACCCCCCGCTACGCCGTCTCACCTCAGATCTCGGTGGAGGACGTGCCAGCCATTGCCGAGGCCGGTTTCGTCAAGGTGATCTGCAACCGTCCCAATACCGAAGTTCCGCCGGATCAGCAGTCAGACGCCATCGGTCAAGCCGTTCGCGAGGCCGGGATGGAATATGAGGTTCTAGAGTTGACACACCAGACGATGACACCGGAAAACGTGGCGCTGCAACGCGATCTGGCCGAAAGCTGCAGCGGGCCGGTTCTGGCCTATTGCGCCTCTGGCACACGATGTTCGGTGGTCTGGGCGCTGGGACAGTGCGATCGGCTAAGCACGGATGAAATCCTCGATGCGACCGGAAAAGCAGGCTATGCGCTCGACGGGTTGCGCCCGGCATTGGAACAGCTGCGAGGGCGCGGGTAAGCCCCTTAATCGCGGCCATTGCCTTCGGGCGCTGGTAGACCGGCGAGGTGCGAGATTTCCGTGACACGCTGTTCGGAACTGGCAGGCAACAAGTCGTCGGGTTCCAGGAGGGAATCCTCGGTCGTCAGATCATGCGCTACAATATCGTCATCAAGCGGGGACGACATCTCGTCATCCGGGGCCGAGGGCGTCAAGCTTGATTTGCTGGCCAGAAATCCGGCGCAGTCCTTGGCGGGCAACGCAGTAGGAGGGCCTTGTTCGTTGATCCGTACCGCACGCATTCCGCCGCACTGTCCCAGACGTCCGATGGCGGTTCGGGCACGATCGATTGACAGAACTTCAACCCCATCCACCCGCGCGCCTTGCAGCGACAGGACATCCCCGACGGACAATTCCGAAAGCGCTGTCAACGGCAAAGACAGGCGGCAGATCACGGTGTTCAGCTCAGCCCGAATTACCCCGGATGCCTGATCCAGATTCACCCCCGATTGGGTGATATCCGCAACCTGTTCCTGATCCGAGAGCGGGCGCTCGGGCAGCAGGATACAGACCTCGCCCTGACGTGGACCACCGGCAAGTTCGACCGTCAGATCAAACATGCGATAGACCTCATCCACCAGCGCCAGGTTCAGTGCGCGCCGACCTTCGGCGCGTGAGGTGAACTCATACCCGGACAGGCTGGCCATGTCTGCCGGGGACTCAACCAGTTTCAGCGCCCTGCTCAGCATATCCTCGATCAGAGGGGCGACCATGGCAGCGTCGGTGTCGGTAAACGCACGCTCGGGTGGTGGGTCAGAGGTGACCATGGCAATCGTTTGCTGCTGGACGATGGCAGAGACGCAACCCGGGTCCAGACAGGCCGCAGCCAGGCCGCCCTGATCCGAGGTAAACAGCAGCATCAACCACCCCTCATTCAGCCGGTCGGCGACATCTTCCTGCGAACGTACGGCCTGCTTTGCCCCGATGACCGACAGCGCCAGCCCCATGCTTTCGCCGGAGGCGCGTGCCAACCCCAGCCGCAAGGCGCGCAGGACCGAGCGGGGCGTGTCGGCACCGCATTGCCCCGCTGAAAGCTTTCGTGCCAGTGCTGATGTGGTCATGGCCCCGTTCCGCCGTTTGTCGATGCGATGACAATTTGTCTAACCCGGCGGAGGTTACGAATGTCTTTATGACGCCCTCATTGCGCGGCCTGACGAAAAGCCAGCGGAAGGCTGACGCGGAAGGCCGCCCCTCCCTGCCCCGGCAGATAGGCAACTTCGCCGCCCAGGCGCTGCATAATCTCTCGGCAGATCGCCAGCCCCAACCCTGCCCCGCCTGCCTTGTCCGAGCCGACGCGGGCAAATTTCTCGAATACCATCGATTGCGCCTCGGCCGGGATACCACCGCCGTTGTCGATGAAATCGATTACCACCTGCCCGCCGACATCATGGGCCGAGATGGTCAGCACCGGTTCAATGGCGTCGCAATATTTCTGGGCGTTGGAAATCAGGTTGATGAACACCTGCCCCAGCCGGTCGAGATCCGTGTGCAGCGGGATACGTTCACTTGCGCGCACCCGCCGTACGCCAATCTTTCGATCACTGCCCGCCAGCGCGCTTGAAACGGCGCGGTCCAGAACTTCGCTTAGGGTGGCTTCGCCCATGTTCAGGCTAACCTGGCCGCTTTCCAGCACGCTAAGGTCGAGCAGATCATCCAGTAGCCGGGTCAGACGCAGCGATTCATCATGTATGATCGCAGCATAACGGATTTGTTCCTCGGCACTGAGGCCATCGGTGTCGCGCATAATTTCAGAAAACGCCCGAATCGAGGTCATGGGCGTGCGCAATTCGTGGCTGACCTGGCTAAGAAACGCGTCTTTCTGTTTCGAGACTTGCGTAAGCTTGGCATTCGCCTCGCGCAACTGCCGCGCTGTGCGGCTGAGCTCAGTCGATTTCGCCTCAAGTTGGCTGGAATATTCCAACATCTGCGCGGACTCGTCGGCAACGGCCAACAGGTCTTCGACAGACACAGACGCCCCGCCAACGATCTGACCGATCATCGCATGGGCGGTTGCGGCCCCGACCGAGCCGCTGAGTTCGCGTTCCAGCCGTTCCAGAAACTGCGGCGTAGGCTCGGGCAGTCGTCCGGGGCGACCATTCTGGCGCTCGGCTTCGGCTTGAAAGAACTCTTGCGCGGGAATAGTGCCCAGAATCCGCTGGGTCATGATCATCAGGTCTTCGCTTTGCGCCACCGAACCGGTCCAGCCACGGGCTGAAACCGAATGGTCAAATACGTTTACGAATTGCGCACCCTGAAGGCGTTCCAGCGGGCTGGGGAAGCTGAGCATCGAGGCGACGCAGAAGGCGATTGTATTCAGCGACAGCGACCACATGACCGTATGCACCATCGGGTCGATCCCTTCGATCCCGAACAACGCCTGTGGGCGCAGCCAGCCCCAGCCGAAGGGTCCGTTTTCAATCACCGATGCCGGGACAATGCCGCCACCCATGCCAGGCAGCAGCAGTGTGTAAATCCAGAGAAAGAACCCGACGCTGAGCCCGACCAACGCCCCAGTTCGGGTCGCGCCGCGCCAAAACAGGCCGCCCACCAGTGCGGGCAGAATCTGGGAAATCCCGGCAAAGGCCACCAGCCCGATCGAGGTCAGGGCAGCCCCGCCCCCCGAAAGCTGGAAGTAGAAATAGCCCAACGCCATGATCGCCGCGATCGAGACGCGCCGCGCCATCAGCACGACTGTTCGCACATCACCAGAGACCGACGCGGTGCCTTCCTGCGTATTCAGCCAGATCGGCATGACCACATGGTTCGAGACCATGGTTGACAGCGCCATCGCGGTAACGATCACCATTGATGTGGCCGACGAAAACCCGCCGATGAACGACAGCATCGCCAACCAGTCATTGCCCTGCGACAGCGGCACGGTCAGCACAAACAAGTCGGGGTTCGAGCCTTCGGGCATCAGGTCCAACCCAACGACGGCGATGGGCACGACAAACAAGCTCATCAGCAGCAGGTAGAGCGGAAAGGCCCAGGCGGCGGTGCGCAGGTGGCTCTCATCGTCATTCTCGACCACCATGACCTGAAACATCCGCGGCAAGCAGACAAAGGCCGCCGCCGAAAGGAAAATGAAAGTGGTCCAGCGCCCGGCATCCACATGCCATTGGCCAATTTCCGAGGCATCGATCTGATCCATCATCGGCCCCAAGCCGCCAGCGACGCCCCAGACAACAAAGATGCCAACGGCCAGAAGGGCGAAGAGTTTCACCACAGATTCCAACGCAATAGCGGTAACAACGCCGTGGTGGCGCTCATTGGCATCCAGATTGCGCGTCCCGAAGAGGATCGCGAAGACGGCCAAGCCCGCCGCGACCCAGAACACACTGGAGCCTTCGCGATAGAGACCTGAGGGATCGGCCTCGGCAAAGATCGAAAAGGACAGTGTGATCGACTGCAATTGCAGCGCGATATAAGGCGTGCCGCCCAACACCGCCAGAATGGTCACGCAGACCGCCAGTGTGTTGGACTTGCCGTATCGTGACGAGATCAGGTCAGCGATCGACGTCACGCGCTGGCTGCGTCCGATGCGCACGAGTTTGCGCAGGCCCCACCACCAGCTGATCATCACCAGTGTAGGACCCAGATAGATGGTTACGAATTCAAGCCCAGAACGCGCGGCGTTGCCAACCGCGCCATAAAACGTCCATGCAGTGCAATAGATCGACAGTGACAGGGTGTAGATCAGCGGGGAACGCAACCATTTCCCGCCGCCACGCGCAGCCAGCCTGTCCGCTGCGAAGGCGACGCCGAACAGAAGAACCACATAGCCCAGACAGACCAGAATCAGGACATTCAGGGTTGCCATGTCTCGGCCTCGGGCTCGGCAGTCTCGCGCGCGGTCATGCGTTTGGCGACGAAGCCGAAGATCACGCTGATCAGGATCAGAACACCCCAGCACGCAAAGATGTAGAACATGGCCGTCGACAGCGACAGAGCCTCGGCGCCTGCGCTGTCATCCGGCCATAGAAGCGGCAGCGCGAGCATTGCGGCACCCAGAAAAGGCAGCAGCCGCGCTGCATCCGCCAGCCTGCGCCGACGATAGCTTTGCCGTTCCAGAAACAGGGACGGACGAACTGGCGAGGGCCGATCTTTGCCGTCGCCCGCGGAGCTCATAACTGAGACGCCTGCGCATGCAGGTCGCGCACCGCTGTCAGGACTTCGGTATTCGAAAACGGCTTGGTCATGAATCGGCTGACCCCTGCCTGCTCGGCCATTTCACGATCGCGGGATTGCCCGCGCGCGGTCAGCATCAAAACCGGCAACGCCTTCATTTCATCATGTTCGCGCAGATCGCGCAGTACATCCATCCCGCTTTTTCCCGGCAACATCACATCCAGAATCACCAGATTGGGCCGCGCGGACAGAATCACCTGCACCGCATCCGTTCCCTCGGCATGGGTTTCAACCTGCCACCCCTCGCGTGTCAGCAGAAACCGGATCGCCTCGGTGATGTTGGGCTCATCCTCGATCAACAGAACCTTGCGGCTCATATTTGCATATCCTCCCCATGACGGATTGCACGTCCGGCCACCCGTCCAGCCCAGATTAAGCGCTGCGTCACGAAACTGTCAAAACCCTTCGCTCAGGATCGATGGCTCGCGCCGCGCGCTGCATTCGCGTTTCGGGCATATCCGACAACTGGCTCCGGCTTGCGCCGCGTTTTCCGCAGGCTGCACCGTGTCTTCGACCGGCAGCACCAGCATGACCGATCGGTAGACCGGCTCGGCCCCGAATTCCTTAGCTGGCTGAGGGGTTGCGATTGCAAAACACTCAAACTCGGCAGCGGTTCGACCAAGCTGAACGACCCGTTTCCGGATCGGGACCAAGGGCCGATTCAAGGCGGTGAACAAGGGCCAGAGCGGACAGGCCTCGCCATGGCGCGGCAGAGCAAACCCCGGCGCGGGTTTAAAAAACAGAACGCTGCCGGAGGCGTCGCAAATCACCAAGCCAGCCGGACGCGCCAGCGTGCCTTCAGGCAGAAAGGCCAACCGTCGCAATACCGTAGCAAGATCCACTGAAAACAACGTCGCCAACGCCAGCGGATCGGGGTTTGCTGCATCCAGCGCGGCACACACCTGATCCAGCGGCATAGCGCGCGCGTCGGCGGCATAAAGGTCCAGCAACCCCGAGGCCACAGTGTTGGCTGCAGCGGAATCGAGCCCATCCAGCGGCACTTCGGTCAATTGCCCACCGGCTTCGAGTTCCGGGAAATGATATCCTTGCTCGGCAAAAAACGCCTCGACCGCGTCCAGTGGGATACCGCGCAGATCGCGCTGCCCGTCGCTGTCATCCAGATAGGTCACCAGCGCTTTGGAACTTTCGGCCAGTCGCTCGGCATCCTGATGCAGGTTGCGATGGAAACGGTCGCGCCATTCCGGTTCGATCTCTCCCGGTTCAGCCAAGATTGCAGCTGTTGAGCGGATGGCGGCGGCGGTCGACAGCACCTCGTGCATTGAGGCCGCCAGATGCGGGTCATGGGTCAGTCGGTCGGAAAGAACTTCGACAGTGCGCTCCAGCGACACTACGCGGCGATGCATCTGCGCCAGAACACCCGACCAACCGGGAAAGCGGCCGGCGAATTCTTCCAGCCCGTCCACCTCGGCCTTTTGACCGACTGCATCCGCCGCGGCTTCGCGCAGAGCGGCGATGAGCGTCTCTTCGATCCCTTGAGTCAGCAGCGACGGCTCGACGGACAAAGCCGCCGCGATATCGACAAGCAGTTTGCCCCCAATGCGGCGGCGGTTGTGCTCGATCAGGTTCAGATACGATGCCGAAATCCCCACCTGCCGCGCCAGTTCCGCCTGTCGCAGCCCAGAGATTTGCCGTCTTTCGCGTATCCGGCTGCCGGTCAGCGTGTCGCGCATGGCGTTTAGATCCTTGGCTGTTGCGGCTGGATTTGCAGATTAACTAAGTATTTATTATATGTTGCTGACTAATTTTCAAAGAAGATTTACAACTTTGACAACAGCAACAGAAAGAAACCCGCCCTTTCCTGCCGCCCACCCTTCTCTTTCGACGCAATACCCGTCACCATAAGAACATGAGCGATCCCGCCTTTGAATACGCCCCCATCGGCCTTGTTGAGCTTGAGAACCGCATCATCCGACGGTGCAATCTGCAATTTGCGCGGACCTTTGGCGGGGATGAGATTGACTATCGCAACATGCCCCTGCTGCATCTTTATCCTTCGGTCGCCGATTGGGAACGGATCGGCGCGCGTAGTCTGCAGGTGATGCGCGATACAGGCTATTACACAGACGAACGGGTGATGCGGCGACGCGACGGTGACCTGTTCTGGTGCCGCGCGCGGGGGCGTTCGCTGACGCCAGACGATCCGTTCCGGCACGGGATATGGAGCTTTTCGGACATCTCGGAAGAGCGCCCCTTGGTGCAATTGACAACCCGCGAACGCGAAGTGGCCATCCTGTCATGCCGGGGTTTATCCGCGAAGGAAATTGGCGTTGAACTTGGGCTAAGTTACCGCACGATCGAGGCCTATCGCGCCCGCCTTTTGGAAAAATACGGAGCCCGCAAGCTACCAGAACTGGTCGCAAAATTGTCTGGAACGCCGCTGTAATCGCGACAGCCCTCGTAATTCGCGCAAAAACCCCCATTTGGCAGGCTTAGACGGCGCTTTTCATGGCCGTCTGCATGGCTTATAACCCTGCGTAATCAAACCAAGCCCGCAGCAAACAGACGGGCATAGGGGAACCTTCGAGGACACTCATGACAGATACCAAACACGAAGCGGATGTCGCGTTTATCAAGGCACTGGCCGAACTGCTGCGCGAGAATGACCTGACCGAATTGCAGGTCAAGCGCGAATATGGCGAGGAAGACAGCCTGAATGTCCGTGTCAGCCGCATGTCGCAGACCGTGGCCGCTCCGGTTCAGGTTGCGGTTCCTGCGGCTGCACCGGTTGCCGCACCTGCTGCCGCGCCGGCCGCTGCCGAAGCGCCCGCTGCCGTGGATGATCCCGCCAGCCATCCAGGCGCTGTGACCTCGCCCATGGTAGGCACGGTTTACATGCAACCGGAACCGGGCGCGCCTGCGTTTATCTCGGTCGGTGCATCGGTCTCGGAAGGTGACACGCTATTGATTGTCGAAGCCATGAAGACAATGAACCACATCCACGCACCCAAGTCGGGCACCATCAAACGCATTCTGGTCGGCGATGGTGATGCTGTGGAATTCGGCACGCCTCTGGTCATCGTTGAGTAAGGCGGGCCCATGTTCGACAAAATCCTGATTGCCAACCGAGGCGAGATCGCCCTGCGTGTGATCCGTGCTGCGCGCGAGATGGGGATCAAGACGGTTGCCGTGCACTCCACCGCCGACAGCGATGCGATGCATGTGCGCATGGCGGACGAATCGGTCTGCATCGGCCCCCCGCCCAGCCCGCAAAGCTATCTGTCCGTGCCCGCGATCATCTCGGCCTGTGAAATCACCGGCGCGCAGGCGATCCATCCCGGCTATGGCTTCCTGTCCGAGAATGCCGAGTTCGTGCAGATCGTCGAAGATCACGGCATTACCTTCATCGGACCCACCGCCGAGCATATTCGTGTCATGGGTGACAAGATCACCGCCAAGGACACGATGAAGGAACTGGGTGTACCTTGCGTTCCCGGTTCGGACGGCGGCGTTCCCACGCTGGCCGACGCCAAGCGTATCGGCGAGGAATTCGGCTATCCCGTGATCATCAAGGCCACCGCCGGCGGCGGCGGTCGCGGCATGAAGGTGGCACAAAACGCCGATGAGATGGAAAGCGCCTTCATGACCGCACGCGCCGAGGGCAAGGCCGCCTTTGGCAATGATGAGGTCTATATCGAGAAATATCTGACCACCCCCCGCCATATCGAGATTCAGGTCTTCGGCGATGGCAAGGGAAAGGCAGTGCATTTGGGCGAACGCGACTGTTCGCTGCAGCGCCGCCACCAGAAGGTGTTCGAAGAAGCCCCCGGCCCCAGCATCACGCCGGAAGAACGCGCCAAGATCGGTAAGATCTGCGCCGATGCGGTCGCCAAGATCAACTATATCGGCGCAGGCACCATCGAGTTCCTTTATGAAAACGGCGAGTTCTATTTCATCGAGATGAACACGCGTCTACAAGTGGAACACCCCGTGACCGAAGGTATCTTCGGCGTCGATCTGGTGCGCGAACAAATCCGCGTCGCCGCTGGTGAGGACATGTCGTTCGGTCAGGACGATCTTGAGATCAACGGCCACGCCATCGAGGTTCGCATCAACGCGGAAAAACTGCCGAACTTCTCGCCCTGCCCGGGCAAGATTACGGCCTATCACGCGCCAGGTGGTCTGGGCGTGCGGATGGATTCCGCGCTCTATGACGGCTATTCGATTCCGCCGTATTACGACTCGTTGATCGCCAAACTGATCGTTCAGGGCCGTGACCGGGCTGAAGCTTTGGCCCGTCTGGAACGTGCTTTGGGCGAGTTGATCGTCGACGGTATCGACACCACCGTGCCGCTGTTCCACGCGCTGCTGCAGGAACCTGACCTGCACAGCGGCGAGTACAACATCCACTGGCTGGAGCACTGGCTTGCGGAGAACATGGCCTAATCTGACCAAAGGGCCGAAGGACAACCCCCCTTCGGCCCCGAGGCACCCGGCATGAGCCTTTCCCCTGAACTTCTGCTCCATGGCTATTCCATCGGCATTTTTCCGATGGCTGAGCATCGCGACGACCCCGAGTTGTTCTGGGTCGACCCGAAGTTTCGCGGCGTGTTCCCTCTGGATGGGTTCCACATCTCCCGCAGCCTAGCGCGGCGTATCCGGACCTGTGGGTTTTCGGTAAGCATCAATCGCGATTTTGCGGGCGTCGTGGATGGCTGCGCCGACCGATCGGATACCTGGATCAATCCCGAACTGCGCCATCTGTATCAGGAACTACACCGGACCGGCCGCGCGCATTCCCTCGAAGTCTGGGACGGCGCTTCACTGATTGGCGGCGTTTACGGCGTAGTCCTCGGCGCGGCCTTTTTTGGCGAAAGCATGTTCTCGCGTCGCACGGACGCATCGAAGATTGCACTTGCCTATCTGGTGGATCGACTGCGCCAAACCGGGTTCACGCTGTTCGATACGCAGTTTCTGACGGCGCATCTGGCCTCGTTGGGCGCGATCGAGATCCCGCGTGCGGTTTATCATAGCGAATTGAAACAAGCGCTTGACCTGAAAGCAGATTTCACCGCTGATCTGCAGCAAACCCCTCAGGGTGTGATACAACGTATCACCCAGACATCGTAGCGGGCGTGATCCAACGCGTTCAGCGCGGGTGAGGTCGCAATCATCCAGCCATCAAACAGCTGCTGCGCCTTGCCCTGTTCCCAGATAGTCAAATAGGCAAAGGCGTCACCTGTCGGGTTTTCGGCTGGATAGCGACAATCACCCAGCGCGACATCCAGACCAAAGACCGACGTGGTCTCGCCGTTCTGCATTTCGATGTCCACCGTCTGCCCGCTGACCTTGTCCAACCCGCGCAACATTGCGCCGGGGCCGGATTCGACCTTTTGCTGCGCAGCAGCTCCGGTTGCGGTGACTATCAGAGCCACCAGTGCAGCGCGGATCATTCGCTTCCGTCCCCGGCCACGAATTTGACCAGCAACGAGATCAGGCTGACCGCGCCTTGCGTATCGGTAATCTCATCACCCGCCTCAAAATAGAACGGGGAACCGCCCGGCATAACCTCAACAAAGTTGCCACCCAGCAAGCCTTCGGAAGAAATCACAGCGGCGCTATCGTCTGGAATAAGAATACCATCTGCCACGGAAAATCGGGTGTCCGCGCGGTACGTATCAGAGTTTAGCGTAACGCCAGTCACTGTCCCGATCTTGACCCCGGCAAGGCGTACATCCGTGCCAACGCCCACACCTTCGAGCGAGCGGAAAGACGCGCCCAGCTCGTATCCTGCGCCGGATTGAGACAGGCCTGTGGATTGGCTGGCGTAAACACCGAACGCAATGGCGCAGGCCAGCACGGCACCGCCGACGATAACTTCGGTCTTCGTATGATTAGACATCTGGCCTCGCTTATTCCGGGCTCCACGCCTCGTAATCGCTGCGTTCAATCGGATCGGCACGACGCAGCGAACCGGCAGGTGCATAGGCCAGCGCAGTGCCGGTCAGGTTTTCCTGATGCGGTTTTTCCCAGGACTTGTGCGCCAGTGGTTTGTCGGTTGGCGGCTCATCCCAGGTGCGGTGCAGCCAGCCATGCCAATCGGGGTCGATCCGGCTGGCCTCGGCCTCGCCATTGAAGATCACCCAGCGCTTGCTGTCGTCGGCGTTGCGATAGAACACGTTGCCTTCGTCGTCTTCACCGACCTTGATCCCTTTGCGCGCAGTGTAAAACTGCGTGTTCAGAGTGGCCCCGTTCCACCAGGTCACGGCCCGCAAAAGACTGTTCAGGATACCCATCGGCTGCCTCCGGCATTTCTGTTCCCGCAGATATGGACCAAAGGCGCGCCAAGGTCCAGTGCCGCCAGCACTGCCTGCGTCATTCCGGCAAGATCGCAGTGACTTCGATCTCGATCCGGTATTTCGGATCGATCAAGCCACATTCGATCATTGTCGCTACCGGAGGGTTCGCACCAAAGGTTTCAGAAAGAACGGGCCAACAAGGTTCAAACTCGGTTCGATCCGGCAGCATATAAGTGATGCGCACGACATCAGAGAATGAAGCACCCGCCTCGGCCAGCGCGTTCTCGATGATAGACAGCGCCGAGCGGCATTGCTCCACGACCGTTTCACCTTGCCCAACAGTTCCCGCAACATGAACCCAACCACCCGCGACAACCGCGCGGCAATAGCCAACCTTGGCTTCAAACTCACCACCCGAAGAGATACGTCTTACTGTCATCGTGTCCTCAAACGAAAACGGCGCGGGCATTGCCGCGCCGTGTGTGCATCAATCTATGCGGTTCAACCCGCCGAAGCCGATTCCGCCGCGTCTGCGTAGATGATCAAAGGCTGAGAATCCGACGTCACAGCCTCTTCGTTGACCACAACTTCGGTCACGTTCTTCATGCCCGGCAGTTCGAACATTGTATCCAGCAGGATGTCTTCCAGGATAGAACGCAGACCACGTGCACCGGTTTTACGCTCGATCGCTTTCTTGGCGATCGCCTTCAGCGCATCATCGGTAAAGGCCAGTTCCGCATCTTCCAACTCAAACAACCGCTGGTATTGCTTGACCAGAGCGTTCTTCGGGCTGGTCAGGATGGTGACCAAAGCGTCTTCGTCCAGATCTTCCAGCGTCGCCAGAACCGGCAGTCGGCCGACGAATTCGGGGATCAGGCCAAATTTCAGCAGGTCTTCGGGTTCCAGATCCTTGAAGATCTCGCCCACGCCGCGCTCGTCATTGTCACGCACGTCGGCACCAAAGCCCATGGCCGAGCCTTTGCCACGCTGTGCAATGATCTTGTCTAGTCCGGCGAATGCGCCACCACAGATGAACAGGATGTTGGTGGTATCCACCTGCAGGAATTCCTGCTGCGGATGTTTGCGCCCACCCTGCGGAGGAACGCTGGCCACGGTGCCTTCCATCAGTTTCAGCAGGGCCTGCTGAACGCCCTCGCCCGATACGTCGCGGGTGATCGAAGGGTTTTCAGACTTGCGGGTGATCTTATCGACCTCGTCAATATAGACGATGCCGCGCTGTGCGCGTTCGACATTGTACTCGCTGGCCTGCAGCAGTTTGAGGATGATGTTTTCAACATCTTCACCCACATAACCGGCTTCGGTAAGCGTGGTTGCGTCCGCCATCGTAAACGGCACGTCAAGAATCCGCGCCAGCGTTTGCGCCAGCAGGGTTTTGCCGCAGCCGGTGGGGCCAATCAGCAAGATGTTGGATTTTGCCAGTTCTATATCGCTGCCCGCTTTCTGGGCATGATTGAGACGCTTATAGTGGTTATGTACCGCAACCGACAGCACCCGCTTGGCGGTGGCCTGACCGATCACATAGTCATCCAGCACTTCGCAGATATCCTTGGGTGTTGGCACACCGTCCGAGGATTTCAGACCGCTGGCCTTGGTTTCCTCGCGAATGATATCCATGCACAGCTCGACACACTCATCGCAGATGAACACGGTCGGGCCTGCGATCAGCTTACGCACCTCATGCTGGCTTTTGCCGCAAAAGCTGCAATAGAGCGTGTTCTTGCCGTCACCGCCTGAATTCGTCGCCATGCTTTACCCCTCGGGCTCCGTCTCAGCGGCCCCTCTCAAGGGCCGCGCTTGCCGTATATGCCTGCAGCTTAGGCCAGCGTTCTGGCAGCTACAATCTCAAAATCATCCCTCACGCCGGACGCGCGCGGATTTGAACCTAGGCCTCTTCACCATCCATCTTGGCGCGGTTCTCGACGATCTCGTCGATATGGCCCCAATCCTTGGCCTCTTCCGGGCTCATGAAATTGTCACGATCCAGCGCCTTTTCAACTGCCTTTTTGGTCTGCCCGGTATGGCGCACATAGATGTCATACAGGCGATCTTTCAGCTTTTGCGTCTCGGCCGCGTGGATCATGATGTCGCTCGCCTGGCCCTGATAACCGCCGCTGGGCTGGTGCACCATGATCCGGCTGTTAGGCAGCGAAAAGCGCATTCCCTTCTCGCCCCCGGCCAGCAGAACCGACCCCATCGACGCCGCCTGACCGATCACCAATGTGGAACATTTCGGCTTGATATACTGCATTGTGTCGTAAATCGACAAACCACTGGTGACCACGCCACCGGGAGAGTTGATGTAGATCGAGATTTCCTTGTTCGGATTTTCCGCCTCAAGGTGCAGCAGCTGAGCGACCACCAAATGGCTCATACCGTCATGGATGGGGCCGTTGATGAAAATGATCCGCTCTTTCAGAAGGCGCGAGAAGATGTCGTATGCGCGCTCGCCCCGGCTGGTCTGCTCGACGACCATGGGGACGAGTGTGTTCATATATGTATCAACTGGATCGAACATTCGGAACCTGCCTGTTTTGCGATGGATCGGGACATTACCCGAAGAGTAGTTACCCGAGTCTTAGTGCCGCCACAGGGGGGCTGCAAGGGGGGCCGAACGTTCCCACGAATTCCGCCTACCTGTACGACCCGAATGCACACGCCGCTACAGGTCGGTTGACGGATTGCGCGGAAACGTGCTGGTTACATCACGCTATTTTGATCCATGCATATGGAAATACATGCCTGGAAATTGTACCAAGAGTTCTCGCTGCGGATGCGGCGCCGGTCAGGCGTCGGGATTCGGCGGCAATAACGAGGGAATACGATCATGGCTTTTCCGCAAATGACCGAGGATATGTCACCCGGCGACCTTGACCGGATGGTTGAAAACGCAACGCGCGCGTCGAACTTTCTGAAAGCCATAAGCCACGAAGGGCGTTTGATGATCCTGTGTCACCTCGTCTCGGGCGAGAAATCCGTTACTGAACTGGAACAATTGCTATCGGCCCGCCAAGCCGCCGTTTCTCAGCAACTGTCGCGGCTCAGACTTGAGGGGCTGGTTGTTCCTCGTCGCGAAGGCAAGGCGATATACTACCGGCTGGCAGATGATCGACCAGCCCGAATACTGGAAGTGGTGTACGAACTGTTTTGCGCTCAGGATGCGACCTGAGCCTAGTTTTTAGCCCTTCGAAATCGGCCATGCAAAACCTGTAGCTATGGCCCGGGAAAGCTGCTAGTCAATTCGAAACAAGCACTTATGGAGCAACCTATGATCCGCGCAATTCTGATTGGCCTGGCCCTGTTCACCTTGACCGCCTGTGAAACCGCAAAGGGCGCTGGCAAAGATATCGAAAACGCCGGAGATGCCATCCAGAACGCGGCCGAGGACGTGCAGGAAAACATCTGATCGTGACGGGATGTTGCGTTCAGGCAACGCTTACCCGCAATATGTAGTTGCCACACCAATCCAACCCGAGTAGTGTGCCGGTACAGGTGCATAGACGCGGCATTGCATTTCTGACACTTTGACGGGGTTCTTTTGCGCAAGCGAAAGAACCCCGTTCTGGTCCGGAGGGTGGTGCGTGGTAGCCTGTATGAACCTTGGGTTCTCAAAAAGGAAAAGGCGTCAGGTGCTCAGACGCGGTCTTTGCATGCATCCTTGCGGACACTCCTGACGCCTTGCCGGTCCGTTCCGCCCGAGGGGCTTCCCGGTCCAGTTGCCTCGGCCCCCGAAGGGACTTTGGCCACTGCCACACGCGCTGTGTCGCGTCGCAGTCCGCGCGGACCTTCTGATAGGCTTAGCATTTAACCCGAACCGAAGCCCAGACCACCTGCTCCACCACCGGTAAGCCATTGCAACTACAAACAAATCCTAAAATCCGCCTTCGCCGCTGTGGCCCCCTTGGCCCTTGCATCCCACCCCTGTTCCAAAGATCAGAAGCAGTAACCAGACTGTTACATCAGCGTCATGATCCGGCAAGAAAATAGCACTGCAGCATAAAAATTAGACGGGGATAAGCTGTTGATATCCGCCGGGAGAGCCATGTGGATAACCCGAGAATTCGCGTCATCGCGCAGGCTTGGGGATGGAAAAAGTCAAATATGGATCTCGGGCCAGAATTCGCTTGGTTTCTGCACCTGCGAAGGTCCCGCGCGCTGAATTAGGGGGGTATTGTCCGAGTTGTACAACACTCAAGCCCCCAATCTTTCGAATCGTACAACCGGAGATTCGTCTATGCGCCTGACCATTTCTCAAGCTCGCGCCCGTTTGGGCGAACTGGCCACCTTGTCGCAAGACCCCCGGCAAGTGATCGTGCTGACCCGTTATGGCAAACCGATCGCCGCACTGGTGTCGATGAACGAGGCGCAGCGGATTTGGGAGTTAATGGATGATGACACCATCGGACGCAAACACCCGCTCAGCGGGGTGCGCGGGTGGTGGTCGAAGGGGCGTGGTATTCCGGGGATGGAACCTGGGCCGGACGGTTCTTACCTCACCGCGCGCGACGCCGCGCTGAAGGTCCGCGAGATCCAGATGACCCGTGCCGAGGAACGCCGCATTCTCAAACGCGGGGGTCTGGACCCTGTCGCGGGCGGCGAGATCGCCGCCCGGCCCGTCGCCTCCCTGTGGAGACTGTTGTTTATGAGAAGCGCTCCGACCTGAACGGGGTACCTACTACTCCTGCCGCAGTCACAAATCTCAGCGGCATTAACCCCCTTTAACATCCGATCGGGCCGGAAACGCTTCAGTTCACCTGACGTTCCAGAACTGTGCTGTAGGTCGTTCCGTTTCGCAGGCTACGGAAATCGGCAAAGATCTTGCCGTCCTCGTACCGCGCATCGATCAACGCATTGGCGCCAATCACCAGCGGGGATGTTTCAACGATGCCGATCGAGCCAGACCCATCGAGGCTGATGGTTCCGGTGGCCTCGTATTCATTCCATTCAGTGTCGCCATCCCGACGCCACTTGCTGGGCCCCCAGAAGACATTGTCTTCCTGCATCTGGACGTCGAGCATCCATTCGGCCTGATTAAAGCGGGGCTGATCGCCCTTGTAATAATGGCTGGGCTGCACGGTCGTGTAGGACCCGACCCACGTGCCGCGCAGATCCGGTGTGGTATCGGCCAGTGCTGCGGTTCCGAGGGCGAGGGACGTGGCCAGAGCGGCGGCTCCGGCAGTCATGTATCTGGTCATGGGGATCTCCTCCTGAAAGCGACCCTTTGGAGTTCAAAAGCGAACATCCTTGCTGTGGCATACAGATTGGGCGGAGGTGCGCCAGTTACAACTTACCTAAGGGAAACTTCATGAACCGGTAATGTTTGCGTCAGGCCCAGGCCAGCGCAGTGCCGAGGATGACCAGACCGATACCTGCCGCCTCGCGATACGAGAAGTTCTCGCCGAAAAGAAAGAATGAGGCGATGGCGATCAGAACAACCTCGGCCCCAAGAATGCCGGTATAGATGATGCCCAGCCGTTCCTCGCGCAGCGCGGCGAGTTCGAGCGTGGCCCCGGCCAGCAGGGTCGCGACGATCAGTAGACCAAGACCCACGCCGGGGAGTTTCCACCAGAACTTCATCGCGATCATGGCAACGGAATAAAGGCCTGCTGATCCAAAAGCGATAAGGGGAACAAGCGATGTAGACATAAGGGCCTCCTGCAAAGGTTGCCATTAGGTCAACTGTAGCAGATGGGCTGATTTAGGGCTGTGAGGTGGGTCACAGTTTCAGGTTCCATTCTCGCTTTTCTACTTGTGTTTTTTTGCCCCCGAACTTGCAGTGATGGGTCGACCTGTTCAAAATTCAATTATTCATATGCGACTGGGGAGGGGTGCAATGACAACACTTTGCGAAATAGGTCAAACCGGAGTGCGAATCCCACGAATTGGCTTTGGATCAACCGGTATAGGCAACATTCCACAGATTTACGGTTACGAAGTTGATGAGAATAGGGCGCGCGAGACCATACGTGCCATACTTGCCCGGCCCGACGGGTTTATCGACACCGCCCGAGGCTATGCGTTGGGGCGTAGCGAGGAGCGCATCGGGAGTGTCATACGTGAACTCGGTGGCTGGCCGAAAGGCCGCGTTCTGTCCACAAAAGTAGACCGTGATATGGAAACGAATGTTTTCGACGCCGCCCAAGCGCGGCGGTCCTTTGAACAAAGCCTCAAGGCTCTTGAGGTAGATCGCGTGGACATCCTTCATCTGCACGACCCGGAATACGCTGGTGACGTAACTGAGATTACCCGCAGCGGAGGTGCGCTGGACGAATTATTCAAAATTAAAGAGGAAGGATTGGCAACTGCAGTTGGTCTGGCGGGCGGGCAGTTGGATGTGTTGATGCCAATGCTGCGCGAACGGGATTTCGACGTGGTGATGACTCACAACCGGCACACGCTTGTAAACATGAATGCGGCGCCGCTGATCAAACTGGCCAACTCGAAGGACGTTACGGTATTGAACGCAGCGCCTTACGCCGGCGGAATCTTGGCCAGAGGCAGCGCAATCCATCATTTCTACGTCTATCGGCCAGCAACAGAAGAAGCGCTCGCACCTGTGCGCGCGGTTGAGGAAATCTGTGCCCGCTATGACGTGCCCTTAGGCGCCTTAGCGCTGCAATTCTCGATGCGGGACGCAAAAATTGCGTCAACGGTGTGTGGAGTGACTTGGCCACAGCATGTGAGACAAACACTCGAATGGGCGGATTGGGATATCCCAAGAGCGGTTTGGAGTGAACTCGCGGAACTTGGTCAGAGTGACGCTGATCCTGAGGCCGTATAGAACCGATCAACGGAGAGGAAGGACAGCCTTAGCTGTCCATCTTCAACGCTGAAATAAACGCCTCCTGCGGGATATCCACCTTCCCGAACTGACGCATCTTTTTCTTACCCGCCTTCTGCTTGTCCAGCAGTTTGCGTTTCCGCGTGGCGTCGCCTCCGTAGCATTTGGCGGTCACGTCCTTGCGCAAGGCCGAGAGGGTCTCGCGGGCGATGACCTTGCCTCCGATGGCGGCCTGGATCGGGATTTTGAACATGTGGCGCGGGATCAGGTCCTTGAGCTTTTCGCACATTGCACGGCCCCGCATCTCGGCCCGGTCGCGGTGAACCATGGTCGACAGCGCGTCGACCGGTTCGTCATTCACCAGCACCGACATCTTGACCAGATTGTCCTCGGTGTAGCCGGTCATCTGGTAGTCGAACGAGGCATAACCCTTGGTCACCGATTTCAGGCGGTCGTAGAAGTCAAAGACAACCTCGTTCAGCGGCAGGTCATAGACGACCATGGCGCGGGTGCCCGCATATGTCAGGTCCAGCTGGATGCCACGGCGGTCTTGGCAGAGTTTCAGCACGTCGCCGAGGTATTCATCCGGCACCAGAATGGTCGCCTTGATGCGCGGTTCCTCGATATGGTCGACCTTCGACGGGTCGGGCATGTCGGCGGGGTTGTGCAGCTCGATCATCTCGCCGTCTTTCATGTAGACGTGATAGATCACCGAGGGAGCCGTCGTGATGAGCTCGATATCGTATTCGCGTTCGATCCGGTCGCGGATGACCTCTAGGTGCAGCAGGCCGAGGAAACCGCAGCGGAAGCCAAAGCCCAATGCCGCCGAGGTTTCCATTTCAAAGCTGAAGCTGGCGTCGTTCAGGGCCAGTTTGTCGATCGCATCGCGCAGGTCTTCGAATTCGGAACTGTCGACGGGGAAGAGGCCGCAGAACACCACCGGCTGCGCGGGTTTGAATCCCGTCAGGGCCTCTTCGGTGCCGTTGCGGTCATTGGTGATGGTGTCGCCGACGCGGGTGTCGCGGACCTGTTTGATCGAGGCGGTCAGGAAGCCGATCTCACCGGGGCCCAGCGAATCCACCATCTCCATCTCAGGCCGGAAGACGCCGACGCGGTCGACATGGTGCAGGGTGTTGTTCGACATGAACTTCACCCGCATCCCCTTTTTCAGCGTGCCGTCCATGATGCGGACCAGAACGATGACGCCGAGATAGGCGTCGTACCAGGAATCCACCAGCATCGCCTTGAGCGGCGCGTCCAGATTGCCCTGTGGCGCGGGCAGTTGCTGCACGATGGCTTCGAGCGTTTCGTGGATGCCCTGCCCCGTCTTGGCGGAGACCTGAATGGCGTCGGTGGCGTCGATGCCGATCACATCCTCAATCTGCTCCGCGACGCGGTCACAATCGGACGCTGGTAGGTCGATCTTGTTGAGCACCGGCACGATCTCATGATCGGCGTCGATGGCCTGATAGACATTCGCCAGCGTCTGCGCCTCAACCCCTTGGGTCGAGTCCACGACCAGCAGCGAGCCCTCGACCGCACGCATGGAGCGGCTGACCTCATAGGCAAAGTCCACGTGGCCGGGGGTGTCGATCAGGTTCAGCACATATTGCTCGCCATTGTCGGCGGTATAGTCGATGCGAACCGTGTTGGCCTTGATGGTGATGCCGCGTTCACGCTCGATATCCATGCTGTCGAGCAGCTGTTCCTTCATGTCGCGATCCTTAACCGTTCCGGTCTCTTGGATGAGCCGGTCAGCAAGGGTGGATTTGCCATGGTCGATATGCGCGACGATGGAGAAATTGCGGATATGAGCGAGGTCTGTCATGGGTTGGGGATATGCGTCGGAATTGGGCTGTGGTCAAGGTGGGACGAGACCCAGCGAAACCCTTTGTTTGCGAGGCCTCCGTCCAGTCAGACCAGCCTGTTTTTAACCAGCTCTGCGTTCATCCAATGCGTCTCGCTTTGCACATGACCCTCGCGCACGTACTTCGCGAGGTGAGTGGGCAGTTCTTCTTCATTAAACGCTGCAATTGTGCGAACGACAAAACCCTCCTGAGTATCCAGATCCAGGCCCGCGATCACATCTGCCACAACCTTAACAGAGAACCGTCCGCGATAGAGTTCGGGAACGGCAGTAATCCCCAGCTCGAGAAAGCGTGAAAGCGTCGCGTCCCACGATTGCACGCGCTTTGCCTTGATCCAGGCGAAGCCCAGGAAATAAGTCGGCAACGCCGAGTACGCTATCGAGTGGCGAGCAAACAGATATTCACCGACTATGCGCTCATCTTCGTCATGCTGTGGCGAAATTCCGGCAGCGAAGGCCTTCATCCAATCTCGGGACGGGTGGTGTCGCGCGTCAATGCTGCGAGGATGGCAGCCCTGACTATGAATCGTTGTATTCTCACCGTCCAGTTTTTCGGTGAAGACAACCTCATCAGCCGAAGCCAGTTCGTCAACGCTGGACATGATCTTATCATCGCTGGTCGCCCCGGGAGACTCCGGCAGATGGAAGTGCGCCCGTATTTCTTAAGCATAGTGGTCTCATGAAAGAGATTTAAACAATGTCTGGCCAGAAAACGCGACATCCCAGCCGCGTGCAATCACTTTTTCGAACCACCCAATTGATCCCGAATCCACTTTGATTCATACTCCGCCGCAGACCGAGAGGGGCATAAGACCCGTCCGGGCAGGCAAAAAACGAGGCTCGAGTATGAAACAGTTCCTCTTAATCGCATTTTGTGCGGCATCACTGACGTCGGTGGCCCACACAGTGGACGCGGCGCAGATCAAGCGGGCGTGTCTGGCATCAGACCGTGAAGCGGCGACGCGGGCGCGGTGCCGGTGTATTCAGCGCGTGGCGGATCAGGCGCTGACGCGTAGTGATCAGAAGACCGTCGCCAAGTGGTTCACCAACCCGCATCAGGCGCAGGAGTTGAAGATGTCGCAGACCGCGCGCGATGATGCGCTGTGGGATCGGTATCAGAACTTTGGCCAGATGGCACAAGCGATCTGCAACTGAGCCCTGTCAATCCTTGACCTGATGCCCGCTGCGCCTCAGAAATGGCGCAGCGAAAGGTATGTGCGATGGTGATGAAAGGGCTGACCCTGCGGGGCCTTGAGGTGTTCGAGGCGCTGGCACGGACGGGATCGGTGGCGCAGGCGGCCGAGATCACGGGGCTCAGCCAGCCCTCGGTTTCCCAGCAATTGCGCAATCTGGAAAAGGCTTTGGGCACCGATCTGGTGGATCACGGGCGGCGACCGATGCGACTGACGCAGGCCGGCCGCAGTTTCCTGGCGCGGGCCGAGGCAGTGCTGGCCGAGTTGCAGATGGCGCAAGGCGAACTGGCGGTGATGGATCTGGGGCATCTGACCACCCTGTCCATCGGCTTGATCGACGATTTCGACAACGACCTGACGCCGCGATTGGCGACGTTGCTGGCCGACAGTCTGACCCGGTCGAAATTCAAGCTGATCACGCTGCCCAGTCTGGACCTGTTTGCCGAGCTGGAAGCGCAGCGCCTGCACATGGCGGTCTCGGCCCATTCTGGCGAGGTGCTGGAGGGCGTGGTCGAATATCCGCTAGTGCAGGATCCGTTCATTCTGGTCGCGCCTAAGGGCGTTGCGCAACCAGTGCAGGATCTGCCCTTTCTGCGCTATGCCCGCGAGCAGTTGATCAGCCGTCAGATCGAAAGCCATCTGGCCCGGCAGCAGCTGGAATTCGAGGAACGGTTCGAAATCGGCTCACACCTCGCGCTGATGGCGATGGTTGCGCGCGGCCTCGGCTGGGCGATTACCACGCCGCTGGGCTATATGCGCGCCGCCCGCTTCCACGACGGGATGGAGGCGCACCCCGCCCCGTTCGGTGAGTTCGCACGCACCATTTCCTTGTTTACACGGACCGACTGGTCCGATCAGGTACCTCAGGAAGTGGCCGACATGATCCGACGCCTGATGCGCAGCCAGATCGTTGATCCAGCGATTGCGCAATTGCCGTGGTTAGGTGGTCAGTTGAAGGTGGTGGGATAGAGCGAGAGGCAGCGAATACGATTATTTGCTATCGCTCTAATTTGCGACTTTCAAAAGTTTATCTCAAGAACGCAGCATTTCTTCTACAACGAAACCAGATGGACTCTGGCGCCTCTCTTTTTAGCGGCAAGTCACCATTTTCATTAAAGTACGTTGCCAAGCATTGCCTTTGCAACATCGTGTGCGCTTCATGTTTTGAATTTGCTACGAAAGTTTTTTTAGAATGACGATGACTATAGATGGCATCGGTGCAGAGCCGCCGGGTTACAAAGATGCTCTAACTCTTGAACAAGCGTTGCTTCTGACACCCAAAGCGCTCGATCGACAAATTTCAAGCGATCTCAGACGCATAGCTAACGCGCATGGTCGAAGCTACTCGATTGTTAGCTGGTGGCAAGAGCAGAAGGCACGGTTTATTGGCTGGTCGGGTCGCTTGCTTGCTCGACAAGTCAAGAGAAAACCACCTGGCGAACCTGAGGATTTTTGTGACAAAATCGACTATTGCCGACGGCGCAAACAAGCCCGGACTGCTGTCGGCTTTATCCGGAGCCTTCAGGAAGATCGCGTACTGTTGGCAACCGAGGCATACGATAAGTTCCGAGAGAACAATGAGACAATAGCTATACTACTTGAGGAAGCGATGGCTCTGACGACTGAAATCGCTGAATTTACGGCCGACACCGTTGTTCCAGTTACTGTTATTGCTAAGATCGTTCTGGAAGCAATGGATGAGATTTGCCCATGCCCGGATGAGGATAGCGCTACATAAGGAAGCTTCAGCCACCACCTGCTTTGCCCCATTTTTGCCGTAGAACCTATTTGAAACACTTGGCTCAAATTTAGTTGTTACAAATTGAGTTCGACATACCCATCAGTCCAGAATTGGACATATATCGCATGGGGAACAATGCCGTCCGCATCTGCCGTCGTAAATGAATGGTATATTCAAGCTAGGCCCGCACATGTGCCTCGAGCCCCTGCACCGCCTCTTCGATCAGGTCCAGCGCGCCGTCGAAATCCCGGGTGTAATAGGGATCGGGCACGTGGTCCGCGCCGCTGTCAGGCGCAAAATCGGTCAGCAGGCGGACCGGGGTGGTGATGCCGTCGGGGCGCAGGGCCTCGATACCCTCGATGTTTTCTGCGTCCATTCCGATGATCAGGTCGAAGTGGTTGAAATCCTCGGCCACGAACTGGCGCGCGCGTAGGTCGCTGAGGTCGATATCACGCGCGCGGGCGGCCTTTTGCATTGGGCCGTAAGGCGGGTCTCCGATATGCCAGCCCGAGGTTCCGGCGCTGTCGGTCTGGTGATGCGGGGCGCGGGCGCGAAAAGCGCCCTCGGCGGCGGGGGATCGGCAGATATTGCCCAGGCAGACGAAAAGGATACGGTGTGTCATAAGAGTGGTTTAGCGCGTGGGGCGGGTATGGAAAAGATCGTCATTTTGACCGGGGCCGGGATTTCCGCCGAAAGCGGATTGGGCACGTTCCGCGATGAAGGGGGCCTGTGGGCGCAGCACCGGATCGAGGATGTGGCCACGCCCGAGGGCTTTGCCCGCAATCCGTCGCTGGTGCATCAGTTTTACAATGCCCGCCGAGTACAGGCCGCCAAGGCGCAACCCAACGCGGCGCATCAGGCGCTGGCCCGGTTGCAGCAGGGCTGGCCTGGAGAGGTGATCCTTGTCACCCAGAATGTCGACAGCCTGCACGAGGCAGGAGGGGCCGCGCATGTGATCCATATGCATGGCACCTTGGCTGGGGCTTTGTGTGAGGCGTGCGGATATCGTTGGGCTTCGCCACCCGAAATGGATGTGGGTGAGCCCTGCCCGTCCTGTCACCAGCCCTCGGCCCGGCCCGACGTGGTATGGTTCGGCGAGATGCCATATTTCATGGATGAGATCTACGACCATCTGATGGAAGCATCGCTGTTCGCCTCGATCGGCACCTCGGGGCAGGTTTATCCGGCGGCAGGGTTTGTACAAGAGGCGCGGGCCGTGGGCGCGCGGACGATCGAATTGAACCTTGAGCCATCAGCCGGAATATTTGATGAAACCCGGCTGGGGCCAGCCTCGAAGGCAGTACCGCGCTGGGTCGATGAGCTGTTGGCGCGAGGCAGCACGCGATAGGGGCAGACAGCGGCGCGTCTTCCCGTCTATGGTGCAGAAAACGCAAACCCGAGTGAGTGACATGACCGATCTACCGCCCAAAGACGGAGAAATCCTTGACGACAGCAGTATCGACGCGCGCGATACGTTAAGTACCAATCTGGCCAGCCTGTGGTGGACCTTTCTGCTGCGTGGAATTCTCGCGGGTCTGATCGGGATTGCAGCGCTGTTCTGGCCGACCAGCAGCATCTCATTATTGCTGCGATTGGTAGGGGTGCTGCTGATTCTGGATGGCGCGCTGACCTGGCTGGGTTTTGGGCGGCGCGGGCTGATCGGAGGCGTCGGTATCGGTGCCGCGCTGATCGGTTTGGTGTTGCTGATCTGGCCACAGGGCGTGGCCTGGCTGGCGTTCACCCTCATGGGGGCGATGGCGCTGTTCGTTGCGATCGGCTCGTTCATGGCGCTGCCGCAAATGCATCCACAAGACCCCGAGCGCGCAACGGTGCGTAATTCAGGTATCTTCGCACTCATCGTCGGGCTGGTGCTGATCTTCTGGCCCGGCAGCGGCATGGTGGCGTTGGGCTGGGCAATTGCCTTCTTCGCGCTGACCTCGGCGGTGGTGATGTTCTTTCTGGCGGCACGGTTCAAAAAAGCGGGCGATCGATTGGAGATGAAAACCGTCAACAGATGACGCAACAGGCCGGGCATTGCCCGGCCTGACGTATGGATGATGGCTGTACCACAGCCTGAAGACAGGCGTTAGTTCGAATGGCCGCCTTTGTCCTGGCGCTCAAGATCGACCGGGATCTCGACCGCGACCTCTCCGGCGTTTTCGAAGATCAGTGTGACGGGAACGCTCCCTCCCTGTTCGAAGGGCGCTGTCAGGCCCATGAACATGACGTGATCACCGCCGCGTTTCAGCATGTGGGTTTCGCCCGCCGGAATGGCGAAGCCTTCCTTCACATGCACCATCTTGGCGACACCGTTTTCGTCAACCTTATGAGTGTGCAGTTCCACTCGGGCAGCCGCATCCGAGGTCACGCCGATCAGGCGGTCATCGGTATCGCCTTGATTCTGGATCATCATGAAGGCGGCACCCGCCTTCGCGGTTTTGCCCGAAGACCGTGCATAAGGGTCTTCGACCGAGATGGTATCGGCAGCCAGCGCCGCACCGGTCAGCGAAAAGGTAGTCAGGACTGCAAGCAGGCTGGATTTGAGGGTCATTATGCCTCTCCTTGGTAACTGTCTGATAGAATTTGGAAACTGGAATCAGGCAGAAACCGGCGGGGCACGAGCTGGGTGTCGCGGCAGCGGCGCGGCAATCAGATGCTGGGAAAGGAGCGACGGCGCGGGGAGCGCGCGCGACGGGGCCGGAGGTACGGCAACCGAGGCTTCATGTATCGCGCCCAGCAGGTTGAGCGCATAGTCAGGGCAGTATTGCGGTGCGCGGGTCGGTTGGCCGTCTTCGTCCATATAGACGACGACCGGCCCGCTGCCGGTGCACAAAACCATCTGCCCGACCGCGCGCTCCATACCCCGCGACACGGCTAGTCCCTGCCCGGTGAGGATCACCATCAAGGACAGCGCATAAGGCAGAAATGTGCGGAAAAAGCCTGTCATGTCAGCTTGGTATATACGCCGCCCGCTGAACCGGCTTCAAGCGCAAAGCAGTGGCTGAGACAGTATGGCCTAGCTCAGCTTTTCGGCGGCCTGAACGCCTCGGCATTCATCCCCGTATGCAGTCGGTTTACCCGGCGCTGCATCCGGGTGCAGCGGATCACAGCTTTTGCAATTGATCGTGGCAGTAAAAACAGAAAATTCTTTGCTTTGAGTGACATGGTAACCCCCTCAACATGAATATGCATAAACATATGCGATATTCAGCAGGCGTTCTGTGAACAACGTCACGAAGCGGGGCGTTTTATTACCATTTCAGAGACAATCATTCGCACAGGGGCAGCGAATGCAAAAAAGAAAAGCCCCACACCGCAGGGTGCAGGGCTGAATTCTTGCGTGAGAAAGCGCTTAGGCCGAGGCTTGTGCCTTGGCGATTTCTTTCTTCACTTTCAGGGCGTTCGCCGACAGCTCGTCATCCTTGGCTTTGGCCAGGAACGCGTCCAGACCACCGCGGTGGTCGACCGAGCGCAGGGCAGCTGCCGAGATGCGCAGCTTGACGCCACGACCCAGAGTTTCCGACTGCAGGGTAACGTCGTTCAGGTTGGGCAGAAAACGGCGACGAGTTCTGTTTTTGGCGTGGCTGACATTGTTGCCAGTCATCGGGCCTTTTCCGGTCAATTCGCAACGGCGCGACATGGTTTCTTCCTTTGTTTCTGGAGGCCGGGTACAAGACCCGCGGCCAAATCACAAGGGGCGCAACCCGAAGTCGCGCCCGAAAACTGGTTGGATGCGTTTAGTGGGAATCGCGCGAAGGGTCAAGACGGCTGCGGCGAAATCTTTGCCCCCTTGTTGAATTCCTTGGAAGTTCAGATCCGAGGCATCCGCAACAGCGGCTTGTTATTCTTCAAATGCCGTGTGATCAACTGCGCTTGCAGCCGCCCGCCGGGGATCATGCGGGCCGGGTCGGCGCGGTAATCAAGGTCTGTCAATTCGGGAAAAATCTCGAATATCTCGCGACGCGACGCGGCGCTCAGCATTTTCAGCGCTTCGGGGCCGGTATAGAGGCTTTCGGTTGGCGCATCCTCGGCAAAGATCACCTGATGGCGGTCGAACAGCAGGTGGTAATACTCGACGCTTTCCACGCTTTCATCAACGTAGATATCCGGCATTGCGGTGAGTTTGATGGCCGGAATCAGAACCTCGGTCGTGCCGAACATGCGTTGGGCGATCTTTGAGTGCACCAGCATTCGATGCTGGCGCGAGACCAGCAGATCGCGATGCGGCAGCCCCTCGCCCAATGCCCCTGCAAGGATACGCACAGGCCAGAGTCTGGGGTTGGCTTCAAGCTGGAAGCGATCAAATTCGCGCCGCCCGATCCAACGGATCGGGTGCAGGCCCTGCCCCAGCGTGGGGATCAGGTCACCGGTGCACAGCGACTGGATGGGGGTCTGGCCCTGCTGCGTCGTGATCAATGTATCGCGCGTGAAACAGGGCATACCCGACCCGTTCTCGAACGCTGAATACGTGACGGTGATGCCTGAAGGCAGGGTAAATGTGCCGCTAGAGACTGAGTAACCAACCCCGTCTTCGACCGTAATCACCCCGAAAGTATCGTCCGTGATAACAGTGCCCTCAGGGAGGTTCAGCGTGTCGGTTCCGCTGCCGCCGCGAATGTCACCCGACACCGTGGTGCTGGTGAAATTCAGCGTGTCATTACCGGCACCAAGCCGGATATCGCCGACGGTTGACCCCCTGATATCAACCGTATCCGCATCGGACCCGCTAGCGATGCGCCCGCCAACCGTGCTGTTGGTGACAATGATCGTGTCGGTGCCTGCATTGCCCAGGACATTGTTGGCAATGGTGCTATTGGTGATGGTGATATCGTCATCGCCGCCACGGCCAAGGATACCGGTCACCGGAGGCGTCGCCGGGTTTCCGTTCAGAGTACCGTTGTCATTTGTGACATCGATATCGTCGTCGCCGTTGGTACCATTGATATTGGGCATTCTGACGTGTCCCGTTCCTCGGAGAATCCGGGCACGATCCGAGGTGACCAAGCCCTTTCTCAACCCGGTTCAAACGCAGTGACTTACACTCAAACACAACAATATATGTAGCTTTAATACACGATTAGCGGTCAGCGCACCAGCCGCGCACGCATCATACCGCCAGAGTGTTACGCGTCGGACAGCCCGGAGAGGATTTGTTCGGCCGCCGCCGATGGGCGGAGGTGGCCCGCACTGACCTGAGCGCCAAGATCGCTCATCCGACTGCGCATCTGTGGCGTTTCGAGACGCGCAAGCAATGCGTGGCGTACCTCTTGCTCGAACCAGTATTTTGCCTGTGTGGCGCGGTTCAATACCCAATGCCCGGCTTCGCGCCGCCAGGTTGTCAGGGCCTGCATCTCGTCCCAGGCCTGTTCCAGCCCATGCTCTTCAACCGCTGAAACGGTCATGGCCTTGGGAAACCCTTCGGGGTCCTGCGGGCGTTTGCGCAGCAGACGCAGCGCGCCCGCGTAATCGGCGCAGGTGCGGGTTGCAGTCGCTTTCAGGTCACCATCGGCCTTGTTGATCAGGATCATGTCGGCCATCTCCATGATGCCGCGCTTGACGCCCTGCAACTCATCGCCGCCCGCCGGGGCCAGCAGCAGCAGGAACAGGTCAGACATCTCGGCCACCACGGTTTCAGATTGGCCCACACCCACGGTTTCAATCAGCACGACATCAAAACCCGCCGCCTCACAAAGCGCAATCGCTTCGCGCGTGCGACGCGCCACGCCACCAAGATGGCTTTGGCTGGGGGACGGGCGGATAAAGGCGTTTTTCTCGCGGCTCAGCCGCTCCATGCGGGTTTTGTCGCCCAGGATCGAGCCGCCCGAACGGGCCGAGCTGGGATCAACTGCCAGAACCGCAACACGCAGCCCCTGCCCCGTCAGCATCATGCCGAAGCTTTCGATAAAGGTCGATTTGCCAACGCCCGGCGTGCCCGACAACCCGATCCGCAGCGCCTGACGTCCGGCGCCGCTCAATTGATCCAGCAGCGCGGTTGCCTGCGCCCGATGATCTTCACGCCCGCTTTCGACCAGCGTGATCGCTCGGGCCAGTGCCCTGCGCTCTCCGTTCAAGATCCTGTCGCCAAGCTCGGCAATGTTCATCGGTAAGTCCCCGGCTGGAATTTGCCCTAGATGAGGGGGGATGACCCGGTTTGTCCAGCCCCAACCGGAGCCGAGTTTGGCGACGCTGGACCTTGGCCGAGGCTTTGGCGATAAGGCGATATGACCCGGTTGCCCATTGATGACGCCATTCCCGATATTCTGAACGCCTTGCGAACGCATGGGCGCGCGGTGCTGCAGGCGCCGCCGGGTGCGGGCAAGACAACCCGCGTGCCGCTTGAGATGCTACAGGCCGGTCTGTGCGAGGGCCGGATCGTCATGCTGGAGCCCCGGCGGCTGGCCGCCCGCGCCGCCGCCGAACGCATGGCCGAGACGCTGGGTGAACCCGTGGGCCAGACCGTGGGCTATCGTGTCCGTGGAGACGTGAAAATTTCAAAGGCGACGCACATCGAGGTTGTGACCGAAGGTATCCTGACACGGATGCTGCAATCCGAACCTGACCTGCCCGGCGTAGGTGCTGTGATATTCGATGAATTCCACGAACGGTCCCTGAACGCCGATCTTGGGCTTGCACTGTGCCTTGAGGTGACTGGAGCGTTGCGCGATGACCTGATCTTGCTGGCGATGTCCGCGACGCTGGATGCTGAACCGGTGGGCCAGCTGATGAACGCGCCTCTGGTGACATCCGAAGGGCGCAGCTATCCGGTCGAGACCCGCTGGTTGGACCGGCCTTTGGCGCCGCAGGCGCGGCGACTGGACGCGCTGATCGATCTGGTGGTGCGAGCCGAACGGGAAACCAAAGGGGGCATGCTGGTGTTCCTGCCCGGTGAAGGTGAAATTCGGCGGGCCGAGGCGGCTTTGGCCAGCCGTCTACCCGACACCTGTTCAGTGCGGCCTTTGTTCGGAGCACTGCCCTTTGCCGCCCAGCGCGTGGCGATTGCGCCGGTTAAGCAAGGTCGCAAGGTAGTTCTGGCGACGTCGATTGCCGAAACCTCGCTGACTATTCCCGATATCCGCGTGGTGGTCGATATGGGGCAAGCCCGGCGGGCGCGGTTCGATCCGGGATCAGGCATGTCGCAGCTGGTGACCGAGCGGGTGACGCGGGCCGAAGCGACGCAGCGCGCAGGCCGTGCGGGGCGTGTGGCCGAAGGTGTCTGCTATCGGTTGTGGTCCAAGGGCGAAGAAGGTGCACTGGTCGCCTACCCGCCTGCCGAAATCGAGGCTGCCGATCTGACCGGGCTGGCGTTAGAATTGTCGCTCTGGGGCGCAGAACCGGGTGATCTTGCATTTCTGACCGCGCCGCCCGAAGGCACGCTGGCTGAGGCGCGCGCGTTGCTGGCGATGCTGGGTGCCCTGGATGGCAAAGGTCGGATCACCGAACATGGGCGGGCGCTGGCGGCGCTGCCGCTGCATCCTCGGCTGGGGCACATGTTGCTGCACGCAGGACCTGAGGCCGCGGCACTGGCGGCGCTGATGGCGGAACGCGATCCGCTAAGGGGCGCTCCGGTCGATCTGTCTTTGAGGCTTGAGGTGCTGCGGGACGTGCGCGCGTTTCAGCGCAATCGGGTCTGGCAGGTCAACATGGGCGCGCTGGATCGGATCAAGGGCGAAGCAAAGCGGTTGCGCGCGCAATCTAAGGATGCGGGCGGTCTGAGCCCGGCAGCGATGGCGGCGCTGGCCTATCCCGATCGCATCGGACAGCGACGCAAGGGAGATGTCCCGCGTTATGTCCTGTCGGGTGGCAAAGGCGTCGTGCTGGAAGCCGGTGATACGCTGGCGGGTGCACCTTATCTTGTGGTGACGGATACGGATGGGAACCCGCGTGAAGCGCGCGTGCGCATGGCAGCGCAGATTTCCGAGGGGGAAATTCGCGATCTATTCGGCGATCAGATCGCGTGGGTCGACAGCTGCGACTGGTCGAAACGCGAACGCCGTGTCGTGGCGCGCAGGCAAGAGCGGTTCGGAGCGATCACGCTGGACGACCGCATCTGGAAAGATGTCCCCGGGGATGCATTGGCGCAGGCGATGTTGGACGGGGTGCGCGATCTGGGTGTGCGGCTGACCGGGGCCGCAGCGCGATTGGCCGCTCGGGTCGAGTTGATCCGCGCGGAAGGCGCTGATCTGCCGGACTTCTCGGAAACCGGGCTGATGGAAACGCTGGAAGACTGGCTGCTGCCGATGCTCTCGGGCGTGCGCAATGCCGATGACTGGAAGCGGTTCGACCTGCTGCCCGCGCTGCGCGCCCGGCTGGACTGGGACCAGATGCAGGAACTGGATCGGCGGGCGCCGGGCTCGTTTGTGACTCCGTTGGGCCGCAAGCTGCCAATTGACTATGGCGGTGCGGTGCCCGAAATCTCGGTTCGGCTACAAGAGGTATTCGGCGTTACGCAACATCCGGTGGTTGGGGGCGAGCCTTTGAAGATCACTCTGCTGTCACCGGCCCAGCGACCGATCCAGATCACCCGTGATCTGCCCGGATTCTGGGCCGGGTCATATGCCGATGTGCGCAAGGACATGCGGGCGCAGTACCCAAAACATCCCTGGCCCGAAGATCCAACTCAGGCGGATCCAACGCTGCGCGCGAAGCGGCGCAAAGGCTGAGTTGATCAGGTGGGCGTAAATAAGCCTCATTGGCGGAAACAGTGCAAAGCGCACAAATTGCTGCAAAAATACACGAAACACCGAAAGTTCAGGCCATATTTTGCGGTTATCCGAGGGCGGTATTGTTAACTCAGCGATACATGATTATGTAACTTCTTCGAATTACAAAAAGAATACGCCCGAGCAGGCCTGACATGACGACATGGATACGCAACATCTGGGAAGAGGTCGCGCGACCGCTGATCCAGCGCCCAAGCCGGGTGCAGGTTGCTGCGTTGTGTACCCGCAAGGCAGGTCCCGGTGACGACGTTCTGTTGATCACCAGTCGGGGCACCGGACGCTGGATTATCCCCAAAGGCTGGCCCATTGATGGGCTCAACGGGCCGGAAACCGCATTGCGGGAAGCCTGGGAAGAGGCTGGGGTGCGCGCGACTGAGGTGCAGAAAGATCCCGTTGGTCATTACTCTTACGACAAAAGGTTGGATGACGGCACGGCGTTGCCGGTTATCACCAGCGTTTATCGGATCGAGGTGACCGATCTGGCGGATGTATTCCCCGAGTCCGATCAGCGTAAGCGCTGCTGGGTGTCCCCGAAGGTGGCCGCCGAACGCGTGCAAGAGCCGGAATTGCGCGACTTGCTACTGCAATTGTAACAATATTGTAAAAAACTGATGACAAAGGTTGCCGCGCCCATTGGAACCGTTTAGCGGCGGGCATCATTCAAAACAGCCGTTGTGAACCGATGTCAGACCACTCCACCAAAGCCCGTTGGCACGCACTGGACCGTGACCTACAGCGTATCTCGCGCGTTGAGCACGCCAATGCCCAAGTATCGCGTCCTCTGTTGGCCCCCGGAATTGCACTGGCCTTTATCGCGCTAGCAGGATTGGCTGCAGCGCTTCTGTTCGGACGGGCCGATGGTGGCGTGATCGTTGTCGCAGCTGCGGCATTCGGCGCTTACATGGCGATCAATATCGGTGCCAACGACGTAGCCAACAATATGGGCCCGGCAGTGGGGGCCAATGCTCTGACCATGGGCGGAGCCATCCTGATTGCCGCCATCGCAGAAAGCGCAGGCGCGTTGCTGGCAGGGGGGGATGTGGTTTCGACCATCTCTAAGGGCATCATCGATCCGATGTCGGTGCAGAACAGCAATGTGTTCATCTGGGCGATGATGGCGGCCCTGATATCGTCGGCACTGTGGGTCAATCTGGCTACCTGGGTCGGGGCACCGGTTTCGACCACGCATTCGGTGGTCGGCGGCGTGATGGGTGCCGGCATTGCTGCGGCGGGCCTAAGTGCGGTGAGTTGGGGCACGATGAGCGCGATTGCCGCCAGTTGGGTGATCTCACCCGTTTTGGGCGGGATGATTGCAGCCGCCTTTCTGGCATTGATCAAACACAAGATCCAGTATCAGGACGACAAGATCGCGGCAGCACGGCGCTGGGTGCCCATTCTGGTTGCCGTGATGGCAGGGGCGTTTGCCACCTACTTGTCGGTCAAAGGCCTGAAGCGGATCGTCAAAATTGATCTTCAATTTGCCCTTTTGATCGGTCTGACCTTTGGCGGCCTGGTCTGGACTGCGACGGTACCGTGGGTCAAGCGCAAGTCTGAAGGGTTGGAGAACCGGACCCGGTCGTTGAAGACATTGTTTGGCCTGCCTCTGGTGATTTCGGCCACATTTCTGAGCTTTGCGCATGGGGCCAATGATGTGGCCAATGCGGTGGGTCCATTGGCGGCGATCGTGCATGCGGCCGAGTTCGGAGATTTTGCCACGAAAGTATCGATCCCGACATGGGTCATGGTGATCGGCGCGTTTGGCATCTCGTTCGGCCTATTCCTGTTCGGTCCCAAGCTGATCCGTATGGTCGGCAGCCAGATCACCAAGCTGAACCCGATGCGGGCGTTCTGTGTCGCGCTATCGGCGGCGATCACGGTCATCGTCGCCAGTTGGCTGGGTCTGCCGGTCAGTTCGACTCATATCGCGGTTGGGGCCGTCTTTGGTGTTGGCTTCTATCGGGAGTGGCATGCAGAACGGCGGTGGAAATACTCGAACCGCCAGCGGCCGGCGGAGCTGCGACTGGCGCGCGAGGAACGGCGGCGGCGCAAGCTGGTGCGGCGGTCGCATTTCATGACCATCGTGGCGGCCTGGGTGATCACGGTACCGGCAGCGGCAGTGATGTCGGCGCTAATTTTCTGGGTTTTGACTGCGTTCGCTTGATCGGAATTTGCGAGGCTCTGCCTCGCGCTCCGAGGTATTTTAGGCCAGATGAAGAGACGGATCAGGTTATGATCTGGTCGACTGTGAGCGGCGTGTCCGGTGATTGGTGGATGAGTTGAGAGACTCGGCTATTGATCGGGGTTGGGATCGCGTACTGTTGGCCGAGTTTGATGATTTCGCCCTGTAGACTGTCGATTTCGGTCGGGCGACCCGCCGTCAGATCATAAGCCATCGAGGTGCGCGCATTGGGGTCGATGGTCAGCATTTTTGCCGCAATTCGTGTAAAAATTGGCGTTGGCAGACGTAGAATGTGCGGTGTCATCCATGCGGGTAGTGGCGTTGTGGAGGTGGCCTCGATCTCGGCGACTTTCAAAACACGCTGCGCCTCGGCCATTTGATCAGCCATCAGGCGACGCCAGTTTCGGTCGAGCAGTTGGTTTTGCAAGGTCAGGCCGGACAATGCGTTCAATGCATTGTTGAGGTTGATCACCAGCTTACCCCATTGCACTGCCTCGATCTGGTCGCTTTCGCTGAAGGGTAGATCCGGGGCGCTTAGGCGTTCAGCCAGAGACCGGGAGCCACGCTCGATGACGATCTCGCCCGATGTGGCGCGGTGATAGGTTGCCGGGCCCGTCGGCACCACGTTGAAGGGCACCATTCCAGCCCGAACGTCGCGTCCGGGAAGAGCGGTGCGCAGGGTGCGGGCGTTCTCGAGCCCATTCTGCCAAGACAGAACCGGGGCCGTTTCCGTGGCGTATGCGGCGATCAGCATGGCCATCTCGGCGGTCGCGCCGGTTTTTACCGTGACGATGACTAACTCGGCATCCCCAAGACAGGCAGGGTCTTCGCTGAGCAGGAGTTGTGCGGCGGCGACGTGCCGATGCAGGTTCGAGAAATCTGTCACCGTCAGCCCCTGTCCCCGGATGGCGTCCAGCACCCGCGCGCGGCCCAGCAGCGTCACGCTGTGTCCCGCTGCGGCCAGCAATGCGCCGCAAAAGCAGCCAATGCTGCCTGCACCGGCGATGACGATATTCATGGCTTACCTCCGCTGTGCCTCCAAGGATCGCCGGGATCGTTCAACGGAGCCAGCGTGACGTGAGGTCAGACGCGGGCGCGTCTGGGTCGGGTGCGTTCGAGGTCTTCCGAGATCGGAATGAACTCCTGATCATCACCGGGCGGCAGGTGGAAGGCGCCGTTCGCCCAGTCGGCAGTTTTCCATTCGCGTGTGGCGGTTTCTATCTTCTCCTTCGAGGAGGAGACGAAGTTCCACCAGATGTAGCGATCTTCGTTCAAGGTCGCGCCGCCCAGCAGCAACAGCCGCGCACCCAGTGGTCCGGCCTTCACGGACAGGTGATCGCCGGGGCGGAAGACCATCATGCGACCCGCCTCGAAGCTGTCGCCTGCGATCTCGACCGAGCCTGTGGTGACATAGACACCGCGATCCTCGTGATTGTCGGGCAGCGGGAAGGAGGCACCCGGTTCGAGCTGGACGTCGAGATAAAAGGTCTCGGACAGCATGGTGACCGGGCTGGTTTCGCCATAGGCGGAACCAAGGATCAGGCGGGCGCTGACGCCTGCATCCTGAATATGGGGCAACGCGCCCTGTTTGTGGTGTTCGAAATCGGGGGCCATATCTTCGTGAGTTTCGGGCAGGGCGATCCAAGTCTGGATGCCAAACAGGCTGTGTTTCTTGCCGCGTGTTTGGTCACTGGTACGTTCGGAATGGGTCACACCACGCCCAGCGACCATCCAGTTGACCTCGCCGGGATAGATCATCTGATGCGTACCGAGACTGTCGCGGTGTTCAAACTCGCCCTGATATAAATAGGTCACGGTACCAAGTCCGATATGGGGATGCGGCCGTACGTCAATACCGCCTTCGGTGATGAATTCGGCCGGACCCATTTGGTCGAAGAAGATGAAGGGGCCGACCAGTTGCCGTTTGACCGAGGGTAGCGCGCGGCGCACCTCGAACCCGCCCAGATCACGGGCACGGGGGATGATCAGGCTGTCCAGCGCCGGGTTCTCGGACCGGCAGTCGGGGGTATGGGTCGGATTCCAGCTCATTCTCGCTCTCCCTTGGGTCAGGATCTGGCTTGGGCTTCAATATGTTTGATTATGTGGAATATAGTATGATTTATTGTCGGGCATAGCGCATGAGTGCACATATACAGTGCACGATGGGCGGAAACGGCGGCAACGCTCACGTGACGGTGATGAAATGACCCGATCTTCAGACCAGCTTAACTCGGCTTTCGCAACAAACGTGCTAGATTGAGTATCAGGCCAGACAACATGCCCGTTATCGAAAGGAGCCCTCTCGATGTCGCACGTTCTTCTTACCCGCCGCAGCGCGTTGGTTACGGCGGGCTGTTTTGCAGCGCTAGGCACGGCCGGGCTGACCACGCCCGCGCGGGCGCAGGGCGTTGCACCGACCCCGTCCATGCGGGGCGGATCGAACAACTATCGCCCCGGCGCCCCTATTGTGCAGCGCATCGGCGGCGGAGGTTTCTGGATGACCGGCACCGTGCGCCGCGCAGGCGACGGTGCCCCCTTGCCCGGCCAACGTATCCAGATCTGGGCGCATACGACCGAGGGGCACGAGCGCGACCAGCGCAGCCATGGGGCGACGCTGACGGATGCGAACGGTGAATTTCGGCTTGAGATGCCACAAATCGTGCCCGCCTTTGGCCAACCGCACGGGCATCTGGCCTATGACAGCGGCGAGTTCGAAACGGTTTTCCTACGCCCGGTGATGTCGAGCGCGAAGGATAAAACGCTTGCCGCGCATTTCGTCTTGCAGCCTGCCTGATACGTGTTGAGGCGCATACTGATCTGGGCAGCGTTGATTGTCGCCCTTCTGGTGCCGGTTATCGCGGCAGCATTCAGCCCTTATCTGGCGTGGCGCGAGCCGATCTACATCCTTGCCGGGTTTGCGGGCATCGTCGGGATGTGCCTTCTGCTGATGCAACCCTTGCTGGCCGGACGCTGGTTGCCTGGGCTTTCACCTGTGCGCAGCCGCTTATGGCACAGGCGGTGCGGTCTGGCCCTTGTCGCAGCGATCGTAATCCATGTGGGCGGTTTGTGGATTACGAGCCCGCCGGATGTCGTGGACGCGCTTCTATTCGTATCAGCCACACCCTTTTCCGTCTGGGGTGTGATCGCGATGTGGACGGGTATTGCTGCAGCAACGATGGGCGTTCTGCGCCTACGCCTGAACCTGCGATTTCGGCTCTGGCGTCTGGGGCACACAGGACTGGCGCTGGTAACCATTCTGGGCAGTGTCGTACACGCCCTGCTGATTGAGGGCACAATGGAGATCATGACCAAGATCGCATTGTGTGTGCTGGTAGTTCTGGCGTGCGTCGCTACGCTCGCCAGATTACGGGTCTGGGAAGTGTCCCGACGCGCTTAGTCCTCCCATACGCATGCCGGGGCCGCGTCAGGCTGATAGGCGTTTGGCATAGGTCGCGCGATCTATTTCAACATCCCGCACGGTGATGCTGCCGACCGTGGGCGCAGACGCAGCCAGAACATTCAGAATGATCGCGTTCAACTCGACGCGCGTTGCCTCATCACGGCCCTGCAGCAACAAGAGCGTGGCATGAATGAAGGTCTGCGGTTCGGTCCCGATGCGGAAATACGGAAACGAGGTGGCACGGATTTTGAGTGTTGGGGCATCGAATTCTTCATGCGCGGCGAGCACGGAATAGAGCTGCTCACAGATGGCTTGAAAATCATGAGTTTTTTCGAGCCCGGCAGAGAATTCCAGAGTGATGTGTGGCATTGGTTGCTCCGAGATTTAAGAGAGCCATCTATGGCTCTCCCAGATTGCTGTCGGCCTCAGACGCCCAGACACCAGCGCATCACGGCTTTTTGCGCATGCAGGCGGTTTTCGGCCTCGTCAAAGATCACCGAGTTCGGGCCGTCCATGACCTCGGATGTGGCCTCTTCTTCGCGGTGCGCGGGCAGGCAGTGCATGAACAACGCGTCTGGCTTGGCATGCGACATCAGCTCGGCGTTGACCTGATAGGGGCGCAGCATGTTGTGGCGGCGCTCCTTCGCGGATTGGGAATCGTGCATCGAGACCCAGGTGTCGGCGACTACAAGGTCGGCACCCTCAACAGCTTTGTGCGGGTCCCGTTCGATCACGATTTTCGAGCCCTTCTGGCGTGCAAGCCCCATGAATTCTTCTTCCGGGTCCAGCTGCGCCGGGCCGGTGAATGTCAGGTCGAAACCGAATTGACCGGCGGCATGCAGAAATGAAGCGCAGACATTGTTGCCGTCGCCGGTCCAGACGACCTTTTTTCCTGCGATGGGGCCGCGATGCTCTTCATAGGTCAGCACATCGGCCATGATTTGGCAGGGATGTGTACGATCGGTCAGACCATTGATGACGGGAACGTCCGAGTATTCGGACATCTCGGTCAGGATGGTTTCATCAAAGGTCCGGATCATGATCATGTCGACATAGCGCGACAGGACCCGGGCGGTGTCGGCGATGGTCTCGCCATGGCCCAGCTGCATGTCCTTGCCGGACAGCACCATGGTCTGCCCGCCCATTTGGCGCACGCCAACATCGAAGGACACACGGGTCCGCGTTGATGGCTTTTCAAAGATCAGCGCAACCATGCGGCCTGCCAGAGGCTGCTCGTCGTCGGGGGCGGCTTTGGGACGCCCAAGGCGCGCCTGTTTCATCGCTCTGGCCTGATCGATCATGTTCCGCAGATCACCTGCGTCAGTTTTGTGGATATCAAGGAAGTGGTTCATTTTAATTCACTTTTTAATCAGGCGAGTTCAGGCCGAAGCCATTGCGTTTTCGACTTGTGCCGCAGTTTTCTCGAGGCGGATCAGGGCTTGTGCGATGTCATCCTCGGTGAGGGTCAGCGGCGGCAGCAGCCGGATCACGTTATCAGCAGCAGGGACGGTGATGACCTCGTTGTCATAACCTGCATTGACCACGTCGATATTGGCGGGTTTGCATTTCAGGCCTAGCATCAGGCCTGAGCCGCGCACCTCCTCGAATACTTCGGGGTGGTCCGCGATCAGGCCTTCGAGCTTCTGACGCAGCAGGCCCGCCTTGCGATTCACCCCTTCGAGAAAGGCCGGAGTGGCGACCTGATCGATCACCGCGCAGCCTACAGCGCAGCCCAAGGGGTTGCCGCCATAGGTCGAGCCGTGGGTGCCTGCCGTCATGCCGCTGGCGGCCTCTTCGGTGGCCAGAACCGCACCCAGAGGAAAACCGCCGCCGATGCCTTTGGCGACCATCATGATATCCGGCGTGATGCCGGCCCATTCATGTGCAAAGAGTTTGCCGGTCCGTCCAACGCCGCATTGGACTTCATCGAGGATCAGCAAAAGGCCGTTATCATCGCAAATCTGGCGCAAGGCTTTCAGCTCTGCATCCGGAATGGGGCGGATGCCGCCTTCGCCCTGAACCGGTTCGATCAGGATGGCTGCCGTGGTGTCGGTGATGGCGTTGGTGACACCGTCGAGGTCTCCGAATGTCAGATGCACAAAGCCGGGAAGCAGCGGTCCAAAGCCTTTGGTCATCTTCTCGGACCCGGCGGCGGCGATACCCGCCGATGACCGGCCATGGAATGAGCCGTCGAAGGTGATGATCTCGACCTTCTCGGGCTGACCTTTGTCATAAAAATACTTGCGGGCCATTTTGACGGCCAATTCGCAGGATTCGGTGCCCGAATTGGTGAAGAACACCGTATCGGCAAAGGTGTGTTCCACCAGCTTGTCCGCCAGTGCCTGCTGTTGCGGGATGTTATAGAGGTTTGAAACATGCCACAGCGCATGCGCCTGTTCCGTCAGGGCCGCCACCAGCGCCGGATGCGCATGACCCAGCGCGTTTACCGCTATGCCCGCGCCCAGATCCAGAAAACGTCGGCCATCCGCCTCGGTCAGCCAGGCGCCTTCGCCCTTCACGAATGTCAGGGGCGCGCGGTTATAGGTCGGCAGAACGGACGGGATCATCGGATCATCCTTTTCGAATAGCTTGAGCCCTGTGAGTGATACACTGGGGCCATGGTCGTCAACTGATTTGGTGGGGTTTGCGCGGATTTGGACAGCGCAAATGGATCAAACGGGCCGATTATGCGGTCAGGCGTCGGCGTCGGAGGCGCAGGGTATGTGCGGTATTGATCATGTGAAGCCATATAGCGGGGCGCACCGGGTCTGAAAACCCCGTTTTTGCGATCGGGGCAAAAATCATTCTGAGACCGGGATTTACCGCTTGTCATTTACCCGACGCTGGCGCACGGCTGAACCATGACACCGATACGTCAGAATCCTGCCCTTGCGGCCCTGCTGATCCTTGCGGCCAGCGCCCTTCTCGCAGGGACCACATTGCTGGCGAAAGCACTGGGGACGGATGTGCTTGGCCCTGCCCTGCATCCTATGCAGATCAGCCATGGGCGGTTTCTATTTGCCTTTCTGGTAATCGTGACAGCCGTCGGCATCATGCGCCCCCGCCTGAGCCGCCCGCATTGGGGTCTGCATATCGGACGGACAAGCTTCGGCTGGCTGGGGATCACGCTGATGTTTGCATCCGTTGCTTTCATACCGATTGGGGATGCGACGGCTATCTCGTTCCTGAACCCGGTCTTTGCCATGATGTTGGCGATCCCGCTGCTGAAAGAAGGTGTCGGCCCGTGGCGCTGGTTGGCCGCCATCGTGGCCTTGATCGGTGCCTTGGTTCTGTTGCGTCCAACGCCCGCTAGCTTTCAACCCGCTGCATTACTGGCCCTGACCGCAGCAGTGATAATTGGGATGGAACTGATCTTTATCAAAAAGCTCTCGGGCCGAGAAATACCGATCCAGATTCTGCTGATCAACAATGCGATGGGTCTGACCATTGCGACAGTCGCGGTAAGTTTCGTTTTCCAGATGCCGACGCCTCAGCAATGGGCGGCGCTGGCCTCGATTGGTGTGCTAATGGCCTGTGCGCAGGCTTGTTTCGTCAACGGAATGGCGCGGGCGGATGCCTCTTTTGTGGCTCCGATCAGCTACGCTACGCTGATCTTCGCTGCCTTCTACGATTTCGCGGTATTCAAGGTGATACCGGATGGGATCAGCCTGATCGGCTCGGCCATCATCCTGACCGGAGGTCTGATTCTGGTCTGGCGCGAGGCGATACACCGTCAGGCCTTGAGCCGGTAGCCGGTGCGCAACATCTGCCAGGTCAATCCTCCAACCAACAACGTCGCGCTGGCGCAGATCGCCATGCCCAACCAAGGAGAGCTGTCGGACACGCCGATCATCCCATAGCGCAACCCGTCTATCAGATAGAAGACCGGGTTCGCATGGCTTAGCCGATTGAGCACTGGCGGTAGCGCCTGCACAGAATAGAAAGTGCCGGACAAGAAAGCCAAAGGCGTGACGATGAAATTGGTGATCGCCGCCATCTGGTCGAACTTGTTGGCAAAAATCCCGGCAAAAAGCCCAAGCGCGCCCATGAACGCGCCGCCTAAAACCACGAATATCAGTGCGATCATCGGGTTCTGCGGCACGATGCCCAGAACCAACGCCAGAGCGATTGCGACAACAAGGGCGATCAGGATACCGCGGGCGATGCCTCCGGCCAGATAACCCAACAGGATTTCCAGCGGCGATAGCGGCGGCATCAGCGTATCGACGATATTGCCCTGAACCTTGGCGATCACCATCGATGACGATGTATTGGCAAAGGCGTTCTGAATCACGGTCATCATCATGATGCCCGGTGCCAGAAAGGTCAGAAACGGCACCCCCATCACATCCGGTCGGCTGGGACCAATAGCAATGTTGAAGATCAGCAGGAACAGGCCTGCCGTCACCAGCGGTGCCAGCAGGGTCTGCGTCCACACGGCCAGAAAGCGCAGGGTTTCGCGCTGCGCCAGTGTATAGAGACCCATCCAATTCACCGCGCCAAAGCGGCGTGCGTCGTGATCCATGAGATTATGCATGCTCTGCCCCATACCTGATTCGAAGACCGCTTGTAACTCGGGCCGCAGTGTTTAGAATAGGGCGCTGAGATGATTTCCCAAGGCGGCCCGAATCCGGGGCCGCTTTCCGCTTTTGAAAGGCAAATGATGTCCTGGACTGACGAGCGTGTAGAGCTGCTGAAAAAGATGTGGGGCGAGGGCCAGTCGGCCAGCCAGATCGCCAAGGAACTGGGCGGCGTGACCCGCAATGCGGTGATCGGCAAGGTGCACCGTCTGGGTCTGTCGAATCGCGCCACCGGTGCAAGCCCGGCAAAGGCCGAGCCTAAGGAAAAACCGGCCCCCGCGCCCAAGGCCGAGGCCAAACCGAAACCGATACCCAAGACTGAACCGGCCCGTCCGGTGCCAGCCCCCGAGGCCAAACCGGTCACCCCGGCCCGTCGCCAGATCATACCCGCCGGCCAGCCGCTGCCTCCGCAGCCATCGGCCAACGAAATCAGCCCCGAGGCGCTGGCCAAAGTCAACGAGATCGAGAAGAAGGCCAAAAAGCTGACGCTGATGGAACTGACCGAGAAAACCTGCAAATGGCCCGTCGGCGACCCCGCGACCGAGGATTTCTGGTTCTGCGGCCTGCCGGTCGAGGCAGGCAAACCCTATTGCGAGGCACATGTGGGCGTGGCGTTCCAGCCGATGAGCTCGCGCAGAGATCGTCGGCGGTAATTCTTAGACATGACAGCGGGTGTTGGCCTTGGTTGGCCAACGCCCTATCAACATTAGTCTGCAGAACGGGTGCTTTCCGTATAGTCGGATAGCAATGATCGGGCGTGTTGAGCGTGGCGCGACACCAGCTGTTTCTGACGCGCGTTGTCCGGCACCAGATAACTGGTATCCGAGAGGCCCCCGGTCGAAATGCCCGAAAACAATACAGTAAGTTCCTCGACCATTGCAGGAGGGAGTGAATTCAACGCTTCCTGTCCTATCAGCAAGCTTTCGGTCGGGGCACCCTCGGCGATAATCACTTCGTGCGTCGCCAGGACCAGATGGAAATACGTGATGCTGTCTACGGTTTCATCGACATAAATCCCCGGCAGATCGGTCAGCCTTATCGCGGCGACCAGAACCTCAGAACGACCGAACATGCGTTTCACAATCGCCGAGGACACCAGCATGCGATGCTGACGCGAGACAAGCAGATCACGTCGGGGCAGGCCTTGTCCAAGTGCGCCCGCGCAAATTCGCACTGGATAAAGTTTCGGATTGCGGCGCAACTCGCGCGCAGTGAATGAACGGCGCAAGATCTGCAGCAAAGGCTGGTTGCCACCCCGCGCCAGCAAAAGCAGTTGGCCAGGCTTCAGATCTTCTACCGGCACCGCACCCAAATTAGTGGATACGAGTGTGCCCGCAGTCAGGCAGGGGATGCTGCCCGGGGTGGGATCGGTATTGACTGTATATGTACCGCCATTGTCGGTCGAAATCAGGGAATCGCCAGCGCCGGCCTGCCCGATGACTGTCGATTGCATACCGTTGGCCGGGCCAGTGTTCGCAGTGATCGGGCCGGGACTTGGAGGATCGCTGAAAGAATTAAACTGATAAACCGTTGTCCCTTCGGAAAGCGAGATACCATTGGTTTTACCCAATCCGTTAAATGTCCCGGAACTTGTCGTGTCGATGACATAGATATCGCGACCGGCAACTGTTGTCGGCGTGATACCGGCCAGAGTATTGGTGGTTCGGATCGAGCCATTGCTCAAATAGATCGTCACGACCAACCCCGAGACATCCGTACCAGCGTCAACCGCGACCTCGATAAAATCCAGGGTCGGGCCACCTAAGTATTTGAGCTCAGAAAAGTATGGATCTGGCATAAATCACATGTCTTTCGATGATACTAAGACGTACACCCGGCACTGACGGGACAGAAATGCTGTGGCTGCTGTTGATACATCTTTCGTAGGAAGGCAAGCTGTTGCTTCTGTCACTGCGCCGGATGCGAAGGCAGATTTGGCATCGGCACCCATCGGGGCAATTCCTCGGGCGAAACCGAGACATGCAGCTTCTCTGACCGGTCACGCCCTACTTTGCGATGCTTGCGCAGCAGGAAAATCTTACCCCAGCCACGCCAGGTGCCCACGGATTGCGCATGCGGATCGCTAGGGAAACGGTCGCGCCAGCCCTCGGGCAATGGCAGGCCGTGCAGCTCGGCCTTGTCCAGCATCCAGATCAGGGAGATGTTGCTGAGGGGGCGGGCCTCTTCGAACCCGTTCAGCTGGCCGCCAACATCGCCGTGGGTGCCGCGGAACCAAACCTGCTCGATATGGCCTTTGAAGTCAGGCGTGCATTTCCACAGCACCGGCTCGAACACTTCGCGGGTCTCGTCCAGCGCCATGGCGTGATAGCCGTGGCGGGTGGCCGGGCCAAGCTGGTGGTTGTGGAAGGCATGGCGTTCCTCGGCCCAGCGCCAGAGCAGCGGAAGGCGCAGGCCCAGCGCCTTGACCGTGTCCCAGACGCCGACCATCTCGATGGCGACATCCTCGTGACAGAACTCCCGACGAAAGACCGCCGCCGCTTCGCCATTGGCGTTACATTCATAGTGTCGATAGGCCTGTTTGATATTGCGGACAGTGGCGTGTTCGGCCTTGAGCAACCCGATAGCATCGATCACGCCCGCAAGGCTGCGGACCCCGTATGCGCCGCGTGAATAGCCGATGAAAAAGATCTTATCACCGGGTTTGTAACGCGAAGCCAAATAACCATAGGCCCGACGAATCTGACGGTTGATACCCCGCCCCATCATCACGTCCATAGTCGACTTCCAGCTTTCCCACTGCACGCCGGATTCGTAGAAAACCGAAACCTGGCTGCCCATCTCGCAGCACAGGCGCAGGGTCTGGCCCGCGTGGGTTTCCCGCCCTGCTTCCAGCGTCGACATGGTGCCGTCAAGAATGATGACATGGCTGACAGGTTCGCGGTGGCGCGTTTCGGCCGAGTGCTCGGACCGCAGAGGCCGTCCGAGCCATCCCAGTACCTTTCTACTCAGCCGCGACAGAACCATGCGTCAACAATTCCCAAACTTTGTGAGGTGTGAAAGGCATATCCGCCTGCCGCACCCCGTGATCCCAGAGCGCATCCTGTACCGCGTTCGCCACTGCGGCCAGTGCGCCCACGGTGCCTGCCTCGCCACAGCCTTTCATCCCCATCGGGTTGGCGGTTGACGGAACCGGCGCCGAGGTAAACTCTATCATGGGTATCTCAGCAGCGCGGGGCAAGGCGTAGTCCATGAACGAAGCCGTGAGCAGTTGCCCCTCGGCATCATGAACAACATACTCGGTCAGTGCTTGACCGATACCCTGCACTACCCCGCCATGCACCTGCCCCTCGGCCAGCATCGGGTTGATAAGATTGCCGAAATCATCCACCACCGTGTAGCGGTCGACCCATGTTTCACCAGTGAAAGAATCGATAACGACTTCGGCAACATGTGCGCCGTTCGGATAGCTGCGTGCATCTAGCGTGGCGCGGGCTTCGTGCTGCAACAGATCGGTGCGCCCGTCTGCGCGCGCCATCTCGGCCGCCTCGGTCAGCGTGGGGGTCAGGTTGGACCCCGGCGCGCGGAAGGTTTCATGGTCGAAGGTCACATCGCTTTCCTCGACCCCCATCTTATCCGCAAGATAGGGCGTGAATGCGGCGATCATCGTATCAACTGTGACCAGTGTCGCGTTGCTTTGGGTCGTGACCGAGCGTGAACCGCCAGTCCCGCCGCCCTGCGCCAGCCTGTCTGTGTCGCCTTGCACAACATTGATCAGGTGTGAAGGAATCCCTGTCTGGTCCGATAGGAACTGGGCATAGACGGTCTCATGCCCTTGCCCATTGGACTGAGTACCGACATAGAGGTTCACCGTTCCGTCCTCGCAAAACTCGATCTTCGCGCCTTCGGAAGGGTCTCCCAAAATACTTTCGATATAGTAACAAAGCCCCTGCCCCCGGATCAGGCCGTTTTCCGCATCCGCCGCCTTGCGGGCCTCGAAGCCCGTAGTCTGTTCGGCGGCGCGGCTGAGGACCATGTTGAACTCACCCACATCATAGGTTTCGCCGGTTGCGGTCTTATAGGGGAAGGCTTCGGGTCGGATGAAATTCTTGCGCCGCAACTCCCACGGATCAATCCCCAACTCACGCGCAGCACGGTCCATGACGCGTTCCAGCACATAGATCGCCTCGGGTCGCCCGGCACCGCGATAGGCGTCGACCTGCGTGGTGTTGGTGAAGAATCCTTCGACCCGCAAGTAGGTGGTCTGAACATCGTAGACACCCATCAAAACCTTACTGAACAGGCTGGTCTGGATCGCCTGCGCGAAATGGCTGTTATAGGCACCAAGGTTGATCTTGCTGTGAACCCGATAGGCGGTGATCTTGTGATCGGCATCAAAGGCAAGTTCCGCCAGCGACGTCAGGTCACGGCCGTGGTGATCTGACAACATCGCTTCGGACCGGTCCGACATCCAGTGCACGGGCTGGTCCAGTTTCATGGCAGCAACAGCAACGGTGAAATATTCGGGATAAGGCATCGCCTTCATACCAAATCCGCCGCCGACTTCTGGCGTAGTAACACGGATCGCCTCGGGGTCCAGTTTCAGCTTTTGTGCCAGTTGCGCTTTCATCCCCCAGACACCCTGCCCGCCATATGAGAAATGCATACGGCCACCCGACCAATCGGCCTGACAGCCACGCGGTTCGATCGAGCTCACGATGACCCGGTTGTCATGCACGTTCAGCGCGACGGTGCGCGCCGCTGCATGAAAGGCGGCATTGGTCGCCTTCTCATCACCCAAGCCCCAGTCAAAGGCGCGGTTGTCGGGGGCTTGTGGATGCAAAGGTTCGCCACCCGCAGCGACATCCATCTTGACCGGCAGGTCTTCGGTTTCCATCCAGATCAATTCGACTGCATCGCGGGCCTGTAACAACGAGTCGGCAATGACGACCGCAACGGGTTCTCCGACGAAACGCACGCGGTCCTTGGCCAACATGTTCCGCTCGGACGCAGCGCCTTGACTGCCGTCGCGGTTGGCGACTGTAGTCGCGTTCATCACCGTATCGATCCCGGCAGCAGTCAGATCTTCCAGCGTCATGACCAAGCGCACCCCATCCGCTGTACGTGCATCTTCAAGGTCCAGCGACGTGATCCTGGCATGCGCCACCGGGCTGCGAAAGAATGCTGCGAACAGCGCATTCTCGGGCACAGAATCGTCCATGTATTGCCCCTGCCCGGTCAGAAACCGCTGGTCCTCGGTCCGTTTGATGGGCTGGCTTTTGCCGAATTTTTCCATGGGATGATCCTCTGGCTGCCTGAATGCGCGACCCTAGCGTGAAGCAGGACCTTGTCCAGTGGCTGAGAAAATTAACCCCGCACGGTCTGAAAGCGACATTCATGTCTGGAAACAGCGTTGCGCGCCGATCTGGGCCGCGCCTAGGCTGAATCTAAATTCAGTCGAGTGGAGGTTTCCATGCCCAAAGAAATCAAGCTGACGAATGGCCGATTGGACAGCCAAAGTGCCGAGGCCTATTGGGATTATGGGTTTATATTTCCAATCCCCGTGTTCTCTGCCGCAGAAGCCGCCGGGTACCGTGCCGAGTTGGAAGATGTCGAGGCCAGCTGGCGCGAGGCTGACCTGCCGCTACCCTTGAACATGTACAAACGCATCAACGCGCATGTGGTGATGCCATTTGCCACTCGCATCGCGTTGGACCCGCGCGTTTTGGACGTTGTCGAAGGTGTTTTGGGCCCAGACCTGCTGTTGTGGTCGGCTGAGCTGTTCATCAAGGAACCGCGCACGACGCAAGTGGTGGGCATGCATCAGGACCTGACATATTGGGGTATGGGTGAAACCTCGGACCAGTTGACCGCCTGGATCGCCCTATCCCCTGCGACGGTTGAGAGTGGCTGCATGGATTTCGTGAAGGCCAGCCACAAGAACCCGATCCTGCCGCATAATGATACGTTTTCCGACAACAACCTGCTGTCGCGCGGGCAAGAGGTGGCAGTCGATGTCGCAGAGGAAGACAAAACCCATATCGAGTTGCAGCCCGGCCAGATGTCGCTGCACCATGGGCTGACCATTCACGGGTCAGGGCCGAACGTATCTGATGATCGTCGAATTGGCCTGGCTATCCGTTATCTCAACCCCAATGCGCAGCAAAAAGTGGCGGATCGCGACTATGCCATTCTGGCGCGGGGCGAGGACCGGGTGGGGAATTTCATCCATATCCCTGAGCCGACCGAGCTGTTTGCTCCTGAGGCGCTGGACCTGCACGCGCGCATCCGCAGCGATCAGGCCAAGGCGATGGGGCAAGGGGCCAGCGAAAAGCTGGATCTTTATGCGCCCGCCCCATCAAATCCCGGCTGATCATTGCAGGACCGCCGCGCAGGGCCTTCCCCTTCCTGCGTCCATTCGCTATTGCAGGCGCTGACCCGATATTGTTGACGCAGGACGCATCCCATGGCGATGGAAAAGACATTCAACGCGGCCGAGGCCGAGGCCCGCATCTATCAGGCCTGGGAAGCGGCCGGAGCCTTCAAGGCAGGCGCGAACAAATCGCGCGACGAGAGTTTTACCATCATGATCCCGCCACCGAACGTGACGGGTGCGCTGCATGTGGGCCACGCGTTCAACAACACGCTGCAGGATGTTCTGACCCGCTGGCACCGGATGCGCGGGTTCGACACGCTATGGCAGCCCGGTCAGGACCACGCTGGTATCGCCACGCAGATGCAGGTGGAAAAGATGTTGGCCAACACCCAGCAGCCGGGTCGTCGTGAGCTGGGACGTGAGGCGTTTCTGGACAAGGTCTGGGAATGGAAGGGAGAATACGGCGGCACGATCATCGAGCAGCTCAAGCGCCTGGGCTCGTCCTGCGATTGGTCGCGCAACGCCTTCACCATGGCGGGTGCGCCGCGTGACCCGCGCACCGGGCACGAAAATTCTGCGAATTTTCACGACGCGGTGATCAAGGTCTTTGTCGACATGTACGAAAAGGGTCTGATCTATCGCGGCAAGCGGCTGGTCAACTGGGACCCACATTTTGAAACCGCGATCTCGGACCTCGAAGTCGAGAATATCGAAGTTGCGGGCCATATGTGGCACTTCAAGTATCCGCTGGCGGGCGGTGAGACCTATACCTACGTCGAGAAAGATGAGGACGGGAATATCGTGCTGGAGGAAGAGCGCGACTATATCTCGATCGCCACGACTCGCCCCGAAACCATGCTCGGCGACGGCGCAGTTGCGGTTCACCCATCGGATGAGCGCTATGCGCCCATCGTCGGAAAACTTTGCGAAATCCCGGTTGGCCCGAAAGAGCATCGCCGTCAGATCCCGATCATCACCGATGATTACCCTGATCCAGATTTCGGCTCGGGCGCGGTGAAAATCACCGGTGCACATGACTTCAACGACAATATGGTCGCCAAGCGCGGCGGCATTCCAATGTATCGCCTGATGGACACCAAAGGCGCAATGCGCGCCGATGGTGCGCCTTATGCCGAAGAGGCGGACAAGGCGCAGGAATACGCGCGCGGGCGTGAGTTCACCGAGAACGAGATCGACGCGATCAACCTGATCCCTGATCATCTGCGCGGTCTCGACCGGTTCGAGGCACGTGCGAAGGTCGTCGAGGAGATCACTGCAGACGGTCTGGCTGTCATGACTCGCGCCGATGACCCACGTCTGGGTTCGACCGCTTTAAAGCCGGAACACGAAGGCGCGGACAAGCTGGTGCCGCTGTTCGAAAGCAAACCGATCATGCAGCCCTTCGGCGACCGCTCGAAAGTCGTCATCGAGCCGATGTTCACCGACCAATGGTTCGTCGACGCCGCCAAGGTCGTCGGCCCTGCGCTGGACGCGGTCAAGGACGGCACTGTCAAGATCATCCCCGAGTCGGGCGAGAAGACCTATTACCACTGGCTGGAAAACATCGAGCCGTGGTGCATCTCGCGCCAGCTATGGTGGGGGCATCAGATACCGGTTTGGTATGGCCTCGATCTCTCGGCTGAGAATTTCAAGGACGACGAAAACGACGGCGACCTTGATTTGGTCGAATTGGGTCGTTTGCTGAACGAAGGCGGCATGCTGCATCGTGGCAATGTCATGGAATGCGCGGCAAGCCTTGAGGCCGTTACAGAGAAATTCCTCGACGACAATGCCAATATACCCAGCCCGCTGAGCCACGCGACGGTCATCGAAGTTGCCGATAAGCAGGAAGCGATCCATCAGTTCGCCGAAAGCCTTGCTCAATACGCAGTCGAACAAGACCCGACCAAGCTGGTCTACCCGGTCTGGCGCGACCCCGACGTGCTCGACACATGGTTCTCTTCCGGCCTCTGGCCTATCGGCACGCTGGGCTGGCCCGAAAAGACCGAAGAGTTAGAGCGCTATTTCCCAACCGATGTGTTGATCACCGGCTTTGACATCCTGTTCTTCTGGGTCGCGCGGATGATGATGATGCAACTGGCGGTGGTGAACGAAATCCCGTTCCACACCGTGTATCTGCACCAGCTCGTCCGCGACGAGAAGGGCAAGAAGATGTCCAAAACCACCGGCAACGTGATCGACCCGTTGGAGATCGTGGACGAATTCGGTGCTGACGCGCTGCGCTTTACCAATGCCTCGATGGCGGCTATTGGCGGGGTACTGAAACTTTCGCGCGAGCGCATCACAGGTTACCGTAACTTCGGCACCAAACTGTGGAACGCCGTCCGCTTTGCCGAGATGAATGAGGTCTTCACCGACGCTGTCCCGCAACTGGACGTGGCTGACCTGAAACCCAAAGCCGCCGTGAACCGCTGGATCATCGGTGAAACCGCCCGTGTGCGGGAAGAGGTCGACGCGGCGCTGGAAAGCTATCGTTTCAACGACGCGGCCAACGGGCTTTATGCCTTTGTCTGGGGCAAGGTCTGCGACTGGTACGTGGAACTCTCTAAACCCTTGCTGCAAGGCGACGACACCGAGGCACAGGCCGAGACCCGCGCCACCATGCGCTGGGTTCTGGATCAGTGCATGGTTCTGCTGCACCCGATCATGCCTTTCATCACCGAAGAGCTGTGGGGCCTGACCGGTAAGCGTGCCAAAATGGTTGTACACGCAGATTGGCCGACCTATGCGGCTGCCGACCTGATCGACGCGGATGCGGATCGAGAAATGAACTGGGTGATCTCGGTGATCGAAAACACCCGCTCGGCCCGCGCACAGATGCGGGTTCCTGCTGGCCTCTACGTGCCGATGCTGGTGACTGAGATTGACGCGCACGGCCAAGCGGCATGGGACCGCAACGAAGCGCTGATCAAACGTCTGGCGCGGATCGACAGCCTGACCAAGGCGGATGAACTGCCCAAGGGCACGATCTCGATTGCCGCCCCCGGTGCCTCCTTTGGCCTGCCACTGGCGGACATCATCGACATTGGTGCGGAAAAGGAACGGCTGGAAAAAGCCAAAGGCAAGTTGGCCAAGGAACTCGGCGGTCTGCGCGGACGCCTGAACAACCCGAAATTCGTGGCATCGGCCCCGGAAGAGGTTGTTGCGGAAGCCAAAGCTAACCTTGCCGCCCGCGAAGAAGAAGAAGCCAAGCTAAACGAAGCTCTCGCCCGTTTGGCTGAAATCGCCTGATCTTTTTCCTGCTGCTGATATATTGAAATCGAACCTCACCACCCAACCGGCGGTGAGGTTTTTCTTTACCCTCAGAGCTTTGCCCTTGTTCACGCCACGCCCCGCTTGTTAGCACTTCGGCGACACAACCTAGCGAGGCACTGACGATGCGATCTTTCCCTCCGATGCAGACAGTCTCAACCGGGTTGGTTGTGGCCATTGTCGGGTTCTTCAGCTCGTTTCCCATCGTGCTGCAGGGGTTGGGCGCGATGGGAGCTTCATCGCAGGAAGCCGCCTCGGGTCTGATGAGTGCAGCGATTGCCATGGGGCTTGCAGCCATCGTCCTCAGCCTGCGGTACAAAATGCCGATCAGCGTTGCGTGGTCGACCCCGGGGGCCGCTCTGTTAGCCGTCTCGGCCACCCCGGTCGAGGGATTTTCAGGCGCGATTGGTGCGTTCCTGTGCGCCGGAGCATTAACGGTTCTGGCAGGGCTGTGGAAGCCGCTGGGACGATTGGCAGCAGCAATTCCCACAACACTGGCGCAAGCAATGCTGGCAGGTGTGCTCTTGCCACTATGCCTTGTGCCCTTCCAGGCGGCGGTCGAGATTCCATGGCAGGCGTTGCCGGTGATCCTGACGTGGTTTGTCGCGGGCCGTTTCAATCGGTTGATCGCGGTTCCGGCAGCTGTGGTCGCGGCGGCTATCATTGTGTCGCTGAACGCAGGAGATGCCCAATTGATGCCGGATCGTTTGATCGCGGCTCCGATCTGGACCATGCCATCATTCTCGGTCGCGTCGGCCATCGGGATCGGCGTACCGCTGTTTATCGTCACGATGGCGACACAGAATATCCCCGGCGTCGCGGTGATGCGCAGCTTTGGCTTTGATCCTGTTCCCGGCCGGTTGTTTTCATCCGTCGGTGGCGCAAGCATGCTTTCGGGCCCATTCGGGGCGCCTGCAACCTGCCTGGCCGCGATCACCGCCGCGATGTGTTCCAACGAGGAAAGCCACCCCGATCCGGCGCAGCGTTATTGGTCGGCAATCATGGGTGGCGTGTTCTACTGCCTCTTCGGTATCTTTGCCGTGGCGATCACCAGTTTTGCCGCCCATGCCGACCCGCTGCTTATGGGCACTCTGGCAGGTGTGGCCCTGATCGGGGTCCTGGCCAATGCCATGCATGCCGCACTGGACGTCCCTGTCGAGCGCGAAGCGGCTATTTTGACACTGGCCATCACAGCCTCTGGAATAACGGTTTTTGGGTTGGGCGCGGCAGTCTGGGGGCTGTTGGCTGGGGGTATCGCATATCTGGCAACAAACCGAGTGCGCTGAGCCCTTTCATCAGAACCCCTCAGGCGGTAAAATGAGCGCATGTTCGGATCGCTTGGAAAACTGATTGAACGCCAGATCAAAAAGGCGCAGGCCGAAGGCCAACTGCAGGGTCTTGAAGGCGAAGGTGCCCCGTTACCCGACCGCTCGGGCGAGGCACAAGGCGATCCCGCCATTGCTGCGGGTCATCGGATCATGGCGCAGGCCGGAGTGCTACCCGAGGAGTTCGACATCAAGAAACAGCTCGACGCCGCCCGCAAGGAGTTTGCAGCGCTGACTGACAATCAGGACCGCAGGGCCGCAATGGCAAAGATTGCTGATCTTGAGATGCGATACAACATGGCCCGCGATGCACGGCGCGCATTCATGCGGTGATCATTTGAACTCGGGCTTTCGGCCCTGCATCTGTGCCATGACAACTTCCATTTGATCCGACTTACCGATCAGGTCGACCTGTTCGGTAGATTCGGCCAACAGCACATCAGCACGGTCACGGGTTTCGGCCAAATCAATCAACCGTTTGGCGGCGCGGATGGCGGACGGGCTTTTACCCGCGATGTCCTCGGCCAGCGCCAGCGCTTCGGTCAGGGGATCATCGGACAGTTTGGTAACAAGCCCCCAATCTGCCGCCTGTGGCGCTCCGATAGGGCGGGCGGTATAGGTCAGCAGGCGCAGCACGTCCGAGCGCACGAGCTCTGGCAGCAGAACCATGCCGCCCATGTCGGGGATAATGCCCCATTTCATCTCCATCACTGCCAGCTTGGCTTCGGGATGCGCGATGCGGATGTCAGCACCCAGCGCAATCTGTAGCCCACCGCCATAGGCGACGCCTTGAATAGCGCAGATCACCGGCACCGGGACGCGCCGCCAGATCAAGGCAAGTTCCTGCATTTCGTTGGCATCTTCGTGGCTGCGGGTCATCAGCCATTCGCTTGGGTCTGTGTGCGCCATGCTGGCAAAGCTGGCCATATCGAGCCCAGCGCAAAAGCTTTTGCCTTCCCCCGATAGCACCACCGCGCGGATGTCGGCTGCGGCGACCTCTTGACCGGCCGAAAGGATCGCCTTGATCATCGCATCGTCCAGCGCGTTCATCTTGTCGCCGCGAGTCAGCGTGATATGGGCAATGTGGTCTTTGTATTCGACGGATACGCGGGACATGGGACCTCCGGGGCGTGATTTGCTGTATAAACATGCCAGCAAGACGCCAGCAGCGCCACAGCGACGTCAGGGCAAACCGCGCATCCGAAGCCTCCTTTGAACTTCTGGCAAGGCTTGCCCCGCCTGATCGGTTGCGCTTATCTGCGGCCATGACTGGTCCTCGTTATACCCCGCTTGCCCTCACGCTGCCCGCGACCGTGCCTTTTGTCGGCCCCGAAACGCAGGAGCGCCAACGTGGCGCGCCCTTCGTGGCCCGGATCGGTGCGAATGAAAGCGTGTTTGGCCCGTCCCCGCGCGCCATCGATGCAATGCAACGGGCCGCAGGCGAGATATGGATGTATGGCGATCCCGAGAATTACGAACTACGCCATGCGCTGGCGGTACATCATGGGGTTGCGCCTGAAAATATCGTGGTTGGCGAAGGCATTGACGGGTTGCTGGGCTATCTGGTGCGCCTGCTGGTTGGTTACGGCGATGCAGTTGTGACTTCGGATGGAGCTTATCCGACTTTCAATTACCACGTGGCCGGGTTTGGTGGGGTATTGCACAAGGTCCCCTACCGCGACGATCACGAGGACCCGACGGCACTGTTCGCCAAAGCGGCGGAGGTAGACGCCAAGTTGGTCTATCTGGCCAACCCGGACAACCCGATGGGAACATGGCATTCAGGTGAGGATATCGTGTCCGCTCTGGAGGCTTTGCCAGAGGGCTGTTTGGTGGTTCTTGACGAGGCATATGTCGAATGCGCGCCCGAGGGGACCGCTGCACCTGTCGCTGCTGATGATTCACGTGTGATCCGGATGCGAACGTTTTCCAAGGTTTATGGCATGGCCGGGGCGCGGGTAGGCTACGCTATCGGCTCGTCCGAGTTGATTGCGAGCTTCAACAAAGTGCGCAACCATTTCGGCATGAACCGAGCCGCGCAGGCAGGGGCATTGGCCGCGCTAAAAGATGAAGATTGGCTGACGCATGTGCAGCAAAGGATTGCCGGGTCCCGGAACCGCATCGAAGAGATTTCACGGTCGAATGGTCTGGTGCCTTTGCCGTCTGCGACAAACTTTGTGGCGATTGATTGTGGGCGCGATGGGGTGTTTGCCAAGGCCGTGTTGGACACGCTCGTTGAACAAGGCGTGTTCGTGCGGATGCCATTTGCCGCGCCCCAGAACCGGTGCATTCGGGTCAGCTGCGGAGGTGAGGCGGAAATGGCGGCGTTTGAAGCTGCTCTGCCCACGGCCTTGGCAAAAGCCTGAGCCTCGTAAAGGGGGCTGTCTGCCCCCGATCGCGCCCAAGCGCGATTTCCCCCGAAGTTATTTATGGCCAGATGAAGAGGCGGATCGGGCTTATCCGGCCAGCGTCGCGGCGGCGGCTTCGAGCGCGCCCTGACCACGGGGGATATCGAGCGCAGCCATAGCGGTTTCGACGCCACCCAGCATGGCCATGACCATTTGAGCGTTTACGTGCCCCATGTGGCCAAGGCGGAAGCAGCCGTCCCAATCCTCCATTCCCAGACCGATTCCCAGCGTCAGACCCAGTTGGGTTTCGGTATAGCTGCGCAGCGGCGTGCCCCGCCCCTCGGTCAGGCGGAGGGCAGTGACCGCGTGGCTTCGATGGGCCGGGTCGGTGACGTTGAAATGCAGCGCGCCACCTTGCGCCCAGATTTCACAGGCGGCCCAGATGGCCTTTGCCAGGTGTTCGTGGCGGGCCCAGACCTGTTCGATCCCTTCGCCATGGATCAGGTCGAGCGCGGCGCGCAGGCCATACAGGTGGTGGGTTGGCGCGGTGCCGTTGAAATACTGATAGAACAGATCTGGATTGGCGCGTGGTTGCCAGTCCCAATACTGCGAGACGCGGGGCATTGTGGCGCGCTTGGCTTGCGCCTTGTCGTTGAAGAAGACAAAGCCGGTGCCCGCCGGGGTCATCAGCCCTTTCTGGCAAGCCGTGACAGTGACGTCGACACCCCAGGCATCCATCTCGAACCGGTCGCAGCCCATCGACGCGATGCAGTCAGCCATCAGCAAGGCTGGGTGGTCAATGTCGTCGAGCAACGCTCGCAAGGCCGGGATATCGTTGCGGATCGATGTGGACGTATCGACTTGGACCGCAAGGACCGCTTTGATCTTGTGGCTGGTATCGTTACGCAGGGCCTCGGCGATGCGGTCAAGATCCCAGGGCGAGGACATTCCGAAATCGATCAGGTCAACCTTGGCGCCGATTCCTTCGGCCATCTCGGCCCAACCGTGGGTGAAGCGGCCAGAGGCCGGGGCAAGCACGGTTTCACCGGGCGCGATGACGTTGGAAAGCGCAGCCTCCCATGTACCGTGGCCGTTGGCGATATAGATGGCGACGTTGTGCTGGGTTCCGGCAACGCGTTTCAAGTCTCGGGTGAGCGCGGGCATCATCTCGATCAATTCGCCGTCATAGATATTGGGCGACGGACGGTGCATCGCCTGCAGCACCGTATCGGGCATGACCGAAGGGCCGGGGATGGCCAGATACTCGCGCCCATGCGCGAGGGAGGTTTGGTTTGTCATGAGGGCAACCTGTTTGAATTGAGGCCTACCCTAGCGTCTTGCCCTGCGGCGTCAATCCAGCAGACTGGCGGCCTCGCGGGCAAGTGTTTCGATCCCGGACCAATCACCGTTTTGAACCATCTGCTTGGGCGCGACCCAGCTGCCGCCGGCGCAGACAACATTCGACAGCGACAGGTAATCGAGGGCATTTGACGGCGATACGCCACCAGTTGGGCAGAAGGTGATCTGCGGTAGCGGTGCGCCGATGGCTTTTAGGGCGGGAGCCCCTCCTGAGGCCTCGGCGGGGAAGAATTTCAGCATGTCATAGCCCTTTTCCAGCAGCGCCATGGCTTCGCTTGCAGTAGCCGCACCGGGGAGAAGGGGCAGTCCTTCGGCTTCGCAGGCGGCGATCAGGGCATCGGTCGCACCGGGTGAGACGCCGAACTGAGCGCCCGCCTCTTTGGCAGCGCGGACATCTTCGGGTGTGACCAGTGTACCCGCCCCGACAACACCGCCGGGGACGTTGGCCATGGCGCGGATCGCGTCGAGCGCGGCGGGAGTGCGCAAGGTGACTTCAAGCGCCGGGAGGCCACCGGCGACCAAAGCTTCGGCCAACGGGCGCGCATGGGCCGCGTCGTCGACGACCAGGACTGGAACAATCGGGGCCAGCGCGCAGATCTCGCGGGTGCGTTGGGTTTTAGACATTGGGTTACACTCCGAAAATGCTGGCGCCGGTGTCGGCTGAGCCGACATTCTGACGGAAGGCGCCGAAGAGGTCACGGCCAACGCCGTGTTGGTTTGCCGTAAGGTCGGCGGTGGCCGGATTTCGGTCGAGAACACCGGGGGTCAGGACTTCCAACTCGCCCTTGACCGCATCAACGCGCAACTGGTCGCCGTCTTGCAGATAGGCGATCGGTCCACCATCCAGCGCCTCGGGGCAGACATGGATGGCGGCGGGCACTTTGCCGGATGCGCCCGACATACGGCCATCGGTGACCAGAGCCACCTTCTGCCCCCTGCCCTGCAGGATCGACAGGATCGGCGTCAGCGAATGAAGTTCAGGCATACCGTTGGCTTTTGGCCCTTGGAAGCGAACAACAACGATGACGTCATCGGTGAATTCTCCGGCTTTGAAAGCGGCTTTAACGGCGTTCTGGTCGTGGAATACACGCACGGGCGCTTCGACCACTTGGTGTTCAGGTGCTACAGCCGACACCTTCATGACCCCTGTGCCCAGATTGCCGGTCAAGCGAGAGAGCCCGCCCGTGGGTTGGAACGGGTCTTTGGCCGGGCGAACGATCTTTTCGTTCAGACTGTGGCCCGCGCCCTCTTCCCAGACCAACTCGCCGTCTTTCAGCTTGGGTTCTTTGGTGTAGTTGTGCAGGCCCTGCCCCGCGACAGTGAGCGTATCGGGGTGCAGCAAGCCATCTTCCAGCAGCGTACCGATGGCAAAGCCCAGGCCACCCGCAGCGTGGAAGTGGTTCACGTCTGCCAGACCGTTGGGATAGACGCGCGCGACCAAAGGCACGACAGCGGAGATGTCGGAAAAATCCTCCCAGTCCAGCACGATCCCACCCGCGCGCGCCATGGCGATCAGGTGGATCAGCAGGTTGGTGGAGCCACCGGTGGCCATCAGGCCGACGATGCCATTGACGAAAGCGCGTTCGTCGAGGATCTGGCAGACCGGTGTGTAGTGATTGCCCAACGCGCTGAGCGACAGGGCGCGGCGCGCGCCTTCCTCGGTCAGCGCATCGCGCAGGGGTGTGTTGGGATTGACGAAGCTGGAGCCCGGCAGGTGCAAGCCCATGAACTCCATCAGCATCTGATTGGTGTTGGCGGTGCCATAAAAGGTGCAGGTGCCGGGGCCGTGATATGCGGCCATTTCGGCCTTCATCAGCTCTTCGCGGCCCACCTCTCCGGCGGCGAATTTCTGGCGGACCTTGGCCTTTTCGTCATTCGGCAGGCCACTGGTCATCGGACCTGCAGGCAGGAAGACGGCAGGAAGATGCCCAAAGGCTTGCGCGCCGATGATTAGGCCGGGCACGATCTTGTCACAGACGCCCAGGAAAACGGCGGCGTCATAAGTGTTGTGGCTTAGCGCCACTCCGGTCGCCAACGCGATCACATCGCGCGAGAACAGCGAGAGTTCCATCCCCGCCTCGCCTTGCGTGACGCCGTCGCACATGGCTGGCACGCCGCCTGCAACCTGCGCTGTGCCGCCTGCTGCGCGGATCGCATCGCGGATCAGGGCCGGGTAGCGTTCGAAAGGCTGATGGGCCGAGAGCATATCGTTATAGGCGGTGACGATCCCCAGATTGCCAGCCGTGCCGGTGGCCATGGAGTCCTGATCTTCGCCCGCCCCGGCATAGGCGTGGGCCTGCCCGCTGCAGGACAGGTGCGCGCGCGCAGGGCCCTTGGATTTGGCCTGCTCCATTCGTTCAAGATGCGGACCACGCAGATCGGCGCTGCGGTCGATGATGCGTTTGGTGACGTCGGATATAACTGTGTTGACCATGATTACCCTCCGATCTGACGCCAGCGGCGCCCATCGCGATGCATCAGCATCAATGCTTCTTCGGGCCCCGAACTGCCCTGATCGTATTTCGCGGGCTTATCGCCACGCTCTTCCCAGCCGTGAATGATGGGATCGACCCAGGCCCATGCGGCCTCGGCCTCATCGCCACGCATGAACAAAGTCTGGTCGCCGCGGATGACATCCATGATCAGGCGTTCATAGGCATCCGGGGATTGGCCGTCGTCGCCCAGCGCATCAGCGAAACTCATGTCGAGTGCAACGTCGGACAGGCGGAACCCGCCCTGCCCCGGTTCCTTGATGGTGGTGCGTAGCGTGATGCCTTCGTCCGGTTGCAGGCGGATCACCAGCACGTTGCCATGCAATGGTCCGACATTCGGAAAAATCGTATGCGGCGGATCGCGAAAGAACACTGCAATCTCGGATTCACGTGCGCGCAGGCGCTTGCCGGTCCGCAGATAAAACGGGACACCGGCCCAGCGCCAGTTGCCGATATGCGCCTTCAGCGCAATGAAGCTTTCGGTACGGCTGGCGGGGTTGCCGACGTGATCCAGATAGCCATCGCCCCCTTTTTCAGTGCGGTACTGACCACGAGCGATATCCTTGGGTTCCACCGGCTCCAGCGCTTCGATCACTTTGACTTTCTCATCGCGCACCGCGTTGGGTGAGAATTTCGAAGGCGGTTCCATCGCCGTCAGGCACAGCAATTGAACCAGATGGTTCTGGATCATGTCGCGCATCGCGCCGGACTGATCATAATAAGCACCGCGCCCTTCGACGCCCACGGTTTCGGCCACGGTGATCTGGACGTTATCAACATGAGTGGCGTTCCAGAGCGGTTCGAAAAGCGAGTTGGCAAAGCGCAGCGCCATCAGGTTCTGCACGGTTTCCTTGCCCAGATAATGATCGATCCGGTAAATCTGATGTTCTTCAAAACAGGCCCGCAGCCCTTCGTTCAACGCTTTGGCTGATGCCAGATCGTGACCAAAGGGTTTCTCGACCACGATACGACTGTCAGGTGTGGACAGGCCGTGCTCGTTCAGACGTTGGGCGATGCCCGAGAAAAGGCTTGGGCCTACTGACAGATAGAAGGCGCGTACCACATCCGGTCGCAGCGTTTTCGCTAGGTCAGACCAACCCGCATCGCCAAGCGCATCTACCGGAACATACTCGACGCGGGACAGAAAGCGATCAAGCGTATCCTTTTTAAAACCCGGCGCAAACTCTTGCATCGACGCACGCAGCTGTTCACGGAACCCGTCGCTGTCCATGTCGGATCGGGCGGTTCCAATGATGCGCGCATCCTCAGGCATCTGGCCGACTTCGAAGCGATGATAGAGGCCCGGCAGGATTTTACGCTGCGCCAGATCGCCCGTCGCGCCGAACAACACAAGGTCGAACCGATCTACCGGAATTACGCGTGAGACCATTGCAAGGCTCCTTTCGAATTCCCCGCCAGCATAAGCGAGGTTTCAGCCCGGGATTAAAACGCATGTGCGTCATTAGCTATGTTATCGCTAACATTCACCGGCTGAATAGAAAACCTGAGCGCAAAAATCAAGCGCGGATTTGCAGCGGGCATCGCGGAAGATCAGTCAGGACTGCGTCCGCAGCCAGTCCATCACCGCCGGACGCACGGATTGTTCCCCACGATGGCGGGCATCGGCGATAATTTTACGCACATCCTGAAGGTTCGACCGCAACAACAGGCTTTTGACCGGCCCGATTGAGGCCGGGCGCATCGAAAGGGTACGGATGCCCATGGCCGCGAGACACAGCGCCTCGACCGGGCGGCCGGCATCTTCGCCACAGAAGCTGAGCGGTGTGTCCGAGATCGAGCATCTCTCAACGATACGTTCAATGAAACTCAGAAAGCTGACATTCAGAGTATCGTAGCGACGGCGAACCAGTTCATTTTCGCGGTCGGCGGCGAAGAAAAACTGTTTCAGGTCGTTCCCACCGATCGAGATAAAGCCGACTTCGTCAAAGAACTTCTGCGGCGCAAAGGCAAGTGAAGGCGTTTCCAGCATCGCCCCCACTTCGAGCGATTCAGGCAGAACATGGCCCAGACGCCGTTCACGCTCGATCGTTTTCTTGACCTCCCAGCGCGCCTCTCGGAATTCGTCAGCCTGCGCGACAAACGGGAACATGATCGTCAGGGGGCGGCCATCGGCGGCCCGGATCAGCGCCTGCAACTGCATCCGCATCACGCCGCGCTTGTCCAGACCCACCCGGATCGCCCGCCAGCCCAGCGCAGGGTTCGGTTCTTCCACATGCTTCATATAGGGCAGAACTTTGTCTGACCCGATATCGAGTGTACGGAACACCACACGCTTTTCGCCCGCAGCATCCAGAACCCGTTTGTATTGCGTCACCAGCTCGGATCGCTTGGGCATCTGATTGCGGATCAGAAACTGCAGTTCGGTGCGGAACAGGCCCACGCCCTCGGCACCAGAATTGCTAAGTGAGGGCAGATCGGCCATCAGGCCCGCATTCATCACCATGTTGATTCGCGCACCATCCTGAGTAACGGTGGGCGTTTCACGGATCGAGGCGTAGCGCTCCTGCGCTTTGGCCTCCATCGCGATTTTGTCACGGAACGCACTAACGACGGTGTCTTCGGGGCGCAGATGAACGACACCGCTATCGCCATCAACCAGAATGTGATCGCCGTTCAGGGCTTCGGTGGTGATGCGGCCTACATGCACCACCAGTGGGATCGCCAACGCGCGCGCCACGATAGTGGCATGGCTTCCGACCGAGCCTTCTTCCAACACGATCCCTTTGAGAGAACGGCCATATTCCAGCAGATCACCGGGGCCGATATTTCGCGCAATTAGGATCGGATCGGGCGGCAGGTCAGCCCCATTTCCGTTACCCTGTCCAGTCAAAATTCGCAGCAACCGATTGCTGAGGTCGTCCAGATCGGCCAACCGTTCACGTAAATACGGATCGGTAACCTGCCCCATGCGAGCCCGCGCCTGAGATTGTTCTTTCTCGACCGCCGCCTCTGCGCTGAGACCAAGAGCGATGTCCTCCTCCATCCGGCGCATCCAACCCTTGGAGTTGGCGAACATCCGGTAGGCTTCCAGAACCTGCAACTGCTCTTTGTCGCCGCCCTGAGAAATCTCAAGCATCTTGTCGACGCCGACGCGTAGCTCTTCAACGGCCTCGGTCAGCCGCTCACGCTCACGATGCGGGTCTTCGGCAATGGGATTGGTGACAACAACACGAGGTTCATGCAGCCAGACATGGCCTTCAGCAGATCCCTCCTGCGCCGGGCCACCGGTAAGTTGCACCGATTGCTGGTGCAGCGGTGACAAGGCCGCGCCTTCGCCGACGAACGCGCCCAGTTCGGCCATTTCGGCCAGAACCATCGCGACAACTTCCAGCGCATAAACCTCGTCCGCTGAAAACTCGCGCGCGTCCCGGGACTGAACCACCAGCACGCCCAGTTTCTGACCCAGACGCTGTACCGGCACACCAAGAAAGGACGAATACCGTTCCTCGCCGGTTTCCGGCATGTACCGAAAGCCCTTGGCCGAGGGCGCGTTCGCCGTATTCACCACCTTGCCAGATTTGGCAACGCGACCGACCAGCCCTTCGCCCATACGCATCCGCGTCTTGTGCACCGCTTCTGGGGACAGACCTTCGGTGGCGCACAGTTCAAGCGTATCCTCATCCCGAAACAGGTAGATCGAGCAAACTTCACGACCGGTACTGTCGGCGATCAGGTGCGTGATCCGGTCAAGACGTTCCTGACCGGCGGCTTCGCTCGCCATTTCTTCGCGCAGCCGTCCCAGCAACTTGCGAGATTCTGTTTCCGTGCCTTCCGCCATGGCCCACCCACGTTACGGTTTCAGACAGGACACTTGGCTGAAAGCTCAGGCCGCCTTGTCCAGTTCAAAGGCATCATGCAGTGCCTGAACCGCAAGTTCCATGTATTTCCTGTCGATCAGGACGGAAATTTTAATCTCGGAGGTTGTAATGACCTTGATGTTAATCCCCTCATCCGAGAGAATCTTGAACATCTTGGCCGCAACACCGGATTGCGAGCGCATACCGATCCCGACAACTGAGACCTTGCAAACATCCTCATCCGCAACCAGTTCGGCGTAGTTCAGCTCACCCTGATCCTTGATCGCCAGCAATGCCTTTTCGGCGCGGGAGACCTGATTGGTCGGACAGGAGAAGGTCATGTCGGTGCGCCCTTCGTCCGAGATATTCTGGACGATCATGTCCACGTTCACGCCCTCGTCGCTGAGCGCGGTAAAGATGATCGAGGCGATGCCGGGACGGTCCGCCACGGAAACGACGGTCATCTTGGCTTCGTCGCGGGAATAGGCCACACCGGCCACAACATTGGATTCCATGATATCCTCCTCGTCGCAGACCAGTGTACCGGCCTCGTCGGATTGTTCCTCAAAGCTTGAAAGAACGCGCAGTTTCACCTTGTAGCGCATCGCCAGCTCGACCGAGCGGGTTTGAAGCACTTTGGCCCCCAGCGAGGCCAGTTCGAGCATTTCCTCGAACGAGATCTTGTCCAGCTTGCGCGCCTTTTCACAGATGCGCGGGTCGGTCGTATAGACACCGTCCACATCCGTATAGATGTCGCAGCGCTCGGCTTCGAAAGCGGCAGCAAAAGCCACGGCGGTGGTGTCCGAACCGCCCCGACCCAGCGTGGTGATGCGACCTTCGGGGCTGATGCCCTGGAAGCCCGCGACCACCGCAACGCGCATCCCTTCGCCGAATTTCTGGTTGATATTCTCGGGCGGGATTTCTTCGATCCGGGCCGCTGAATGGGCACCGTTGGTGATCAGCGGCACCTGCCAACCCTGCCAGCTGCGCGCCGGGATGTCCATTTCCTGCAGGGTCAGCGCCATCAGGCCAGCTGTAACGTTTTCACCAGAGGAGACAACGGCATCATATTCGCGCGCGTCATAGAGCGGAGAGATTTCATCGACCCAGCCCACCAGCTCGTTGGTCTTGCCGGACATCGCCGAAACGATGACGATGACGTCATAGCCTTTGGCTACCTCGACACCAACCCGTTTGGCAGCACGGCGGATCCGGTCCAGATTGGCGACCGATGTGCCGCCGAATTTCATCACGAGTACGGGCATGGGGGCTAGTGTCTCCGCGCCTTGAATTTCTGATCCCGTGCCTCTTATGCGAGGGGGGGCGCAAGGGCAAGTGGGCAAAGTCTGCACCGCAGTGCTTTACTTTGGTCGTGCGTGGTGTAAGCGTTCGGTCAAAGTCTTATTCCAAGAGGATTTCAATGTTCCGCTTTGCCCTTGCCCTAAGCCTGGTTTCGACTGCCGCAAATGCCCAAGTGGCCACCCTATCGGGAACGGATGGCGAGAACTCATTAGGCACCGTTCCATGCGCTGCATTGGCAGGTGATACACTGGCCAGTTGTCCGGCCGAATTGCGGAAGCGCGAAGATGGAACGGCGACGTTGGCGGTTCAGTTGAACACTGGCGAGGTTCGGCGGATTTACTTCACCAAAGGTGTGCCGGATTCCAGCAGTTCGACATCGAAACTGACCTATGAGACACGCGGTGATATCATGGTGATCTTCATTGATCCCGGTGAAGTCTACGAAATCCCCAAGGCGGCCCTGAACTCTCAGTAAGGGTGCGCCCGACCATCCCAGGTTTCAAAACAACCGGTAGTATCGAGCGAGAGAGCCGCAAATCGCTCGATCAAGCCGTTTGCCGCCTGATCGACCGTGATCTCTGCTGCAGATCCGCCCATGTCCGTCTGCACCCAGCCCGGATGGTAGATTCCCACCGCAATGCCATCCGCCTGTAGGTCAGTCGCTAGGTTGCGGCCCAAATTCAGCGCCGCCGCCTTTGACGCACGGTAGATATAGCTGCCACCCGGCGCGCGCGTATGTGACGCCATCTGAGACGAAACGATGGCGATCCGGCCCCGCGCGGTACACAGGTTCGGCAACAAGGACTGGATGGTAAGAAACACGCCTGTCACGTTGGCGGCGAAGCTTTGCGCCCACATCTCGGCGGGATAGCCACTAATGTCGTGTCCTTTGTCCAGATAAACGCCCGCATTGCAGATCAGCAGGTCAATCTGGCGGCCTCGCAGTTGCTCGGCCATTGCAGCGTGCTGTTCTGGGTCCGTGACATCCAGCACGATATCTGCGCTACCGTCCCGGGCAGTTCCGGTCACTTCATGACCTTCTGCACGATACTGATCCGCAATGGATTTCCCGATCCCTCGGTTCGTGCCCGTAATAACGATGTGCATGGGTCAGTTGGTCTTGCGGCTAGGAACAAACGGCAACGGTGCGACCGGCACGCCGTCTTCAATCAGCGATTGCGCCTCTTCGGGCTTGGCCTCACCATAGATCGCGCGCTCGGGCGCATCCCCCAGATGGATTTTGCGGGCTTCTTTGGCGAAATCCTTGCCCACATAGTCCGAGTTTTCCTCGACCTTTCGACGCAGTTCGCTGAGGACCTCAGCGATCTCGGGCGAAGGTGTTGCCATGCTGATCTCATCCGCAGAAGGCTGCTCTGGTGCAACCTCGGTCACCGCCTTGCGCGCAGGTCGGACACGCGGTGTCATCACCGCCTTTTCCACCTTGTCGCAGCCGCAGACCGCGCAGGTTACCAACCCGGCCGCTGACAGTTTGTCAAAGCCGGCTGCGGATTGAAACCAACTGTCAAAGCTGTGGTCATTGCTGCATTTCAATGCGTATTGAATCATATCACATCCAAAATCCGGTTGGCGAATAGATACCGACCAACATGGCAATATCAAGTCTTGATCTTGTCGCGCTACTGCCGGTGCAGCCCGAATCCACCCAAAAGCGCGGCGAGATCAGGCGACGCCACTTTCGATGACGCCTTTTTGGGCGAAACCCATTTGCGCCTGCGCTCACCCGCTTCGGGAAAATGCGCCTCGGATCGCTGCACATGCAGCGGAAACACATCAACTAGACACAGCGCCGATGGCTTGCCAGGCCGGTTCTTGATATAGGCAAACCGACCAAGGCTTTCGCTTCCGCACTGCCCCAAAACACCAGCCTCTTCCCAGGCCTCGCGGGCGGCTGTTTCAGACGGGGTCAGCCCGTTGATCAACCACCCCTTCGGGATGATCCAGCGCCGCGCCCTGCGCGTTGTGATCAACAAAATCTCTGGCAGGTCATCATTGGTTCGATAGCAAAGCGCAGCGGATTGAGCATAAACAGGCAGCGCCCCGGAAAGGGAGAGGTTTTCTGCCGAAAGCCCGGCAATCGCACCACTACTGCGCCCGTCAAACACGGTTCATATCCACTGCTCGCTCCGCTTATGTTGCGGTTTATAAAGTGATATTTATCATATCCGGCAGAGTCTGCCAAGCTTTACGGGAAAGCGCCCTTATTAAGAGCCATCCGCCCCGACAAGCGCCGCACCAGCTCGTCATGAGGTATGTCGGCATCAATCGCCAATCGACGCAGCCCAAAATGCACATGCGCGATCTGCTGGTAGTAGCGGGTATAGACAAAATTTGTACCGCCCCCGGCAAGCGCCCCAAGCAACGGTACAGACTGCGCCGCCAGCTTCTGGCCCAGCACTAAGGACAGGCGCGGCGCCACCATCGCAATGAGGCGTTGCATGGTCGGTCCGCTCAGGGTCATGCGCATTGAGAAAAAGCCCAGATCAGCCCCGTCATCCTCGGCCAAAGGACCTGCGGCTGACAACACTCGGATCGAGTCGAATTTCACGTTCTCGGCGGTCGGATCAAATCCTTCCCGCATCGCTGCGCCTTGGATCGCGCGCAGCATCATGGCGGTTGTCGCGGGCAGCTCGACAAGTGCTGTGGACACTCCACCCAGACCTCCGGCTGCGCCCATGGCAGTAGTCAAGGCTGTGTTGACCCATGGTTTCTGGTCCGGCACGGCACGCCGAGAGCCTTCGGCCGCATGCATGGCAAGCCAAAGCGCCTGTTCGGTTGCTTCGGTCAGACCTTCTCGCACCGGCTTAGGTAACTGATCCAATAAGGATTCCGCCGAACCACCAAGCTTGTTCAGCAGATTCACTCCTGCGCCACCTGCCGCACCGTACAGCTGCGCAAGCCGATCAAGCTCGGCCTCGGGATCGAGTTTTTCGACAAGAACCACGTCCTGCATCTGTGCCCTCCTGTCCTGAAAACATCGGGACTTTGCAGCGGGTTTTCAATGGGTCAACGGGTCCAGCGCCTAACAAGCCCCTGAATTTCGGACCAAACTCCGGGGGTCAGTTCCAAACCCAGTATGCGATCAGGGTTGGTGGGCGGGGGCATTTCGACACCCGTCAGCGGGGTGAACCCGAACCGGGCATAATAGGGCGCATCGCCCACAAGCATGACGCGATCCCACCCTTTGGCGCGCCCGGCCTCTACCCCCTGATGGATCAGATATCCGCCCAACCCTTCGCCTTGATGGGTCGGGTGGACCGCCACTGGACCTAGCAGCAGCGCGTCATGTTCACCCACATGCACGGGCCAAAACCGGATCGCACCAGCCAGAATGCCCTGCCCATCGCGCGCGACCTGCGACAGGCCAGCGACAGGCGGCACGTCATCGCGCAGACGATAGGACGACAACGCCTCGCGCCCCGGAGCAAAGCACAGGTCATAGAGCGCTTCGACCTCCCACCAGTCTTCCGGCTCTTCCGGCCTGATCTTGAATTGCTGCACGCGCGCCCTCTTATCCTTGCTGGAAATCGCCCTAGCACTTCGATAGGCCTTGGGCAAACGCTTGGAGTCCATATGTTCTATCGCCCCGAAGACGGCCACGGCCTGCCGCACAACCCCTTCAACGCCATCATAACCCCACGCCCGATCGGCTGGATTTCGACGCGCGATGCTGACGGGATCAACAACCTGGCCCCGTATTCCTTCTTCAATGGTGTCGCTTATACACCGCCTCAGGTGATGTTCGCCTCAACCGGCTCCAAACACGATCAGGATGGCGGCAAGGACAGCATCGCCAATATCGTGGCCACGAAGGTATTCTGCGTCAACGTGGTGGCCCATGCGCATCGCGACGCAATGAATGCCAGCTCAGAGGGTTTGGAAAAGCACGTCGACGAGTTCACTCATGCTGGGCTGACACCCGTTGAATGCGAAACCATAAATTGCTCTCGGGTCGAGGGAGCGCCCGCAGCGCTGGAATGCAAACTCACTCAGATCGTAACTCTGCCGGGTGAGTCCAATCGGGTGGTGTTCGGAGAGGTCACTGGTGTGCACCTGCACGATGACCACATCCGTGACGGCAAATTTGACGTGACCTCATTCAACCCGCTCGCGCGGTTGGGTTATCGGGACTATTCTATGGTGACAGAATTGTTCAGCCTTTCACGCCCGGATGACTAATGCCACTGCCTGATCCTACACGCAGATATCCGATTGTTCTGCCCGACGGCTCTAGCCACAACGGAACAGTGTTTCTGTCTCAGGCCATCGATCATCCCCGCTTTGAGGCAGGAGCTTACACTTATGCTTCGGATTTCGATGCGCCGAAGGACTGGGCGCAGCGGCTTGCTCCGTATCTGTTTCCCTTTTCAGAAGAAAAGCTGATGCTGGGCAAGTTCTGCCAAATCGCTCATGGAGTAAGGTTTATCACTGCCTCCGCAAATCACGCGACCGATGGCTTGACCTGCTTTCCATTTCCAATCTTCGATCCGGATCGCATGTCAGGCTACCAGCCTGATACACGTGATACCGTTATCGGGCACGATGTCTGGATCGGTTACGGAGCTTTGATTTTACCCGGAGCGCAGATCGGAAATGGCGCGATTGTTGGCGCAGGCTCGGTCGTGCGGGGTCAGGTTCCACCCTATGCAGTCGTTACCGGCAATCCGGCAAAAGTCCGGCGCTATCGTTTTGATCGCGATGTGATTGAAAGGCTGCAAGACTTGCGATGGTGGGATTGGCCCGCAGAAACAATCACTCGGGCCGAAGATGCCTTGCTTTCAGGCAATATCGATGCGTTGGAGCGCATTGCTTCTGAGATATAAGGCGGCCAATCCGGCCGCCCTTTCGCGTATTCAGTGCCCGCCCAGAATACCGGTGCGGACCGAATAATCCACAGCCAGTTCGTAATCCGGGTCATCATCGCTGTCGACCATCAGATGGCCGGCCTTGTTCAGCAGTGTATGACAGTCACGGCTCAGGTGCCGCAGCATGACGCGTTTGCCAGCCGCTTCGTATTTGGCGGCGATGTTTTCGATAGCCTGCAGCGCGGATTGGTCCACGACACGGCTGGCTGCAAAGTCGATGATGACGGTCTCGGGGTCGTTTGTTACGTCGAACAGCTCCACGAAGCCCTCGGACGAGCCAAAGAACAGCGGGCCCTGAATTTCATAGACCTTCGCCCCTTCTTCCGTTTCCGAGTCGCGCGTAACCGCGTGGATGCGTTTGGCGTTATTCCATGCATAAGCCAGGGCAGAGACAATCACACCTACCACAACAGCCACCGCAAGGTCTTCCATCACGGTGACGACTGTCACCAGTACGATCACGAACGCATCCATCAAAGGCACCTTGCGCATGATCTTCAGCGAATTCCAGGCGAAGGTTCCGATCACCACCATGAACATCACACCGACAAGTGCGGCCAGTGGAATCTGCTCGATCAGAGGCGAACCCACCAGGATGAAGAGCAACAGAAATAGCGCTGCAGCGATACCTGCGATACGCGTGCGCCCGCCTGACTTCACGTTGATCATCGACTGACCGATCATCGCACAACCGCCCATACCACCAAAGAAACCGGTGACTACGTTCGCTGTGCCCTGCGCGATACATTCCTGCGAAGCACCACCGCGCTTGCCGGTGATCTCACCCACAAGGTTTAGCGTCAGCAGGGATTCAATCAGACCGATTGCGGCAAGGATCAGGGCATAGGGCAGGATGATTTCAAAGGTCTCCCAGTTCAGCGGCACCATAGGTATATGGAAGCTGGGCAGGCCGCCTTCGATCGAAGCCAGATCACCGACACGCGGGACGTCCAGCCCAATGCCAATGACCAAAGCAGCGACAACAAAAATCCCGGCCAGAGGCGCTGGGATGACGCGGGTGATGCGGGGCATGATCCAGATCACAGCCATGGTCAGAGCGACCAGACCCAGCATTGTGTAGAGCTGTAGGCCCGAAAGCCACTCGCCACCGCCCATGCCGTGGCCGGTATTTTCCATGGTTCCGGGCACTTTGAATTGCCCCAGCTGCGCCAGAAAGATCACAATCGCCAGGCCGTTCACAAAGCCCAGCATCACCGGGTGCGGCACAAGACGGATGAACCGGCCCCAATGCATCGCTCCTGCGATAATCTGCATAATCCCCATCAGCACCACTGTAGCGAACAGGTATTCGACCCCGTGCTGCGCAACCAATGCGACCATGACAACCGCAAGCGCCCCGGTTGCGCCCGAGATCATGCCGGGGCGACCACCGATCAACGCAGTGATCAGACCAACCAGGAATGCGGCATAAAGCCCGACCAGAGGGTGCACCCCGGCGACAAAGGCAAAGGCCACGGCTTCGGGGACCAGCGCCAAGGCGACGGTGAGACCGGACAGCAACTCGATCCGCAGGCGGGAAAAGGTCAATCCCTCATCCGGGACCCAGCGCAAATCGGGTTTGGCTATACGATTGGCAAAGCTTGCCAGCATGGCTCGGGGCATGGATCGGTCCTGTTGGTCGGTTTTGTTCGCGCGAAAGGGGCCTTCTAGCGGTCAAACCGGTCTTGAGATACCGCGCCAGGCGGGACCCTGATATGCGCCGTGCGCATAGCTTGACCCAAGCGCACACAAACCGTTGAACCCACTTGTCAAATGAAGCTGTGGCCCGCAGAACTCACACAGCAGGAATTTTCAACGGAGAGCACTCGTGACCCAAACAAAAATCGCCGTCATTGGAGGATCGGGCATTTATGACATCGATGGTCTGGAGAATGCCGAGTGGGTCACAGTAGAAACGCCATGGGGCGATCCGTCGGATCAGATCCTGACCGGGTCGCTGGATGGGGTCGAAATGGCCTTCTTGCCGCGTCACGGTCGCGGACATGTGCACTCGCCGACCGAGGTGCCCTATCGCGCCAATATCGACGCGTTGAAACGGCTTGGCGTAACGGATGTGATCTCGGTCTCGGCCTGCGGGTCGTTCCGCGAACATTTGGCGCCGGGTGATTTCGTGATCGTGGATCAGTTCATCGATCGAACATTTGCCCGTGAAAAGAGCTTTTTCGGGACTGGCTGCGTCGCCCATGTCAGTGTCGCGCATCCGACCTGCCCGCGCCTGTCGGACGCTTGTGAGACTGCAGGCAAGACGGCTGGCATCACCATCCACCGAGGTGGAACCTATCTGGCGATGGAAGGACCGCAATTCTCGTCATTGGCGGAATCCAAATTATATCGCGAACAATGGGGGTGCGACGTGATCGGCATGACCAACATGCCCGAAGCGAAACTCGCACGCGAGGCCGAGCTTTGTTATGCCTCAATTGCCATGGTCACCGACTATGACAGCTGGCACCCTGATCACGGTGAAGTCGACGTGGCCGCCATCATCGCCACGCTGACCGGCAATGCGGAAAAAGGCCGGGCATTGGTCAAAGGTCTGCCCGCTATGCTGGGGACCGACCGTGCGCCCTGCCCGCATGGCTGCGACCAGGCGCTGGAGTATGCCATCCTGACCGCGCCTGAAAAGCGCGATCCGGAATTGTTGGCCAAGCTGGATGCTGTGGCTGGGCGGGTGTTATAAACTCAGTACTGCGACAGTTTCTTTTGCACCTCGTCCCATAGGCCATGCGACCACAAATCGTTGTGGGTACCGTCGGGGATCACGTAAATCTGCGCGGTATCGGACATCTCGGCCAGAGCTTTTCCGTGATGCAGTGGAATAGTTTCATCCTCGGTGCCGTGAAAAATCAACGTCGGCACCGAGATCTGTTCGATAAGATCACGTGTGGCGAACTGATCCCTCATCAAGGCTGAGACCGGCAGGAAAGGATAGCGTTCCGCCGCGACATCAACGGTTGCAGTGAACGGGGCCTCAAGCACCAGAAGTTCTGCATCGGGACGCTCGGCTGCCACAGCGGCAGCAATGCCGGTGCCGAGGCTCTGACCGTGCAGCACCACAGCTTTGCCCTGACCCGCCAGCCTGTCATAGAGCTGAACTCCATCAGAGATCAGCGCCAGTTCCGAGGGCTCGCCTTCGCTGCCCGGAAAGCCGCGATAGCTGGGGGCAAGCAGCCCGTAGCCCGAGTTGAGGATTTCGCGCAGCCGTTCAGCACGGTCCCCCAGATTGCCGCTTTGGCCGTGGAAGAATAGGACGGTCGGTGCATCCGGGATTGCAGCGGGTGCAGCCCAGACCGTCAGGGCAGTACCATCAGCCATTGTCAGCGACAGCGCATCAACATCCGCCAACCCCACCGAAGCCGGATCCGGTAACGTACCTTCGGGTTTGTACAGCAGAGATTGCTGGTTGAAAAACATGTATCCGAGGACGCCCGCATACAAGATCGCCCCGGTCAACAGCAGTCCTACCAAGATGCTTTTGAGGCGCTCGACTCCGGATCTGGCGCGGCCGGTATCGGCCTCAGCGTGTTGGGTTTGAACCATGGCTCCCTCCTTTGGGTCGCATTGCGAGAGTGGGGTACATTGGAGGCGTTTCAAGATGCATAAGCCAAGCTTCATCCAATCTTAAACCTGTTGCGGCAATCCCAGATCGCATTGCACGCCTGAATTCCCTGCCCCATGTCCTCGGTATTTAGGCGACCCCGGCTTCGCAAATCCGAACGCCAACCCGTTGGAGTCGGTGTTTCACCACGAGAATGCGCCCGCAAAGCCTTGACCAATACGTCGTGCCAAGGCTTGCTGTGGGAAACACTCTAATAGGATACTCCATGTCCATTGAAATCTGGCTGGCCTTTGTGGCCGCTTCGACCGCGCTGCTGCTGATCCCAGGCCCGACCGTGTTGCTGGTGCTTAGCTATGCGCTGTCGAAAGGACGCAGTGTGGCGGTTGCTTCGGCCACTGGGGTCGCATTGGGGGATTTGGTGGCGATGACCGCGTCGCTGCTGGGGCTGGGGGCGCTGGTGCTGGCCTCTGCCACACTGTTTACCGTGCTGAAATGGGTTGGGGCAGCCTATCTGGTCTGGCTGGGTGTCAAACTCCTGCGCAGCGCGCCGTCGGGCGGGCTGCAAGCAATTGAAACCGAACGTGACGTGACCGCCCGCAGTGTTTTTGGCCATGCCGCTGCAGTCACCGCGCTGAACCCGAAGTCCATTGCCTTCTTCATCGCTTTCGTACCGCAATTCTTGCGTCCAGCCGAACCTTTGGGTCCGCAATTCGCGATCCTGATCGCAACATTTGTGGGTCTCGCGGGGCTGAACGCGCTGGCCTATGCGCTGCTGGCGGACAAGCTGCGCCGTATGATCGGACGTGCGAATGTCATCACGACCATGACCCGGTTCGGAGGGTTGACCCTGATCGGAATGGGCATCGCCACAGCGGTTCTGCGCCGCCCGGCGTGATTTCAGTTTTCAGCGTTTTCCTTCATGAACCCCCGGATAAACCGGCGGATTTCGCGGGCGGCAGAGGTGTCCAGATCCCTGCACAACTCGACGAACGCGTCGCGCTCATCCTTGTCGAGGCGCAAAACCAACTGACTGTTTTTCTTCGTAGATTTCTTTCCATCTTTCTTGGTCACACGTCCAGTCCCCGTCCTGCCCTTGATTCTAAGTGCGATGCATTGTATATACACAGCATATAATATGTAGATATCGGGCACATAACAGCAAAAGTGAGATTAAAGCAATGAACCTTCATGTCGCGCAAGCCATTCTTCTTCGGGATCAACGCAACTGGCGCAAGCCGCACCTATCCTGGCTTCCGAACGCGCTGTATCGCTACTACGGCCTGCCTAACGCCATGCGCGGCCGCAGCAAGTAGCCGCAGGGGCCAGAGTTCTCTTGCATGACCGCACCTTATGGGCGAAATACCCCGCGCGTGTTTGATGCCAAAGGGGTGGCCCATGTCCAGAAACAAAACGGTCAAGGATTACATTCGGACCATCGTCGATTTCCCGCATGAAGGGATCATGTTCCGCGATGTCACCACCCTGTTTGCCGACCCGCGTGGGTTCCGCATGGCAATCGACCAGATGTTGCACCCTTACGCCGGTGAGCGAATCGACAAAGTTGTGGGCCTTGAGGCGCGCGGCTTTATTCTGGGCGGTGCGATTGCCCACCAGCTGAGCGTTGGATTCGTGCCGATCCGCAAAAAGGGCAAACTGCCCGGCACCACGATCAGCCAGGACTACAAGCTGGAATATGGCGAGGCGATCGTCGAAATTCACGATGACGCCATCCAGCCGGGTGAGAAGATCCTGGTCGTTGATGATCTTCTGGCTACCGGAGGCACCGCCGCCGCGGGGATCAAGCTGATCGAACGGCTGGGCGGCGAGATCATCTCATGCGCGTTCATCATCGATCTGCCCGAATTGGGTGGTCGCAAAGCGCTGGAAGATTTGGGCATGGACGTACACGTTCTGTGCGAGTTCGAAGGGCTCTGAACTCCACAAACTTCACAAACTCGTGACTGGAAATCGCGTGCGCCGCAGGCTTAGCGCGATTGGGGTCACATTCAAGAAACAGTTGCCTCTGGATTCTGTGATCTTGTCGCGACCTGACTGCGTACCCCGAATGATGCCACCTAAGGCATTCTCAACAAGGGAAATCATGTCATGTTGCGCAAATTCGCTGTTGCTGGAGTTGCCAGTTTTCTGTTGACCACCTCTGCTTTGGCAGATGGGCACGCCAAGGATATCGTCGATACTGCGGTGGGCGCGGGCAGTTTTGAAACGCTCGTCGCTGCCGTTCAGGCCGCCGAACTGGTTGAAACGCTGAAAGGCGAAGGGCCGTTCACCGTTTTCGCCCCAACGGATGAGGCCTTTGCAGCGCTGCCCGAGGGCACGGTCGAAAATCTTCTGAAGCCCGAAAACAAGGACCAGTTGGTCGCAGTGCTGACCTATCACGTTGTCCCGGGCAAAGTGATGTCGGGTGATCTGTCCGATGACATGACCGCCGCCACCGTGCAGGGCGGAGATATCACCATCGATCTCGACAATGGCGTCATGGTGAATGATGCCAACGTTGTGCAAGCCGATATCGAAGCCTAGAACGGCGTGATCCATGTGATCGACAAGGTCATTCTGCCCGCGTCGTAAAGAACCGCAGCGCCCCGGTATACGTCCGGGGCGCGTCTATTAAGCCAGAACCGCCCCGGGGTTCATAATCCCCTGAGGATCAAGCGCTGTTTTAATCGCCCTCATGGCCTGCAACTTGACCGGATCACCATAGCGTTCCAGATCATCTGTTTTGAGCCGACCCACACCGTGTTCGGCGCTGACCGATCCACCAAATTCATGAACCAGATCATGTACCGCGCGTTTGACCGCGCCCCGCTGTGCGACAAAATCCGCCTTATCCTGCCCGGCGGGTGGAAACACGTTATAGTGCAGATTACCGTCGCCCAGATGTCCAAAGCAGTTTACGCGAAACGGCCCCTGCCCGGCCACCACATCCGCACCGCGCCGAATGAACTCTGGAATGCGGGAAATCGGGACCGAGATATCATGGCTGGAAACTGATCCGATCAGCCGGTTGGCCTCGGGGATGCGCTCGCGCACGGCCCAGAGTTCGGACCGCTGTGCTTCGCTCTGCGCGATGACCGCATCGCGGACCAGATCGCGCTCATCAGCGGCGACATAAATCGCCTCAAGCATGTCCGAAGGGTCTTGGCCGACCGACAAGCCCAGCTCGATCAACACACTCCATTCCGGTGTTGCCTCAAAGGGTTGCCGCACGTCGGGCAAAACCTCGGTCAGGAATTCGAGGCCCTGCCCATGGATCAGCTCAAACGTACTGACCGCTTCCCCCACTTGATCCCGCGCCACTGACAACAGATCAATGGCAGCCTCGGGTGAGGAGACCTGAAACATTGCGGTTCCAACGCCCTTGGGTCGCGGGAACAACTTCAACGCCGCCGCCGTAATGATGCCAAGTGTCCCTTCGGACCCGATCATCAGGTTACGCAGGTCATAACCGGTGTTGTCCTTACGCAACCGGCTAAGCCCGTGCCATATCTCACCACTGGGCAATACCACTTCAAGCCCCAGGCACAGATCGCGTGCATTGCCATAGCGCAGCACATTCACGCCACCCGCATTAGTGGCCAGATTGCCGCCAATCCGGCAAGAACCCTGCGCAGCCAGCGACAGGGGAAATAGACGGTCCGCGTCTTCAGCGGCAGTCTGGACGTCGGCCAGAATGGCACCGGCCTCGGCCACAAGTATGTTCTCGGTGGGGTAAGTCGCCCGTATCGCCGTCATCCGTTCCAGGGAAACGATCAAAGGGGCGGGACCATCCGGAACAACCTGCCCTCCTACCAGACCGGTGCCGCCGCCATAAGGGACAACAGGCACCCGAGCGTCTGCGGCCAATTGCACCAAAGCCGACACATCTTCCACGGTGCGCGGCAAGGCAAGCAAACCGGGCTGCCCGACAAACCGCTGACGCGGCTCTTCAAGGTAACGATCTGCAATCGGGCGCAAAACGTCAGCACCCAATCGGGCTCTGATTGCTTCGGCAAGGCGGCTGTCTGCAGGGTTCAGTTTCATGGCTCTTCCCTGCCAAAGGCCACGGGCCGCGACAAGCCCTATTCCAGCTCTATCAGGTACTGAGGCTCCAGCACCACAACCGTCGGCCTGTCGGGCAGCGTGCGCAACGAGACGACAATCTCGGACACCCCATCCCGTTCAACCGGGAATTCATCCCGAATATCCACCAAAAACCGCTGGAGCGAAAAGTCCGAGAACCAATGCATCGGGATAATGACCGAGCTTTTGAGGCGTTTCAGAACCTGAACCATCTCGGGCAAGGGCATCGTGGTGCCTCCGTCCACCGCCGCCATGACCACATCCAGCCGACCCAGTGCAGCGAATTGTTCATCCGACGGAATGTGATGCAGATGCCCCAGATGGCCGATGCACAACCCTTCGACCTCGAACACAAAGATCGAGTTTCCGCGATCTTCAATACCGCCATAGGCCGAACGGATATCGGTCGACACATTGCGAATCAGCATCTCACCCAGATCAAGATGGTGCTCGATGCCTTCGCCGAACTCTCCCCAGCCCGGCAAGACATACGGGATGGCCGGATCGGGATGGGCAGTCCAGTGGGTGCTGTGCGCATGGTTCATTGTGACCACGTCAGGAATTAGCGCAGCGCCGCCGATAAAACCGGTGAAATCGGTCACCGCGTTCAGCCCGCCCTGTGTCTGGATCAGAAACGATGCATGCGCGACATAGCTGATACGAACCGAAAACTCGGGCACGGGATCCTGCCACGCCGCTTTGTGAAGATATTCAATCCCCGGTGCCGCATCTGCGATGGCGATGCAGTGACTAGGCCGCCGCTCCTGCGCCACAGCCCCGCCTGCAATCATCATCAGTCCCGCAACAAACCGCCACATAGGGCAAGTGTAGCGCAATGGGCCAACAAGTCATGCCCTTGTTGATCTGGCCACGGATATCTCCAGGACAGGAGGCTTGCCATGCCTGGCGGCAGAGCCCTCTAGCCTGCCTCAGTCTTGCCCCGACGATCGGACCTTAAGCTGGCATACAGAACATGTGTTCGCCAGCGCCCATTGATCTGCAGATAAGACTGCGCCACGCCTTCGTATTTGAAGCCTGAGCTTTCCAGCAGACCGCGAGAGGCCTTGTTCTCAGGCAAACACGCGGCCTCGATCCGGCTTAAATCCAGACGGGTGAAGGCGTGATGAACAACGGCGCCAATTGCTTCGCGCATGAACCCCTGACGCGCAAAGGCCTGCCCGGTCCAATAGCCTAAGGTGCCAGCCTGCGCCGGACCACGGCGAACATTGTCCAACGTGATCGCCCCCAGCAGAATATTGTCTGTGCGACGAAACAGGAACAGAGGTATCGCCGTACCACCCGCGACTGAGCGCTGGGCCCAATAGACCCGGTTGGTAAACGACTTTCGGCTCAGATGGTCCTTGGCCCAAACCGGCTCCCACGGCACCAGATAGTCCTTTGAAGCACGCCGCAAGGCGGTCCAGTCGTTGAAGTCGGAATGCATGGGCGGGCGCAGCGTCAAGCGCTCGGTTTCGAGTTTCAGCTTGCGTCTGCCTAACAGCATCACGCCGCACGCCTCTCCTGCAGATCCACCAGCGTCGGTGCGCCCGAGACCGGCCCATACAGCGCCAGCGCTGCAGGGGCTTTGACTGCCATGTCTTCGGCAAAGGCACGCACGTCCTCAGTGCTGACCGCATCGATCTTGGCCACGGTGTCCTCAAGCGAGGGCACACGTCCCCAGATCTGCACCAGCCGCGCCAGACGTTCGGCCCGGTTCGACGGGCTTTCCAGCCCCATCAGCATCCCGGCCTTCATCTGGGCCCGCGCGCGGGCAACCTCTTCTGCGCTCATGTCTTCGGCAGCGCGCTTCATCTCGTCGATGGTAATCGTCGCCAATTCGCCCACCTGATCGGCCGAGGTGCCTGCGTAAATCGTTGTCGTACCGGTATCCGCATAAGCACCGGTCTGAGCAAAGATTGTATAACAAAGCCCGCGAGTTTCGCGCACTTCCTGAAACAGGCGCGAGGACATGCCTCCACCCAGAGCGGTCGAGTAAATCTGGGCCGTATAGATCGCATCATCGCGATAGCCCGGACTTTCCAGCGCCAGCGCGAAATGCGCCTGCTCCAGTTCTTTCTCCTGCCGCGCCTCACCACCAGTGAACCGCGCAGCGTCGGGGATCAGACCCTTGCGCGGCTGCAGGTGGCCGAACATCTCTTCGGCCAGTTTCATCAGCGCATCGTGGTCCACAGCTCCAGCTGCAGACAGGATCATCTGTTCCGGCCCGTAGTGTTCGGCCACGAAACCCGACAAGTCCTCACGGGAAAACGCACTGACGCGCTCGGTCGGGCCCAGAATGGTGCGGCCAAGGGGTTGGTCGTGATAGCTCTGCTCTTGCAGCCAGTCAAAGATTACATCGTCCGGCGTATCATAGGCCTGACCAATCTCTTGCAGGATCACTCCGCGCTCGACCTCGATCTCGCGCGGGTCGAATACCGGGTTCATGACGATGTCGCCGATGACATCCATGGCCAGCGCCACATCGTCCTTCAGTACGCGTGCATAATAGGCCGTAACTTCGCGCGAGGTATAGGCATTGATGTACCCGCCCACATCCTCGATCGCTTCGGCGATTTGCAGCGCAGAACGCCGCTGGGTTCCCTTGAACGCCATATGCTCAAGGAAATGCGCGATACCGTTCTGCTCGATCCGCTCGTGCCGCCCACCGGCGGTTACCCAGATGCCGATGGCCGCAGATTGCAGCCCCGGCATATGTTCACTGACGATACGAAATCCGTTCTTCAGTTGGTCCTGTCTGACTGTCACTCAGCAATATGCCTTCTGATATGATCCTCAAGGGCACCCAGATCGTTCGCAACTCGGGTCACCCGTTCCGGTCGTTCATACAGATCAGACATGCGGGATGGAAGAGGCGGATGTTCGCCGCTTGCCTTCTCGACCGCCGCCGGGAACTTCGCGGGATGCGCGGTTGCGAGCGTGATCATGGGCACATCGGCAGCGCGGTGGTCTTCAGCCACTTTGATCCCAACGGCGGTGTGCGGACAAACCAACTCGGCGCTGTGGACCATGGTGCGCCTGATCGTCTCAAGCGTCTCGTCCTCAGAAACGCGGCCCGAGTCAAAGCTTTCTCGCAGAGCCTCCATTGCGCCTTGGCTGACATTGAAGCCTCCGCTCTTGAGTTCATCCATCAATTGAGCGACTGCGCCGCCATCTTCGCCATAGGCGTAGTACAGTGCGCGCTCAAAGTTCGAGCTAACCTGAATATCCATCGAAGGGCTGATTGAGGGGATCGTATCGCCCTTGAAATACCCCTCGCCGGAGAGACAGCGATGCAGAATGTCGTTCTGGTTGGTCGCCACCACCAGACGATCGATGGGCAGCCCCATGCGTTTGGCCAGATAGCCTGCGAAGATATCGCCGAAATTCCCTGTCGGCACGGTGAAGCTGACCTTGCGATGTGGCGCGCCGAGGCTGACGGCGGCGGAGAAATAGTAAACGATCTGTGCCAACACGCGGGCGAAGTTGATCGAATTGACGCCTGCAAGTTTCACACCGTCGCGGAAATCAAAGTCGTTGAACATGTCTTTGAGCGCGGCCTGACAGTCATCGAAATCGCCGTCTACCGCCAAAGCGTGCACATTATTGTCTGCAGGCGTAGTCATCTGACGGCGCTGCACTTCTGAAACACGGCCATGTGGGAACAGGATGAACACATCCACCGCGTCCAGCCCACGGAACGCCTCGATGGCGGCAGAACCGGTGTCCCCGCTCGTCGCGCCGACAATGGTCACGCGATCTTCGCGCCGTTTGAGCGCGACCTGGAACAGCTGGCCGATTAGCTGCATGGCGAAATCTTTGAAGGCCAGCGTGGGGCCGTGAAACAGCTCCAGCAGAAAATGGTTCTCGTTCAGCTGCTTCAACGGCGCGCGGGCGTCATGGCCAAAGCCCTCATAAGCGCGCGCTATGATATCTTTGAACTCATCATCGGAGAACGAGCCGCTCACATAAGGCCACATCACGCGGAATGCGATTTCCTCATAGGACAGGCCAGCCAACGCAGCAATTTCGTCCTGCGACATCACCGGAATTTCAGCGGGCAAGTACAGACCACCATCGCGGGCCAGTCCGGTCAGCATCGCCTCTTCAAAGGTCAGTTCGGGCGCCTGCCCGCGGGTCGAGATGTATTTCATGTCGCGTCACTTTCGGAATTGGCACGGCTGCGCCACAGGAAGTATCCGGTCATTGCGGCCCAGACCAGAGCAAGACCAAACCAGATGATTGCATATTGCAAATGATCGTTGGGGATGCCCGCCGTATTCACCGGCATTGGCGTTACATTCGGATCGGTTTCCGAGCGTGCAATTAGCAACACCGGCTCAGCCCCCAGCGCGGCGGCCAGATTGGGCACATCACGGGCGAACCAGATGTTGCCGTCAATATCTGCGTCAGGCGTGTAGCCATCGACTTCATCGGGCCAGTGCAGGTTGCCGGTGATTTCCATCGGGCCAGTCAGGCGATCAGCCTGCTTGGCTGTGGTCGGCACAAAGCCGCGATCCACCAGAATAGTCCGGTCGTCGGTGGCAAAGGACTGGATGATCCGATACCCCGGCCCCACCTGCTTGACCGAAACCAAAACGTGGATCTCGCCCGGTTCGATCTCGCCTGTGACCGTCACCGGCAGGTATTTGTCCGCATCTTCGGACACCTGCAATGGCAAAGCGACAGGATCGGCAGCGATACGGCTTTCGATCTCGGCCAGCACCTCCTGTTTCCAGGTCAGCCGCTGCAGTTGCCAAATGCCCAGCGACAGCAGCAGGCCCAGACCGGCAAAGCCGAAGATCAGCAGAAACAGAATGCGACGCATATTGGGATCAGACCTTGTTGCGGGAACCGGCGCCTTGTTAAGGGGCACGTGAACCGAAGTGCAACCATGTAATTGTATGGGGCGCAATCTTGCGCCCCTGATTGAGAAAAAGCCGCCCCGTGGGGCGGCTTTTGCAATTGGATCACCTGCGTGGCGTTACATCAGCGGGGCCTGACCCCAGATGTAGACGGCGAAAAACAGGAACAGCCAGACGACGTCAACGAAGTGCCAATACCATGCGGCAGCCTCGAAACCGACGTGTTTCTCGGGCGTAAAGTCCCCCTTCAGGGCGCGGATCAGACAGACCGATAGGAAGATGGTGCCGATAATCACATGCGCGCCGTGGAAACCGGTTGCCATGAAGAAGTTCGAATAGAACTGATCGCCACCGAACTTCCAGCCTTCATGGGCCAGCAGCTCATAATACTCATAGCCTTGCAGGAGGGTGAACGCTACGCCCAGTGCGATGCCGATGGACAACCCCTGTACCAGTGCCTTGCGGTCGTTATTGTGTACAAGAGCATGGTGGGCCCAAGTAATTGCGCAGCCCGACAACAACAGGACCAAAGTGTTGATCAGTGGCAGGTGGAACGGATCAACGGCGTGGATATCCGGCTGGATGTATTCAGTACCGGCATAGTCGTACATCGGATACATGCGATGTTTGAAGAACGACCAGAACCAGGCGAAGAAGAACATCACCTCGGACATCACGAACAGGATAAAGCCGTAGCGCAGGCCGATACGCACGACCGGCGTATGATCGCCCTGACGGCTTTCGACCACGACTTCGGACCACCATGCAAACATGGTATAAAGAACCCCGACCAGCCCCATCCAGAAGATCCACGGGGTGATCCCGTGCATCCAAAGAACGGCCCCGAACAGCATCACAAATCCGCTTACCGCGCCGATCAGTGGCCAGATTGACGGGTTCAGAATGTGGTAATCATGGTCTTTTGCGTGTGCCATCAGCGTCCCTCACCTACAGGCGTTAGTTCTTGTTTGTCTCAGCCTGCACGTCAAGGGCGGCATAGCCCTCGGGCAGATCAATCTCATAGAATGTATACGACAGCGTGATCGTATGCACATATTTTGCTTCGGGATCTTCGATCAGTTCGGGATCGACGAAGAACGTAACGGGCATCTCGACTCGCTCACCCGGCTCCAACACCTGTTCATCGAAGCAGAAACAGGCGATTTTCTGAAAATACCCCCCGGCGGAATAGGGCGCCACGTTGTAGGACGCCTGCCCTGCGACGGGCTTGTCGGTTGGGTTGTACGCTTCGTAGAACGCCAGACCTGTCTCACCGATACGTATTTTCATCTCGCGTTCGACCGGCTTGAATTCCCACGGCATACCCTTGGCCTTGGAGGCATCAAATCGGACCGTCACCACTTGGTCGAGAATGTCATCAGGGGCTTTCTCGGCAACCCCCGTGGTCCCTCCATACCCCGTGACCCGGCAGAACCAATTATAAAACGGCACCGCTGCCCATGCCAAACCGCCCATAAGGACGACGACGCCGACCAGTTGCGCGACCGTTTTCTGTGGCCCCGTCAACTTCATCAGTTCTGCACCTGCTGCGTCGCCAGACTAAAATCTGTGTTCGAGACCTTGACGACTGTCAGGCCGAAGATGATCACGATAAACGCGGCCAGTGTCAGGCCGACGCCCAGATTGCGGCTGAACCGTCTTTGGTGAAGTTCGTGAGTTTTGCGCAGGCTCATGACCAGCCTCCTAATCCGTAAGGTTTCAACAGGGCCTCGACGAGAATCGCGCCGAAATGCAGAAACAGGTACAGCAGCGACAGTTTGAAGAAACTGCGTTCGACCTTGAAGTTGTCGGCCTCCGAATCGTCTTCGTTTCGACGAGAAATCTGCCAGGCCCCCCGCAGAAACAAGCCATTCAGAACCAGCGCAACGACCAGATAAATCGGGCCTCCGATATCCGAGAACGCAGTCCCCACCGCCAGCAACGCCAGCAACGCGGTATAAACCAGAATATGCCAGCGCGTCGCGCGTCGACCATGGGTGACGGTCAACATCGGCACCCCGGCATCGTCATAGTCCGAGCGCATGAACAAGGCCAACGCCCAGAAATGCGGAGGTGTCCACATGAATGTCAGGGCAAACATCAACCACGGTTCGAGCGTCATCGAGCCAGTGGCCGCGACCCATCCGATGACCGGCGGGAACGCCCCCGCGGCACCACCAATGACGATGTTCTGAGGCGTCGAGCGTTTCAGCCACATCGTGTAGACGACAACATAGAAGAAAATAGTGAAGGCCAGAAACGCCCCTGCAAACCAGTTGGTTGCCAAACCCAGCATAATCACGGACAGGCCAGACAGAGCCAGACCCAACGCCAATGCCTCGCCTTCTTCGACTTTGCCAGAGGGGATTGGACGGCCTTTGGTGCGCTTCATCACGCGGTCGATATCCGCGTCCCACCACATGTTCAGCGCGCCGGATGCACCGCCACCAATAGCGATGAACAGGATGGCGCAAAAGCCAACAAATGGATGTATCGGAACCGGAGCCGCAAGCAGTCCGACCAAAGCCGTGAATACGACCAGCGACATCACGCGCGGCTTCAGCAGGGCGAAATAATCGCCAAAGCTGGCCTCGTCCGCGCGGGTCTGCGCAGAGACGGTGCTGGCATTGAAGCTTGCGTCGCTCATATCCGGTCCTTTTCGGGGCAAAAGCTGCGCGATTTCCGCGCAGCCCGCATGTGTTTATCTAGGCCGCAAAGGGCTTAGTTCGAGGCCACTTGGTAGGAAGCAGGCTGACCGGCATACTCTTCAAGCGCGCCCTGCAGCCACTGTTCATATGCCTCTTCACTGACCACTTTGACAGTGATTGGCATATAGGCATGGTCTTTACCGCACAGCTCAGAGCACTGTCCGAAATAGATGCCTTCCTTGTCTGCTTCGAACCAAAGTTCGGCCAGACGACCAGGAACGCCGTCCTGCTTCACGCCGAACGAAGGAATGGTCCAGGAATGGATCACGTCCGATGCGGTAACCTGCATCACGACAATCTTGCCGACCGGAACAACGACCGCGGTGTCGGTGGCGAGCAGCCATTCGTCTTCGCCATAGCCTGCATCGGCCAGCTTCGCCCGCATCGCATCGTCCAGAACAAACGGTGTTACGTCGGCATCCGCCGGGCGCGCGCCCTCGTCGAGGGTGGCCGGGTGGCCCAGAAGATAGCTATCGAAGGCAAAGTCATGATCGACATATTCGTAGGTCCAGTACCACTGGTTCCCCACGACTTTGATGGTGATGTCGCCTTCGGGAATCTCTTGTTGCTTAAAAAGAACCGGCAGCGAGAAAGCCCCGATGAAGACCAGAATCAGGATCGGGCCCAAAGTCCAGGCAATCTCAACCGGAGTGTAATGCGAGAACCGAGCCGGGTTCGGGTTTACGCGCTGGTTGTAGCGTACGATGCAGTAAACCAGCAGACCCGCAACAAACACACAGATCGCGGTGATGATCACCAGAATCATGTTGTCCAGCGACTGAATCCCTTCGGCAAGGCTGGTGGCAGCAGGCTGGAACCCCATGCCGCCGTCAACCGGCTTGCCAATAATCTCAAGCTCCTGAGCCATGGCGGGAAGGCTGGAGAGGGCCGTAGCAAGCCCGGAAAGCATCAAAGCATTCTTCATTTTCTGTCCTGATCGTTTGATCTTTGCGTCTCTCGCGAAAAGGTGTGAATCGGTCGCACCTCTCCCGTTGTCTTTGGCCGCGTTAAAAACCATATTCCGTCGGGTAGATAAAGCAAAATGCTTGCGTCAAACAGACGCTATTTTTGATCTGGATCAAACCCGAAAGGTCACAACTGATGACACAGGCCCCGTTTCGCCCGTTTGAAAGCGTTCTTCCGAAGGATGAAGCGCTTGCTGTACTGAAGGCTGCAACTGATGGCGCCGAGGATGGGGAACTGTTCGTAGAACGGCGCAAATCCGAATCTTTGGTGTTTGATGACGGTCGATTACGCACGGCCTCTTACGACGCTTCCGAGGGGTTCGGTCTTCGCGCGGTGCAGGGTGAAGTGGCTGGATACGCGCATTCAACGGATGTTTCGATTCCCTCTCTGAAGCGTGCAGCCGAAACCGCGCGGTTGGCGGTCGGCGATGGTGGTGGGACGCTGGCCGGGCCACCACGTGCCACCAATACCAGATTATATACCGATGAAGACCCGATCGAATCCGCCGCCTTCCCGGTCAAAATCGAGACACTGCGCGAGATAGACGCTTTTACCCGTGATCTGGATTCCCGGGTTGTGCAAGTCAGCGCCACGATTGCCGCTGCAGTGCAGGAGGTCGAGATTCTTCGCCCCGATGGTGTGCAGGTGCGCGATATACGCCCGATGACCCGCCTGAACATCTCGGTTATCGTAGAACAGAACGGCAGGCGCGAAAGCGGCTCTGCCGGAGGTGGCGGACGTGTTGGGCTGGATGGCTTGATCGATCCCTCAGACTGGCAAGATAAGGCGCGTGAGGCTCTGCGGATCGCGATGGTCAATCTGGATGCCGTCCCTGCACCTGCCGGCGTGATGGAAGTCGCGTTGGGCCCCGGATGGCCCGGTATTCTGTTGCACGAGGCCATCGGCCACGGGCTTGAAGGTGATTTCAACCGCAAGGGCAGTTCCGCTTTTGCCGGGCTGATGGGGCAGCAGATCGCTTCGAAAGGTGTAACAGTCGTGGATGATGGGACGATTGCAGACCGACGCGGTTCGATATCAGTGGATGACGAGGGTACACCCAGTTCGCGTACAGTTCTGATCGAGGATGGAATCCTCACCGGATATATGCAGGACCGCCAGAACGCACGCCTGATGGGCGTTGCTCCAACCGGGAACGGCCGGCGTCAAAGCTATGCCCATAAACCGATGCCGCGCATGACCAACACGATCATGTTGGGTGGCGATGCCGATCCGGCCTCGTTGGTGGCAGATATCAAAGACGGCATCTGGGCTGTGGGCTTCGGCGGTGGCCAGGTCGACATCACCAACGGCAAGTTCGTGTTCTCCTGCACCGAGGCATATCGTGTCGAGAACGGGAAGATCGGCGCTCCGGTCAAAGGCGCGACGCTGATTGGCGACGGCCCCTCGGCGCTAAAACGCATTCGGGGACTGGGCAATGACATGGCGCTGGATCCCGGCATGGGCACATGTGGCAAGGATGGGCAATGGGTGCCGGTCGGTGTCGGCCAACCTACCGTTTTGATGGATGGGCTGACTGTGGGCGGCTCTGCCACCTGAGTCGGCCCAAAATGAGAATCGAGGCGCGAAGGGTTAACACACTACCCTTCGCGTCAAATCAAAAACTCATCCATGGATATGTGAGCCAAGATAATTCGCACGAATTTTCTTTCTTTCTTTCAATGACATAATCATCTCTCCGAGGGATGGGTTCGAAAAATACTGATCTAATTTTCTAAGATTCACAGGCTGTTAACCCGCTGCACCGTAAACCAGTTTTGCAATCAGGCGGAGCATCGGATGACCGAAGAGCAGCTTTCTTCCAATCACCCCCCACTCCCACCCACCACGGAAGAGGACCGGTTTTCCTGGCTCCGTCTGTTGCGCTCACGCAAAGTAGGGCCGGCAACATTCCGGCGCTTATTGCGCGAACATGGCTCGGCGCAGAACGCGCTGGCCGCGTTGCCGGAAATGGCGCGCGCTGCCGGGATCGAGGATTATGAAATCTGCCCGCCCGGCGTAATTGAGGCGGAGCTCAAGGCCGCAAAGGTCGCTAAAGCGCGGCTTTTGTGCCTTGGGGCCGCCGATTACCCTTACGCGTTATGTGACCTTTCGGATGCGCCCCCGATGCTTTGGGCAATCGGCGATCCGTCGATCTTGAAACGCCGGGCAGTTGCAATGGTCGGGGCACGGAACTGTTCTTCGCTGGGCGCGCGCATGGCGCGGGCGTTGGCGACGGATCTGGGTAAGCAAGACTATGTCGTGGTCTCGGGGCTTGCCCGCGGCATTGACACCTCGGCGCACCTCGCCGCGTTGGCGACCGGTACTGTGGCAGTGTTGGCAGGTGGGGTTGATGTGATCTATCCGGCCGAAAATGCCGATCTGGCGCGAGATATCGCAGACGCCGGACTTCGCCTGTCTGAACAACCGATGGGCACAACGCCTCAGGCACGACATTTTCCACGCCGCAATCGCATTATCTCGGGTCTGGCGCAGGCAGTGGTCGTTGTCGAGGCCGCGGCGAAATCCGGCAGCTTGATCACCGCGCGGGACGCCCTGGACCAAGGGCGCGAGGTTCTGGCCGTGCCCGGCCATCCCTTTGACGCCCGCGCGGCAGGATGCAATCTGCTGATCCGAGACGGGGCGACACTCGTCCGCAATGCAGAAGACGTGATTGATGCTTTGCCCAAGCAACAGCTACAATCTTCTGCCCAACAAATCCCACCGCTTGGACCCGACGCAGACTCAGCCGAATTCACGCCCCAAGCCTTGCACGAGGCGATTCTGACTCGACTTGGCCCATCTCCGATCGCGGAAGACCAGTTGATCCGGGACATCGCTGCATCTGCGGGCGAAGTCGGCCCTGTGTTGGTCGATCTGGAGCTTGAGGGCAAGATTCAGCGGCAACCAGGCGGCCTGCTGTCACTTTGCGCCTAAGCTATCGAATGGATTCGGCACCTGATTCCGCGAGCGGCACGACCAGATCAGGCTTTAATACAAAGTATTTTTGGTGGTGAAAACGAACGCATTGACAATTCGATCTTGCCCCACACATTTTGCACGGTCATACAAAGCGCAAAATCCGTCGAGCGAGGATTCCTCTTAAATGCCCGTAGTTGTTGTAGAATCTCCGGCCAAAGCAAAAACGATCAATAAGTATCTTGGCCCCGACTACACCGTTTTGGCCTCATATGGCCATGTGCGGGACCTGCCGCCGAAGGATGGGTCGGTCGATCCCGAGCATGAATTTTCAATGAAATGGGAGGTCGGCAATGACAGCCGTAAGCATGTCAAGGCGATCGCCGACGCTCTGAAAGAAGACAACGCACTGATCCTCGCGACCGACCCTGATCGAGAAGGCGAGGCAATCAGCTGGCACCTCCAAGAAGCGCTGACCAAGCGGCGTTCGATCAAGAAGGACACGCCAGTCAGCCGTGTGACGTTCAACGCGATCACCAAGGACGCCGTGACCGAGGCGATGCAGAACCCGCGTGAGGTCGATATGCCGCTGGTCGAGGCCTATCTGGCCCGCCGCGCGCTGGACTATCTGGTAGGGTTCAACCTGTCACCCGTTCTGTGGCGCAAGTTGCCGGGTGCCCGTTCAGCGGGGCGCGTGCAATCGGTCTGCCTGCGCCTCATCGTTGAACGCGAGATGGAGATCGAAGCCTTCAAGCCGGTCGAATACTGGTCGGTCAAAGCTGTGTTCGAGACGCCTCGGGGCCAGACCTACGAGGCGCGTCTGGTCACGCTGGCAGGCAAGAAACTGGACAAGCACGATCTAGCGAATGCAACGCAAGCCGAACTGGCGGTTCAGGCGATCACCAGCCGTGATCTGAGCGTGACATCGGTCGAGGCCAAGCCTGCCGCGCGCAACCCCTCTGCCCCGTTCATGACGTCGACCTTACAGCAAGAAGCCAGCCGCAAGTTCGGCATGGGCGCACGCCATGCGATGCAGGTGGCCCAGCGGCTGTATGAGGCCGGATACATTACCTACATGCGAACCGACGGTATCGACATGGCCCCCGAGGCCGTGGCGGCAGCGCGCGATGCAATCGCCGACCGTTATGGTGCGGAATACGTGCCAGACAGCCCGCGCATGTACAAAAACAAGGCCAAAAACGCTCAGGAAGCACACGAGTGTATTCGCCCGACAGATATGTCGCGCGATGCCAAGGCGCTGAAGGTGACCGATGAGGATCAGCGCAAGCTTTATGATCTGATCTGGAAACGCACCATTGCCTGTCAGATGGCTGCCGCACGACTTGAACGCACGACTGTTGAGATTACCAGCACGGACGGTCAGGTTGGCCTGCGCGCCACTGGTCAGGTGGTGCTGTTCGATGGCTTCATGCGCGTTTATGAAGAAGGCCGCGATGACGTGGTCGACGATGACGACAAGCGCTTGCCACAGATCATGCAGGGCGATCCCGCACGTTTTGCCAAGACCTCGCTGCGTGATCAGTTTGCCAAGGCCACCGCCGACTCGGAAAAGGCCGCCATTCTGGCCGAGAACGAATCCGTTTTGGCGCTGCAGCATCACACCCAACCGCCCCCGCGCTATACAGAGGCGACGCTGGTCAAACGGATGGAAGAGCTGGGGATCGGGCGTCCGTCGACCTATGCCTCGATTGTCACCACGATTCAGGATCGTGAATATGTACGTAAAGACAAGAATCGGCTGATCCCCGAAGAAAAGGGCCGGATCGTCACCATCTTCCTGCTGAATTTCTTTCGCCAGTATGTGGGCTACGAGTTCACCGCCAATCTGGAAGAAGAGCTTGACGACGTCAGCGCAGGTGAACGTGACTACAAGGATCTGCTCGGCAAGTTCTGGCGCGATTTCTCTGCCGCGATTGGTGAGACATCGGAGCTGCGTATCTCGGAAGTGCTGGACAAGCTGGACGAAGCGCTGGCACCGCAGCTGTATCCGCCGCGTGAAGATGGCTCGGACCCGCGCATTTGCCCGAAATGCGGTGTTGGCCAGTTACATCTGAAAACTTCGCGCACCGGCGGGTTTGTCGGTTGTGGCAACTATCCTGAGTGCACTTATACCCGTCCGATCGCTGGTGAGGGCGCGGAAGGTGACGAGCGTTTGCTGGGCGAAGATGGGGGCGATGAGATCTGGCTGAAATCCGGTCGATTTGGGCCATATGTCCAGCGTGGAGAGCCCACGCCTGAGAACAAGAAGCCTCCTCGTGCGTCCCTGCCCCGTGGCTGGAGCAAAGACGACATGGATCTGGAGAAAGCTCTGACGCTTCTGTCCTTGCCCCGTCAGATCGGCGAGCACCCCGAAGGCGGCATCATCAGTTCGAACTTTGGTCGCTTTGGACCTTATCTAATGCATCAGTTGGCCGACGAGGCAAAGCCTGTCTACGCCAACCTCAAAGACCCGAACGATGTGTTTGAGATCGGCATGAACCGCGCCGTCGAACTGTTGGCCGAAAAACGCGCCAATCCAGGTCGCGGACGTCGGGCGGCCGCGAAGCCGCTGAAAGAGCTGGGCGACCATCCCGACGGCGGCGCGATGCAGGTGTTGGACGGGCGCTATGGGCCGTATGTGAAATGGGAAAAGGTCAACGCGACGATCCCCAAAGACATCAAGCCCGAGGATGTGACCCAGGAAATGGCCATCGAACTGGTCAATGAACGCGCGGCCAAGAAAGGCACAAAGAAAAAGGCAGCCCCCAAGAAGAAAGCTGCTGCCAAGAAGACCACCAAGAAAGCAAGTTAGGTAGAAATACCACCTGCCCCTTGGATTCGTTGACTTCCCCGTGACGTGGCGGCACAAATCGGCCCAACACCATGTCATTGGGGGAGTTTTCCATGAAGAAAATCTATGACAATGCCGATGAGGCGCTCGATGGGGTGATATCGGACGGCATGCTGATCGCCGCGGGCGGCTTTGGGCTGTGCGGTATCCCGGAAATGCTGCTTGAAGCGATCAAGGCCTCAGGCGCGAAGGACCTGACGTTTGCCTCAAACAACGCAGGTGTGGATGATTTTGGCATCGGCATCCTGCTGCAAACCAAGCAGGTCAAAAAGATGATCAGCTCTTACGTTGGGGAAAACGCCGAATTCATGCGCCAGTATCTCAGTGGAGAACTGGAGCTGGAATTCAATCCACAAGGCACACTGGCCGAGCGGATGCGGGCCGGTGGCGCTGGCATCCCCGGGTTTTACACCAAGACGGGCGTGGGAACGGTGATCGCTGAAGGCAAAGAGCACAAGGACTTCAACGGCGAGACCTATATCATGGAGGAAGGCATCTTCGCCGACCTCGCGATCGTAAAGGCGTGGAAAGCCGATGACACCGGGAACCTCGTGTTCCGCAAGACCGCCCGCAACTTTAACGTGCCCGCAGCGACTTGCGGCAAGATTTGTGTGGCTGAGGTTGAAGAAATCGTCCCGCGCGGCTCGCTGGACCCGGATGGCATCCACCTGCCCGGCATCTATGTGCATCGCATTATCCAAGGCAGCCACGAAAAGCGCATCGAACAGCGCACCACCCGCAAGAAGGAGGACGCATAATGCCCTGGGACCGCAATCAGATGGCCGCGCGCGCGGCAGAAGAGCTGGAAGACGGCATGTATGTGAACCTCGGCATCGGTATTCCGACGCTGGTGGCGAACTATGTGGGCGACAAGGATATCACCCTACAGTCCGAAAACGGTATGCTGGGCATGGGGCCTTTCCCGTTTGAGGGCGAGGAAGACGCTGACCTGATCAACGCAGGCAAGCAGACGATTACCGAACTGTCCCGCACCTCTTACTTCGATAGCGCGACCTCGTTCGCCATGATCCGAGGCGGTAAGATCGCTGCTGCGATTTTGGGTGCGATGGAAGTGGACGAGAAAGGAGACCTGGCCAACTGGATGATTCCCGGCAAGCTGGTCAAAGGTATGGGCGGTGCGATGGATCTGGTCGCTGGCGTTGGTCGCGTGATCGTAGTGATGGATCACACCAACAAGCACGGTGATTCAAAAGTGCTGAAGGAATGCACGCTGCCTCTGACTGGCCAGGGCGTTGTGGATCGCATCATCACCAATCTGGGTGTTCTGGATGTCGTCGAAGGCGGCCTGAAGATCGTCGAACTGGCCGATGGCGTCAGCGAGGACGAGATGCGAGGAGCGACTCAGGCAACAATCGTAGATTGACCTTAGGTCAATGAAACATAAGGCCCGCTGCGACGCGGGCCTTTTTTAGTTCGAAGTCTGAAAAATGCAGGGGTCCGAAACGAACTGCGGTGTTGTTGTACAAAGAGCACTCGCGACCTGAAACGCGGCCAGAACCTTGGGCACGTAGTCTCTGGTCTCGGCATAGGGTGGCACACCACTATGCTTGCGCACGGCCCCTTCGCCCGCATTGTAGCCTGCCAATACGAGAATCGGGTCATTGTCGAACTCGTTCATAAGCCAATGCAGGTATTTGACCCCACCTTCGATATTCTGTTCAGGTTTCAGGCTGTCCTCTACCCCAAAACGTTCGGCGGTAGCTGGCATCAATTGCATCAAGCCCTGCGCCCCGGCAGAACTGACAGCCTGTGTGCGGCCTGCAGATTCTACCGAGATAACGGCTAGGACAAGTGCGGGTGAGACATTCGTCCCTACGGTCGAACGTAGAATATCCACCCCTCGCTTTTCTGCGATGTCTTGCAAGGTCTGCAGACGCGGCGCCGCGACACCCGTGGCAGTAAGCGCTTGAACGGCCTCTCTCAGCCTACCTGCGCTGGCCTGCGCCAGATCGGGGGATACCCGGCTCCAGAATGCTTTATAAGAGCCAACTGGCTTGGTCGCCCCCTCAATCTTCTGAGGAACCGATGGGGGCGGCTTTGCGATAGCGGCAATCTCAGGCACTTCCAGCTTGGCGCCAGTGCTGGGGGCTGATGGTGATGCTGCATGTTGTTCGGGCGTGATCTGAATCGTCACGCGCGGACGTGTCCCCGGTTTTGGGGCCTTTATGCGCTTATAGACGCCGCGCGGCTCGGTTTCGGTTGCAGTGACAGGAATTGCACCCGCCATCAGAAACACCGCTGCACCGGCGCATATTACTGCGTCCCGGAAATACATTTGCCTGCCTCGATTTCTTATCTTTTGAAGCATTTTGAACATCATAACGGCCCGCAACACCAGAAAAACCAAGCGAATTGGGGCAATTTCGCCTCAATTGCCGCCATTTTGCATCGCCCACACAACGGAAGTACAAAAAAGGTGTGATTTTTTTTATTTATTTCCAACTAGTTACTAAATTCACCAACAAAAAATTAAGCTTTGAGCAAAAAAATATTGGTTTGGCCCAATTCCTGCCACGCACAGGGGTCAAACATATATCCATACCGAGACGATCGGGAGCGGACTGAGAGAGAAAGCTCTGAAAGACGCCGAGGTTAATTAATTTTTGATCCTTTAGGAGGGACATAACATGATCAAGTTCATCAAGAACTTCCGCAAAGACGAAGACGGCGCCGTAACTGTAGACTGGGTCGTTCTGACCGCAGCTGTTGTTGGCCTGGCAGCCGTTGCTTACAACCAGATCCACAATGGTGCCAGCAGCCTGGCAGGCAACATCGATGACGCTCTGGGTTCGGTAACTGTGACAGTTCCGGATACCGAATAATCTGATATCGGTCTAGCATAACGACTTGGGGCCATGTCTTTACTCAAAGGCGTGGCCCCTTTGTTTTTAGAAGAGAGCGACCCGGTATAGTCCAATGTTAAAAAGAGTACATAGTTTCCGAACCGATGAGACCGGCGCGATAACCGTAGACTGGGTGGTTTTAACTGCTGCAATCGCAGGTCTCGCCGCAATAATCTACTTCATCCTGAGCCAAGGACTTCTAACAGCGGGACAGCCGATCGCAAATGTAGAAGTAGAAGAGATGGTCTTTGAGTAGCGCGGGCCCGTTCCCATTTACTAGCGAAACGGCAACCCTGCGAATAAGCGTATTTTCTGTCAAAAATTACCGGGATTGTCCGCTTTTTCGACACAATTGAAAAATATCTTGGATCCTGAATCGATGTGACTTCAAGAGTCGCGGTCTACGGAAAATAAAGAGGGACAAATGCGAGCTGTTTTTGGACTTGTTCTTATCATCGGGGTCGCGTTGGCCGGTGGTGCTGTCTATATGGCACGCGAATACATCACGGACAATCAGGCCAAACTTGCTCAGGAACGCAAGTTGCGCGAAGAGGCGCTTGCCAATGCGCAGGCGGGCATTGTCCCGACAGTAGGCGTTTTGGTTTCGAATCGCTCCTTCAAATACGGCGAACGTTTGAACCAGGAAGATATCCGCGTCGTTCAGTGGCCAGAGGATGCGATTCCCGAGGGTGCCTTCGTGGACATGACAGCCCTATTCCCGGAAATCAAAAACAATGAACGATTCGTTCTCCGCGCGATGGAGAAAGACGAAGCGATTATGGAAGTCAAAGTCACCAATCCAGGCGAGACTGCGGGCCTCAGATCACAATTGCCCAAGGGAATGCGCGCATTTGCGATAAGCGTTGATGTGGCATCTGGCGTATCAGGCTTCTTGCGCCCAGGCGATACGGTGGATGTGTATTGGACCGGCTCATTGCGTGGCACCAGTGATTCTGGCCGCGGTGAGATTACTCGTTTGGTACTGACGAACATCGAATTGGTCGCTGTTGATCAATCGGCGGGACTGGATGTAACCGGCACAACCATTGCTCGCACGGTCACAGTTGCAGCGACGCCACAACAGATCGCCGCTTTGGCGCAGGCTCAGAACACGGGTCGCATGTCGCTGGCACTGGTTGGCGCTCAAGATGACAAGGTGGCAGAGGTGGTTGAAGTCGATCAGCAGTCTTTGCTTGGCATTGAAGAGAGGGCCCCGGCCCCCGTCGCGGCTCCGGAGAAGGTCTGCACAATCCGCACCCGTCGTGGCGGCGAGACGGTAGAGACCCCAATTCCCTGCACAAACTAACTAAGTTTCAGACCTTTACGAGACAAAGACCGCGCATTTTGCGCGGTCTCTTTCTTTGTGTTGTTGCGCATAATCCACATAAGGAACTTTCCAGAAACCATTGATTATTGCAATAAATCTGGTTCTGTCGCAGGGTTTCATAGCATAGGGCATAAGACCCAAAAAAAATCGAGTGGTGATCGGAGAGGCAGGTCACATGACAATACGTTCCTGGATCAGCGCAACCCTGCTGGGGTTGTCGCTAGTTGTGAGCCCAATCGGCGATGCCGCTTGGGCCCAAAATCTTCGCGTGGTTAAAAAGGGTACAGCGGAAACGCTGGATGTCCCCGTAAATCGCGCAATCGTGGTGGAAAGCGAACAACCGTTCGCAGACATCAGCATTGCCAATGCAGGCATAGCGGATATTTCGACCCTGTCGGACCGCACTATCTATGTTCTCGGTCGGGCACCGGGTACAACCACCCTGACAATGTTCGACGGCGCGGGTAATCTGATTACCAACGTGCGTGTGCGTGTTTCCCCTGATGTTTCGGAATTCAAAGAACGCTTGCGTCAGATTCTTCCCAGTGAGCGAATCGAGGTTCGGACCGCCAATGATGGGATCGTCTTGTCGGGAACAGTTTCCAGCAGTGCCAAACTGGCGCGTGCGCTTGAGTTGGCAGAACGGTATGCCCCTGAACGTGTATCGAACCTGATGAATGTCGGTGGCGTGCAGCAGGTCATGCTGAAAGTGCGCTTTGCGGAAATGAACCGCTCTGTAGCCAAAAACTTGTCGGCATCGTTGGGCTTTGGCGGTGGCGACACCACTGCGGGCTTCAATTCCTTGAATAACCAGGGCGCACTGAACAACGCACTGGCGAACAACATCCCGTTTGTTCAGACAAATTCCGGTGCCATTCTCTTCGGTTTCGGCGCGGGGTCGACACAGGTTAGACTGCTTTTGGAAGCCCTTGAAACCAAGGGTTTGGTTCGCAGCTTGGCAGAACCGAATCTTTCTGCACTGTCTGGCCAAGAGGCGGAGTTCCTTGCCGGTGGTGAGGTGCCAATCCCAGTACCCCAAGGCGACGGTGTTGTTGCGATCGAGTATCGTCAGTTTGGCGTACAGCTCCTGTTTGTTCCGCGCGTCGTCGATGGCAACCTGATCAACCTGGAACTGGGTGCATCAGTATCGAGCATCGACCAGAGTGCGAACTTCACGATTAACGGCGACAATGTTCCCAGCTTCATCACGCGTCAAACACGGACAACCATCGAGTTGCGCGACGGTGAGAGCTTTGCCATTGCAGGCCTAATCCAGGATGATTTCACGGATCTGAACAGCCAGGTTCCCTGGCTTGGCGATGTGCCTGTATTGGGCGCGTTGTTCAGGAGCGCTCAGTATCAGCGTGAGCAGAGTGAATTGATCATCATCATTACCGCGCATCTGGTGTCGCCCACTCGTGGCGAGGCGCTTGCCCTGCCGACCGATCGTGTGAAACCGCCCAGCGAGTTCGATCTGTTCGTAAACGGCAAGATCTCTCGGACTGAACGCGCCGGAAATGGTGCAGCCTCTGAAGTTGCCAATCAGGATTTTGGCACCTCTTACGGCTACGTGCTGGACTGATAGAGAGGATAGAACCAATGGAAAAGTGGATCATCACACTGGGTCTTTCGGTTGCTGTCGCCGGTTGTACACGCGAGGCCGGGTACGAAATCGATCAGGGCACGTTTGGTAACGCTACACTGAACAACATTCAGGTCATGAATGGTGAGTTGACGTATGGCCAAATCCTCGCGCGGCGTTTCGCTGCCGAGGTGCCAACACAGATCAACTTTGCATTCGATAGCGCGCAATTGGACGCTTCGGCGCAACGAATCCTGTTGCAGCAGGCGGCCTGGATCAAACAGTTCCCCGAGGCGCGGTTCCGTGTCTATGGGCACACGGATGCCGTTGGCTCTGAGGCATATAACAAGCGATTGGGCCAGCGCCGCGCCAATGCCGCCGTTGCATTCCTGACACGACAAGGAATATCGCGCTCACGGTTGGAAGCCGTTGTTTCCTTTGGTAAATCCAGGCCGTTGGTTGCCACCCAAGATCGGGATCGACGCAATCGACGGACAGTGACCGAGGTATCCGGCTTCTTCGACCGGCATCCAAATATTCTGGATGGAAAATATGCGGACGTGATCTATCGCGAATACATCTCAAGCGCGATCCCGATAAGCGATATCCAACGGCAAGAAGACGCCGGTGGTACCAGCGACTAATAAATAGGAAATGGGCGGCATTGTCGCCCATTTCCCTACAATTGGTTCTTTTGCGCCCAATTCTTGCCTAACTTCCAAGCCACTTTGTGAACAATTGGGTGACCTGCGGCCAAAATCGACCGCATCGGGCGACAGCATACCAGAACTGAATCTTCTCGCGTTCAAATGGTTTGCTCAGCCCTCTCGATGAGGATTGTGTTAATGACGAGCGCGACGCCGCAAGACGATAATAACGCCATTTTGGCCTGTACCATCAGCCGTGATGTCCAGAACTTCGACCTTTTGATCGAGGATATGGAAGCTGCGCTGGGCGAACGCTGGGGTGATCTTGGATTTGCCGAAGCGCTTGCGTTCTTTAGCCAACCCGAAGCCAAGACGCTTCAATTTGTAGCGCTGGCGCTCGACGGCGATGATGAAGACAACCTGACACTGATGGGTGAGATCATCACTCAGGCCAAGGAAAAAGGCATCAAAGTTGTCTTGATCGCCGAGGATGTCACCCCTGCCGCATTGCATCAGCTGCTACGCAGAGGTGCGGACGAGTTTGTCCCCTACCCGCTTCCCGAAAATGAACTTCAGGAAGCAATCGATCGTATGCAACAACCCGATCCGGTTGTGGCACCACAAGCAGCGCCTACTGCGACGAACGGCTCCTCGAAAGAAGGGGCGCTTTTTGTCGTACAGGGTCTGGCAGGTGGTGTCGGTTCTACAACCATGGCGGTCAATCTGGCATGGGAACTTGTAACGGTTTCAGCCAAAGAAGCCCCGAAAGTGTGCCTGATCGACCTGGATCTGCAATACGGCACTGTTTCGACCTATTTGGATCTGCCTCGTCATGAAGCCGTGTTCGAAATGCTCTCAGACACGGATTCGATGGACGAAGACTCCTTTGGACAAGCGCTCCAGACGTTTGAAGAGAAGCTGCAAGTTCTAACGGCACCATCTGACATGGTGCCGCTGGACATCATCACGCCTGAGGACATTCAGCGTGTGATCGACACCGCACGCGCGAATTTTGATTATGTCGTCATAGACATGCCAAAAACACTTGTTCACTGGTCAGAAACGGTTCTGCAGGCCGCCCATGTCTATTTTGCGTTGCTTGAGCTGGATATGCGCTCGGCCCAGAACGCATTGCGTCTGAAACGGGCACTGCAGGCCGAGGAATTACCCTTCAACAAACTGCGGTTTGCTATGAACCGGGCTCCTAAATTTACCGATCTCAACGGTAAAAGCCGGGTTAAACGTATGGGTGAAAGTCTGGGTATTTCCATTGATCTGCTTCTGCCCGATGGCGGCAAACCCGTCATGCAAAGCGGCGACCACGGTTTACCGCTGGCAAATTCAGCGGCCAAGAACCCGCTGCGCCGGGAAATCGCCAAATTGGCTCAATCGCTTCATAGCCTTGGCAGTAGTGACGCCGAAGCCGCATAACTCAAAGGGGAGCTGCCGTGTTTTCAAGATACAAAAAACAGCCTTCGGCACAGCCGGTTGAAACCCAGGCGTCGAAAGTCGAGGCCCCGGCAGCAGCAGCTGCGGCACCAGCTGCCAACGCAATTGCGCGCAAGCCGGTCAAGAAAAAGGCGGCAGAAGTTGTTGGAAACGACAAGGAACGCAAGCGCAAGGAACGGCTGGGCGAAATCAAGCTTGAGCTGCACCGCGAGCTTCTTGAAAACCTGAACCTCGCAGCCCTTGAAAAAGCTGAAGAATCAGAACTGCGGACAGAAATCAGCGCGATTGCCAGCGAAGTTCTGGAAGCCCGCAACATCGTTCTGAACCGTGAAGACCGCAGCCAGCTAAACAAAGAGCTTTATGACGAGGTCACCGGTCTCGGGCCGCTGGAAGCGCTGCTACAAGACGACTCGGTCAACGATATTCTGGTCAACGGCCCCCAGCAGATTTTTGTCGAACGGGCCGGTAAGCTTGAGATCAGCGACATCACGTTCAAAGACGAAAAGCACCTGATGCGGATCATCGACAAGATCGTTTCTGCCGTTGGTCGCCGTGTCGATGAATCCAACCCGTATGTTGACGCCCGCTTGGCTGATGGCTCACGTTTCAATGCGATGGTGCCGCCGATCGCGGTGGATGGTTCGCTTGTTTCCATTCGTAAGTTTAAGAAAGACAAGCTCGGCATCGACGATCTGGTCAATTTCGGTGCGTTTACCGAAGAAATGGCAGCCTATCTGCAAGCCGCCGTGTCGACTCGTCTGAATATCATTGTTTCGGGCGGTACCGGTTCCGGTAAAACGACAACGCTGAACGCGCTGTCGAGCTTTATCGACGACGCCGAGCGCATTCTGACCATTGAGGATACCGCGGAACTTCAGCTGCAGCAGACCCATGTGGGTCGGATGGAAAGCCGTCCGCCCAACGTTGAAGGCAAAGGCGAGGTCAGTCCACGCGATTGTTTGAAAAACGCCCTGCGGATGCGCCCCGACCGCATCATCGTGGGCGAGACCCGTGGCGCCGAAGTGATCGATATGCTGCAGGCCATGAATACCGGCCACGACGGATCAATGACCACGATCCACGCGAACTCGGCCCGTGACGGTATCTCGCGTCTTGAAAACATGATCGCCATGGCGGGGATCGAAATGCCGATCAAAGCGGTCCGCAGCCAGATCTCGTCGGCTGTGAATCTGATCGTTCAGGCCAGCCGTCTGCAGGATGGTTCGCGCCGGATGACATCAATCACCGAAATTACCGGCATGGAAGGTGACGTCATCTCGATGCAGGAAATATTTAAATTTCAACGTGTTGGCCTGACCCCCGACAACAAGATCATCGGTCATTTCACCGCCACAGGTGTGCGCAGCCACTATTCCGAGCGCTTCCGTCTGTGGGGCTTCGATCTGCCCGCCTCGATCTACGATCCAACCACGATGTAGGAGAACCAAGATATGCAACTGCCTGTCGAGGCGCTCATCTACATCGTGATTTTCGTCGGGGTCTTTGCCCTGGTCGAAGGTATCTATCTCGTCGCATTCGGAAAATCGATCAGCCTGAACAGCCGCGTCAATCGCAGGCTGGACATGATCGATAAGGGCGTCGGGCGCGAGCAAGTACTGGAGCAGCTGCGCAAGGAAATGCAGCAGCACATGAAATCGCAGAGCATACCGCTCTACTCGCTATTGGCAGACAAGGCGCAGAAGGCGGCAATCGCCTTCTCTCCTCGGCAGTTGATTGTGATCATGGCACTGGTTTCAGGGCTGGCTTTTGTAGGTTTGAGCGTAGGAACAGCGACCGAACCGACGCTTCGGGCGGCTCTATCGGTCGCGATCGGGGTCGGAGCGGTGTACGCTTGGGTCAATAACAAAGCCAATAAACGTATGGCCTTGATTGAAGAACAATTGCCCGACGCGGTGGAACTGATGGTTCGGTCACTTCGCGTCGGAAACCCATTTGTTTCCTCGATCCAAATCGTTGCTAACGAGGTCGAGGACCCCCTTGCGACAGAGTTCGGTGTTATCTCGGATGAATCCGCTTATGGCCGGGATGTCGGTGAAGCACTCAAGGATATGGCAGAGCGGCTGGATATGCAGGATTTACGGTTTTTGGCCGTCGCCGTTTCGATCCAGCAACAATCGGGGGGTAACCTTGCCGATATTTTGGCCGGTTTGGCCAAGGTGATCCGCGCACGTTTCCGACTGTTCCGCCGGGTGAACGCTATCACCGCCGAAGCCAAATGGTCGGGCAAATTCCTGTCGGGTTTCCCGGTCGCCTGTCTTCTGTTCATCATGGTTAAGGACCCGAACTACTACGACGCCGTAATCGACGATCCGCTTTTCATTCCGGCATGTTTCTTTGTCGGTATCACGCTGACCCTGAACCTGATCGTCATGCGTATCCTGACCGACATTAAGGTTTAAGAGGCCCAAAGATGGAATTTTTGAACCAGATCAATGAACTGTTGAAGCAGAACTTGGGTGAATTCGGTCCGCTGATTGTCGTGGGCGTTTTGGGATTGTTCATGATCCTGGTCACGATCCCGCTGATGCTGAACCAGCCGGAAGACCCACTAAAGAAGTTGCAGCGGTCAAATTCACCGCCAAAAAACAACAAGAAAGAAAAGAAAGAACGTCTCAGAACAGCCAGCCGGAACGAACAGCTTGAGAAGTTCGCCAACTTTCTCGAACCAAAGAACGAAGAAGAGTATACCGCCGTTCAACTCAAGTTGAGGCAAGCCGGCTATCAGTCCAAGGACGCGGTTCGTTTCTATCACTTCGCTCAGTTCGCATTGGGCATAATCGGGATCCTGATCGGCGTCTCGCTGGTTACCGTGTTTGCGGGCGATCAGGAATTTGACTCGACACAAATCCTCATTCGCGTTCTGGGACCTGGTATTGCGGGTTACTTCGTGCCCAAATACTGGATCACGCGGCGCGTAGAGGAACGCAAGGAAGCGATCGTAAATGGTTTCCCTGATACGCTCGATCTGATGTTGGTATGCGTCGAGGCCGGGCAGTCCTTGGATCAGGCCATTGTACGGGTCGCGTCTGAGATGAAAGCATCTTACCCAGACATCGCGCTTGAGTTCGAGGTTGTCGCCTACGAAATGAAAGCCGGTAAAGAAAAGGACACCGTTTTGCGCGACTTCGCGACGCGATGCGGCGTTCAGGACGTTAGTGCGTTCGTCACCGTGATGATCCAATCAGCGACATTCGGGACATCCATTGCCGAAGCGTTGCGGGTTTATGCCGATGAAATGCGTGACAAACGCGTGATGCGCGCCGAAGAGGCAGCGAATAAGTTGCCAACCAAAATGACCCTTGCGACAATGATGTTGACCGTCCCTCCTCTGCTGGTCATCCTTGTTGGACCTTCGGCAAAAGGTATTATGGAGTTTGGAAACCGATAACGCCTTCCCGCTTCTTCGCTGGGTTGCCAAATCAGGTTGTTGGCACCTTCGTATGACAATTCAGGCCGCCATGGTTTTCACCATGGTGGCCTCTTGCACTGAAACAGGCGCGACAGACGATCCGTTTGCCCCTGGCGTCGACCCAGATGGGCCTGCGGTAGATGAGGTGACCGTCGGAAACCGATTGATGGCGGCGGGCGAATATGAGCTTGCACTTGAATCCTTCACCCGTGCCGCGTTGCAACAGGGTATGACCCCGCAAATCCTGACTTCGCTTGGGACAGCTAATTTGGGATTGCGCCGGATTGGCCAAGCTGAACCGCTACTGCGTCGTGCTGTCGAGGACGATCCCGAGTGGCCTGTGGCATGGAACAACCTGGGTGTCTTCTTGGTGGAAACGGGCGAATATGCCGAAGCCGCGCAGATGTTCCGCAGAGCCTATGCGCTGGACAATGGCGAAAGTGACGCAATCCGCGACAATCTGCGGTTAGCACTCGCAAAAATGGAAAATCCTGTTAATAATACCCCTCAAGAACAAGAATTTGAACTGGAGCAGCGCGGCAACGGGCAATTTGTTCTGCGTAAAATCCAGTAATAGAGGCAGAGCAGTAAAGGACGCACAAAAATGCGCCAACCCTTCTTGATTCCGACGATGCTGGCGTGCGGGCTGGTTTTGGCCGCCTGCGCAAAGGAAACCGAAGAGGAAAAGGTTGAACGTACTTTTCAGGAAGTGAACGTTATCGACGAGACCAACCTGAATGACGTGATGCTAAATGCGGCCGATCCCAATGAGGCGGTGACCTATTTCCAAAGTGCGGCCGCCAAGAACCCCGACCGCATCGACCTGCAACGAGGACTAGCGATCACGCTGACCCGTGCCAAGCGCAGCACTGAAGCTTCCGCCGCGTGGAAACGTGTGCTGAGCATGAAAGGGGCCAACAACGCCGACCGTGTCGAATACGCTGATGCGCAGATTCGCAGCGGCAACTGGGATGGCGCAAAGGCGACATTGGACAAGATCCCCCCTACATATGAAACCTTTAAACGGTATCGGCTTGAAGCGCTGGTGGCAGATGCCAAAAAAGACTGGAATCGCGCCGACCATTATTACGAAACCGCAGTGGGCCTGACGACCCGCCCTGCCGGAGTCATGAACAACTGGGGCTATTCCAAACTGACGCGCGGGCAATATGCGGAAGCTGAGCGGCTGTTTACCGACGCGATTCGGCAGGACAATTCTATGTTTACCGCCAAAAACAACCTTGTTCTGGCGCGCAGCGCACAGGGCAACTACAGCGTTCCTGTCGTCCCAATGACGCAGACCGAACGGGCGAAACTGTTGAACACCATGGCCATTTCAGCCGTGAAACAGGGGAATATCAACCTGGCCAAGAACCTCTATCGCGAGGCGATTTCCACCCACCCGCAGCATTATGACGAGGCGGTCCGCTCGCTTCGGGCCCTTGAGGACGCCTGATCCATGATCATACCAGCGGCAGCGGCGGCGTGGTTACTACCTTTTGTTCTGCCGATCTGTTTCTACGTTGCCTTTACGGATATGCGTGAGATGCGGATCAAGAACCACGCGGTCATCGCGCTGGCGGTTGTTTATCTCATCGTCGGGCTTATCGCATTGCCACCGTGGTCCGGTCCGTGGATCCCCGGCAACATCGGGCCGTTAACCCTGACCCTGCCTGTCTACGGATGGCAGCTGCTTCACATGGTTGTCGTTCTTGTTATCGGCATCGTGCTAAATGCAGCTGGGGTGATGGGGGCCGGAGACGCGAAGTTCTGCGCCGCTGCCGCAGCGTTTGTCTGGGTCGGTGACCTGATGTGGGTCATGGTGATTCTGACGGCAACTCTGCTGGGAGCGTTCTTTGCCCACCGGCTGGCGAAATACACCCGGCTACGCCAGATCGCACCACATTGGGAAAGCTGGGATCGAGGTAAACAGTTCCCCATGGGTCTGACGCTGGCTGGCAGCCTCGTTGTTTATTTGATTTTGGGCATAATCCACGGATCGTGAACAATCATCAGCGCGCCTTGCCCGCGCCTTTGTCCTGCCACAAATCCGCGCCAAATTCTTCCAAAGCGGCCCCGCAAGGGCCTTTGGCGTGATTTTTGGATGGACGAGCCCCGCTCATGAATATGCAGACCTCCTCTGTGATTGCCCCCCCCGCCCCTAAAGGCTTGGGAGAAATGCAACTTCCGCTGGTGATGATGCGGGACATTCTGTTGAAGACCGTCTTTCGCAAGAACGTGGATACGGTCAGCGAAATCGCGGGTGCCATCTGTCTGCCCGGGTCCGTGACACAGGAACTAGTTGATATCGCACGCGAGCAGAAACTGCTTGAAGCGACCGGGACTCTGAACGCCAACTCCGGCAATGAAATGGGCTATCAGCTGACCGATGCGGGCAAAGCGCGGGCGTTGGACGCGTTGAGCCAGTCTGAATATTTCGGTGCGATGCCGGTGCCGCTCGATGTTTACCGCGAGCAGGTCAAGCGCCAGTCGATCCGCAACATTCAAGTCACCCGCGACCAGCTAACCGGCGCGATGGGCCATCTTGTTCTGCCTGACAGCCTGCTGGATCATCTGGGCCCGGCGGTCAGCGCCGGTCGCTCAATTCTGATGTATGGCCCTCCGGGCAATGGTAAATCCTCGATCTCGAACGGCATTCGTGATGCTTTGGGGGACAACGTCTATGTTCCGCGCGCAATCGAATATGCCGGTCAGGTGATTACGGTCTACGACCCGATCGTGCACACCGCGATCGAGCAAGAAGAGGACGATCCCAACAGTCTGCGCCGCCGCAAGCGGTTCGACACTCGCTATGTTCAATGCGAACGCCCCACCGTTGTGACTGGTGGTGAGCTGTCACTGAGCATGCTGGATTTGGTCTACAACCCCACTGCGCGTACCTATCAGGCGCCTCTGCAGTTGAAATCCACCGGCGGCATCTTCATCGTGGACGACCTTGGACGTCAGGCAGAGCCCCCTCAGGCCCTGATCAACCGCTGGATTGTTCCGCTTGAAGAAAGCAAGGATATCCTTGGCCTGCAATCGGGTGAGAAGTTCGAAGTACCATTCGACACGCTGGTTATATTTTCGACCAACTTCCACCCGAATGAGATTTTCGACCAAGCGGCCCTGCGCCGGATTTTCTTCAAGATCAAAATCGACGGCCCGAACCAAGAGAACTTCCTGAAGATCTTTGCCATGGTCGCCCGCAAGCGCGGTATGCCACTAGACGAGGCGGCGCTAGTGCATTTGCTGAAGGTCAAATACCCGACCATCAACAACATCTACGCAAACTATCAGCCGATCTTCCTGATCGACCAGATGATCTCAATCTGCGAGTTTGAGGGTATCCCGTATCAGATGAGTCCGGACCTGATCGACCGAGCCTGGGCCAACATGTTCGTGAAGGAAGAAAAGATCATTCACTGATCCCCTTGTCCTGGTTTCCATGGCCTGAGGGCTGCGCTAGGTTTGTCGGATGGTGCAGATTCCCCCGGCAATCCAAAACTGGTTTTCGAACAAAGGCTGGTCGATTCATCCGCATCAGCAGGAAATGTTTGAGCGGGCGAATGATCCCGCGACCCTTCTTATCGCTCCAACTGGTGGCGGCAAAACCATGGCCGGTTTTCTGCCTTCCCTGGCCGAGTTGGCGCAGGGGCAGCATGACGGATTGCACACGCTTTATGTGTCTCCTCTCAAGGCGCTGGCAGCGGATATCAGGCGCAATCTGCGCGTTCCCGTCGAGGAAATCGGCCTGCCAATTCGGATCGAAGATCGCACCGGCGACACATCGGCCACGCAGAAGAAACGCCAGCGCGCCGATCCTCCACATATCCTGCTGACCACGCCCGAAAGTCTGGCGTTACTTACTTCATACGAAGATGCTCCGCGCATGTTTGCTGGGGTCCAGCGCATTGTTGTCGACGAAATACATGCACTTGCAGAAAGCAAACGGGGTGATCAATTGATGCTGGCGCTCGCACGATTGCAGACACTCTGCCCCGATCTGCGCCGCGTAGGCTTGTCCGCCACGGTTGAAGACCCCGAAGGCATCGCACGATTTCTAGCCCGCAATCCCGATCCTTGCCGAGTTATTCAGGCTGATCCCGGCCCTGACCCCAATATCTCGATGCTGCAAACACAAGAGATGCCGCCATGGACGGGCGGTGGCGCAGCCTATTCCATCCCCGCTGTGATGGAGCAGATCAAAAAGCACAAGACGACACTTATCTTTCACAATACTCGGGCGCAGGCCGAGATTTTCTTTCACAACCTCTGGCTCGCCAACGACGACGCTCTGCCCATCGGCATTCACCACGGCAGCCTGGATCGGCAACAACGCGAACGGGTCGAGGCTGCGATGGTCAGGGGTGATCTGAGGGCAATTGTCTGCACCGGCAGCCTCGATCTGGGGATCGACTGGGGCGATGTGGATCTGGTGATTCAGATCGGCGCGCCGAAGAACGTCAAGCGGCTAGTGCAGCGGATCGGGCGCGCAAATCACCGCTACAATGCCCCTTCCAAAGCTATTCTCGTCCCAGCCAACCGGTTCGAAGTGGTCGAATGTGTTGCTGCACTGGAAGCTGTGCAAGAACATGATCTGGATGGCGACCCCCGCGGGCCAGGACCCAGGGACGTTTTGTGCCAGCATATTCTGATCGCCGCCGCAGCGGGACCGTTTGATGCAGATGCACTCTACGCCGAAATGACGGCTGCCGGGCCTTATGCGCAGATCACCCGTGCTGAATTCGATGCCTGTTTGGAATTCTGCGCCACCGGTGGATATGCCCTGCGAGCCTATGATCGGTGGCAGAGGCTACAGCAGCGTCCGGATGGAGCCTGGCAATTGCGCGACCCGAGGGCGGCACAGCGTATCCGCATGAACCTTGGCACGATTCAGGACACCGACACGCTGAAGGTTCGGCTTAAGCGCAATCGCGGGGGCAAGCCTCTGGGTGAGGTAGAGGAGGGATTCGCGGCCTCGCTAACCCCTGGTGATACCTTTCTGATCGGTGGTCAGATCGTCCGCTATGAGGGTCTGCGAGAGATGGTGGTCGAGGTCAGCCGCCGCGCTGACCGCAAGCCCAAGATCGCGACCTTTTCGGGTACTAAGTTCGCCACGTCCACCCAGCTGAGCGACCGAATCCTACGGATGTTCGCACAGCCGGATTGGCCTCAACTGCCCGGACATACTGCCGAATGGCTGGGTCTTCAGCGCGAGATATCACGCCTGCCGCAAAGTGACCGCCTGTTGATTGAGAGCTTCCCTGACAGGGGGCGCGAGCATCTATGCGTCTACGGATTTGCCGGCCGCAATGCGCAACAGACGCTGGGCTTGCTGTTGACCAAACGCATGGAGGAAACCGACCTTGCGCCGCTGGGATTTGTAGCCACTGACTATGCCACCTTAATCTGGGGGCTGGATGCGGTGACCGATCCGCGCCCACTATTTCAGTTGGACGCGCTACGAGAAGGATTGGAGACTTGGCTGGCGGGTAACGCCGTGATGAAACGCACATTTCGTGCTTCGGCCACAATCGCGGGGTTGATCGAACGCAACACTGGTGGGCAGCGCAAGAGTGGTCGGCAGGCGACATTTTCGTCAGATATCCTCTATGACACCTTGCTGAAATACGATCCTGACCATCTGCTGATGCAAATCACCCGCGAAGAGGCCATGCGCGGGTTGGTCGATTTCGGACGGATCGAAGCCATGGTCGCCCGGATCGGAGACCGGATTGACCTGCTGCGGCTAGACCGCGTCTCACCCCTGGCGGCGCCTCTGTTCCTCGAAGTTGGCAAAGTCCCCGTCAAGGGCGAAGCCGAGGAACGCCTGCTTGCGGAAGAAAGTGCCCGTTTACTGCAGGCGGCCGGATTGCAACCGGCATAAACCACTTGCGCAATCCGCAAAATCGTATGAAGAACGGATCATGAACAAGATCGCGTTTTCATTTTCCGGCCAAGACCTGACTGCGCTTGGGTCGGGCGCACTATGGTGGCCGGAACAGGGCTTGCTCTGTGTTTCCGATCTGCATTTAGGCAAATCCGAACGGATCGCCCGCAGAGGCGGCCCGACCTTGCCGCCGTATGACAGCCGCGAAACATTGACCCGATTGGCAAGTGATCTTGCCCGTACCGGTGCCACGACGGTCATCTGTTTGGGGGACAGCTTTGACGATCTCGATGCCTCGGGCGCGTTGGCTGCCGAGGATAGGCAACAGATCACCGCAATGCAGGCTGGTCGACGTTGGATCTGGATCGAGGGGAACCATGACCCCGGCCCGGTAGAAATGGGCGGCACACATCTGTCCGAGTGGGCTTGCCACGATCTAATTTTTCGCCATATCGCCCAGCAAAACAGTGCAGGTGAAGTCTCGGGCCACTACCACCCCAAAGTTAACCTGAATGCCCGAGGGCGCTCGATCACCCGCCCGGCTTTTTTGTTGGATCAATCACGTCTGATCCTTCCAGCTTATGGCGCTTACACTGGGGGGTTGCGCAGTTCAGCAGAGGCTCTGAGCGGCATCATGGCACCGGATGCGCGGGCAATTCTGACCGGCGCGCAGCCTCAACTCATCCCGATGCCCAGATAGGTTCTAGAGCAACCCGTCGTCCACGAGCTGTTGCTTGTATTTCCTGCTGACAGGAACCTGATCGCCGTTGCTGAGGTGCAAAAAGGATTTTCCCTTTTCTTTTTCGACCCCAACAATCGCCGAATCCACGACCCAGTGTGAACGGTGCGTACAATGGCCTTGTACCGGCTCCATCTCGGCAATCGCGTCGGTAAAGCGCGAGCGGATTGTAAACGTGCCATCGGACGTGACCACATCGACATAGTGATCGCGCACGGTCAACCGATAAACCTGACCCTCAAACTTGGCAGACAAACGATTGAAAAGACGTGGTCTGGGTTCGAATACCGGTGCTGCAGTTTCTTCCCGCTGACGCACAAGCAAAAGTCCGGTGGCGAAGAGAAGACCATAAGGGGCGACTTTCAATATGCCCGGTGCCATCAATCCATTTAGCGTGAACAGAATCCAGGTCAGCAACCACAGCGATGGGGCAAACAATGTCAGGATCAACAGGACGAAGGCAAAATCACGGACCAACAATCCGGATCGATTTAGCCGTTCGCGTACTAGCTTTCCAGCCGACCAAGTCGCTGCAAGCGCGAGCAGCATAACACCTGTCCAGAACACCATCCGCTGACTGAATGGCAGTGTCATATCCCGAAAGGGGGCAAAGGAATACGCCAATAAAGGAATAAAAACGAGGCCCGCCACTACCCGTTGAATGCTTATTAACGAGAAGATCGGACTCAGCTTCATCATACCAGGTAACGCACCCCGCCAAAGGTAAAACCATGAAACACGAACAGACAGGATTATAACCCCTTAAACGGCTGGAATAGAAGGATTATCACCGACCGACGCTAGGTCAAGTCAAGATGTAGTTATATAAATATCCTAATCTAATGAAAAAGGCCGGAGAGCTTTTCGCGCTCCGGCCAATTCAATCATGGACGTTGCTCCCGGATTGAACACCGAGGCTGCTATTAAGCAGTCAGACCTTCAGGTTCAGGCAAGCCGTTTGCGCGGCAAGCCGCGGTGAGCGTGTTCGCAAGGAGGCAGGCGATCGTCATAGGGCCAACTCCGCCGGGAACAGGGGTAATCGCACCAGCGCGTTCTGCCGCAGTGGCGTAGTCAACGTCGCCAACCAGCTTGTTCTTGCCGTCGCGTTCGATCCGGTTGATGCCGACATCGATCACGGTTGCGCCTTCCTTGATCCAGTCACCCGGAACCATCTCGGGGCGACCAACTGCGGCGACCACAATATCAGCACGGCGCACAACATCGGGAAGGTCTTTGGTGCGGCTATGCGCGATGGTCACGGTGCAACTGTCGCCCAGAAGCAACTGCGCCATCGGCTTACCCACGATGTTCGACCGACCGATCACTACAGCATCCATGCCGGACAAAGAGCCGTGGTGATCGCGCAACATCATCAGACAGCCCAGCGGAGTGCACGGCACCATTGACTTCTGACCTGTTCCCAGCAGGCCCACATTCGAGATGTGGAACCCGTCCACATCCTTTGCCGGATCGATCGAGTTGATCACCAGATCTTCGTTCAGATGCTTGGGCAGCGGCAGTTGCACCAGAATGCCGTGCACCGCAGGGTCATTGTTCAGTTTGTCAATCAGCGCCAGCAGGTCCGCCTCGGACGTGTCCACATCCAGCTTGTGCTCGTACGAGTTCATGCCGACCTCGACGGTCATCTTGCCCTTGGACCGGACATAGACCTGGCTGGCCGGGTCTTCGCCCACCAGAACCACCGCCAGACCGGGGGTGATGCCGTTCTCTTCTTTCAGCTTTGCAACCTGGTCAGCCACCTGAGCGCGCACTTTGGCGGCAAAGGCCTTTCCGTCGATAACCTGCGCTACCATTCTTTGATCCCTTCTTTCACAAAACGGATCGGGCGCACTAGGCGCCCGTTTCTTCAGTCTGGGCCGAGCACGCGTTCTTCGCGGGCAATCGACCAATCAATCAGTATACGCCAGAGCTTTTCGGCAAGATCGGGGTCCATACCCAACTCATCCGAGCTCTTGCGGACGCGCTGCACCACATCTTCGACACGTTCCGGGATGCGGGCTGGCAGGCCCTCGCCGGGTTTCAGCTGCGACGCGCGGTCGATATAGGTTGCGCGCTTTACCAGCAACCCAATCAATTGGCGGTCCAGCTTGTCGATCTGAGGCCGCAATTCCTTCATCGAATGACAGTCTTGCGGAGGTATCAGAGTGGGCATTTTGGTCTCCTGCGGCCCGGGGATATCCCCGGACCACGAGATGTCTTATTTGAGCGCTTAGAACAAGCCCTCGATCTCACCTGCGTCGTTAAGGCAGATGGTTTCGGCGGCCGGTTTGCGCGGCAGACCGGGCATGGTCATGATCTCACCGCAGACAACGACGATGAAACCAGCTCCGGCGCTCAGGCGAACCTCACGCACCGGAACCGAATGGCCGGTGGGCGCGCCGCGCAGCGACGGATCGGTCGAGAACGAATACTGGGTTTTCGCCATGCAGACCGGCAGGTTGCCATAGCCTGCTTCTTCCCATTCGCGCAGCTGGTTGCGGATCTTGTTGTCGGCCAGAACTTCGTCGGCGCGATAGATACGCTTGGCGATAGTTTCGATCTTCTCGAACAGCGGCATGTCGTCTGGGTAGATCGGTGAGAAGTTCGCGGCACCATTTTCGACGATTTCGACAACTTTTTCGGCCAGAGGCGCAGAGCCATCCGAACCCAGCTCCCAGTGACGCGACAGGATTGCCTCAACACCATGCTCGCCGCAGTAGTCCTTGACCGCCTGAACTTCGTCATCGGTGTCGGTGACGAAGTGGTTGATCGCGACGACAACCGGAACACCGAAGGATTTGACGTTTTCGATGTGGCGACCCAGGTTGGCACAACCTGACTTCACAGCGTCAACGTTTTCCGCACCCAAGTCAGCCTTGGCCACGCCGCCATTCATTTTCATCGCGCGCACGGTGGCAACCAGTACCACTGCCGACGGAGCAATACCCGCCTTGCGGCACTTAATGTTCATGAACTTCTCGGCACCGAGGTCAGCACCAAAGCCCGCTTCGGTGACAACATAGTCGGCCACTTTCAGAGCGGTTTTGGTTGCGATGACTGAGTTACAGCCGTGCGCGATGTTCGCGAACGGGCCGCCGTGGACGAAGGCCGGGTTGTTTTCCAGCGTCTGCACCAGGTTCGGCTGCATAGCGTCTTTCAGCAGAACCGTCATAGCGCCTTCTGCCTTGATGTCGCGGCAGTAAACCGGGGTCTTGTCGCGGCGGTAAGCAACAATAATGTCGCCCAGACGCTTCTCCAGATCTTTCAAGTCGTTTGCCAAGCAGAGGATCGCCATGACTTCGGACGCCACGGTGATGTCAAAGCCTGCTTCACGCGGGAAACCATTCGACACGCCGCCCAGAGACGCCGTGATCTGACGCAGAGCACGGTCATTCATGTCGACGACGCGGCGCCATGCAACGCGGCGTGTGTCGATTTCCTGCTCGTTACCCCAATAGATATGGTTGTCGATCATCGCCGACAGCAGCGAGTGGGCCGAGGTGATGGCGTGGAAGTCACCTGTGAAGTGCAGGTTCATTTCTTCCATCGGAACAACCTGCGCGTAACCGCCACCTGCGGCGCCGCCCTTCATGCCGAAGTTCGGGCCAAGCGAAGCTTCGCGGATACAGATCATCGCGTTCTTGCCGATGCGGTTCAAGCCGTCGCCCAGACCTACGGTGGTGGTGGTCTTGCCTTCACCTGCGGGAGTTGGGTTGATCGCGGTCACCAGGATCAGTTTGCCGTCTTCGCGGTCCTGTACCGAGTTGATGAAGTCCTGGCTGACTTTGGCCTTGTCATGGCCGTAAGGCAGCAGATCATCGCTGGAGATACCCAGCTTCGCGCCGATTTCCTGAATCGGCTTTTTGTTCGCCTCGCGGGCAATCTCAATGTCGGATTTGTAGCTCATTGGGCAGGGTCCCTGATTGAATTCCGTGCAAAACCGACGCACGGGCGTCGGCGCTGCGCAACATATACTGACGTACACAACTCTGATGGCTAAGGATTCCGACATTTTCATGCCGCGAAACGGCGTTGCGAGAAATCGTAATACGCAAATCGGAAACGGATTGAACCTATGGGTTCCAAAGGGGCTGATCCGGCACAAACAATTGCATCTTGTCGCCGCGTTTCAGAGCCCCCGGGCGTTCGACCCAAGCCGTTATCCCGCGTCGCCCTTGGGCCGCAGGTTTGAATGCCGCCCCGTAACCAGTGTGATCCGCCTCGATCTCACGGCCCGGAAGAACGCAGGGGGCGTTTTCCATGTCCACAGTGATCGTTAAACCGCTCTCGGCCTGCAACCGCGAAGATGGAGGGATATGAGAGAAATCGGGAATGCCCTTCAGGACAATCGAAGCCCCAAGGTAAGACGGATCAAGCGTTGCCAACTCCATCTCAGCCGCAATATCACCCAATTCCTCTGCCGACAGCACTGACAGTTGCCGCACATTCCGGATCTCGGTGCCCTTTTGATAGAGATTCGCTACTCGAACACAGGACGCCCTATTGAGCCCCTGATGCCGTTCCCCCTGAACGCCATCAAAATTCAGGTCCAAATCGTTGACAGGCTTGGCCCGCAAAGACTGGCCTGCTGGAACATGGCCCAGCCATACCACCTCGGCTGAATATTCTGTTTCACGCAAGAATGGCATGAGGCGCCCCCCCTTCAATGACAGGTTAGCAGGCATAATGCCCAGCAACGCCCTGATGAAAAGAGAAAACCCGGAGGCTGGCTCCGGGTTTTGCAATTATGCGGTGGGTTCTGGTTCCATCCCGCCATCTGGTGGCGATTTCTTGGACTTGGTCTTCGGGATGGCAGTCACGCTGGGGGCGTTGCCCTCATCGGGGCTGTCGCCCTCATCATCGCTTTCGGTGGGCGGTTCGCCATTCATGACGCGCTTGATCTCATCGCCGGTCAAGGTTTCGTATTCCAGCAAACCTTGCGCCAGACGCTCCCATTCCTCGTTCTTATCGGTCAGGATCTTGTGCGCGCGCTCATAGCCTTGCTGGATCAGGCGCTTCACCTCTTCTTCGATCAGCTCTTTGGTATGCGCGGACACGGAGAAACCGGCAGTATTGCCCTGATAGCCTTCATGGGCTTCGGCATAGTCGATATTGCCGACCTTGTCCGACATGCCCCAGCGCATCACCATGGCGCGCGCCAACTGGCTGGCCTGCATGATATCGCCCGCAGGGCCGTTCGACACGTGATCTTCGCCGTATTTAATCACCTCGGCGGCCTTGCCTGCCATAGTCATGGCCAGCTTCTGCTCACACTCATCGCGGTGATAGTTCAGACGATCCATTTCGGGCAGTGACACAACCATACCCAGCGCACCACCGCGCGGAATGATGGTCGCCTTATAGACCGGATCGCACAGCGGCAGTTCCAGACCCACAACGGCATGGCCGGCCTCGTGATAGGCAGTTTTTTCCTTCTGGTCCTGCGTCAGCACCATCGAACGGCGCTCGGCCCCCATCATCACCTTGTCTTTGGCGTTCTCAAAGTCCTCCATGGTGACAAAGCGACGACCCACACGCGCGGCCATCAAAGCTGCCTCGTTCACGAGGTTCGCCAGATCGGCACCCGAGAAGCCCGGCGTGCCGCGCGCGATAATGCGCAGGTCGACATCGGGGCCCAGAGGCGTCTTGCGCGCGTGAACGCCCAGAATCTTCTCGCGGCCTTTGATGTCGGGGTTGCCAACAGTTACGTTGCGGTCAAACCGGCCCGGACGCAGCAGCGCAGGGTCCAGAACGTCCTTACGGTTGGTGGCCGCCAGAATGATCACGCCTTCATTGGCCTCGAAACCGTCCATCTCGACCAGCAGCTGGTTGAGAGTCTGTTCGCGTTCGTCGTTACCGCCGCCATAGCCAGCACCACGATGGCGCCCCACGGCGTCAATTTCGTCGATGAAGACGATACAAGGCGCGTTCTTCTTGGCTTGCTCAAACATGTCACGCACACGCGATGCACCAACACCAACGAACATTTCAACGAAATCGGAACCCGAGATCGTAAAGAACGGCACACCCGCCTCGCCCGCAATCGCACGGGCAAGCAGCGTCTTACCAGTGCCCGGAGGGCCAACCAGCAGCGCGCCTTTGGGAATCTTACCGCCCAAACGCGAAAATTTCTGCGGGTTGCGCAGGAATTCCACGATCTCTTCCAGCTCTTCCTTGGCCTCGTCGATGCCCGCAACGTCGTCGAACGTCACCCGGCCGTGCTTTTCGGTCAGCATCTTGGCCTTGGACTTGCCAAAACCCATCGCGCCACCTTTGCCGCCACCCTGCATCCGGTTCATGAAATAGACCCAGACGCCAATCAACAGCAGGAAGGGCAGCAGCGTGATCAGGAACGACTGGAAACCCGATTGCTGCTGTTTTTCAGCACGTACGGGGATGTTCTTGTCGATCAGCAGCTTCGTCACCTCGGCATCGGTGGGTTTGATGGTGACAAAGTCCTGATTCTCATTCGTGCGATAGCGGATCTGTTCGCCATCTAGCGTCACGCTGGTGACGTCTCCGGCGTCCACGGCGCTGACGAATTCGGAATAGGTGCGTTCATTGTTCTGAAGCGACCCGCTGGGTCCACTGAACAGGTTGAACAGTGCCAGGATCAGCAGAAACAGAACGACCCAGAAGGCGATGTTGCGAGCGTTGCCCAAGGAAAATCTCCCGAAAGGTTTCGGCAGGTGGGGACCTGCCGGGGTTGTTCCTTAAAATAGAGAGGATTGTGGCAGGTTCAATGAGATAAAATCACCGCATCGAAGTCGGACCTTTCTGGAAGCAGTTCGGCCCGCCATTCGTTTGCAAAACCGACCAGGGGTGCAGCCAATAGAGTGCCTTCGGCCCAAACCGAGGGCGTCGACAACACTGCAGCGCGAGGTTTGCCCACAGAGCGCCAGTTTTCCAGCTGCAATATACCATCCTCACCAAGCGCCCGGATTTCCGCAACTTCAGTTTTTGGCCCGGACATAATCCAACGCCTGTCCCAAGGTTCTGAGGGGCGCGCGTGCTGATTGCTGACGGCGTTTAGCTCTCTGCAAATCCAAGTTTTTTTGCCTTCCGGGATTAAAATGCATCCCCCCAGGGTGGCCGTCTGAGCAGACGAAATCGCATCCAGCACTTGATCCACCGCTTTGTGTCGCGGCGGATATTCTCCCCCTGCGATCCATGAAACAGACGCAATCACAAGCCGACGACAGATTTCTTCGGGCAGAGTTTCGAACCCATCGCGATCGATGCAAAGATCGCCATCCGCCACCGTGAAGAACCGGAGAGCGGATTCCTGCGCGTATTGCGCCAATGCTTCACGCGCTTGTGCCATATTTTCAGCGACCCGTGATAATGACTCTGCCGTGATCCCGATTTGATTTAATCCTAACAGGGCCTGGCGGGCTTTGATCCGGTCAAAACGAGGGTCCTGATTCGACGGATCATCAATCCACGAAATACCTTGCGCCGTCAGATATTCCCGAAGATCGGAGCGTGTCGTGGACAGCAATGGGCGCAGCAATGTGACCAGACCTTCTTTTCGCGATACAGCCATGGCCGAAAGCCCCGAAACGCCCGAAGCACGGGCCAGCCGCATCAGTACCGTTTCAGCCTGATCATCCTCCGTGTGGCCCAGCGCAACTGCCTCTAGGCCCTTCGATTCGGCCCACGCGACCAGCAACCGGTATCTCGCACGCCGCGCCTGATCCTGCAGATTTCCGGATCCATCCCACCCCTGCCATTTCAGCGTTTCATGAGGAATGCCTAAGCGCTGCACCAGTGTCGCGACGGCCAAGGCCTCTGACGCAGATTCAGCTCGCAGGCCGTGATCAACGGTCGCCGCAAACAGCTCGATCTGCTCTTGTCGCGCGATATCAACAAGTAATCGCAACAGGGCAGTCGAATCACTGCCCCCTGAAACCGCCACCCCCAGACGGCGCGGCAGTGGATCCGGCAGACCCGCCCGCAGATTTGCCCGAAGCGTATCGGCGTCAGAGGTCAAGAACAGCCCAGCGTTGCCATTTCCTGTGTGGCCGAAGCAGCTGGTGCCGATGCCGGAAACCGAACGCCAACTTCGCCGAGAGTGATGCAAGCCTGATCGGTTTGGCCCAGCTGTCCAAGCGCTGCGCCCAACTCAAACAACGCCTCGGGTGCCAGAGGCCCTTCGGAGTCGCCCGTGAAGCTGGCCAGAAAGGCGCGCGCCGCTTCGCGTGTATCGCCCACCCCTTTCAGCGCCTGCCCGCGCCGCAGGTTGGCTTGGCTCGCCAGCGGGCTGCCCGGATAGGACTGGTCGAATTGCGCAAACAGATCGGCCGCGGTCTGGAAATCTCCATCCACCAGGGCCTGCGAAGCGGCATCAAAATCCGCTTGTTCACCGACTGCAAGCTCACCCTGATCAGTGACCGTGGGTTGCGTAGGGTTGGGGGTGGGTGCCACAGCCACATCGGTGGATGTCTCACCACCCAGCGTTGAGGTTTCGCCCAGCGCGCTCAGATCACCGCCTTCAAGCTCAACCAGACGAAACTCCAAATCACCGATACGGTTGGTGCCATCGGTCACGACATTCTGCACCCGTTGGTTCAACTGCTCGGTCTGACGAGTCAGGCGCTGTAGTTCGGCCTCGATCGCATCAACGCGCTCAAGCACGGAACTGCCGGACAGGTTTGGCGCAGGGGAACCAGTGGTTGAAAACTCGCGCTTGAGACGCTGAATTTCCACATGCAGCACGGTTAATTCCTGACGGATATCCGCCAGCGTCTGCTGATCCTGTGCCTGTGCCATACCAGCGACGGTCACGACCGCCGCCAGAACCAAACCTGCAATTCGCATCATCTTACCCCAAGGTTGAACCGGTCAGCACCGTCACCGCGCGGCGGTTTTTCGAATAGCAATCCTCGGTGCTGCAAATTTCGATCGGGCGTTCTTTGCCATAGCTTACGGTGGTCAACCGGTTGCCTGCCACCCCACGTGAGATCAGATACTCCCGCGCCGCATTGGCCCGACGAGCTCCAAGCGCAAGGTTGTATTCGCGCGTGCCCTGCTCGTCCGCATGGCCTTCGATATTGGCGACAAAATCCGGATTGGCGAGCAGCCAATCGGCCTGACCTTGCAGAATCGTCTGCGCCTGCGGGCTGAGCGTGGACTGATCGACCGCGAACAGAACCCGGTCACCAACTGTCTGCTGGAAATAAGCCGGTGAGCGCGGATCACTGGGTGAGCCCGGAACCAGTGCGCCGCTGCCACCAGCGCCGCCACCCAGAGCCGACGGATCATTATTGGAACAGGCCGCAATCAGGGTCAGCGCCCCAATTGCCGCGACTTTGCTCAACAGTTTCATCTCAAGTGCCTCGTGTTTCGTTGTTTATTGCCGCGCTTCTATCACATTGCGGGTTTGTTGTGAACTTTACCTGCTGTCTGTTCCGATCAATTCTGCAGTGGCCCCCAAGACGGGTCGCTACCGCCATCCGGCGTTCTAACAGGACGCAAGTTACGGCCCGAAATATCCACAGAGTAAAGCGTCGATCGACCGCTTGCACCCTGCGTTTCGCGGGTGAACATGATGACCCGCCCGTTTGGCGACCAAGTGGGACCTTCGTCCAGGAACGAGGCGGTCAAAAGGCGCTCTTCGCTGCCATCCGTGCGCATAACACCGATGTGGAAGCGACCTTTGTTCTGCTTGGTAAAGGCAATCAAGTCACCACGCGGAGACCAGACCGGCGTGCCATAGCGGCCTTGCCCAAAACTGATCCGCGTTGCCTCGCCTCCGTTGGCGGGCATGATGTAAAGCTGCGGAGTGCCCGACCGGTCGCTTTCAAACACGATCCGACTGCCATCCGGCGCATAGCTTGGTGCAGTTTCAATCGCGGGCGTATTGGTAAGTCGCACGCTTTGGCCCGAGGCTAGATCCATTTTCCACAAATCCGTGTTTCCGCCCTGGGTCAGAGAATAAACGATCGAACGGCCATCGGGTGAGAAACGTGGCGAAAAGCTCATGGTGCCTTCCTGCGTCGGCAATTCCTGCCGTTTCACACGGCCTACATCCAGTAGATAAATACGCGGCTGACCGGTCTCGTAGCTGGTATAGAGCAACTGGTCGCCCGTCGGTGAGAACCGAGGCGCCAGAACAATCGCTGCGCTGTCGGTCAGATACTGCACATTAGCGCCGTCGTAATCCATTATGGCCAACCGTTTGCGCCGTTGATCCTTTGGGCCGCTCTCCGACACGAACGCGACACGGCTGTCGAAATAGGCGCCCTCTCCCGTGATCCGGGTATAAACCTGATCCGCGACCTTATGCGCCATGCGCCTCCAACCGTCGGTTGTTCCTGCAAACTGCAAACCGTTGCCGAGTTCCTGCCCCGAGAAGACATCCCAAACCCGGAACCGGACCGTCAGGCGCTTGCCCGACACGTTGACCGCCCCTGTCACCAGTGCTTGAGCGTTGATCGCCTTCCAATCAGCGAACTGTACCGGCGCATCGAAACTGCTGACGCGGCTGATATATGCATCCGACGAGATTTCACGAAACAGGCCCGTTCCGGTCAGGTCAGACACGACCACCCCCGAGATATCTTGTGCATATTGTGCCGCCGAGGGACCGTCAGGCACAAAGCTTGGCACGGCAAACGGCATAGGTTCGATGATCCCTTCATCGATTTCCAGACGCAGCGGGCCACTTTGGGCGTAAGCCGAGGTCGAAAGAAGGGTCAGGCCAATTAAGAGGCTGGTCAGAAGTTTCATCATTTGATCCGCATCCTCTCGGGATTGAATGTAATCTCAATATCCTGCCATTGATCGTATTTGTCAGCAGGTAGGTCATATCCTTTAGACCCACAGCGCAAAATTGCGCGCCGCGCGGCTTCGTAGGCTTGTTTTGCTGATGCGGCTGAGCCGCCTGAACTGTCGAGTAGCTGCAAACTGCCGCCAACCACTTTGCCATCTCTGGTTAACGAAAACCCGACAACAACCACGGTTTCCAGCGCATCCGTCGACAGGGACCCGACATTCCAACACCGCGACACCGCAACCCGCATCGCGTCTTTTTCACCGCTTGTCAGTGGTGGGCCCGAAGGTTCGGTGCCATTGCCCAATGCTTCGGCCAAGGCGTCATTGATCGCTTGCTCGTTTTGCGCAGGTTCAGTCGGCGCGGGCTCGGGCGTTTCTGCAACCTCAGGCTCTGGCTGGGGTGCCGGCCGGTTCGGGCGCACGCGCGGACGAGGAGAAGTTCGCGGGGCCGGATCTTCGACTTCTTCCGCCTCGGTCACAATCTCGGGCGCGGCCTCTTCCGGTGCCGTTTGATCTTGCTGTTCTTGTTGGATTTCCGCCCCTTCATCCAGCGAAACCGGAGGGGTTTCAATGTCATCCGGCTTGGCCTCGGGCGGAGGAGGAGCAATCTGCTCGGGCGCGATCTTATCCGCAGGGCTTGGTTCGGCCTCTGGGCCCGGAGGCGCAGGAAGCGCCGCCAGCTCAGGCTCGGGCTCTTCAAGCGTCGGAGGTTGTTCGATCAGTTCGGGCTCGGGCGGGACTTCCACCGTTTCCGGTTCCGGCTCGGGCTCAGGTTCCGGCTCGGGCTGGGCAACCGGCTCAGGTTCGGGCGTTTCTTCCGGTGTCGGGTCCAGTATTTCGATCTTATCAGGTTCTGCAGGCTGTTGCAGTTCAGCCGGGTCAGTCGGCACCTCGGGTGCCTCGCGTTGCGCGGTCATGGCCGCAAACTGCTCAGCCGAGATCACCGAGACATCCTGTACAGCCATCGGCAACGGCTCGGACCGGAAGGTCCCGCCGATCAGCGCCCAGCCAATCAGGCTGACATGCGCAATTGCCGAAATCTTGGTGCCGGTATCCACCGCGCAGCCTCACTCTCACCCTTCGTCCAGCGTTGGCCCGCCGGTATCAGTCACAAGGCCAACGTTGGAAAACCCGCCCGCGTTCAAAGCACCCATGACCTGCATCACTTGCGCATATGGAATCGCGCCGTCAGCACGCAAGAACACGCGGTCGCTGCTGCGCTCAGCTGCGATCGCGCGCAGCTTACCGATCAGTTCTTCGCGCAGCACATCCGTGGTCTGGATCTGCACGCGCCCATCTGCGGTCAGGGTCACGGTCAGCGGCTCTTCGTTGTCACCGGGTAAGGCACTTGCGGCAGTCTTGGGCAGATCGACAGGTACGCCGACGGTCAACAATGGGGCCGCCACCATAAAGATGATCAGCAACACCAGCATGACATCAACAAAGGGCGTCACGTTGATCTCGGCCATCGGTTGGGCGCGCCCGCGCCGCCGTCCGCGCCTGCGTCCGTTCCCGCCCGAGCTTTGCTGAACTGCCGCACCCATCGTCAGCTATCCAACTGACGCGACAGGATAGTGGCGAATTCATCGGCAAAGGCCTCGTAGCCGCCGACGATGCGGTCACTGTCTGCGCTGAGTTTATTATAGAATATCACCGCCGGGATCGCGGCCAGCAAGCCAAGACCGGTGGCCAGCAACGCCTCGGCAATACCCGGGGCCACAACGGCGAGGTTTGTGTTCTGCTGCTCGGCAATCTCGATAAAGGCATTCATGATGCCCCAAACGGTGCCAAACAGGCCGATAAACGGCGCTGTCGATCCGACAGTGGCCAGAATGGGCAACCCTTTTTGCAGACCCTCAGCCTCTTTCGCGATCGCCACGTCCATCGAGCGATCGATCCGCGCCGTCGCCCCTGCGATCAAGCCGCCATCGGTGCGGTGCGAGCGTCGCCACTCGATCATCCCCGCCGCGAAAATCTTTTCGGAACTGCCATCGGGCTGGGTTCCGATCTGCTCGAACAGCTCATCCAGCGGATTGCCAGACCAGAAGCTTTCATCGAATACCTGCGCCTCGCGCCGCGCGGCTCGGTAGTTGATCAGTTTCTGAATGATAATGCCCCAGGACCAGATGGATGCACCGATCAGCATCAACATCACCAGTTTGACGATAAAGGTCGCGCGGGCATACAGCCCCCACATGGAGAAATCGATCTCCTGCGCCAGCGCCAGAGTTTCAGCTTCCATGAACCTGCTCTTTGTTTTGCCTGATGGCCATTTGGCCTTGTTTTGCCAAACGCTAACGCAGATGGAGATGAAAAGCCAACAGAACCACCCCGGAGGCTGAAAATGTTACATCAATGCGCGAATCTCTGCCGGAAGACGAACGGGCTTACCCTGCGCATTCATGCAGACAGCCGTTACCTCGGCGCGGAAAATCTCGGTCTCGCCACGCTTGACCAATTGCGACATTGTCAACCGAGCGCCCGATAGCGAGACCATCTCGGTCTCGACCATCAGCTCGTCTTCAAACCTAGCGGCGGCGAGATAATCCGCCTCGATCCGCCGCACGACCCAGACAATGCCTGCGTCCCGCATCGCGTTCTGATCATTACCCAGTTTACGCACCCAGTCCGACCGGGCGCGTTCGATGAATCTCAGATAATTTGCGTGATAGACCACGCCTCCCATGTCGGTGTCTTCGTAATAAACACGGACCGGGTAGTGATGCTTCATTGCGACGGCTCCAATCTGGCGAACAAGCGAAACGCATGAGAGGGGTCCTGCGCGGCACCGGGCAGAACAGGATCGTAGGCGGCGCGGATCAAGGCCGCAATATCAGGCCGCAAGATCGTCGCGTCACCAGCAATCGCCAGAGGTGAGGCGCTGCGAAAAGCTGTGTCGGACCAAAGCAGGATCGTTTGTACAACCTGGCTTAACGCCAGCGTTTCTGCCGGCACTTTCGACAGCTCTTTGTCCATGCGCAAAAACACAAATGCCGCGCGGATAGCGCCGTCATCCTCGAACCGAAATATGCGATACTGATTGGCATCGGCAGCCACCAGCCGGTCAACCAGTGGGGCCAGATCCGGGATCAGGCGATCCAGATCGGGCACGTCCAACAATTCCTGCCACTCACGGAAGAAGAACACCATGCAATTGGCACCCAGTTCGGGATCCGTCTCGGCCATCTTGTGATTTGCCAGAGTGACAACCGCCTCGAACGCACCTTTTACGGTCGACAGCGTTTCATCCTCGACACCAAACACGATGGGCACGATGGGTCTGCCCCAGCGCGCAAACAGAAACTCACCGCTATCGCGTGTGAACAGCGCCTCAATCTCATCGGGTGTCACGCCCTAGTCCTTCTTCACGATTTAGATACGACTGCCTGAGGCTTAAAATCTAATGCGCCCCACTTCAACCAAACAGATCGCTCTGTCCTTTGGGTGCAGCCATCCCCAGATGCGTCCATGCCTTTTGCGCCAGCATCCGTCCGCGCGGAGTGCGCTGGATCAGGCCTTGCTGCAGGAGATAAGGCTCGATCACCTCTTCCAGCGAATCCCGGCTTTCGGACAACGCCGCCGAGAGTGTTTCAATCCCCACTGGCCCGCCCGCATAGTTCTCGGCAATCAGCTTCAAATACCGGCGGTCGGCCCCGTCCAGACCAAGGTTATCGACCCCCAGCCGGGTCAGTGACCCATCCGCCAAGTCGCGCGTAATCCGCCCATCGCCTTCAACAATGGCAAAATCCACTACGCGTCTCAGCAGACGACCGGCGATCCGTGGTGTTCCACGAGACCTGCGCGCGATCTCACGCGCGCCTTCGTCATCCGCAGGTGCGCCCAGTTTGCGGGCATTGCGGGTGACGATCTCGTGCAACTCGTCGACCGTATAGAACTGCAGCCGGGTCGGGATGCCAAACCGATCGCGCAACGGCGTGGTCAGCAACCCCATCCGCGTTGTCGCCCCGACCAGCGTAAATGGCTGCAGCTCGATCCGTACAGTCCGCGCCGCCGGACCTTCACCAATGACAAGATCAAGTTCGAAATCCTCCATCGCGGGGTACAGCACCTCTTCGACCGCCGGGTTCAGACGGTGAATCTCGTCGATGAACAAGACATCCCGCGATTCCAGATTGGTCAGAATCGCCGCCAAATCCCCCGCCTTGGCCAGAACCGGTCCCGAGGTCATGCGGAAATTCACTCCCAACTCGCGCGCCATGATCTGCGCAAGCGTGGTCTTACCCAATCCAGGTGGACCATGGAACAGCGTGTGATCCATCGCCTTACCGCGTTGGCGGGCCGACTGGATGAAGATGCGTAGGTTGGCCCGCGCCTCGGCCTGACCAATGAATTCATCCAGCCCCTGCGGGCGCAGGGCGCGGTCATTGTCCTCGGGCATCGGTTCGGGTCGCAGGGCGGGATCAGCGTCTACCATTCAGTTACCCTTTCACTCAGCCCTTGGGGGCCAGTAGCTTCAGCGCGGCGCGTATCAGATCGGCCTCGCCCGCATCTGGCATATTAGCCGCTGCCTCGGCCACGGCCGATGCCGCCTCGGACGGTCCATAGCCCAGATTGCCCAACGCCGACAGCGCATCCGCAGAAGCAGCGGCAGCGCCCGAGGCCGGTTTCGCCACCCGTTTCGGAACAGGCGCAGGCTCGGTCGTCTCAACCACTTCAAGTGCCGGGCCATCCATCGCTTCGGTCACCGTGCCGCCCATCGCCATCACACCCGGGGCCTTGTCCTTGAGGTCAAGCACGATCCGCTGCGCGGTCTTGGGGCCGACACCCTTTGCGGCCTTCACGGCCCCCCAGTCGCCCAAGGCAATCGCGCGGCTGACACCATCAGGCCCCAGCGCACTAAGAATGGCCAGCGATACCTTCGCACCCACACCCTGAACCGAGCACAGCAGACGGTGCCATTCCTTCTCGACCAAGGACAGAAAACCATAAAGCTGCATCAGGTCTTCGCGCACGACCATATCGGTGTAGATTGACATTGCCTCACCCACCCCCGGCAGGGCCGCCATGGTCCGGTCCGAGCAATAGACGATATAGCCGACCCCCCGCACGTCGATCAGAACGTGATCCGCCGCGCGGTAATCCAGCCGTCCAGTGAGCTTGCCGATCATGCGCGTACCTCTTTCATCCGTGCCTGCGGTGCGGCGCCATAGTAGGAATGGCAGATGGCAATCGCCAATGCATCCGCAGCATCCGCCCCTTTGGGGGAACAACCGGGCAGTTGGAGTTTGACCATATGCAGAACCTGCTCTTTTTCGGCGTGGCCGACGCCCACCACAGTTTTCTTGACGCGGTTGGGGGCGTACTCGCCAACCGGCAAACCCGCCTGCGCAAGCGTCAGAAGCGCAACACCACGCGCCTGACCCAGTTTCAGTGTACCGGCCCCATCTTTGTTGACGAAGGTCTGTTCAATTGCCGCCTGATCTGGATTGTGCTCGGCGATGACTTCGACGATTTGATTGTGTAGCGACAGCAGCCTTTCCCCCAGATCATCACCATCGGATTTGCACAATCCATTCGCAACGTGGCTCAGGCGGCTGCCATGCGATTCGATGACGCCCCATCCCAAGGTTCTAAGCCCTGGATCAATGCCCAGAATTCGCATGTTTTGTCTCGGCCTGCTCGGGTTTGTGTGATCTTTTTTCATCGACTAGCACGAAGCGTGAACATTTTCCAAGGAAATCAACTCGAGGTCCAAAACCGACATTCATGTCGCCTCCGGTTCCTCGCGGCCTGTTTGCGACCGGGTTAGGTTCGTTTTCGACGCTTATCCGATCGAACTTTAACCAATGATTTAAGGGGTTTTCATCAATTTCGAGCGTTGCAAAAAATGCATAGGACACATGCAATTTCTGCGCTTGCGCACGGCGAAACTCATCACTAGATGCCGCTCAGATCGCAAGATCAGAGTTTAACACAAACCAGAAGGAAACAGGATATGGCTGCACTGGATACCACCCGCACCACCACTGGCTCATTCGGCCTCGTCGGCCGTATCGGCGCACTTTTTGCATCGGTTGTAAACGCCGTTGTTGAATGGAATGACGCCCGCGCAACCCGTAACGCGCTGAACGGTCTTTCTGACCGCGAACTGGACGATATCGGACTATGCCGCGGCGACATCGACGTTGTCGCCGAAGGCCGCCGTTACTGAGATAACGGACTACCGCATACGCCCCTTCCTCCTCCCTGTGGGGCAAACAGAAACACCGCACGCCGTGAGGCATGCGGTGTTTTTGTTAGGAGGGTGCAAGATATCCGGTTAGAACCAAACCTTGTTCAGTTGGCTCGAGAAAAACGCGGTCACCGGATCGGCCTGCATGATCCAGGCGCCAGCTTTCTCAACCGGCGTGCCCTGATTCAGGCTTTCAACACGCGTTTCGTACGCAGTCGGGCCAAGATGAGACAGTAAAAAGGCCTTGAAGGCAAAGAAGCCAACCAAACACAGTAACAAAACCCTCGCTGGAACTGCTGAACGCATACGCTGTGGTTTCATCACCACCAGCCCGTCTGAGCGCAACGTGGCACGATAGCCGCGGCTGAGTTTCTGGTGCTTTTTGTTCAAACGCGAGATGCGTTGATCGAATTCGAGTTGTTTTCCTGTCATGGCAGCCTCCGAAAACCGCCCCCCGAGTGCATTGAAAGACGGTAATTAGAGAATGCGACAAAAACGTGGCAAAAATCCACAAAACTCCCGTAAATGGCCTAAATTCAGCCCTGTTTGCTTAAGATTAGCGTCGTCCACTCACCAATCCGATCCTGGCGAACCAGATTGAAGCCGTTTTGGAGATAAACCGAGATCACGTCATCGGACTGTTCATTGAGGATTCCCGATAGAATCGCTTGTCCACCCCCCCGCAGGTTCGCCGAAATTTCAGGCGAAAGGGCCACGAGCGGACCTTTTAGGATATTGGCGAATATCAGATCGTAAGGCGCATGCGCCTTCAGATCCGGGTGATCGAAACCTGCAGCTTCAACACATTTAACCGCACCCGCCATACCGTTCGCCCGAAGGTTGGCCTCGGCCACGTCGACGGCAACCTCATCAATGTCGCTGGCGATGATATCGCCATCCCAAACCCGAGCTGCGGCCATCGCCAGCACGGCAGTACCGCAGCCGATATCGGCAACTTTGGTGGCCGTGAACCCATGATCCAGAAGATGGTCCAAAGCCTTGAGGCAGCCAAGCGTTGTCCCATGGTGCCCTGTGCCAAATGCCATCGCAGCTTCGATCAGCAGCGGAATGCGGCCTTCGGGCAGTTTGTCGGCATCATGGCTTCCATAGACAAAAAACCGGCCGGCCTCGACCGGGGCTAGTTCGCGGCGGACATGGGCGACCCAATCCGTTTCGGGCAGTTCCGAGACCACAAAGGGCTTGGCCTCGAACGCGGCGGCCAGAACCGCCAGCGCGGTTTCATCCGGGGTTTCGGTAAAATAGCCGCCGACCTCCCACAGGCCCGAGCCATCTTCGACCTCGAACACGCCGACGCCGGTTGGTTCCGGGTCCAGCCGTTCCATCGCCTCGCCCAATCCTTCGGCGGCTTTCTTGCCGGTCAAAGTGGTCAGAGCAGTGAATGTTGGCATGGGGGCCTCCTGTTTCGATCGAAACAGCGCCTATGGGCACCGACCGCCAAGGTCAAGCGGAGTCGCTTATTCGGCGAGCGCGGGGGCGTATTTCGACAGGATGGTTTCGTTGCCCGGTTCCGGATGACGCGGGATCAGTAATGACAGCAGAAGCGAGATGATCGCCATTGCAGCGGCCAAACCAAACACAGCGCCGGGCGAAACCACCCATAGCAGACCTAAAAGTGCTGGCAAGAAAACAGCGGCGATATGATTGATGGTAAATGCCACCGCCGCAGTGGGTGCAATATCCGCCGGGTCGGCGATCTTCTGGAAATAGGTTTTCAAAGCCAACGCCAGAGCAAACAGCACATGGTCGATCACATAGAGAATCGCCGCCAGCAGCACGCCCCAGCTAAACCAGTAGATGCCGCCATAGGCTGCGAAAACGATCGCGAGCCCGGCATATTCAAAGATCAGCGTGCGGCGTTCGCCAAACCGCGCGACTGCCTTGCCCAGCAGCGGAGCCGCCATCATGTTGATCATCAGATTGATCAGGTACAGGCTGGTCAGTTCGTGTACTTCAAAGCCGAATTTCTCGACCATCATGAAACCGGCGAACACGACAAAAATCTGCCGCCGCGCGCCCGCCATGAACTGTAATGCATAATACAGCCAGTAGCGGCGGCGTAGGATCAGCTTCTTGGTCTGCGGCGTCGGTGCGTCGAATTGCGGGTAAGCAATCAAGCAAAACAATGCCAGCAAAGTTGTCACGCCGCCTGCCGCCATGAACACGAAGTTATAGGACAGGTCGAAGCGGTCCCATGTCAGAACGATCAACCCATAGACTACAGCCGTCGCAGCCGAGCCCATAGCCACCAGCCAGCCAAGCACCTGCGGCGCACGGACTTTAGGCAGCCATTGCAGCTGCAGTGACTGGTTCACCGTCTCATAGTAGTGAAACCCGATCGAGCTGAACAGCGTCACAAACAGCAACCCGCCAAGGCTGGGAAACCAGGCCGTCACCGCCGTCGCCACGCCCAACATCATCAATGAGATCATGGCCAGTACCTGCTCGCGGATGAAAATGATCACCGCAATCACGCCAACGGCCAGAAAGCCCGGAATCTCGCGTACCGTGTGCAAAAGCCCGATATCCGCCCCGTCGAAGTTCGCCGCCTCGATGACGAAATTGTTCAGCAATGCACTCCACGCGTTAAACGCGATCGGCATGGTCAACGCCATCACGAACAAGAGCGTCATAGGGCGGCGCCAGAGCGGAAGACTCTGCGCCTCAGACAAGGGCATGGGTTTCAGCATGAGGATGCTCTACGCCCATTTGTACTTTTTGGCGAGGGGAAAGCGGCCGGCGCACAGCGGCTCTGCACTGATGCAGGGGTCAGTAGAAGCTTTGCGGATCGATATCCACGGTCAGGCGGATATCGCCTTTCAACTTCAACGGGGCGATCCAGCGGGCGATGGCGTCCTGAATAGGCGCACCTTTCGGGGCTTTGACCAACAGCCGGACGCGGTGACGCCCGCGTATGCGCGCGATCGGGGCTGGAGCCGGGCCAAATACCTGAGCACCAACATCGCGCAACGGCGCATCGTTGCGCGCCATGGCGTTGCCGATGTCGAAGACCGGCCCGACCTCGGGGCCAGACAGGACAATCCCGGCCATTCGACCATAAGGCGGCACCCCGGCGGCCTGACGCCCGGCGGCTTCAGCCTTCCAGAACCCTTCTTCATCGCCCGATAGAATCGCCCGGATCACCGGATGTTCCGGCTGGAATGTCTGCAACAACGCCTGCCCCGGTTTTTCCGCACGACCTGCCCGGCCCGACACCTGCCGCATCAATTGAAAAGTTCGTTCCGCCGCGCGCAGGTCAGCCCCATGCAGGCTGAGGTCCGCATCAATCACCCCAACCAGTGTCAGCTTTGGAAAATTATGTCCTTTGGCCACCAGCTGCGTCCCGATAACGATATCCGCATCGCCTTCGGCAATCTCTTCGATCTTGGCCTTCAGGGCACGAGCCGAACCAAACAGATCAGAGCTGAGCATAGCGATCTTGGCTTCGGGGAACGCCGCCTCGGCTTCTTCTGCCAGCCGTTCAATCCCGGGTCCGACCGGTGCCAGTTTACCCTCGACCCCGCAGGATGGGCAGGCCTCTGGCATTGGCTTGGTCTCACCACATTGATGGCACATCAGACGCTTGAGGAACCGGTGTTCAACCATTCGCGCGTCGCAATGATCGCAGGCAATCTGCTCCCCGCACGCCCGGCATAGTGTCACGGGCGCATAGCCACGGCGGTTGATGAACAGCAGTGACTGCTCTTCGCGTTCGATACGCTGTTGCACCGCCTGCCGCAGCGAGGGGGAAATCCAAGTCCCGGCCTGCATCTGCTCGGCGCGCATGTCGATCGGCTTCATTTCGGGCAGGACTGCTGCACCAAAACGCGAGGTCAGGTCCAGCCGTTCGTATTTACCCGCCTCGGCATTGGCCCAGCTTTCCAGTGAAGGCGTCGCGCTGGCCAGAATCACCCGCGCTCCGCAGATGGCCGAACGCAGAACGGCCATATCCCGCGCACTATAATGCACCCCATCTTCTTGTTTGTACGAGGTGTCGTGTTCTTCATCGACAACTACGAGACCAAGATCGCGAAATGGAAGAAACAGTGCTGACCGGGCACCAACGACCAGTTGCGCATCACCCTGACCGACCATCCGCCAAACCCGGCGACGTTCAGTCATGGTCGCGCCCGAATGCCATTCCGCCGGACGCGCACCAAATCGCGCCTCGACACGGGTCAGAAATTCAGCCGTCAGCGCGATCTCGGGCAGCAAGACCAGTGCTTGCCGCCCCACGCGCAGGGCCTGGGCGACCGCCTCAAGATAAACTTCGGTCTTGCCCGAACCCGTCACTCCCTTCAGAAGAGTCGTTCCATAATCTCCCGTCCGTTGCCCGGTCTGAAGCCGCATCACGGCCTCCGCCTGATCCTCGGTCAGGTCCTTTCCCGGCAATTCAGGATCAAGATGAGGATAGGGAAGATCACGCGGGCTGTCCTCTTCACGCACAGCGTTCTGTTTGACCAACCCCTTAATGACCGAAGATGTGACCCCCGCTTGCTCGGCCAGTTCCTTCAGCGTAAAGGCCAAGCCGCCATAGTCTCGCAAAACTTCAAGTACCCGCATTCGTGCGTCGGTCATTCGGTCCGGTTGACCACCGCCCAAACGATAAACCTTGCGCATTGAGGGCGGATCGCCCAACCCCGGCGCGCGCGTTGCTAGCCGCAGCATCGCAGGCATCGGCGTCAGGGTGTAGTCAGCCACTTTCCCCAGAAACACCCGCATTTCTTCACGCATCGGCGCGACCTCAAGCACCCGGTTCACCGACCGCGCCTTGGCCAGATCAAAACCACCCTGCCCCGGCCCCCAAACCACACCCAAGACTTTGCGCGGGCCCAAGGGCACCTCGACAAACGCCCCAAGAAAGCACCCGCCCTCGGGCGCTTTGTAATCCAACGTCCGGTCCAGCGGCTGCGTGGTCAGCACCGCAACCAGCTCTCCTTCGTCGAAAAATCCGTTAGCGCTCACGGCATATCCTTCGCAGGGGGTTCCAGCATGGGTCTCTTTGAGGTAAAGCCATCCGCGACCAAGGCCAACCCATCAAAGGACTGCCCTCATGAAATTCTTCGTAGACACCGCCGAAATCGACGCCATCGCCGAACTGAACGATCTGGGCATGGTGGACGGCGTAACCACTAACCCCTCGCTGATCCTGAAATCGGGCCGCGACATTCTGGAAGTCACCAAAGAGATCTGTGATCTGGTCGACGGCCCCGTCTCGGCCGAAGTTGTCGCCACCGAGGCCGACGACATGATCGCCGAAGGCCGTAAGCTGGCCAAGATCGCGCCCAACATCGCAGTCAAAGTGCCGCTGACATGGGCCGGTTTGAAAACCTGTAAAACACTGACCGACGAAGGCCAGATGGTCAACGTGACCCTGTGCTTCTCGACCAATCAGGCCATTCTGGCCGCCAAGGCGGGCGCGACCTTCATCTCGCCGTTCATCGGACGTCTGGATGATATCAACCTCGATGGCATGGACCTGATCGCAGATATTCGCCAAGTTTATGACAATTACGGGATCGAGACCGAAATCCTCGCCGCCTCGATCCGCACCGTAAACCACGTGACCGACAGTGCCCGCATCGGGGCTGACGTGATTACAGCACCTCCGGGCGTGATCAAAAAACTGGCCGACCACCCGCTGACCGACAAAGGCCTTGAAACTTTCCTGGCCGACTGGGCCAAGACAGGTCAGAAAATCCTCTGATCCCAAGCATTGCCGCGCGGTGCCATCAGGCACCGCGCCCGGCCCAACGGCAAAAGCTGATCATTGATCAGCGCCGGGCAGGCGGGAGCGCCCGCCACAGCAGCGACGAAATTCGCCTTTCGCGTGCATTTTTCCCAAGGCAAATCCAGCGACCCATGTTATAAGCCCGCCAAACAAAAAAAAACGACCGGACGGGACATGAGCAGCGATCCTAAACTCAAGGACAATCTCCGCGCCGCAATTCTGGCTGAGCCTGACGCCGTGCTGGATGACAAAGACCTGATGCAGGCCTTGGTGGCTGCAAATGAGCAGGCGCGTGGTGACAACGTTATCGACCTGCGCGGTATCGCCATGCAGCGGCTTGAGGCGCGTCTTGACCGCCTTGAGGACACTCATCGCTCGGTGATCGCTGCCGCGTATGAGAACTTGGCGGGCACAAATCAGGTGCATCGCGCCATTCTTCGCCTGTTGGAGCCAACCGTGTTCGAGGATTTCCTGCGCGCGCTAGGCAATGACGTGGCCGAAATCCTGCGTGTCGATCACATCACTCTGGTCCTCGAAACAACCGTCGTACGCGATGATCCGGTAGTGAACCAGCTCGGCGGCGTGCTGACTGTGGCTGAGCCCGGCTTTATCGATAGCTATCTGACCGCTGACCGCAACGGTCAGCCGCGCGAGGTTACCTTGCGCGAAATCCGCCATCCCAATCCGCAAGTTTACGGTAAACAAGCCGATCAGCTACGATCCGAGGCCTGCCTGAAACTCGATCTTGGCACTGGCCGCCTACCCGGCATGATTGTCATGGGCGCGCGCGATCCGAGGCATTTCTCACCTCAGCTTGGCACTGATCTTCTTGCCTTCTTTGCCGGCGTGTTCGAACGCTCTATGCGCCACTGGCTGTCGTGAGCCTGATTTCCCCAGCCTGCCGCGATGCTCTGCAGCATTGGCTGGACAGTCTGGGGGCGCTGGCGGGGCGGTCTGAAAATACGCTCAACGCCTATCGCGGCGACGTGACAGAATTCCTGTCCTTCATGACCTTGCATCACAGCGAGCGCCAAGGGCTGGCCGCGCTGGAACGCATCAGCGTTTCTGACATGCGGGCCTGGATGGCAGAGCAGCGAAATTCTGATGTCGGCGCGCGATCTCTGGCGCGCAAGCTTTCTGCCGTCAAAACCTTCTATCGCTGGTTGGCCGAACGCGAAGGGTTCGAACCTACTGCGGTGCTGTCCACCCGAGCGCCTAAATTTACCAAGAAACTGCCCCGACCCCTGGCCGAAGATGCCGCGCGCGCAATGATCGACACGGTCGAGCTACAATCCTCATCGGACTGGGTCGCTGCACGGGATGTTGCGGTTGTGACGCTCCTCTACGGGTGCGGGTTGCGGATTTCCGAGGCGTTGTCTTTGACCGGTGTGGACGCTCCTCTGCCAGAAACGCTGCGCATATCGGGTAAGGGCGATAAGGAAAGAATCGTACCGGTCTTGCCTGCCGCTCGGGCTTCGGTGGATCGCTATCTTCACCTCTGCCCACATCCGCAATCCCCCGATAAGGCGTTGTTCCGAGGTGTCAGGGGCGGCCCGCTCAACCCCGGAATCATTCAGGCTGTGGTCGCCAAGGCACGGATGCAACTTGGCCTTCCCGCAACAGCCACCCCGCACGCGATGCGCCACAGCTTTGCCACCCATCTGCTGTCTGCGGGTGGCGACCTGCGCGCGATCCAAGAGCTTTTGGGTCACGCCTCGCTTTCGACCACGCAGACCTATACCGCAGTCGATACGGCCCGGTTGATGGAAGTCTATAACCGCACGCACCCAAAAGCCTGAAGCAAAGACCCTTTTTGCTTTGCATCTGCGCCTTGCTTCCGTCATGACACCACCATGACACTCAGATTCAAAGCGCTTTCCGTTCATCTCTTCACCGCTACAGGTGCCGTTTTCGCAATGCTCGCCATGTTGGCAGCAGTCGAAGAGAAATGGAGCCTGATGTATCTCTGGCTCGTTGTCTCGTTCATCGTCGATGGCATCGATGGCCCGCTGGCGCGGCACTATCACGTTAAGAAGAACGCACCCGAGTTTGACGGAGTCTTGCTGGACCTGATCATCGACTATCTGACCTATGTTTTCATCCCTGCCTTTGCCCTGTTCAAATCGGGTCTGATGGACGGTTGGACCGGCTGGTTCGCAATCATCGTCATCACCTTTGCAAGTGCGATGTACTTTGCGGATACACGTATGAAAACCAAGGATAATTCCTTCTCTGGCTTTCCAGGCTGCTGGAACATGTTCGTCATTGTGATCTTCGCCCTGGAGCCCAACTTCTGGGTCATCCTGCTGCTGGTCACCTTGCTGTCTGTCGCAATGTTCCTGCCGCTGAAATTCATTCACCCAGTCCGGACCGAGCGTTGGCGCACCCTGTCATTGCCTATGGCTTTTGCTTGGACATTCTTTGCAGGCTGGGCCGCCTGGGTCGACTTTCACCCCGAAAGCTGGGCCCATTGGGGGCTGGTGATCACCAGCTTGTATTTGGTCTCGGCCGGTATTGCGCAGCAGATCATTCCGCCGCGCAAGGCCCGGGATTACAAGACTTCCTGAACCTCGAACTCAGTCCCGTTATGGGTGAACACGTCACCCTCTTGCAGGCCAACCATAGCTAGATAGATCGGGCTTTGGGTCGAAATGCCCATGTAGGTTTTGCCGTCCACCTCAAACCGAGTCGTTGAGACACATACGACGAAGCGGCGATTGTTGAACTTGATTACGGCGCCGGGCTGCACCGTATCCGTGAGGCCAAAATCGGTGTTCTCGATCACGTCAATCTTGGCGTGATGCGCATGAACAGGCGCATCAAAGGCGGCCGCCAGATCTGCATTCTCGCGCGAGGCAGCGATGTCGTCCTTGTCATGCCCTTCTCGGTCATCCAACTGCGAGTCCTTAAGGAAGGCATCATAATGTGCCTGTGCGGTTGCCAGTTCCTGTTCTTCCAAAGACATCAGATGATCGATGATGGCTTTCTTGCGTGCGGCGGGGTCTGTCTGGCCGGTCATTCAATTCGGTCCTTCAAATTCACTATTCGATATAGGTTGGGGCCGTGCCGCTCCGATTGCAACAGATAAGTACCGATCAGATCAACAGGCTGGCAGCACCTTCGTGACGCAGCAGAGCCACTTTGGTCTCAACACCGCCGTGGCCTGAAAAACCAACCATCTTCCCATCTGCACCCAGAACCCGGTGACAGGGAATAATGATGGGGATGGGATTTCCCCCGCATCCGCGCCCAACCGCCTGCGCCGAGTAGCCAAGGTCGTTAGCCAACTCGCCATAGGTGCGCGTATCACCAAATGGGATAGCATACATGGCATCGCACACCTGACGCTGAAATTCCGATCCCTTGATCCGGTAGGGCAGTTCGAACTGCTGCAAACGCCCTTCGTCATAGGCACGCAACTGCGCCGCCGCTTCTCGCAGAACCGGGGTGGCTAGACCTTCGTCACGGCCATTCCAGACAAGACGCGTGATGGCGCCGCTGGTCTCTTCGACACCAAGGCAACCAAACTGAGTTTCTACGGCGATCATCGGCATAAGAGAACGGTTGCAGATGTTTCACCACACCTGCAACCCGAATCCTGACTATCCGCCTCTTCATCTGGCCAAAAATACCTCGGAGCGCGAGGCTGAGCCTCGCATCATCGATCTCTCTCTCGCGCTCCGTTCGAATGTCAGCTCAGCGCCTCGTTACAGCGCCCGCATACGCCCGGATGGGCGTGCAGCCCAACATCAGGAAGGATTTTCCAGCAGCGCTGGCATTTGTCACCTTGGGCTTTTTCGAACACTACAGCTACGCCCTCGATTTCTGGCACACGGAACGCCTCAGCCGGGGCCGGATCGCCTGTGACGGCCAGACCAGAAGTGATGCACATGTCATCCACGTCGAAGGTCGCAAGCAGATCGCGGGTTTCCTGATCTTCGACATGCACGATCGGTGCGGCCTCAAGGCTGGATCCGATCACCTTGTCCTGCCGCTGAATTTCCAGCGCTGCGGTCACGGCGCGGCGCACGCGGCGGACTTTGGCCATGCTGGCTTCCAGTTCTTCATGGCGCCAATCAGCGGGCGTTTCAGGGAAATCCATTAAATGGACCGAACTATCATCGGCCGGGAACCGTTCCAGCCAGACCTCTTCCATAGTGAAGACCAGAACTGGGGCCAGCCATGTGGTCAGACGGTGGAATAGGATATCCAGCACAGTCCGCGCGGCACGGCGGCGTAGGCTGTCACCGTCGCAATAAAGCGCGTCTTTACGGACATCGAAATAGAACGATGACAGATCAACCGTGGCGAATGTGAATACGGCGCTGAATACACCCTGGAAGTCAAATGCTGCATAACCTTTGCGCACCTGCTCATCCAGATCGGCCAGTCGGCTTAACACCCAGCGCTCCAGGCGCGGCATATCTTCAGGCGCAACCCGATCCGCTTCGGTGAAGTCCGCCAGCGAGCCCAGCATGAACCGCATGGTATTGCGCAGGCGGCGATAGCTGTCGGCTGTCCCTTTCAGGATCTCCGGTCCGATCCGCTGGTCGGCGGTGTAATCGGTCTGAGCCACCCACAAGCGCAGGATATCGGCGCCGTATTGTTTAACGACCTCTTCCGGCACGATGGTGTTGCCCAGCGATTTGGACATCTTGTTGCCCTTGGAATCCAGCGTAAATCCGTGGGTCACTACGTTGCGGTATGGTGCCCGCCCCTTGGTGCCGCAAGCCTGCAGCATCGACGAATGGAACCACCCGCGGTGCTGGTCGGTGCCTTCCATATAGACGTCAGCGATGCCGTCCGCGGTCCCGTCCTCACGATCACGCAGCACAAAGGCGTGGGTCGAGCCAGAGTCGAACCACACATCCAGCACGTCAAAAACCTGATCGTAGTCGTCGGGGTTCGCGATACCGTCGAGGATCTTCTCCTTGAACCCGTCCGTGTACCAGACGTCTGCGCCATCCTTCTCAAACGCGGCTTTGATGCGGGCATTGAGTTCGTCATTGCGCAGCAGGTAGTCCGCGTCGGTCGGCAATGCCCCCTTCTTGGTGAAGCAGGTCAGCGGCACGCCCCAGGCGCGTTGGCGCGACAGAACCCAGTCCGGGCGTGTTTCGATCATGGAATATAGACGGTTGCGGCCGGTCTGCGGCGTCCATTTCACCAGTTCATCAATCGAGCGCAGGGCCCGTTCACGGATGGAGTCGCCCATCTCACCCATGCCGTCCTCCAGCTTGCGGTCGACAGAGGCAAACCACTGCGGCGTGTTGCGGTAGATGATCGGCGCCTTCGAGCGCCACGAATGCGGATAGCTGTGCTTGATCTTGCCACGCGCCAGCAGCCCGCCAACCTCGGCCAACTTGTCGATGACGGCCTTGTTCGCATCGCCTTCACCGCCCTTGCGGGACAGGATGTATTTACCGCCAAAGAACGGTAGATCGGCGCGGAAGCTGCCATCATCCATCACGTTGTAAGTGATGACCTGTTCCAACATCCCCAGATCACGGTAAAGCTCGAATTCCTCCATCCCGTGCGACGGCGCGCAGTGGACAAAGCCGGTGCCTTCGGTGTCGGTCACAAACTCAGCGGCGCGGAAATCGCGGATGTCGTCCCATTCGCCATTGCCACCTTCGGCCCCGGCCAGCGGGTGTGCCAGTTGGATCTTGGCAAGATCCTCCTGCGTGACATCACACAGGCGGCGGTACATCGTATCGTCCAGACGCGCGCGGGCAAACACATCCGCCGCGCGGTCATCGGCCAGTAGATAGCGTTCACCGATCCGCGCCCAGCACTCCTCGGGGCGGCCGATGACTTCGTAGAGACCGTAGGAGATATCCTCGCCATAGACCACGGCCTTATTCGAGGGCATCGTCCATGGGGTCGTCGTCCAGATCACCACATAAGCGTTGTCCAGCGTCACATCGCCGGTGTTTACAACCTTGAACTTCACCCAGATGGTGAAGCTTTCCTTGTCGTGATACTCGACCTCGGCCTCGGCCAGAGCCGTCTTCTCGATGGGCGACCACATCACGGGTTTCGAGCCTTGATAAAGCGTCCCATTCATCAGGAACTTCATGAACTCATCCGCGATCACGGCCTCGGCGTGATAGTCCATCGTGATGTAGGGATCGGGCCAGTTGCCGGTGATACCCAGACGCTTGAACTCTTCACGTTGGATGTCGATCCAGCCTTCGGCGAACTTGCGGCATTCCTGACGGAAGTCGACGATGTTCACCTCGTCCTTGTTCTTGCCCTTCTTGCGATACTGTTCCTCGATCTTCCATTCGATGGGCAGACCGTGGCAGTCCCAGCCAGGTACATAGCGTGAATCGTAGCCCATCATTTGATGGGACCGAACAATCATGTCCTTGATGGTCTTGTTCAGTGCGTGGCCGATATGCAGATGGCCGTTCGCGTAAGGAGGGCCGTCATGCAGGGTAAAAGGCTTGCGGCCCTCTTTCTCGCGCAGGCGGTCATAGACGCCGATCTTTTCCCAGCGGTCCAGCCATGCTGGCTCGCGCTTGGGCAGGCCTGCACGCATGGGGAATTCGGTTTTCGGCAGGTTCAGCGTGTCTTTGTAGTCAGGTGTTTCGGCGCACATTTGGGGCGTCCTCAGGATGTTCTGGTCGTGTATGGATCGAAGCGGTCAGTGCGATAACTCAAGCACCTTTGCCCGGCGTCTCGCGATATCAGAGCGCCGGGGATATAATTCGAATAATGATGGCCAGCCGGTCAAACATGGCCGCGCTTATAGGACGCCTGCTCTCAATGGTCCAGAGGTTCCGGGTCTTGCGACGAATGGCGCAGCTTGGCCCAGCGATTGAGCCATGCGAGACCCGCCAGTGCGAGACCGAGCGCCAACAGCGAAAACACCCGGATCAGCCCGCCCAATCCGGCAATATCGATCAGAAACACCTTGGCCACCGCGACGCCAATCACGGCCAAACCGGCCTTGCGCATCAAATCGGACCGGCGGGCCAGCGACTGGTAGAACAACCCTGCGCCGACCACCAACAAGGTGATAGTGTATGAATAAAGCTCGGGCTGGGTGACGCCGTTGCCTTCATACATGCCACCCGCCCCCTGCCAGACATGACGGATTGTAAGCCCCAGCCAAAACGCGATCAGGGCACCGGCGACCCCATAACTGATCTGCTTCAGTAGCACGGGCTGCGTCACGACGCGCCAAGCCGAGAAGCCGATGGCCAGCGCAGGCAACAGATAGGCCACCGCCAACGTGTTCAGCACCGGCGGGCCGAGCACGGGATCGGCAAATGGGTCGAGCAACGGGTTAGCCTCAGACAAAGCCTGAACCAGACGCATCATGCCGTGTGCCGCAAAGAACGCCGCGAGCGCGTAACGCGCGTAGTTCAGCTTACCGCCAAGCTCGAACCGCTGTATTTGTGCAAAAGCCAGCAGCAGCCAGATCACTGCAAGCAGCCCCAGCCCCCAGTGGCTGTCTGTAGCGCCGCCTTCTCCGAAGCTTTCCAGCCAGCGCAGCAACAAGAGCGATAGCAGTATTCCCGCCGTTGCCCAGGCTGCGCTTTCAAGCAGCAATGAGGCAATCGGGCGGTCCAAGGACCTTAGCAACGCCCACCCCATGATGAACCCGGCAACCGCCACTGCATAGACCAAGGTCATTTCGATCAAAGGCGCGGTTTCGGCCCAATCTAGCCCCGGGTCGAGCACCAGCCGTACGGTCACCGTGAACACACCCGCCCAAATGAACCAACTCATCGGAGCCAAAACAAATCGCCGGTCCAGCGCCGCGGCCACAACAATCATGGCGACAAGTGCTACGGTCAATGCGGCAGAGCTGAGTACGATGATGCAGGCAAAGCTAAGGCACGATAGCGCAGACAGAGTTGCCAGTGCAGGCCGCATCCGTTTCTCACCATCGGCCCGCGCAAACCGTTCGGCCAAAACCACCATCATCGCGCCTATTGCGATTGCGTGTAAGGCCCACGCATAAGCTCCGATCACGTTTGCAGGCTGCCAACCGACTTCAAGCGCGATCGCCAGCGTCGGAGCATATAGGGCTGCCCCCCCGGCCCAGACCACAGCGTAGCGCCCGGCGTGGAAGGACCGCCACGCAGCGAGCACGCTGATCAAGGCCCCGAGGGCAACCAATAGCGTGACTACCCAAGGATAATCGGCCTCGGCCGTTTCCACGTATGTGTCGGCAAAGCCGCGCCACACGGAGCCACCGTCCAACCCGTGCAGCAGAACAAACCAGATCAGACCCAACGCAGGCAGCACCGTCACATCCTGCAAAGCACGCGCAGCTTTTGTCCAAAGCATCAGCGCCAGTATCAACGCGGTAAACAGAGCAACGCCCAGCCAAAACTCACCGCTTGAATCCGACCAATGCAGCGACAGGATGATGGAACTGGTGAGAACTGCACCAAAGGCAATTCGGGTTGGAAACTCGGGCCATGGAATCCCTTTCCGTCGCCGAATGACTTCAGCAATCATCGGGCCGGTGTGGTCGGGCCAGATACTGCGCACGGGTATCGCCATCGCAATCAGCGCCAGTGCTGTCACACAGATCAGATACCCCGGTTCCGTTGAGGGAGAAGACAGCACCAGCAAAAACGCCGCACCGTATGCACCCACTAGCGTCAGAATGGAAATCCATGCCCAACGCCTGACGGTATCGATACCCAAGCCCAAAATGGCGATGATAAAGAAATAACCATAAAGCCAACTGGGATCGTCCGATGCGCCTCCAACCATAAAGGGCGCGGCAAAGGCTCCGATTAGGCCTACGGCGGCGAGCAGCGGCCCGTGGAACCATCCCAAGACCAACGCAAACAGAGCGATGATAACGAGACCGGCCAGAGCGGCCTCGGGGCCGATCAGATCATAAAGCTGGCGCGCGGCAAGGACGCCACCAAACAAGGTCACCAGACCCGCGCCCGAGAAGACCGATGGTAGATAAGCGGTCGACGCGTCCTCGTCATCGCCGAAGCGGCGGCGGATCACTTCACCTGACCCAATCAGCAGAAGGCCAAAGATCAGGGCTGCGGCGACCCGCGCGGTGGGTGGCAACAGCCCGTTCTCAACCCCGTATTGCACCAGAAATATCCCGGCCAAGGCCAGTGACAGCGCCGAAACCGCATAGAACCAGTTCTCACGCAACCACGCGCCCAGCGCGGCGATCTTTTCCTCACGAAAAACGATGGTGGCAGGAGGATCGGCGGCCTCAACGGCCTGCGGCGCATCCGATGGGCTTTCGTCAGTGGCAGATGAAGTTTTTGCCGCTGCCCAAGGATCAGGCTTGGTTTGCGTCGTCGTCGGCTCCGGCCTTGATGCCTTGGAGGTTTCGGCGCCGCTTTCCGGTATTTGCCTGGCCAATTGCCGCTCAAGCTGATCGACGCGCTTACGCAACCGCGATTGACCAATCAGCAAAGCGATGATCGAAACAGGAATGGCCAGAACAATCAGACCAACGAGGACAAGCAAGGATTCCAACCGAGACCTCCGGGATGCGATGCGCCAAACGTACCGTGCAGACAGGCTGCTTTATAGTCTGGAAATCCGCATGGATACCGCCTGCTGCACAGGTAATCGGCCTAGAAAAGCAGAATGTGAGGGCGTGCCAGCATCAGCCAAGGGATCGCCAGCACTGCGGCAAAGGCCGGAATACCGCAAACGAACCATGTGCGGAACAGTTTGTAGTAACTGCTTGGCAAGGAGGTACCATCCCGATCAGCCTGCGTTGCATAATCCCTCAGACGCACCTGAATCCAAACCACCGGCAGCCAGAACAGGCCGGTCAATACGTAAAGCAGCAGTGACATCGCGATCCGACCCTCCGACAGCGACCAGCCCAGTTGCCAGCCCAGTTGCCAGGCCAGCAACACGCCGGTGATCAGCTGGAAAATGACTGAGGTGGCCGTAATAACTGTGTCGGCCAGCACCAAGATTCCCACCGTATGAGCAATCACCCGTGCATCTGCTGTGCGGTGCGCCATCAGCATGAAAAAGGCGATCCCCGCGCCAGTGCCCAATAGAACGCATGCTCCGATCACGTGAAGCCAGCGCAAGAACAGATCCGGGTCCATCAGCGGCTCTCCAACATGGGTCGCGCGATCAGTGATAGCATCAAAGCCGGTGCTATCTTGACCAACGGTCCCAAAGGGTCGAGCCACAGTTCAGGCACCGTCACCGTGGCGGCGATCAGATAGAAAGCGGCGATTGCAGGCTGCGCGAGGCAAGCGCGCGCGGCCCACGGACGCCACAAGATTGCCAGCCCCTGCGCGATATTGATCATCGACCAAAACACCACGCTCGCGTTGCCAATCCCAACGGGCCAACCATTGCGCGAGAGTATCTCGGCTGCCCGCGATAGCCCCGTCAATCCGCCGCCGACTTGAAATCACGTAGATCCCCCGAGATCAGCGCAATATCCGGAAGGACCCTCTCAGCCGTCTTCTGGCTGCGCACAAGCCCCTTCACACAGGCGCCATCCGCATGCAGCGACCGAACGACCGCAGCACCGATGAAGCCATAAGCGCCCAGCACCAAAACAGTTTTTTCAGGACGATCCGTTGCCACGAGGTGCCTCGCATTGGTTTACAACACCCTAGCGGATCAGATTCTGAGGATCAGCCTGATCACCCCGTCCGCGACAACAGCACCATTCAGGGGTGAAACAACGAGCCAACCCAGAAGGCGATAGCTGCCGCCGCACCCCCGATCAGCAGGGTTTCTCCGCCTGATCGCCACCAGGGGGCAAGCGACCACCGGCTTTTCATCGCGCCAATGGCAAAGAATACGCCCGCAGTCATCCAGGCTGATACCGTGAACGCATTTGCAACGGATAAGAGGAACGGCAATAACGGAATCATCCCCGCGATCAGAAAGGCAAAGAACGTCGCCATCGCGGCTTTGAGGGGATGCGGGTCGACGCTGCCCAGCCCGTATTCGCCCTCGATCATCAGGTCGACCCAATTGTCGTGGTTCGAAGTGATTTCAGCCGTCGCGTCATCCAGAACGCTGCCTGAAAGGCCTTTTTGTGCGAGGATTTCGCGCACCTCCTTTCGCTCGCCATCCGGATACAACTTGATATGCCGTTCCTCGATGGCTCGAATACGGTGGATGTTATCGAGCTCGGCCTTGGTTCCCGAGTAGTTGCCCGCCGCCATCGAGAAACCATCCGCCAGCACGTTGGCCAGCCCAAGTGCCACGATGACAAAAGGCGATAAACCTGCCCCGGCAACCCCGGCAACGATCGCGAATGTCGTGACTGAGCCATCGATGCCGCCATAAACCACATCGCGCAGAACCCCACGACCCGGAGGCGCATTGATCCGTTCGAAAATCTCTTGCTGGCTGTGGCCGTGTTCGGTCATGGCTGGCTCCGTCCTGTTTATGCAGGACAGGTTCAGGCATGGCCTTGCGCCAGATCAAGTCCTAGAGAACAACCCGCTGAGCGCGCGTTTGATCATGCCACGGGTCGAGGGCTGGTGGCGTTTCGCGAAAGGCAAAGGTCGACAGACCTCCATCGCAGCGACACCCACGCGGGCGGTGAGCGCGCCGTTGACCAGCCCCTCACCGAACCGGCGCGACAATTTGCTGAGGACTGAGCCGCCCAAAATCGGCTCCAGAAGATCATCCCCCACTGCCACCGCGCCAGTTGCAATCAGATGCACGAATACGGCGCGGGTTAGGCGCCAACTGCCCAAGAAACCTGCGCGACCGCCATAGATTTCGGCAATACGTCGGATCATTCGCAATGAGCTTGCCAGCGCGGTCGCGACATCGGCCAGCGCGAGCGGAACCAAAGCGGTAACGGTGGCAACCTGCCGGGCTGCGGCCTCGACCTCGCGGCTGGCAGCAGCGTCCAGCGGGGCCAGCAATTCGTCTTCGGCCAAGCTCAGCAGGGTTGCCGCATCGAATTGCTCTCCCATGCGTTCGGTCAAACGGTCGCGACCCCAGCGTGTTTCATCGCGTCCCTTATAGAACGCAATCAGCCGTGTGGTTACAGCGCGGGCTTGCGACAAGTCCTCGTCTGTTAAAGCTGTGTCCGCCGCGCGCCGCAGCCCGTCGACGCGAGACAGACGGCTGATTGCGGCCAACTCGCGCAGTGCAATGATCAGGACGACCAGCAACAGCGCAGCGATCAGACCGGTGACGATCCAACCCAGAATTGGTGCGCGTTCCAGCAGAGAGATGGCAAAATCCCATGCGGCGACCGAGACCACCGCCCCCACAACCGCTAGTGCCAGCCCCCAGAACCAACGCGCTAAAACCGAAGGTTTCCGCGCTGCAAACCGTACCGCTGCCTGCATCGCCTGCCCCTGCGGAGGCGCGATGTCCGGAACAGGAGGCGCGGTCGAGACATCAACTGCCGAGGCATCGTCTTCCAGATCAATCAAAACGGGGCCTTTAGCCATCGACCAACTCCTCGCGCGTCCAAACATATCTGATGTCGGGCAGGTTTTCGTCGTTCTCGGACCCATCGCCGCGTGCGACCTCGACAAAGCCGTTACGCTCATAGAACCGGCATGCGGAAGGATTGGCCTGAAACGCATACAAGTTGAGCGTGGGACGCTGCGCTTTGGCACGATCCAGCAATCGCTGCCCGATCCCCTGCCCGCGCGCCGAGGTCGCCAGATAGAGCGACTGCACTTCGTCCCAATTCAACGCCAGAAATCCGGCCACCTGCCCCTGCTTTTCGGCCACCGTGACCCAGCCGAGATCAATCATCCTGCCGCAAAACGCAATGGTCTCGGCCTCAGAATGCAGTTCTGGCATCCAGTCGTTTTCGCGGGCGAACCCGTGCAGAATAGCGCCTGTGGTTCCGGCATCGGTACTGCGAGCGGGGCGAAGGATCACGTTCACAGCCGGTCTCCGATCAGAAACTGCGCAGCCCGGTCCAGCCGAATATGTGGCGGACCGTCACCGGGATTCAGGGTCAAATGTGCGGGTGCAAAGGCCATATTGCCATAGTCCTCGCCCAGCCATCGCTCGGCCCCATTGCGCGCGGGGCCCAGCAGATGGGCAGGGTCCTCTGGCAAATCACCGGGGTAAAAGGCCGCCTGCTTACCGCTATCTAGCAGAGTGCCGCGCACGCATGGCAGTTCTACTCCGTTATGGCTGCGCATCTCTTCCGTCGTTGTCCGAAGTGAAGCCAACGATAAGGCCGCAGTTTCAGCCCCGGCAAAGCTGGCGCGGTCGCGGGCCTCACGGGTCAGGGCCTCAATGATCGCGGTCAGGCGCGGGTGCTGCAGATGGTGCAGATGGTCCGCTTTGGTGGCCGCGAACAGGATACGCTCGACCCGCTTGCCAAGCAGCAGCCTGTTGAGCCATGCGTTGCGACCGGGGTGGAAGGCCGACAGGATATCGGCCATCGCGCGGCGCATATCCTCGACCGCTTGCGGGCCTTTATGGATTGCCCCCAACGCATCTACCAGAACGATCTGCCGGTCGATCCGGGCAAAGTGGTCGCGAAAGAAAGGTTTGACCACACGCGATTTATACGCCTTGTACCGCCGCTCCATCTCGCGGTGTAGTGAACGCCGAATTGACGCCCCCGACACCGGGAGCGGCGCGAATGTCAGCACAGGAGACCCGGCCAGATCGCCCGGCAGAAGAAACCGTCCGGGAGTGCAGTCATAGAAACCGGCATCACGCGCGGCATTCAGGTAATCGGTGAAGCTGCGGGCGAGGTCCTGCGCCTGCGGCTCATCATGTGGCGCGGTTGGGTCGGTCGCCTGAACCTTTGCCAGAAATGCCCCTGCTTGTGGGCGACTGGATATGTGTTCGAGCGTGTCCCGCGACCAATCTTCATAGGATTTGTCCAGTAGGGCCAGATCCAGCAGCCACTCACCCGGATAGTCCACAATGTCCAGATGCAATGTTCGAGGGCCCTGCAATCCCGAAAGCAGACCTGCGGGCTTGACTTTGAAGGACAGGCGTAACTCGGAAACAGCACGCGTGCTGTCCGGCCAGTGCGGCGCTGGTCCGGTCAGCGCGGACAGATGGGATTCGAAATCGAACCGGGGCACGGTGTCGTCGGGTTGCGGCTGCAGATAGCTGGCGGTGACACGCCCCTCTTGCTGCGCCACAAGACCGGTCATGCGGCCCCGATCCAGCAGGTTGGCGACCAGTGATGTGATGAACACTGTCTTACCAGACCGCGCCAATCCCGTGACGCCCAGCCGGATGACCGGTTCGAAGAATGTCTCAGACACACGGTCACCCACGGATTCGACGCCGCGCACCAGACTGTCTGCCAATGATGAGATGACCAAGCTGTCGCCCCGCAATTATCGTTTTGCCCAAGATAGGTAGCGGTTGCGGCACTTGCCAGAGCTTTCGCCCCCTTGCCCGTCCGACCAAGGCGCGATACCAGCGCCCCATGCCCAGATACGCGCTGCAAGTCGAATACCAAGGGGAACCGTTTGCCGGATGGCAGCGGCAAAAGGAGCTGCCTTCGGTTCAGGGCGCGATCGAACTAGCGCTTTCGCGGATCGAACCCGGAGACCACACAATCGCCGCCGCCGGTCGTACCGACGCGGGGGTTCACGCGCTAGGACAAGTGGCGCATTGCGATCTGGTCAAAGAATGGGACCCATTTCGCCTGTCTGAGGCGTTGAATTATCATCTCAAACCGCAGCCTGTCGCGATCGTGCAAGCTGCACGAGTGGATGATGATTGGCACGCGCGGTTTTCGGCGCTTGAGCGGCAATATCTGTTCCGTATCCTGATGCGTCGCGCACCTGCAACCCACGACAAGGGGCAGGTCTGGCAGATCAATCATTCTCTGGACGTTGCAGCGATGCAGGCCGGGGCGGATATGCTGATCGGGCGACATGACTTCACCACCTTCCGGTCCTCGATCTGTCAGGCCGCCAGCCCGGTCAAAACACTGGATGAGTTGCGGGTGGAACAGGTTCAGGGCTTATCGGGGGCCGAAATCCACTTCCATGTTCGCGCCCGATCGTTTCTGCACAATCAGGTACGTAGCTTCGTTGGCACGTTGGAGCGCGTGGGGGCCGGAGCTTGGACGCCCGAGGACGTTCGCGATGCGCTTGAGGCGGTTGACCGTGCGGCCTGTGGACCGGTTTGCCCGCCGCAAGGATTGTATCTGGCACGGGTAGGATATCCCGAACCGGTGTTTGGCTAAGTCTACAAGGCCCGCAGTAGCAGCCCGCTTGCAATCACGGCGATGATAAGACCCGCAACCAGTTCGATGGTCGGGGCCAGTACCGATGCAAAGCGCGTAGCCGAGGCTGAGGCCAGCAACCCGCCGCGCAACCCAAAGGATGTCCAACCGACCAAAGTGGTGACGGTTGCGGTGCCTAAAGCCATGGCGAATGCGCCCGCGATGCCGACCATTGCGATACCCATCTGCCATGTCAGGATCAGCACGAATAACGCGCCGGTACAGGGGCGTGCGGCTATACCAGCGATCAGGATCAACGCCTCGCGCAAGCTGCCGACCTGAGCGACTTCTTCGGCCGTCGGGCCGTGGCGGTGGCCGCAGTCAGCGCAAACCTCGTGGTCGTGATGATGGTGGTCGTGATCATGCGCATGGTGATGGTGGTCGTGCGTTTGAGAGGCCTGGTTTTTGTGACGCCGCGCAAAACTGCGGATGGCGCGAAAAACCAGCCACAGGCCTATAGCGGCAATTGCGCCGTAGCTGATCGGTGCCATGACCTGTTCGGTCGTGCCTACAAGCGACTCGCGTGACATTTGGAATACCAATACCCCGGCATAAACCAGCACAACCGCCGTCACTGCTTGCCCTAGGCTCGACAGGACACTGATTGCAGAAAGTCGCCAAAACGCAACACGACGGCCAAGCCCATATCCTCCGATCAGAACCTTGCCATGACCCGGTCCGATGGCATGAAAAAACCCATATGCAAAACAGACCGTCAGTAGCGTTGCCACAGCTTCGGGCTGCTCGGCGCGTGCTGCGCGCAGGGCGCGGGCGATCTGGTTCTGGAATTCGCGCTGCTCTCCAGCAGCCCAAGCGGCCAGATGGTCAAAACCACCGCTGCCCCAGAACCACAGCAGCACCCCGCAGGCGATGGCAACGGGAACGATCAGGTATTTGGACATGAAAGCCGAATCTCGGTTGCGAATTTCTCACCGACCAGAGGGATATCGTTTTCTTCAAGGTCATACTCGGCATCCAGCGTCAGCAAAAAAGCCTGCATCTGGGCCAGTTCGTTGTCGATATCCGGATCGCTGCGTTCGATATTGCAGGTCGTGGGGCCTGAAACCAGAACCGGGCGGGTCACTTCGTATGCGGTATAAAAGCTCTCATCAAAGGCTTTGATCGACAGCGCATCCGCGGGAACGGGGTCTCCTTCGATCGCGCGCAGATGTGTGGTCACGATGCGGGCATCCTCGGTCGTGGCCTGCGGCTCAAGCGGGCCAGAGAGCGGGATCACATTTTCGCCCATGCGGATGACCAGATCGCCATTGTAACCTTCGACCCACTGCGCGTCGAAGCCACTTAGAAACTGCTCTTCGGCCTCGGTCAGCACGCCATCTGCATCCTGATCCAGTCGCATGTCTTCGAGAACCAGCAATGAATAGAACTCATCATAGGCCCAGGTCACACGCACATGGGTCAGGTTGCCTGCGTCATCGACCATGAACTCTAGCCCCGTGTCGATAAAAACATGGGGATGAGCCAGTGCCGGTATCGGCAGAAGGCAGGTCAAGGAGAAGGCAAGCCAGCGCATGTTGCAAAGATAGAATGCGCAGCGGGTATCGGCAATCCGACTAAACACCAGGCTGCAGAATCCCGCCATTTACTCCGGCGGGAACAAGACCAATGTCTGCAAAGCCGTCCCAACTGGCCCCTGCGTATCAAAAAGAACTGACTGCGACATACCGATCCCCGAGGGTTGCCAGTGCGAGATCGAGTCAGAGGCCAGCCAGTCCGAGACAGGCTCGCGGTGGACTTGCACAGTCAGGTCGGTATTCATGAAACCCATCTCAGATGTGGGCGCGTTCCACGATATGCCATTGCCGCAATCCGCAAGCGGGCAGAGCGCTTGGATCGGCGATGGGTCCTCTCCTTCCAGCAAGGCAGGTGTGCGCATCCAGACGGTTTTCGGACCTGCCCCTTGCTTGCCATCAGCGGGATAGCCGATCTGGGAGTGATGGGCAAAACCGGGCAACTGATGGCGCATCTCACCGATCGGAAACGGGCCATCGACCATATCTTCGACCCTGGGCGCGGGCAGTTCGACATTAGGCACGGCCCCAAGGTCTTTGCGCACCATATGCATGGTTGTGGCGGTGGCGCAAAGCGTGTCGTCCAGATCATGTACGGTGACCCGTGTGGTCGCCAGCGTCTTGGTATGGCGTGTCGTCTCTGCCGCGACTCGCAAACCAGCCAGAGGCAATGGACGCAGCAGATCGACGGTCAACCGGGTCAACATCTTCTCAGGGCCAACTTCGGTTTCTGCCGCCCGCACGATCAATCCGCTGACTGGCCCAGCATGGCAATGATCGGCTGACCAAGGCCCGCGCGCGGGGTCATTTCCGACAAACACACCCTGCGCATTTTGGTGGAAATACGCCTTCCCCAACACATCCGATGTCATTGTGGTTCTGTCGCCTCAGACTTTTTCCTGCGTGTATTTCTTCAACTCGGCACGCGCGACCTGACGGCGATGCACGGCGTCAGGACCATCCGCCAGGCGCAGCGTACGCACATGGGTCCATGCATTTGCCAAGGGCGTATCCTGACTGATCCCCTGTGCGCCGAACATTTGCACGGCCTCATCGATCACCTTCAGCGCGACCTTGGGCGCAACGACCTTGATCTGGCTGATCCATGGGGCCGCCGCCCGTGCATCGCCCTGATCCATGTACCAGGCGGCCTTGAGGCACAGCAAACGGGCCATTTCGATCTCCATCCGACATTCGGCGATGATGTCGTAGTTTGCCCCCAGCTGCGCCAGTTTCTTCCCAAACGCCTGGCGCTGTAGTGAACGCTTGCACATCTGCTCCAGCGCAGACTCGGCCTGACCAATCGCGCGCATGCAATGGTGAATACGGCCCGGCCCCAAGCGACCTTGCGCAATCTCGAACCCGCGCCCTTCACCCAGTAGAATGTTTTCGGCTGGGACCCGAACTTCTGTGAAACGGATGTGCATGTGTCCATGGGGCGCATCGTCGTGGCCATAGACCTCCATCGGGCGCAGCACTTCGATCCCGGGCGCGTCCGCTGGGACCACGATCATCGACTGGCGCTGGTGCTTTGGCAGATCGTCCCCGCCGGTTTTGACCATCACGATATAGACCTTGCAACGCGGATCGCCCGCCCCAGACGACCACCATTTTTCGCCGTTCAGAACATAGTCGGCCCCGTCCCGCACGCAGGACATCGAAATGTTGGTGGCATCTGATGAGGCCACATCGGGCTCGGTCATCAGATAGGCCGAGCGAATCTGCCCGTCGAGCAAAGGCTTCAGCCACTGCTCTTTCATCGCGTCTGACCCGTAGCGTTCAAACACCTCCATATTCCCCGTATCGGGCGCGGAGCAGTTGAAAACTTCGGCCCCCAAGGGCGTCTTGCCCATCTCCTCGGCGAAATAGGCGTATTCAACTGTACTGAGGCCAAAACCTTTGTCGCTGTCTGTCAGCCAGAAGTTCCAAAGCCCCGCCGCCTTGGCCTTGGCTTTCAGCCCCTCGAGAATCTCGGCCTGTCGCTCGGTATATTTCCAACGATCGCCTTTATTGATTTCTGCCTGATACTCATCTTCAAGCGGCATGACCTCGTCGTGAATCATATCTCTCACCCGCTGTAACAGGGCGCGGTTTTCCTCACGCAATCCGAAAGTCATGGTCATGTCTATTCCTTCCCTGTGGCGCAATGCGGGTCTTTGGCTTTGGTCCGAGGATGGCTTAGTGGCCATGAGCGTGTCCAGCTAAGTGACGGAACGTCATTCACGCAAATTGAGCCCGGTCCAGCATCAATGCGATGCCCAGCAGGGGGCTTGCGGTAAAATTAGCTAGAGCAAATCACAAGGGTGCAGCTGTGCTAGTTCGGGTGCTGGCCAAGGCAACGGCCTTTAAGGTGTCAGGATCCAGTTCCCATCAGCGGTCTTGCAGCGGCGCGTTCTGATATCGCGGGCCTGTGCAGCACCTTCAGGCTGCACAAAGTGCTGAAGTATAACACAATTGCCCTGAACGCTTTGCACGCGGATTGTCCCCTTCGAGCCGGTGTCCTGATTGAGCCAAGCCCTCTCCTGCCCCACGGATGGAGTGCCCGTCGACAGCAACGCGTTTGAGGTGTCGTTCAACACCTCAAAGTCAGCGGGGCTCAACCCCATTTCCGCGATGATTCGGGAAAGTGGTTTAGCCTGTGCTATTCCACCCACCCCCAGAAAAAGTGCAGCAACCAGCGCTGTGTAAACAAAGGCTTTCATCAAAGGGCCTCGCCGATTTGAATGACTTTCACGTCCATAGATATACCTCTATGCGTGTGCGGCCAAGCCCCACTTGGCCACCTTCAAATTATCCCGAACAAACCTTTCGCAAGGCGGGCGCTAGGTCCGCCCGTGAGATCGCCTCATATTGTGCCCAGACGAAGCAGAGGCATTTGATGACACATCCTAAATATTATGCACCGACAGGCGGACATCCGGGGCAAGAGCAACTGTTGACCGACCGTGCCATGTTCACCGATGCCTTTGCGGTAATCCCCAAGGGCACGATGCGCGACATCGTCACCAGCTTTCTGCCTTTCTGGGAGAATACACGTCTTTGGGTCTTATCCCGGCCTTTGAGTGGTTTTGCCGAGACATTCTCGCAATACATAATGGAGGTGCAGCCCGGTGGTGGCAGCGATACGCCCGAAACCGATCCAAATGCGCAAGGGGTGATCTTCGTGGTCGAGGGCAGCGTCACGCTGACCCTGAACGAAGCGGATCATGTTCTTGAGATCGGTGGATATGCCTATATCCCCCCGGGCAGCGACTGGACGCTGCACAACCATGGCGATTCAGTTGCCCGGTTCCATTGGGTGCGCAAGGCTTATGATGCAGTGCCCGGCCTGTCCGCCCCTGACCCGATCATCACCAATGAACGCGACGTGGTACCCAACGAAATGCCCGGCACCGAAGGCCGCTGGTCTACCACCCGCTTCACCGATCCGCAGGACCTGCGTCACGACATGCATGTCAACATCGTCAATTTCGAACCCGGTGGCGTGATTCCCTTTGCCGAAACCCATGTGATGGAACACGGCCTTTATGTGCTTGAAGGCAAGGCTGTTTACCGGCTCAATCAGGATTGGGTCGAGGTCGAGGCCGGTGACTACATGTGGCTGCGCGCTTTCTGCCCACAGGCCTGTTACGCAGGCGGACCGGGACGGTTTCGCTATCTGTTGTACAAGGATGTGAATAGGCACATGCCGTTGTCTGTACCGTCTAGGTAGCTGACGATCGGGGCTTTACCGGGTCAAGTTCTGGTAAAGGGGTTCACAGAATCGCTGGAATCTGATGAAATCAAATGAGTTTTCAGCACTGGAGATTGTTCGATGTTACTGCGCGGTACGATGATTGCACTGGTTGCCACCCTTGGCCTTTCGGCGTTCAACGCCGCCCCGGTCGCAGCCAAGGAAGAAACCAAATCCGTTTTCGTCATGAGCCGCACATGGGCGGTGACGCAGGTCTCGGACGCGCCTGTGGTTTATCGGGCGACGCGGGATAATAACAATCTGAACCCCTTTGGCCCGCCGCCACGTCTTCGCACCATCCAGGCAATGGCCGCGATACAGAAGGCGACTGGCTGCAAGGCGATCTATTCCAGCATGTATCAGAACATTTCGGGCCAGTTCTTTTCGCAGGTCAGCTGCAACTGAAATTGGTACAATACTTTGATTGAGATCGCCTGATCTGCCTGCCATAGCTTGCGCATGAAACTCGCGATCAACGGATTCGGCCGTATCGGCCGCACCATTCTGCGTCAGGTCTTAAGCCTGCCGCAGCATTCGGATGTAGAACTGGTGCTGATCAACGATATCGCACCGCTGGAAACATGCGCATACCTGTTCAAATATGACAGCACGTTTGGCCCCTATCAGGGTTCGGTCACGACCGAAGGTGAAGCACTGAATATCGATGGCCGCGTTATTCTGATGTCTCACAGCGCCGATTTGGCACAGGTCGATCTGTCCGGCGTCGATGTCATGCTCGATTGCACCGGCATCGCGCGGACATCCGACGTGGCCAGCCGGGGCTTGACTGCTGGGGCGGATAAAGTGTTGATTTCCGGCCCTTCACCCGCTGCCGAAGTCACACTGGTGCTGGGGGCAAACGAAGATCAATTGGGCAGCGCACGGATCGTTTCAAATGCATCCTGCACCACCAATGGTCTTGCACCGCTCGTCAAGCTGATTGATGACATCGGCGGGCTTGTGTCCGGGCACATGACCACCATCCACTGCTATACAAACAGCCAGCCGATGGTCGATGCGCCACGCGGGGATTTGGCCCGATCGCGCGCCGGGGCATTGTCGATGGTGCCCACGACCTCGAGCGCGACGCATTTGATTGATATCGTCTTGCCAGACCTGGCCGGTCGTATGTCGGGGGCCGCGGTGCGTGTTCCGACGGCCAGCGTATCTGCCGTTGATCTTGTCGCCTCGCTTGAACGTGGCATGAGCGCAGATCAATTCGAACAAGCGTTTCGCGACGCGGTCGCAGCTTCTGCCGTGCTGGGATGGACCGATCTGCCCTTGGTGTCATCTGATTTGCGGTCCCGCCCTGAGTCACTGGTAGTGGCGGGGCCCGAGACGCGCATGATTGGAGAGAGGCAGATCAGGGTCTTTGGCTGGTACGACAATGAATGGGGGTTTTCAGCCCGCATGCTGGATGTCGCACGCCTGATGGCGAAAGCAGGGTGATCCGCAGCGCTGAAGCACGCTGCGGATTACTTCAAGACTTCAATCGTGAGGTAGGCTACCCGCCCCGTGACCGGCCATACCCCCTGAAACCTCTTCAGTCGATTCTTCGGCCAATTCTTCTGGCAGGACCAAATTCAGTACAATGGCGATCAGCGCTGCGGGCAGCAGGCCGCTGGTCATCAGGATACGAAGTGTATCAGGTAGGTGCTGAACCGCGCCTGGCTCCAGCTGCAACCCAAGACCGATCGACAGCGAAATCGCAAAGATCACCATGTTGCGACGGTTCCAATCCACGTCTGACAGCATCGAGATACCTGCCGCGACCACCATGCCGAACATGACGATCACACCACCGCCCAGCACTTCGATAGGCACGGTGCGGATAATTGCCCCGACTTTTGGCACAAGGCCACACAGGATCAGGAAGATAGCTCCACAGGTCACGACATGGCGGCTCATGACGCCCGTCATCGCAATCAAACCGACATTCTGGCTGAAGGACGTATTGGGAAACCCGCCAAACATACCGGCAATCGCTGTTCCGAAACCATCGGCATAGGTCGCGCCAGCGATTTCCTTGTCGGTTGCTTCGCGACCTGCACCACCTTTGGTGATACCCGATACGTCTCCGACGGTCTCGATGGCCGAGACAAAAGACATCAGACAAAAGCCGATCACGGCGGCCAGAGAGAACTCAAACCCATATTTGAACGGTACGGGCAGAGCAAAAGCTGAGGCGCGTGACCAACTTGTGCCAATGGCCTCGAACGTCACCATCCCGACCATCAGGGCATAGACGTAGCCGATGGCCAAACCAACCAGTACGGCAGACACCGACAGCATACCGCGTGCAAAGAACTTGAGGCCAAGCGTCACAACAACCACAACCAAAGCTGCCGACCAGTTAAGCAGCGATCCGTATTCCGAGGTGCCAATCGCAGGCACGCCACCGGCCGCGTATTGAATACCGACCTTGACCAGCGCCAAACCGATCATTGTTACGACAAGTCCGGTGACCAGCGGCGGAAGCGCAAACCGTATCTTGCCTATGAAGAGGCCAAGAAAGGCATGAAACAAGCCGCCAACCAGGACACCACAAAACAGCGCCCCTAAGGCATCCACGCCTTTTCCGGCGACCAGAGGGATCATGATGGGCAAAAACGCAAAGCTCGTTCCTTGTACAATCGGCAGAGCCGCTCCGACCGGGCCAATCGTGATAGTCTGCAGCAGTGTCGCAAGCCCTGCAAACAGCATTGACATCTGGATCAGGTACAGCAGTTCGGGAAAATCCGGGGAGTTCGACCCAAATCCAAACCCGGCAGCACCCGCCACGATGATGGCCGGTGTCACGTTCGAGACGAACATCGCCAATACGTGCTGAATGCCCAGCGGTATCGCCTTGTGCAAGGCGGGTGTGAAGTTCGGGTCCCGAAGCTGTTCAGGCGTCCCTATCGAAGTTTCAGCCATGATCTCATTGTCCTCCCTAAGATCCAATGGGGTTCTTACCGCTTCTCCGGCGGCTTCGGTTCTGGTTTCAGCGGTTGACCACCTCGTACGGTGTGCTGAACCAGTATTCCTCCAAGTTCGGGCCTTCCCCGATCCGATCAACGACTGCGAACAGACCGGGTCCATGCAAGGGTGTCAGAACTCCGTGCCATGTTCCCCGGTGATAGTTCACCGCCTGTCCCGGCTGTGTAATGAACGCGCGAGGACGACCCGGTTGCCCCTCCTCATCCGGGGCGACGATCACGAGAAAGGGCTGGTGAGTCATCGGAATGAACGCCTGGCTGCCGTCAGGATGACGCTCAACCATCTCTAGCTGATAAGGCAGTTCGCGTGGGTTTGCATTGAACAGGCTGATGCCCGCGTGGGCATCACCGAAATCCAGCCTTGCCCGATCATGATACCGCCCGCACTGGCCCTGGTTGATGATCTTGTCGGCCTCACCTGATACATCAATCAGATCACCAAAGGGTGCGAAAGCTTCGGCCGAGATCGGTTCAGCGACAATCCGTGTCATGAGGGCAGCACATCGCGAAGACGGAACTCGGCAATCCGCTCGACCTGTCGGCAGGCCTCGGCGAACTCGGTTTCGCGATCCTGTTCGATGCGCCGTTCGAATGCGTTTAGGATCGACGCTTTGTTGTGGTCCCGTACGGCAATGATGAACGGAAAGCCGAATTTTTCCGTATAGCACTGGTTCAGTTCGGTGAAGGTGGCGCGTTCCTCATCCGTCAGCGCATCAAGCCCTGCCGAGGCTTGCTCGGACGTGCTTTCCTGTGTCAGCCGCTTAGCCTGCGCCAGTTTGCCTGCCAGATCAGGGTGGGCCGTCAAAACGCCCAACCGTTCCTCGGTTGAGGCGGACCGGAACATGCGGGTCAAAGCATTGTGTAATCCGCCTGCCGTGTCATGCGCCGCGCCCAATTCCAGATCATAGGCGCGCTCGGCGATCCAAGCGGAATGCTCGAAGATACCTCCATACGCAGAGACGAATTCTTCGCGGCCCATTTGCGAGGGTTGTGGACGCTCAGCCGCCGGGTGCTTTTCGGCCCAATGCTCGGCAATCTGCAATCGCGTCGCGAACCACACGTCCGAGAACCCGCGCGCGTAATCCAGAAACCGTTTCAGCGCCATGACGCGTCCCGGTCGCCCGATCAGGCGACAGTGCAAACCGATCGACAGCATCTTGGGTGCACCAGCCTCGCCTTCCGCATAAAGCGCATCGAAACTGTCTTTCAGATATGAATAGAACTGATCCCCGGCGTTGAACCCCTGTAGCGTCGCAAAGCGCATGTCGTTGCAATCCAGCGTGTAGGGAACAATCAACTGATCCCGACCACCGGTTTGCATCCAGTAGGGTAGATCGTCTGCATAGGTATCGGCAACATAAGCAAAGCCACCTTCCTCGGCGACCAGACGCACGGTGTTGTCCGAACAGCGCCCAGTGTACCAGCCGCGCGGGCGATCCCCTACGACTTCGGCATGCAGACGGATCGCTTCGGCGATTTGGGCCCGTTCTTCCGCCTCGGGCATATCCTTGTGCTCGACCCATTTCAGGCCATGGCTGGCAATCTCCCACCCTGCCGATTTCATCGCCGCAACCTGATCTGGCGAACGCGCTAACGCGGTAGCGACACCATAAACGGTGATCGGTAGGTCTTTCATCAGGCGATGCAGGCGCCAGAACCCCGACCGCGAGCCATATTCATAGATCGATTCCATGTTCCAATGACGCTGGCCCGGCCACTGCGCCGCCCCAACGATCTCGGACAAGAACGCCTCGGACGCAGCGTCCCCGTGCAGGACACAGTTCTCGCCGCCTTCTTCGTAGTTCAACACAATCTGCACAGCCAGTTTTGCACCGCCGGGCCATGCGGCGTCAGGTGGGTTGGCTCCGTATCCGATCATATCGCGGGGGTAACGAGGCGGCTGCATAGGGTCTTCCAGTCCGATTAGGTGTTTTGACAGCTTTACCGCAGAAACGGTCTATTGATTATCAAATCAATCCGAACACTGTTTCCAGTTCTTTCGGCATTTCAACCATTTTGCGGTTTGGCCCAGACTGTGGCACACCAAAAGAGACACATAGGAGAGACCCTTGGCTGGCTATCTGACAACCCACGTTCTCGACACGGCGCGCGGCTGCCCCGCTGAGGGATTGAAAATCGCGCTCTACAAAGTGTCAGGGAACTCGCACCGTAAACTGGTCGAGATGGAAACCAACGCGGATGGCCGAACCAATAGCCCGATCTTACCGCAGAACGACTTTAAAACCGGCACTTATGAGCTGATATTCTTCGCCGGAGATTACCTGCGCGCGACGGGTCAGGATGGCGATGATCCTCTGTTTCTGGATCAGGTGCCGATCCGCTTTGGCATGTCCGATGCGGACGCGCACTACCACGTTCCGCTGCTGTTGTCCCCCTACGGCTACTCGACCTACCGGGGCAGCTAGTCCTAGACTTCGGCGCTTCGAACCACTTTGCCGATCCGGTCAATCATGAAATCCATAAACAGCCGCGCCTTCGGGTCCTGATGGCGGCGATGCGTATACAGGCAGGCCATTTGCACGGGAACCGGAGGCGTCTTCATCGCCACCGGGATCAGCCTCCCCGCCTTCAAATGCTCTGACACCTCAAAAACGGGTTTCATGGCAATACCTTGCCCGGACAGCGCCCAATCGGTCAAAACATCACCGTCGTCACATTCATACCTGCCCGAGACAGCAAATCGTTTCGGGCCATCGGGTGTTTCCAGCATCCACTGAAACTCTGCCGCGCCGGGGAAGCGCAGGTTCAAGCATTCATGTTTGCCTGAAATCAGATCGGATCCAGCTTCGGGCATCCCACATCGGCTCACGTAATCAGGGGCCGCGCATAGCACACGCTGGCAATCCGCAATCTTGCGAATGCGCAATGTGCTGTCTTCGGGCTGACCGATGAAAAAAGCCAGATCCAAGCCTTCGGTGGTCAGATCAACCGAGCGGTCTGTCAGTCTTAGACGCACATCAATCTCAGGGTATTCTGACAGAAAATCAGGTACATGAGGCGCCAATAACCGGCGCCCGACACCTAAAGGCGCGGCAACAAACAGAGACCCGCGGGGGGCTTCGGTCAGATGCGTGACCTGGGCCTCTGCCTCATCAACTGCATCCAGAACCGCAACTGCGCCGGGGTAGAACGCCCGCCCCTGCTCCGTTGGTGTCAGGTTCCGAGTTGTGCGCTGAAACAGACGCACTCCCAGATGATCCTCCAACTGCGAAATTCGCGCCGACGTCACCGCAGGTGAAATTCTCATATCCCGCCCGGCGGCTGACATGCTGCCCAAGTCATAGACCCGGACAAAGGTTCGAATGTTGTCGAGATAGGACATCTTATCGTTTTTTTTGATACAGTTTGACAATATACGGGAATACCGAAGAAAAGCCCGTTTGCCTAGTGTGGCGCAACGCAATCGGAGACATAAGCATGTACGACTTCGCCGTGTTCTGGGATTGGATTGGTTTTGGCGTGCGCTGGTTGCACGTTATCACCGCGATTGCCTGGATCGGATCATCCTTCTACTTCATCGCGCTGGATCTTGGTTTGAACCGCGATATCCCCGGACCGGCAGACGGCGAGGAATGGCAAGTCCATGGCGGAGGATTCTATCACATCCAGAAATATCTCGTCGCTCCAGAACGTATGCCCGACCACCTGACCTGGTTTAAATGGGAAAGCTACGCCACATGGCTCAGCGGTGCCGCGCTACTGATGATCGTCTACTGGGTAGGCGGAGAGCTCTATCTGATCGATGCCCAAAGGGCGGATCTGGCGCTATGGCAAGGCATATTGATCTCGGCTGCCTCGCTGACTGTCGGTTGGCTGGTCTACGATTTTCTTTGCAAGTCGGGATTGGGCGAGCGTCCGACATTGCTGATGGTTCTTCTGTTCGTGCTGCTGGTGATTATGGGCTGGGGTTATAACCAGATATTCACCGGTCGCGCGATGATGCTGCATCTGGGGGCCTTCACGGCCACAATCATGACCGCAAATGTGTTTTTCATCATCATGCCAAACCAGCGCATTGTGGTGGACGATCTAAAGAACGGGCGCACACCTGATCCGAAATACGGCAAGATCGCCAAGCTGCGTTCGACCCACAACAACTATCTGACATTGCCGGTCGTGTTTCTGATGTTGTCGAACCACTATCCGCTGGCTTTTGCGACCGAGTACAATTGGATCATCGCCGCGCTGGTCTTCCTGATGGGTGTCACGATCCGGCACTATTTCAACACCCGCCATGCGCGCGCTGGAAACCCAACCTGGACCTGGTTGGTAACGGCTTTGCTGTTCATGACCATCATGTGGTTGTCGACTGCTTCGATGAACGACCCGTTGGAAGAGGCCGAAGCACGGCAACTAACTCCCTACGAACAGAAATTCGCATCAGCGGATGGCTTTGAAGAAGCACAGGACATAGTTCTGGGTCGCTGTTCTATGTGCCACGCGCGCGAGCCTGTCTGGGAAGGCATCCTGTGGGCACCCAAAGGTGTCCTGCTGGAAACAAAAGCTGACATTGCTCAGAACGCGCAGCAGATTTATCTGCAATCCGGCGTCACACATGCCATGCCTCCCGCGAACGTGACCTATATGGAACCTGAAGACCGGGATGCGATTGTTCGCTGGTTCCGAAATGCCGGTCTGTAGCGGATTGGCACACGAGTTTGCCAATAAAAACACCTGAACTTTGTTTAGTTCTTCCCCTAAGCGCCGTCAGATGCTCTAAATGAATTCAACACGCCGCATTCGTTTTGTTTCGCGGCCATAGCGATTTCGACTTGGGGCAGTTGGAGCCAGACAATGACAGGGAGCAGACCGCGCAGCGATCTGAGAGGCTGGCTTTTTGGTGCGTTTGTGGCCTTGTCCCCCAATCTTGCTACCGCGCTAGAAACGACCCTATCCGCCCCTGGTGCATCTGAAGATCTGGTCGACCGCTTGGAAGAGACTTCATCCATCTTCACCTCGGAATCGCGTGGTCTTGATACGTCACTGGAAATACTGTCGGCAGCTTTGTCCGACTACCGCACCATCGTTCAGATCATGTACGACGAAGGCTATTTCAGCCCCGTCGTCAGCATCAAGCTTGACGGGCAGGAAGCCGCCAAAATCAATTCGCTGAACGTTCCAGCCCAATTCAAACGGGCGACTATCCTTGTCACACCAGGGCGGAAGTTCAAGTTCGGAACGGCTGTCGTGCAACCGCTGGCACCGGGCACGGAACTGCCCGAAGAGTTCGCCACGGGTAAGACCGCGACCACCGGAGCGATCCAACAGGCGGCTTCGGCCGGGGTGCAGGGCTGGCGCGATACAGGCCATGCCAAGGCGGAAGTGGAAGATCAGAAAGTAATAGCGCGCCATGCGCAGGCACGGCTGGACGCGACAATTGATCTGGCTCCGGGGCCAAGGTTGCGGTTCGGCAAAATGATCATTCAGGGCGATACAAATGTCCGCCATCGATCGATCGAGAAAGTCGCAGGCTTCCCGTCGGGTGAGGTTTATTCGCCTGAACAGGTCCAAAAGGTTGGCACCCGCCTACGGCGCACCGGCACATTCGCTACGGTTTCGCTCAAGGAACATGAAGAACCCAACCCGGATGGCACGCTTGATTTCGACGCGACGTTTGAAGACCTGCCACCGCGCCGCCTGACCTTTGGGGCCGAGATTGCCTCGCGCGACGGGGTTGATCTTACAGCTACGTGGACCCATCGAAACGTTTTCCGGCGAGCCGAAAGGCTGCGGTTCGAGGCGGCAATCCGCAATATCGGCGGTGCCGAGGATATCGATGGGCGCATTGGTCTGCGGCTAGATCAACCTGATCGTCTGGGCCCTGACGACAATACATTCTGGAGCGCGCTGTTGGAGCGGCGCAATACCGAAAACTACAACGTCACCGTCGCCTCGCTTGCCTATGGTGCACGCCGCACATTCTCTGACCGCCTCTACGCCGAAGCCTCGGCAGGTTTCCAATGGTCGGACGCAGATGACGCCTATGGCGATGGGCGCAAGTTTCGATACTTCATTCTTCCGTTCCGGTCAGAATGGGATGAACGCGACAGCAAGGTCAGCGCGACGCGCGGTTATTATCTAGACTCGCAAGTCATGCCCTTTGTCGGGTTCTCCGGGTCGGATACCGGCCTGAGAATGTTCTTTGACGGTCGCGCCTATAACGATCTGGGCACCGCCGGTCGGCTGGTGTTGGCAGGCCGGGTGCAGTTGGGATCGGTCCTCGGACCTCCGGCAGATGGTGTGACTCCAGATTTCCTGTTCTTCTCGGGTGGTGCCGGTACAGTACGGGGTCAGCCATTTGAAAGCCTAGGTATCCCCGTCGGGGATGGTGTCGCCGGTGGCAAATCCTTTCTGGGGCTCTCAGCCGAGGTCCGAGGCAAAGTCACTGAAGCAATCTCGTTGGTTGGGTTTTATGACTACGGTGTGGTCGACACGTCCTCATTCATCGGCAGCGGCGCGGAAGAGCATTCTGGCGCGGGCCTTGGAATCCGTTATGATCTGGGCGGCTTCGGGCCCTTGCGCTTTGACCTTGCGGTGCCGGTTCAGGGCGATACGGGTGACGGGCTGCAATTCTACCTCGGGATCGGGCAAGCCTTTTGATGCGTCGCGTTGTATATCCCCTGTTGCTAAGTTCAGCAGCGATCACCGTTCCCATCGCGGCGACCGCTCAGGACGAGGGCGGCAGCATGATCGAGCAGTTTCTGCAAGATACCCTGTCCGGTGATGATCAGAATGTGCGGGTGATCGGCCTTGAAGGTGCCTTAAGTTCGCGTGCGACGATTCAGGAAATCACAGTCGCCGATGACGACGGCGTCTGGCTCACCATTAAAAACGCTGAATTGGACTGGAACCGATTGGCACTGCTGCGCGGTCGGTTCTCGGTCAACACACTATCGGCGCAGGAAATCGATGTCGCCCGCGCACCCGGTACAACAACAAAGGACGCACCGCCCCCTTCAGCCGAAACCCAACCCTTCCAACTACCTGAGCTTCCGGTTTCGATCGAAATCGGAGAGCTGCGTGTCGATGACCTTTCTTTAGGTGAGCCGCTGATCGGCGTCGCTGCCGAGCTTGCCGTGAACGGCAACCTATCGCTGGCTGATGGAACACTGGATACTACGCTGGATATCGACCGACTGGACCGCGCCGGGGACACGATTGATCTGAAAGCAGGCTTTCAGAACGACAGCCGCCAGATCGATCTGGACTTGACCGTAGCCGAAGCCTCAGGCGGGCTGATCGCAACGGCCCTGTCCATCCCCGATGCCCCGCCGCTTGAGCTGACTGCAAAAGGCTCGGGGCCGATAACGGATTTTAATGCTGATATCGGTCTAAGCAGCGATCAGCAGCTTCGCGTGTCCGGTCAGGTACGACTGCGCACCGCCGAAGAGAGTGGCAACGCCTCTGATGGAATCGCGTTTACTGCCGATGTCGGAGGCGACCTGACGCCGTTTCTGGCCGAAGAGATGGACACGTTCTTCGGTACCGACACACGGCTGTTTGTAGATGGGCGCACCCATTCTGACGGGGCGCTGGATATATCGGATATCGAGATTACCTCGGAAGCGCTGGACCTCAAAAGCGAACTCAGCCTTGCTTCGGGTGGTGTTCTGAAACTGGTCGCCCTGCAAGGTCGTATCACGCCGCCGGAAGGTGACAAGGTCGTTCTGCCCGTCAGCGGCGGCGATACGTCAATCGGCGCGGCTCAGATTTCGGCCTTGTACAATACCGAGAATGGCAATCTCTGGGACCTGAGCCTGACGACCAACAAGATTGAAACCCCCAACCTGAACCTCGATCATGCACGGATCAGCGGGCAAGGCACGCTAGATCAATCCAGCGGGCTGTCGGTCGATGGCGATCTGCAGGCTGTGCTGGCTGGCATTGATCTGACAGATGCCGCACTGAATGCCGCCGTCGGAAATCAGATCACACTGGATGGGCAGTTCGAGTACGGCAGCGACCAGACATTGCAATTGTCCGGGGTCGAACTGGTCGGCAGCGACTATACTCTAGACGCTGATGCGTTGATCAGCGGGCTTGCGACCGGGTTGCAGGTTGATGGCACGGCACTGCTGCAGGCGACCGACCTGTCGCGGTTCTCGGACCTGGCACAGCTTCAGCTTGGTGGCGAGGCATCGGTCCAGGTGGCTGGAAAGGGCTCGCCACTGGAACGCAGCTTTGACGGCAAGGTCACGGTGAATGGGCGTGATCTGGTGACCGGGCGTGACGATATTGATCCAATGATCACGGGTGAAACCGAAATCGTTCTGGATGCCAAACGCGACACCGATGGGGTAACAATTCGCGATTTCACCGTGAATGGCGACGCTCTGACAGCGCAGGCCAGCGGCACGGTCACGACGCCAAATGGCAATCTGACGATTGACGGTCAGGCCAGCGTGAACGCCCCAAATCTGGCGGTGTTCTCAGGCATCACACAGCGTGATCTGGCGGGCGCATTACAGGCCCGGCTGGATGGCAAAGGCACCGTACAGACGTTGGAATTCGACGGCCAAGCCAGCGTGATCGGAACAAATATCGAAACCGGGATGAGCGAGTTCGACCCGCTGTTGAAAGGCCGGACATCAATCAATCTGGACGGTGCGCATTCGGGCAACCAAATCGTTATTCGAAACGCCACGGTCAAAAGTGCTGCTCTTACTGCCGAGGTGGGCGCAACCATCGATGACCCCACCGGAAACATCACGGTGGATGGAAGCGCCAAGCTGAACGCCCCCGACCTGTCTTTGTTCTCCGGCCTCGCCGGGCTTGATCTGGCCGGGTCGATTGATGCCGACGTCACCGGTCGGGCCGCGCAAAGCAGCAAGGCCTTTGATATCAAAGGGAACCTGAGCGCAGACGACCTTGCCACGGGTATCCAAGCCGTAGATGCGTTGGTACAGGGACGAACCACGCTGAACGTGGATGCCGCCAACGATGATCAGGGGCTGAACATCCGCACTTTCAGTCTGAACGGAACCGCGCTGACCGCAGATGCATCGGGCCGATTGGATCGGGAGGCCGGTGGCCTCGATTTCTCGGCCATGCTGGACGACATCGGCCGTCTATCTTCGACATTGTCCGGGCCGCTCACGCTGGATGGCAACGTCGCCCCTACAGGGTCCGGTTTGGAAGGCAATGCGCGCCTGCAGGGACCAGATAGCTCGTACGCCAATTTAACCGGAACTGTAGAAACCGGTGGCACCGCGGATCTAAACTTTGACGCCCGCCTGAATCGGGTCGAACGTTTTGTGCCCGATTTCCCCGGAACCGTCGCCGCCAGTGGTACCGCCCGCCGCGACGCCGGGATGTGGACCATCGACGCAAAGGCTAATGGCCCCGCCGATATCAATACGACAGTTGCCGGGACCTTTAACGAAACCAGCGGCGAAGCGGACCTGAAGATGCAGGGCGGTGTCAACATCGGTATCGCCAATGCATTTATCTCTCCCAACAATCTGGCCGGTACTGCCCGGTTCGACCTGGCCCTGAAAGGGGCACCTGCGCTGGATGCGCTTAGCGGAACGATTTCAACATCCGGCGCGTCGATGGCCTTGCCCGATGTGGGACAGACAATCACTGGCATCGGGGGTTCCGTAAACATCGCGCAAAGCCGCGCCACGATTGCACTGCAGGGTGGGTTACGAGCGGGCGGAGGGTTTACCGTCAACGGCCCGATTGATCTGACGCCACCCTTCAACGCCCAGATAACCACAGCGCTCAACAATCTCGTGCTGACAGACAAGCTGCTCTATGAAACCACATTGAACGGTCAGATCGCCCTGACCGGGGCATTGGCCGGTAACAGTTCGCTGGCCGGGCAGATCAACTTTGGCGAAACCAACATCAATCTTGCAGCCGCCGCAGGAGCAGTCGGCGCAGCACCAATTCCGACGATCCAACACCTGAACGAAAGCCGTGCCGGTTTCGTAACGCGGGAACGCGCCAATCTGGTGGAAACCGAGGATGAGACTAAAAGCAACTCGCGCATGACGCTCGACATCGGATTGCTTGCACCCAAGGCAGTTTTTGTCCGAGGACGCGGCGTGAACGCGGAACTGGGCGGTCGCATACAAATTGGTGGAACTACAACTTCTGTTGTGCCGTCAGGCCAGATTGAGCTTATCCGAGGTAATATTGATATCCTTGGTCGCCGCCTTGCGCTGACTAAGGGTGTGGTCACCCTGCAGGGTGACCTGACGCCATATATCGAGTTTGAATCGTCCTCCAGCACCTCGGACGGCACCGCAACGATCGAGATCGCCGGGCCGCTGGACTCACCCGAGGTCGACGTATTCTCCGATCCAGAGCGCCCGACCGAGGAAGCGCTGGCCATGTTGTTATTCGGCAACCGCTTCTCGGAGCTGTCGCCTTTTGTGATCGCCCAGATGGCGGCCTCACTTGCCCAACTCAGCGGCGCGGGCGGGGATACTACCAAAGGGGTGCGCGAGGCCACGGGCCTGGACACTATCGACCTAGGCGCGACTGAGGGCGGTGGGGGCAGCCTTGGTGCGGGCGCATATCTAAGCGACAATCTCTACACCGATTTCACCGTCAATACCGAAGGTGACACCGAGGTGAATTTGAACCTCGACGTCACCGACAGCTTCACGGTGCGCGGCACGGTGGATGGCCGGGGCGAGACGGGTTTGGGTATCTTTTTCGAACGCGACTACTGAAAATAAAGGCGACCCCAAAGGGCCGCCTTTTTTCAGTTGATTGAAGACTATTCCGCCGCGACGGCGTCTACGATCTTTTCGACGCGAATTGCCGAGAACTTGAATTCGGGGATCTTGCCATAAGGATCGATGGCCGAGTTGGTCAGGATATTCGCCGCCGCCTCGACATAGGCGAACGGGATGAACACCATATCTTCGGCAATCGCCCGGTCGGCCCGCACCATGATTTCAATCGAACCGCGGCGAGTAGTCAGACGGATCATATCGCCCGGCTCAATTCCCATCAGTTTCAATGTACGCGGGTTCATCGAGCAGTTCGCTTCAGGTTCCACGGCATCCAGAACGTTGGACCGGCGGGTCATCGACCCGGTATGCCAATGCTCCAGCTGGCGCCCAGTGGTGGCGATCATCGGGTATTCATCATCCGGGGCCTCATCCGGTGGGATGACACTGGCTGGCGTGAACCGGGCGCGACCGTCCGCACGTGGGAAACCATCGCCGAACACAATCGCCTGACCTGGGTCTGTCTCGGACAGTGACGGGTAAGTGATCGTCTCCGTCTCAAGCCGTTCCCACGTGATGTTGTCGAGCGAATTCATCGTCAGCTTCATCTCAGCAAAGACCTGAGAAACATCGGAATAATCCCAGTTCAAACCGATCCGCTGCGCCAGCTCAACGGTGATCTTCCAATCCTCGCGCGCCTCACCCGGAGGGGTCACGGCGGGCCGCACACGCTGTACCTGACGGTTGGTGTTCGACACAGTGCCGTTCTTCTCATAGAGCGCTGAGGCGGGCAGAATGATGTCGGCATAGTTCGCCGTTTCGGTCAGGAAGATATCCTGCACGATCATCAGTTCCAGCTTGGCCAGTGCGTCGCGCGCGTGATTCACATCGGGGTCGGACATGGCGGGGTTTTCCCCCTGGATGTACATACCCTTGATGTTGCCCGCATAAGCCTGATCGATGATCTCGGTGACGGTCAGCCCCTTCTCGTTCGAGAAGTCGCGGTCGTCATTCCAGACGTTGGTGAACTTGGCCCGAATGCCGTCGTCGGTAACGGACTGATAGTCCGGCAGGAACATCGGGATCAGGCCCGCGTCTGAGGCACCTTGCACGTTGTTCTGACCGCGCAGAGGGTGAAGACCTGCACCGGGTTTACCAACATTGCCGGTCATCAGAGCCAACGAGATCAGGCAGCGCGAGTTGTCGGTGCCGTGGATGTGCTGGCTGACACCCATACCCCAGAAAATCAGACCGGCCTTGGCTTGTGCAAAGGTGCGCGCCACTCGGCGCAGCTGATCCGGTTCGATGCCGCAGATCGGCGACATAGCCTCAGGCGTGAACTGGCGCAGGTGTTCTTTCTCGGCTTCCCAGTTCTCGGTCCAGCGGTGGATGTACTGGCTGTCATAGAGCTCTTCTTCCACGATCACGTTCATGATCGCGTTCAGCATCGAAACATCCGCACCGGGACGGAATTGAAGCATCTCATCAGCAAACTTGCGCATCCCGACGCCGCGCGGGTCCATAACTATCAGCTTGCCACCACGTTTGGTGAACTGCTTGAAGTAGGTCGCAGCGACAGGGTGGTTTTCAATCGGGTTGGCCCCGATGATGATCGCCACATCCGCGTTTTCGATCTCGTTGAAAGTCGCGGTCACAGCGCCCGAGCCCACATTCTCAATCAGGGCCGCAACAGATGACGCGTGGCACAGACGGGTGCAGTGGTCGACGTTGTTGTGGCGGAAGCCCTGACGGATGAACTTCTGGAACAGATAGGCTTCTTCGTTGGTGCACTTGGCCGAGCCGAAGCCTGCAACGCTGCGCGGGTCTTTGTCGCGCAAGTCCATCAGCTTGGTCGCGGCCAAGTCCATCGCCTCTTCCCACGTTGCTTCACGGAAATGGGTATCCAGGTTGCCGGGATCGACGTTCAATCCCTTGGCTGGAGCATCCTCGCGACGGATCAGCGGCTTGGTCAGGCGATGCGGATGGTGAATGTAGTCAAAGCCAAAGCGGCCTTTGACGCACAGACGACCTTCGTTTGCAGGGCCGTTGATGCCCTCGACATACTTCACCTTGCCGTCTTTGACCTTGAGCGAAACCTTACAGCCCACGCCGCAGAACGGGCAGACGCTTTCCGTTTCCGAGTCGTAGTCCTTGCTGTCGCCTCGCTGCTGGTCATCCAGTACGGTTGCTGGCATCAAAGCACCGGTCGGGCAGGCCTGCACGCATTCACCACAAGCCACACAGGTCGAAGCACCCATCGGGTCGTTCTGGTCGAACACCACCTGCGCTGTGTGGCCACGACCGGCCATACCAATCACGTCGTTGACCTGCACGTCGCGGCAGGCCCGGACGCAGAGGTTGCAGTTGATGCAAGCGTCCAGATTGACGCGCATCGCAACGTGGCTGTCATCCAACAGCGGGATTTTCTCGGCCTCTTTCGCCGGGAAACGGCTGTCGCTGACATGGTTCAGCTTGGCCATATCCCAGAAGTGGCTGGAGGCGTCGTGCGCTTCCTCAGGCTGATCCGCGACCAACAGCTCCATGACCATCGCGCGCGATTTCTCGGCCCGGTCGCTGTCGGCCTTAACCACCATGCCGTCGGCTGCCGGACGGATGCACGAGGCGACCAGCGTGCGCTCGCCTTCTACCTCGACCATGCAGGCACGGCAATTGCCGTCGGGTTTGTAACCGGGTTGCGGCTTGTGACACAGGTGAGGGATAGTGAACCCCTGCCCCTTTGCGGCTTCCCAGATGGTCCAGCCCTCGGGCACGGTGACATCTTCGCCATTCAGGTTGAAGGTGACGGTCTTGTTTGGGCTTGCATCAAGCATGGCTATCTCCCTCAGATTTCGTCAGCGAAATGTTTCATGACCAGGCGGATCGGGTTCGGGGCCGCCTGCCCCAGACCGCAGATCGAGGCATCGCCCATGACCTGACACAGGTCTTCCAGCAGTTCCTGATCCCATTTGTCGGCTTGCATCAGCTTGACCGCCTTTTCGCAGCCTGCACGGCAGGGCGTGCACTGGCCGCAGCTTTCGTCTTCGAAGAAGCGCAGCATGTTCAGTGCCGCATTGCGTGCGGTGTCCTGATCGGACAGAACCACAACCGCAGCGGACCCGATGAAGGTGCCATGCGGTTGCAACGTGTCGAAATCCAGCGGGATGTCATCCATCGATGCAGGCAACAGACCCGAGGATGGACCACCCGGCTGATAAGCCTTGAAGGTCTGGCCCCCGGCCATGCCTCCGGCAGCCTCGATCACGTCCAGAATGGTCGAGCCAGCGGGCAGAAGGTAAACACCCGGCTTTGCGACACGACCCGAGACCGAATAGCTACGCAAACCCTTGCGACCGTTCTTTTCGGTGCTGTTAAGGCATTCAGGCCCTTCACGGCAAACTTTGGTCACCCAATAGAGCGTCTCGACATTGTGCACCAAGGTCGGACGGTTAAAGACCCCAACCTGCGCCACGAACGGAGGACGATGACGCGGCAGTCCTTTTTTGCCTTCGATCGACTCGATCATCGCGGATTCTTCACCGCAGATGTAAGCGCCAGCACCACGGCGCAGGTCGATATAGCCTTCTTCGACGATCCCGGCTTGTTCGAGCGCGGTAATCTCACGACGCAGGATTTCCAGAACTGCCGGGTATTCGTCGCGCATATAGATAAAGCAGGTCTCTGCCTCGACGGCCCAAGCGGCGATCAGCATCCCTTCGAGGAAGACATGCGGCGTGCGCTCAAGATAGTAGCGGTCCTTGAATGTCCCAGGCTCGCCCTCATCGCCGTTGACAGCCAGATAACGCGGGCCTTCATTCATGCGAACAAAGCCCCATTTCTTGCCCGACGGGAAGCCAGCGCCGCCCAGACCACGCAGGCCCGAGGACAGTACGTCTTCCTGCACCTTCTCCCAATCGCCGCCCTCGCGCAGCTCTTTCAGTTTGGCGTAGCCGCCATTGGCTTCATAAACCGCAAAGGCTTCGTAATCGGGCAGATGGGCGTGGGTGTCATTCGCCGCAATCGCGGCCTGCACCTTTTCGGGGGTCGCGTGGTCGATGTGGTTGTGACCGATCTCCAGCACTGGAGCGGTGTCGCAGCGTCCCATGCAGGGCGCACGGACAACGCGGACCTGCGAGGCATCCAAACCGTCTTCCAGCGCTTTTTGCAGCTGCTGGGCACCGGCCATTTCGCAGGACAGCGAATCGCACACACGGATCGTCAACGCCGGAGGAGGCGTTTCACCCTCTTTCACTACATCGAAATGGGCATAGAAGGTTGCGGTTTCGTAAATCTCAGCCTGCCCGATCCGCATCTCAACCGCCAGAGCGGCGATGTGGTCGGCGCTGATATGGCCGTGTGCGTCCTGAATCAAATGCAGAAATTCAATCAGCAGGTCGCGACGTCGCGGGCGGTCACCCAACAGTCGTGCAATTTCCGCTTGTGCCTCGTCCGAGAATTGACGGCCTTTGGGCGTGTGCCGCCCCTTGCCTTTACCTGACTTCCAGACGCCCTTTGGCGCGCCCGATGGCTTGGTGTCTAATGGTGCCATGATGCCCTCCGATTGAGGCCCCGTGTCTCATCAGATTAGCATATCGTCAAATCGCATATTTCAATCGCACGATAACGACAGTTTATCACCGCAAAGACGCCATCACTGTGCGTAAGGCCGCGACCGTGGGCAATTCCGGGTCGCGAGTGAGCGTGGCCAGACAAATCGGCTTGCTCACCACGGGTTCGATCAGGGACAGAACCCTTGTGTCCTTCAGGTCGCCCAGCGCCCGCACCAGCACGCGTGGAATCACGGTGGCCGCTAGCCCCTCGCGTGCCATGACCATCGAGGCAGTGAATCCGCTGGTCTCGGCCACAATATCCGGGTGCAAGCCCTGTTCGGCGAATATCCGATCCAGAATCCGCCGGTTCTGCATCTGTGGTTCCAGCAGGCTCAGGGGAAACTCGGCCACGCGGGCCCATGGGATCGGGCCTGTCTCATCGGTCATATGCGAGGGGACCAATAGGACATAGGTTTCTTCGTACAAGCGCTGCACTTGCCGTAGATCGGTACCGATACTGTCGCCATAAGTGATGCCAGCATCCAGACTTCCTTCGTCCAACCGGTGCTGAATGGCTGTTGCAGACATTGTTTCAATCCGGGTCACGATACGTGGATGCGCATCGCGCAACCGCTTCGTAAGACGCCCGGTGAAGGCAATCGCGGTAGGGATTACACCCAAAATAAGCGTGCCGGTGATCTCACCCTTTGCAGCGAGCACCTGTTGTTCCAAAGCCTTGGTGTCGTCGAGAATGCGCCGCGCGCGCTGGACAATCATCTCGCCCTCTTCGGTCAGCCCCTGAAATCTGTTTGCGCGGCGAACGATGGAGACACCCAGCCGATCCTCCAGGTTTCGGATTCGCATCGAGAACGCAGGCTGTGAAATCCCGCATTCCTCGGCTGCCTTGGCGAAATGACGATGCCGCGCCAATGCGCTGAGCAATTGCAGGTCGCGGATTTCGATCATCTAGAGCTGTCTCAAGTATCAGGTCAAAATCCAAACTAACCACATTTCTGCACGAGAGAAATGTGTGAGATGCGAGCATCGTCAATTTGTTGGCTGCCAAAGGATCGGCGCTTCAGATACATGCAATACTCGGGTGGTTGAGCCTGCCGAACTGCTGTTCCAGCCCAAATGAAACTAACAGGATCGCATCTTGCCACCTGAGCGGTTTTGACACTTCGCCATAACGCGCGATATGCCGGTTCAACAACAACATAGAACCGAATTATTCCATGAACCTTACGAGAAACCAAATTGAGGACTTCTTGTTGCGTGAATGCGTCGATTTTGATCCTCTCGATTCCAAAGAAGGTGGTGAGGTTGTTCAATGCTGGCATCAGACATTCGCCGGGAACGTAAAGAAATCAACCGGTTCCTGGATTCACAATCGCTTTCGCTGGCATGGTTTCAGTTACGGGTTTCAAATCGCGCGGGCGGGCGATGACGCTTTAAATGCCTATAAGAATCAGTGGCCTGCCGCGTATGTTATCTTTGATGAAGATATCAAATGGTCGTATCGCTGCGTCTCAGAAACATATCCAGATTTCTCATCTTTTGGCGCGGATATCTACGTAGCCCACCACAACATGAAGTGGACAATGGCATTCACGCACGAGCAACCCGATATCGGCCCGTTCTTCGCAGAAAATCCGAGGTTATAAGCTGAGCAGTGACTGCTTTGGTGGCTTCTCAGGTGTTGAACAAAAAGTGCATCACATCGCCATCCTTGACGATGTAGCCTTTTCCTTCGGCCCGCATCTTACCCGCCTCTTTGGCACCCTGTTCGCCATTGGCGGCGATGTAGTCGTCATAGGCGATAGTCTCGGCACGGATGAAACCCTTCTCAAAGTCTCCGTGGATGACACCTGCGGCCTGTGGTGCGGCGGTGCCGGTGCGGATGGTCCAGGCCCGGGCCTCTTTCGGGCCGACGGTGAAATAGGTTTCCAGCTTGAGCAGGTCGTAACCGGCACGGATCAGACGGTCGAGGCCGGGCTCTTCCAGACCCATTTCCTCTAAGAACATCTGTGCCTCGTCGTCTTCCAGAAGGCTGATCTCTTCCTCGATCTTGGCACTGATAATGACATGAGCATTACCTTGCGCTGCAGCCATCTCAGCGACTTTGGCAGAGTACTCGTTGCCTTCGGCGGCCTCTTCTTCGGACACGTTGCAGACATAAAGCACCGGCTTGGTGGTCAGAAGTTGCAGCATTTTCCATGCCTTGGCGTCTTCATCAGACACTTTAACCAGACGCGCTGGCTTGCCGTTTTCCAGCATCTCCTGCGCCTCGGCCAGCAGGCGGTCCTGCTGTTGCGCTTCTTTGTCATTGCCCTTCAGCTTGCGCACCAGATTGGCGCGACGCTTTTCGATGCTTTCCAGATCGGCCAGCATCAGCTCGGTCTCGATCGTATCGGCATCGGCCACCGGATCAACGCGGCCATCCACATGGGTCACGTCACCATCTTCGAAACAACGCAGCACATGGGCAATCGCGTCAGTCTCGCGGATGTTTGCCAGGAACTGGTTGCCCAGCCCCTCGCCTTTCGAGGCCCCTTTCACCAACCCCGCGATATCCACAAAGGTCATGCGGGTTGGAATGATCTGTTTCGAGGACGCAATCGCCGCCAGTTTATCCAGCCGGTCATCAGGAACGGCGACATCCCCCACATTGGGTTCGATGGTGCAGAACGGGAAATTCGCCGCCTGAGCTGCCGCAGTTTTGGTCAGTGCGTTGAAGAGAGTCGACTTGCCAACATTCGGCAAACCCACGATTCCCATTTTAAAGCCCATGACGGCCTCCTGATACCATTCGAGCGCCGCTTCTAGGCAGGTCCGGTGCAATGCGCAAGGCAAAGTGCCTGAACACAGCCGCGAGTCTATTCTGCCACATCACAAAATCGACATCGCTTTGTGTTCTTGCGTCCATTGAAAACATGCACCTACATTCCTCAATAAAACCAATACCAACGAACGACGGACATAGTAGGTAAAAATGAAATCCCTTGTTATTCTGGCTTTTGCGCTGACAGCCGCTACTGCAGCACAAGCCCAATCCATCATTTTCGGAGCAGGCTACGCAGATTATTCCAGCGCTCAGAGCGAAGATCAGGCGATTGTTTCGCTGGAATACCAGCATCGCTCTTTCTACGAAGCGACCCGTTTCAGCGCCACCTGGGGTGCGTCCCTGTCTGTTGATACCGACGGTGACACGCATGTTGGCGCGGGCCTGATCGGGCTTTACACTTTTGCGGACCGTTGGTTCATCGAGGGCAGTGTCATGCCGGGATACTATAGTGAATCCAACGAACTGAATGATCTGGGCGGCAGTTTTCAGATACGCAGCTTACTGGGCCTTGGCTATACGCTGGAAAGCGGCAACAAACTGTCTGCCGCTATCACTCATATATCCAACGCCAGCACGCAGGAAGACAACCCAGGTGTAAACGCACTTTTGCTGAGATACCATTACGCCTTCTGATCGGAAGCCCACCAAGCGGGATTGATTTTCAGCGAAAGTTTCTGCACATCAGGTCCAAACCCGAGTGCAAGGATTTCCGATGACCCGTATTGACGCCAAATTCGACGCCCTGCAAAAGCAAGGCAAAAAGGCATTTGTAGCTTATGTCATGGCCGGAGATCCCGACTATGACACTTCGCTGGAGGTCGTGAAGGGTTTGCCCGGCGCAGGTGTCGACGTTATCGAGTTGGGCCTGCCCTTTACCGATCCCATGGCCGATGGCCCGACCATTCAGGCTGCTGGCCAACGGGCGTTGGATGGTGGAATGACATTGCAACGCACTCTGGATTTGGCCCGCGCCTTTCGTGAATCCGATGACACCACACCGATCGTGCTGATGGGATATTACAATCCGATCTACAGCCGAGGTGTCGAGAAATTTCTGGCAGATGCAAAATCAGCGGGGATCGACGGGCTGATCGTCGTCGACCTGCCCCCCGAAGAGGACGAAGAGCTTTGTCTGCCCGCGCAAGCTGCCGGGCTGAACTTCATCCGCTTGGCGACGCCGACGACCGATGACCAACGCTTGCCTCGCGTACTGCAAAACACATCCGGCTTTGTGTATTATGTATCGATTACCGGCATAACCGGTGCTGCCGAAGCGCAGGCAACCGATGTTGGGCCCGAGGTCGCTCGGATCAAAGCTGCAACTGATTTGCCCGTGATCGTCGGTTTCGGCATCAATACGCCAGAAAAGTCTCGCAACATCGCGAGTGTATCCGATGGCGCGGTAGTTGGATCTGCCATTGTCAGCCAGATCGGTTCCGGAAAACCGGTGACCGAGGTTCTGGATTTTGTCAAAACACTGTCAGATGGCGCGCACTCCGCCTAACAATTTCTTTCCATTTTCAGATGGTTCTTCACCGCAGCAAGCGCGCCGCCTACTGCGGTGTTTTTTTGTTTTGACCAGGCGGCAACCAACCGCAGCAAGCGGGCATTGCAGTGTTTCAAAATAATTGGTAAAGAAACTTAACCAATCCTGCGAGAACCTGATCAATGCCAGTCATTACCAATATCGAAGACCTCAAACGGATCTATGAGCGTCGCGTTCCGCGCATGTTTTTCGACTATGCAGAAAGCGGCAGCTGGACCGAACAAACCTTCCGCGAGAACACGTCGGATTTCGAAGATATCCGCCTGCGCCAACGGGTCGCCGTAGACATGACAGGGCGCTCGACCGCATCGCAGATGATCGGGCAGGATGTATCCATGCCCGTTGCATTGGCTCCGGTAGGTCTGACAGGAATGCAACACGCGGATGGCGAGATCAAAGCGGCCAAAGCCGCCGAAGCCTTTGGCGTACCCTTCACACTGTCGACCATGTCGATCAATTCGATCGAAGATGTCGCTGAAAACACTTCGGCCCCTTTCTGGTTTCAGCTCTACACCATGAAAGATCAGGACTATGTCGGGCGACTTATCCAGCGCGCGAAGGATGCGAAATGCTCGGCCCTTGTCATTACGCTTGATCTGCAAATCCTTGGCCAACGACACAAGGACCTGAAGAATGGCCTATCTGCGCCGCCAAAGCTGACCCCCAAGACCATCGCCAACCTGATGACGAAATGGGCCTGGGGCATCGAGATGCTAGGTGCCAAGCGCCGAGAATTCGGGAATATCGTCGGTCATGTCGATAGCATCACAGATACGCGCTCGCTCGGCACATGGACCGCCGAGCAATTCGATCCCAGCCTCGACTGGGGCAAAGTCGAGAAGCTGATGGAACAATGGGGCGGCAAGGTGATCCTTAAGGGCATACTCGATGCCGAGGATGCCAAAATGGCTGCCAAGCTGGGCGCAGATGCAATTGTTGTCTCAAACCATGGTGGACGGCAGCTGGATGGCGCGCTCAGTTCGATCCGGGTTCTGCCCGAGATCATGGATGCCGTCGGCAGTGATGTCGAAGTGCATCTGGATAGCGGCATCCGTTCAGGGCAAGACGTGCTGAAAGCTCTGGCGCTTGGGGCCAAGGGCACCTTTATTGGTCGCGCCTTTGTCTATGGGCTGGGTGCAATGGGTCAGAAAGGCGTGACAACGGCATTGGAAGTGATCCAGAAAGAGCTCGATACAACGATGGCACTTTGCGGTGAACGTAACGTAGCCGATCTTGGGCGCCACAATCTTCTAGTCCCCGAAGACTTTGGCGGTCGCTGGCAGGCTTGATCCTACGCCTCCCACGTAGATGGAGACGCCGCCTGGCCGCCCATTGAGCGTCTCGTTCAAGGTACTTGCAGCCAGATGAAGCAGAGGATCCGTCCTTCATCTGGCCGTAAATACCTCGGAGCGCGAGGCAGAGCCTCGCAAAATTTCTCGGGCTACAAAAAGCCCTTTCCAAACCAACTGAATCAAGCTAAGGACGCGGCTTCACGCGGGCATACAGCCTTGGAGGATGCCCGCCCTAACATTGGAGAATTATCATGGCTGGAGAGATTCCTGATCTCGTAGCTCTGGAACGGACGGGGACAGGCAAGGGCGCCGCTCGTCAAGCACGCCGCGATGGCATGGTTCCGGGCATTGTTTTTGGTGGCGACAAAGAGCCGCTGCCGATCCAGATCCCGTTCAACGTACTGTTCAAGCGCCTGAAAGCAGGCCGGTTCAAGTCGACCCTGTGGAACCTGAAAGTCGAAGGTCACGAAGACGTGCGCGTCATCTGCCGCGATGTCCAGCGTGACGTTGTCAAAGACCTGCCGACCCACCTGGACCTGATGCGCCTGCGTCGGACCACCAAGATCGCGCTGTTCATCCCCGTTGAATTCATCAACGAAGAAGAAGCCCCCGGTATCAAAAAAGGTGGCGTTCTGACCGTTGTCCGCCCCGAGGTTGAACTGCTCTGCACAGCCGGTGACATTCCTGAGAAGATCACTGTTGATCTTACTGGCATGGAAATCAACGACGTTGTCACCATCTCTTCGGTTGTGCTGCCCGAAGGCACCAAGCCCACCATCGATCGTGACTTCGTGATCGCCAACGTCTCGGCACCCACCGGTCTGTCGACCAGCGACGACGAAGAGGGTGATGAGGAAGAAGTGGCTGCAGATGAAGTTGAAGTCATCGGCCAGGAAGAAGAATAAATCCGGATCAAATCCAGATTTGAAACGGGGCGCCTTCTGGGGCCCCGTTTTCTTTTGCGTGTACGGGGCTGGAAAACATCCCCTGATCCATGCAATGAGATAACGACGCGAGACTGTAAGGGACAAAGCGATGAAACTGTTTGTCGGTTTGGGAAATCCGGGATCAAAATACGCTCGCAACCGGCACAATATCGGCTTCATGGCGTTGGAGCGAATTGCCGAAGATCACAACTTTGGTCCGTGGAAGTCCAAGTTCCAGGCTGAAATTGCCGAAGGACGTCTAGGCGGCCAAAAAGTGCTGCTGGTCAAGCCGCAAACCTTCATGAACCGCTCAGGCCAATCGGTGGGAGAGGCAATGCGCTTCTACAAGCTCGACTCGACGGACGTGACCGTCTTTCATGATGAGCTGGACTTGGCACCCGGTAAAGTGCGCGTTAAGGCAGGCGGTGGTCACGCAGGCCATAACGGGTTGCGGTCGATCCACGACCATATCAGCCCGGCCTATGATCGCGTGCGGCTGGGTATCGGTCATCCGGGCCGCAAAGAAATGGTCTCGCCTTATGTTCTAAGCGACTTTGCAAAGGCGGATGCGGACTGGCTGGATGACGTGCTGCGCGGCGTCTCGGACGGTGCCACCTATCTTGCCGATGACGAAAGCGGGAAATTCATGAATGCCGTTGCCCTGCGCACTGCTCCGCCTAGATCATCGAAGCAGCCCACTAAACCTGATACGCCCCCCAAAGCTGCCGCCGAAGCCGTTTCAGCGCCCGATGAGCGTTCGGCCATGCAAAAGCTGCTGGATAAATTCAGATAATCATTCCGCAACGTTGCGCTTGCGCAAAGCCTCAGGCCAAAGTCCAATGTCAGAGGAAAAGGGAGTTGTCGAATGAAAACAGCGCTCAGATGGCTGCTGCGTATCCTGTTGACCTTAGCATTGGCAGCGGCGGTTGTCGGATTTTGGAAACGCGAGGAAATCCAACGCCTGATGGCGGTGAATTCGCTGTTTTCAGAAGAAAAGATCGTCCACAACTTTTCGAATATGGACGAAGCCTTTCTGACGGTCACTCTGCCGCGTGGCAATGGCCCGACCTGGGAGCTGCCGTATGGGCCCGGCTTCGATCTTCCCGATGGAACAGACCAGTGGATCGAAGATCGCTCGGTAACATCCCTGTTGGTGATGCAGGACGGAGAAATTCGTTTCGAAGAATACTATCTGGACACCGGGCCGGATGATCGCAGGATCTCCTGGTCAATTGCTAAAAGCTACCTGTCTGCCTTGTTCGGCATTTTGCTGGATGAAGGCGCGATCAATTCGCTCGACGATCCGGTTGTGCAATACGCACCCGACCTCAAGGGCAGCGCCTATGAGACCGCCACGATCCGCAACGTGTTGAACATGGCCAGCGGCGTGACCTTTGACGAGGATTATCTGGACTATAATTCCGACATCAATCGCATGGGCCGCGTCGTGGCGCTGGGAGGTGAACTGGACGACTTCGCGGCTTCGTTGAGGGACAGTTTCGTCGCGCCGGGTGAAACATGGCAATATGTGTCGATCGATACTCATGTGATCGGAATGGTCATCCGGGGGGCAACAGGACGCAGCGTTGCAGAGTTACTGACCGAGAAAGTGATCGCACCGCTGGGGTTGGAGCGAGAAGGTTACTATATCACCGATGGAGCAGGCGTTGCATTTGTTCTGGGTGGTCTCAACTTCACAACGCGCGATTTTGCCCGGTTCGGGCAGTTGATTTTGCAGGATGGCGAACGCGATGGACGGCAGATTGTACCCGCGGATTGGATCGACGCCGCTACTTGGCCAAGCGCACCGACCGAACCGGGCAAGATAGGGTATGGCTATCAATGGTGGATTCCGATCGGTGCCCATGAAGGTGAATTCATGGCGCGGGGCGTGTATGGGCAGTACATTTACTTCGACCAGCCACGTGGTGTTCTGATTGTCACGACGGGCGCAGACCGAAAGTTCCGCGATCCAGGTGTCGGTGAGCAGAACATAGAAATGTTCCGCAAAATTGCGCGAAGCCTGTAAGATACCATCATGCAGAAGCAAGACAGCATCAATGTTCTGGGCGGCGTGCTCGCGCCCTGTTCGCGCAAACCATTAACCGGTTTCTTTCGCGACGGTGCCTGCAACACCTGCCCCGAGGATCAGGGAAGCCATACGGTCTGCGCCGTGATGACGGCAGAGTTTCTGGCATATTCGAAATATGTCGGAAATGACCTGAGCACACCCCGGCCTGAATTCGATTTTCCTGGGCTCAAGCCTGGTGATCGCTGGTGCTTGTGTGCGGGGCGCTTTTTGCAAGCCCATGACGAGGGATGCGCGCCCAAGGTGCACCTTGAAGCCACGCACCAGAGGGCGCTGGATATCGTACCTCTCCATATTCTAAAAATGCAGCGCGCTGAAGACGAGCACTAGATGGCGATCGCCCGATATCCGCGAGACGTGCGCGACGGCGGCCCGGTTGGAAAGCCATGCTCGGCCTGCAGATCCCAGCCCGAACGCGCGAGCATCTCCGCCACAATATCCGGTCGATAGGTTCGGTGCCGCCATTGGAACCAGATGATCACATTACACCAATGTGGCTTGCTGACAACCAACCAAAGCGTTGCACCCGGTTCAGCCAGATCGCGCATGCGGCGCAAAGCATCTGTCGGATCAACGCAATGCTCCAGAACATGCGCAGCCAACAGGCAGTCAAAACGGGATGCCGGATGGAACTCTTCCAAGCGCGATTGGACAGTCTCGGCGTTTCCACCGCGCCGTTGCAACGCTGACCCTGCCAGTTGCAGCATTCGGGCCGAAGGTTCCAAAAGCGTCACATGCCCTTCGCGCCGGATCACGGCGCGTGCTTCGGCAAAGGCTCCCGTACCGCACCCGATATCCAGTGCGTTACGGCCCAATTCGACCTGCGGGTCCGAGGACAGAAAACCCAGATAGGCATCGAAATACCCCAGCAGACGCATCTTGTCTGCCCAGCTCGGGGCGGCCTGATCGTATTTCTGGTCAAGTCGGTCGGGTCCGGCCTTTGAGGAAACACTGCACATGCAATGCAAACTGGCACAGTTCCTCAAAGGCGCAAAGCCTGTTAGGCCTAATCAGTCCGCTGCGCGACCTTCGGTATCCGACATATCAAAGTTCAGGTACCGTGCGACGGTCTGCACATCTTTATCCCCCCGGCCACACATATTCATGCAGATCAGGTGGTCCTTGGGCAATTCCGGCGCGATTTTCATAACATGCGCCAGCGCATGGCAGGGCTCCAGCGCAGGGATGATACCTTCGGTGGCGCAGCACAACTGGAACGCTTCAAGCGCTTCTTTATCCGTGATCGAGACATAGTTAGCGCGACCGATGTCGTGCAGCCAGGAATGCTCGGGGCCAATGCCCGGATAGTCCAGACCGGCCGAGATCGAATAGCCTTCGAGAATCTGCCCATCATCATCCTGCAGCAGATAAGTGCGGTTGCCGTGCAGCACGCCCGGACGACCTCCGGTCAATGAGGCGCAATGCTCCATCTTCTCGTTAACCCCCTTGCCGCCCGCTTCAACACCGATGATATTCACATCCTTGTCGTCGAGAAACGGGTAGAACAGGCCCATCGCATTCGAACCACCTCCGATGGCGGCGATGATGGTGTCGGGCAAACGGCCCTCGGCCTTTTGCATCTGTTCCTTGGCTTCCTTGCCGATGATCGACTGGAAGTCGCGTACCATCGCCGGGTAAGGATGCGGGCCAGCAACGGTGCCGATGCAGTAAAAGGTATCGCGCACATTGGTCACCCAGTCGCGCAGAGCGTCGTTCATCGCATCTTTCAGCGTACCCCTGCCGGATGTCACCGGGATCACTTCGGCTCCCAGCAGGCGCATACGGAACACGTTCGGGGCCTGACGCTGAACGTCATGGGCACCCATGTAGACAATGCACTTCAGGCCGAATTTGGCGCAGACGGTGGCTGTGGCCACGCCGTGCTGCCCTGCCCCGGTCTCAGCGATGATCCGGGTCTTTCCCATGCGCCGCGCCAGAATGATCTGGCCCAGCACATTGTTGATCTTATGCGCGCCGGTGTGGTTCAGTTCGTCACGCTTCAAGTAAATCTTTGCGCCGCCCAGATGTTCGGTCAGGCGTTCCGCGTAGTAGAGCGGCGAAGGGCGACCTACGTAGTTTGCCCACAGATCGTCCATCTCGGCCCAAAATGTGGGGTCATCCTTGGCTTTGTCATATTCCTCTTCCAGTGACAGGATCAGCGGCATCAGCGTTTCGCTGACAAAGCGCCCGCCGAAGATGCCAAAGCGGCCTTGTTCATCGGGGCCGGACATGAAGGAATTAAAAAGATCGTTGGCCATGGAAGTCTCCCTCGTCGTACCCGATGTTCATAGGAGGTGATGGAGTGATTTGCCATCGCAAAACGTATCATTCCGCCGCCTGAGCGCGCTGTTCCCACACCTGAAGTGCCTGAACTCGACTTGGAACAGCAATGCAGGGAAATTGACAGAACACATTGATATCGGCCAGACGGGTCGACGCGCGTACTACACGGCGATGAGGGCCGGAATATGCGAATGTCAGCATAGCTTCGGCATCATGCCAGACTGTGTATGAAAAATAACAGCCTTGACGCACAAATACCTCGGCATGCAGGCACAGCGCGTCACCGCGTGCCTGCCGCAAGGATTGATGAGCGCGCCAGAAGAACTCGGGCCCGTGATACCATCGTTTAAGTGAAACTCCGCCGATCACTGCCAGCATGCTCTCCCCCATTTTGAGGAGATACGCAGGTTCGTGCAAATCAGATCAACTTGCCGCGTCGATAAAGGCGCGGATCAGCCCGGCATCCTTTACACCCGGAGAGCTTTCGACGCCGGATGAGACATCCACCTGCTGTGCGCCGGTCATTCGCACCGCTTCTGCGACATTGTCAGGGGTCAGACCTCCGGCCAGCATCCATGGCCTACGCCAGTATTTACGACCTGCCAGCAGGCGCCAATCAAAAGACAAACCGTTACCACCAGGCAGCTCCGCGTTTCGCGGTGGCTTTGCGTCGATCAACAGCTGATCCGCCACATCTGAATAGAGATCGATGGCCGCGAGGTCTTCGGCCTCGGCCACACCAATGGCCTTCATTACTGGCAGGCCGAAGTGGTCTCGCACTTGCTGCACACGCTCAGGACTTTCTTTGCCATGCAGTTGCAACATATCCAGAGGCACGATCGAAAGAATGTGATCCAAATCCTCGTCCGTCGCATTCACTGTCAGCGCCACCTTGGCGACGCCCGCAGGCACCTCCTGTGCCAATGTCGCAGCTGTCTGGGGCTCAACATGCCGCGGGGATTTGGGGAAAAACACAAAACCAACATAACCCGCGCCCGCATCCACAGCAGCGCGCACGTGGTCAGGGGCGGTCAGGCCGCAGATTTTAACTCGGATATCAGCGGGCATCGTAGGGCCTCAGCTTGCCTCATCCAGAATGGCCAGCACATCATCCTGACCTTCATTCTGCTTTTTCTTGAGCTTCTTAACTTCACGCTCAAGTTTGCGCACTTCGCCTTGCTTCACGGTCACATCCTTGCGGTGCTTATGCTCGCGCAGCCATTCCCACAGGAAGCCGATGACCAGGCCGGCAACAACCCCACCCAGCACGACCAGAAACAGCGGCAAGGAGGTTGACAGGTTGAACCCCAGCAACTCGGACAAAGCATCCGGCATAAGCTTAAGTTCAACAATTTGGCGATTGGCCAGCGAAACCGAGACCAGAACGATCCCCAATGCTGCCAGAAAAGCATAACGAATGTAGCGCATCATGAGGCTAGGCTTTACCGTTCAAACGGTCCCTTAGCAACTTGCCAGTTTTGAAAAATGGAACACATTTTTCTTCAACCTGCACAGTTTCACCGGTGCGGGGATTGCGGCCTACACGTGCGTCACGCTTTTTCACCGAAAACGCGCCGAAACCGCGCAGCTCTACGCGGTCGCCGCGTGCCATGGCGTCGGTCACTTCTTCAAAAACGGTATTCACGATCCGCTCGACGTCGCGTTGATAGAGATGCGGGTTTTCGTCGGCAATTTTCTGAATCAATTCTGAACGGATCATACGCAATACCCTCCCAGGCGGACGATGTGACAAGCCTATAGTTCTGACAGTATAGGAAAAAACCCGGATCGGGGGAACGGATACTCTGCCAGCAAAGGCGGCATTTTGCGACAATCTCACGCGAATTTTTGCCCGTTGGCCTGATTTCCACACTTCATGCGCGAACGATAGACAAATTAAGCCGACTATTTGGAAGATATTGATTCGCAACAAAAACGGCCCCGCACCATGGTGCGAGGCCGAATTTCATGTTTGGGATACGCCCCGGACTTAGTCGCCCGACTTCAGTGCTGCACCCAGGATATCGCCCAGCGACGCGCCCGAGTCGGAAGAACCGTACTGTTCCACGGCCTCTTTCTCTTCGGCGATCTCGCGTGCCTTGATCGACAGGCCCAGACGGCGGGTCTTGCTGTCGACGTTGGTGACGCGGACGTCGACCTTGTCGCCGACCGAGAAACGCTCGGGGCGCTGCTCAGCACGGTCACGCGACAGGTCCGAACGACGGATGAACGACTTCATGCCTTCGTACTCGACCTCGATGCCGCCATCTTCGATCGCGGTCACTTCGACGGTGATGACCGAACCACGCTTCACGCCGCCCACGGCTTCGGCGAACTTGTCACCGCCCAGGGCTTTGATCGACAGCGAGATACGCTCTTTCTCAACGTCAACTTCCGAGACGACGGCCGAAACCATGTCGCCTTTGCGGTAGTTCTGGATCGCATCTTCGCCACGCTCGTCCCAGGACAGGTCGGACAGGTGAACCATGCCGTCGATGTCGCCTTCGAGGCCAATGAACAGACCGAATTCGGTGATGTTCTTGACTTCGCCTTCGACCTCGGTGCCCTCGGGGTGCGTTTCTGCAAACACTTCCCATGGGTTGCGCTGGGTCTGCTTCAGGCCCAGAGACACGCGACGCTTGGCGCCGTCGATTTCCAGAACCATGACGTCGACTTCCTGGCTGGTCGAAACGATCTTGCCGGGGTGGACGTTTTTCTTGGTCCAGGACATCTCGGACACGTGCACCAGACCTTCGACACCGGCTTCCAGCTCGACGAACGCGCCGTAGTCGGTGATATTGGTGACGCGACCCTGATGGACCGAGCCCAGCGGGTATTTCGCAGCAACCAGATCCCACGGATCTTCCTGCAGCTGCTTCATGCCCAGGCTGATGCGGTGGGTCTCTTTGTTGATTTTGATGACCTGAACCTTGATGGTTTCGCCGATCGTCAGGATCTCGGACGGGTGGTTCACACGGCGCCATGCCATGTCGGTGACGTGCAGCAGGCCGTCAACGCCGCCCAGGTCAACAAATGCACCGTATTCGGTGATGTTTTTGACAACACCCTCGACGGTCTGACCTTCGGACAGGTTGCCGATGACTTCGGCACGCTGTTCGGCACGCGATTCTTCCAGGATAGCGCGACGCGAAACAACGATGTTGCCACGGCGGCGGTCCATTTTCAGAATCTGGAACGGCTGCTTCAGACCCATCAGCGGGCCAGCGTCGCGCACGGGGCGAACGTCAACCTGCGAGCCGGGCAGGAACGCAACTGCGCCACCCAGATCGACGGTGAAGCCACCTTTGACGCGACCAAAGATTGCACCTTCGACGCGCTGGTCGTCGGCATATGCTTTTTCCAGACGGTCCCATGCCTCTTCACGGCGGGCCATCTCGCGCGAGATGACAGCTTCGCCACGGGCGTTTTCTGCGGCGCGCAGGTACACTTCGACCTCGTCGCCTACAGCGATTTCAGGGGCTTCGCCGGGATTTGCGAATTCTTTCAGATCAACGCGGCCTTCCATTTTGTAGCCTACGTCGATGATGGCTTGGCCGGCTTCGATCGCCAGAACCTTGCCTTTGACAACAGAACCCTCTTCGGGCGTGTCCATTTCGAAGCTTTCATTCAGGAGGGCTTCGAATTCCTCCATGGATGCGTTAGCCATGTGGCGTTGTTTTCCTTTACATAACGTTTTTGCTGGCCGAGCGGTTGTCTCCGCCGGTCTTGTTTCATGATGCCTGAATGCGTGATCCAGAACGCGCCCGAGCTAACAAACACAAAGGGCCGAGGTAACCCGGCCCTGCTCAGATACGTCATCCGGACGTTAACCGCCCTTGTTCAGACAGCGCGCGTATAGGCGGATTCCGTGTCATGTGCAAGAGCAAAGCCCTTAAACACTGGCCAATCCCACAAAATCCGAACATCGGGTCCGGGCATCGAAGCAAACGCGATCCGATCCCCGGCCTTCTTTGTCAGTTCTGCCGAATGATACCATGCGGCGCTAGAACAGTTGCAGATCCTTCTTGCCGCTTTGAATCTCAGCGAGGTTTGGCATGTTCTCGATCACCACGGGTGCCGGTTTCGCGCCCGGCATTGCGACAGTCGGCTGCCCCATTGCAGCCTTGCCAAAGGCAGGCTTCTCCAACTCGCCCCGGATATCTCGCAGCAGGGTTTTGTGATCCGGCATGGTCTTGAGGATCTGCGCAAGGTCCATTTTTGCCCCCTTCCACCACTGGAACCAAATCGGTTTCTTCAGCGGTCGCAGACGATCACGGATACCTTCGCCATACCCCGTATCATACACCTGTTTGCCCAGAAGAACCGTCTGATAGACGCGGAAATTGAACAGCGTCGCAAACTCGATATCGTGTTCCATCGGCAGACGATGCTGCCACAGCTCAAGGTTCTCGGACAACCGATCCGGAATCTTCATCTCGGTGCGGGCGTCGATCCAATATTGATCATCGGTGCGGTTACCCAACCGGTAGTGCAGGCAGATAAAATCCAGTACCTCGTCATAAAGCTTGTTCATCTGCCGGTTATATCGGTTGCGCAGCGCGGGCTCGATATCGCGGGTCGGCAGATGCTCGGCAAACCAGCGGATCGCGTGATCGATCATGTGGATCGCGGTACTTTCAAGCGGTTCGATAAATCCACCAGACAAACCGATCGCCAAGCAGTTCTTAACCCAGGCATTGCGGACACGACCAACACGCATGGGGATCACGCGCGGTGTCAGCCCCTTGCCGCTGTCGCCCAACCAGTCAAGATATTCGTCCGCCGCCTGATCATCGGTCCGATGCGCGGATGAATACACATATCCCGTACCTACACGATTGTAGAGCGGCACACGCCACGTCCAACCCGCACCAAGCGCGGTCGAGCGTGTAACGCTTTCGATCTTTTCGGGGTTAGGGTGCTCGATCTGCAAGGCCATGGCACGGTCGTTGGGCAAGTAGTCCGAGTAATCCATGAACGGCTCGCCCAACGCTTGATTGATGATCAACCCCCGGAAGCCGGTGCAATCTATGACCATCTCAATGTCATGGTGTCCCTTGCGCTCTAACATCAGGTGACTGACATTGCCCTGCTCGTCCAATTCGACCGATCGCACTTCGTCTTGAATATGCTCTACGCCGCGCTTGGCGCAGACCTTTGTTAGCATGCCCGCAAACTTCACGGCATCCAGATGATAAGCATAGCCAAACCGCTGCTCGAATTCAGGTGCACCCAAAGGACGCGCACCCTTGCACAACCGGGCCAGATCATCATGCGGTGAGATTGACTGCGTGAAATCCCGATCCCCGTTACCAAAACGCAGAAAATACTCGGCAGCCTCCAACCCCTCCAGCAATTGACCATGGGCAAACGGGTTTACGTAGTCGATCCGATTGCCCTTGGCATCGTTGTTCCAATTGCAGAACTTAACTCCCAACTTGAACGATGCGTTGGTTTCGCGGAAGAAATCCCGCTCTGATATGCCCGCCTGACGGAGCGTGACCGGCATACGCGGCACCGTCGCTTCACCGACACCCACAGTCGAGATGTTGGGGCTTTCGATCAAGCAAATGCGTGGGCGATCCTTGGGTGCTGACGTGCGGGAGAACACCATGTCCAGGATCAGCGCAGTCATCCAACCCGCCGTACCACCACCCACGATGGTGATCTTACGCAAACGATTATTCATATTTTTTGTCCCTGTTGGCTTGGGATTTTGTAGCTGCCTCCCCTTTTTTTGAGTGATGGGGATTTAACAGCAGCTTTCCCTTATTTAGCTGTGAGAAGACTATAACAGCTTTCAAGCATCCAGCTAGAGCCTATGACACCCATGGTCGCAGGCACATTCGTCATCAGAATTCAGGCTATGCGCCAACTTTGGACAAGTGTCAGATTTCCTCACCCTTCTTCAGAAGTTCTTCGATCAGCTCACGCTGCAGATCATGGCTGTCGCCCCCTCCGAATTCCGCCGCACCACCGGTGTACAATGTGCCATAGGTGTTGGCGATATTCACAGTCTGGGCCAGCCCCGAGATCAACTGATCCCTTTGCAACAGCGAAAGCGGGTGAATGAACGCAGCCCATAAGGTGCCATTTGCAATCGCATAGCGCGCATCCAGCGTGCTGTCGAAATTTGCCTGCATCATCCGTTGCAAATCGGCTGGCGACAAATCCGCAGCACTGCCAATCGCGACCATCGCCCGCATGCGATCAGCATTGGTATCGGTGACAACCAGCACCGTCACATCAGATATCGTCAACTCAAACCCCGGCCCGATCGGTTGCGCCTCGGGATCTAGCGCAAAGATGATTTTTCCCAGACGCTCGTAAGTCATCGGAGGTTCGGCCGCGGGCACCGGCGTATCTGATTGCTGCGCAGCTACGCTACCTGCAAGAAAGAACAAAAACAGGGCTAGTCTGATCATGGGCCACTCCTACGGTTGTCCAGCAAGCTTAGGCGGCCATCGGACAGGTGGCCAAACAAAGCTATGTGAACAGTTTTTGCAAAACGCACTGATCTTTGGACGATCTGCAAAATCTCATGACCTATCTGCGATTACCCGTCCGGATAACCTTTTCTAACTTAGTTACATCGGCTTGGGGCGGACCCGAGCCTTGAACCAAAAAGGGAAAGGACCCCTACTATGAAATCGCTCGCACTTACTGCATTAGCCGCAACTCTGGCCCTGGCAGCTCCGGCTTTTGCCGCAGACGAAATCAACGTCTCCAAAGGCCTGTCGGCGGCTGGTGCACCCCTGGCAGCCCATGGCGTCGATCTGGTCGCGCTTGTCAACAATGGCAATCCGGTCGAAGGCTTCGCCAATCATTCGGCGACTTATGACGGCGCATCCTATTACTTCACCAGCGCGGAAAACCTTGAAGCGTTCGAGGCCAACCCGGCGGCTTACTTGCCCCAGCACGGTGGCTATTGTTCGTTCGGGGTGTCTGTTGGCAAAAAGTTCGACGGCGATCCGGATCAGTACCTGATCGCAGACGGCAAGCTGTATCTGTTCCTGAATGCTGATACCCGCGCTGCTTTCCTGAAAGACGTCACCGGCACCGCTAAAACCGCAGATGACCAGTGGACCAATATCAAGAGCATCGCAGTTGGTGAATTGTAGTTAACGGACACCTGTCCGCGGCCATTTCAGGCTGCGGGCAGGTTCTGTTCTATCGTTTCGAGCGCCCGTGCCAACGCGGCCTCAATGCTCAGGTTTGACGTGTCAAGCTGCACGGCGTCATCTGCAGGTTTCATCGGTGCAGTGCTGCGATCCGCGTCACGTGCGTCACGCTCTTTGACATCCGCGAGCACCTGTTCGCGTGACAAGTCCGAACCTTTGGCCGAAAGCTCAAGATATCGCCGTTCCGCCCGGACTTCGGGGCTGGCGGTGACAAACAGTTTGACCTCAGCGTCTGGGCAAATCACGGTTCCAATATCGCGCCCGTCCAGCACGGCGCCTCCGGCGCGGCGGGCAAACCCCCGCTGAAAATCAACGAGTGCGCTTCGGACTTCAGGAATGACCGCAACTTTCGAGGCCGCCTGTGCGATCTCAGCCGTACGCAGATCGCCCTGCTGCAATTCTTCTGCTGTCAGGGACCCTGCCGCTGCAACCGGTTCGTCACCTTGCAGCATACGACGCCCCACTGCGCGATAGAGAAGACCGGTATCCAGATGCGCAAACCCGAAATGCGCAGCAACGCCCTTGGAAATCGTCCCCTTGCCCGCAGCCGCAGGGCCGTCGATAGCTACGGTGAATCTCATGTACGCTCGACCTTGGCACCGAGCGCGGCCATCAAAGGCTCAAAAATCGGGAACGACGTTGCGATCGGTCCGCCGTCATCCACCGAAACCGCCTTTTTAGCCCCCATCCCCATGACCATGAACGACATGGCAATGCGGTGGTCCAAGAAGCTTTCGCAGGTCCCACCACCGGGCACACCGCCGATGCCGCGCCCGTCGACTGACCACCATTCGTCACCCTCGTTCACGGTCACACCGTTGGCGCGCAGGCCACGGGCCATTGCGTCGATCCGGTCACTTTCCTTGACGCGCAGTTCTTTCACGCCGCCCATCATTGTTGTGCCCGTCGCATTTGCGGCCACAACAGACAGCACCGGGTATTCATCGATCATCGACGCCGCGCGCGCGGGCGGGACATTGATCCCCTTCATGTTGGGCGAGTATTTTGCACGCAGATCGGCAACCGGCTCACCCCCTTCTTCGCGCTCGTTTTCGTAGGTCAGATCGGCACCCATTTCGCGCAGCGTGGTGAACAGGCCTGCGCGGGTCGGGTTCAGGCCGATACCGGGGACCAACACGTCCGAGCCCGGTGTGATCAGTGCGGCACAGACCGGGAAGGCCGCACTGGACGGGTCGCGCGGCACGGCGATGACTTGTGGCTTCAGCTCGGGCCGACCGGTCAGCGTAATGACGCGCCCTTCATCCGTGTCCTCGACCGTGATTTCGGCACCAAAGCCCGCAAGCATCCGTTCGGAATGATCGCGGGTCGCTTCCTTCTCGATCACGATGGTCTTGCCGGGAGCGTTCAGCCCTGCCAGCAGAACGGCGGATTTCACCTGCGCCGAAGGCACAGGCACCTCATAGCGCACCGGGGTGGGGTCCGCAGCTCCGACAATGGTCATCGGCAGACGTCCACCGTCTCGGCCGACAGATTGCGTTCCGAACAGCGCCAGCGGATCGGTGACCCGCGCCATCGGACGTTTGTTCAGGCTCGCATCTCCGGTGAAGGTCGCTGTGATCGGAGAAGTCGCCATCGCCCCCATGATCAGGCGCACGCCAGTGCCCGAATTGCCACAATCGATTACCTGATCTGGTTCGCAAAAACCACCAACGCCCACGCCATGCACCGACCATTCACCACCGCCATGATCCGTTACTTCGGCCCCAAAGGCACGCATGGCCTTAGCGGTGTCCAATACGTCCTCGCCTTCCAGCAGGCCCGATATCTTGGTTTCTCCCACAGCCATTGCCCCCAGGATCAGGGACCGGTGCGAGATCGACTTGTCCCCGGGCACCTCTGCGGTGCCTGTCAGCGGGCCGCAAGGCTGCGACGTCATCGGGATGGGCGTGCCGTGTCCGGACATGGGGGCTCCTGTTTTCGCTATCAGTCCTCAGGCCGATTAGCGAATTGGGGCCGGTTGGTCCAGCGACAATCAGTCTTTGCGGCAGAAGGTCAGGTAATGGGGTGTACGGCCTTCGCGCAGCGCCTTCTGTTCGTAGCGCGTGGAAATCCAGTCATCCCACGGCTCACGCCAGTCGGCGGGGCGCTCGGCCAGCCATTCGAAGCCCGCCCGCGGCACCTCTTCCAGCGTTTGGCGCACATAGTCAGGGATGTCTGTTGCAACGCGAAAAATTGCGCCCGGCTTTAACGCGCGTGCCAAAGGCTCCAGATGTTCAGGTGTCACAAACCGGCGTCGGTGATGCCGGGTCTTAGGCCAGGGATCGGGATAGAGCAGAAAGGCGCGCGATATGCTGGCCTCGGGCAGAACGTCAAACAGATCCCGCGCATCACCGGGGTATACGGCAAGGTTTTCGACACCCGCCTGCCGGATTTTACCCAACAGCATTGCAACGCCGTTGATATAAGGTTCAGCCCCGATGATACCGATATCCGGGTTTTGCTGCGCCTGATGCACCAGATGCTCGCCGCCGCCAAAGCCGACCTCAAGCCAGACAGGCTTGCCTCTGAATAGACCGTCGAGATCGAGCGGATCGCGTTCAGGATTACCGTCCCAATCCACCGCACCGGGGGACAAGGCAGCAAGATCTTCCGACAGATAAGTCTTTTGACTGGGCTTCAGGGTTTTGCCCTTAAAGCGGCCATAAAAATTTCTGCGCGGGCGTTGTGGGGTCTTTGTACTCATGGCGCAGCCCTTACTGCGGGGCTGAAATTGTTGCAAGTGGTCGCCGACTTGCAAAAAAACGCGCCGAAACCGGCGCGTTTTTCTAATTGTTGATCAGACCGCCTGTTTCAGCGCGTCCACCAGATCGGTGCGCTCCCAGCTAAATCCGCCGTCCGCATCGGGTTCACGACCAAAGTGGCCATAAGCAGCGGTCCTCTGATAAATCGGCTTGTTGAGTTGCAGATGTTGGCGAATTCCGCGCGGAGTCAGGTCCATCACCTGCCCAACTGCTTTTTCGATCACTGCATCGGCAATCTGGCCAGTTCCATGCGTGTCGGCATAGATCGAGAGGGGCTTTGACACCCCAATCGCATAGCTCAACTGAATGGTGCAGCGCTCTGCCATCCCTGCAGCAACGACATTCTTGGCCAGATAACGCGCTGCATAAGCCGCCGAGCGGTCCACCTTGGTTGGGTCTTTGCCCGAGAATGCGCCACCACCGTGAGGTGCTGCACCGCCATAAGTGTCGACGATGATCTTGCGACCGGTCAGACCCGCATCACCATCCGGACCGCCGATGACGAACTTGCCGGTGGGATTCACGTGCCATTCGGTTTCGGCGGTCAGCCAGCCGTCAGGGAGGGTTTCACGGATATAGGGCTCGACAATGGCGCGAATATCACCCGAGGTCAGCGCCTCATCCATGTGCTGCGTCGACAGCACGATTGAGCTGACACCGACTGGCGTGCCGTCGCGATAGATAACAGACAACTGTGATTTTGCATCCGGGCCAAGGGCGGGTTCACTGCCATTTTTGCGAACTTCAGCGAGACGGCGAAGGATAGCGTGCGAGTATTGGATCGGCGCAGGCATAAGCGCTGGCGTCTCGGTCGTGGCATAGCCGAACATGATGCCCTGATCGCCTGCACCTTCGTCTTTGTTATCGGCAGCATCCACGCCTTGCGCGATATGAGCCGACTGCTCGTGCAACAGGTTGGTCACTTCGACGGTTTCGTGGTGAAACTTGTCCTGCTCGTAGCCGATATCTTTGATACATGCCCGCGCGATATCGTCGATATGCGCCATATAATCATGCAACTTGTCCTGATCCGACAGACCCACTTCTCCGCCAATAACCACACGATCGGTAGTGGCAAATGTTTCACAGGCCACGCGGGCCTCGGGTTCTTCGCGCAGGAATGCGTCTAATACTGCATCAGAAATACGATCGCAGACCTTATCCGGGTGCCCTTCGGAAACGGACTCCGAAGTAAATGTATAATTCTGTCGGGACATGAATGTGCTCCATTAAGTTTACCCCACCACGTCAGGAAGCCGTTGTGACAGGCGTGCGACCGAATACGCTTAGCGTTTGACAGGGTCAATCGGAATTTGGTCGTTTACGCGCAGGGTGTGTCGCCATAGCAGCGCGAATAGCACCAATAGAGCTACTAAAACCGGACTATCACCAATTCGGGAATAAACGGTCGGGGTTTGAGGGCGCGGCAATTTGGCGTCGATAAACCCCGCCTGCCCAAGCGCCAGCGCCTCGGTGATCCGCCCCAATGGGTCAATCATTGCCGAAACTCCGGTATTGGCCGAGCGCAACATCGGTAGGCCTTGTTCGATTGCACGCATCTGCGCCTGGGCGAGGTGCTGATACGGGCCGGAACGCGTTCCGAACCAAGCGTCGTTTGTAATCTGCAAAAGAAAATCCGCACGATCCGGCGCGGATAAAATATCCTGCGTGAATACCGCCTCGTAGCAGATCAGCGGCAGCGCCTTGCCAAGCGTGCCTGCATCCATCAATGCGGCACCCGGTCCCGCGCTAAAGCCATTCCCTGTGGTTGCGGCCATCCCGTAGATGCCGAACTGTGCCATCACTTCACCAAATGGCACATATTCCCCAAAGGGCACCAAGTGGTGTTTATCGTATAGCCCGTCTTGCTGACCCTCCTCATTTAGATAGATCATCGAGTTATAGATCTGCTGCCCATCGGCACGCTGAATGCCCAGGACTACCGGGGTGCCCTGTGCCGCTTCGCCAATGGCTGAAAGATAGGGCTGTGCGCTGCCCAGCCATGCCGGGACCGAGGTTTCCGGCCAGACGATTAGGTCCGGGCGGGGCTCGGCCGCTGTGAATTCAAGTTGGCGTGCGAAAAACACTGACGCATAGGCAGGATCCCATTTCTGGTCCTGGGGTGCATTGGGTTGAATCAGTCGCACGATATGACCAGAGGGCATGACAGGAGGTCGGTTCGCTGCATAGAGCAAAGCCAAGGCCGCACAGCCTGCGGTCAACGCGATCGGTACAACGATGCCGCTTCGGGTACGATTGCTGAACAAGGCTGCGCCCAATGGCAATGTGGCAAGCAGTGTCAGCGCTCCCAATCCATAAGGGCCGACAAGTGACAGAGTCTGGGCAAACGACGTATCCACCCAAATCTGCGCGATGCCTGCCCAAGGAAATCCGGTCAGAATGTAGCCACGCGCAAACTCGACCAGCGCCAGCGTTACAGACAGCAAAGCCCCCTGCAAGACGGGCGCTCCACCGATGCGTTTCGAAACTCCGAAGGCCAACGCCCAGAACAAGGCCAACCCGCCCGACAAGAAGATCAGAGCAAAAGGGGCCATCCACGCATGGCGTTGGACATCAACCAGAAACGGCTCGATTATCCAGCTTAATGCGTGCGCAAAATAGCCCGTTGCAAAGACCCAACCCAGCAAACCCGCTCGACGATTTGTCTCAGCGCTCAGATACAACGGAGCTATCAGCACCAGCGACAGCAAGCTTATTGGCCAATATCCCAATGGTGCCTGACCACTGGCCGCTGCGACACCCAACAGCGCCGCCAGCACCAACCGCAGCCAAAAGGGCCACCCATCGGCAGGGTTCATGCAACAATATCCGGCAGCATGACACGCAACCGTTTTATGCGGCGCGGATCTGCGTCAATGACCTCGAACTCGGGCCCTTCGGGGTGGCATACAACCTCACCACGCGCCGGAACCCGCCCCGAGAGCATGAAGACCAAACCGCCCAATGTGTCGATCTCTTCTTCGTCTACATCTTCGTGGCTGGTCAGAGAGCGGCCAATCTCGGCCTCGAACTCTTCAAGTGGTACACGCGCCTGAACCACGTAGCAGCCGGGTTTCTCTTGTATCCATAGCTGATCTTCGTCGGCATCATGTTCGTCGGCGATTTCTCCGACAACCTGTTCAATCAGATCTTCGATAGTCAGCAAACCATCGACTCCACCGTATTCATCGATCACCAGAGCCATATGGCGACGTTCTGTCTGCATCTTAGTCAGCAAAACGCCAATTGGCATCGATGGTGGCACGAACAGCAATGTCCGCAGCATCGACCTCAGATCGAACTCGGAGGAGTTGCCGTTAAAGCCATGAGTCAGCGCAAAGTCCCTGAGATGCACAAACCCCAAGGGCGTATCCAAAGTGCCATCGTAAACCGGAATGCGTGACAAGCCGCTGTCGCGGAAAATCTGGACAAGTTCGTCTTTCGGGGTTGTCGAGGGGACCGATACGATTTCGGCTGTTGGGATCGCAACATCTTCGACCCGCATTCTGCGCAGGTTGATCATGCCCCTTGGCTGAGCGCTGACGGCCTCTGCCCCGTTTAGCTGGCTGGTCTCTTCGCCCTGAGAAGAAAATACGTCGATGAGTCGAGAAAAAAGCCCGCCTCTCTCGTCGCTGTCATTGCTGCTGTTCTGAGAATGCGCGCCATGCGCCGCCCTAGAACTGCCGTCTGTTTCGCCCATTATCCTGTTCCAAATGATCGGGCAAAGGTGCCCATGTCATACATTATATGGGTCATCTATACCCAGTTTGCCAAGTATCTCGACCTCGACCCTTTCCATCAAAGTGGCGTCGAGGTCACGAATGTGATCATACCCCAGCAAATGTAGTGTACCGTGAACGATCAGATGCGTCACGTGATCGTCGGTGCTTTTGCCGGCTTCAGCTGCTTCGCGCGCGCAGGTGTCATAAGAGATCGCAATGTCGCCCAGCACGATTTCGCCAGTAAAGTCAGGTTGCGGAGCCGGCGGAGTGTCTCCCGCCCGATCCGGGGCCAGTTCTTCGGCAGGCCAGCTGAGGACGTTGGTCGGCGTGGATTTTTCACGAAATTCAGCATTCAACTCAACGATCCGTGCATCATCGCAGCCCAGCAAGCTGATCTCGCATTGATCCGCCTCAAGATCGCAATACTCAAGAACAGCAGCAATTGCGCGCGTGGCCAAAGGCTCCAGCCCGCGCCAGCGATCATCCTCAAGCGTGATTTCCAGATTCATACCTTTGGCTCCGAGCCCAGCTTCAATCGGCGCCTTGAAAGTTAACCGGTTTCGCGCCCCGCATCGGCCTCATACGCCTCGATAATGGCGGCGACAAGAGGATGGCGGACGACATCTTTCGAGGTGAAATAGTTGAAGCTGATATTCGGGATCGTTTTCAGCAACCGTTCGGCATCCTTGAGACCCGACTGCACACCGCGCGGCAGATCAACTTGAGACCGGTCGCCGGTAATAACCATCCGGCTACCTTCACCAAGCCGGGTCAGGAACATCTTCATCTGCATCGTTGTGGCATTCTGCGCCTCGTCCAGCACTACAAATGCATTTGCCAGCGTACGACCGCGCATGAAGGCAAGCGGAGCAATCTCGATCCGCTTTTCTTCGATCAGCTTGGCAAGTTGTTTTCCGGGCAGGAAATCATTCAGCGCGTCATAAAGCGGCTGCATGTAGGGATCGACCTTATCCTTCATGTCACCGGGCAGGTAACCGAGCTTTTCACCGGCCTCGACCGCCGGACGGCTGAGAATGATGCGGTCAACGTGCCCGCCAATGAACATGGACACCCCGACCGCAACGGCCAGATAGGTTTTGCCGGTGCCCGCGGGACCAATGCCAAAGGCCAGTTCGTTGTTGAACAGCGACTGCACATAGGCCTTCTGGGCGTCGGTGCGCGGCTCGACCAGTTTTTTGCGTGTCTTGATCTCGACCGTGCCACCCTTGAACATCTCAAGCTGGTCACCATCGCGCGTGCCAGTTCCGACCTCGGAATTGCCCATGCGCAACTCGCGGTCGACATCTGCGGCTTCCACATCACGCCCACCTTCGAGCCGTGTATAGAGGGCCTGTAGAACCTCAATCGCCTGCTTTTGCGAATCCTCGTCGCCCAGCACGACAAGCTGGTTGCCGCGTCGCACAATCTGCACCGAGAGCTTCTGTTCGATATCGGTCAAGTTGCGGTCATACTCTCCGCACAAATCGATCAATAATCTGTTGTCTGGAAATTCAACAAGCGCCTCACGCTGGGGCATGTCATCTTGCGGTGGGGTCAGGGCACCGATGGCCAATCCGTTCTCCTGTCTTGGCGGTTCACCTTGAGCGTAGACAAACTGAAGAGGTAGACGCAAGCGGCAGTTTCAAAATTTGCACACCTCATGACAAATGCGCCGATGAACGCTGAAACAGCCAACTTTAAACGCCAATCGCGCGGATATCAGAATGTATAGTTCAACCCGATCCGCAGTCCGCGATAGCTTGGCGTCGATTTGGTCGAGAATGACGGACCCAGTTCGACCGTTTTTGATTCGAACTGCAGATACTCGATCTCGCCGGTGATCGACCAATTTTCGTTCAGTTTGTGTTCAGCGCCCAAGCTGGCCGAGAAACCTTGTCGGCGGTCCTCGCTCTCAAATCGGCTTGTCCCGCTTGCATCAGTTAGTGAGCCTGACGTGGTGATATCGCCGCGGACATAACCCACAGTCACGAAATAGAGGACACTGCCGCTGCGGTTGGTAAGCCCGTTCCGCAGGCGGATGGACAATACATCCGAGATCGCGGATCTGCCGCTGACCTCTGCCCCACCGGATCGGGACGAGGTGATGTCATCGAGCGTGCCAAAGTCATAGCCGACTTCCAGCCCATACACATAGTCGCGCCCACCTCTGGCTGGCAGAATGCCGCGCCAGCCACCGCGAAAACCTGCGAAATTTCCGCTTGGCTTAAGGTCGCCCGCAGCAAACGTGTCTCCGTCGTTCACGCGCAGGCCAAACTCGTCCGAACCGCCCGAGGCATGTCCGGCGCTGACCCCCAGATAGAACGCATTGACGTCGCGCGCGAAACGCTGAGACGAGATTACGTCGGGCTCAGTGACTTCCCCGACGACATCGCCGGCCAAAGTCGGGGCAGCGCAAGATAGAAACACGACAGTCGCCGACAAAACACGGGAAAGGTTTACACTCGGAAAACGTATCCAGCTCACTACTCGTACCCTCCGCAAAGGCGGGCCGTCAGGCGGGGTCGGTGCGTTTGTCGACACCCAAAATTCGGCCCAGAAAAATCTAGCCTTCCTCGGAACATAGTTCCAAGCCATAAATCAAGGGTTAAATTTCAAGGCGAAAACCCTTTGCGGGCAAGCCACAAGGGATCAGACCAACTCACCACCCAGCGAGTTCGCGCCAGACGATTTTATCCTTACCTTACGTAAGTCGCCGCTCGCGATATCAGCGTCCGCGACGTGAACCGCATGCAGATACTCGGATTTTCCAACCATCTGGCCCGGTTGCCGCCCAGGCTTTTCAAACAGGACATTAACTGTCTTTCCGACCATCGAGTCCTGAATCTCGCGCTGGTGGCGCGTGATCAACCCTTGCAAGCGCTGCAGGCGTGCATCCGCCACTTCGGCCTCGACCTGTGGCCGTTCTGCTGCAGGTGTGCCGGGTCGCGTCGAGTATTTGAAGGAATAGGCGTAGCCGTATTTGACCTCTTCGACCAAATCCAGAGTGGCCTGAAAATCCTCTTCCGTTTCTTCCGGGAAGCCCACGATGAAATCGCCGGACATCAGAATATCGGGGCGCGCTTCTCGGATACGCTCGATCAATCGCAGATAGCTTTCAGCCGTGTGGCTGCGGTTCATCCGCTTTAGAATTTTGTCCGACCCCGACTGCACCGGCAAATGCAGATATGGCATCAACTTCTCACAGGTGCCATGCGCTTCGATCAGCGCATCATCCATGTCGTTCGGGTGCGAGGTGGTAAAGCGTATGCGCTCTAGCCCGTCGACCTTGTTCAATTCCCAGATCAGACCGGCAAGGGTCATGTCTCCGTCCGGTCCAGCCCCGTGATAGGCATTTACGTTCTGCCCCAGCAGCGTGATCTCACGCACACCGCGTTCAACCAGATCGCGGGCCTCACGCAGGATGCGATCTGCCGGGCGGCTGACCTCGGCCCCGCGTGTATAGGGCACAACGCAGAAGGCACAGAACTTGTCACACCCCTCCTGCACGGTCAGGAATGCCGTCGGTCCGCGCTTGGCCTTGGGGCGGTTCTTGAGCTTTTCGAATTTGTCTTCTTCGGGGAACTCGGTATCCAGCGCCTTTTCACCCGCGCGCGTCTTCGCCTCCATCTCGGGCAGGCGATGATAGCTTTGCGGCCCCACCACCAGATCGACAAGCGGCTGGCGACGGATGATTTCCTCGCCTTCGGCCTGAGCGACGCAACCTGCGACACCGATTTTAAGTTCCGGCTTTTCCGCCTTGAGGCCCTTGAAACGGCCCAGTTCGGAATAGACTTTCTCAGCTGCCTTTTCTCGAATGTGGCAGGTATTGAGCAGGATCATATCCGCATCATCGGGCGATTTGGTCTCGACATAGCCCTGTCCGCCCAGCGCTTCGGCCATGCGTTCGCTGTCATAGACGTTCATCTGACAGCCATAGGTCTTGATAAACAGCTTTTTCGGTTCAGACATGGGTTGGCCTTTGCAGTCGCTGGGTCGGCGTCGTCTATACGTATCGAACGCCGCTTGCAATGCTGGCGCAATTACCCGAATTTGGCGGGAATTTCCAGCAAGGCGGCAACGAAACCAACGATGCAGTACGAATCCCTTGATCAACTTCTGAATTCCGATCGGTCGATCCTGAGCAAGGGACCCGTGGCACTGATATTTGCCGAAGATAATGTCGAGTTAGAAGGGACGCTGCACCATCATTTGAAGCTGGGGTTCAAATCCGTGATCACATTCCTGCCCCAAGAATTCACGCTGGATGAAGCGCTGGAGGAAAGGGTTCATCGAGTGACGATGACCTGCGCGCCCAGAACCGTCGTATTTGAGGCCGTCAATCGGATCATTCAGGCGGCTCAAGGCACGTGGGTATACTACTGCTACAACTCTGAATATCTGTTCTACCCTTTCTGCGAGACCCGCTCGGTCGGAGAGTTACTGGCCTTCCATTCTGAAGAACGGCGCCAGGCCATGCTGACCCATGTGATCGATCTTTATGCGAATGATCTGACGGCCTATCCAAACGGAGTGGCCCCCGATCACGCAATGCTGGACAAGACCGGATACTACGCCCACACGCGGCATGACGCATCTGGCAAGCCGCTAGAGCGGCAACTGGATATGTCCGGTGGTCTGCGTTGGCGGTTCGAAGATCATATCCCGTATGAACGACGCCGTATCGATCGGATTTCGCTGTTCAAAGCAAAAGCCGATCTGAAACTTCTGCCTGATCACACTTTCAATGAGCCGGAATACAATACCTATGCCTGCCCGTGGCACAACAACCTGACCGCCGCGATCTGTTCGTTCCGGGCGGCCAAAGCATTGAAGACGAACGCCGGATCGACGTTTGATATCTCCAACTTCTGCTGGAACCATTCAACTCCGTTCGAGTGGGATTCGCGCCAATTGCTGGATCTGGGCCTGATCGAATCGGGCCAGTGGTTCTAGGTTCTAACGCTGTAACAGAACTGGGAACCAGTCCTCGCGCAGCCGCTGCCCCGGCACCATTTCATGTCCCGGAAATGGCGGCGAAGTCCGGCCTGGACGCTCGACATAACGTGCATCATCACCAACCAATCGCAGCGAAAATGCCCTGCGTCGGCCATCGGAAGTATTGCCTCGGGCCCCGTGTAGCGTGCGATAGTTGAAGGCCACTGCGTCACCGGGCTCCATTTCAAATTCTACAATCTTCATCCCTTCGGCATCTGGGTCCGGAATCGGCATGTACTGCCCCTCGTCGGGGAAGAAACCTTCTTCCGAGGCCCAGCGGGTAGGCAGCACTTCTTTTTCCCAGCGGTGCGAACCGGCAACGCAGCGCAAGGTCGCTTGTTTCACCGGGTCCAACGGTGACCAGAAGCTGATATTCTGTTGACCATCAACAAAATAGTACGGCCCATCCTGATGCCACGGCGTTGCCATCGAGGTTCCGGGTTCCTTCACCAGAACATGGTCATGGAACATTTGCACGGATTGCGACTGCATGAGATCGGCCGCTACTTCAGCAGCAGGAGATTTTTCGATCACTTCACGAAACTGCGGGATACGGGACCAGTTGCAATAGTCGTCAAAAAAACGGCCGGTTTCGCCATCTTTCCTGTTCTCCGAAGCATAAGGACCCGGCTCGGCCATATTCGCGGCAACCCCGGCCCGTAGGGTTTCAATATGATCGGCGAACAGGCCTTTGACCAACACAACGCCGTCCGTCTGGAAGTTGTCGATCATGGCCTGAGAAACAAGAGGGTGAGTCATCGCGGTCTCCTTAGATTTGTCGCCCGATCTGCGCATGAATAAGACATCTGTTCAAATCATATCTTTCAAATTAGGTATTAACTCTATGTTATACCTCACTCTGCGCCAGTACGAATATGTTTGCGCCATCGGCCAGCATGGCAGCCTGTCTGCTGCGGCACAACGCCTAAATGTCTCGCAACCTGCCTTGTCCAATGCGCTGACCCGGGTCGAATCACGTTTGGGATATCCACTGTTTGCCCGAAGACGGGGTGCCGCGATGGCGCTGACCCCGCAGGGCCGCAAATTCATCGAAGAGGCCGAGGCCTTGTTGAAGCGAGCTGCGCTTTTGGAACAGTCAAAGCAGCCGATAACCGGCGAGCGCCGATTGCGCCTGGGATGCTTTGTCGATCTGGCACCCTTTCTTCTGGCCCAATCTCTGCACCGCCTGCAAAAAGCTTTGCCCGACGTCGTCCTGACACACGGGGTTGAGACGTTCGAAGGCCTGATTTCCGGCCTGATCGATGGCAGATACGATTTTGCACTCACCTATGACCTCGGCATGGATGCCGGTTTTTCCTGCAAGAAGTTGTTCGACAGCACCCCACACGCGCTGCTTTCACCTGATCATACACTGGCGGCGGCCAAGCAGCTAACCCTGACCGAGCTAGCGTCATATCCACTGATTCTGTCTAAAGAGGGTTTGTCTGCACAGCATGTACTCGCGCTTTTCAGACGCAAAGGTTTGAACCCCACAATCTCGCACCGAGCGCAATCATTGGAGCTTTCGCGCAGTCTGGCCGCTCATGGGGAAGGCATCGGGATAAGCTATACCAGCCCTAAAAACGGCTTCAGTTATGATCAGGTCCGCGTAATAAGCCTGCCGATCACCGATCCAGATGCAACCGAATCTGTTGTATTGGCACGGCATGGCACGGGGCCGACAGATCCGATGATCACGCAGGCTGAGCATGCGTTGGTTACGTTGTTATGTAAGGATTAGAGGTTACTTCTTCCGCAGGCGGATCACCACATCGACCGATGCGATTTCGACGCCTTCAGGAGCTTCCGGCAATTGTTGGATCACCAATTGGTCGGATGGTGCATCGCTCAGACGGCTTTCGTCTTCCCAATAGAAATGCGGATGGTCATGCGTGTTGGTGTCGAAATAGCTTTTGGACCCGTCAACAGTGATCTCTTGAAGCACCCCGGCATCGCAAAACGCCCGCAATGTGTTGTATACGGTCGCAAGCGAAACCGCGTCACCTTTGGCTTTTGCGGATTCAAACAGGCTTTCTGCAGTCACATGACGATGCAGACCGTCGCCCACAAGCAATTCGGCCAAAGCAACCCTTTGGCGCGTGGGGCGCAAACCTGCGTCAACCAACCAATTTGCAGCGATCTCACGGCTCTGAGGTGTCATGAATCCGATACCTGTGTTTTGCTGCCCTTAATATAAGTGCGCCCTGCCTGCAATTTCAAATGAAATTCATTCGCAAAGAATATTGTAGTCACAACAAGATATGGAGTGCTGGTCTTGCAGGACCTTGCATACGGGTGATAGACGAGGCCAGATGTAATAAACGGACCCAGGCAGGAGAGGCGGCAGAATGGCCCAATTCCCGAGCAGTTTTGACAAGGACGATCTGCTGAAATGCGCCCGCGGCGAACTATTTGGCCCTGGCAACGCGCAGTTGCCGGCTCCGCCGATGTTGATGATGGACCGCATTACCGAGATTTCCGGCGATGGTGGCGCGCATGGCAAGGGTCATGTGCTGGCCGAATTTGATATCACACCTGACCTTTGGTTTTTTGACTGCCATTTCCCCGGCAATCCGATCATGCCCGGCTGTCTGGGCCTGGACGGTTTGTGGCAACTGACCGGCTTCAACCTCGGCTGGCGCGGCTGGCAGGGACGTGGCATGGCGGTCGGCGTCGGAGAAGTCAAGTTGACCGGCATGGTGCGCCCGGACCGGAAGATGCTGACCTATAAGATTGATTTCAAAAAGGCGATCCAGACGCGCCGCCTGACCATGGGTGTGGCAGATGGCATCGTCGAAGCCGATGGCGAATTGATATACGACGTCAAGGATATGAAGGTCGTTCTGTCAGACGCCTGAGCCTGACCGGCCGCAATAAGGAGTACGCACATGCGTCGAGTAGTCGTCACCGGTCTGGGGGTTGTGTCCTCGATCGGGAACAATGCCGAAGAGGTGCTCGCCTCGCTCAAAGCAGGCAAATCCGGCATCGTAGCAAGCGAACAGATGGTCGAGCACGGCTTTCGCAGCCAAATCGCCGGTTCGCTGAAAATCGATGTGGCCGATCACGTGGACAAGCGGACCCTGCGGTTCATGGGTCCGGGTGCTGCCTATGCCCATATCGCGATGAATCAGGCCATCGCGGACGCCGGGCTGACCGAAGATCAGGTGGTCAATCCGCGCACAGGTCTGGTGGCAGGTTCGGGTGGACCATCGACCAGCGCGATGTTGACCGCGCACCAAACCGTGCTGAAAACCGGCGCAACCAAACGGATCGGCCCGTTTGCAGTGCCAAAGTGCATGTGTTCGACGATTTCTGCGAACTTGGCGACCGCGTTCAAAATCAAAGGTATCAACTACTCGATCACCTCGGCCTGCTCGACCTCGCTGCACTGCATCGGCAATGCGGCTGAACAGATCATGCTGGGCAAGCAGGATGTGATGTTCGCGGGCGGCGGAGAAGAGCTGGACTGGACCCTGTCCTGCCTGTTCGACGCGATGGGTGCGATGTCGTCCAAGTACAACGACACACCTGATAAAGCCTCGCGCGCATTCGATCAGAACCGCGACGGATTTGTGATTTCCGGCGGTGGCGGCATCGTGGTTCTGGAAGACCTCGAGCATGCGCTGGCGCGCGGTGCGAAAATCTATGCCGAAGTAACCGGCTATGCCGCGACATCTGATGGGCACGACATGGTGGCACCATCCGGCGAAGGCGGCGAGCGCGCGATGCGTCTGGCGCTGTCGACCGTGCCCGAAGGCCGCAAGGTCGGCTATATCAATGCCCACGGCACCTCGACCCCAGTGGGCGACGTCGGAGAAGTCGAAGCCGTACGCCGTATCTTTGGTGAAGGCAGTGTGCCTCCGATTTCATCGACAAAATCGATGACCGGTCACGCGCAAGGCGCAGCGGGCGCGCTTGAGGCGATCTTCTGCCTGCTCATGCTGGAACATGATTTCATTACTCCGTCGATCAATGTCGACACACTTGCCGACGGCATCCTGCCCGGTGAAATTGCAACTCAAGTGGTTGAAAACGCAGGCTTGGACAGCGTGATGACCAATAGCTTCGGCTTTGGCGGCACCAACGGATCCATGGTTCTGTCGAAGTATAACGGGTGAACAAGATGTCGGATATTCTCAAGGGTAAACGCGGCCTGATCATGGGCGTGGCTAATGACCGCTCTATCGCGTGGGGCATCGCCAAAGCCATGCACGAAGCGGGCGCTGAGCTGGCTTTCACCTATCAGGGCGAGGCGTTTGGCAAACGGCTTGAACCGCTGGCCCAAAGCTTGGGCAGCGACTTCATGGTCGATGCGGATGTGACCGATGATGATTCACTGGATCGCGCGTTTGGCGAGTTGTCCGCCCGCTGGCCAACAATAGATTTTGTTGTCCACGCTATCGCTTATTCGGACAAGTCCGAACTGACCGGTCGATTCTTGAACACCACGCGGGCAAACTTCAAACACTCGCTGGATGTGTCGGCCTATTCGTTCATCGAAGTTGCCCGTCGCGCCTATCCGCTGATGAAGGACAATGGCGGCACATTGTTGACACTGACCTATCAGGGATCGAACAAGGTTGTACCAAACTACAATGTCATGGGCGTCGCCAAGGCTGCGCTGGAATCGGCGACGCGCTATCTGGCGAACGATCTGGGCCCTGAGGGTATTCGCGTGAACGCCATCTCGCCCGGCCCGATGAAAACATTGGCGGGTGCGGCTATTGGTGGTGCACGCAAGACCTACAAGTTCTGTGACCAGAACGCACCGATGCGTTCGAATGCCACGCTGGAGGCCGTCGGAGGCACCGCCGTTTATCTTGCGTCCGACGCCGGCAGCTATACTTCGGGTGAGATCATCCGCGTCGACGGCGGGTATCATATTCTGGGCATGCCCCAGCCAGAGGCCATGTGACTATATCTTTCCCTGCGGGTGCCAAGATTTGAACATCTTTGCCCCGCAGGGATTACGATATGAGCAAACTTGAACAGATCCTTGCGAGCAACACGCGCTCGCCAGCTTTGAAACGCAAATCAGGAAGCGGACGTGCGCGTCTTTTGCTGCTGATTCTCACATCGCTGCTGATTGCCTTTGTGTTTCTGACCCAACCGCCCGTGCGCGATGCGATTGAGCCGTTGTTGTCACATATCCCGGGCCTTTGATCCAATCAGCATCAGTTGATCGAAACGATTTCGATATCGAAGACCAGATCTTGCCCCGCTAGTGGATGATTTGCATCCAAGGTCACTGTCGCCTCATCTACCTCGACGACAGTCACTGGCAATGCCTGACCGTCAGGAGTTTGCATCTGTAACTGCGTGCCGGGTTCAAGCGGAATGTCATCCGGGATGCCTTCACGCGGGATCTGCTGCCGCATGCCCGGATTGATCGGGCCATAGGCGTCAACGCAATCGATCTCGACACGCTTCTTCTCGCCAATCTCCATGCCCGGCAGGGCAGCGTCCAGACCGGGTATGATCTGCCCGGAACCAACCGCAAACTCCAACGGATCGCGCCCCTCGGAACTGTCGAAGACTTTGCCGTCCAGCAGAGTTCCGGTGTAGTGGATGCGAACCGTGTCGCCTTGTTTGATTGCGGTCATGATGGCCTCCGGCCTGAAAAGAAATGAACGGCGCAGCCTAGAGGCTGACACAGCATTGTAAACCCTGCCCTCTTTAACCCCGGAACCGGTTGTGATTACCTGCGCCCGATCAGGGGAGGATCGGATGGCTATCACCACGTGTGTATTCGACGCTTATGGTACTCTGTTTGACGTGGCCGCCGCCGCCAGGCAGGCCGCAACAGAGCCCGGATTTGAAGCGTTGGCTAGCAAATGGCCCGAGTTGGCCAATCACTGGCGTCTGAAGCAACTGCAATATACATGGTTGCGTGCTGTCGCTGATGCGCATTGTGACTTTTGGGATGTCACGCAAGATGGGCTGGATTGGGCCTTGGAAGCGGTAGGCCTTCTGGGGGATAACACCCTTCGGCAGCGTCTGCTCGATTTGTATTGGGAGTTGCAGGCCTATCCCGAGGTCCCCTATATGCTGAAGGCGCTGAAGGCCAGTGGGTTGCAGACCGCCATCCTGTCCAACGGTTCACCCCCGATGCTGAACGGGGCGGTGCAGTCTGCCGCGATCGGTGATGTGCTGGATGATGTTCTGTCGGTCGAAAGCGTGGGGGTCTTCAAACCCCATGCCAGCGTATACGATCTGGTGCAGAACCGCTTCGGCTGCGCGCGCGATGAAGTGCTGTTCGTCAGCTCAAACGGGTGGGACGCTGCCGGGGCCAGTGGCTATGGATTTGTCACAGCTTGGGTCAACCGCGCTGGCGAACCAATGGACCGTCTGCCGTGGAAACCTGCACATGTGCTGCCAGACCTGACGACGATCCCTCAATTGGCAGGGCTTTGATGGCATATTTCACCACCTCGGACGGCAAACGCCTGTACTATGAAGATACCGGCACGGGCCATCCTCTGCTTTGCTTGGCTGGCTTGACGCGCAACTGCCGCGACTTTTCATTTCTTGCGCCACATATGAGTGATCTTCGTATGATTGCGATGGATTATCGCGGGCGCGGCAAGTCCGATTTTGATGCGAACTACATGAATTACAACATCCTGCGCGAAGGACAGGATGCGGTCGAACTTCTGGATCAGCTGGGTTTGGAGAAGGTGACCCTGTTGGGCACGTCACGGGGGGGGCTGATCGCCATGACCTTGGCCGCCAGCCATCCTGACCGGCTGGCAGGTGTTATCCTGAACGACGTTGGCCCGGTGATCGAACCCGGTGGCATTGCCAAGATTATGGACTATGTCGGCAACCCCCCAATTTCACAATCCTATGATGAGGCTGCGCAGGTCCTGCACGCGATGATGGCACCTCAGTTCCCCGGCGTTGCTCAGGACGTCTGGAAACAGCAGGTAGAACATCAATACATCCAGACCGGAACCGGACTGGAGTTGCGCTATGACCCCGCATTGCGACAAGCGTTGATCGAGCAGGCCGCCATCACCCCAACGCCGGATCTGTGGCCCTTGTTTGACGCCCTGCGTGCTATTCCAACCGGTGTGATCCGAGGTGCTAACTCAGATTTGTTGAGCAACGCCACGGTGCAAATGATGCACGCAAACCGCCCCGAATTGATCTCGACCGAAGTGCCGGACCGAGGACATGTCCCGTTCCTGAACGAGCCCCAATCCCTAGACCTGATCCGCAAGATACTGGACGCCAAATGAGCAACATAGACATGATCGAAGCCGCCGCCGAGCGGCTGAAAGGTCACGTGCGCGAGACACCACTTCTGTCATCGCCTTTCCTGGATGAAATCGCGGGTCGCCGCGTTCTGATCAAACCCGAATGCCTGCAACACACCGGCAGCTTCAAATTTCGCGGCGCGTGGTCAGCTATTTCGGCATTAGATGAGGCGGCGCGCAATCGGGGCGTCATCGCCTATTCCTCGGGCAATCACGCGCAGGGTGTTGCTTATGCGGCGGCACAGCATGGAATCTCGTCCGTCATCGTCATGCCGTCGGATGCGCCAAAGCTGAAAATTGAAAACACCCGCGCGCTGGGCGGTGAGGTCGTCCTTTATGACCGCGCCAGCGAAAGCCGCGAAGACATCGGCGAGGCATTGGCTGCCGAGCGCGGTTTGACCTTGATCCGGCCTTATGACGAACCGCAAGTGATCGCTGGCCAGGGAACAACGGGACTGGAGCTGGCACGTCAGGCACGGGCGCTGGGCGTGACCGAAGGTGACGTTCTGATCTGCTGTGGCGGCGGCGGGCTGACATCTGGTATCGCGCTGGCGTTAGAGCATCACGCGCCCGGTCTGCGCCCTCGTCCATGCGAGCCTGAAGGGTTCGAAGACGTGAAACGCTCGCTGGCAAGCGGGACGATCCAAAGCAACGACGCTACTTCGGGAAACATCTGCGACGCAATCCTGACGCCACAGCCGGGGCAGATTACCTTTCCCATCCTGCAGCGGCTTTGCGGCCCTGGACTGTCGGTATCTGAACAGGAATCACTACGCGCCATGGCCCTTGCGTTTCTGCGTCTGAAGATCGTGCTGGAACCGGGCGGAGCTGTTTCGTTGGCCTCTGCCCTGTTTCGCAAGGATCAGATTGATGGGAATGCGGTGATCGTAGTCGCCTCGGGCGGCAACGTGGATCCGCAGATCTTTGAACGGGCGTTGGAATTCCTTACCTGACAATCGCTTACAGCCGGTGCAAAATCCGGTCGTAGTCGTTTTAACCGACACCCTGAGCAGACGGGGACGCTAAACATGCATATCGCTGACCTCAAAGATGTTCGGATACACTACCGAATTGATGGCGACGCCGCTGGCGCCCCCATCGTGTTTGCTAATTCACTGGGCACGGATATGCGGCTGTGGGACCCGATATTGCCGCTACTGCCCAAAGGCCTGCGCATCATTAGGTACGACAAACGCGGGCACGGATTGTCATCAGCACCCTCAGCGCCCTATTCCATGGGAAATCTGGTGCGCGACGCCGAGCAATTGCTGGATTATCTAGAGGTCAAGGATTGCGTATTCGTGGGTCTGTCCGTCGGTGGCATGATTGCGCAGGGTTTGGCGGTCAAGCGTATGGATCAGATCCGCGCGCTGGTGCTGTCGAATACGGCCGCCAAGATCGGCACTCCCAAGATGTGGCAGCAGCGTATGGATGCTGTCCGTAAAGGCGGGATCGAGGCACTGGCGGATGCCACCATGGATCGGTGGTTCTCGAAATCATTCCGGGCCAGCGCCGAGATGACGCTTTGGCGCAACATGATGGTCCGACAACCGGTCGATGGCTATCTGGGCTGTTGCGCTGCAATCTCGGGCACCGATTTCTATACGCCAACCAGCGGATTGCGCCTGCCGACCATAGGGATTGCGGGCAGCGAAGACGGCTCAACCCCGCCCGATCTGGTGCGTGAAACTGTTGATCTGATCCCTGGCTCGCGCTTTGCGCTAATCCGAAAGGCAGGCCACCTGCCTTGCGTCGAGCGCCCTCAGGACTTTGCCCAATTGATTGGTGATTTTCTGACCGAGATCGGACATATTTGAAGGAGGGATTGTTGGCAGATTTCTTGCTTGTTCATGGCTCGTGGCACGGTGCCTGGTGCTGGCGCGATCTGATCCCGGAATTGACCACATTCGGACATACCGCCCGCGCCATCGATATGCCAAGCCACGGCTCGGACCCGACGCCTATCCGCGATGTAACCCTTGGAACGTGCAGAGATGCCGTGCTGAAGGCTTCGACACCAAAGACTATCATCTTAGGGCACTCGTGGGGTGGATATCCCGTAAGTGCGGCTGCCGAGACCGACCCGAACGCCATGCGAGGTGTGATTTATCTAAGTGCCTATGTTCCGAAATCCGGGCTATCTATGGTCGAAATGCGCAAACGAGCCCCACGCCAACTGATCGGAAATGCCGTCGAAGTATCCGGCGACGGGTTGTCGTATTCGGTGGTACCGGATCAGGTGCACGACCTGCTTTATCACGACTGCGCGCGCGAGGTGGTTGCCTATGCATTCGCGCGCCTGTGCCCCCAGGCGATTGCACCGCAGACTACCCCCCTAGACGTCGGCGATAACTTCGCGCGCGTTCCAAAAGGGTACATCAGAACTACCGATGACCGAATCGTTCCGACCGAATATCAGGCCGAGATGGCGGGCTGCGCGGACCCTGATATGCACCTTACGATAGACAGCTCTCATTCGCCGTTTTTTTCGCATCCTGAGCATCTTGCCGGGTTGATGCACCAGATCTCGCAACGAATGTAGCCAGCCACCGTCGATGTCCCGACCCCGATACGCCGTGCGCCGATCTGTTTGGTTGTCGCACACTGAACCGATGACCCACACAATGCTTATCAATAGGTGGATTCTTTTGCGTCTACCCCACTTTGGCAGAACAACGACACATCCGTGACGGTTTCCACCTTGCAGGTCCCGCCGGGACGGGTCACCGTGATCCCGTTAGGGAGCGGGAAAACACATGCAAACCATCAAAGCAGCCGTATGCCGGGCCTTCGGCGAACCTCTGGTCATCGAAGACATCCTGATTGCACCACCCGGCATGGGCGAGGTCGAGGTCACGCTGGATGCAGTGGCGATTTGCCATTCGGACATTTCCTTTGCAAGCGGCGCATGGGGCGGCCACTTGCCCGCGGTTTACGGGCACGAAGCGGCTGGCATCGTTTCTGCTGTTGGTGAAGGCGCAGGGGATTTCAAACTTGGTGATCCCGTTGTGGTAACCTTGATCCGCGCCTGCGGGTCCTGCCCGTCCTGTGCCGGTGGCACGCCCACCATTTGTGAAACACCTTATGACACGGTGAAAGGTCCGCTGCAGACTGCCGACGGTGATGCGCTGGAACAGGCCATGGCATGCGGGGCCTTTGCCGAAAAGGTAGTTGTCAGCCACCGACAAATCGTCCGCATTCCCGAAACGCTGCCCAAGGACCTTGCCAGCCTGCTGTCCTGCGGGGTGATCACCGGTGTTGGTGCAGCAGTCAACGCCGCCCAGCTTCGCCCCGGGCAGGACGTGGTTGTCATCGGCGCCGGGGGCGTCGGCTTGAACGCAATCCAAGGCGCACGTATTGCCGGAGCTCGCCGTATCGTTGCGGTCGATATGACACAGGATAAGCTGGATATCGCAATGGAGTTCGGCGCGACCCATGGTGTTTTGGCCAGCCAGAAAGAGCCGTGGAAAGCCGCCTACAAGGCGCTGGGCGGACGTGGCGCAGACGCCGTCTTGATTACTGTTGGTGCAATCCCCGCCTATGATCAGGCCCCGCGTTATCTTGGTCGGGGCGGTAAGGCGATCATGATCGGGATGCCCCATTCTGGTGACATGTCCAGTTACGAACCCGTCGTGCTGGCCGCGCTTGGCCAGGGCATGGTGGGCTCAAAAATGGGCGATGTAGTGATCCAGCGAGACATCCCCTGGATGATCGATCTGTATGAACAGGGGCGGCTGAAACTGGACGAGTTGATCTCGGGTCGCTGGACCCTGTCACAGATCAATGAGGCCATCGAAGACACCAAGTCCGGTGCGGCCAAACGCAATGTAATCTTGTTTGATCGCGACTGAACCCCGCAAAAGGAACACCCGATGAAACTGCAAGATCTCGATGTCATTGTCACCGCGCCTCCGGCACCGGGTTGGGGTGGGCGCTATTGGATTTTGGTCAAGGTCACCACGGATACGGGCGTGATCGGTTGGGGGGAATGCTACGCGTCCTCGGTTGGTCCCGAAGCCATGACCCATGTCATTCGCGATGTATTCGAACGGCACATGCAGGGCGAAAACCCCGAGAATATCGAGTTGATGTTCCGCCGCGCCTATTCCAGCGGCTTCACTCAGCGACCAGACCTGACCGTCATGGGTGCGTTCTCAGGGCTCGAAATTGCCTGCTGGGACATTTTGGGCAAGGATCGTGATCGTCCGGTCTATGCGCTGCTGGGCGGGCGGATGAACGACCGTATCCGGGCGTACACCTATCTCTACCCACTTCCTCAGCATAACCTGACGGACTTCTGGACTTCACCTGAGCAGGCCGGAGAAAGTGCTGCTGAAATGGTCCGGCGCGGCTATACCGCCGTCAAGTTTGATCCCGCCGGGCCTTATACGATCCGCGGTGGGCACATGCCCGCTATGTCCGATATCTCAATGTCGATAGCGTTTTGCAAAGCGATCCGTGAGGCAGTTGGAGACAAGGCCGATCTGCTGTTCGGCACTCATGGTCAGTTCAACACAGCCGGAGCTATACGTTTGGGCCAAGCGCTCGAACCCTGTTCGCCGCTGTGGTTCGAAGAACCCACACCCCCCGACATGATCGAGGATATGGCCCGTGTGGCGCGCAATGTCCGTATCCCTGTCGCGACCGGTGAACGGATGACAACCAAAGCGGAATTTGGCGCGGTCCTGCGCGCCGGGGCCGCCGAAATCCTTCAGCCTGCGTTGGGACGCGCTGGCGGTATATGGGAGATGAAGAAAGTCGCCGCAATGGCCGAGGTTTTCAACGCCCAGATGGCACCCCATCTGTATGCGGGACCGATCGAGTGGGCGGCGAATATTCATCTGGCGGCGTCGATCCCGAACCTGCTGCTGCTTGAAAGCATCGAGACCCCATTCCACGATCAACTGATAAAGGGAAGCATCCGCGTCGAGGAGGGGTTCGTCACTCCTCCGACCGAGCCCGGCCTTGGTATCGAAGTCGATGAAGGCCTTGCCCGAGCCCATCCCTACAAAGGTGACGGGCTGCACCTACAGATGCAGGAAACCCCATGTGACTATGCAAATGGGAATGCGTTTCAAGGCGGTGCACCCGCAACCGAAGGGTAACAATCGACAGGCGAGCAAGCCGATCAGTTCGAGACATACCCCGCGATGACCTGCAACAGTTTAAAGGCTGTGGCTGCATCGTTCTCGACGACCGCCAGAAATTCCTCCTCACCGATCCGTAGGCAGGACAGTTCCGTTTCAGCCACCATGCTCAACGCCCGAGGCTCTTTTCGGATCAACCCCAGCTCTCCCACCAACGCGCCCGCACCAACCGTTGTGATCAGTTGATCGGCCTCGCCCGAACGCGGCAGGTACAATCCTGCCTCGCCCTCAAGGATGACATAGGCGCCATCGGTTGGCTGATCATCCTTCAGAAACACCACCTGGCCAGGTTTCGCTTCGAACCAGCGCGCACCAAAGGCCAGCAGTCGAAGCTGGCGACGGTCGAGCCCAGAGAACAACGGGGTCTGCTCAAGCGCACGCAATTTGCGTACCAAATCGGCAGACGCAGCACCGTCGCCGTCGACGTCGGTTGGGCCTTCACCCGTCACGACCCGGCCCTGACGGATTTCAACATACATGTCGAAAACATCTGGATTTTCGAACGCATCATTTAGGTAGATTACAGTAGTTTCGGGCAGCAATTCACGCAGATTTTTATAAACTGCGACCTGTGTCTCCATATCATAGCTGGCAAGCGCGGTTTCCAGGATCAGAATATCGGGCTTTTTGATCGCAGCGCGGGTAAAGGCTAGCGGTTCGGCAAAAACGGCAGGCAAGTTCTGGCCGCCAATCGAGACCGGCACATCATAGATCAGTTCCACCACCATCGGTCGCGCCCCGTTCTCGGCCAGAACATCGACGATCAGTTTGCGCGCCTCGTCGGTCCGCGCACCGCCGATCTGGCTGACCTTGCCAAACAGTGCGTTTTCCATAACCGTCAAACCGGGTGCAAAGGCATCTTCATCCAACGGGACGAATACATCGTGCAACGGTTCCAGCAATTTGGCCGAGTGGCTGTGGCGAAGCTCAAGAATGCGGTTCTTCAGCTCATTCGAAAACGCCGGGCCAATCTGCTCGGCCGAGATCACAAATGGCACCGAAAGCAAGCTAGCCAATTGTTCGTCATCCAGCCCGTTTGCGCCTTCCTTCCGGGTTTGCTCGACCAATTCAACCGCGGCCTCGTAGGTCTGGGCCTCAAGCCCCAGCTTGCGGAACAGAGGGTGATCCGTTCCATCAAGCCCAAAGATCTGGCGCAGCATCTCAATAACGTCGCGTGTCAAACTGATCAGGGTTTCATCCAACCCCAACTCGCGCAACTGGCCTAGAAACACGGTTTGCTGTGCCAGCAATTGCCGTGTCACTGGAACACAAGGGGTGGCAAACAACAGGTTCTCAGCAACAGGTAGCGCAGGGTTATACGCGCAGCGATCGAAAATCAGCGCCTGCTGATCAAGCCCGGCCTCGCGCACCGCCTTCTGCACCCGAGGGCGCAATTCGACCAGCTTTGCTGCCAGTTCCGGGCGCTCATTCGCATCAAACACCTGCTCGGCACCGCGCTGAAACAACGCCGCGCCCGAGCCCATGCCATCGATCAGTTTCAGCCACCAATCGCGCAGCCGCGCCGTATCGTCAAAACCCGCCATTCCGGGGTCAAGCCATTCGGCGTTGAATGGATCAGCACTATTGCCTGCCCTCAGCGTCTCGGGGAAATCCGGATCCTCGGTGGACTTGGACAATGGATGTGACCGCATCGGCATCATCACATTTTCACCTAACGTGCCCTGAAACATTATGGGGCGCGAGGTTGCTAGACCTATTCGTTGGGCAACAACGCTTTGATGCAGGCCAGCCATATTGATGCCGCCGATTTCAATACGGCCAGAGGTTGGCAGAATCTCGCGGGTCAGCAACTCGGTCAGCGCATGGCGATCTTCCTCGCTGGTGGCCGAAATGCCGACAGTTTTACCTGCTGGGAACGTCAGGTCCAGATCATCCAAAACCTGATTGCCGTCGATATCACGAACCGAGACTTGATTCAGTACGATATCGCCATTCAGATGTGGACGATCCGCTGGCTCTCCGTCAAACAGGGCCTCATCAATCATTCCATCCGGTGCGAAACGATCAATCACAACATCCCATCGCAGCGACATGTCCTGCGTTTGATTATAATAGGTCAGCAGTTCTTTCCAGGGTGAGCTCAAGTCTTTGTAAGCCGCCAGCGCAGCCACCAGAGCACCCAGCGAAACAGACCCCTGCAACACCAGCAGGCCACCGACAAGGTAGAACATGAATGGCGTCAGCTGCGATATGAAGTTGTTGATGAACTTCATAAAGAACTTCTTCTGATAGATCTCAAAGCGGATGGCGAACAGGCGCCCCAGCTGATCCGAGATCATCGCCCGCCGATAACGCCAACCGCCATTGGCGCGCAGGGTCGAAGCACCGGCAGCGTTCTCGCCGATCTGGGCAGCCAAAACGCGGACCTCTTGAATGCGCTTCTTGTTCAGAAGATTGATCTGGCGTTGCAATCGCGGGATCAGCCAGGCCTGCAGCGGGATCAACGCCACCGCGGCCAGTCCGAACCAAACGCTTTGGAGGAACAGAAAGGACAGGATCGTGATCATTTGTCCGGCCTGCAGCACGGGCTGACTGATCGCATCCCCCATCAGCCCACCCATCGGTTCGCTTTCAGCGGTTATCATCGAGACCATTTCGCCCTGACTGACCCGCTCAAAATATGGTTGTGGGAAGCGAAGCGCGCGGTTGATCAACTGATAGCGAAAGCGACGCAGCATACGCTCACTCAGAACACCCTTCATGGTGTTGATACGCATCTTCATCAGCCCGTGCGCCAGCACCGCAGCCAGAAAGGCAAAGCACAGGATCATCAGAAAAGTGGTCTGTGTCAGGCTATAACCCCAGACATCGACAATCTGACTTGTCGCGCCGATTGCGTCATTGATGATGCGCTTGGGCAGCTCCAACGTCAGGTAAAGCAAAGGAAACAAGGTCGACGTCACGGCCAGCAAAATCAACTGGTCGCGCTTCGAGTATTTCCAGATGAACTGAAAGATCGATCGTTCTATTGAACCCGCCCCTACTAACGATCCGCCGCTCAAATCACTGATTTTGGCGTGAATACAACGGGCCGAATTTACCGCAATCGTATCCTCGGAAGCAAATGAATTTCCGATTTGCGCCTAATTTGCGTTGTGTGAACAAGTTCATTTGCGCGTTTCGCGTTTACCCCCTAATCTCCTGATTCAGGACGATATCGGGAGGATTCATTTGCCTGCCAGCTTTGGCGCTGTGTTTCTGTTGCTGTGCCTGCTTCAGATCAAACACATGTTCGCCGACTATTATTTACAGACGCCCAAGATGCTTTCCGGGCGAGGCACGTATTTCCACATGGGGCGCGCGCAACATGCTGCTGTGCATGTTGTGGGTTCGGTCGTGATTTTCGCGCTCTTTCGCGCCCCGATTGAATTCATACTGATCATCGCTGCGTTGGAATGGATCGTGCATTTTCACATCGACTTTGCCAAAGCCAACTATTCTGACCGCAAACAGTTGCAACCCAATCAGGCCGCTTTTTGGCGTGCCGCTGGTCTGGATCAGTTGTTTCACAACCTTACTTATATTGGCATGGCCTGGGCTTGGGTGGCTTTCGCGGCTTAAGCTTCAGGGTACCACCGGTCGGTTCCGTTTGATCGTCCGCAGCACGACATTCGTTTGCGCGCTGGCGACGGCGGGCAATCGAAACAAGAAATCTTCCAGAAACGTGTTGTAAGCCGACAGATTCCTGCACAAGACACGCAGATGATAATCCGCCTGACCTGTCGTGGCGTAGCATTCCTGCACTTCGGGGCTGATCTCGACGGCCCGGATGAAGTCGACAATCTTGTCCGGGTCATGCCGGGTCAGGTGAACATGCACGATTGCTTCGAACGTCAACCCCATCTCGGCAGGGTTCACCAAAGCGCCATACCGTTCGATCACCCCAGCCTCTTCCAGCGCGCGCACCCTGCGCCACAGGGCGGAGGCTGACATGCCGACAGCATCTGCCAATTCGGCGTTTGAAACCCGGCTGTCATTTTGAAGCAGCGTCAGAATGCAGTGGTCCCGATCATCAAGAGTGGTCATCTTGGAAAGATCCATCCGTAAATATAACTAAATCTGGTGAATCCTATCATATTTTGCAGAACTCGCACAAACTCTGAAACAGAAATTCACCTGCGGGGGGTTAAAATAACCGAACACCAAAGACAAAAACCCATGGACGCGCAGCAATGAGCCACCACGAACCCTCCCCCCGCACCTATCGGCTTGAAGACCGCTATACCCTGACGCAGGGCCGGGTTTTTCTAACAGGCACGCAAGCCTTGGCGCGGATTATGATGGACCAGGCCCGACGCGACCGTCAGGCCGGGCTGAATACGGCAGGGTTTGTCTCGGGGTATCGCGGATCGCCACTGGGCGGGCTGGATCTTGAGCTATGGCGCGCAAAGGACCGACTGAAGACGGATCGCATCACGTTTATGCCCGCCGTGAACGAAGACCTCGGCGCAACGGCGGTTCTGGGTGCGCAACAGGCCATTTTGGACCCGCATTGCGAGGTCGAGGGCATCTTTTCGATGTGGTACGGTAAAGGCCCCGGTGTCGACCGATCAGGCGATGCATTGAAACATGGGAATGCATATGGGTCTGCGCCAAAAGGTGGCGTGCTGGTCGTGGCAGGCGATGATCATGGTTGCGTCAGTTCTTCGATGCCCCATCAGTCGGATGTGGCCTTCATGTCGTGGTTCATGCCGACATTGAACCCAGCCTCGGTCGAGGAATATTTGGAATTCGGCGAGTACGGGTTCGCTCTGTCCCGTTTCTCAGGCACGTGGGTCGGGTTCAAGGCGGTCTCGGAAACGGTCGAAAGCGCGCGGTCCGTCGATCTGCACCCGGATCGCAGCTTTTCCCTGCCGCAGATCGACTTGCCCGAACGCGGCTTGCACGTACGCAGCGCCGATTTGCCCTCGCCCGAGATCGAGACCCGCATCCAACACAAGTTGCGCGCCGTTCGGGCCTTTGCCGAAGAAAACCCCATCGACCGGCGTATTTATGACATCGACAGTGCGAAGTTCGGCTTCGTGACCACCGGCAAGGGGCACCTCGATCTGATGGAGGCGCTGCGTTTGCTGGACCTTGATGAAGCCGCCTGTCGCCGCTTGGGGATCGACATCTACAAGGTTGGCATGGTCTGGCCGCTGGCCCGTCGCAACGCGTTGCGCTTTGTGAAAGGCAAGGCCGAGGTTCTGGTCGTCGAGGAAAAGCGCGGCATCATCGAAAGCCAGTTCAAAGAATATTTCTATGACTGGCCCGGCGACAAACCCCATAAGATGGTAGGAAAATATGACAGCCATGGCGAACCGCTGATCCCATGGACCGGGGAACTCAGCCCTTTGATGCTGGCCCCTATTGTTGCCGCCCGACTTAACACGTTCTTCCCTGAAGAAAACCTGCCTGCCAAAGCGCGTGCACTGACTGAGACAGAACCGCCCGTGATCAATGTCCCGGGCGCAACACGGACACCCTATTTCTGCTCGGGCTGCCCGCACAATACATCAACCAAAGTTCCAGAAGGCTCTACCGCTGCCAGCGGCATTGGTTGTCATGTAATGGCATCTTGGATGGATCGCGAGACGGTCGGCTATGCACAGATGGGAGGCGAAGGCGTACCCCATGTGGTGGCCTCACAATTCAATGGCGGCAAGCATATCTTCCAGAACCTTGGCGAAGGAACGTGGTACCATTCGGGTTCGCTCGCAATCCGTCAGGCGGTCGCGGCCGGGACAAATATCACGTATAAAATACTCTACAATGATGCGGTCGCAATGACCGGAGGGCAACCAGTGGATGGACCTGTCAGCGTTGCAGGCATTGCCCAAACCTGCCGGGCTGAAGGCGTTGCGCGGATCGCGCTGGTCTCGGACAACATTGCCAAGTTTCACCGATCCGATTTCCCGGCTGGCACCACATTCCACGACCGGGCAAAGATGGACAGCCTGCAACGCGAATTGCGCGACATTCCCGGTGTTACGGTCCTGATCTACGAACAGACCTGCGCCACCGAGAAACGCCGCCGCCGCAAGCGCGGTACGATGGAGGACCCCTCGACCTTCGTCTGGATCAACGATCTGGTCTGCGAAGGCTGCGGCGACTGCTCGGTCGCGTCGAATTGCCTGAGCGTTGAGCCGCGAGAAACCCAGCTGGGGCGCAAGCGCAAGATCAATCTAAGTTCGTGCAACAAGGATTTTTCGTGCTTGAACGGGTTCTGTCCGAGTTTTGTGACCGTTGAGGGCGCAACCCGACGAAAGCGCGCCATCGAAATGGACTTCAATGCGCTTGAAACAGGCCTGCCGGACCCAAAGCTTCCATCTTTGGACACACCGTTTGATCTGCTTGTGACAGGCGTGGGTGGCACTGGGGTTGTCACGGTTGGGGCCCTGATCACTATGGCCGCGCACCTGGAAGGCAAAGGTGCCTCGGTCCTGGATTTCACCGGATTTGCGCAGAAATTCGGCACGGTACTCAGTTACATCCGCCTTGGCGCAGCTCCGGATGCGCTTAACCAAGTACGCATAGATCAAGGCGCTGCGGATGCGGTGATTGGCTGTGATGTGGTGGTGAGTTCGGCCCCCAAAGCCTCAGCTCATTATGCCCGCGGGACAAGCGTTGTGCTGAACAGGGCTGAGATGCCCACCGGCGATCTTGTCCTGCGTCGCGATGCCCAATTGCGGGTCGATAAGCGGGAACAGGCGATCGCAGATGTGGTTGGGGTGGACAATCTCGCCAGCCTTGACGCAAATGCAATAGCTGAGGCGCTACTGGGGGATTCCGTCTTCGCCAACGTCATTTTGCTGGGTTATGCATGGCAAAACGAGCTGGTTCCGGTGTCGCATCTTGCATTGGCTCAGGCCATCTTGCTGAACGGTGTTGCCGTCGAAAAAAACCGGCTGGCCTTTGCTCTTGGGCGTTGTCTGGCGGCTGACCCCGACCGCATTCACGGGCTGGCACTACCCGAAGAGGCAAACGGCACCTTGGATCAGGTGATTGCGCGTCGGGTGGCGTTTTTGACAGATTATCAGGATGCCGCATATGCGGATCGCTATGCGCAACAGATTGAAGCAATCCGCGCGTCGAACCCGAAAATATCCGACGATATTCTAGAATCCGTAGCCCGTAACCTGTTCCGCTTCATGGCCTATAAGGACGAGTTCGAAGTGGCCCGGATGCAAACGTCCCAAAACTTCGACAACGAACTGAAGCAACAGTTCGACGGGGATTTCAAAACCAGTTACCACTTCGCCCCGCCAATGCTCAGCTGGCGCAAGGACGAACGGGGCCGCCCCCTCAAGTTTGCACTGGGCCCATGGATGCGCCCGGTTCTGCGGGGACTGTCCCGTCTACGTGGTTTGCGCGGCTCGGTCCTGAACCCCTTCGGCTATCACTCCGAAGCGCGACTGCATCGAGATATCCTAAACTGGTACCAATCGCTGTTGGACATGTATCTGACAAACCCCTCCGCCCATTCCGAGGCCGAGTGGCTGGACGCGCTGTCAGCTGCGGACCAGATACGCGGTTTCGGTCCAGTACGGGAAGAAAGCTATGAGAACGCGCGCGCGATGGCGCGTTAACCAAGCACCGAGAAACTGCTATCGGTATTGACCGGTCGCTTGCGGGAATAAAAACCGGTGTCGATTGTGCGTCCAATGTAAGGCAGTTCAAACTGCATCGGCTTGTCGTCATGATCCGCACCGCCTTCGACGTAGTCGATCAGTTCAGCCATCATTTTGCCTGCAATCGGCGCGTTCTTGTATTGGTTACCGCTGGTGCCGCAGGCCATGTAAAACCCCGGCAGGCTGGACTTGTCATAGATCGGAATCCAGTCAGTCGAGGCATCATACAAATCCACCACCCCACGGGTTCTGGAGGGTATCCCCAGGCTAGGGACCCGTTGGGCATAACGCATGGCCTGCGTGGTCCATTGATCCGTAAAATCGTGGTTATAGCTTACATCATCTTCGCACCATTGATGCGGATCACAAGCCGGATCCTCGGAACCGATCAGAATATGATTGCCATGTTCTGGACGGCAATACAGCGCGATATCACTATCCGAGACAATTGTTCCTTGCGTTTCGAAATCAAATCCTTCGGGCGCGGGTACATGCACCACCTCCTGCCGCAGCGGGCGGGTTTGAATGGTCATGTCACCCAGAACCCCGGCCATTTCGTTGACAAGCGCTGACCCGGGACCGGCAACATTCACCACCACTTTGGCGTGGATTTCTTCACCAGAGGCAAGTCTGACACCTGCGACGCGCCCCTGCTGCGACAGGATTTCGCGTACGTCTGCGCCCGTTCGCACTTCGGCACCATGCAGCTTGGCGGCATCCATCAGGTTTTGCGCCGACAACGCCGGATCGGTCACATAACCTGCTTTCGGCCAGAATACTGCGCCCTGAATCCGATCTCCGTTCGGTTGGCCGAACTCCGGATCATCCATGCGCCGCGCCGGGGCAAAGCTGTCCAGAGAATAGATCGGCAGACGTTCGGCAATCCGCTCAGGTGTCCATTCTTCAAACGGACAATCCAGTTCGGCGCTGTACTTCTTATGTTTCTCAAGAAACCCATTGGACTCGGTCTTGACGACCAAACAACCGGTCTCACGAAACTGCGCCAAATCGGCTGTGTCGGGCAAGCCCAGATAGTTCGCCCAATCACGCCAATAGTGATAGCCTTCCCAAGCGAACGCGGTTCCATCGAGGGTCGAATAATGCATCCGAATTATCGCGCAAGAGCCTGCGGTCGAGCCATGCCCAACCTGCGCATTGCGATCCAACGACAGAGTTTTCCAACCGGCCTTGGACATCTCGAACGCGATGGCGGCGCCGATCACACCGGTGCCAATGATGATTGCGTCAGGTTGGTTCATGTCCTGCCCCTTCCCAGAAACGTTTCGCATACGCGCTGAACTCGGTGATTTCCTCGGGTCGCGGTTCGACCCCTGTAAAAACATAAAGGTAGTGTGGAACCATCGACAGCCTGATCGCCAATGGTTCGTTTAACTGCGCCAGATCATATCCGATCTGCATATAATATAGCACCCGCGCCCGCGTCTCTGCCTCGGTCTCATCATAGTTGAACCGGATGAACATCGCGCGCAGCGCGGCCAGGCGACGGGCATCGGACTGGTCCAGCATACGCCGCACCTTTCCCGATCTTCGTGCCCAATCCCGCACAGCAAAATCAAGCGCCGTATCAAATAGTTCGGTATTCACAACGCAGCGCTGCACATTGCACACCGCAGCCGTGATCGTTTCAGCAGGCAATTCGGATTGCGCGATCAAGGCCGCCGTATTTGTCGCCTGCCATCGCGCCAGCAGCGCATCCAGCAATTCCTGCCGCGACTTGAAGTACCAGTAGAATGATGAGCGCGAGACCGCCATCCGCTCGGCAAGGTTCATGACTTTCACCTGCTCGACCCCGTCCGAAATCAGGACGTCCATGGCCACGTTCAACCAATCATCGCGCGTGACCTTGACGTTACCAATCAGTGGCTCAGCTTCGGGATCGTCCCGGTGCAGGATGGGTTTGGTGTTCATTCAACTCTCCGGCGGTGCGCCGCCCTCTTCTGTACGGCGCGCTATGAAATCCTTCAACGCACCAAGGCGATCCGTATCTGATGCCGGTGCTTTGAAATTTGCCAGGATTTCCTTCCATACACCGGTCGCGCGATGGTTGGCGTCGATCGCGCCACGCTCGGTCCAGGTGCCAAAATTTGCGTAATCATGCAGGTGCGGCTCATAAAATGCGGTATTATAGCGCTCCATTGTCTGGCTCGTGGCGAAGAAATGTCCGCTGGGTTCAACCTCGCTCAGCGCAGTATCAAACCCGATCTCTGCACCATTGGCCTGTGCCCCTGCACAAAGCTCGGCCACCATGTTCAACACTTCGGCATCGCAGATCATCTTCTCGAAAGATACGGTCAGGCCACCTTCGAGCCATCCGGCCGAATGAATGATCACCGTCGCCCCGGCCATCAGGCAGCCCCACAGGCCGAACTGGTTTTCATTGGCGGCCTGAACGTCGTTGATATTTGCCGCAGACCCCGCCGCCGACCGCCAGGGCAGGCCCAGATACCGGGCCAACTGGCCCGCCGCCAAAGACGCCTGAAAATGCGAGGGTGTCCCGAATGCAGGCGCCCCTGATTTCATGTCGACATTGCTGGTAAAGGTCCCATAGCACACCGGCGCACCGGGGTTGGTAAGCTGGGTCAGCGTCAAGGCCGCAAGCGCCTCGGCATGGGACAGCGTGATGGCCCCGGCCACCGTGATCGGAGCCATTGCGCCCATCAGGGTAAAGGGTGTGATGATCGACATCTGACCATGGCGCGCAAAGTCGATCAGCCCCTGAGCCATTGGAATATCCAGCGTCCGCGGGCTGTTGGTGTTGATAATCGTGTAACAATGGGCGTTAGCGCGGAACTCCTTGTCAGACAGACCTCGCGCCGTCGAGAGCATCTCGAAGCAGTCCATCACTTGCGGCGTGCCTCGCGAGAAGAAGAACGGGAACTTATCCGTCAGCTCCATCTGCGCTTGTGTGGTGAAATAGTGCCGCACATTGGTTGGCACGTCCTGCGGTTCGACCTGCGGTGAGATCATCTGGAAGACATCAAAGTGATGAGTGAGCTTTAGGAACTCCAGATAATCCTGCCCACTCGCTGGCCGCCGACCGCGTTCCAGATCGGTCGCGTTTGGAGCGCCAGCCCCGGGTTGGAACACCAAAGAGCCCAGCTCCAAAGTGAAATCCCGGTGCCGCGCGCCCGCCCGGCAGCCGATGGATTTCGGAGCTGAGGCCACCGCAGCCTCAACCATATCCCGCCCGATGAAGACCATTTCGCTGTCTTCATCCACGCGGGCGCCACCCTGCGCGTAGATTCGCCGCGCTTCGGGCAATAGAACTTTCACGCCCAACTCTTCCAGTGTGCGCAATGCGGTGTCGTGCATATCTGCAATCTGATCCGTCGGGAACACTTCCATCTGTGGAAACGGATTGCGCAACTGGCGATAATTCACCTCGCGACTAGATTGCGGGGCGGCATCGGTCCCGCGCCCGCGCCGTCGGCGTCTTTGGCCCAAGTCCGACATGGTCAACCTCGCATCGCTTTGCCAAGCGGGTCATAGGGCGACGGCGCAATCACGCGGGCCGGGCGTTCGACACCGACCACATGCACCGACAACTCGGTGCCTGGTTCAGCCTTGTCGCGGTCGACCAAAGCCATGGCCAGCGACTTGCCCGTGTAGTGGCCATAGCCACCCGAAGTCACAAATCCAACGCGCTCATCCCCAGCCCAGATCGGTTCATACCCACTGGCATCTGCGTCCAGCGCATCAACCTCAAGCGTCACTTGAACTTGCGCCGGACCGTTGCCATCGCGTTCAGCCAGCGCAGCCTCTTTGCCAACGAAATCCTTGTTCCAGTCGATCCAGCGATCCATTCCGGTCATGCCTGGCGTGTAAAGCTGAGTGAATTCTGCAGACCAGATACCAAAGCTCTTCTCAAGCCGCGTCGACAGCATCGCGTTGAATCCGCATTCGCGGATACCGTCCCCGGCCCCAGCCTCAAGCAGCATCCGGCGCAGTTTGATGTGGTCGCCATAGCGGCAGTTTATCTCATACCCTTTTTCGCCCGTCACCGACATACGCGCCACACGGGCACGCACCAGACCGATATCAAAGTCGCCGCAGCCCATGAATTTCAGGCCTGAGATATCCTGTTCTGCCAGTTTCTCGACCACAGCCTGCGATTTCGGCCCAACCACGGCAAAACCGCAATATTCCTCGCCCAGATCGCGGATATTCACGGCGTCCATCATGTGATCATTGAACCAGCGCATATGCCATGCGCGCAGATAATAGCTGCCCATGATCCACCAGGTCCCGTCGCCCCAGTTCAGCACGGTCAGATCACCCTTGAGGCGACCGTTTTCACCCAGCATTGGAGCCAGCTTGGCACGCCCCGGTGCAGGCAGTTTCGACGCCATGATCCTGTCCAGCCAAGCCTCGGCATTTGGCCCTGTGACCTCGAAGCGCGAAAAGCCCGAGATATCCAGTAGTCCCACGCCTTCGCGGATGGTTTTGCACTCCTCAGCTACGATGTCGTGCGCGTTCGAGCGTTTCAGCGTCGGCGTCTCTTCAAAGCCCTTGGGCGCAAAGTAAAGCGGTACTTCCAGATCCCAGCTGACGCCCCATTTGCACCCCGCCTCGGTCATTGCATCATGGGCTGGGGCCATCTTCAGCGGGCGACCTGCGGGCAGTTGCTCGTTCGGGTAGGTCATCACGAAACGACGGGAATAGAACTGACCGGTTGTTTCGCGGATGTAGCGTTTGTTCTGAGCGAAATCGCCATAGCGCGCCACGTCCATAGGCCATGCGTCGGCCTCAGGCTCGCCATGGATCATCCATTCGGCCAGTGTCTTACCAACGCCGCCACCCTGCAGGAATCCGGCCATCACAGCACAAGCTGACCAATAACCGCGCTTGCCTGGGACCGGACCGACCAGCGGGTTACCATCGGGTGAGAAGGTGAACGCGCCGTTCACCCATGTTTTGATGCCAACATTCTGGATCGACGGGTACCGTTCAAAGCCCAGCGTCAGCTCGTTCTCGATCCGGTCCAGCTGTTCCTGAAACAGCTCTTCGCCATAGTTCCATGGCGCGCCGTCCATGGCCCAGTGCTCGTGATCGACCTCGTAAATACCAACCAAAACGCCCTTCTGGTCCTGCCGCATATAGGTGAAACCTTCGAGGTCCACGGTCATCGGCATCTCGAAATCTGTCTCAGCCACCTCAGGCACCGTATCGGTGATCAGATAGTGGTGTTTCAGCGGCGAAACCGGCAGCTCCACTCCGGCCATGCGCCCCACCTGTTTGGCCCAGAGGCCAGCGGCGTTGACCACATGTTCACAAGTGATAGTGCCTTTGTCGGTCACAACTTCCCAACCATCCGCAGTCTGCGTCAGGCTTTCGACCTTGGTTTCTTCGTAGTATTCCGCGCCGCGTTTCTTGGCCGCTGTTGCATAAGCCTGAACCGTACCGGTTGTATCGATGTAACCTTCGCGATCCGCCCACATTGCGCCCAGCACGCCGTCGGTGGACATGATCGGGCAGCGTTTCTGCGCCTCCTCTGGCGACAACAACTCACAGTCGTCAATGCCGATGGACTGGAAAATGCGGTAGTTGGCCTGCAGCCACTCCCACCGTTCGGGCGTGCCTGCCAGCGTCAGTCCACCGGTCATGTGCAGGCCGATATTTTGGCCCGATTCTTTTTCGATCTCGCTGAGCAGATCGATCGTGTAGGCCTGAAGTGATGCCATGTTCGGATCGGCGTTCAACGCATGGATACCGCCCGCCGCGTGCCACGAAGACCCCGAGGCCAAACGCCGCCTTTCCAGCATGACCACATCTGACCAGCCAAACTTGGCGAGATGGTACAGAACCGAGGCGCCGACAACGCCGCCACCGATGACTACGACACGATACTGAGATTCCATCCTGCGCTCCCCTGCATGACTCGCAGAGGACGCTAGAGGCACTGTTCACTTCTGTCTAGACATTTCTGTACAGTTCGAGGGACAGCACCCGGATCAGCTTAAAGCCGGGCGCTCGGGCGTGTCTGAACGGCATCAAACCAGGCGCGTGTGGCCGTGTTCTCTTCTGGGATACGCATCTTGATGACACGTGCGAAATCGACAAACACAAATGTGGTGATATCGGCCAGTGAAAACATGTCACCCGCAACGAAACCGCTCACTTGCAGACGGGCCTCAAGCAAATCGAAGAAGGCACGCACCCGCTCAGCCCCCCGCTGCGCTAGTTCAGGGATTTGCGCGTGGCTTGCAGGCCCGGTAATCGCGCGATCTTTGAACGAAGGATGGGTGTTGCGCAATGTTTCCGCGATTGGTGCGCCACATTGTTGTTCGGCGATGGCATTCCACATCAGAATTTCGCCTTTTTCATCCGGCGTTTGCCCCATCAAGGCAGGTTCCGGAAAGCGCGCCTCGAGATAGGCGGCGATGCCAAGATTTTCTGTGAGCGTGGTACCTTCATCCGTAACAAGCACAGGAATCGTTGCACCGGGGTTCACGGTCCGGAAGGCATCACTAAACTGTTCACCCTTGGCGATTGAGATATGGCGGGTTTCAATCTCCAGCCCCTTTTCCGCAATAAACATCCGGGCACGGCGCGGGCTTGGCGCGGTTGAACAATCGTAGAACAGCATTTTTGACGGTCCCCTCCAAAGCTTCACGCCTCAGACGTTAGACCGGCCCGGTACTACAGCGCGAGTCGGATCACACAGTGACCCTACGGCAGATCAACGCCGGTAGATGAAACAACGTCCCTCCACCGCGCCTGCAGGCAGCGGCACTTCGGTCAGTGTTTCGAAATACATACGATCGCTGGAAACCATCAGTCCATCCCGCGCCAGAAGCGGTTCGATCAAAGGTGAGACGAGGCGGGCAAAAGCATCATTCTTTTGCCGGTTGTGTCCCCCAAGATCGGCATGGATCAGACTGGCTGACGCGCCAAATCGCGTAACCGAAGCAGGCAATGTTTCGCGCACATCACCGAGAATCACCAGATCATCGGGCGGTGTCGAATCGGGATGAGACGCAACGGCCCGTTCAAAAACATAAACAGGACGGTCCTGAATGTGCTTAACCATGTGGTGATATGTGCGCCCATTTCCCAATCCCAGCTCAAAAACCGGACCGGGCTGCCCCGTGGTCTGCGCGATGGCAAAGTCCAGACAAGCACGTTGCGAGACCATTCGGTCAATGAACAGATCCAATCGGCTTTGTTGCTCGGACACGGGGCACCTCTTTCAAAATCATTCGACACCAGTCGGGGGGCGATTGCGCCTTTGATGGCAAAAACTCAAGACTTTGTGTAGCCATACGGCCCGAGTTTCACGATTCCGCGACAATTCGGGTGAAGAAGGTGTTTGACTACGCCGCCCCAACCGCGCGAAACTGCTCAAAAAAGACAGGGAGTTCACAAAGCCGATGTTTTTTAGCGGCCAGACGGGTGGAAAACCCGCATGAGTGCGTTGTTGTCCGTTCGGGATCTCAGCATTGGCTTTGGCACGGGTCCATCCGTTGTCCAAGATGTCAGCTTCGAGGTCGAACCCGGGCAGACACTTGCATTGGTTGGAGAATCCGGTTCGGGCAAAACGATTTCCTGTCGCGCTGCACTGCGTATTCTGCCGCGTACCGCCCAGATCCGTAGCGGAACGATCACGCTGAACGATTCCAAAGGCACCGCTAATCTGATCGAACTGAGTGAAAGACAGATGCGCGGTATTCGCGGCAATCGGGTTTCTATGATTTTTCAGGAACCGATGCGATCTCTGTCACCGCTTCACAAAATCGGAAATCAGGTCAGCGAAGTTCTTTGGTTGCATCGCGGCGCATCCGATGCACAGGCCCGCAAAGAAGTTCTGACCCAGTTTGAGAGGGTTGGTTTCCCCGACCCTGCCCGCGCCTACGACAGCTATCCGTTCGAGCTGTCCGGCGGCATGCGCCAGCGTGCCATGATTGCCATGGCCATGGTGTCCAAGCCTGAATTGCTCATCGCGGACGAGCCGACAACAGCGCTGGATGTTACCACCCAAGCGCAGGTTCTTGGGCTGATCAAAGAGCTGCAGCGCGAGACCGGTATGGCGCTGATCCTTGTCACCCATGACCTGGGTGTAGTTGCTAACATGGCCGAGCGGGTGGTCGTCATGCACAAAGGCCGCGTGATGGAAGCTGGCCCGGCAGCACCAATTCTGAACGATCCGGCGCACCCCTATACGCAGCAGCTGTTCGACGCTGCGCCTGAGATACCCGATCAGGATGCCGTCGGCATACCGATGCCCGATGAGGACCTAATTCTGCAGATGACCGGGGTCTCAAAGACCTACACGATGCGATCGAGCAAAGGTTGGAAAGCCGACAAACTGATCCATGCCTGCCGGGGCGTAGATATGAAGCTGGCGCGCGGCAAGACGCTTGCAATCGTTGGCGAAAGCGGATCTGGCAAGACAACCGCCGCCAGAATCGCTCTGGGCGCTGAACTGCCCGACCCGGGCGGCGAAGTTCTGTTCAGAACAACAAGGGATTCCGAACCGATAACGGTTCACAGTATGACACGGACCGAACGCACCGCGTTTCAGCGCAAGGCGCAAATGGTGTTTCAGGATCCCTATAGCTCTCTTAGCCCCCGTATGCGCATTCAGGATGCCATGACCGAGCCGTTGGAGATACACCGCCTCGGCACCGTGGCAGAGCAGCGCGACAAAGCGGCCGCGATGTTGCAGCGGGTCGGGCTGAATGCCGATATGCTCAAACGCTATCCGCATGCGTTTTCTGGTGGACAACGACAGCGCCTATCTATCGCCCGCGCTATGATGCTGGACCCGGCGCTGATTGTTTGTGACGAGCCAACCTCGGCGCTGGATGTATCCGTTCAAGAGCAAATTTTAACCCTGCTCGAAGAACTGCAGGACAGTCTGAACCTGTCTTACCTGTTCATCTCGCATGATCTGGCCGTCGTCGCACGCATTGCCGACGAGGTCGCCGTCATGCGCCGGGGTCTTGTGGTGGAACAAGCCCCACCCGAAACTCTGTTCTACAATCCACGTCATCCCTATACCAAGGCACTGATTGCCGCCCAGCCGGAACCAGATATCAATCGCCCGATTGATCTGAAACTGGTTGCGTTAGGTGCCGGTTCTCCCGACAGTTGGGATGACGCCTTTCGATTTTCCGACTCCGTGATACCTTCTTTGGTAGAGTTGGAGCCCGGCCATAAGGTACGTTGCCATGTTTAAGACCACTCACCGATTGATTCTGGCCGCGTCGCTGGCCATCGCAGGAATGCTGCCCGCTGTGGCAGAAATTCCGTCTAATCTTCAGGAAAACGCGTTCTGGCAAACCGAGGTTGAAAGCGGCGACCTGCCACCGGTTGCTGAACGTATTCCGCAAGATCCGCTGATCGTGGACTTAGCCGCCAAAGGTCGCGAATTCGGCGTACCCGGCGGTACACTGCGCACGATGGTCACCCGGTCCAAAGACATTCGGCAAATGGTGGTCTATGGCTACGCAAGGCTTGTGGGCTTCGATCAGGATTACAACATCGTCCCGGATTTGCTGGCTTCTTTCGAAAACGAAGACAATCGCAAATTTACTTTGAACCTGCGACCCGGCCACAAATGGTCAAACGGATCCGCGTTCACATCCGAAGACTTCCGGTATTGGTGGGAGGATGTGGCCAACAACGAATTGCTCAGCCCTTCAGGCCCACCAGATTTCCTGCTGGTTGAAGGCAAAACACCCACCGTCACCTTCCCCGACGAAACAACAGTTGTATTCGAATGGGATGACCCCAACCCGAATTTCCTGCAATCACTTGCTCAGGCGCGGCCGCCCTTTATCTATCGACCGTCTGAGTTCCTTAAGCAGTATCACGAGAAGTTTGCAGACCCCGAAGAACTGGCATTCAAGGTCGAAGATGCGCGGGTAAAAAGCTGGGCGGCGCTGCATAACAAGTTGGACAATCTATATAAGTACGACAATCATGAACTGCCGACGTTGCAGCCATGGCTCAACGCAAGTTCGGGCAAGAAAATCCGGCACAACTTTGTCCGTAACCCTTATTACCATCGGGTGGATTCAAATGGGGTTCAGCTGCCCTATATCGACGTAGTCGAAATGGAAATCGTCGCACCGGGTTTGGTTGCGGCCAAAGCAAATGCGGGTGAAACTGACTTGCAAGGTCGCGGATTGGCATTCCGCGATGCCTCGATCTTGAAAAAGGGCGAGGCTGAAGGTGGATACAAGACGCTTCTGTGGAAAACAGGCGTCGCGTCGCAGATCGCGATTTATCCCAATTTGAATTACACTGACGATGCATGGCGCGAGGTTCTGCGCGATGTACGTGTACGCAGGGCACTGTCGCTCGCCATTGATCGCAAGACGATCAATCAGGCGCTCTATTTCAAGCTGGCCCAACCCGGCGCGATGTCGGTTCTGCCCGCATCGCCCTTCTACGACGAAGCGAATGCGCAGGCTTGGGCACAGTATGACATCGACAAGGCGAATGCTCTGCTTGATGAGGCTGGGCTGACCGAGCGTGACAAAGATGGTATCCGATTGTTGCCCGACGGGCGTCCGATGGAGCTGATCATCGAAACCGCAGGTGAGCGGCAAGAGGTTGAAAATGCCCTGCAGATCGTCACGGATACCTGGCGTGAGATCGGAGTCGAACTGGTCATGCGACCATTGGATCGAGACATTCTGCGCAACCGGGTCTTCTCGGGCAATACAATGGCGTCGGTCTGGTTCGGCTGGGATGACGGCATTCCGCAAAGCCACACATCGCCGGCCTATCTCGCCCCGACCGATCAGGTCTTTCTGGCATGGCCTAAATGGGGCCAATACTATCAGACAAATGGAGGGTCGGGCGAACCACCAGACATGCCCGAGGCCGAACTTCTCATGAAGCTTGCCCACGATTGGGAAATCGCCTCCACGGATGAAGAACGCGGCGCAGTCTGGTCTGAGATGCTGAAAATTCACGCCGACCAGCTTTATGCGATCGGCATCCTGAACGGCGCACCGCAGCCTATTGTCGTGTCGAACCGCCTGCGCAATGTGCCTGAGCAGGCCATGTGGGCATGGGAACCCGGCGCACATTTCGGCATTCACCGTCCCGACGAGTTCTTCTTCGCCGACTAATTCAGGAGCAGCTAAATGGTCATGCTGCGCTACGCGGTGTATCGCTTTTTCACGATGCTGCTGACATTGCTGGTGGTGTCGGTTCTGATTTTCGTGATCATCAACCTGCCCCCCGGCGACTATCTCAGCAACCAGATCGCCGAACTGCAGGCTTCAGGACAGTCCGCCGGTGTCGCCAAGGCCGAGTTTCTGCGCAAGGAATACTCATTGGACCGGTCGTTGCCCGAGCAGTACCTGATCTGGATGGGCTTCTGGCCCGGACCGCATGGGTTCGAGGGCCTGTTACAGGGCAATTATGGCTGGTCCTTCGAATTCGACCGCCCCGTGCGCGAGATCGTGGGCGATACGCTGTGGTTGACGGTTGTGGTCAATCTGGCCGCCATTCTATTCGTCTATGCCGTTGCTCTGCCATTGGGGGTCATCGCTGCGGCCAGATCACGGACGTGGATTGACTATACCTCGGCCTTTGTAGGCTATCTGGGTCTTGCGACCCCGAACTTCCTGTTGGCGCTGATCCTGTTCTACTATGGCCATCGCTATTTCAACCTGCCCATCGGCGGACTGATGGACCCTTCCTTTGAGGGACAACCGATGAGTTGGGACAAGTTGAAATCCATCCTTGTCCACCTGATCGTTCCGACCTTCGTCATCGGAACCTCGGGTGCTTCGGCCATGATGCAGCGCCTGCGCGCCAATATGCTGGATGAACTAGGGAAACCTTATGTCGAAACAGCAATCGCCAAGGGCATGTCCCCATCGCGGATGCTGACGAAATACCCATTGCGCGTGGCCTTCAACCCGTTTGTCGCCGACATTGGAAACCTGCTGCCCTCGATGGTTTCCGGGTCGGTTTTGGTCTCGGTAGTTCTGGGTCTGCAAACAATCGGCCCGACCCTGCTGACTGCCTTGAAAACGCAGGACCAGTTCCTGTCGGCCTTCATTCTTATGTTCGTGGCTCTGCTGACGCTGATCGGCACCATGATTTCCGATATCCTGCTGGTCATGCTTGATCCGCGCATTCGTTACGAGGGGCGCGAAGCATGACCGATAAACCCGATGGTCGCTATGTCGACGACGCGCCATTTGACCCGCAGGCCTCTATTCAGCAGCTTGAGCGCGCAGATCTCGATGCCCCTAATTGGGTGCTGGTCTGGCGCAAGTTCAGGACCCACAAGCTGGGTCTGATTTCTGGCCTCTTCTTGCTGCTCTGTTACTTGATGCTGCCTTTTGCGGGCTTTATTGCCCCCTACGGCCCCAATGACCGGAACGGAGAGCACCTGTATGCTCCACCCCAGTCGGTCAACTGGTTTCATGAGGGGAAGTTCATCGGCCCCTACGTTTATCCAATAGTTGCAGAGGCAGACCTTGAAACTTTCCAGTGGAAATTCGTCGCTGACACGGAAGACCCGCGCCCAATCCAGTTCTTCTGCGAAGGGTCAGAATACAAACTCGCAGGCTTGATCAAATCCGATACGCACCTGTTTTGCGCACCCGAAGGGGCCACGCTGTTTCTGTGGGGCTCGGACCGTCTGGGCCGCGATGTATTCAGCCGCATCCTATATGGCGCGCAACTGTCGCTGACAGTGGGCCTGATCGGCATTTCGGTATCCTTCTTCCTCGGCATCCTGTTCGGATCAATGGCCGGGTATTTCGGAGGGCGCATCGACTGGACCATCAACCGTGTGATCGAAATCCTGCGCTCGCTGCCGGAACTTCCCCTCTGGCTGGCCTTATCCGCCGCGGTGCCATCAAATTGGAGCCCGGTCGCGGTATTCTTCATCATCTCGATCATCCTCGGTATTCTCGATTGGCCAGGCCTTGCCCGATCTGTCCGCGCAAAATTCCTGTCTCTCAGAGAAGAGGAATACGTACGTGCGGCCGAGATGATGGGCGCAAGTTCGGGTCGTGTGATCCGGAAGCACCTGCTACCCAATTTCATGTCGCATTTGATTGCCTCGGCCACGCTTTCAATCCCTGCGATGATCCTGGGCGAAACCGCCCTCAGCTTCCTTGGCCTTGGACTGCGGGCCCCGGCGGTCAGTTGGGGCGTGATGCTGAACGATGCGCAGAACCTCGCCTCAATCGAAATCTATCCATGGACCGCGATCCCGATGCTGCCAATCATCGTCGTCGTGCTGGCCTTCAACTTCCTTGGCGACGGGTTGCGCGACAGCCTTGATCCCTATCAGCAATGAGCTTGCTGTCCGCCCTCCCCTCAACTGACACCTACAGGGTCAATGGGGCGGGTGCGCGGCCCAGCGCCTTTGCGGTCTCGGAACTGGCGACGGCCAGTTTTGCGGCAGTCGGGCAGGAGCTGTCGCGCCTTGTGACAGCCTTGAACCTGGCGCCTACACCTCCGGAGGTGACCGTAGATCATCGACTGGCCTCCTTGTGGTACGGCTTTTCCTTCAAACCCGAAGGGTGGGATATGCCCAGCCTTTGGGACGCGATTGCTGGCGACTATCAGGCCTCTGATGGGTGGATCAGGCTGCACACCAACCTGCCCAGTCATCGCGCCGCCGCCCTGAACGTTTTGCAAGTCGCGCCGGACCGTGCGCTGGTATCGCGCGCAGTTCGGGATTGGAGCATCTCTGAACTGGAAGCTGCGATTGTCGCCGAGGGCGGCGTCGCTGCCGCAATGCGCAGCCGCTCTGAGTGGCATGACCATCCGCAAGGACGCATATTGGCCCGCGAGCCGTTGATCGGATGGCAGGGGCCACGCAATATTCAACTACGTGATCGGCCTCAGGCGACTGCCGCGCGACCTCTTTCTGGGCTGCGTGTGCTCGATCTGACCCGCATTCTGGCCGGGCCAGTCTCGACACGAACACTTGCGGGTTTTGGCGCCGAGGTCCTGAGGATCGATCCACCCGGCTGGGATGAACCTGGCGTCATTCCTGACATTTCTCTCGGCAAGCACTGCGCCTATCTGAACCTGAAATCACCCGATGGAAAATTAAAACTGCAAGAGCTGCTGGCCCAAGCGGACATATTTGTCCACGGGTATCGGCCCGGCGCTTTGGACGCACTCGGTCTGGGCAAAAACACGCGGGATCAGCTTGCCCCCAACAGGGTTGAAGTCACGCTCGACGCTTATGGCTGGCAAGGACCATGGGCAGCGCGCCGCGGTTTTGACAGCCTTGTACAGATGAGTTCCGGAATCGCACATGCAGGGATGGGTTGGGCGGGGGTCGACAAGCCAACTCCGTTGCCTGTTCAGGCACTGGATCACGCAACTGGCTACTTGATGGCAGCCGCCCTGCTCTCGGCGCTCGCCGAAGCCGCATCCGGTCAGGCCGTCATGGATGCCCGGCTCTCGCTGGCGCGCACCGCCGAATTGCTGGCCACCCTCGCCAAGAGCGAGCCCGGTGACGAAATTACCGAGTCGCTGCCTGTCGATTATGCGGATGCGCTCGAACCTTCCGGGTGGGGGCCCGGCTATCGATTGAAGCCGGCGCTAACCGTTGGATCCGCAAAGATGCACTGGGCTTTGCCTGCGTCCAAACTGGGAACTTCGCAGCCCACTTGGCCGTCACTTACCGCTTAAAGCTGCCGCCGCGCGGGACGCGCGGCCCGGCCCAACGCTTTGGTTGACGTCTCGCCAGAGACGCAAACCAAAGGGGCGGGAGCCCTCCTAGCGATCATCACCACCGCCGGGGCCGATATCGTCCAGATAGTCTTCGTCAATCGCGGCCTGAACGGCCCCTGTGACAGCCTCGCGTTGTTTGGGAGTCAGGTCCTCGGCCTCTTTGTCATCCGCCAGTCGCACGGTGACTTCCCGATGCGCAAACCGGATGCCTTCACGGGCAAACAGCTCACGAATATCCTGATAGACTTTCTTGCGCACCAGCCACTGATCGCCCGGCTTGGTCATAAATTTGACCCGGATAATCATCGCAGAATCCTGCATTTCGATCACACCCTGCGATTTCAGCGGCTGGATGAAGTTATCACCAATCACCGGATCGCTCAGCAGCTCTTGACCCAGCTTCTTGATCAGCTTCCGCACTTTTTCGACATCGGTGTCATAGGTCACCCGCAACGGCAGCTTCATGATAACCCAGTCGCGGGAATAGTTTGTCAGAACCTTGATCTCTCCAAACGGGATCGTGTTGAGCGCACCAAGGTGGTGGCGCAGTTGGAAGGACCGGACCGATATCTTTTCGACCGTCCCCTTTACATCACCGATGTCGATGTATTCACCCTTGCGGAAAGCATCATCCATCAGGAAGAACGCACCCGAGAAGATGTCGCGGACCAAGGTTTGCGACCCGAAACCAACGGCCAGACCCACAACACCTGCACCGGCAAACAGCGGGCTGACATTAATCCCCAGTTCCATCAATACAATCAGCGCGATGGTCACAACGACCACAGCCAGAATGGCCCCGCGGAACAGAGGCAACAAAGTTGCAAGACGGCTCTGCCCACCTTCGCCTCCTTCGTCGCCCAGCTCGGCTTCAGCACCGCCGTCATCCGTCTCTTCCGCGATCTTGCTATCGATCCAGACGCGGAAGAAGTGAAACAGAATGTAACCCATAAACAGGATCACCATCACATCCAGTGCCCGCTCGATCGGCAAGTCATCCGACCAATTGGCCTGCGGGTTCCAGATCACTACCAGCGCATAGAGACCCACCACAAAGGCCAGAATGCCTGCCACACGACGGGCAAGGTCTTCGTACGTCAGAATGGCGTGTTTGCGCTTTTCGGCCTGCGGCGTATCAGCCACCAGCTCATCCTCGATCTGCTCAGCCGCTTCTGCGTCGGCATTCATCACCTCAATTCTGCGATTGCGATCAAAATACCTTTCAAGCAGATAGTTCATCGCGCCGTAGGCCACGACAACGGACATAAAGATGGCATAGCTGCTGGCCACGATCGGGATCGAATCCTGAACCTCAAGCACCAGATCAACGGCCAGTTTGAACCAGCTGAACACCATATAAAGCACCAGAACCGGCGCCCAGGCGAAAGAGATGAACTTCAGTATCCAAGACACCTGATCCGGAGCACGCCCGCCACGAATAGCGTTCGAGATCGCGCGTGCATTGAACAGGATCATCAGTATGTTGCCCAGCGCCCCGATCAGCGTCAGGCTACCATAGACCATGGCATATACGTTATAGTTCAGCCCAAAATCCGCGACCCATGTCGAGAACAGAACAACCGAGATGTCATAGGTCGCCAGTGCTGACGCCCAAACATACAGGCGCTTGGCGTCCCGGTCTGAAAAAGGCGGCAAGCGATACTGGCTGAGGTAAGGCGACAGAACCATCCGCCACAAGTCCGAGACGGTGCGCGAGAGGAAGAATGCGGTAAAGATTGCGGTAACGGTAAACTGGATTGATATGTCTTCCGCTTCACCAAAGAACAGATAGCCAACGATCAGCGCCATGAGCATGGCAAAGATCGTTCCGCCAATGCCCATCACGAAACGATACACAAGGAAAGGCATCTTTTCACGATAGCCGACCGGGTTTTCCTTGATGCGCGCAACCACCAAACGCTTCGCGATGCGCTTGCCGTAGATTTCGATCGACAACCAACGCCCCAGCAAAAGGAACAACACGTTCAGGACCAACACCTCGACATAGGTCTGGATCCGCCCGTCCGGACTGGTCTGTCTGAGGATGTATTGCACCTCAAAGACCGAATAGGGCAGCGCCTCCATCCGCGAGCGCACGGAATCCCGGAACTTTGAGAACCGCTCTTGCGCCTTCATCAGCTGAGAACCCTCAGCCATGTGATCAATGCTATCTGCCTCGGGCGTCGCGTCACCGCTATTGCCTGCTGCCGATACAACCTGCCCGGCGCTGTCGATTACGATTACGCTTGCGCCCGCCTCGGAAGCGGATCGAATGGCCGCCGCCAGATCGCTGTCAGCGGCAGAGCTTGAAGAACTGGCTTCATCGCTTGATCCTATTGGGTATCCCGGAATAAGCGAAGTTTGCGCAACCGCGTCGGTTGCACTGGCCAGCATCGCCGCCCAAATCACCAAAATCAGCCCGGCCAGAACATTCATTTTCATCGTATATCGCATCCAATTCGTAGCTGCGTCCAAGACTATAGAACCTCAGAAGGCTGTTCAAATCATCCGCACACGCGGTGTCAACATCGTGAGAGCCCGTGTTCCTGACGCAATGGATGGGATAAAGTGTTTCCAAGACAACAAAAATTGAATATGACCACCTAAGGCGTCCAGCCTCCGAATTGGCTTGTGCATGAAGAACCATCGGCCTGCATATCGCAAGGTGCGCCTGTTGCCGGCGGTGGCATTATGCTGTTGCCAATTCGCAATGTTTGGCGCATTTGGACGGCGGAATCTGTGCCTTTGGCAAGAAGGTCTGGCAGAATTACGATAATCAGGTGCAGACGCGCGGAGTTGCACCGGAACCGAAACAGGCGAAGGCATGAGCCTAGGGATCAAAAACGAAAATCACGGCCGCGCACCGCGCATCCTGCTATATAGTCACGACACGTTCGGCCTGGGTCACCTGCGCCGGTCACGCGCGTTGGCTGCGGCCATAACACAAGCCGATCAACGCGCTTCGGCCCTCATATTGACCGGTTCACCCATTGCCGGACGGTTTACTTTTCCGCGTCGCGTTGACCATGTCCGTCTACCCGGGGTCACCAAACGCGCCGACGGCTCGTATGCTTCGCAGACCATCGGCATGGGCATCGATGATGTGACCGAGTTGCGCGCAAGCCTGATCCAGACATCTGTCGAACAGTTCGACCCCGATGTGCTGATCGTCGACAAAGAGCCTACCGGTTTTCGCGGTGAGCTGCTGCCGACGCTTGAGTATCTTGAAAACTCCTGCTCAACCAAATTGGTTCTGGGCCTGCGCGACGTTCTGGATGAGCCCGAAGTACTGGCCGCCGAATGGGAGCGTAAGGACGCGATCTCGGCGACTGAACGATTCTATGATGAGATCTGGGTATATGGGTTGCGATCGGTCTACGATCCTACACAAGGCCTTCCCCTCAGCCCGGCGACGCAACAGCGCATTCATTGGACAGGGTATCTACGTCGCGATCTTGGGCCGGTTGGTGAGCCACCAGAACAACCGTATATCCTGATCACCCCTGGTGGTGGCGGCGATGGCAAGGCGATGGTCAATTTGGTGCTGTCCGCATATGAAAAAGACCCGGATCTGTCACCCCGCGCTGTACTGGTCTATGGGCCCTTCCTGTCAGGCGAACTACGCGAAGATTTTGAAACCCGTGTCGCCGCCCTAAATGGCCGTGTGACCGCTGTTGGCTTTGAATCGCAGATCGAAACGCTGTTCGCGGGCGCTGCCGGTGTGGTCTGCATGGGCGGGTACAATACCTTCTGCGAGGTTTTGTCCTTCGACAAACGCGCCGTCATTGTTCCGCGCACGACGCCGCGGTTGGAGCAATGGATTCGTGCCTCGCGCGCCGAGGATCTGGGTCTGGTACGCATGCTGGATGAAAACCGTGACGGTCTGACAGCGGATGCAATGATCCGCGCGATCCGCGCCTTGCCCCATCAGCCGCTGCCTTCGCAGGCCATTCGCGCAGGGCTGTTGGACGGGCTAAGCTACGTCACTCATCGCATAAACGCGCTGCTAGGCGCGGAACAAGAGCGCGCCACCGGATGACGCGCGAACCCCCCAAGCTGGCGGTGCTAGTCAAAGGCTGGCCGCGCCTGTCCGAGACGTTCATCGCGCAAGAATTGGTGGCCTTGCAGGAGGCAGGGCACAGCTTCGATATCTGGTCGTTGCGCCACCCGACCGATACCAAGCGCCATCCTCTGCACGATCGCTTCAAGGGGCAGGTGCATTACCTGCCGGAATACCTTTATGAAGAGCCTGAGCGGCTGGCGACTGCGCGAGACATTGCAGCTCGTCTGCCCGGATACGCGAAAGCTTACCAGGTCTGGCGGCAAGACCTTCGCCGAGACCCGACTCACAACCGAATTCGCCGGTTTGGCCAGGCTTGCGTGTTGGCCGCAGAGCTGCCCGATCAAACGCAGGCGCTATACGCGCATTTCATGCACACACCGTCTTCGGTCGCCCGCTATGCGTCTATCATGCGCGGCCTGCCCTGGAGTTTTTCGGCGCATGCCAAAGATATCTGGACCTCACCAGACTGGGAAAAGCGGGAAAAGCTGCAACTGGCCTCTCACGGCGCCATCTTCGGGGCAACCTGTACTGCCATTGGTGCCGCACATCTGCGCGAACTGGCTGATGATCCTGCGCGGGTAGAACTGATCTATCATGGGCTGGACCTGTCGCGGTTTCCTGCACCTCCCCAGCAGTGTTCGCGTGCAGAGGATGCACCCTTTCACATGCTGTCAGTCGGGCGTCTTGTCGAAAAGAAGGGCTTTGACCGGCTTCTCAAAGCTTTCGCGCTACTCCCCAGATCGCTGAATTGGCATTGGACCCATATCGGCGGCGGAAATCTGGGCGATGAGTTGAGCGCACAAGCCGATGCCGCAGGGATTTCCGATCGGATCACGTGGATGGGGGCTTGCGATCAACCGGAAGTCATTGCCGAGATGCGCCGCTCTGATCTGTTTGTCCTGCCCAGCAGAATTGCTGCCGACGGCGACCGCGATGGTTTACCCAATGTTTTGATGGAAGCCGCGTCCCAGCGCCTCCCGATCCTGTCAACGCCGGTGTCAGCCATCCCGGAGTTCATTGAATCCGGTATTCACGGTCAGTTGTCAGCAGATGACCCGACCTCTCTTGCCTCGGCTATTGCGGATCTCGCCCGGAACCCGACCAGAACGGCCGAGATGGCTGAGGCCGCGTATAACCGGTTGATCGCCGACTTCCGGATGGACCCGGGCATACGTCGCTTGTCCGAGCGGCTCAGCGCCTTGTGCGCGGACGAGCCCTGATGGCGCGGGTGGCTTTCTATGCACCGATGAAGTCCCCCGACAGTCCCAAGCCCTCGGGTGATCGCGAAATGGCCCGCAACCTGATGCAGGCCCTCGGCGCTCAGGGAGACATTGTTGAGCTGGCCTCGCAATTGCGGATTTACGACAAGGCAGGCGACCGGGCACTTCAGGACGAATTACGTCGCAAAGCAACGACCGAGGCTGCACGACTGGCTGAGGAACTGCCCTCTGACACGAACCTGTGGGTGACTTATCACAACTACTATAAGGCCCCCGATCTGCTCGGCCCGGCCGTGAGCCGCGCAAGAGACATCCCGTATGTGCAGCTGGAAAGTACCCGCGCCACCAGCCGGCTTGCAGGCCCATGGGCTGATTTTGCGCAAGCGGCGCATGACGCGTGCGACAGCGCGCAGGTGATTTTCTACCACACTGCCAACGACCTGATCACGTTAGAACGGGAAAGGTTCGGTACGCAGGCGTTGGTGGAACTGCCTCCGTTTCTTCCCATCACGGAATTGCCCCCTGTTTCGACCCGTGATGGGCCGATGCTGACCGTGGGCATGATGCGGCCGGGGGACAAGCTGGCCTCGTACGCCATTCTGGCCGACACGCTGGAACATCTGACAGGGGATTGGGCGTTGGACGTGGTAGGCGATGGCCCGGCCCGATTGGAAGTCGAGGCGCTGATGGCGCGGTTCGGACCTCGTGTCCGGTTTCTGGGTCAGCTGGATCGGGACACGTTGAAGGTCCAGTACCGCCAGGCGTCCTTGTTCGTTTGGCCCGGGGTCAACGAAGCCTATGGAATGGTCTATCTTGAGGCCCAGGCCTGCGGCGTTCCCGTCGCAGCACAAGATCGCCCCGGTGTTCGTGATGTGCTGATGCCTTCGGATCATCCCGGCGTCGGATCGGGTGCCAAAGGGTTGGCCGCGCGTATACAGAGGTTTCTGGACCATCCCGACCTGAGCCAGTCTGAGGGCAATCGGGCCCGCGCCTATGTCGCGCACCGCCATCTGATGCCATCCGCCACCGAGCGGTTCTGGACCACTGTGCGCCCATTGTTGGAGAAAAACCGATGACCCGTCTCGCCCTTCTGCGCCATGGACACACGGATTGGAATCGCGCGGGTCGCATTCAGGGGCGCAGCGACATCCCGTTGGATGCCGACGCGCGGGCTGAACTTGCGGGGTATTGCCTGCCATCGCCGTGGAACGCAGCATCAATCTGGTCCAGCCCGCTAAGCCGCGCGTCTGAAACAGCGCAGTTGGTATCGGATAAAGCGCCCAAAACATCTCAGGCGCTGACCGAGATGAATTGGGGCGATTGGGAGGGACGGCGCGGTGCCGAACTGATCGAAATCCCCGACAGCGGTTATCGCCACATCGAAGACTGGGGCTGGGATTATCGGCCACCGGGCGGTGAAAGCCCGGCTGAATTATGGGCAAGGCTTAATCCATGGTTGACCGAGTTGCAGGGAGACAATCTTGCTGTCTGCCACATCGGAATCATGAGGGTAATATTGGCCAAGGCCTGGGGCTGGAACTTTTCCGGTCCCGCGCCGTTTAAGATCAAGCGCAACAGACTGTTTATCGTAGACCTGGACGAAATGCGGCCTGAACCCGAACCGGTTCGATTGATTGCGCGTGAGGCTTGACCATGAAGGTGATGATCGTTGTTACCCATTTGCTAGGGACCGGACACCTTAGCCGGGCCCTCACATTGGGGCGCGCATTCGCCGAACAGGACCACGAGGTATTTGTGGTCTCGGGTGGCCTGCCTGCGCCTCAGCTTGACACACGTGGATTATCATTACTGAATTTACCGCCGCTGCGGTCTGATGGCACCGATTTCACCCGCCTGCTTGATCAGAATGGCGCTGTGGCCGACTTGGCCTACTTCGCTGCGCGCACAAACGCCCTGACGCAGGCGGTAAGCAGCTTCGGGCCGCAGGTTCTGATCACCGAGCTTTATCCGTTCGGGCGGCGCTCTTTGGCCGCGGAGTTCAAATCTGCGTTGAAAGCCGCACGAGACCTACCTCGGCCACCCGTCATCCTTGGTTCGATCCGTGACATTCTTGCGCCGCCATCGAAGCCCGCAAAGGTAACCCAAACGGATGAGGTTATCGCAGAGTTTTACGACGGCGTTCTGGTCCATTCCGACCCCAAGATCACCAAGCTGGAGGTCAGTTGGCCTGTCTCGGCTCAACTGGCATCGCGCCTTCATTACACCGGTTTCGTCGCCCCAAGTGCTGCGCCCAGCCATCCGGATGGCATAGGCCAAGGCGAGATATTGGTCAGCGCGGGTGGCGGGTCGGTCGGCCAGCCGATCTTTCAAGTGGCCATCGAGGCCGCCCAAAAGATGCCCAACAGGCGCTGGCGATTGTTGGTGGGCGGGCAGGATGCAGAAGCACGGATTTCCCAGCTTTCGCAAATGACCCAGAGTACCTCGGTTCTTCTTGAATCCGTCCGCCCTGATTTTCGCCAAATGCTGCCGCTAGCCGCCGCCTCGGTCAGCATGTGCGGTTACAACACGGCCATGGACCTGCTGCAAAGCGGTACCCCGGCGGTTCTGATACCGTTCGATGATGGAAAAGAGGTTGAACAGACTTTGCGCGCGAGATCTCTGTCTCAGTTGAACGGGATCAAGGTGCTTAACAGTTCTGACCTGAACGCGGACTCACTGGCGAATGCGCTTGAGCATGTCATTTCGGGTGCTGAACGCCTCCCTATGACCAACGGGTTTGATGGTGCACGCCGGTCGGTGGAAATTGCAGTGAGCTTGTACGAGGCCAGCCGATGAGGCCTGATTGGCGCCCCTTGCAGTCAGAGTTGCGGCGCTGGCAGGATGCAGGATTGACCCTGCCCTTGTGGTGGCGTGATGACGATGCAGTTGCAGTGACACCACAGATAGAAAAGCTATCGGCCATGTCAGACGAGCTCGGCCTGCCAGTCCATCTGGCGGTAATCCCGCGTGAGGCGCAGACGGCGCTGGCAGAGTATGTGTCGGATCAGTCTGTTTTGATCCCGGTTGTGCATGGCTGGGCGCATCAGAACCACGCGCCTGCGGACGAGAAGAAAGCCGAATTTCGCCTGCACCGGCCCCTTGAAGCGGTAGTTGCAGATGCCGAGGCTGGATTGTACCGGTTGCGAGAATTGTTTGGTGCGCACCTGCGACCGATGTTTGTTCCGCCATGGAACCGGATCGACTCCAAAGTCGCCATGCAGCTTCACGGGCTGGGCTATCGGATACTGTCGACGGCGACCCCCCGAAAGATACCGCTCGCAGCGCCCGGCCTCGCGCAGATAAACACACATCTCGATCCAATCGACTGGCGCGGGACGCGCGGTTTAATCGACCCTGACAGACTGATCGCACAGACAGTTGAGCTGCTGCATGACCGACGCACCGGTCGCGCAGACAATGCCGAAGCATTTGGGGTGTTGACGCATCATCTGGTCCATGATCAGGACATCTGGACGTTTACACAGGATCTGTTGCACAGGCTGCTTGATGGACCGGGCACACCCTGGACCGCACCACGCAACTGAACTCGCAAGGAGAGCCCGAATGAGCCGACTGGATTCCATGCTGCGCCGCCTGACGGCGCAACGCGATGGGCTAAACTGGGCCGCCGCACAGATCGGCACCATGGAAGGGGACGTTCTGGACCTGGGGCTAGGTAACGGACGTACCTATGATCATCTGCGAGAGATCCTGCCCTCTCGGCGTATATGGGTGATGGATCGCGTCTTGCAGTGTCATCCCGACAGCACGCCACCGGCACAGGATTTCCTGCAGGGTGAGGCCGAGCCGATGTTGCGTAAACTGGCGGACGCAGGCCAAACAATCGCGCTGGCGCACTACGATTTCGGCCGCGGGATCAAGTCCGAAGATGTTGCGGAAGCGGCGCGCCTCAGCCCTCTGATCAAACAGGTCATGCGACCCGGTGGGTTGTTGATTTCAGGGCAACCGTTGACGGGTTTTGCTCAGATTGAAGGCCCCGAGACCATCGCGCCAGATCGATATCTTTTCTATCGCGCCTGAGCAGGCTTTGAACTGGCGGGTTTGTATATTGAATCTATCGATCAGATTCACCGCAGTCAGGCCTATGCATTGACGCGAGTCGAGGGTATACGCCACCGCAACAGCACACCCACATGAGGCCAGTCATGAGCTTTGACCGTTCCATCAAGATCGCTCCCTCGATCCTGTCAGCCGATTTCGCAAATTTCGGACAGGAGATTCAGGCCATCGAAGCGCAAGGGGCGGATTGGGTTCATGTAGACGTGATGGACGGCCACTTTGTCCCAAACCTCACTTTTGGTCCCCCAGCGGTCAAAGCGTTTCGCCCACATGTTAAGACCGTCATGGATGTGCATTTGATGATCACTCCGGTCGATCCTTATATTCAAGCCTATGCCGATGCGGGCGCTGATGTGCTGACCGCGCACGTCGAAGCGGGGCCGCATACGCACCGCACGCTGCAGGCGATACGCGCTGCGGGAATGAAAGCAGGGATCGCGTTGAATCCCGGGACGCCCGCCGAGGCCGTCGAACATCTGTTGGACCTGACTGATCTGGTGTGCGTCATGACCGTCAACCCCGGCTTTGGGGGGCAAAAATTCATCGACATGACCGCAAAAGTGCAACGTTTGCGCGAGATGATCGGCGACCGACCGGTGCATATCGAAATCGACGGCGGTGTTGATCCCAAAACAGCGCCTCTGGTGGCCGCTGCAGGCGCTGACGTGTTGGTCGCCGGATCAGCAGTTTTTAAAGGCGGGTCAGTGTCAAACCCGTCGGTCTATGGCGACAATATTCGCGCTGTGCGGACTGCTGCCGAAGGTGCACTGGGTTAACCACAAACCTTCCCGTCAGTCGTCGACGTTTCTTACGAAACGCCTCCTCCTGTTGGGCCCGGCATCGCGCTTTACGCGA